>NZ_OZ481794.1:3005000-3897500 GCF_984799205.1 Bacillus sp. SRL543
ATCCTGGTTGTCTAAGCAACTCCACATCCTTTTCCACTTAACGTATACTTTGGGACCTTAGCTGGTGGTCTGGGCTGTTTCCCTTTTGACTACGGATCTTATCACTCGCAGTCTGACTCCCATGGATAAGTCTTTGGCATTCGGAGTTTGTCTGAATTCGGTAACCCGATGGGGGCCCCTAGTCCAAACAGTGCTCTACCTCCAAGACTCTTACAACATGAGGCTAGCCCTAAAGCTATTTCGGAGAGAACCAGCTATCTCCAGGTTCGATTGGAATTTCTCCGCTACCCACACCTCATCCCCGCACTTTTCAACGTGCGTGGGTTCGGGCCTCCATCCAGTGTTACCTGGACTTCACCCTGGACATGGGTAGATCACCTGGTTTCGGGTCTACGACCACATACTCATTCGCCCTATTCAGACTCGCTTTCGCTGCGGCTCCGTCTGTTCAACTTAACCTCGCATGTAATCGTAACTCGCCGGTTCATTCTACAAAAGGCACGCCATTACCCTGACCCGAAGGTCATAGGGCTTTGACTACTTGTAGGCACACGGTTTCAGGATCTGTTTCACTCCCCTTCCGGGGTGCTTTTCACCTTTCCCTCACGGTACTGGTTCACTATCGGTCACTAGGGAGTATTTAGCCTTGGGAGATGGTCCTCCCTGCTTCCGACGGGATTTCTCGTGTCCCGCCGTACTCAGGATCCACTCTGGAGGGAACGAAGTTTCAACTACGGGGCTGTTACCCTCTATGGCCGGCCTTTCCATGCCTGTTCATTTACTCCGTTCCTTTGTAACTCCGTGTAGAGTGTCCTACAACCCCAGGAGGCAAGCCTCCTGGTTTGGGCTAATCCCGTTTCGCTCGCCGCTACTCAGGGAATCGCGTTTGCTTTCTCTTCCTCCGGGTACTTAGATGTTTCAGTTCCCCGGGTCTGCCTCCAATGCCCTATGTATTCAGGCAAGGGTTCCATCCCATTACGGATAGAGGGTTTCCCCATTCGGAAATCTCCGGATCAAAGCTTACTTACAGCTCCCCGAAGCATATCGGTGTTAGTACCGTCCTTCATCGGCTCCTAGTGCCAAGGCATCCACCGTGCGCCCTTATTAACTTAACCTGTTCGGCTGCTGATAAGCTTCACATCTCTTCGTCATCTCAATCGTCAGCATCCTCACGTATACAAAACATACGCTCCGGTGCTTCCTCAATCAATTCCTCGATCTGTTCGCTTCTCATCACCCTCACGGTTTTTAAACTCTTATTTGATATAAGAGAGAAAACCTAAAATGGCGATTACTCGGTAATGTCTTCTTCATTACATTATCTAGTTTTCAAAGAACAAAATGAGAGATCATACTCTCAAAACTGAACGAACAAAGACCGTCACGTCTTGTATATATTCCTTAGAAAGGAGGTGATCCAGCCGCACCTTCCGATACGGCTACCTTGTTACGACTTCACCCCAATCATCTGTCCCACCTTAGGCGGCTGGCTCCAAAAGGTTACCCCACCGACTTCGGGTGTTACAAACTCTCGTGGTGTGACGGGCGGTGTGTACAAGGCCCGGGAACGTATTCACCGCGGCATGCTGATCCGCGATTACTAGCGATTCCAGCTTCATGCAGGCGAGTTGCAGCCTGCAATCCGAACTGAGAATGGTTTTATGGGATTCGCTTAACCTCGCGGTCTTGCAGCCCTTTGTACCATCCATTGTAGCACGTGTGTAGCCCAGGTCATAAGGGGCATGATGATTTGACGTCATCCCCACCTTCCTCCGGTTTGTCACCGGCAGTCACCTTAGAGTGCCCAACTGAATGCTGGCAACTAAGATCAAGGGTTGCGCTCGTTGCGGGACTTAACCCAACATCTCACGACACGAGCTGACGACAACCATGCACCACCTGTCATCCTGTCCCCCGAAGGGGAACGCCCTATCTCTAGGGTTGTCAGGAGATGTCAAGACCTGGTAAGGTTCTTCGCGTTGCTTCGAATTAAACCACATGCTCCACCGCTTGTGCGGGCCCCCGTCAATTCCTTTGAGTTTCAGCCTTGCGGCCGTACTCCCCAGGCGGAGTGCTTAATGCGTTAGCTGCAGCACTAAAGGGCGGAAACCCTCTAACACTTAGCACTCATCGTTTACGGCGTGGACTACCAGGGTATCTAATCCTGTTTGCTCCCCACGCTTTCGCGCCTCAGCGTCAGTTACAGACCAGAAAGTCGCCTTCGCCACTGGTGTTCCTCCACATCTCTACGCATTTCACCGCTACACGTGGAATTCCACTTTCCTCTTCTGCACTCAAGTCCCCCAGTTTCCAATGACCCTCCACGGTTGAGCCGTGGGCTTTCACATCAGACTTAAGAGACCGCCTGCGCGCGCTTTACGCCCAATAATTCCGGACAACGCTTGCCACCTACGTATTACCGCGGCTGCTGGCACGTAGTTAGCCGTGGCTTTCTGGTCAGGTACCGTCAAGGTGCCGGCAGTTACTCCGGCACTTGTTCTTCCCTGACAACAGAGTTTTACGATCCGAAAACCTTCATCACTCACGCGGCGTTGCTCCGTCAGACTTTCGTCCATTGCGGAAGATTCCCTACTGCTGCCTCCCGTAGGAGTCTGGGCCGTGTCTCAGTCCCAGTGTGGCCGATCACCCTCTCAGGTCGGCTACGCATCGTTGCCTTGGTGAGCCGTTACCTCACCAACTAGCTAATGCGCCGCGGGCCCATCTGTAAGTGATAGCCGAAACCATCTTTCAGCATATCCCCATGAGGGGAAATGCATTATCCGGTATTAGCTCCGGTTTCCCGAAGTTATCCCAGTCTTACAGGCAGGTTGCCCACGTGTTACTCACCCGTCCGCCGCTGACTTCAGGGAGCAAGCTCCCATCCGTCCGCTCGACTTGCATGTATTAGGCACGCCGCCAGCGTTCGTCCTGAGCCAGGATCAAACTCTCCATATAAGAGTAAGATTTAGCTCTGATAAAAATAAGATTTACGTTGACGTTTTTGTTCGTTCAGTTTTCAAAGGACGATCTTTCGATAGCGCTCTTCTGAAGCAGCTTTATTATAATACCAGTTTACCAATCTGTTGTCAACATGATTATTCTAAAATCTTTGTTGGAGATTCATAGATTGGTATGGAAAAATAATCAGCAGCTAATGTCGATTGCTGTTCATTTATAATAACAACACTAGAGCAGATGGTCAACAGCAAATGAGGTGGTAATTATTGGTTTTACAAAAAAACAAGACAGGCGCCCTCCCTTGAGCCGGAACCTGTCTATTGGCAGATCAGAAGTCCATAGCCAGTATCTTTTATTTTTTCAGCAATGCGATTATAGCCGCTGTCGTTGGGATGCACTCTGTCCATTGCCACAAGATCATTCTCGTTCCCTTTAAATGCCTGGTATATATTCACTGTCCGAAAATGATGGTGATCGCACAGCTGCTGGAGCTGTTTATTGAACTTTCTGATCCACCTGCCGGCTGTTTCTTCCTCCGGGACAGGACTATACAGGTTTAAGAGATAAACCATATAAGGTCCTCCATACTCTGCTTTCAACCCGGCTATATGGCTAACGATGCCGCTTACCTTTTCTGCCGAAATGTTCAGGCGCGAAGAAATTTCTTCTTCATTTTTTGTCAGCTGATATGACCTTAAACCCTGAATAAGATCGTTGCCTCCGGCTGTAATCGTAATTAGTTCTGATTCTGCTAATGCACTGGATACTATAGGAGACCTGATAGCTTCCAGAACTTCCCCTGAAAGAGCTCCGGGCCTCGCATAAGTTTTAAAGGCAACCCTCCTGCCAAGGGATTCTTCGGCAAGTCTGGCAAATCGAGGCACGAAGCCGGGCGAAAAGAAAGAAGCACCCACACCGGCAGTAATCGAATCGCCCACTGCTGTATAGTTCAGCGGACTTTTTTTGTCATCCAACCTGATTCCCTCCCTGCTGACTGGAATTTTCAGCGAAAGAACAGCCCATGCAGGGTTCAGCCTGCCTTTAAAATGGGGTACTTTCCGCTCAAGTAATCACTTATAACCCCCTCCGGCTTTAACCGCGGGAGTTACAGGAATTTAATTATTCATATTCAGCAGGGCCCATTATGGGTGATTGTACGAATAAATTATTTATAGCCGTACAGGCCTTCAACGGGAAGGTCAATGATAAACTGCGTTCCGTGCCCATCGCTCATTACATTCATCATGCCTCCGTGATTTTCGATAACCTTTTTGGAAACAGAGAGGCCCAGGCCTGTTCCGTCATCTTTCGTCGTAAAGAAAGGATCAAAAATATGGGGCAGAATAGAGGAGGGGATCCCCTTTCCATTATCCCTGAATTCGATTCTGATAAAAGAGTCCACCTTTTTGACAGATATGATTATTTTAAGAGGTTCGTTTCCTTTAGCCTGGAACGCATTCCTGAAAAGGTTGATGAATACCTGAAGCAATTCATCACGATCACCTTTAAAAATTGTTTCATCTGCCATTTCTGTAATATGATATTCAATTTCCGCATTATAAAGAAGCGCCTCGCTATTCAGGAATTTGCCTGTATATTCCAGTATAAATTCTTTTGTGTGAAGCAGCTCGCTGGTCGTTTCCCAGGGTTTTGCTATCCTGAGAAAATCTGTGATGATTTTATTGGCCCTGTCAATTTCAGGAATCAGCAGGGAAGAGAATAGCTCAGAGACCTCTTGGCTGGTCTTGCTTTGCAGAAGCTGGAGGTAGCCTCTTACCGTGGTAAGCGGGTTTCTGATTTCATGGGCTATACCTGCTGCAATCCTCCCTGCCAGAGCCTGCTTTTCCGCTTCCTTCACTCCATTAAGGAACTGGAACGCACCCAATACCCTTTTCACATTTCCACTTTCATCCAATATGATCCTTGTATTATTGATTCCGTAATTTTTGTCAAGTACTTCCCTGTTGTTGATCGGCTTCTTCGTCCTTAGGGATTCAAGCAAATTGATTTTATCATCAGGTATTTTGAGCAGCTCCCTGATATGGCGCCCCAGTATTTCCCTTCTGTCAGCATGAAGGTCTCTCGCAGCCTGGAGATTGCATAGCGTTATATGTCCGCTCCCATCTATAAAAACAATATGATGTGGAACCAGATCAAGTATAGGATTCAGGAAGCTTTCCAGCTGCTCAAATGAAACGCCTTCTTCCCCTTTATCCAGTCCAGGCCAATGACTCTGGGTTTTTTCTGCGTTTTTTTTAAGTTGTGATATTTCCTTCAGTAATTCGGCATTTTCCTGTTTAAGCCGTTGAACTTCATCCATGAAAACTTACTCCTTAAAGAGTGCATTATTTCTTTTATTATAATGCATTTCGCGTGAAAGGACATTATACAGATTTACCTTCAATATCAGGAAAGATAAGAACGGCCAGCTTGCCGATCAAAAAGCAGAACAATGTAATGAGCCCGGCTGAATATAACGGACTCCACAAATGCGAAATAGTCAAAACACCTGCCTGGATCAAAAGCTTTTCAAAAAGCCAAGCTCCCGCAAATAGCCCTGCAAATACTGCCTTCCTGAATTCGCAGATGACTATTACAGCTAAAATCAGGCTGTAAATCAGCCATAAGAGTGTGCTGAAAGCTATCTGATCACGGACATACGACTGAAAAATGCCTGGATGATAGATATGTATCCCAAAGAAAATTACCGTATAAAAAACTACAGACTGAATAATAGTGGTAATTGCCATATAAACCGTCACAAATCTTACAAAAGGTGAAGGATTTTTTAATGAATCCCTCCAACTGTCGACGACAAACATAGCTGCAAAAAGGATTAAGCTTGTGTACCATGTTTTCCACCAATACTGTTCATAGACGCCCTCTTTCAAGAAAAAGCTCTCTATCAAAAAGATTACGGCTATGACAGCAAGCCTCCATAGAAAGCCAAAACGGAAAATGGAGACCGCTGTAAGTACAGCAGGTATAAAAAGCGCCTGCGAAACGCTTGCACCAAATACTGCATCAAACCACTTTTCATCAAATACAGCCGGCTTGTATGTATATGCCTCTCCCAGAATAAAAACTATATATTCCAATATAAAGGACAGTCCCATCACAAAGAAATAGAGCGGTAGCGCCACCCGTATGTCTTTCCTGAAGGATATAATCATTAACACAATACTAAGAAATATCAAAGCAACAAAAAGATGCATGTTCGACACTGCTTTCTTCACATCCATCATATTCAGAGGTTTTTCTTTAGGTTGCCCGCTGCTGCCTGATTCATCCAAGCATAGAACAAAGAAGTGCATGGATCAAAAAGGAACGCAGACTAGAGAACGCCAAGCCATAGACAACATCTGGATGAGCAGCTTCCTTCGGTCGCCATGTCGTTCCTCCCGAAAGTTCGTTTTTTTGGCCTTTATCGGAGGATTTGCATGTGACCCCCGGGGAAGGCGCTGCTGCCTGGCGTACGGCGAGACTTCATAGTCATCTTGAATCATTACCGTTTATAAACGAAAAAAAACCAAATGGCTAGGCCATTTGGTTTCCTTATTTAGAGTAGATGCTATTATTAACAACAACCTGAAGCAGCTTAGTCGATTCCTTCATTTCGCTGTTGCAAAGGGGGCAAGCCGGCTTATCGCTGCTTTTAAAATTATCACGCAGCCATCCCTTGCAGCTGTCAGAAATACATTCCCAGACTTTCACTTCTTCCGTTTTTACTTCTTCGGTATTTTTTCTCCCGAATCCCATTGCCATAAAAGGCACCTCCTCAAAGAGCTGAAGCCCTTGGAAAATAAAAATTCACCCGTTATAAAATAAATGGACTAGATCCTTTATAACAAGTGAATCTGAAATTAAATGTAATTAGCTGAATTAAATACTTTATAAGTATACAGCATTTCCCTGTTTTTGTCAATGTACCAATTTAAATTTTGTTATTGTGAATCAGTGCCAGTTAAGGATGAAAAACCTGGATTTGAAGAAGGATAAGAACAAAAGATTACGCAGGGTTGCATAAAAGTGTATAATTACGAATGTCGATAATCAGAGATAATAGAAAGGATGATACAGATGGAAATTACAGGGCATTCGATCGAAGAAATCATTGATCCTACAGGGATACTCGAAGGGCAGAGGTTTGAGTTCCTTATAGATATAGAAGTTCCGGAAGAAGATGAATTGCACTCCGATGAGGGCCTGAGCCTGCGCGTCCTTTTTTACAAAGATGAAAAAGGTTCAAAAATCCTTAATTACCACTTCTTTTTTTCAGACGAAAAAGCTCTGGATTTTGCACTTGATGAAGAAGAAGAAAAGATGGTGGAAAGTTATTGCCGGACTAATCTCCCAGCATCATAAATTTCCTTACGGGAGTATATCAATAGCATAATTCCCCCCGTAAAAAAAAGAGCAGCGAGCTGCTCTTTTTCCTTTTCTATTCCTCAATTTTTTTTCCTTCTTCAATGATATGGTACATAAGATGTGCAAGATGATGGATAGGCCCGTACACTTCTTCCTCTTCACCTTCACTATCGTCCCCTGCTTCTTCACTGAATTCAAGATCGTTCAGCTGGAGTGCCGCAAATTGATAGAAATCCTTCAGCTCAAATGAATAACAGGCACTTGGATCTTCATTCTCTTCTTCATAATGGAGGACCAAATAAGATTCTTCCCCCTCTTTGCTGATGGCATCAAAGTAAATAAAGAAGCCGACATTTGTATCAAGTTCGAAAAGATGCCTTGTCCCGCCTTCTGTGGCAGTATTGAAATCCTCTTCATTCAATTTATTAACCTTCATGGCTTCAACCTGATCTTCTTTGTGAAATTCAACTGTGAAACTTTTCACTATACAACACCTCCGGAATCATTACTCTACTTATCATAACCATTCCTGCTGAACTACACAATTAAATGCCACTGATTTCATAATTCTTATGGTTTTCACATATATATATATCGCTTTTTTCTTCCTCACGCTAATATAGATATAAAAGACAGGGGGAACAGCGATGCTTACAGAAAGACAGCTGAAAGATATCAGGGAACTTCAGGACATTTGTGAAAAACACGAAAATTTCAGGCTGAAACTTAATTGGGATATGCTGAAATCAAGGCATATCGAGGCACAAACGGACTTCTTCACTTATAAGGACGGAAGATTGACAGGTTTTTTAGCGCTTTATCCTTTTGGAGCTAAAATGGAGGTCTGCGGAATGGTTCATCCTGAGCATCGGCAGAAGGGAGTCTTCACAGCCCTCTTAAGACAAGCTGAAACACAGTTGGCTGGCGTTACGGAGGTCCTTTTAAATGCCCCAGCGGAGTCCGGCGCTGCCAAACAGCTTTTCAAGTCGCTTCCTTGCACGTACTCATTCACAGAGCATCAGATGAAGCATCAGATGAAGTACTTTCATTCGGTTGCTATATCTGAAAAAGAAGGGGTAGCCATAAGGAACGCAACGGCCGGAGATGCGGAAATAAGCATTAGATTGGATGTTCTTTGTTTCAGCATGTCCGAAAAGGATGCAGCGATGTTTTATAAGCAAACAGCAGCCGACCAGGAACAGACTTCATTCATTATTGAATACCATGGTATCCCCGCCGGAAAAGTAAGGATCCAGACTGAAGGCCAAGAGAGCTGGATCTATGGATTTGCCATCCTTCCGGAGTTTCAGGGGCGCGGCATCGGAAAAACCGTTTTAAGCCGAATTATAGGGATGGAAAGGAAACAAGAGAGGGATATTTTCCTGGAAGTGGCCGCAGAAAATAACAATGCCCTAAAGCTTTATACATCATGCGGATTCATCCCGCTTGAATCCCAGGATTATTATGAACTGAAACTTGATTAGCAGGACGCAAATGCGCCCTGCTTTTTCCCTTATGTTTCTTTATCAAAATAAACAATCTCTGCTGAGAGCTCTTCCTCTGCTCTGATTACTGCAAAAGAAAACCGCGGCTGCCTCCTTTTATCAACAGGCGAACCAGGGTTTACAATGAGGGTCCCGTTTTCCTTTTTCAGGACGGGAATATGGGAATGCCCGTAGATAACACAGTCCAGCTCTATGGCTGCAAAAGCATCAAGCGCCCTTTTTTCCGTCGTCTTCCCTTTTCCATGTCCGTGCACAACACCTATTCTATAACTGTTTATTTCCAGGATGATCTTTTCCTCCAGCAATCCCTTAAGCTCTCCGCTATCCGTATTGCCCAGTACCCCTTCCAGCCTCCCGAAAGATGCGAGTTCCTTATAAACAGACAAGTCCTGCCAATCACCGGCATGAATGATGACATCAGAGATTTTCAGATATTCTGCAAGAAGCTTAGGCAGCTTCCTTCCCCTTTTTGGCATATGGGTATCCGATAAGGCGGTTATAAGCAAACCTTCCCCTCCTTTGTAAAGCAAAGAAGAGCCCCGCTAGGAGACTCTTCATCATATGAAGTCAATATTATAGTTTCGTCACATTAACAGCCTGCGGTCCACGCTGGCCTTCTTCAATGTCAAATTCAACTTCTTGACCTTCATCAAGGCTTTTGAAGCCTTCAGACTGGATTGCAGAGAAATGAACAAATACATCTTCTCCACCTTCAACTTCGATAAATCCGAAACCTTTTTCTGCATTGAACCATTTTACTTTACCTGTAGCCATTTACTTTTCCTCCTAAATTTCAACAAAATCTTTGGGCGAATGCCCTGCTGTATTAATATGGGTAAGTTTTACAGATTTTATAATCATTTTTTAAATTTTTTTGAGGAAAGATATTCCATCCTCAAATAAAATCCTTAAACTTGCCCTTAATCATATATTACCCCTTTGAGTTAGGAGTAAAACCTGATTTTCCGCTTCTGCCTCTTCTGCGGTCGCGTCCGCTTCCACCACTCCGGCTTCTATCGTTCCGGCGGGTTCTGTCACGGTCGAACTTCGGCTTTCTTGAGCGGATCGGTTCAACAGCAGTCAGCTTGACAGGTGTCACATCAGGCTCTTTTGTAAGCAGCTTAAGAGCAGCTGCCAGCAGGGTGACTGAATCTGTTTCTTCAAGCAAACTCTCTGCAGATCTTTTATATTCGTTATATTCTTCATTTTCGATAACCTTCATCATTTTATTGATGGTTGCCTGCTGGCTGCCGGCAATTACATCAGTAAAGCTAGGTATCGGCTTTTTCGTCATTTTTGTTTTCGTTACCCGCTCGATGAGCTTCAGATGATCGATTTCACGCGGGGATGCAAATGTTACGGCAAGTCCCTTTTTCCCTGCGCGCCCAGTCCGGCCTATACGGTGTACATAGCTTTCCGGGTCCTGAGGGATATCAAAGTTGTATACATGTGACACACCGCTGATATCAAGTCCCCTTGCAGCCACATCTGTCGCCACCATGATATCGATCGTCTGCTCCTTAAAGCGGCGGATAACCTGGTCACGCTTATTCTGAGGAACATCCCCATGGATGCCTTCAGCAGAATAGCCGCGTTTGATCAGCCCTTCCACAACTTCGTCCACACGCTTCTTAGTGCGTCCGAACACGATAGCAAGTTCCGGGGACTGGATGTCCAGCATGCTGCATAAAACATCGAATTTCTGCTTTTCATGCACTTCCATATAATGCTGCTCAATATTTTTTACAGTAAGTTCCTTCGACTTGACTTGAACCATCTCTGGTTCTGTCATGAATCTTTCTGCCAGAGATTGGATGCGCCTTGGCATTGTTGCTGAAAACAGCAAAGTCTGGCGCTGTTCAGGCACTTCGCTGAGGATGCGTTCAATATCCTCGATAAAGCCCATATTCAGCATTTCATCAGCCTCATCAAGCACAGCCAATTTAATTTTATTCAGGCGGATTGTCTTTCTCTCGATATGATCAATCAGCCTTCCCGGCGTAGCTGCAATAATATGCGGGCCCCGGTCCTTCTTCAAAGCGCGGATTTGCCTGGAAATGTCCTGGCCGCCATAAATCGGCAGGGTACGGACGCCTTTCACCTGTCCAATCCGGTTCAATTCTTCAGCCACCTGTACGGCAAGCTCGCGGGTAGGAGCCAGCACAAGGCCCTGAATTCCTTCAGTTATGTCTATCTTTTCCAAAAGCGGAATGCCGAAAGCAGTGGTTTTCCCTGTCCCGGTCTGCGCCTGGCCAATCATATCCCTGCCGCTCAGCCCGATCGGGATGGCCTGTGCCTGGATTGGGGTAGGCTCTTCAAAGCCCATATTGGAAACTGCTTTTTCAAGCTCTTTGCTTAAATTAAAATCCGAAAAAGTTGTCAAAGTGTAAATCCTCCTTAATTTTTAACCATTTGATTCTTATCAATTGTTTATAGGGTTGCAGCAGGTATATTTCTAGGCTAACCACTTTCTATCTCTTTTTTACATTTCCGATTCAAATAAGTTTAAACCCCGCCCAAGTGATTATATTTAAAGCACAATCAAAGTCCGCCTCCCGGGCGGTATTCTAGGGGAATGGTGGAAGGATACAAAATGGAGTAAATGAAGGAAAGAAAAGCCTTATTTAGGATCCTGCTTCTTTTTTTAAAATTGCCGTCCGTTTCAATACACAAAAAGGCGATGCATGCTTTGCCATGCATCACCTCATCATTAATGCTATTAGCCTTTAACTACGTTAGAAGCTTGTGGTCCACGGTTGCCTTCAACGATTTCGAAAGATACTGCTTCGCCTTCTTCTAAAGACTTGAAACCTTCAGACTGGATAGCTGAAAAGTGAACGAAAACGTCTTGGCCTTCTGATGTTTCGATAAATCCAAATCCTTTTTCTGCATTAAACCATTTTACTTTACCTGTGTTCATGTATAAAAACCTCCAAAAAGTGTTTCACTATAAGTTTGCGGTATAATATAAAAACAAAAAAATCGCAGCCTGCTTTGTTGAAGAAGTTTAAGATCCGACTACAATCTTGCAGCTTCGACTACTTATCCAAATATATAAAACGAATCTTAAAGTGTTAACTTAATATTACTTCATTAAAAAGAACAAGTCAACCTTTTGTTCAGGAGCCTGTCTCCAGCGTCTTTTCAGCTGCTACAACCGTATGCTTCAGCAGCATGGAAATTGTGACGGGGCCGACCCCGCCTGGCACAGGTGTAATGGCTGATGCCTTTTCTAAGCAGCTTTCATATTCCGCGTCCCCAACATTCCCTTTATTATATCCCGCATCCAGAATGACAGCCCCGGGCTTGATCCAATCTCCTTTTATAAATTCCGGCTTTCCGACAGCTGCAATGACAAGATCGGCCTGCCCAACAAACTGGGAAAGGTTTTCTGTATAGGAGTGGCAAGTTGTTACTGTCGCATTCCTGTTTAAAAGCAACGCAGAAACCGGTTTGCCGAGGATCGGGCTTCTCCCTACCACTACAGCATGCTTCCCTTCAACCGGAAGTTTATAATAATCGATAATTGCCATAATTGCTGCAGGGGTGCATGAGGGATATGTACCAAATCCCAAGGCAGTCTGCCCGTATCCGCGGCTTGTCACGCCGTCAACATCCTTCTCAATGCTGATAGTTTCAAATGCCTTCCGCTCATCTATATGTCCAGGAACAGGATGCTGAAGCAGGATGCCATGAACTTCCTTATTTTGATTCAGTTCCTCAATCTTTTTTACCAGTTCTTCTGTTGTGGTTTCTTTCGGCATGTGAATTCGTTCAGACCGGATGCCAAGCCGGGCGCAGGCATTTCCTTTCATTCTGACATAAGTCTCAGAAGATGGATCATCTCCAACCAGGATTGTGGCAAGGCAGGGAGTGATGCCTTTTTCCCTGAGGTTTTCCACCCTTGGCATCAATCCTTCTTTAATATCAGCTGCCACCCGCTTACCATCAAGAATCATTTTTTCGTTCATAGCATACAACCTCCAGGTATAAGATTCAGTCCGCTTTTGCAAATGCCAAAGCAGTCTGCTGGCTGCCCAGACGACCGGCTATATATATGTACGCAGCTCCACTGTGGTTTCTTCCACTATCGTCGTCAGTCACTGCGCCTTTTTTAATATTTTCCCCATCACAATTATATCACAAAACACAGATGATATGAATAATACTCTATATAAACGTTCGTATTTTCAACACGCGCTGCTAGTATCATATAAAGTATTACTTTAGGCGTATATCAGTGAATTGAAAAAGGACAGCATGCAAGCACGCTGTCCTTTTTATCATATTTGAGGCTATATATAGTATATTATTAAATGTAATTTTAACCTAAAACAATGAAAGCCCTGCCTCTCTTCCATCCTTGCGGCTCCGAGACCGCGCCAGCGAGAATCAGGTAAACAATCGGGATAAGATAGCAGCTCTTTAAGATTCATTCATTTAAAGACCGCATTATTGAATTGAATTCATGCGAAGAAAATGTTTCGGGTTTATAGAAGATGTGCATTAAGAAGAAATCATACCATTCAGGCCGCACCCTGCTGTACAGCAGCCGCACCTGATCATCAAGCTGTCCACAAATTAATTCTTAAAGGTATAAACCTATTGTTGCTAAGCAGTAAAAATCTAAAGAGCATGATCTGCAAAATGGCGTTCCGCTCCATTCTGCCCGCAGATATCCTCAAATACGTGCTTCACTAGTATATCATAAAATCAAAGACTGTCAACTATCTGGAAATCAACAGCCGAATTCCTGTCCGTCACCTGAACCTGTAATGTCAAACGGCGGTGAAGTTCAGCATAAACGTTTCAAGAAGCTTAGCTGTATCAATCTCCATTGCAATATAATCTAGAGTATCCTCAGGCTGCTCCTCAGGCTTTGGCCGAAAATCAGCATTCGTTTTACCTTGCGCTCCGCCAAACTGCTCAACCCTGACCCTCCGCTTAATGAATTTCGCTAAATCCGTATTGGTCAGTACAATCAGCGGGACAGCATCATGAATGGGGGCGCCTCCTATGCCGGGTACGTTTTTTTTATAAGCCTGGAAATAATATTCAAAGGCTGGCTTTATAAGATCTTTGTATGGGGACTTAGTATTCTTGAAAATGTATTCAATCATTTCAGGCGTTACGACAGCTTTGTTGGTGACATTAAGTGGAAAAAGGTATACATTCCTTCCTTTTTCCAGAACGATGTCAGCAGCAAGGGGGTCAGAATAAAAATTAGCCTCTGCTTCCGCTGAGACATTGCCGGGAACCAGAAAGGCACCGCCCATCATATAGATTGCATTAACATCCTTATAGGCATCCTCTCCATAAATAATCAGCGGGAGAGCTAAATCTGTCTGCCTGCCTAAGCCAACAAGGACAATATCATTTTTGTACTGATTAATAATGTCAATGATCTTATTGATATCATAAACCTTCACCCCGGTAAAATCTTCAGGAGGCTGAATGGGTCCGAGCCCCTCTTCTCCATGTATCTCCGGATAAAATGTGGCAGGTTTGCCTGAGAGAGGCCCGGAAACACCCGCAATGATCGGAATATCCTCACGGCCGCCAAGTTTAAGGAGATAGGCTGTATTTCTGAGGGATTCTTCCTTGGTGATATTTCCATACCCGCTTACTACCCCGACAATATTCAATTCCGGATTTTGCACGGCGTACATCAAAGCAAGTGAGTCATCAATACCAGAATCTACAAACAGAAGTATATTGATCACCATGATCTCCTCCTTTCCCTATTGCTCATACTTATGCAGGCAAAGCCCTCTTTAAACATCTTTGGGCTGCAGGCAGAGTAAAAAAGCCTATAAAGGCTATATTGCTTTTTTAATGGCACCCAATTCAATCAACCTCACTCTTATGCACCAGGGACATATTATCAGTATTATCTAAAAACCTTTGCTGCAGCAACCGCCTTCCCCCACCCCTCACACAGGGTCTTTCTTGTTTCCTCCTCCATAGCTGGAGTGAATTCCCTGTCACAGGACCACTGGTTCTTTATTTCATCCCGGCTTCCCCAATAGCCGACGGCAAGGCCTGCGAGATAGGCGGCTCCAAGGGCTGTCGTCTCATTGATAACGGGCCTTTCAACAGGAACATTGAGGATGTCGCCCTGGAATTGCATTAGAAAATTGTTCTTGACGGCTCCGCCGTCTGCCCGGAGCCTTTTCACCCTGATGGAAGAATCGCTTTCCATTGCTTCAAGTACATCCTTCGTTTGATATGCCAGTGATTCAAGCGCCGCACGGATGAAATGTTCTTTTGTAGTTCCCCTGGTAATTCCAAAGACAGAACCCCTTACGTCACTGTCCCAGTGCGGTGTTCCCAGGCCCACAAAAGCAGGGACTATATAGACACCGTCTGTTGAACCTACAGCGGAGGCATATCTTTCGCTGTCTCCCGCTTTCTTGATCATCCGCAGCCCATCACGGAGCCATTGGATCGCTGAACCCGCAACAAATATGCTGCCTTCCAAGGCGTATTCCACTTCCCCGCCGATTCCCCATGCAATGGTGGTCAGGAGTCCATGATTTGAGACTACCGCCTTTTTACCGGTATTCATCAGCATAAAACATCCTGTTCCATATGTGTTCTTTACCATTCCTTCTTCAAAACAGGCCTGCCCGAACAATGCTGCCTGCTGATCTCCCGCAGCTCCGGCGATCGGCACCTCCTCGCCAAAGAAATGGTAAGAAGCGGTTTTTCCGTATACTTCTGAAGAAGAACGGACATGAGGGAGCATGGAAGAAGGAATCCCCAATATTTCCAATAGCTCTTCATCCCATTTCAGTTCATGGATATTGAACAAAAGCGTTCTTGATGCATTTGA
The DNA here is from genome assembly GCF_984799205.1 of Bacillus sp. SRL543. Taxonomy (NCBI): domain Bacteria; kingdom Bacillati; phylum Bacillota; class Bacilli; order Caryophanales; family Bacillaceae; genus Bacillus; species Bacillus sp. SRL543. The sequence goes on from NZ_OZ481794.1 coordinate 3,020,667, forward strand.
ATAGTCTGTCACATGGACCCTGCCCCCTGACAGCTTCCAGATGAGCCAGGAATCGATCGTCCCAAAAAGCAGCTTCCCCTCGCCAGCCTTCTCCCTTGCTCCTTCAACATGGTCCAGGATCCATTTGATTTTCGTACCTGAAAAATAAGCATCAATCAAAAGGCCGGTTTTTCTTCTGAATAAATCTTCAAATCCTTGATCTTTTAATTCTTTGCAGATTTCGCTTGTCTGCCTGGACTGCCAGACAATCGCATTATAAATAGGCTGCCCTGTTTCTTTATCCCATACGACAGCTGTTTCCCTTTGGTTTGTAATGCCGATCCCTGCAATCTGCTTAGGGCTGATGCCCGATTCAGAGAGGACGCCCGCTATAACTGCCAATATTGAGCCCCAAATTTCATTAGCGCTGTGCTCCACCCAGCCGGGGGCCGGGAAAATCTGGGTGAATTCCTTTTGTGCAGAATGGATGATTTCTCCCTTTTGATTAAACAAAATAGCCCTTGAGCTTGTAGTCCCCTGATCAAGCGACAATATATATGTATCCATCCAAAATCTCCTCCAAATCTATGCGCGGCAGGCGCCAGCCATTTATTTAAATGGCCGTAAATACTCCACCTGCCACCCTAACTAAATTTCAGCCATATGATAGGATTCTGCATTTTTCCATGAATTCCTTTACAGATTCTTCCGATATTCGTAGAGCCTGAAAAGTATGATGCAGGCAGCCAGCCATGCTCCCCCGGCAAGAAATCCGCCTATCACATCACTAGGATAGTGAACTCCCAGATAAATTCTGCTTAAGCCGACCATAAGAATCACCAGGACATTTGCCGTGACAGACAGAAGCTTCAGGCTGAGCCGCGAAAACAGATGGACCAATATATAGGCGGATGCTCCGTAAAATATAAAAGAACCCATAGAATGCCCGCTGGGAAAGCTGAAGCCTGTTTCATTCAGGAGCGGGAGGATATCAGGCCGCTGCCGTTTAAAAATCCACTTGAGGAGCAGATTGAACAGCGCACCCCCACCTGACCCAGCCAGCAGAAAGACGCTTAATGCCCATTTTTTGAAAACCATGAGTATAACTCCACCTGCTGCTGCCAGAAATACAAGACACTTTACAGAACCCAGGAATGTAACCGCGAACATCAATGCAGTCAGCTGGTCATTGATAAATGATTGGACAATATTGATGATTGCATGGTCAAAAGCCTCCAGTTCGCTTTCTTTCACCTCTTCTGCGATTTCAGCAAAAAGAAAAGTAAAAAGGCCAAGAAGAGCAGCAGCAGAAAGAATATACAAAGTATTGATTCTCGTCAGTTTTTTCATACACGACTTCCTTTTCTTGTTTTTAACCAATACTTCTATATTGCCTATTTAGGCGGGTTGTGAACATAATCCGGCTATTCAATAAGAAAAAAACCGCACAGAGGCGGTTTTTTATGCTTCTTTCTTTTCTTTCGGCCTTGCAGCAGCCCTTTTCTTGCGAGCGGCCGGCTTTTTCGGCTTAGCGGGTTTGGTATTGTCGATGGATGCCTGCAATGCTGCCATCAGATCTGTGACATTGGACTTTGTTTCCTTCTCTGCAGGAGTGACAACTTCTTTGCCTGTACGTTTTGATTCAATTAGATCCAGAAGCGCCGTCCTGTATTCGTCCGTATATTTATCCGGCTCAAAGACTGTAGTCAGCTGATCGATGAGCATGATGGCAGTTTCCAGCTCTTTTTCCGTTACTTTGTCCTCAGAAGGGACATTCGGGACATCGCCGGCTTTCCTCACTTCATCCGGGAAATGTATGGTTTCCATGATCAATGTGTTTTCAAACACCCTGACAACGGCCAGCTGCTCTTTTGAACGGATGATGATTTTGGCCAGCCCCACCTTCTCTGAGTCTTCCAGGGCTTTTCTCAAGAGAGAATAAGCCTTCCCTCCCCCGTCCCCTGGCGACATATAATAGCTGCGGTCATAATAGATGGGATCGATTTCGGCCATTTTTACAAAATCAATAATTTCTACAGCTTTATCTTCATTTGCCTGCTTTAATTTTTTCAGATCTTCGTCTTCAAGAACGACGAATTTTCCCTTTGTGTATTCATAAGCCTTCACAATATCCTCAGGCTTGACTTCTGTATCACAGACCGGACAGATTTTCTCATATTTAATTGGTGAATGGCACTCTTTATGAAGCGTCCGCAGTTTAATATCCTTGTCCTCTGTTGCTGCATGGAGCTTAATCGGTATATTGACAAGCCCGAAGCTGATGCTTCCTTTCCAGATTGTATGCATTCTGATTCTCCATTCTATAGTCTTTAACTATAATGTGCGATGATTCACCATATGAAATGCAAGATAACTTCTGCCAGCAGAGTAGGATTCCCGCCAGAAAGGAATAATGGAGGATGAGCAGATACGCAAGCTGATGTATAAATTATGAAGCAAAAAAAAGGAGTGTCTTTATGAAGCCGATGCTTCCGAGCCTGACCTTTGATGCTCCAGATGCCAAGGGCTGGTTTTATGAAGTAAAATACGACGGATTCCGGGCCATTCTTGAGTGGGATGAGATGGGACTTTCTCTGACGAGCAGAAATGGCAAACCGCTGCTTGAACTTTTTCCGGAAATCAGGTCCTTTCTTGAGGAAAACATCCCGCTGTTCCGGCCCTTCCTTCCTCTTCAAATGGATGGAGAGCTTGTTTATTTAGAAAATAAACATAAAGCCCATTTTGGTTCTATCCAAGTAAGAGGGAGAATGCGTTCAGAAAAGAGGATTTTGGAAAAAGCCAGGCAATCGCCCTGCCGCTTATTGATATTTGATGCATTAAAGCTTAAAGGAAAGAGCATTGCAGCATTGGATTATAAGGAGAGGAAGGCCGAATTGGAGAAGTTCTTCACTTCAGCAAAGCTCCCGCTTGAGCCTGACGAAAAAAGCACAAAGCTTCTTCAACTGATACCAAGATATGATGATTTCAAAAATCTGTGGGAACAGGTGATCCTTCATGATGGCGAAGGAATTGTGGCTAAACAGGAGAAAAGCAAATGGGAGGAAGGAAAACGCTCAACTTCGTGGCAAAAATATAAAAATTGGAAGTATGTGTCATGTTTTATCACGGCTTATGAAAAATCAAATGGTTATTTCTATGCAGGCGTGTTCGATGGCGGAAGGGTCCATCATATCGGCCAATTTATCTTCGGGCTAAAGCCTGATGAAAAGAAGGCCCTTATGGAGACAATCAAAAACAACAAAAGAGATGAAGATGGCAGATTTGTTTATGTAAATCCCGGCATTTGTACAGAACTGAAGTACCTGGAGATTTATGATGGACAGATGCGCGAGCCCCACTTCCATCAATTCCGTTTTGACCTTATGCCCGAACAGTGCACCTACAGCCAATTTGCCGAACAGCAGAAAAACCTGCCCGAAGATGTAGAAATCACACATCCTGACAAACCCATCTGGGAAACGCCAGCCCTTAAGAAGATAGACTTCATCCATTATCTGCGGGAAATTTCCCCATATATGCTGCCATTTTTAAAAGATAGGCTTCTCACCGTCATCAGGTATCCGCACGGTATTTTCGGGGAACCATTTTACCAAAAAAACGCACCGGACTATACACCTGATTTTGCTGAAACAAAAATGTCAGATGGAATCAATTATATTGTCTGCAATAATCTCAAGACATTTCTCTGGCTCGGCAATCAGCTGGCATTTGAATTTCATATACCATTTCAGACCATTAAAAGCCAAGGTCCGTCTGAAATCGTCTTCGATCTGGATCCGCCGTCCCGGGACGCTTTCACCCTTGCGATAAAGGCCGCCCTGATGATTAAAGAAGTGCTTGACCATCTTAAACTCACTTCATTTGTGAAGACATCCGGGAATAAAGGACTGCAGGTTTACATCCCGCTTCCTGAGAATGCCTACACTTATGATGATACACGCCTGTTCACTTCTTTCATTGCTGACTATCTGATATCCAAAGAACCGGACCTTTTTACAACTGAAAGAATGAAGAAAAACCGGGGCGGCAGACTTTATGTTGATTATATCCAGCATGCAGAGGGAAAGACGATCGTGGCACCATATTCAGCCAGAGGCAACCAGTATGCCGGTATCGCGGCACCGCTGTTTTGGGAAGAAGTCAATGACCGGCTCAGGATGGAAGAATTCCGGGTAGATAATGTGGTAAAACGGATCAACAAACTGGGAGACCCGCTGCAAGGCTATTTTGCCGCAAAGGATCTGCAGGCTTTTTCTCCGGTGCTTGAGTTTTTGAATGCTGAAAAAAAGACCTGAAGAGTATATTTCTTCAATGAAAAAGAATGCTGCGGCGGCAGCATTCTTTTCTCATCATAGGTATTTCTCTATTATTTCACCGGCATGTTTCTGCAGCTTACCATACTGGCCTGCTTCGGCCTCAAAGTAATTTTTCTCACCCAATGTAAACGCCTTAGGCTGGGCAGGATCCATATAGACCTCTACACGGTACATATACGTGGCGTTCCCGATCAGATCGATTGAATACCCGCCATTTGATTCATGTGCGACACATTGGACCTTCCCCCCATTATTGTACACATCCACCGGCCTTTCAAGCTTATTCATCCCTTGAAGGCAGGAAACCAGGGTGGAAGCTGACATCGCAGTTCCGCAGGCATTCGTAAAGCCCACTCCGCGCTCAAAAGTCCTCACGTAAATGCTTTCCTCTTTAAGAGGCTTGATGAAGCTCACATTCACTCCATCAGGGAACAGCTCATTCGGGCCATTGACCTGCTCGCTGATTTCTTTTTGAAGATCTGATTGAATATCATCTTTGCTGCAAACTGCAATCAGATGCGGATTGGGCACAGCCAAAGCTGTGAAATGAAGCGAATCTGACAGCGAGCTTATTTTCTCATCCTTCAATGTCTCCTGATTCAGCATAAGCGGCAAATCACGAAGCTGGAAGGAGACTGGTGATATTTCAACAAGATAGGTTGGAATCTCCGGGAAGATATCCGGCCGCTTTTCAACCTTCAAATCAGCTTTCATTGTTTCAATGATCGCTTCCTTCAAATCTAATAGTTCGCATACATAGCGGGCGACACAGCGCAGGCCATTGCCGCACATGGAAGCTTCTGAACCATCGGCATTAAAAACCCTCATCCGGGCATCAGCTTTATCACTTTTCATTGCAAAAAGAACTCCATCTGCCCCCAGTTCAGAATCCCGGCGGCAAAGAGCGATGGCAAGCTCCCGCCGCTGCTCTTCAGTAAATCCATAATTTTTTGATATTTCATCTATCAGCAAAAAGTCGTTGCCCGACCCATGGCATTTCAGTATTTTTATTTCCATTTCAAAACCCCCATTTTTCCTTTAACCTGCTAAATCATCATAATAATAGATTGCCATAAATTCTTCTGAAGTTCAATCCTCTTGCGGACGATATGAGTTAGAATACAATATGGCGGGTATTGACCTATGTGCAGGCCGGAGGTGAGTCAAAGCGATGCAGGAATATAAGTTCAAATTTTTCATCAGCAGGGTTGAAGAGCTTGAGGCAGCAAACGGGATAACAGAAAAAACCGCTTTTGTTGATACGAGGATCCATTACGGGGACGAAGAAATTTACAATGGCTCTATCCGGGTCCGCTTCAATGATCACGGAACATTCCCCAACCCTGCGGACATAATGGCTGCTGCATCCCAGAAATCATTAAGGAAGCTTTTGGCCGCAGAAGCAAAAAGATATGTTAAACCGCAAAGACGGTGGCTCTGATAAACTTCAAAAGCGCCGCAGACCGGCGCTTCTGGAGTCACCTGAAATCATATATAAAGAGATTCCTCTGAAAGCAGACTATTGGCCCAGGCTATAGAATCGAAATATATGCGAAAAAGAGCATTCTCTTCTATATCAAGGCACCTGCTTTTTTCACTGATCAGCTTCCAGTCAGCCCTTTCAACAGCAACCGTAAGATCCAGCACATTTTTCAAAGGATTTTCGATGCCCCTCAACGCATCCCCTATTTCGTCCTGAAGCGGCAGATCAGTTAATATGTCCTCCATTGATGCACCAAGGATGGTGTCCATCATTGAAAACATCCCTGTCAAAAAATATTGGGCATTCAAAGCCCCCTTTTTCCTGAGAACGGCAACAGATTCAGCCATCTTTGCCCTTATCAGGCAAATCCTGATGGTTTCCTTCTGGACTGCCTTCTTTTCCAAGGTTGACTCCCTGACAGCAAGCACATATATCCATTTCTGGATTTCATTCAGCCCCAGCAGAACCGTCGCCTGCCTGATGCTGTTTATCTTGTGCTTAGGCCTGAAAGCTGGAGAGTTGATCAGCCTCAGCAGCTTATAGGAAAGCGATAAATCTCTTTCAATCAGATTTGATATCAGATCTATGCTTGGATCAGCAGTTGAGAGATTATGGATCATCTCATAATAAGAATGAAAATAGGTCGGGACATCATAAGTTGATACAATTGTGGGCTTTTCAAAAAAGTAGCCTTGAAAATAATCATAGCCCCTTCTTCTAGCATCCTCAAACTCAGCTCTTGTTTCGACTTTTTCCGCTACCATTTTGAGCTTGAGCCTTTTGGCTTCGAACTCAATCCTCTCCCTCATGCAGGCGGGAGTGGCGAGAAAATCCACTTTAATTATATCTGTATACTCGAGCAGCTGCTTTGAAAAAGGATTATCTTCCCGGAAAACGTAATCATCAAGGGCGATCTGATACCCCAGGGTTTTCAGTTCCCGGCAGATATCAATCAGATGGCTGCTGGGTTCCACCGTTTCCAGTATTTCCACAACAATCTCCCTCGGCCTGAAATAGGTCGGGAGCCGGAGCTTGAGCAGATTTTCTGTAAAATTGATAAAACAGGGCCTGCCCTCGGACAGCCTGTCGATTCCGATATTCAAGAAACTATTTATAATGACGTCGGCGGTCGCCTGGTCGCCGTTGATAAGGGGGAATTCATTCACCTGGCTGCTTCTGTACAGCAATTCATAAGCGAATACTTCTTCCTTGATATTAAAAATCGGCTGCCTCGCAACAAAGACTTCCATTCTATAACCTCCGCTGTTATGCATTCCAAATGTTGGGTTGTTTTTATTGTAAAACAATATTTGCCAGTATGTCTGTCGAAGTTTGTAGAATGGTATATATTATTGGATAAAAGAACACTTTTTTAGAACGTCTTTTACAGAAAAGATGTTTTAGGCAAACTTTCATTTTAAGATGGGGCTGCTGTTTTCCGTTCCAGGCACTTCGCTTTCCGCGGGGCGGCGCTAAGCCTCCTCGTCGCTGCCGCTCCTGCGGGGTCTTAGCCCTGCCGCTATTTCCCACTGGAGTCTGCGTGCCTTCCACTGCAAACAACAGGTTCTCTATAAGGGGCTTCGGTTCTGTATATAGATGGTATTCAAGTTCCTAGAGACCTTTCAGCAGGGAGATAATAAGCAGCTCATTAGACTCAGCCTGATTTCGACTCTCGCTGTCAGAATTAAATCAGAAGCATAAAAAAAAAGGGCACGGAATGAGTTAATTCCGTACCCCTTTTTGTTAACATTGTGCAACGCCAATCATAATGGCGCTTTTTTAAAAATCAGCTGATGACATGAAAAACGAAGTTTGCCAGAAATAGTCCTGCGATTACATACAGAGCAACGGAGACTTCTTTTGCCCTTCCGATCGCGATTTTCAGGATCGGATAGAGGATGAAGCCGACGGCAATACCGTCTGCGATGCTGTAGGTAAATGGGATCATCGCAATGATGAAGAACGCAGGGAAGCTTTCGCTCATATCCTTCATATCAAGGTTGCGGATATTTTGGAGCATCAATCCGCCGATGATGATGAGGATAGGGGCAATCGCACTGTTTGGAATCAGCTTGATTACCGGAATGAAGAAAGCTGACAGCATGAACAGAAGCCCTGTAGCCACTGTCGTAAGTCCTGTCCTGCCTCCTGCAGCCATGCTGGCTGCACTTTCAACGGTTGAAACCGTCGGACTTGTGCCGAAAAGGCCGGAAAGCAGTGCAGAAACGGAATTTGCCTGAAAAGCCCGCTTGAAACGTTCGGGTTTGCCGATGAACGAAACATGGCCGTGAACCAGGCCGATATTTTCAAACACCAGGACCATGGTCAGTGAGAATACTGCTACCCAGAACGTTATGGAAAAGAAGCTTTCAAAGGACATCGCCCCGAAAACATCCATATAATCGCCAAAAGAAAAAGAAGATTCTTTTGCCTGCGATATATCAATATTCCCAAACAGCAAGGCAATGAGCGTACCAGCGGCAACTGTAATCAGAAAATTTCCCGGGACATTCCGCATGAACAGAACTATTGCCAGCAGGAATGTAATGATCGTAGCCAGCACCTGAGGGTCTCCGAGATCTCCTAAAGCGATGAGAGAATTGGTGCCTTTCTCTACGATGCCGCCCTTTTCAAGCCCAATCAGCATCAGGAATAATCCCAAGCCAACAGTGATGGCTTCTTTCAGCGACTGCGGAATGGCAGCACTCAGGCTCCCTGCAAATCGCGAAAAAGCCACGAAAGCAAAAACCAGCCCGGAAACAAATACAACCGCCAGCGCTTCCTGCCATGACAGTCCCATAGACTGCACAAGTGTGTAAGAAAACAGGGCATTAATTCCCATTCCAGGCACAAGAAGGATCGGTACATTCGCCCAGAATCCCATCAGGAAGCAGCCGACGACTGAAGTAATGATAGTCGCCATGATGGCAGCTTCCAGCGGTACTCCGGCTTCCGATAGGATGAGCGAATTAACGGCTATGATATACACAATGGTAAAGAAGCCGATCGCACCCGCCATCACTTCCTTCTTGAAGCTTGTTTCATTGGCATCAAGCTGGAATAATTGATTTAGCACTTTCATAAATATTACCTATTCTGTTGTATAGCCCTCTCCCTACCCGCTCTCCCTGATAAACAGGTGAGCCACAAGGATATATTTTAACAGACAATCATGTCTCTGCCAATAGGCGCATCTTTAATTGGCCATTTCCCTGTAGAGATTCCCCATTTCGATGGCTCCGGCAGCCGCTTCCCAGCCTTTGTTGCCGGCTTTCGTGCCGGCACGCTCTATCGCCTGCTCGATCGTATCGACAGTCAGGACCCCGAAGATGACCGGGATTCCGCTCGACATGCTGATTGATGCCACTCCTTTTGATACTTCGCTGCTTACATAGTCAAAATGCGGGGTGGCTCCCCTGATGACAGTCCCAAGCGTTATGACGCTGTCATACTTTCCTGAATCGGCCATTTTTTTAGCGGCAAGTGGGATTTCAAAGGCTCCCGGCACCCATACGACCGTTACATCTTCCTCTGCGACACCATGCCTTTTCAAACTATCCTCTGCTCCTGAAAGAAGCTTCCCGGTTATGAATTCATTAAACCTTGAAACGACAATTGCAACCTTCAGACCAGTACCTACCAGATTTCCTTCAATCACTTTTTTCATAGTATTTCCTCCATTAAAAAGTCAGCAAATGACCTAGTTTTGATTTTTTTGTTTTCATATAGTCTTCATTATCTTTTTTCGACGGAAGCTGAAGCTGCACCCTTTCTGACAGTTCAAGCCCATAGCCTTCAAGGCCGGCGATTTTTCTCGGGTTATTCGTCAGCAGGCGCATCTTCCTTACACCCAGGTCCCGGAGTATCTGCGCCCCTATCCCGTAATCGCGGAGATCGTCCTTAAATCCGAGCATATGGTTGGCCTCAACAGTGTCATAGCCTTCCTCCTGCAGCTTGTAAGCCTTCATTTTATTGATTAGGCCAATGCCTCTTCCCTCCTGGCGCATATAAAGGAGGATTCCTGAACCTGCTTCTTCTATCTGCTTGAGGGCTGCTTCAAGCTGTGGTCCGCAGTCACAGCGGTTTGAACCGAACACATCCCCGGTCAGGCATTCTGAATGCACCCTCAGAAGCACTGGCTGCTCTTCTGAAACTTCTCCCTTTACAAGGGCGATATGTTCTTTTCCATCCAATTTATTTGTGTAGCCGACTGCCCTGAATTGTCCATATTCAGTAGGAAGCGCGATCTCTGCCTCTCTTTTGACAAGAGAGTCGTGCTCAAGACGGTACTCTATCAGATCTTTAATCGTAATCATTTTCAATTCGAACTTCGTGGCCATTTCCTTCAAATCATCCACCAATGCCATGGATCCATCGTCCTTCATGATTTCACAGATGACCCCTGCAGGCTTTGCCCCGGCCAGACGGGCAAGATCCACTGCCGCCTCTGTATGGCCGGCCCTTCTGAGGACACCGCCTTCCTTGGCAATCAAAGGAAAGATATGTCCGGGACGGGCAAAATCTTCGGGAACGGAACTTTCATCCAGCAGCTTTTCTATGGTCTGCGCCCTTTCAAATGCGCTGATGCCTGTCTTTGTCTCCTTATAATCGACACTGACAGTGAAAGCTGTTCTATGGCTGTCTGTATTGATATCAACCATGGGATGAAGGTTAAGCCTCTCTGCAAGCTCCTCTGTAACAGGCATGCATATCAGCCCCCGCCCTTCCTTTGCCATGAAGTTGACGGTTTCCGGTCCGGCAAACTCTGCAAGGGCTATAAGATCGCCTTCATTCTCCCTGTCTTCATCATCACTTACAATCACAGGCCGGCCTTTCTTTAGCTCTGCTATAGCATCTTCGATTGTATTGAACATGGTTACAGCTCTCCTTTGGTTAAGGGTCTGTTTTTCCCCATTCACTCCTGGCGAAAGACATTCCTTCTTTTATTGCTAAAGCTTGGTTCTCAGGCTGTCACAAAAAGCCGTTTTCCCTAAGAAGAGCCTCCGAAACAGTCTGCTTTTCCGGCTTGGAGGCAGCTTTATTCATAAAGCTGTAAATATATTTTCCAAGCATATCAAACTCAAGGTTCACACTTTCCCCTGCTTCCTTCCCTCCCAGGATGGTATGGCATGCAGTATGCGGAATAAGGGAAACTGTCAGGGAAGAAGCTCCCGCTTCAAAAATTGTCAGCGAAACACCATCTACAGCAATGGAACCTTTATCCACCAGCAAATGGGACCATTCCTCCGGCACTTCGATTTCATAATAGATGGCATTTTCTTCATGGCTTTTTCTAAGGATCCTGCCTCTGGCATCTATATGCCCTGATACGAGATGGCCCCCAAAGCGGCCGCCGGCTTTCATGGCTCTTTCAAGGTTTACAGGGCTATTGCGCTTCAGTTCGGCAAGGCTGGTAGAATGGTATGTTTCCGGCATAACATCAGCGCTGAATTTTCTCGCGGTAAAATCAGTGACTGTCAGGCAAACGCCATTTACGGCAATGCTGTCGCCAATTCCCGCATCTTCAAGTATCAGTCCGGCCGATATGGTGAGCTTTAAAGTTTTCCCCTGGTGGACAATCTGTTCGACCCTGCCGACTTCCTCAATTAATCCTGTGAACATGATGGCCCTCCTCTCGCTGCGGCACCGCAGTAATTTTCAGGTCCGGACCGATGCGTTCGGCCGATTTAAATGCCAAGGGAATGGATTGATCCATTGAAGAGATCCCTTTTCCCCCTACAAACGGGACAGCTTCCCTCCCGCCGATTATTTTGGGGGCAGCATACAGAATGATTTGCTGGAATAGCTCCTCCTTAATGAAAGAAGCATGGATTTCAGACCCGCCTTCAACAAAGACAGAGAGAATCTGCCTTTTTCCCAATTCCTCGAGCACCTGGCTTGCTGGCACCTCTTCCTCGGGAAGATGTACAAGCTCCGTGCCCAAAGCTTTAATTTTCTCAGCCTTGCTTTTGTTATATCCGCTGCCGGTAAAAATGATGACCGGAGCTTTTTGATCATGCAGGATAGCTGCATCATCAGGGATCCTTAATGCAGAATCCAATATTACTCTTATAGGGTTTTTTCCGCCTCGGGGCAGTCTGGCGGTAAGCTGGGGGTTATCATGGATGACTGTGTTTACGCCCGTCAATATTGCGTCATGTTCATGTCTTAACCGGTGTACATCTTCCCTGGATTCTGGAGAGGTAATCCATTGGCTGTCACCAGTGTTTGCTGCTGTTTTGCCGTCGAATGACGCGGCGGCCTTTATAGTTACATATGGTCTGCTGGTTCTCATGAAATGAAAGAATGGGGCATTTATCTCTTCAGCCTCTTCCCTCCTGATCCCTATTGCCACTTCTATCCCAGCGTCTTTAAGCTTGCTGATCCCGCGTCCGGCAACAACAGGGTTGGGATCTTTCGCGGCAATGACCACCCTTTTGATCCCTGATTCAATGATCAGATCTGCGCAGGGAGGCGTCTTTCCGTGGTGGCTGCATGGTTCAAGCGTGACGTAAATATCTGCTCCCCTGGCAAAATCACCCGCCATAGTGATGGCATGTACTTCAGCATGCGGGGTTCCTGCCTTTAAGTGCGCTCCCATCCCGGCTATCTGTCCATCCTTGACGACGACGGCGCCGACACATGGATTCGGACTGGTTTGCCCGATTGTTTTTCTGGCCAGGGACAGGGCCAGATCCATATAGTCTTCATCTGTCATATGTACACCCTCTTTTCCTATAGTTCCATTTTTTCTCTCCAGAAAAAACAGCAGGCCCCGTACAGAAATCAGTACGGGGCCAAATCAGACATGACGAAATAAGCGTTCGAAACACAGTGTTAAAAACGCGGTTTACACATCCATTCCTTCTCCCATCCAGACTTTAACTGTCGGCTTTGGAATTTCACCAAATCCACCGCCTTCACTATGCGTGAAGCCGGGTCACGGACTTAGAGGCATGCCTCATCACCGCCGGCTGGGATTTTCACCCGACCCCGAAGGAATATTATACTTATAATATTAAAGGCATCTTATCATGAATTTTCTCTTCCGACAATTCAGAGAGCTTATGAGCAGTATATTTAAATCAAAATAGTGCTTTTGAACGTGAAACCTTTATATGGTGATATACGTATAAAGATCATTACAAGCAGAAAGGAATTTAACTATGCAGGAGACGAAACAACAGCTGCAGTCCGAACTGCAGAAATGCCGCGAATGGGAAGAAGATCAGAGCGGTCTCTGGTTTTGGGAAAAAATCGGCAGGCTTCCATTTAAAATGCTGGACAAGCTGACGCCGGCATTCATTCAGAAAAAAATGGGAGTTATGCTTGATGAACTCGGCAGCTATATTCAGACGGGCGGCAGCTATTTAAGCACTTCCAATTCTATTAAATCTTATTACCCGGGGCGAAATGTGAATACTCTGGAGGATACAGGAACATTGTCCATCAAAGAGATGGATGCGGCAGCAGAGAAGCTGACAGGGAGCAGGAAGAAGCTTGCCGCCATACAGGGGGCAGGCACAGGGTTTGGAGGATTATTTACTTTAAGTCTGGATATCCCGGTCCTTCTCGGAATGCAGCTTAAAACGCTACAGGATATTGCCATCTGCTACGGCTATGATCCAAAAAGCAAGAAAGAGCGCCTGTTCATCGTGAAGGCGCTGCAGTTTGTTTCCGCCGATATCGTTGGCAAGCAGGCCATACTCAGGCAGCTTTCTGACATCGATTCTCCGGAAGAAGACGTTCAGCGTGAAATCGCATCAGAAATTCAGGGGTGGCGTGAGGTTGTCTTTGCCTATCGTGATCAGTTTGGCTGGAAGAAGCTTTTTCAGATGGTGCCGATTGCAGGGCTGATCTTTGGGGCATTCATCAACCGCTCAGCAGTAGGTGATATCGGGGAAGCGGGAATGATGCTTTACAGGAAACGGAAGATTAAGGAGCGCCTGGAGGCAGCAGCGCCAGATATTTTGCCGCCAGGAACGGAAGAAAGGCTTCCATGAACATCATGGAAGCCTTTTGCTTTCTTTCTTAATAAAATCCTTATCCACGGCACCCATTACCCTGCTTCTGATGATTCCGTCAGAGTCAATAAAGAAGCTGGTCGGGTAGGCCATAATCTCATACTCGCCCATCACTTGCCCTTTTGCATCAAGCGGGATGGGAAAAGTAAGGCCGTTCTCTTTTACGAAAGCCAATTCGTCGCCTTTGTTTTTTTCGATAAATGTCATGTTGACGGCCAATATTTCAAAATCCCCGATTGCTTTTTCTTCATAAAGCTCCTGCATATCCGGCATCTCGGCCTTGCAGGGCGGGCACCAGCTTGCCCAGAAATTAAGGAAGACTTTTTTGCCTTTATAATCACTGAGGCTCACTGCTTTTCCCTCTATGTCAGTCAGGGTGAAATCCGGTGCTTTGTTGCCCGGTTCAATCCCCACTGCTATTTCCTCCGGATTTTCCAGCTTTTCATATTTTTCCGCGGGCAGCACTTTGTTTACGACCCCTTTATCCTTCAGGACCGTTCTATCAATGATAAACAAAGCCAGCACAATAATGCCTGCAACAAGAAGAAACTTTTTCATAGCGCACCTCGGGCTTTTATTAGCAATCTTATAGAAACTTTGCCTGCATAAGCGGCAAAAGCTAATATTCTTGCTAGAACACCATTTTATTATGCTATGGAAGCTAAGTAAACAGCCTGCATAAAAAAACCGGCACCACCGGCCGGATTGTACTCGTTTATTTCAGTGTTATTTCAAGCAGCAAGCTTTCTGCATTCTTCCGCACACATATAGCATTTTTCTGCACAATTCCTGCAATGAGCTTGTTCAAACTGCTTGCATTCTTCGGCACATTGATCCACTATCCTTGAACAGAGCAGAGTATACTTTTTTATAAAATCGCTGTCTGACTCAAGCGCCTTGATTGTCTGTGCGCAAATATCAGCACTTTCCCTATAGAGCCGGAGTGCGGCAGACCTCTGCCCGGCATCTGCTTCTTCCAGGGTTTTCCGAAAAGAACTCTCGCAGGCTTCCAGGCATTCAAGGCACGCCTTTTTGCAATCTTCATAGCTGTTATCCATCACATTAGCCTCCGCTCTTTTGCAATATATGATTCTATAAGTGACAGATTCCCTAATCTAAGCACCTCCAAACCTGCCTGCTTTCCATCAGCTCCCGCCAGCAAATAGCTTGGCGATCGCTGCCAGTGCCAAAATCCTCTCTTTTTGTCCAGCATTGTCATTAAAAGCTATAACCTCCATATTGGGATTCTGGAAAGTCTCGGCCCAGCTTACAGGCATCAGGCCCTTTTTGTAGCTCATCAATTCTTTCCCGCCATCCCATGCAATCTTAAAATCCAGGAAAAATCTTTCTCTTCGGGCGTAAAGCGTCTTCTGGTTGAATTGCATTACAGCTGATCCTCCTAGCGTATGAATAAATTGCATCGTTCCGATATAGCGGCGGTCAGCCCTGAAAATATCCACTTTATTTTTCCTGGACAGAAAGAGGATCAACAGGACGCCTGATCGATTATATAATCCGTACTCCCGCTGAAAAACCTTGTTAAGAAAAGCGGGGCACAGTTTCTGAAATAAAGTCACGCCCGAATTTTTAAGCTCTCCCGCCAGCTGCCCGTCAGGGGTGAATAACAGCATTCTTAAAGACGATGAAGGAAGATGGGAAACCAGCAGATGATTTTCTTCCAATAGCCGCCCCTGATAAGGGAAGCTGTCCAGCCTGTCCACCGCTTTTGACCTTGATTGATGGACCACACTCATCTGATAGCAGCCAAAGCTGTACAAAAGAAAAGGCACAGCTGCCAGCACCAGCTCCCTGCCCGGCAGCATGACCAGGCAGGCAGGAAGGATAAACAATAGAGGCACGAGTGCTGCCAGGCTGCTATTAAGAGATATATCTGCTAATCGGCTGTAATGCTTTTGAATATTCATCAGCAAGTCTCCCGTGAAGAATTTGTTTGAGATTTCAATTTTTATCGCTGCTCTTTAATTCTATTAAACACGGGGTGAAACTATGCTAGAGATTAGATGGGCACCTGTATCGATAATTATTTTGGGACTGCCGTCTTTTGGATGAAGAAGTGCCATCAGAATGGCTCATTTTGTGATTCAGAAGCTAGTAGATGACATGCTGGTACCCTCTATTTAGGTGAATGGGTTCCAGAGGGTCTTAGTCGGCTTCACTAGCACCCTCTGTTTGATTTTAAATGTTTTAGAGGGTCTTAGTCGGCGGTACTGACACCCTCTGTTGGGTTTAAATGGATTCTGAGGGTATTCGTTCTCCCCACTGCCTCCTCTATTATTATTCATGAGGTTCAATAACATATTATTCTCAAAACGGGCATCCTTCTAATAAAAAATCAGACTCTAATCAAAGTTAAATCCCCAGCCAACATTTGGCTGGGGATTTTAAACTGGTCTACAACTGGTACAGGTGCCTGTCACCCAATAAAAGACTGTATCCGCCCAATCTGCTTCTCTGCATCCTGATATCCCTGGTTATACAGGCGTTCGAGCTTGGCGGGGCTCCTTTCCATCCTTCCCACTTCGAGCGGCTCTGACGGCTGGATGACCAGGGTGGTGCCCTTCTGCTCTTCTTCCGCCAGATAGCTCAGTGTCTGATTGTACAGGCGGTAGCGGTTTTCCATAGCTCTATGAAGGCCGGTATAAGCCGGGTATTTTCTTCTTACAAGGAAATGGAACTTCGAAGGCTTCTTCTGATAGCCTTTATTCCTTGTAAGGATGACGATATTTTTGCAGAAGCCGTCCTGCTGGGCTTTTTTCAGCGGGATCGGGTCGCTGATTCCCCCATCGAGAAGCTTCCTGCTTTTGTAGTCTATCTCGGGTGCGATGAACGGCAGGGAGCTTGAGGCTTTCAGTACCTGCAGGACATCCTGTCCATAACCGGCCCTGTTGAAATAAACAGGTTCGCCTGTATGGCAGTCAGTCGTGCCAATCACGAATTCAGCCTGGCTGTTATGGAACTTTTCATAATCATAAGGGACAAGTTTGTTCGGTATCTCATCAAAAATGAAATCCATCCCGAAAAACTGCCTGTTACGCAGATAATTGCGCCATGAAATATAGCGGGGATCGCTGACATAATCCACATTGACTGTTTTATTCCGTCCCCTCTGCCCTGAAATATAGGAAGCGGCATTGCAGGCTCCTGCTGACACTCCTATTATGTAGGGAAAAGACAGATTCTGCTCCATAAAGTATTCCAGCACCCCTGCTGTATAGACGCCTCTCATTCCTCCGCCTTCCAGCACCAGGCCGGTTTCATTGAGCATGATAAAGACTCCTCTCTCTTAATGCTTCATAGCTTGATAATGGATATATTTTAACAAAAAATAATGATCATTGTCACAAGTACGGCCTGATGGATAACAGACAAAAAAACTGCTGACCCCCTTTAACAGGGAACCAGCAGCTCAGAAGGCTTATTTTATTAAACGAAAAACCAGCGGTATTCTATATTCATTGCCTTCATAGGCTTTTACAGCAGCCACAATGGTAAAGACGAACGCCAACGCCGCGACGATCCAGATGGTGATGAATCCGATAAGCACGATCATAAGGACGGTGCTGATGATGCTGTATACCCCATATGATATGAGGAAATTAAAATACTCTTTTCCATGATGATTCACCAGCTCAGAATCATCTTTCTTTAAAAGCCAAATGACAAGAGGCCCGAGGAAGGTTGTAAACAGGCTTGATATATAAATCAGGGAAGCCATCAGCCTTTCATCGCTGCTAGAATTTTTTTGGTATTCCACTAATAATTCCTCCAATATTAAAAATGATTTCTTATAACTATTACTACGCCCCACTTTTAAAAAGGTTTCATCCTTCCGCAAATTATTCTTTATCAGCATCTTTCCCTTTCCCTGTTCTTGTTTGGGACAACTTGAATACAAATTAGTGAGGGCACATATCAGACAGGGACCTGTACATAGAATAGCTCTCTTCCACATTTCCAAATAGAAGGTAAAGGGTGATTAGGATGCTATCTAAAATAGAAGCGCTCATTCTGGGAATGATCCAGGGCCTGACTGAATTTCTGCCTATTTCAAGCACAGGGCATTTATACCTCGGCAGGCATTTATTCGGGCTTGATGATGCCGGCCTGTTCCTTGATACCATGCTCCATGTCGGAACCTTGCTGGCAGTCCTTGTCGTTTATAAAGATGAGCTTCTCCAGATCGTTCGGAGGCCATTCGGGCGCATGTCCCTGCTCCTTGCTGCGGGGACAGTGCCTGCCGTGATTGCAGGGCTCCTTCTTGGTGATCTTCTCGATTCGCTGTCAAAGTCCGGCGTTACTATCGGGTGGGAATTTTTGTTGACCGGCTTTGTTTTGTGGACAGCAGACGGGGTTAGAAAAGGCAGGAAAAAGATGGACGACATTAGCATGGGTGATGCCATTTTCATCGGCACCTTCCAGGCCGCCGCTATTTTCCCTGCCCTCTCCCGCTCCGGCCTGACGATTGCCGCAGGCCTTTTCCGCAAGCTGGACAGAGAAACCGCTGCCTATTTTTCTTTTCTGCTCTCCATCCCGGCGATCGCGGGGGGGATCGTGATGCAGGCAGGAGAAATGTATGCCGGCCATACTGAAGCCATTCCTTTTGGGAGCTTATTGATCGCCACACTCTCTTCAGCCCTGTTCGGCTACGCGGCTGTCGTCTGGATGATTTCATATTTAAAAAGAAAATCGCTCAAGCTTTTTGCGGTTTATGTTTGGATTTTAGGCTTTGCAGTCCTCGCCCTCCAAATGACGGGAATATTTTAAGGGAGGCATAATCCATTGAAGGAAATGATCGTACAGTTATTTGAGTTTCTCTCCAGCCTTGGCTATTGGGGGATTGCTCTAGGATTGATGGCAGAAGTGGTTCCCAGTGAAATTGTCCTGAGCTACGGCGGATACCTGGTTGCAAGCGGAAAAATCCATTTTGCGGGCGCTCTGCTCGCCGGGGTCGCAGGCGGAACAGCTGCGCAGCTTTTTCTATATTGGCTCGGGTATTTTGGGGGAAGACCTGTTCTTGAGAGATACGGGAAGTATATCTTGATCAGAAGCAGCCATCTGGATGCAGCTGAAAAATGGTTTCACCGATACGGCACCGGAGTTATCTTTACTGCCAGGTTCATACCTGTAGTCAGGCATGCCATTTCCATCCCGGCCGGAATAGCAAAGATGCCACTCAGAACCTTTTTTCTGTACACTGTGGCAGCCATCATCCCCTGGACTGTGCTTTTTCTGCTGCTGGGAATGGAGCTTGGCACCCACTGGAATGAAGTCAAGGATTATGCCAAACCTTTTCTGGCTCCAATCATCATGTTGGCCGCAATCCTGCTTGCCGGTTATATTACTGTAAAAGCACGGAAAAAAGATTGATGCAAAAAGAAAGGAGGCATGGGCATGCCGAGGCTGCTGCTGAAAAATGCACTAGTTTACCCGATCATTTCAGCTCCCTTCAAAGGGGACGTCCTTGTTTCAGACGGTAAGATTGAAAAGGCCGCCCCTTCGATTAAAACGGATTCCGCTGTCAGGATCATCGACTGCAGCGGCAGGCATCTTCTCCCCGGCTTCATTGATGTCCATACTCACCTGGGCCTTTATGATGAAGGAACCGGCTGGGCAGGTAATGATGCCAATGAGACGATTGAGCCCCTCAGTCCCCATATCAGGGCCATGGATGGCGTTTATCCGCTGGATCCCGCTTTTTCTGACGCTGTCCGCTATGGAATCACTGCCGTCCATATCATGCCCGGAAGCGCCAATGTCATCGGCGGAACCACTTCTGTCATTAAAACCGCCGGCAAAAATATTGAAAAGATGATGATCCAGAAAACGGCTGGCCTCAAAATCGCACTCGGGGAAAACCCAAAGCGGATTCACAGCCACGGCAATAAAGAGTCGATCACCAGAATGGGCATCATGGGGATGCTGAGGGAGGCTTTTAATGCAGCCAAGAGCTCGGCATCACCGGAAGACCTCCGCATAGCACCGCTTCTCCTGGCCCTTGAACGTTTGATCCCTGTCCGGATTCACGCACACAGAGCTGATGATATTATCTCAGCAGTAAGATTGGCAGATGAATTCAATCTCGATTTAAGGATTGAGCATTGCACTGAAGGCCATCTGATTGCAGACGAACTGGCCGGCAGGGGATTAAAAGTATCTGTCGGCCCGACATTGACCAGAAGATCGAAGGTAGAATTGAAAAATAAAACATGGAGAACTTACAGCGAGCTGACCCAAAAGGGGATTGAAGTCTCGATAACGACCGACCACCCCTATACCCCGATACAGTACTTGAATGTATGTGCAGCCATTGCTGTCCGGGAAGGCCTTCCCGAACAGCGAGCGCTCGAGGGCATCACACTTCTTCCGGCCAGGAACTTGAAGGTTGAGGACAGAATCGGCTCCATAGAGCCAGGCAAGGATGCAGATTTGGCGCTATGGAGCCTTCATCCGTTCCACTTTATGGCCAAGCCTTTTTGGACGATGATCGACGGGGAATTCGCATTTTCCGAATGATGAATTTTGTCAAAATTTACTGGTGAATTTTGCTGTAATTTTTTCATGAAATATTAACAATTTACCTATTTATTTTTTTATTTTTTTCTAGTATGATACCTTAAGTGGCAATCATTCTGAATGAATTCTTGCCTTTGATAAAACACATAATGGAATGCAATAGATATAGGGAAGGCAAATGGTGCGCCACCATCCAGCACAGCTGAGAATGGTCCTAGTGGGTTCGATTCCCACCCCGAAATTTTTTAGCAACATTACAAAAAATTTCGAGGGTGGGACCAGGGCTCTATTTGGCGTGGAGCAGGACTACCTCGGGCTGGAGGGAATATACATGCTCAAGAAACGCGATCTTCAGGATTGCCATGCATTGTACGAATTAATGACGCACCCGGAAGTCTTCCCTTTTGTGCGACAAAAAGCCTATTCCTACGATGAATTTTTATTTATGACCAAGCAGACGATTGAAGCAGAGGAACGCGGTGAGCTCATTTCCCGCACCATCCTGGATGAATGGGGTGCTCCAATAGGAACCATCAATCTGTTCGATATCCAGGAGCAGGCTGGATTCCTCGGCACCTGGCTCGGCAAGCCATACCATGGCAAAGGGTATAACAAGACGGCCAAGGATGCTTTTTTTGATGAGCTTTTTTACGAAGCCGGGATCGAAACGATCTTCATGAGGATCAGAAGTGTCAATCTTCGGTCTCAAAGAGCTGCTGAGAAGCTTCCGTATGTTATTCAGGCAAATGAATCAAGGAAGCATCTTTTCGAACAGCTGAACAAGCAGGAGCTTATCTACAACTTATACGAAATTCCAAAGGACTTATACACGCTTCACGTGATGCGGGGCGGAGTCCAGCAGGTTCAGGACATTTCTCATTTGCTGGAGGCATAACCCGGCACAAACCATAAATGAAAGCCAGTCATTCCAGACTGGCTTTTTTCATTGGGCAGAACTACCGCGCTTCCAGGAAAACCGCATTTATATACGCCTTTTCAAGCCTCTCGACCGGCCTGATCGATGAGGATTCCTTTTCACTGAATTCCTTCAGAATTTTTTTGGGATATTCGAAACGGCTATCAGCGTATTGAGAGGCTGCAGCAGCTCGGAAGTGAATGGTTTGCTCTTTGCAGATTTTGTACTTCTGCCATCTGGAAATCTGTTCAAGGAGTGAGTGGAACCGGTTTAGCTCGAACTCAGGCTTTTCCGGATCTGATGCCGAAAATGCCAGGCATATTCTCTTGCGTGTCATATCGGCCTTCTGCAGCTGCTGGCTTATCGCTTCAAATTCCTTGCTTGAAAAGCTATATAAAGATTTAGGGAACAGCAGAAGATTAATAGTGTCCAATTCCCCGCTTGGCAGACAGGATGAAGATGACCAAATCAGCTTCAATTTATTGGGCGGGACACCGTTCTGGCTGCCCCACAATTCCTCGTCAATGCCTGTGTATGTAAAGCTGTCGATATTTTCCTCACATGCTGCCGCATAAAAAGCATCATAATCAATCGCGCTTCCGCATTTAAAAGAGAAAAGATTGTAAGGCCGTACAAGCCAATTGGCATGGATAATCAGGCGGGCCATCAAATAGTATTCATGAAGCAGAACCGGATAATGCCTCAGCAAGTAAATCCGCTGCCGGGCCCGCTGCCCCTGACTTCCCGGTTCACCTGGAACATCTGGGCACCAGTCCCCCGCTTCCTTCCAAATGGCGGTCAGCTTGTTTGCAATTAGAGATCTCACTATCCACCTCCACCCCTTTTATCCTTCATCATATGCTCCGCCGCTTTCCAAAATGCCATAACAAAAGAGACTGCTTTTCTATGCAGTCTCAGCTTGTGCTTATTTCCCTTGATGTTTATTCAATTCCTCGATGTACAGTTTTCTCACAATATATGTTTTGTACAACTCTATTTTCCTGCGGTCTATTGGATGCTTATTGATCCCCATTTCCTTCAGCTTTTGAATGTACCAGCCTTTTGACCCCTGATATGCCACCCTTCATTCTCCTCTCCAAATCGCTTGTCCGTAAAATATATGCACGGAGAGGCGGCAGAAGACCTTCATGGAGAAATTTCAGGGCAGCGGATCAGCCCCGCTGAAAAACCATAAGTAGAATAGCAGGGAATGATGCAAAGAGAACTTTTTTCTGCAGCATTCATCTCCCTGAATCATAGCATCGGCCCGCAGCATGTATCAAACTGCATTTGCACAGTGAAGGCTGTCAGGAAGGTTATCCAAAAAAGAGAACACCCCTCATTCAAGATAAGAAAAAACAGCATATCCATTTTTGTACTTTCATGTTTAACCTCCGCATACGTATAAAAGACAGACAGGCTTTTTGGCTGGTGCTTCTTAAATATAAAGCTGAACTTTTCTCTCCCCCTTTTTTAATGTCCCGTCTGTGTTCATTGAAAGTTATGTCTTTAAACCTATTAAGTTTTTCTGCAGTTAGTGGTAAAGTGTTTTAATGTTTATCACTGCTTAGTTTTGCTTCAAGGAGGAAAATAATGAGTTACTTGCTATCTGATGATTTTTGGACAAAGTTTGCCATTTCTGCCGGAATCCTGATTTTGTTTTTGCTGCTCCGCAAAGTTTTCACAAGATATATTTTTAAGCTGATTATCGATTTCACCGATAAAAAAGGCATTAACACAGCCTCTTACATCCTTAATTCCTTTCAAAAGCCTGTCAGATGGCTGTTTGTAGTCATTGGGCTGCAGCTGGCACTGCAGTTTTTTCCATATGATCTGATTAGTGATGCTGCCGAAAAAAAGCTGTTCCGGTCCTTTTTCATTCTGCTTGCGGCCTGGGGCCTTTTCAACTTAAGCAGCATGACGACGGTGCTGTTTCCTAAACTGATGAACAGACTTGATATCAATGTTGATAAGCTGGTCATCCCTTTTATTTCCAAGATGGCCAAGACTCTTGTCATTGTTCTCGGAGGAAGCATGATTGCGGAAGAATGGGGATTCAATATCAATGGATTCATAGCCGGACTGGGTCTCGGAGGACTTGCTTTTGCCCTGGCGGCGAAAGAAACAGTTTCCAATTTGTTTGGCGGGATTGTCATTGTAACGGAAAAACCTTTTACAATCGGCGACTGGATTAAAACCCCCAGTGTTGAAGGAACTGTGGAAGATATAACCTTCAGAAGCACTAAGATCCGTACTTTTGCCTAGGCTCTTGTGACTGTTCCCAACTCGACCCTCGCCAATGAGCCGATCATAAACTGGTCAAAAATGGGAAAAAGGCAGATTGCCTTTCACCTCGGGGTTACTTATTCAACATCAAGGGAAAAGCTCCAGACAATCGCAAGGCGCATTGAACTGATGCTCATTGAGCATAAAGAGATCCATAATGACACAATCATTGTCCGCTTTGACCGTTTCAATGAATCAAGCCTTGATATCTACCTGTACTTTTTTACGAATGTTACCTCTTTCGAAGATTATCTTTCCATCAAAGAAGATGTTAATTTTAAAATCATGCATATCCTTGAAGAGGAAGAAGTCAGCATGGCTTTCCCGACACGGACGCTGGTTGTCCAATCAGAAGACGCTCAGGCTCGAAGCAGGATTCTTCAGGAAGAGAAGGCATTGCTGCGTTCATCATGAAGTATGCCTCCGGCGGGAAAAATCTGCTTGCTTTGATAAAGCCGCGCCAATATGGTGCGGCTTTTTATTTTGTTTGAAAGATAAAGGGTTTATCTTATAGCCCACAGATAACCAGAAAGATCAGGAGGCATCAGGCTTCACCCTTCTTCTGGCGAGCTCTATAAAAGCCTCTGCAACGTCAGGATCCCACTGCGTGCCTTTTCCATTCTCAAGGATATTCAAAGCTTTTTCTGGCGGCATGCCTTTGCGGTAAGGCCTGTCAGAGGTCATGGCATCATAAGAATCGGCTACAGCGATGATGCGGCCAAAATAAGGGATAGCATTCCCCTGAAGAGCATCAGGATAGCCTTTTCCATCGATCCTTTCGTGGTGGGAACGAATCCCGGGGAGCAATGACGCCACTTCGCCTGCCGGCTGTACCTGCTTGAGAATGGTTTCACCAATCACCGGATGGGCCTTTATGAACTCAAATTCTTCGTCTGTCAGCTTTCCTTCTTTTTGCAGGACTTCATCCGGGACCCCTATCTTGCCAATATCATGGAGAAGGGCAGATTGATATAGCTTCTTCAGCTCCTCCTCATCGAGCCCAAGCCTCTTTCCTATGTCACGGGAGAAAGAAGCCACTCTCATGGAATGTCCGGAAGTATATGGATCCCTTGCATCAAGTGCGGCTGAGAGCACGGTCATGAAGCTCTCCAGCAGCTGCCTGTTCGTCTCTTCCCTCTGCTTTAATGCTGATATCATGATATTGAAGCCGTTAAAAACCTCTGAGAATTCGTCCGTATAAACATTATCCTCCAAATAGGCAAAGTTCTGTTTCTCCGCCTCTGCCATCTGTGTCTGCAGGCGGGAAATCGGTTCTTCAATATCCTCCGCCATATACTTCGCAGTCAGCACAGCATAGCAAACTGTAATAAAGATGACAACAGCAGCCCACTGCCAAAAAACAGCTGTTTCCATCCCCAGACCTTCCAGCTTGATCTGGGCAGCAACCATGAAGATCAGGACAGGAAGGACACCAATGGCAAGGACTGTCAAACGGAATTTCTTTTTGATAGGAATGGTCGATGGTATCTCCTGCGAAAGCCGCCTGACTGGCGCTCCGGCTGATTTTAAGTGCGCCAGTACCGGCTTGATTGCCCGGAGCGTCAAGTAGAATTCTACAAGGGCGTGCATGCTGGCTACAAGAAAAGCGGCAATGACTGCATACAGCACCATATATAAGGAAAGCTGGAGCACGCCTGCTGCGATAAGGTAAAGTGAAACCGAAGCTGCAGGTACTGTCAGGCCGAGCTGATGCGGGAGCAAAATCCGCTTGACCGTGAGGACTGGAAACTGCTTCAGCCTCAAGATCGCTTTCCTGACAGACTCTGCATCCATTCCATCAGAATGAAAGACAGCACGGATGGGCTTTATATGCTGCCTGAAGAAGAAGCCCTCGGTAAAAAACATGATCATCATTGACCCGGCCAGGATCATCCATATAAGGGCCTTATCATATCCCCTGGCATCAATGGTAGTAAAGATAAAGGTTGCCCCGATTGCCAGCACTGCAATCAAAGAGCCGAATATGTAATTGATTAGGAGTTTCTTAAGAAACCTATTATATATGTCCATCTTTCACAGCACCCTGCATTAAAATTGTAGTTATTTCCTACTATTTTATCACCCTTCCACCTTCAAAACTATACGTACTCGATTCTGAGCCAGGTTTCTCTCAAACTTTCTCTTGTAACAACACAATTTTTTTTCAGCAAAAAGCACATTGCCGCCAGCAATGTGCCCTTCTCATCCTTCACGCCTGTATGCTTTTCCCAATATATCCTTTCCGCCTGTAACCGGGATGATGCTCCCGGTTATAAAGGCGGAATTATCATCACTCAAGAACGAAATGACCCTGGCAATATCCTCCCCGGTGGCATCTCTCTCAGTTTCAGGCAGATTTCCGATCAAATTCCTGGCATGAACGATTTCCCTTTCCTTCCACTCTCCGACGATATCACCGGGACAGACCATATTGGCTGTAATCCCGTTCTCAGACTCTTCAAGTGCAAGAGTCCTGGTGAGAGAAGCCGCAGCCGTTTTTGCTGCAGCAAACGCTGATCTGTATATCCAGCCCGGTGCCGTTTCAACTCTGTCAAATCCTATCGTGATGACCCTTCCCCAGCGTTTTTCCCTCATTTTAGGAAGAAGGAGCTTTGTCAGCCAGAAGACCGCGTTCACATTCCCATTCATCAGGTAGCTCCAATCTTCAAGGGAATAATCGGCCATTCTTTTTCGTTCGTGTATGTATGGTCCGGCATTATGGATCAGGATATCGATTGAGCCGAAATATTTCAGTGACTCCTCAGCGATGCGGCGGCAGTCTTCTGCTAAAGCAATGTCACCCTGGACCGCAATATTCTTTGTCCCATATGTTTCCGTCAGTTCCCCTGCGAGCTGTTCAGCTTTTTCCCTGCTGCTGCGGTAGTTGATTGCAAGCGAAACCCCATTGCCTGCCAGTTCAATGGCTGTCCTTTTTCCGATGCCGGCCGCTCCGCCGGTGATTAAAGCCGTCTTTACATTCACCAAGATACATTACCCCGCAATATATTTTTCTGCTTTCTTAATCACTATACTATGAAGAACCATTGAGATATGCAAATAAAAAGAGGCTGGATGCAAATATAAGCCATTGGACTGACAGCCGGCCATTGTAAGAAATCCATCGTTTATTAACGGTTAGGCTGCTGCCTGCATATAATACTGCAAGATATACTGATTGCGGGGCATATGCCTCTTTAGGAAAGGATGTATCATATGTTTCCCTGGAACCTTTTCCCGTTTAACAAAGACATGAAAAACACGATGCAGCAGCTCAAGCCCGACGAAATTGATAAATATGTTCAAGGTATGATGGGGCAGCTGTTTCCTCAATCAATGCAGGGAATGGGAGGGCCGCAGAATATGATGCAGGGATTTAATCCCTTCCAGCAGGGGAATGCTACTGCTGATCCCTCTCCTCCCGGTTCTTCTAAGCTCGATACCTCTGTCTACGAAACACATGATTATGTTTTTGTCAGGATTGGGATTAAAGATGAATCCTGGCTTAAACAGCTGAAGCTTTATCATACTTCAAACCAGATGATTTTGGAGAATATTCCTGAGTATGGCGACAAACATACAATTACCCTTCCTGTACTTGTGAAAAGGAAAGGCTCTTCTGCCAGCTTCAAAGACAGCATGCTTGAAGTCAGGATACCGAAAAATATTGATATGCAATTTTCTGAGATTGAAGTGACCGAGATCCTGTAGCCGCTTTCCCATGGCATATTTGGGGGATATGAGATGAAAAATCACTAATTTCGGTGACTCCCCGGCATATTACCTGACCCTCCAGGCCTGACAGAGGGGGCAAGAAGACGTTCCCGCAGGACACAGCTCTCTTAACGGGAGCAAGGCACTTACGCTTTTTCTTAAGGAGGCAAGAAGATGGAATTGGAACAATTCAGACAGCTGCTAGAGTGGAGCACCCAGTTCCAAAATGAGCCGATGCTCAGCAATCTGAATAAAAAGAATCATGATGACCGGAATATGTCATCCAATCTGGGAGCAGCGTTCTTTAGCCAGCAGGGCTCCGTTCCCAGATGTGATGTCTACAGATCCGGAAGTTACCTCATTGTGGAAGCAGAACTTCCTGGAATTTCACGGGAAGAAATCAAGGTTCAATTGACTAAGGATGAAATCATTATTAAAGGAAAATATCTGACCTTGCTCCCCAACCGGGAATATTTGATAAAAGAGCGCCCCAGCCTGAACTTTGAGAAAAAGCTTACCATTCCCTTTCAGGTCATTCGGGAAGGAATTGAAACCTCCCTGGAAAGCGGTCTGCTGACAATCGCCATGCCCATTCCTGAAAGCGAAGAAGCTGTCGATATTCCCTTTAAGATGGAAACTTGAACTGCCGGAACTTTTTCAGAGGAGCTTGTCATAGCAAAAGAAAGGATGCTCCCTGTCCATATAGATTTTGCCAGCCTTTTTGTAGCCATTCTTCTCAAATAGCTTCTGGGCTTTCTTATTAAGTGAATATGTATCGGTTCTCATGTAAGGGATATTTTGCTGTACCGCATGCTGTTCGGCAAAGGAAATAAGACGGCTTGCAATTCCGCCTCCCCTGATTTCAGGATTAACGACCAGACGGTGGAACACATAGCATTCCCCAGTATCCTTCTGCCAGGATACCTGGCTGTACTGCTCTGCCTGGACCTGGTCGCATGTAATTGCACCGGCAGGTTCTCCATCCATCTCAGCAGTAAACATCGTTCCGTTCTTGATATCATTAAGGAAATCAGTTTCTGCAGGATATTCATCTGTCCATTGATCATTTTTTTCCTGCTTCATAATCTCAACTGTTTTCTTTACAATTTCCATAATTTTATGTATATCTTTTGGTTCAGCTTTTCTGATGTCCATAGAAATCCCCTGTCTTTAATTAGCTCTAGGAAGTATTGTAACCTTTTTCGGGAAAATCATGAAGGAAAATCGGCCGATTTCAGCACAGGATTGCCCCTGTTGACCACTAAGCTCATGCTCATCTAAATGATGCTGTGTAACAAACAGCCCATCGCGGTTATCCTGAGGATAAATTTTGTACAAAAAAGAGACAGCGGGTGCTGTCTCTTTTGAGGTGCCATATTATTTTCCGATGAACATTTGAGTCCAGTAGTTGCCTTCTGCCACATGGCCTACACCGATGTGTGTGAAGTTGGCGTTCATGATGTTCTTGCGGTGGCCTTCGCTGTTCATCCATGCTTTCACCACTTCTTCAGGTGAACGCTGGCCCATTGCGATGTTTTCACCGGCTGTTCTGTAAGAGATGCCGAATTTCTTCATCATGTCAAACGGAGACCCGTATGTTGGGCTGTTATGGTCAAAATAGCCTTTTGTTTTCATGTCATTAGACTTTTCGCGTGCAACCTTGCTCAGCTCTGTATCAAGCTGAAGGGCAGGTACACCGTTTTTCGCGCGTTCCTGATTAGTAAGCTCGACAACCTTCTGCTCAAACGCACTCACTTGTGATGATGAAGGTGCAGCTTTTGGCTGTTCAGCTTGTGCCGGTGCAGGCTGTTTCGCTGGAGCTGGAGCAGGGGCTGCCTGCTTAGGCTGTTCAGTTTTTGCTGGTGCCGGTGCTGGTGCTTGCTGTTTTGGCTGCTCAGCTTTTGCTGGTGCAGATGCTTCCTGCTTAGGCTGCGCCGCTTTTGCCGGCTGTTTATTTAACTGGACATTTTCCCAGTTGATATTATATTGTTTCAGGTATTTCTGAAGCAGGCTGTTAATTTGTTCATTATTTAAGTTTCCAGAATAATTTACTTTAACTTGCTGTGGAGTCGGGCAATTCGATGCTGCATCTGCCTTGTTAAGTCCTGGTGACACAAGCAATGCTGCTGCCGCTGCTACTGATAAGATCACTTTTTTATTCATGTATGAATCCTCCCTGATTATCGTAGTTTGTTTTTTGTTGCTCTCTTGCTTGCAGTAATATCATAGCATACGATTTTTGTAATATTAGAGGGAGGATTTAACATAATAGTAGTTTTGAAGTACATGGATGTTCTGCAGTTTTCCGCATTCGGGCCATACTTGCAGGAAAAGCTTATTGCATCAGCATATTCTATGAGAATGATTTGGAATATTATTGAATGGATAATAATTAATCTATTGGAAAAGAACATCCCTTTTTCCAAACATATGATAGAGAAGCCTTATTGACACATTTTCAAAGAGGCAGCATTGTTTACTTTTATTACACAGCAATTACAAATGTGAAAGAAATTCGTATATTAGAAAAAAGAAAAAACCCGGAAATTCCAGGTTTTCCATTTCAATCCACTATCATTGGGAGCTTTATGGTTACAGTTGTGCCTGTTCCAGGATCACTGGCTATCCAGATCGTGCCATTATGCAGCTGGACGAGCCTTTCGGCAATGGCGAGCCCTAGGCCAGTACCTCCGTCATCCCTGGATCGGGCTTTGTTTACCCGGTAGAATCGCTGCTTGATATTCTCGAGATCTTCCGGCGGGATTCCGCTTCCTGTATCCTTTATTTCCAGGATGCATTCCTTGCTGCCGGAAGCTTCCAGTGTAATTGCAATATAGCCCCTGTCTGTATATCGGATGCTATTGTCTATTATATTTTGGACAATCTGCTCAATCCTGCCTTCATCGCCATAAATGATGATGTCAGGATCAAGCATTGACTGCATTTCTACTCCCTTTTCCTTAAGTGCGGGTGTGTACCGCACCAGGCTGTCTTCAATAACCTGAGCGAGGGGAAGAGGCATTTTGAGTAATTGGTATTCATCTGTGTCCAGTCTTGATAAATCAAGGAGGTCGCCGACCAGCCGTTCCATCCGGACCGCTTCCCTGTTGATCAGGTGCAGATACTTTTCATCTTTTTCCGCGATCCCTTTCAGGATTGCATCACTATATCCCTTGATATAGCTGATTGGTGTCCTGAGCTCATGCGAAATGTCTGCCAGAAACTCCTTCTTTCTTTCATCTTCTTTCTGGATGGAGGATGACATCTGGTTGAATGCCCTGGCAAGGCGTCCTATTTCGTCTTCCGACTGTATGGTGACCCTGCTGGAATAGTCTCCGGAGGACACTCT
This sequence comes from Bacillus sp. SRL543, assembly GCF_984799205.1. Classification (NCBI taxonomy): domain Bacteria; kingdom Bacillati; phylum Bacillota; class Bacilli; order Caryophanales; family Bacillaceae; genus Bacillus; species Bacillus sp. SRL543. The sequence continues at coordinate 3,051,286 of NZ_OZ481794.1, forward strand.
TTCTGCTGCATTTTTTATATCTGCAAGCGGATGTGTCAGTTTTCTGATCACTTTTGTCCCGAATATGAAGGCAGCTCCGAGAAACAGCAGAGCAGCTGCTATCCACCAGTAGGCAAAATCCTTTGTGACTTCAGAGATGTTTTCCACGGGGATATATAAGTATAAAATCCCTTCAAGCCTGTTTTCGTCGAGCAAAGGGATGATGACCCCCATGATTCTCCGGCCAAAGCGCTCTTCATACCCTGTTTTAAGGATATGATCTCCTTTTAGGAGCTGCTCTCTTTCTTCAGGTCCGATCAGCGTGTCATAATCTATCTCAAATGGGAGGCAGGCACTCAGCTCTCTTGGATTGCTGACAGCAAAAACTTCCGCATCCGACACTTGGTTATACCACTCCACCTTTTCTTTATACTGTTCGGTAATCGGGCCGGAACGGTACTGTGAGGCAAGCCGCCCGCCTTCTTGAAGGAGCTCTTCCTCAATATGTGAAACATAAAGGTTTTCATAAAACAGATAGGATAGAAAATAAGAGTACACAATGGTGATGACAATGGCGGCCATGATCGCCAGCCAGATTTTCCTTGCCAGGCTGCCTGAGAAGTATGTCATTCGCGGGGCACCTCAAATTTATAGCCGATCCCCCACACTGTCTGTATATAATCTCCTGCCCCAAGCTTCATTCTTAATGTTTTGATGTGGGTATCAACAGTCCTTAAACTGCCGAGGTAATCCATTCCCCAGATCTGCTCTAAAAGCTGTTCCCTGCTCAATGCATGTGATTGGTGGCCGATGAAAAACATCAGGAGCTCATACTCTTTAAGCGTCAGCATGATATGGCTGCCTTCTACCTTCACGCTCCGCGCCTTTTTATCAATATTTATCTTTCCTGCCGCCACTATATTTGAATCGGCTCCGATGATGCTTCCGCTTCTCCTCAGGACCGCATGGATGCGCGCTGTCAATTCGCCCGGGCTGAAAGGCTTGACGATGTAGTCATCTCCCCCGATCTGCAGCCCTCTTACCTTATCCCACTCTTCTCCTTTTGCAGATAAAAAAATGACCGGGACCTCATATTGGGCAAGGATCTTCTCACAAACTGCGAATCCATCCTCACCAGGCATCATGATATCCAAAAGGATGAGATCAGGGACATTTTTTCCTAGTTCATTCAGCGCTTCTGTCCCTCCTGCTGCATAGCGGCAGCGGAAGCCGGCGTTCTCTAAGTACATTCCGATCAAGTGCCGCATATCTTCTTCATCATCAACTATCAATAATTCTATATTATTCATCACTTTTTATGTCCCCCCGGAGTATGATCTGGAATGGCCCTTCTCCTGTTTTGATCGTCTTTTTGACCTGGAGCGGTCCGGGATCAATCAGGTGGACATCGCTGCTGTCATAGCCCGCTATAATCAGATACTCCCCGAAAGAAAGCATTTCAAAAGGATTGGCCCCAACCTGGATGCTGTTTACCTTTTTACCGAGGCTGTCCATCTTATATAATGTACTGGAGCCGTGGCTGAGGGCATAGATAAATCCATTCATCTCGGCAAATCCTACCGGCATGGTAGGGGCAGGGATTGATTTTACCAAAATGCCCGTATCCAGGCTGTAAACATGGATGTCCTTCTCGGCTTCTGCACCCTCTCCATGCCCGCCTATCCAAAGTTCCCCTTCTTCCTCTCTAATCAGGGCACCCGCTGCGGAAGGGTGAATTTTAAAGGACGATACCTTCCTGCCTTGATTTAAATTTATGACTGTCATCATTTCGTGATTGAAGCTGGAGACAAATAATCTCCCTTTTTCCTTTTCTTCAAGTATCGTCAATGGATCTTCTTCCGTTGGAACGGCACCGGTTTCTTTACCTTTTAAATCATAAAACCTGACTTCGTCTTTTTCCTGATCGGCAAAAGCAATTTCCTCCCGGCTTCCAAGGAGCCTGCCGTTGACTATCCCAGCACCTGCGGGCCATTCACCGATCTTTGCACCTTCCTCGAGTGAATACATATCAATGGTATCCAGCTGCTTTCCGTATAATAGCAGCGAGTCCCCATCAGGAAGGATCAGGCCGCCCGTATACGGCTTTTGCAGATCCCAGGTTTCCATTTCAGCCTGTGCATCCAAATCAATGAAGGTCAAAGACATGTCCTTAATATTGACGGTGGCCGCCACCTTTTTGTTCTTTGCAATTGGCGGAAATTGTTCAGAACTGCAGGCTGTCAGCACCAGCAGCATCCATGCCAATCCCAGCGTCAGTCCGATTGCCCTCATGAGTGTTCCCCTTTTCTGCTATGTATACGAAGATTATATCCTTCTCCTGTGAAGTATTTGTGAAAAGTTATTGATCATATTTTTAGACCGGCTTTGCCATTTTTCTCAATTCAAGGGGTCATGCAGCTGAGGACCCTCATGAAGTAATTTGTTCAAATAACTGGCAATGCATATCTATCAGAATAAGCTTATCTTCAGGGTATATGTCCGACTCTGTAATCCTCTTAACAGCCAGGTAGAACTTTTCTGCCTCCCGCTTTCTGGCACGCGGATGGGCATTTTCATCCTTCAGCTCCCTCCGGATAGCATCCTTGAGAATATCTTCGGGTGTTCCGGGACCTTCAAGCCTGCGGTTGTTCCAAAGCTGCCTGTACTGGTCAAGCAAATAAGCATAATCATTGTTCATTTTTCAATCTCTCCTTGCCTGCGTCTTTCCATCCTTTCTAGTATACCCCTACTATATATGCATAAAGAAGACTGCAATGGCAAAAAATACGTTCACCGGCAAAATTACAGGAAGTATGAAAGGAGAATGTTCATGGGGACACCTTACCGCTGCCCGAACTGTAAAACCAATCGAAGCAGGTTCAATATCATCAGGCAGGTAGCACAGCCAGTAAAGCTCGATCCCGGCTCTGGCAGTGTTTTGGAAGAATATGCTGAAGAGCAGCTGAGCCCTTTCCATATGGCTTATAAAGGACCTGAAGTCAGGGTGCAGTGTGCAGCCTGCGGGCTGGTAGAGGATGAGAAGACGTTTGTAAAGTTTGGAGAGATGAAATAGAAATGGGGGATGCCAAAGCATTCCCTTTTTACTTTTCTGCAAGCCTTTATACTGGAAAAAGAAAACCGCTTATTCGACTAAGCGGTTTTCTTCAAGGAATTTTTGCGCATTTACTTTCCAGCCGTCAAAAGCTGACATTTTTATCAATTCCATTTTTCCTTCGTAATGCCTTTTTCCTTCATTTTTAATATACCAGTCAATTTCAACAGGGACTTCTAGAAGCTGGTTCTGCTTTTCCTCCATGCTGAAGCCGCCGGAAGCACTTTCAAGCTGAACATTTTCAATGATAGGGAGGATTTTTTTCCATGGCAGCTTTTGCAAAGAAAGCATGCCTGCAATATTTTCATCCTGCTGCTTCAAACCTGCAATGAATGCTGAAGCTGCTTCTTCCGGTTCTGCACTTCCGGTGTATGCATCCAGTTCTCCTGCTGACTTCAAAATCATCAATTTATGGGATAAGTCCATCTCATCTCTCCGATGAGTGGTGCTTCCGTTAAAATGGATGCAGAAGTGGCCGGGAAAGTTATTGGCAAGTGCTCCAGCTCCATGGGGCATCCCATGCATTGAAGCCGCTATTCTCAATTTTTCCGATTTTACAATGATCGCTCTCCGCCTCCAGCTCCACTTGCCATCATAAATTTTCTTCATCAAGGCTGTGTCCTTCGGCGTCAATGGCTGGACATCTGCATGGCGGCTTCCTGCCCTCCGCTGCACTTTGAATTCCCTTCCCGTTTCTACATCCTCTACCGTGAATGTACTATATCGGGGAAGGAGCTCATTGACTTCAGACCATTCGAGGAGCGCTGGCCTGACGGATGCATCAGCATAGGAATAGTATCCCTGAAGAAGAAAGCTTGCGAAAATAAAGGCTGACAACTGTTTTAAGAACTTCATTTTCATCACTCAATTTCTCTCTTGATAGGATGGGTCATGCGGCCCTCAATGAAAAGTGTCCCACGCAAACCTTATTTTATGCGCCGGTATCCCGGCAAGGTTAAATGAGCAAAAAAAGAGCCTCGGGCGCCGCCCAGGCTCTTTTAATTGATACTACATAAGTTTTTGAAACAGCTTTACCAGCTGATCCAGCTCTTCTTCAGTAAAAGAGCGGAATTTTGCCTGCAAATAGGCAGATTTTTTTTCCTCCAGTTTTTTAACAAGTTCCTGGCCGGTTTCTGTAAGCACCAATTCCACCACTCTCCGGTCATTTTCAGAACGGCTTCTCGTCATATAGCCTTTTCTGACAAGTGAATCGGTCACGCTTGTAATGTGGCTTGCCGATACATTCAGCTCTTTAGAAATGGCAGAAGCCATCATAGGTTCGTCTGCTATTAGTTTCAGCACAGTGAATTCATTGCTTGTGACTTCATCGCCCATCAGCTTATTCACTTCCTGCCTCAAAGTCCGAAAAACAGTCCGGAATGCTCTTTCCAGTTCTGCTGCTTGTTTCAAAGAAAATCGTCCCTTCCCTATATGGGCTAAATGATCTTTTCGTTAATTATATCATTCACTCCATGTCCTTCAATTTCCCGCTGACCTGCTCCCAGTCTATATTTTCGCCGATAAAGACCATGTTTAAGGGCATATTCATATATTCCTTCATATATATGGGCATTCCATAAGAAAATTGGAACAAGAAAGGATAGCCCTCAGCAGAAAATTTTATATATCCTTTTATTCTAAAAATTGAATCAGGAAGCTCCCTCAGGAAAGACTCAAACGCTTCCTGGCTGACTGGCCCTTTAAAGGTATGAACATAAGATCCAAGGTTCAAATCCTTTATCGAGGCCTTTTCAGCCCCGGTCTTACGGTTCGTTTTAAGCCCGCGGACCATGTCCATCGAAACTTTGGAATATGTGGTGAGAATTGGCATAACATGCTGGTTAAAAGACTGAATTTCCATCACGGCAGAGGCTTGCTCTGAACTGGTCATCTCATCCGATTTATTCACCAGGATCAAGTCTGCATGCCGCACCTGCTCTATGAGCAGCTGCTGAACCTGCGGGCTCAGCGACTTCCGGCACAGCCATCTCATCCCGTCAATCGCAGTCATGATGCCTTTAACCTGCAGTTTGTCTGCGAACAGCGGCGACAGGACAGCATCAAGCACTTCCACAGGGTGGGCTGCGCCCGTCGTTTCAATATAGATCACTTCAGGTTTTTCATCATAAAGCAGCCCCTGCAGCTGGGATTCCAATTTATCCTGGATGCTGCAGCAAATACAGCCGCCAAGCAGTTCTTTCAAAGGAACCTCACCATCTACCGCTTCCGAATCAATGGAAACCTTCCCAAGCTCATTCATCATGACCGCTGTCTTCCGGCCATCCTTCTTTTCCTGTAAAAGCAGCTTCTTCAACAAAGTGGTCTTTCCGCTTCCAAGGAATCCTGATAATATATAAACCTCTGTTTTATTTACCATTTCAGCATGTTCACTTCCTGACAAAATTGGTTAACGCTCCAATCATATGTTACCTAAACTTTGCCTTGTTTGAAAGCAAAAAAGCTGCAAAGGCATTTTCAAGCTTAAAATTACTCCGGACCATAAAAATAAAAGGGCATGGCTGCCCTTTTATTATTGTTTTTCTCCAATAAACTGCTTGATTGCCTTTTTATTTTCTCCAAAATCAATTTCAAGCACGGCTCCAGCTTCCTCTACAAGCTTATTTTCATAGCTGTCGCTTACTGGAATCCTCAATGTCTGAACATCTTCAGCGGAATTGAGCAGATAGGAAACGGCCAGCGGGATCGCTTCATCTGCACCAATGTCGGTTTCAATATACTTTGCTGCTTCTAAAACTACTGCCGGCAAACCAATCATCCCTTCTATATCGCTGAACCTTTCAGCAAGCTTGTTTTTGAGAGCGGTTAAAACCTCCTGCTGGCGCTCAACCCGGCCAAAATCGCTTTCACCGTCATGCCTGAAGCGGACATATGACAAAAGCTCTTCTCCGTGAAGGATTTGCTTCCCAGGCTGCAGATCCAGTTTCATATCCTCTATCATTTCCTGAGACACTTCCAGTTCCAGCCCATCAGGGGCAATCAGATCAGCTGCGGCAATGAAGCCTTTGAAATCGATAATGGCAGTATGGTCGATTTCCAGTCCAAAATTCGCCTCAACCGTCTCCTTTAGCAATTCTTTCCCGCCTTCATAATACGCATGATTCAGTTTTGCCCGCTTTCCTGTTCCCGGTATTTCAACGTAAGTGTCCCTCATCAAAGAAATAAGCTTGATTTCTTTCTCTTCGGGCATATAAGCTGCAGCTATGATGCTGTCAGACCTTGAGTGTGCTTCTCCCCTGCTGTCCACTCCGACCAGGAGGAAAGTCGTTCCCTCTACATCCTCCCTTAGAGGGTTACTATCATTTCCTATTGGATCTGGAACGCCAGGAGCTCCGTTGCCCGCCCCTTGATCAATGGGCCCCGAGCATGCAGTCAATTGAATGGATAAGCAGATGAAAAGCAATATTTTTTTCGTCACTGGCCTGCCTCCCTAGTATCGTTTAAATTCATTTTCGGGCATCCGGCGCTGCCCTATACCTCACGGGGAAAATTTGTTAAATTCCGACTCCTGGCAAATACAGAAAAGGACCGGCCTGCATGCCGGTCCTTTCCATTTGATATATTACTGCAGTTTCTCTTTAAGCACCTCGACTGCTTTTTGAATCTGCGTATCATTTTTAAGAAGCTTTTCTCTTAAGAGATCCATCATCTTTACCGTGGTATCTCCAGTGATTACACCAGTTTGCTCGAGCTTCTGAGCTTTTTGAAGCTGAATGACTGCCTGCTTTGTTTTTTCGTCAAAGAATCCGTCAGTCCTGCCTGGTTCATAGCCAAGCGCCTTCAGCATCTCCTGTGCAGCCTTTACTTCAGCAGAAGAAGAAGACATCTTCAGTTCGCTGTCAGGATTAATGAACGGAAGGGATGCATAGGAAGGAAGCTCTGCTTTATAATCAGGCTCGATGCCTTTTTCATGGATCCAGTTGGCTTCCGGCGTGAGCCATTTTTCCGTTGTGAATTTCATGTTCGATCCATCTGTGAAATCTTCTGCACGCTGCACTGTGCCTTTTCCGAATGACTTCTCGCCAACGAGAGGGACACCTGCGGATTCGTGTACAGCCGCTGCCAGTATTTCAGAAGCACTCGCACTTCCTTTGTCGATTACGACTACAAGCGGGATGTCAGGACTGCCTTCAGAATTGGATTCTACCACTTCACGATTGCCTTCCCTGTCTTCGATCTGGAATAATATTTCCCCTTCCGGCACGAACAGGCTTGAGATACTGATCGCCTGGTTCAGCAATCCCCCAGGATTCTGCCTCAAATCGAGGACAAGTCCCTTCATTCCCTGCTTCTGCAGATCGTTCAGCACATCAATGAGCTCTTTTGAGGTGTTTTCAGAGAACGTGGTGATCTGGACTTTTGCAATACCATCTTCCAGCATTTCTCCATACACGGTTTCAAGCGGGATTGTATCCCTGGTAATGCTTATTTTCATCGCTTCATCAGCGCCTGCCCGCTGGATTTCAAGCTCTACTTTTGTACCTTTCTTGCCCCGTATCATAGTTACTGCTTCTGTAGAGCTCTTGCCCTGAAGGCTTTTCCCATCCACAGATAGGACTTTGTCATTCGGCTTCAGGCCGGACTTTTCTGCCGGCGAGCCTTTGAGCGGAGAAACAATGATGATCTGCCCGTTTTGCTCCTGAATTTCTGCACCTATACCTTCAAATGAAGAAGAGATGCTCTGATGGAAGCTTGCTGCTTCTTCTTCATTCATATAGTCTGAATAAGGATCATCCAGGGACTCTACCATCCCGTTAATAGCCCCGTTAATGAGTGTGTCCTGCTCCACGTCCTTGTAGTAGCTGCCTTTCAATGTATCGTAAGCGGAATACAGCTTATCAAATTCGTTTCGTTCATTGCCGATGCTGACAGCTTTTTCATCCCCGAATGCCAGCGCGAAGGTTGTAATTCCAGCAGCCAGGAATACAATGAAAAAAAGCAGCATGACAAATTGAAACTTCTTCATCCGGATATATCCGGAATCAAGCTGCCTGTCTGAATTTTCCTGGTCTAAATGATTATTGTCCAAGCTGTTCACCACTTTCGTTTCCATAAAGAAGTCCTTAGACCCTTAAAAATTAGAATAACATTTTATAGAGTAAATTAACAAAGAAATATGTACAAATACGGAAAAATCTATGAATGAAAGATGACATTTTCTGAATAGGCCAATTTAAAAGGATGGCATGCTCCCATGCCATCCCCAAAAATCAATCAGGCAATACCATACCCTTCATTTTCAATTGCTTCCTTGATCAAAGATTCCGATGTCTGCTCCGGATCATAATCGACCTCTACTGTTTTCCCCTGAAGTGCTATTGACACCCCGGCAACCCCATCAAGTGAAAGGAGGGCGTTCTTTATGGATTCTTCACAATGATCGCATGTCATTTCAGGTACGGTCATGGTTGTTTTATTCATGATTATCTTCCTCCCTTTTCAGTCCTGCAGTCATTCTATTCCCCGATCAGGACAGGTGAAAACAGCATCCTGACATGATTATATTTCCTTCACAATGCTGAAGTACTCTTCGAGAGTCAGCTTTTTTGCATAAATTCCCTCCGCTGCCGGGCCGACATAGCGGAAATGCCAGGGCTCATACTGATAGCCTGTTATACTTTCCTTGCCTTTAGGGTAGCGCAGGATAAAGCCGAATTTATGGGCATTTCCGGCAAGCCATTTTCCTTCTGCAGTATCACCGAACGCTTCAGAGAGCTCCAGTTTGGCGCTTCTGCTGGATATATCCATTGCCAGACCGGATTGATGCTCGCTGCTGCCGGGCATGGCTACCGCCTGGACAGCCTTTTCCTCCCCTGCCCGCTGGATTTCAGCATCAAGTATCACTGCCTGCCTATCATATGAACGATATCCGGACACGGCAAACAATTCAATTCCGGATTGCTTTGCCGCAGCAAACATCTTTTCCATATGAGCAGCCGCGTCCTTGCGGATATAACTTTTTTCAATATCCTGTTCTCCGAAAGAGAACGGGACTTTTGGCCGGACGAGATCTTCAGGGACGTAATTGCCAGGAAGCATAAACTCTTTATTGACAAGCGCCATGATATTATCAGGATTTTGGATCACTTTCTTGCCGCCTGTTTCTGTTATCTGATTAAAAAATGCTGTTTCCAGAACGGGTCCATCCTGGGCAGCCTCTTCATTGTCAGTTTCAGTGTCATTGTCAGTTTGAGCCTGTCCATCTGTTGACCCGGTTTCATGGGCACCTTCTTTGGCTTCATCAGCAGGTGTCTCTGAAGCCTGCCCGCCTTCTGGCCAAAAAGGAATTTTGCTGACAAATGGCTCGATTCTGCTGCATCCCCCAAGGATAAAAACAGCCGATGCGATGATCAATATTTTCTTCATTTCTTTCACCTATCCTATTGTTGTACCGAATGTTAGTATTTCACAATATGTTTATCTTAACACTTTTTGCACTGCATCCGAAAGCATAGATAGTATCGATATCAGCAAAAAAAGAAGATGCCCGGCATGGGGGCATCGTTCTTAGTGATTATTTAATGGCTGCTTCGAGTGCTACCTCGATCATTTCGCTGAAAGTTGTCTGCCTTTCCTGGGAAGTCGTTTCTTCGCCGGTAAGGATATGGTCGCTTACAGTCAGGACTGACAGAGCCTTTCTTCCATATTTTGCTGCAAGTGTATAAAGGGCAGCTGTCTCCATCTCAATGGCAAGAATTTGATATTTCGCCCATTTTTCGAGCTCGGAATTGTCATTATAAAACATATCTGCTGTGAATACATTGCCAACCTTCAAGTTCAGGCCTTTTTTCTCCCCGGCATCATAGGCGCTTTTCAGTAGGCCAAAGTCAGCGGTAGGGGCATAGTCCACTCCGCCGAATGTAAGGCGGTTCATCTGCGAATCGGTTGAAGCGCTCATGGCCAGGATAACATCCCTTACTTTTACATCCTTTTGGATGGCGCCGCAAGTACCAACCCTGATGAGGTTCTGGACATTATAGCTGTTCATCAGTTCATTGATATAAATCGATATGGATGGAACACCCATTCCGGTCCCCTGGACAGAAATCTTTTTCCCTTTGTAAGTGCCTGTATATCCAAACATGTTCCGGACTTCATTGTAGCATTCAGCACCTTCAAGGAAGGTTTCAGCTATATATTTAGCACGCAAAGGGTCTCCTGGAAGCAGAACCGTCTCTGCAATCTGATTTTCTTCTGCACCGATATGTACACTCATCTTTTGTACCTCCAATGTTTTTCTGAAGCATGGTTTGCAACTGCTTTCACATCACACTATACCATATTTCCGCTGATGCTGGAAAACCAAGTGATGCCAGCATGTTTTTTTTCTGACCGGGCAATCTAATATTAGTCTTTCCCAAGGAGGGATAAACATGCCGCAAGAACCGATGAGCAAAAAGCTGAGACAGGCTGTCCAGCATGCGAATGAAACCAATCCATCTTCACGTTCCAATACTGAACCGCATACCTCCAAAACAGTACGGAGGAAGCATAAACAATAGTCTATCTGAGATCATATCAGAGGAGGAGAAGCGAAAGTGGGAAAAAAACACCGCAGCCGCATCAATTCGCCAAAGAAAAACAATCATATTCCGCCTGAAGCCATTGCAGCTGAACATGAAGCCCACGGCAAAGAAAATTCTGCCGAAAGAAGAAAAAAATAATAAGCAAAGCAGCAGGGACTTTTTCTCTGCTGCTTTTCCAAGTATCTATCTGATATGCACCCGGTTCACCTGCACCCAGCCTCCGGGTTTGAGCTGGTAGTAAAACTGCCCCCTTCTCCCCTCATCAATGAAGACAATATCACCGGTTGACAAAAAACGTCCGCTGAAGTCAGCCGGCATGCGGTCGGGGACATTGAAGCTCCTGAAAGCATTATCAAGGCACTCTTCATGTGTCGCCCCCTTAATAGGAAGCCGGTACACTTCTTTATACCCTTTCTTTTGCCGGAACTCCGGCGTCTGGAAAATCGTCACGTCAAAATCCTTCTGCTTCAACATTGGCAATGTTAATTCCTTCAGCATGAAGAAAGCCTCCTTTATTTTTTCCCTTTTTCCAGATCCATCCTCTTCATTCGGCTCTATATATTTCTACTTCAGTTATTACATATTCATCCTGTCGATTCCTTCAGAGAACATATTCTATTTTTATCGTTTTTCAGAAAATTCTGTCGTATATCATTTCCGGACATGCCAGCTTTCGCATACTATGTATAAATCTCATCCTTTTAAAGGGGGAATGAACATGAGGGGCCAGAAATCTGCCCTTCCAGCAGGAAACATCTCCTCCCGCTCCAGAATTTCTTCATATATTCTGTTTTTCCAACTATTAAGAATAAAAGCATGTGAAAGGCTGCAGCAGAAAGATTTTCATTTACTTTCTTATATTCAAAATAAACCTGTTAGGGGATCAATGATTCTCGCCGTCATTGTTTCTATGCTGAGCTTTGCTTTTCAGCCGCTCGCCCCATTCCAGTCCATTGCCCATCGGGGTGCTGTCCAATCGGCTCCCGAAAACACGATGGCAGCCTTCGAAAAAGCGTATGAACTGGGCTTTGACTTCATTGAACTCGATGTTTGGCTGAGCAGAGACCTCCAGCCCGTCGTCATTCATGATGGGGATGTCAGCAGGACAACAGGAGAAACCGGACTGGTAACAGAGCTTTCCGCCAGGCAACTGAAGGAACTGGACGCAGGTTCCTGGTTCAGCGGCCGGTATAAAGGAGAAAAAATTCCACTTTTGAACGAAGTAGTAGAAAGATTCGGGGGAAAGGTCGGCCTTCTCATTGAATTGAAGGGAGCAGGGAGCGGGGCAAGCCTGCCGAAAGAGGTGGCTGCTTTGCTGAACAGAACGCTGGAGGACGGAGTTGACCCTGATCTGCTGATGGTGCAGTCCTTTAATATCGCTGACATCCGTACATTCAGCGCCCTTTCGCCTCAAATACAGGCAGGAATACTGGTCAGCAAGCCGCTTAATACATTCCAGCTTGCTTCGTACAGAAGCTTTGCCGATTTTATGTCTGTCCACCATGCCTTTTTATCCAAGTCCTTTGTCAGCCAGGCGAAATTATTAGGATACAGTATCAATTCATGGACAGTTACGCAAGAACAGCAATTCGCAGCCATGCAGCGCCTTCATGTCAACGGAATCATCTCGGACATCTACCCAGACAGTTCTTCCAGATACAGCAGCACCTTTGAACGGCTCTTTTCATTCGTAGATTTGTAAAAAAGAGCTGCTTGCTTAGACCCCATGAAAAAAGGCGATGGATTTTCCATCGCCTTCTTTCATGCAGTTTCTTTCCATTCAGCAATACCTTAAGATGGTATTTTGCAGCTGCTGTTTTATGCCAGCGAGATCGTAATCTGACACTCTCAGCCGCACATTGGTTTCATCCATTTCCAGGGCCTCTGAAAGAAAGCCTCCCAACCCCCTTGCTTTCCGGTCCACCTGCAGCATAAGCTCCATCTGCGCCCCTCCGGCAGGACGGAATACGAGTTCCAGCTCATCAAGCTTGCCCCTGAAAGGCCCTGAAACCGGGACGAACTCAAACTCCTGAATGAACGGGAGCCTGCCGCGCAGCCTGCGGGGCGCTTCTTCGCATTCTGCTTCCCTGAGCCTGAAGCCCAGTTCTGATACTGCCTGGAGCACGCCGTCCATCAGCCTGTTTGGCTTAATGGATATATAATCCTTGTCACCGGGATCTACCGCATTCTTGATGTCCAGACCCGTTGAAATCCATACCTTCGTTCTGCCCAATGTCAGCGGGGCATCTTCCGGAATTTGAATGGAAAAAGGAATTTCCCTCGTTTCATTCGGCTGGATCAGCAGTGTCTCAGCGATCCTGTATTTATCAATAACACCTGCAGCAGTATACTTCTTATCATCTGATTCTTTAATATAAGTTGTATTCAGAGCCAGGTAAATCTGATCGATTTTCTGCTCTGTCTTTCCTCCCCTGATTTCAATGACACCCTTGGCCATTTCACCCGGATAAAAGGAATCCCGCTCCAATTTTGTATCAACAGAAGCAGAACCCACACCTACACTCGCCAGCACTTTATTAAAAAATGACATCCCGATTCCCCCTATTTCGATTAGACTGCTGAAGCAGCATACATGAAGCCGAAATTACATTAATACATTAATATTACGATATGCGTTCATTTCAGCCTGATGATTTTAATACGTATGGATGATGATAAAGTTTCATTTCCGGGGAGGCAAAATGAAATTATCAACAGAATTTTATCCTGCATGGATAACAAGAATTTTCAATCGCCGGAGTGCGCCTGCCATTCCAAAGAAAGCTTTGCTTGGCGGGCAGAAGAGGGCCGGTATTGAACAGGCATTAATCAGCCAGGCCGGCAACGATATGCCGATTTATATTTTGACAGAAAAAGAAAAGGAGGCTGCAGAAGCTATATTTGAAGAAACGGAAAAATATAACCGCAACAATAGCACGAGGACAGAAGCATATCTTTCGTTTTACAGGCGAAATCCCGACATCCACTGGGCATTCCTTGCCCATATGGTATCAAGGAATGGCGGATATTATATGACAGATATAAAAAGTTCTTATCTGGACAGTTTCCTGACAAAAGAAGACCAGGAGAGGTATTTTATATTTCTGGAGCGCTGCAACGCTTATATTTTTCAGGATGCATATCCACAGCTGCTGCTGTTAGAATATAGCAGGAGAATGGGGACCCCTTTGTTTCACCTGCTCCCCAAGTTCTATGTATCACGCTGGATGAAGCCTTTTTGGCAAAACTTCTTTCAGCATGGCTCTTCTGCTATAATAACAGCCGCCATGATTGTGAATGAACAAAAAATGCTGGAAGACAGGGTTATCGGAGCTTCAGGCGCCGCCATACTGGAGAATCTGCCTTTTCTTCTTCAGGAGAAACTCGGTTTTACAACGGTTGTCTTTCCGCTGAAGAAGGCAAAACACTGCATCTTACACGGTGTATCTGTCAGGGATTTCAGGTCTCCCGATGCCCGGATCCACACTGGCAAGTCATTGTATCAGATCCTTTTTTCCGAAAAACATCACAGAAAGATTAAAGAATTTGCACTAAAGACACCTCATACAGCTTCAAGGTCAGACTATTGGAGCAGCAGGTATTCAGCCGAAAAAGAATCCGGCAAGCTATACAGCCCGTCCCTGGATCAGGCATGGAAGAACAAAAAACACTATTTCACAAAGAAAACAGACTGGTACAGTAAAGAGCGGGACAGCTGCCTACATTATATGGATACTCTGCCGAGAACAGAAGACTATGTTATCACTTGGAATCTTCTGAAGCAGCATAGCTTACTGGCCGCTGCAGATTCCATTGCCCATCATATATCCCCTGACAATCTATCAATCCAGGAAAAATAAAGAAGCTGGCGCCTTACCAGCGCCAGCTTCCATTCTTATTGTATTCTACTCTTCAACTTCCTCATCTATGATGCACTTATCCAGCAAATATTCGAAGGTAATATCCGCCAGATCCTCCAGCTCCATTTCCTCAGGAACGTATCCCCTTTTTACAAGCTCATGAAAGAAAAACTCTGCTATTTCCTCCGTATCTATAAAAACTTCGATTTCTCTCACAGCAACGCCCCCTTTTTCAGAATGTATGATGCTTTTCCTTCTTTCATGCCCAATATGAGGAAAACTTTAAATCTATTAGCTGTATGTCATATCTGCTCCGGACAAGCATACAATGTTCTATCAGAAAAATTGGGAGGCGGAATGATGAATAGACTCAGAGCGGTTATTGACGATATAAAGGATGATGTTAATCAGGAAAACAGCAGCATTATAGATTTTTTTGGGAAAGTTCTTTCTTCCATGTACCTGGTCCTACTTGCAGCAGGTCTTCCCTATCTTGCCTATCTATACCTCGTTTCCGGTTTATAGTCTAGGCGTGCTTTTTGCCGTCAATGCCTGTCAGATGCTTAAGCTTCCGTACAATCACCTGCATGATATGCCTGTATTCATCGTCGCCGAACAGCTGAAAAAGGATCCGGTAGTCATTGTAAATATCAAGCAGGCCATCAATCATCTGCTTTTTCTCTTTCCGGCTTTCCAGGAATTCTTTTTCCATCTGCTTTACAGAGCCCTGCTGCTTCTTCAGATTGACAGGCTTTTGCTGCTTGTTGATTATATAAAGGAGCCCGAGCTTCTGGATGAAAGTGTCGGCGCTTTCTGCATCCGCAAGCAGGGTCAGCTCTTCCTCTCCGGCCTCCAGCCATTCGCCGTCATTAATCCTGGAAAGCTCATAAATGACATCTTCCCAGGCATCCTCTTTGTAACGCCAGATTTCAGTCCGGAACCCCACTACCTTAAAGAGGTCTGATCCATACCCTTTCACCTGCACCAGATCGCCGAACAAAAATTTGTATTCAATATCTATATGTTCTTTCTCCATTATATTACCTTCATACTCAGAAAGCATCTGGAGGCTGGATTCCATAAACAGGCCCTCGCTTTTATTCACTTCATACACATGCATTCCGTCCAGCCATTTAACATCTGTTATTTTGCCGACTGTTCCATACATCGTGATCACGACTGTATCACCGATATTAAATCTTGGCTTTTTTTTCTTTTCCATATCCTCCATCCTCTCAATGATCGTCGTGAGTATTAATTACGATATCATATGCAGGCAGAGGATATTCGGTCCCATATTTGCCTGTTCGCCACTTAGCTTAAAAAAAGAAAAAAGGCTGCTTTTCAAGCAGCCCCAAGAGTATAAATAATGAGTCTTTCCATACAAATTCTTATCTCTTCGTTTCTGACACCAGATATAGCTCCCATGCTTCATCAAAGATGGCCATGCTGTCCAGATAGTGGCCATTCAATTCCAAGTAGCTGCTGAGTTCATCATAATCAAAAAATGTCTTCGGGAAGCTGTGGTCTTCAAATGCAGAATTGGCAAAAGAGCTGATGCTGTCCTTCGGCTCAGGATGACGGTATTTCATCAGGAAATGATAAAAGGATTTCGACATGGTACTCCCTTTCTTCTCTGGTATAATAAGCGCTGGCTGAACAGCCGCACGCATTTTCAACATTTATACCGTCTACTATAAAGGATGCTTGCCGGTTCGTCCACAAAGACATACCCGCTTGAAGGATAAGTATGCTGCCACTTCAATAGGCCGCTGCAGGGAGAAGCGAATGACGATTACATGATGGATTGTGGAACCTCCGCTATCTGTTAAGCAATGGAATTAACTCCTTCAGCTTCAGTAAGTAAGATTCTGTAAGTGAAGCCGGCTTTGGACGGTGTGCCGGAGGATAGCTGCTAGCAGGCTTCGCCAAAAGCTTGAACTGGACAGCTTCCTCGCATAACTGCTGCTGGCTGTTTATACGGCCTTCGCCGCTTTTCCTGTCCACATAGCGATAGCGGCCATCATGGTTCTGTTCCCTTGCTTTGCAGTTATCTTTTAGCATAAGGTCAAGCACATTATATATTCTCTCTTTAAGCCGTTCTTCCAGGATGGGAAAAAGAATTTCAACCCGATTTTCCATATTCCGCGTCATCCAGTCTGCTGAAGATAGAAATACCTTTTGATCTGCATCATGGTGAAAATAAAAAATTCTTGTATGCTCAAGAAATGCACCGACAATACTGCGGACCCTGATGTTTTCGCTGACGCCTTCAATGCCGGGCCTCAAGCAGCAGACACCCCTGATGATGAGGTCTACCTTCACCCCGGCGATCGAAGCTTCATACAATTTTTTGATGATTTTCTTGTCTGTCAGAGAATTCATTTTGGCAATGATTCTTCCATTCTGGTTTATCCTGTGAAAATACATTTCCTCTTCAATCAGTTCGATGAAGGTATCCCTGATGCCGAAAGGCGAAACAGATAAATGCTGATATGAAGGCCTCTCCATATATCCGCTCAGATAATTAAAAAAGTTAATAGCATCTTCTCCAAGCTGATAATTGCAAGTGAGCAGCCCCATGTCTGTATAAATCCTTGCGGTGGCATCATTATAGTTTCCTGTGCCCAGATGCACATACCTCTGGATATTCCCTTTTTCCCGGCGGATAACCAGTGTGATTTTGCTGTGTGTTTTCAGATGTGTCATGCCATAGATCACATGACAGCCTGATTGTTCCAGTTCCTTTGCCCACTGGACATTTTTTTCCTCGTCAAATCTGGCCTTCAGTTCCACCAGTACGGTTACCTGCTTCCCATTTTCGGCAGCACGCTTCAAGCTTTCAATGATTGGTGAATCCCCGCTGACTCGATAAAGGGTCTGCTTGATTGCCAGTACATCTTTATCCTCTGCGGCTTCTCTCATGAATTCCACAACAGGCTCAAAAGACTCATAAGGATGATGCAGCAGTGCGTCCTTTCTCCGGATCTTCCCGAAAATACTTCCGTCCCCCTCCAAATCCTGAGGTGGCTGGGGTATAAAGGACCGTGCTGCCAAATGCTCATGGCTGGCCTGAATTTCTTTATAAAATGGAAACAGGAATGTAAGATCCAGGGGGGCTTGAACAGCATATATGTCCTTCCCGTGTATCTCCAATTCCTTTCTTAAGAAATCGATCACCTGACGGCTGTTTTCATCCTGCTGGTATTCCAGCCGGACAGCTGCACCTCTTTTACGTTTCTTAAGCTCTTCTTCAATTTCCTGCAGCAGGTCCTCCGCTTCATCTTCATGAATGGTCAGATCGGCGTTGCGGGTGATCCGGAAAGGAGTGGCAGATCGTACGTTATAGCCAGTAAACAGTTTGTGTATGCAATTGATAATGACTTCTTCCAATAGCACAAACTTTCTGGCCTGCCCTTTTTGGGGAAGCTCCACCAGCCGGTCGATCACAGATGGAACCTGTACGATGACCAGTTTTCCATCAAGGTTCAGCTGCTTCTTTTTATCCGGATAATTCTCTTCTATGATGACAGCCAGATTCAATGATTTGTTTAGCAGCATCGGGAAGGGGCGGTAGGCATCTATCGCCATAGGGGTCAGGACAGGATAGACATTTGCTTCAAAGAAGTTCTCCAGGAATAACAAATCCTTTGAGGAGAGATCCTTTATTCTGGAGATTTCCACCTGTTCTTTTGTTAAAAGGGGAGTAAGCTTATTGCAATATATTTCATCTTGCTTCTTAACCAGACTATGTGTTTTTTCGGAAATGGCGTTCAGCTGCTCCTTGGGAGTCAGCCCTGCTTTATTTTCCGGTTTATTAAACCCGGCCTTCAGCTGATCCAGCAGCCCAGCTACACGCACCATAAAAAACTCATCCAGATTTGAACTAAAAATTGATAGGAATTTGTATCGCTCCAATAACGCGTTCTGATCATCTTCCGCCTCTTCCAGCACTCTATTATTAAAATCCAGCCAGCTCAGTTCCCGATTATTGTAATAGGAAGGATTGTCCAGGTCAGAAATTTCAGGTTTCTCATGGTTTATGTACATGGTTCTACATCCCCTTCTGCAATCTTCGACAATGTTAAAATTAGCAAATAAGGATGTAAATAACTAGTATGATAATGTTAAGTTTTGTAAATTTGTTAATTGAAGCTAACAACCACAGGCAGGTCTTGTTACTTTTTCTCTGCTTAATGATTCCTGGAGCGTATTTTTATTTACAATAGCTTTACATTTGACTTTAGTATTTTCATATAGAATTGTATTTATAAAAGTCTTCAAAGGAGTGTCCTTTTTTTGAACAAGCAGACAATCGCCCTGATTGATTTAGGGTCCAATACCATTCAAATGGCCATTTACGAAATCAATGAGGATTTACAGGTTTTTCATGAAGTTGAGCGTATCAAGACAGCGGCACGGCTTATCAATCATGTAGATGAAAAAGGCTTTTTAACACCGGAAGGCATCCAGCTTATCATCACCATTTTTAAAGAGTTCCGGCAAACTGCTGAAAAGTACGGGACAGGCCGCATTACCGGCTATGCCACTGCCGTTATCCGCAACTCCCTTAATCAGAAAGAGATCCTGGCTGAGGTTGCGGCCCGGACCGGTATTTCAGTTTCTGTTATAAGCGGTTATGAAGAAGCATACTATGGCTACCTCGGCGTGATTCATTCTATGGATGCAAAGGAGGGGATCACTATTGATATCGGCGGGGGAAGCACGGAAATAACCCTTTTCAGAAACAGGGAGATGGCAGATTATCACAGCTTTCAATTCGGTGCTGTCAATCTGCATGAAACCTATACTAAGGGCAAAAGAGCTGATGATTATCAACTAACCCAATTACGCCGCTATATATCGGACAGCATCCAGGCCCTTCCCTGGCTGAAAAATGCCGGCCTCCCAATTATCGGGATTGGAGGAAGCGCAAAAAACCTCGCCAGAATCCATCACGCGAAATTTGACAGTGCAGAAGTAAAGCTCCATGAAGTGAACAGCATCTTCTCTGAGCTTTCCTCCATGGATGTAACTGAGCGTTCTAAAATAAAAGGTTTGTCAAAAAAAAGGAGAGATATCATTCTTCCTGCCATTCAAATCGTATGCCAGGTGATGGAGACTGCCCGGTCTCCCTATTTTGTTTACTGCGATAAAACGGTCAGGGACGGAATCATGTACAATATGCTGGAAAATAAGCAATAACCGCCCGTTCTTTTCACATGACCGGTGCGCTTTCAGGCACCTTAGCATTCTCCATTCTTGCTCCTGCAGCTGTTGACAGGAGAATAGACAAAAGGCCCGATCATCCCGGGCCTTTTGCTATGTCCTTAATCAAATTTAAAATAATTCCTCTTCAGGAGCTTGGGTTTAGCCATCAATTCTTGAAAGGTAAGTGTTTTTTCAATACTTTTCGTATCAATTAAAAAGAGCTGGTCTTCAATCTGTTCTATGATCTTTTCTTTTTGATAGATCATTCCGCACCCATTGCAGACAATGCAGGGGGTTTCTTTGATTTCAATCCCTTTTGTCCCATCAGGCAGTTCCCAGAAGACCGAGGCGGTTTGCTCTGCAGTATCTTCAGAAGAGCACCAGTCACAACTCATTCCCCCTTCTCCTCCTTCCCCTCGCCCCATTTTTTCATCTGTGCTTCGAATTTCTTTTCTTTCAATTCATCGCGCTTCTCCCGTTTATCCTTAAGGGAATGGTGCTCCGGATTCTGCTGGTACGCTTCCCTGCGGTCCAGCCTCCTCAAGCCTTCAGGAACAAGATTGAACTGTGAATCATTCATGAGAGCCGATATGCCTGTATTGCTTTTTTTCTGGTCCATATCAGGATAAATGCTTTTAAAATAGTCCTCTGCCCGGCCTGGTACATAATTCTCCGGTTCAGGATAAGTCGTGATGACTCCTTCGAAATTCCGCAGCACTACCTTATCCGCACTTTGGGAAATCAGATAATTCGGCTGCAGGGCAATCTTTCCTCCGCCGCCAGGGGCATCACAAACGAAAGTCGGCACAGCGTAGCCTGATGTATGTCCCCTCAGTCCTTCAATGATCTCCAGACCTTTCGAGACCGGCGCCCTGAAATGGCCGATTCCTTCTGATAAATCACACTGATAAATATAGTAAGGGCGCACCCTGATTTTTACGAGATCATGCATTAGCTTTTTCATGATAGGGACACTGTCATTGATGCCCGCCAGGATGACTGCCTGGTTGCCGACCGGCACGCCGGCATCAGCGAGCATTTCGCACGCCTTCTTTGCTTCTTCCGTAATTTCAATGCTCGTATTGAAATGGGTATTCAGCCAGATTGGATGGTATTTCTTCAAAATATTGCACAGATTTTCTGTAATCCTTTGCGGAAAAACCACTGGGGCGCGCGTGCCGATCCTGATGATTTCCACATGATCAATTTCCCGCAGGTTTTTCAGTATATATTCCAGGATCGTATCATTGATTAAAAGTCCATCTCCTCCTGATATGAGCACATCACGGACTTCTGGTGTGTTCCGGATATAAGCGATCGCTTCATCCAGCTGTTTTTTCGGCACGCCCATGCCGATCTGGCCGGAGAACCTCCTCCTTGTGCAGTAGCGGCAGTACATGGAACATTGATTGGTCACAAGAAACAGCACCCGGTCAGGATAGCGGTGCGTCAATCCGGGCACAGGCGAATCTTCATCTTCATGGAGAGGGTCTTCCAGGTCATATTTTGTTTTATGGATTTCCTGAGAAATCGGGACAGACTGCATCCTGACAGGACAGCGGGGGTCATCCGGATTCATCAGTGAAGCATAATATGGTGTAATATTCAATGGAATCGTTTTAGTTGAAATCTTGACGCCCTCTTCTTCCTCAGGCGTCAGATTAATGACTTTTTTCAAATCTTCCAGATTTCTTATCGTGTTGGTCAGCTGCCAAAGCCAGTCATTCCATTGCTCTTCTGTTACATCTTTCCAAAGCTCTATATCCTTCCAATGGCGGTCAGCTTTATATAAGTCCAGCTTCATTTTCAATTCCTCCCAGCTAATGGTAAAGTTTGCAGCTTCCTTATACTGTATTACATGCAATTTCCATGCCAAATGTTAAAACCTCATACAGCGCTGCAGAAAAGAAAGGAAAATAAAAAGAAATGCCGGTTATTCGGCATTCCCCAGATGATGCTTATGAAGCTTATATTGAAGAGTCTGCCTTGGAAGCTTCAGAAGCCTGGCCGCCTGCAGGATGTTTCCGCCAGTCTCGGTTAATGCCGCTTCAATGATTTCCTTTTCTGCAGCTTCTACAAGCTCTTTCAAGGAAGACGCATTTTCCTTGCTTCTGCCGGTGTTTCTCATTTGTTTAAGCATGACGGGAAGATCCTCTTCAGCAAGCTCACTGCCTTCTGATATATTGACCATATACTCAATCGTATGCTTTAATTCCCTCACATTCCCGGGCCAGTGATAGCTGCGGAAGAATTTTTCTGCAGAACTGCCGATTTCTTTTACTTTTTTTCCAAGATTCCTGTTGAACGATTCAAGAAAGTGGCTTGCCAAGATCCCGATATCCTCAGGCCTCTCTCGAAGAGGGAACAACTCAAACGTAAACACATTCAGCCGATAGTATAGGTCATGCCTCAAAATCCCATGCTCCATGGCCTCATGAGGAGGGATATTCATGGCCGCAATGATCCTGACCTTGGTGGCAATGCTCCTGGCCCCCCCAATCCGCCTGACTGCACCATCCTCCAGCACCCTCAGGAGCTTTGCCTGCAGAACAGCCGGCATCGTATGGAGCTCATCAAGAAACAAAGTCCCCCCATCCGCAAGTTCAAAAAGCCCCGGCCTTTCAACCGCTCCAGTATAGCTGCCTTTTGCTGTCCCGAAAAGAATTCCTTCAAGCAGTGTCTCGGGTATTGCTGCACAATTCTGTGCAATGAAAGGCTTATCCCTTCTGGCTGATGCGTGGTGGATTCCCTGGACAAACAGCTCCTTGCCGCATCCGCTCTCCCCATAGACAAGGATGGGTGAAGAAGAGCCAGCCAGCTTTAATGCATCCTTTTTAAGCTGAATAAAATCAGCATTGACTGTCAGCAGATCATCCAGCGTATATACTGTGCTTCCTGCCGGCCGCAGCTTCCTTTCCCTTGGCACGCTTGCTTTCTGAAGGTCCAGCAGCCTTTCGGACAGTATCTTCAGGCGTGAATAGTCCTTTGCAATCTCCACGGCCCCTACAAGCTCTCCTTCTACAAAAAGTGGAAGGGTGGTGTTCAGGGTTTCAATCTTTTTGCCATGAAGGTTAATATAGCTTTGGGACTGATCGTATATCGGCTGTTTTGTTTTCATTACCTGGAGAAGGGTGCTTGACTTCATGCTCAAAGATGGAAAGCTTTCAAGCAGCGGCTTTCCGAGCACTTCTTCCATCCCCATCCCATCATGTGCAGCGGCAACTTCATTATAAAAGATGGTGATCCCATTTATATCCACAGCATGAATGCCTTCATCTATACCTTTCAGAATGGCTGTAAGCACTTGTTCTTTCATACATCCAACCCCCTTACTCATCTATATGAAAAGGTGCCGGAAAATTGTCCTTCTAGTGCCGGATTTTTGGCACTTCCGCAAGATTTTTCACCCAGATATTCATATCTTCAAGCTTGTCAAAAATATAACAGTTATTGGACAGCCTGCCTCTGTAACTGTAACCAAGCTGATGAAGGGCTGCATTCATCCCGTATGACAGGCTCCTTGCGATGGAATATGCGCAAAAGATTCCCTGGCAGGCAAGCTCTTCTTCAAGTTTGCCAATCAGTATTTTCATCAATCCATGCTTTCGGAAGTCAGGGAGTGTGGCACAGTCCGTCAATTCTGCATTTCGGTAGAAAGAATTGATTTCTGCAGAGGCTGCACTCACGATTGTCCCCTCGTGCTTCACTCCAAGGAACATAGTGCCATTTTCCATCGACTTTTCGATATACCGGGGGTCATCCATAGGAACGGGATAAATTTGAAATACCGCCTTATACAGCTCAGCCAGTTCCCGGGCATCTTCCGGCTTGAAGCGTACAAGCCGGAATGGAGGCTGAAGACTGGAACCATTCCCGGTTCTTTCGAGGCTGCGCACTTTCTCTGCAATCTCATCCTCCTCAGCCCAGTTCAGGTTGCTCCTTCTGGCGCTTTTATAATATTTCGACATCAAATAAGCATCAGATCCTAAAAAATATCCATCGATTTTGCCTTCCGTCTGGAAGCCGTTCTCTAGATAAAACTCCGCCTCCTCTGCCCTTGCTTTGACAATCATTTTTTCTGCCTGGATTTCCTTTCTTAGACTGTATGCGCATTCAAGCGCATCTTCATGGTTTCCAAGGCAGTCATCCACCCTGATCCTCTTGTTATACGGATCAATGAAAACCTCAAGAGAGAATGTATCCTGCCTGATGATTCTGACTGACGACTGTTCCATTTTCCTCCCCCTTTAAAAAAAGGGGACCCTCAGTCCGAGCGCCCCCTGCCTTCATAAAACCGTCCCGGTTTGAAGGTTTTATTCATATTTGATGCTGACAAGCTTAAGCTCTGTCATTTCCTCGACAGCATATTTGATTCCCTCCCTGCCGGTCCCGCTCAGCTTGACTCCGCCGTATGGCATATGGTCCACACGGAATGTCGGGAAATCATTGATCATCACTCCGCCGACCTCCAGCTCGCGCGCTGCCTTCAGTGCGGCATTGATATCCTTCGTGAATATCCCTGCCTGCAATCCGTATTGGGAGTCATTCACATAACCTATAGCTTCATTCACGTCCGAAAAGCGATTGATATGGACAACAGGAGCAAAAGCCTCTTCACAGGAAATTTTCTCTTCTTTGTCTACATCCAGGAGAACTGTCGGCTGGAACAGAGATCCTTCCCCCCTGCCCCCAAGAGCAAGCTTAGCCCCGCTGTTTACAGCACTTTTCACCCAGGATTCTGCCCGTTCAGCATCATCTGCAGAAATCATGGCAGATACATCTGTCGTCTCATTCAGCGGGTCACCTGCTCTGAGCTTCCCGGCTTCAAGGACAAATCTTTCAGTAAAATCCTCAAAAATGGCTTCATGTACATATATCCGCTGAACAGAGATGCAGACCTGGCCCTGGAAAGCAAAAGCTCCTGATACGATTCTTGGGACCGCCTTATCCAGGTCGGTATCCTTGTCGACAATGACGGCTGAGTTTGAGCCCAGCTCAAGCGTCACCTTTTTCAGGCCGGCATTTTCCCTGATATAAGTGCCAACTTCAGGGCTTCCCGTAAAAGTGATCATCTTGATCCTTTTATCAGAAAGGAAAATGTCCCCGATTGTTTTGCCGCTTCCTGATATCACATTGAGCGCACCTGCAGGCAGGCCGGCACGATGGAAAATGTCCGCTATCTTATATGCGCTCAAAGGCGTCTGGCTGGCCGGCTTCAGGACGACTGTGTTGCCTGCCGCAATGGCAGGACCGACCTTATGGGCAACAAGATTCATCGGGAAGTTGAAGGGCGTGATCGCGCCAATGACCCCGAGCGGCTCTTTTACCGTGTAAGCGAGCCTTCCCTCGCCTCCCGGTGCTGCATCCATCGGGATGGTTTCCCCATACAGCCTTCTTGCTTCCTGTGCAGCAAATGCATAGGTCATAATGGTCCTGTCCACCTCTGCCCGTGCTGCTTTCAGCGGCTTTGCTGCTTCCTGAGAAATGATTCTTGCACACTCCTCTTTCTCATCCTTGAGGATTTGCACTGCATTCTCCAGTATTTCAGCCCTTGTATGGGCAGGCATTCCGGCCATCATTTTTGATGCTTTCTCTGCAGAAGCGATGGCTGCCTCGATTTCTCCGCTTCCAGCCGCCGCCACATCTGCCAGTTTCTCCTGATTATAAGGGCTTCTAAGCTCCCTGTATTCACTGCCGGGTTCAAAACTGCCATTGATCCATAAATCCTGCTTCATATGATTACCTCCTATAGACAATGTAGCTTAAGTATAAATTCCTGGGCTGAAAAATCCCACCAATCGGCTTCCCCTGACGCCAGGATGATATTATCTTCACAATTTTACCCGCACCACTCCATGATGCTCTCGGCAATGATTTCTGCAGCCTTGAACATTTCGTCAAGGGAAATGGATTCATTGGCGTCATGTGCGGCCTCTGTCGTTCCAGGTCCAAAGACTACTACAGGCGTTCCGCCGGCCCCGGAAAGGATGCCGCCGTCTGTTCCCCATGGAGACGCCTCTATCGCCGGCATTTTCCCTTCCACCTTTTCATAGCTTTCAGAGATTATCTTCATCAGCGGATGGCCGATATCCAGATTCCCCGGCTGCCATCTTCCTCCAAACCATTCGATCCTGCAGGGATTATCCAGGAACCAGACATCCTCTTCAGCAAGTGAGGCCAATACAGCTTCCAGCTCTTTTTCTGCCATCTTCATATCTTCTTCAGGGGCAACCCCGATCCTTCCTTCTATGACCGCAGTATCAGGGACAGAAGATGGCCACTCCCCGCTGGTGATTTTTCCGATATTAATGGGAATCGGGATAGGGATTCCTTTATATAAAGGATCAGTAATCCGTTCATTTCTCTTTTTTTCGAGCATTTGGAGAGAAGCTATGACCTTCATTGCCTTTTCTATGGCACTGACGCCCTCATAGCGGGTGCCGCCATGTGCAGCACGGCCTTTGACTGTAATCCTGAACCACATTGAACCCTGCTGTTTCGGAAACAGCTTCATATTTGTCGGTTCGGGGATAATGGCGCCATCTGCCTTGTAGCCCCTGATGACGGCTGCAAGTGTTCCGGCTCCTCCGCTTTCTTCTTCTATGACACTCTGAAAGATGACATCACCCTTTAATTCCTTCCCCGCCGCAATCAGGTACTCTAGCGCCAGCAGAAGGGAAACTGTCCCGCCCTTCATGTCGGTCGCCCCCCTGCCATAAAGCCTCCCATCCTTTATTTGTCCGCTATAGGGGTCATATTTCCAATCGTCCCTGTTGCCCTCAGGCACCACATCGATATGGCCATTCAAGATGATGCTCTTGCCTCCGCCGGTCCCCTTCCAGACTCCCACCACATTCGGGTTGCCGCTGAAATCCCTTCTGTCAGAACAGAATAGGGGATGTGCAGGCAGCTCATCTTTGCCGATTTCCCATATATCCAGCTCCAGACCCATCTCACGGCACTTCTCGATGATCACAGCCTGGGCACCGGCCTCATTCCCCCTTGTGCTTGGTTCCTGGACAAGCCTTTGGAGAAGCCTGGTCCCTTTGGACCGGTTTTTGCTCAGCCATTCTTTTACTCTTCCATCACTATCATTCAATAAAACCGCCTCCCAGATGCCTGCTAATCTATTATTCTTATGTTCTCCGCCAGCTGCAGACTGCAGCCTGTCTTGCTCTTTACTTCCTCCACAGAATAGGGAGAAAAAAGCTCCTTCAGGACCATCCCTGTTTTGGTGATTTCAAACACCGCCATCTCTGTAATGACAAGGGAAGCACAGGCAGGGGATGTCAGAGGGAGTGTGCAGTCCTCAAGAATTTTCGGGCTGCCGTTTTTATCTGTCTGATTCATTACCACGATAACTCTCTTCGCTTTCTGTGCAAGCTCCATCGCCCCTCCCATCCCCGGTACTTTCCGGCCGGGAACGATCCAGTTGGCCAGGTCCCCCTTCCCGCTGACCTGCAGTGAGCCGAGAATTGTCAAATCAACCCTCCCGCGCCTGATCATCCCAAAAGCCGTGGTGCTGTCGCAATATGAGGACCCTCTGACGCTGGTAACCGGAAATCCGCCTGCATTGCAGAGATGGGGGTCTTCCTTGCCCTTAACAGGACTTGGCCCCATCCCTGTTATGCCGTTTTCGGCATGAAACATAACACTTATAGATTCCGGCAGGAAATCTGGCACAAGAGAAGGAATGCCGATTCCTAAATTGACGATCATCCCGTCTCTGATTTCTTCCGCTGCCCTCTTGGCAATTCTCTTTCTGTTCTCTATTCCCATGCCCATTTCCAGTTCACTCCCTTTGAAGGAACCACATAATCCACAAATACCCCAGGCGTCATGACCTCATCCGGATCAATAGCGCCCATAGGGACGATCTCCTCCACCTCAGCAATCGTTTTATTCCCGGCCATTGCTGCCAGAGGGTTTGTATTTCGTGCACTTTTATCATAAATAAGATTGCCGAACGGATCCGCCTTTTTTGCATACACAATTGAAATGTCAGCTGTGATCGCTGTTTCAATCAGATATTCTTTTCCGCTGATAGTATGAGTTGCCTTTCCTGCCGAAACCATCTCATTTGATATGCCGATATCTGTCAATATCCCGGCAATGCCAACACCGCCAGCCCTGATCCTTTCAGCAAGCGTTCCCTGGGGAGAGAACTCCACTTCGAGCTTGCTTTCATTCATCAAGCGGCCTGCCTCCGGGTTGGAGCCTATATGAGATGCAATCAATTTTTTGACCCGCCCCAATGTAACAAGCCTCCCCGCGCCTATATGGGGAAATCCGGCATCATTGCAGATAAGGGTGATATTTTTTGTCCCTTTTTGGATCAATTCCTCTATGAGGGTCGGCGGCGTACCGATTCCCCCGAATCCTCCGGCGATTATGGATATGCCATCATGGAAGAGATCCATTGCCTGCGCTGCGGTCACAACCTTGTTAAATGAGCCGCTCATGTGTGCCCCCCTTCCGGCTGTTCTATCATTTTCTGAAATTCAGACAAAGACTGGTCAAGGAGCACCGCCAATTGGTCCAGTTCCTCCATGCTGATATTCAAAGGGGGTGCAATGATGATGGCATCCCCATGAATGCCGTCTATCCCTGAACCGGCGGGATATAGGAGCAGGCCCTTCCACTGGGCGGCGCTGACCAGCTTTTGTGCAGCCATCCGGCACCGGCCGAATGGCTCTTTTGACGCTTTGTCCTTAACAAGCTCGATTCCAAGAAGCAGTCCCTTCCCCCTGATGTCGCCAATGAAGCTGTACTTCTTCTCCAGCCGCCGGAGATGGTCACGCAGGTACTCACCCTTCCTGACCACCTCAGAGATGATTTGCTCTTTTTCCAGATATTCCAGCACCGCCAGTGAAACAGCGCAAGATTGCGGATTGGCGCTCAATGTATGCCCGCTCATGATGGACTTTGACCCTGCCATAATAGGCTCCATTATTTTATCGGAGACTACGGCAGCTGCTATCGGGGCATATCCGGCTCCCATGCCTTTGCCAAACGCGGCGATGTCCGGCTGGATGCCCCAGTTTTCGCAGGCAAGCATTGTACCTGTCCGGCCAAATCCAGTCATCACTTCATCTGCAATGAATAAAATATTGTGCTTCTCGCAGATCTTTTTGATCACTTTGTAATAGCCTTCCGGAGGAGAAATGGCTCCTCCCGCCGCCCCGATGACCGGCTCTGCAATGAACGCTGCAATCTGTTCTGATCCGATGCGTTTAATCGCCGTTTCGAGTTCTGCTGCGCACAGATGGCCGCATTGAGGCGCCTCCAGCCCATATGGACAGCGGTAGCAGTATGGCGGATGAACGGCAGGGAAATCCTCCAGGAGAGGGATGAATCTGGCTCTTCTCCCCGGATGGCCTGACATTGAAAGTGCCCCTAATGTGATGCCGTGATAGCTTACCCATCTGGATAAAATCTTGGTCTTTGTACGAATTCCTTTTTCCTGCCAGTACTGGATGGCTATTTTCATCGCGGTTTCTGTGGCCTCTGAGCCGCTGTTCACAAAAAATGACCAATTCAGATCACCCGGCAAAGCTTCTGCTATTTTGCTGGCAAGGTTTTCTGCTGCATCGCTGGTGAATTGGGATCTGTATACAAATGAAACCTTTTTAGCCTGTTCCATCATTGCCTGGATCACTTCTTCGTTGCCGTGGCCGATATTCGCCGTCACTGCTCCTGAACAGGCATCCAGATATTTCTTTCCTTCTTTGTCATATAAATATACTCCCTTGCCCCGCTCAATCATTGGATAATCGGCATCCAGCATTGGCTTTATCAAAAACGACGGCTGATTCAATGTCGCTTCCTCCATTTCAGTGACTGGTGTCGCGTCTACTGCCCCGCTCGCTTCATTATATGAATGTCCACCGGGAATCTTTCTGAATAAATTCCCGGATCATTGTTTCCGGGGCATCATCCCCCTGCACCGGAAGCCCGGCCGGTGCATATTGTTTACTGAACAGGAGGAGATGCAGATATGCAGTATTATAGAAATCAGATGCCAGCAGATGTAAATATGATGGGCACCCAGCCAATGCAGGCGCCTGCCCCCGTTTTTCATTTTGATCCCTATGTTTATCAGACGCTCCAAAGCGTAATGGGCCGAAATCTTGTTGTCGAAACGGTGAAAGATACATTGCGGGGAAGGCTGATGGATGTAAAGCCGGATCATATCGCTGTTAAGTCGGGAGATGAAATCTTTTTTATAAGAATTGCACAGATTGTGACGATCATGCCTGATTGAGCAGAAAGCCAGAAGCCCTGTTAACTGCATGGCTTCTTTAATTTATTTTAATTTCAGCTTGGACATGTCATTTAAATTCCCCATCGGGGGTAAGAATAGAAAAAGATAACAGTGTTCAGATTTTAAAGGAGGAATGTGAATGGGCTTAGACAAAGTCCTGATCGCAGCCAGTTTATTTCTGTTCTTGATTACGGGATGCTCAACACCTTCCTACTACATATATGAGGGAAAAAGCGAGAACTGGGAGGGTGAGATGGAAATAAAGGCAGATGAAACAATCAGCGAGGCCACAATCACTCTTAAATTGATGTATGACGGAAAAAAAATCCAGGAAGAAAAAGAGCTTGCCTTTTCAGTTTCACTTCCCGGCCAATCCAAAGCAGCTTATCAGACCGATTTTTCAAGCAAAGAAGAAGCGACTGTAGAGCATGTTTTTGAACATGTCAAATTACCTGCTGATATTGAAGAAAGTTTTACGGTGCTGATCCAGCTGGATGACAAACAAGAAAAACTTCAGCTCACGATGAAATAAGAGTAAAACATTGCAGCAGAAATTCTCTGACTTTATATTTTTTCAAATTTCGCTATTTTTTGCAGAGTCTCCCACTAAAACCTGCTATAATTTTCTATATTGGCAGTCTTTTGATCTATCAGCCTGAAAAGGTCTTTTTACCTAGAGGGGAGCGTTCACCATGAAAAAAGTATTTTCTTATTTTAAAACGATCAGAGGGAAGGTCAATCTTTCCTTTGGAATATTGCTGATCGTCATTGCTGCACTGTCAGCAGGTTCCATTTTGAGCATCCACAATCTGAAAAACGAAACGAATTACATCATTGGGCACGACATGGAATTCCACAAACAGCTTCAGCTCATGTCCAAAGCGTACTCAGATATAGAAACTGGGGAACGGGGTTTTGTCATCACAGGATCAGAGTCGTTTCTGGCTTCTTATGGGAATGGCAAAAACATGGTTGATAACAATCTAAAGACGCTCAAGGAATTGAGTGCCGGCAGCAAAGCAAGAATGGAAAAGATCGCTGAAATTGAAAATACATATAAAGAATGGCTCGTATGGATTGATACTGTGATTGAAACACGCAGGGAC
Source organism: Bacillus sp. SRL543 (assembly GCF_984799205.1). NCBI lineage: Bacteria > Bacillati > Bacillota > Bacilli > Caryophanales > Bacillaceae > Bacillus > Bacillus sp. SRL543. The sequence goes on from NZ_OZ481794.1 coordinate 3,082,362, forward strand.
TTTTCAAAAGAAGAGGCTTCTCAGCTTGTTGAATCAGCAAAAGGGAAAGAAACAATGGATAAGCTGAAGAGCCAGATCCAGTTCTTTGAAGAAGAGGAGCTGAAGGCTTCCGAAGAAAGGATCGCCAATCTGAACAGCCAGGTATCAGCTGCGCAGACCGGCACCATTATCCTTGCCATTGCAGCACTTCTGCTGTCGGCACTGTTTGGCTTCACATTATCAAGGAATATCAAACGGAGTTCAAGCGCAATCAGCCGCTCTATGATTGAGATTGCCCAGGCAGGCGGAGACCTGACGAAAAGGATCGAGGTAAAGTCCAAAGATGAGCTGGCAAAGCTGGCGTCTGATGCCAACATGCTGATAGAAGGAATTGCGGGACTGGTAAGGGAAGTATCCTCCCTTGCTGACAATGTTTCTTCCAGCAGCCAGGAGCTGTATGCTTCCAGCGAGGAAACATCCAAGACAATTTCCCAGATTGCTGCCAGTGCAGGCCAGATTGCCAGCGGTTCAGAAGAAACCAACAGTAAAATGTCGGACTCTCTTATCGCAATGGGAAAACTCAACCAGGCATCAGCATCACTACAGGAAAGTGCCGATTCCGTAAGCTCAGCTTCTCAATCAATGCAGCTGGCAGCAGATGAGGGGCAGCAGAATGTCCAGCTCGCTTCTGAGAAAATCAGATTGATTGAAAAAAGGATGCACTACAATACAGAACTGATTGAAGCACTTGGGAGGAAATCGGCTGATATCAATTCCATCATCAGCACAATTTCAGACATCGCCGATCAAACTGGCCTTCTGTCACTCAATGCAGCCATTGAAGCTGCCCGCGCCGGAGAATCGGGCAAAGGATTTGCGGTAGTAGCTGATGAAGTCAGGAAGCTGGCAGATCAGTCCCAGCAGGCCGGCAAGCAAGTTACAAATATTGTCGGCTCGATCCAGGAGGAAATCGGAAAAATTATTGCCGGGAATCAGCAGGGTGCTGAGGAAGTGAAACAGGGTGTCGCCATTTCAGAATCAACGAATACCTCTCTTAAGAACATCAGGGGCAAGGCTGAGGAAACAGCCGGACATATTGAAAAGATGCTTTATGAAATAAAGGCATCCCGCAGCCTTGCCGAAGAAGTGACTGCCGCATTCGAGTCGGTTTCATCCATTGCCAGGGAAACCGCAGCAAGCACTGACTCCTCTGCAGCTGCAGCTGAAGAAGGATCCGCAGCGATGGCCCAGATAGCCGGATCTTCAGAACAGCTGTCAAGGCAGGCAGAGCAGTTGAGGGCTTTGGTCTCAAAATTCAAAATCTGAATATGCGAAAAGAAAAGGATTGCCGCAGAGGCAATCCTTTCCTTTTTACCATTTTCCGTAGCAGCTTGCGCCGATGATAATCAACAGAATGAACAGAACAACTATTAACGCAAACCCTGCATAGCCGCCTTGCGCGCCTGCAACCGGATATGCTGGATATCCATATCCTCCGCTATAGCATGGATCGCACCCGTAGCCTGAGTACCCATAATTCATTTCGAATCACTCCTCGTTTTTCTCTGTTTCTCTTTCCATACACCATATGTATTAGGTACTTGACCCGTATGTGCATTCGCCCATATTATTCATAAAACTAACTGTACATCCCCAGACCCGCTTAAAAACCTCTTTTAAGAAAACACCCATTGAGTTATTATAAAAAGAAAAGCGGAGGCGACTGTTTAGGTGCGACAAGCATAAGACGCTTTGGAATTGAAGGCGTTCTTTGCCTTCGGTTCCAAAGCGGCTTATGACTCGAGCACCTAGGAGCCGGAGCTGGACAAAAAGAAAAGCGGAGGGCGCTCGATCAGACCCGACAAGCATAAGACGCACCGGAATAGAAGGCGTTTTTTGCCTTCAATTCCGGTGTGGCTTATGACTCGAGGGGCTAGCGCCCGGAGCTGGACAAAAAGATAAGCGGAGGCGACTGTTCCAAAAGGAACGCAGGCTAAAAACGCCACGTCCTGTGGCAACGCCTTCATGACCCACATCCTGTGGGCCTCAAGCATAAGACGCACAAGAATAAAAGACGTTCTTTGCCTTTAATTCTTGTGTGGCTTATGACTCGAGCACCTGGCGCCCGGAACTGTTTCGAATTAATAAGTGAAAATTAACCATCAGGGGGAACATGAGACACCAATGAATAGAAGATTAATGGCTGTTATCTCATTGATTTTGGCTGCCGCCTCCTTGTGGAGCCTGCAAATCTTCTCCAGGGCGGATGAAATGGAAGCGACAGTATATGAAAAACTGGCGCGGAATGAAGATATCCGCTATATGATCATCGGGGACAGCATCGGAAGGGGCTCAGGAGCCGAGAAGAAGGAGCTTACCTGGTTTGCCCAGCTTGAGGAGCTGCTGAAGGGAAAGTTTCATAATGATTATAAAAGAGTTTCAATCGTTCAAAGCGGCGCAACTGCTTTTGAAGGAATTTATAAACTGCAGCATACAGAAAATCAGGGAAGAATCGACCTAATCTTTATTGTATTCGGGGAAAATGACCGCAAATACATGACAGAGCAGGATTTTTCTTATTTTTATGAAATGCTCTTAAGGAAAGCGAAATTGAATTACCCGGGGAGCGAAATTATTACCATTACGGAAAGCCCGCTGGACCATGAACTCTTTACGAATGAAATCGAAAGGATATCGAACCATTATCACGCAAAAAACGTAAATATGAGAAACGTATTTGAAAAGTCAGGCCTTGCAGATGAACAATTGACCAAAGATCTGGTCCATCCAAATGGAATAGGCTATAAATTTTATGCTGAAGAGCTTTTTACTGTCATCAGCTCACTTACAGAAGCCAATCCTTCTATTGCTTCACTGGAATCACCCATCCACGATGCTGCTGACCTTTTCATGGACAGAAAAAGCTATGCCCGAAAGATGGAAGGGAATTTCCGGTATCAAAACGGATTTCTGAAAAGCTCGGCAAAGGGCAGCTTCCTGGAATATGAATTTAGAGGCACCTTTGTTGGTGTCAATGTATTGAGGAGTGAGGAAGGCGGCATGCTGGATGTCTTTATAGACGGCCAGTATTACACTACCCTTTCCACCTGGTGGCCATTTGAGAGAAAAAGGGCGCTATATGCAGCAAGCGGGCTGACCGACGGACCGCATACCATTAGATTTGTTGTAAAAGGTGAACAGAGCCTCCAAAGTCTATTGACCTACTCGTCTGTCAGCATATCCTCGATTATCGTGCCTGAAAAGCAATAAAGAGCACTAGGCTGCCCTGCGGCAGCTTTTTTTTGCGGAGGAATCAATTATAAAGGAGAAATCAAGATGAAAAGCCTTTTGAAAAACTTTATTAATGGTATTCTGACAATCGTACCAATCATTCTGGTGATATTCGTCATATACAAAGTATTCATGTTCCTGGATAATCTTCTGGGCAGCACCCTGAAGCCATATTTGAAGGAAGATTATATCCCTGGTGTGGGACTGCTGGCTACAGCTGCAGCCATTACGATATTAGGGTGGCTGTCAAACAGATTCATCACCGGCAGCGTGATCCGGTTCATTGACAGGATACTGGATCGGATTCCTCTGGTTAAGACCATCTACTCTGTCATTAAAGATACAATCAATTCCTTTCTTGGCGAAAAGCGGGCCTTTTCGAAGGTTGCCATCGTCACTATACCCGGTACAGAAATGAAAAGCATCGGTTTCATAACAGCAGAAAACCTGGAATATTTCTATGAGCCTTTAAAAGACAGCGTCGCGGTTTATATCCCGCAGACTTTTCAGGTGGCAGGCTTCACATTCCTGATTCCAAAGGACAAGATAGAGATCATTGATGTAAAGCCGGAGGATGCGATGAAATTCATCTTATCCGGAGGCATGGCCACCCATAAGGGAAATGCTTCTGAATAGAAAAAAGCCGTCTTCCAACGGCTTTTTTTCATTATTTAATCACAGTGATAACAGGAGTCTCCCCGCGCGTTACAGCTCCTAAAGGCTTCTTTTCAATTGAAGAAAGAGCATCTCCATTGGTAATGATTACAGGAGTGACCGTACTTTTCGCCTTTTCTTTGACCAGATCAATGTCAAAGCTTACGAGCTTGTCCCCTGTTTTCACTTTAGCGCCTTCGGAAATGTGGGTTTCAAAGCCTTCCCCTTTCATTGATACCGTTTCAAGGCCAATATGGATTAGAATTTCCGCCCCATTTTCAGCTCTTAAACCAATCGCATGCTTTGTCGGGAACACTTGTACAACCTCCCCATCCACAGGTGAAACGACTATGCCTTCAGAAGGTTCAATTGCCAGCCCGTCTCCCATCATTTTTTCTGAGAATACAGGATCCGGCACTTCGGCCAAATCAACCGCCTTCCCTGTCAATGGCGCCTTCAGTACAACTTCCGTTATTTCTTCTCTTTTGCCAAATAATTTCTTGAACATTCAAACACCGCCAATTATTTTTTCTCGTCCTCGACAAAAAGCTTTTCATACTCTTTATATCCTTCTTCTGCGAGCTTTTCCTTCGGGACGAACCGCATTGCAGCGGAATTGATGCAATAGCGGAGCCCATTAGGCCCGGGACCGTCATCAAACACATGGCCAAGATGGGAATCAGCTTCCTTGCTCCGTACTTCCGTCCGGACCATGAAATGGCTCATATCCGCTTTTTCAATGATTTCTTCGTCCTGAATCGGTTTGGTGAAGCTCGGCCAGCCGCATCCTGCATCATATTTATCTCTTGAGCTGAACAGCGGCTTGCCGGAAACGATGTCCACATAGATACCGTCATTAAATTCGTTCCAGTAATCATTTCGAAACGGCGGTTCTGTGCCATTGTTCTGCGTCACTTCGTATTGAATCGGAGTCAAATTCTTTTCAAGGTTTTCTTTATTCTTCATTTTTTGTCCCTCCAGTTATTGCGGATGAACGCATCTCTCCCCGAGCCGACGCGATACGATTCATATCGGTCCGGGTTCTTCTTATAATAGTCCTGATGATAGTCCTCAGCAGGGTAGAATTCCTTGCCAGGCAGAATTTTTGTCGCGATTGGCTTATCAAAACGCCCGCTCTCCTGAAGCTGCTTCTTTGATTCCTCTGCAAGCTCCTTCTGTTCATCATTATAATAGAAGATCACTGTCTGGTATGACTGGCCTCTGTCAAAAAACTGGCCGCCCGGGTCGGTAGGATCAATTTGCTGCCAGTAGACCTCAAGCAGCCTGCTGTAAGGGTAAACTTCCGGATCATATGTTATTTCAACAGCCTCATAGTGTCCTGTCGTTTCGGAGCAGACTTCCCTGTAGGTAGGATTATCCACCGTTCCTCCTGTATATCCGGAAACTACTTTTTCAATCCCCGGCTCCTGATCAAATGGCTTGACCATGCACCAGAAACACCCTCCAGCAAAAACGGCTTTTTCGAATTTCTTCTCATTCACTTGAAGACACCTCTTTTCAGCTTTCATTCACCTTACTCTTATTCCCTTTAAAACTGGGTTTTAAAGCTATCTCCCCTAGATTATCCGAAATCACCTGGTGAGTGCAAGCGCTTTGCACTGATCAAAGAGCCGGCAGCTGTTTTTCCTATTTAACAGAGAAGACGGTGAAATTAAAAAAGCCCCCTAAAGTCAGGAGGCTCTCCAGGCATCGGCGTTTTCACCATAACCCGATAGAAATTTTTCATCGTTAGTGCCTATTTTTTTGTTTTACTTGTTTATGGATGCTTTTCCATTTTTTCTTTTCATCAGACTGTGCTTTTTTGTCCATCCGCCTGTCAAGATACGCCAGCTCACGCTGAAGCTTTTTATAGCTCGCAAGCCTGCTTTCTTCCATTGTTCCATCTTTTATGCTGCTGCGGACAGCACATCCTGGCTCATCTTCATGGGAGCAGTCTCTGAACCTGCAGGAATCCCCTAAGGCTTCAATATCAGAAAAGCTTTCGGACAGCCCGTTTTCACTATTCCAGAGCTGAAGCTCCCTCATGCCCGGTGTATCGATAAGCACACCGCCGTCCGGAAGGATGAACAATTCTCTGTGTGTTGTCGTATGTTTTCCTTTATCATCATACTCGCGTATCTCCTGTACCTTTTGCACTTCTCTTCCCATGAGATAGTTTGTGAGCGTGGATTTGCCTACACCAGAAGAGCCAAGGAGGGCAACTGTTGACCCGTGGCCGATGTATGGCCGGAGCTCTGCAATCCCCGATTCAGACATAACACTGACCGGAATCACCGGCACTCCCATGCTGATTGATTCAACGAGCGACTTTTTCTCATCTGCATCTTCGCACAGATCTTCTTTTGTCAGGACGATGACCGGATTTGCACCTGACTCCCACGCCAGAAGCAAATAACGTTCTATCCTCCGAAGGTTCAGGTCGTCATTCAGTGAATTGACAAGAAAAATGGTCGATACATTGGCGGCCACAATCTGTTCTTCAGTTGTATTTCCAGCCGTTTTACGGGAAAACTTGCCCGTCCGCGGCAGGAGGGCCTGAATGGTTCCTTTTTGTTCTCCGCCCCTCGGCTTAACAGCCACCCAATCCCCGACTGCCGGGTAATCTTCCCTTCTGCCTGCTGCAAAGGAATATTTGCCTGATACCTCGCAGAGCAGCTCTCCTTCTTCTGTCCAGACACGGTACATCCTTTTATGTTCAAGGGCAACCCGTCCCGGGATGAGCCCTTCCGTTCCTAGATTGTTAAACTCTGTTTCAAAATGTGTATGATAGCCGATTTGTTTTAAGTTCATGTTCAATATTTCCTCCATGCTGACCGTTTTATTTTTGTTTATAAGCATAATAAAAAACCATAGGCACACAGCCCATGGTTTTAGTCAGCATAAAAAAGGAATAGAACTATTCTCAAGTTTATACAGCTACTCTCCGGGCCGTGCTCTTTGAAAATACAATCTCATTTACTGCAATTAATAATTTTTCCATAGCACTTCACCCGCTTTCGCTTGTATTTGTTTCCATTATATTCTTTTTTTCTCAGATTGTAAACATTTTTTTGAAAAGTCCGTTAGGCACACACCTATTGTGCGGGGCATATCATACTTTGAGAATATTTGAGGATAGGAGCGGAAGGTATGTCTTTTAACAGAGATCAGCATGATGATTTTGCCAAAGCCAATAAATACGCGCTGCTGGCCAAGTATTATAAGTACAGCGATCCAGCTTTGCATGTTGCCTATTATTATCAGCATCTAAAATATATTAGAAGGGCTGTCCAGAGCATGCGGATGGAGGCTGTCCAGCAGTATGAAGCCATGAGGCAGCCGGCAATGGTCAGGGTGGTGCACGCTTCCCCAGATGCACCGAATGTCGATATTTACGTGAACGGAAACAGAATTTTAAAGGATTTCCCTTACAAAGACGTCAGCGGCTATCTATCCCTTCCTGCCGGGAAGTATCAGATAGACATTTATCCTGCCGGCAGCATGGTGTCGACCGTCCTCAGCAAAAAGGTCACAGTGGAAGGCGGGAAATCATATACTCTTGCTGCAGCAGGACCGGCAAGCAAGCTGAAGCTGCTTGCCTTCGAGGATCAGCCTTCTGTGCCGTCAGGCGAGACAAAAGCCAGATTCATTCACCTTTCACCGGACGCACCGGCCGTCGATATCGCCGTCAAAAAAGGGGATGTCATCTTTCCGAACATATCTTTCAGGCAGGCGACTCAATATCTGGGACTCTCACCGATGACCGTTGATCTCGAGGTCAGGGTTGCCGGTTCAAGCAACACAGTTCTTTCCCTCCCTGGAGTCAAGCTGCAGCCGAATAAAGTGTATACCATCCTTGCTGTAGGCACAGCTGCCGGGGAACCGCCGCTTGAAGCAATTATCATCGAAGGATAACCTGAACTCCCTACTTCATCAAGCGTGACCAAGCAGGCACCGCCCAGTCATAAACCTATCAGTCTCCTTCCGGCACTTGCCCGCATGATTACTGCTGTAACTATTAATCTCTTTTTAAGACGAAAAAACTGGCTGAATTCAGCCAGTTTTTTTATTCAGTCGGAACATATAAGGTAAAGCGGATATCATCCTTTTTTAAGTCAAACTCATCAACCTTGACTTTAAGATCGCTCTTCAGTTTCATATCCTGAAGGGAGACATATATCTGCTCTTTATCAGGCTGGATGACAACCCCTTCAGGGAGCTGGTATCTGTCGCGGACAAATTTCAGTACATATGATACCGGAAGATTCAGCTGGCCGACAGCAATGGACTTCTGGGTAAGGACAACGTCGCCGTTTTCCAATGCTTCGGGCTCAAAAGTGAGTTTCATTTCGAGGTTTTGGCTGAACACCGGGAGATTTCCGTAAAGCTCCACCTCATCATCAAGAATCACTTCATAGTCAATGGGCCCGTCCAGGCCTTCTTTGGCAATATAATGGGCTATGATTCTGTTAAGATCGCTTTTATTGGTCTGAAGATGAAATGGAACATATCCGTCTTCATCCACCTCTGCTGTGTCAATTGCTTCATCTTTCGCCGGGAGATTTATCATAATGAAAAAAAAGGCTATGAAGGCAATCACAATTCCCAACAAGAGGAAAAACAGGACCTTCCATTTATTTTTTTTGTTCAAGTCAATTCTCCTCTTTCCTGGCTGTGTATTTCTGCTGCTCGGCAATCACTTCGAGTGCCTCCCGGCCAATCTGCCTGTAGACTCTGTCAGCAATAAGCTCATAGCCTTTATCGTTCGGATGGAAGTAATCGGTATACAGCAAATCGTCTGCCTTATTTTCAAAAATATCTTTAATGTCGACAAAATAAGTATAATCATAGCGGGAAAGAATTTCCCTGCTCGCTTCATTCCAGTTGTCCATGATATCGGATATTTCCGTTATATCCGAGAACCATTTATAAAATGGATTGTAAAGTCCGATCAGTGCAATCTGCGTGCCGGAATTTTCACTCCGCACCGTATCTATGATTTCTTCTAAATTTTCTTCATACTGGGCTTTCTGGCCCGTAAAATCGCTGACATCCAAATTCGAGAAATTCTGCCTAACAACTTTCATGACATCATTTCCGCCGATCGTGATAATGACCAGGTCTGCTTCCGAAATGGCAGATCGGACTTCCGCTGATTTAAGCTTTTTAAGCAATTGGTCTGTCCGGTTCCCTTTCACTCCAAAATTATGGAATTCCGTCCGTGCGACGCCTTTATCCTGTTCCAGCTGGTCTTGGAGATATGGCAGATAGCCGCCCCGTCCCGTGCTGTCGCCAACACCCTCTGTCAGCGAATCTCCAACTGAGACCACTTGAATATCACGCGGAATAAAGTCATTGGGCACCATTTTTTTTTCTATAATGCTGATATTCTTCATTCCCATATTCTTTGGGGTTGAATCCCCTGCCCTGCTGCAGGAAGCCAGGAAGACAGTGGCCAAAACAAGTAAGGTGAATGTCTTTCTCATCTAATCACCTGCCTTATGCTAGTATAGTTATTATAACACGTTTGCTCTCAATCGAAACCAAACAGCACTGCCTGGCCTCAGCAGGAATGGAAAAGAGGCAGCACCGGCCGCCTCTGCAATTACTGAATCGATTTAATATCCTTGATAATCTCATCATAAGGTATATCCTTCAGCCCTGTATAGGACTTAAGGACTTTACCTTCCTGGCTGATCAGATAGAATTCAGTGCCATGGATCACCTGGTCATCTGATTTTGGCTTTACAACCAGGGTCTTAAAGCTCTCCTTCGCGAAATCCTCGATTTCCTGCTGTCCGTAGCCTGTTAGGAAGCTCCAATTGGCATAGTCTGCTTCAAAGTTGTCTCCATATGCTTTCAGCGTTTCCGGCGTATCGACGGCAGGATCGACGCTGAAGGAAACAAACTGAAGGTCCTCAATGCCCTCTTCCTTTGCTTTGTCCTGAAGCTTCGACATATTAAAGGTCATGGGCAGGCATACATCTTCACAGCTTGTAAAAATGAAGTCTGCGATCCATACCTTTCCCTTCAGATCCTTCATTCCCGTCTGTTCTCCAGCCTGGTTGGTATATGTAAAGTCCTGCACCGTCCAATTATAAGGGTTCTCTATCCCTTTTTGGCCGCAGGCTGAAAGAACGATTGCCAGCATCAGGCTGAGGCTGATTGTCCACACCTGCTTTTGCTTCATTATATGATCACCTGCTCTTTATCAGATGACAATAATTCTAGCAGACGAATTAGAAAGAAGAAAGAAAAAGATATGACAAATCCGTGAACTTGCTTCACAAATCCCGCTCAATCAATAACCCCTGTCCTGACAATGATATTTTCTACATGAATATCAAATTTAGCTTCTTTATATATGTTTCGCCATTGATCCCGGGTCATTTGCTTTCCGCGTTCCATATTGGCGCTGTATACGTTCCCGAAACCGATGGGGTCGGACTCCATTTCCTGAAGCCGCTTCAGCATGGATTCTGTTTCCTGCCTGATTTTCCGGGCTGTCTCCTTTTCAAGCGCTTTTATAACCTCGGGATTGCCTAAATCCATATCCCTTGAAACCTCAAGTATCCGGGACTCTAATCTTATATCAATGGAAAACTTGATTTCTTCCTTGTTTTCCAGCCTGATTTTCTTAGAAGATCGAATATCATCTATTGTGATAAATACCGGTTCTTCTTTTTGTTCTTCAGTTTCGCTGCTGATCGGGATGAGGAACTCCTTTACATTCTCTTTTGGAATTTCAAGCTCAAGGTTTCCGGACTCATAATTATCTTCTAGTGTTTTAAGATAGAATAATTTTTCCAGCTCTATTTCCCCTGCCATGATGTCATCCTTAAATGCTGCCATCCCGGAAATGATCACTCTGTCTTCCTCCAGCTTTAAAATTGGAAGGACGGGATCTTTCCCGGGATCAAAATAGCTGTGATTGAATTCGTGGAGTGTAGGCGAGATGATCAATTCATCTTTAATGTTTTGTTTCATCAGATTATAAAGATAGGTGCCAAGATTGGTCTTTTCTTTTTCTCCTGCCTTTTTCAGAAGGTCTTTTGCTTTCCCTTTGCTGACCGTCAGATAAACCAGGTTTCCAATCGTTGCATCGCGGTTCAAAGTATCCACCAGCTCGATCAAGCCTTTTTTTGCTGTTTCTTCGCTATATACCGCTACCCTCAGCTGTCCGGACACAAGGTTATGCGATGTTTTGGCATTCTGCTTCTGGCGGATTCCCTTGCTAGTTTCTCCAGCAGCCGAAACAATTTGTGTCACACTATCCTCCTTGGACTCGAAGGTATGGAGTACTGCGGTCCCCTCAATTCCCTCCTCTTTCTCATCATAGCCGACTGCTGTGATAAGCCCCAGTCTTTCCAGCTGTTTAGTCTTCACACAGCCTGAGAGGGGGAGGAGGAGGAGGAGGGACGCTATCAATAAGCTACGCATCACTGGTTTTCCTCCCTTTAATCAGTTTCTTTTTTGCCAGGACTATCACCGAAAGAACTGCCGGATAGCAGATCCCTATATAAAAGCCTGCCATCCCGATATAGTCAGTGACAATATTTATCTGGTATCTTGCTTTAATAAGGAAACTGAAGCCCCAAACCAGGAGCGCAATTATTAATATGAATGTTTTATGCTTCCAAGCCGGAAATGTTCTTTTAAGGCCTTTCGATGCAGCCCAGAGATACAAGCAGATATTGGGGAGAATGATCAGCATCCAAAAAGATACAGCGATAAATTCAAACCGCTCAAGGTTCGGGAGACGGACTATCTTAAACATGGATAGAACCGGCCAAATAGTCCTTTCAAGCCCTTTTTCTCCGAAAAAACCAATAGATACGACTGTAACGAGGACAAATAGAATGATTGTATATAAACCGCCCAGCTGGGTGTATAAATGGGCTTTTTTCTTATCTTTGATATACGGATACAGAAAAAGGAGCATCTCAAACCCCGCGATGGATAGAGAGGTTTTATACACTCCCTTCAGGATATTTTTGTAGTTTGTATCCCATATCGGCATTAAATGGGTATAGTCAAAATCCCGGGCTGGTATGATGATGATTAAGACAATCCAAAACGTCAGAAGAAAAGACATGAAAGCAAAGCCTACAGCAACCCTGACGCCTCCCATTACTGCATAAACAGCCAGCAGCAGCAGAATTAATGCAAGAAACCAGGTGCTCAGATCCGGAAATACCCAAGCCTGGACTATTTCCACATAATTCATGACAATCACATAAATGCCGGAAATCAAATAGCAGGAATACAGTAAATTGATCAGCCTGCCTGCAAAGATGCCGAATACATCGTAATGTATGCCAAATAGATCCGCACTGTCATATTGCTTCAACATCTGGAACGACATAAAAATGACAGCTGAAACAAGCAGTCCAGCCAGCAAGATGGAAATCCAGCCATCATGTCCGGCAGAAAGATACACAATCCTCGGAAGGCCGGCAATCCCCACCCCTGTCTGGATGGTATGGATAAGGAAAAACATAAAAAATGCATCAAATAGGATATTATCTTTTGGATTAATGTTCACTTGCGGCTTCACACCGGCACCTCCTATTCATCAACATCTTTCGTTTTCGCTGACTTTTTCGCGGGGAATTTTGTTGAATCTTTAGGCATATTCATCTCTGGACGCTGCGATAAATATTGGAGCGGGAAGCGCACCATGCTGTAGCGCAGGTCTTTCCATCTTAAAGGATAAATGGGTGCCAAATACGGACGGCCGAGCGTTGAGAGCTTCAGCAGATGAATCAGCAGGAAGCAGAAAGATATCATGATGCCGATGCCGCCCCACAAACCAGCCATTATGATAATAGGGAATCTGATGATCCGGATGGCAGTCCCCATTAAATAGCTGGGAACTGTAAAGGAACCAAGAGCGCTCAGCGCTATGATGATAATCAGGATATTGCTGGTGAAACCGGCATCAACAGCTGCCTGACCAATAACAATACCGCCTACTATACCCATTGTCTGCCCTACTTTTGTGGGAAGCCGTGCGCCTGCTTCTCTTAATAACTCAATGATGAACTCAAGGAGAAGCGCCTCAAAAACAGGCGGAAAGGGTACATTTGATCTCGACTGGCCTAAAGAAACGAGTAGCGGTGAAGGGATCACTTCATAATGATACGTTAACACCGCAACATAGGCCGGGGTCAGAAGGACAGACAGGAAAATGGATAAAAAGCGGAGCAGGCGCAGAAAAGTTCCCATGTTCCAGCGCATATACAGGTCCTCGGTTGTCTCAAAAAAGCTGAAAAAAGTCGTAGGTCCGTACATGGCACTGGGGCTTCTGTCAAGCAAAACCCCTACCTGCCCTTTGGTGAGCGAAATGCAGAACCTGTCCGGCAGTTCTGTTGTCAGGACCTGGGGGAACACCGACCAGCTGTTGTCCTCGATATACTGTGCAAGGATGGTTGTATCCGGGATATAATCTGTCTTCAATTCACTGATCCTCTGCCGGAACGTCTGGACATTGTCCGGGTCTGCCACATCTTTAATGTAAAATAGCTTGGCTTTAAGCTTGCTCCTTCCTCCTACTTCCACATCCTCAATACGGAGATTCGCCCCATTCAGGTTTCTCCTGACAATATTGACGTTGGATTCAAGCGATTCGGTGAAGGAGATTTTTGGACCGTAAACAAGGGATTCCGTTTCAGCTTTCTCAATCGACCTTTCAGCCGTTTTACCCGTTCCTGCTAGAGTCCCAAATGGCTGCCCTTCAATATAGACATACGTATTTCCATTCAAGAGTGCAGCAGCAATCTCTTTCAGCTGGTTTGCAGAAGCCACCTCCCCTATTGGGAGCAGATCAGGGATATCTTCTGCCTCAAAGGGGCCTTCTGCCTTCTGGAGCGGCAATAGCACCCTTTCGTCCAGGATCAGCGAATCAATCAGTGTCTTCAGATAGATGATTGCCATTTTCTGCCCATTATTCCTAAGGACGCGGAATAGCAGATCAGGGCTGTCATTGAGCTCCTGGCATACTTCTTTCTGCAGCTCTTCAATTATTAAAGAATGGGAACGGTTTTTAACCTGCTCCTTTAAATTGTTTTTTCCTCGTCTGCCTCTGAACATGATGAACACCTTTTTTATATGTTTTTCTATAGCTTTTCCGAAGAAAGGAAATTTATCAAAAAGAGGAAGGAAACTCCTGGCTTTTCACCTTTGGGGTACAGGAGCCCGGCGGAAGCAAGAGAAGCCGGCCCTTTTACAGGGTCCGGCAGAAGGATGTGACTTTCTATTCAGGGAGGGGTGTGCTGTGGTGATTCTTCATCGAACTGTAAAAACTGCTGATAAATCTTGCATAATCGAAGGATACGGCAACTTTATGTATAGGGTAGTCGGCCTTCTCCACATATTTCCGGAAGTCCCCGATGCTCTGCCCCTGCCCTTCCCCCTTATCCACCTGAATGTTTACAGGCAGTTCCTGATACTTAATTGCCGCACCTTCAGTAAGAGCCCAAAGTGTAAAGACATCGTGAAGGGGGCTCCCGCTTATATCAGGATCTCTTTTTTTATAAAATTCATAATAATAATCAACCATCGGCTTTACAAGCAATCCAGGCTTGCTGTCTATCGATCTGTAATATTCATCAAGCTGGTCTATGAGTGCCGGGGTCACGATGGCTGACATGGTCACATCAAGAGGGAAAATATGAATCTGCTTTGGCGCCTGCCTGATGATGATATTTGCCGCGTACGGATCTCCGAAAAAGTTGGCTTCTGCCACCGGGCTGACATTCCCGGGAACATTAAAGGCCCCGCCCATAATATAAAAGTCCTTTACGCTCGACATGTAAGAAGGATATAAAATAAAAGCTGTAGCCAGGGACGAAAGCCTCCCCAAATTTACGATTATTATGTCACCCTCGTATTTAGCGATTATTTCCTTGATGCCATCAAAATTCTCAAAAAACTCTTCTTTTATTTCATATTCAGGCAGAGAAATCGGCCCAAGGCCCTCCAGCCCATGGACATCAGGATAGTAGACAGGGGTCTCGCCCGTCAGCGGCAGCTCGGCCCCGCTGAATGCCGGGATGTTGGTAACGCCTGTGACCTCTTGCAGATAAGCTGCATTCCTGAGGGCATCAAGCCTTGAGATATTGCCATAATCGGCAACGATCCCGACTATATTGACTTCTTCCGAAAACAAGGCATAGATGGCTGCCACAAAATCATCTATTCCAAAGTCGCTGAAAAGCAGGACATTTTTCATTTTGGCCATATTATCTCCCCCCTATTTAGAATATTTCATACACCTGTCTTTGATGGCATTTTTTTGAAATTTCATTAAAATAGGCATATGGAAGGATGCAGGCCAAAAGAAAAAAGCCGGAAATATCCGGCTTACCTTCATTCATAATAATACATAAAACCAATAGCACCCGGCCCTGTATGAGTGCTGATGATCGGGGTCGTTTCCTCTATTTCGACATTTTCATAACCTGTCAGTTCTACCAGCCCCTCCTTGACCTTCATCGCAAGCTCAAGTCCTTCTGCATGGCAGATGCCTACCCCTTTTATTGTCCTGCC
The DNA here is from genome assembly GCF_984799205.1 of Bacillus sp. SRL543. Taxonomy (NCBI): domain Bacteria; kingdom Bacillati; phylum Bacillota; class Bacilli; order Caryophanales; family Bacillaceae; genus Bacillus; species Bacillus sp. SRL543. Next base: position 3,097,836 of record NZ_OZ481794.1, read on the forward strand.
TTTAACATCCCCTGCAAATTGCTTTACGAGATATTTGGCAGCCTGGGTATAGCTTCTAACCTTCGTTACCGGCGTGTAGACGCCGCCTTCAAGTGAAGCGATCGGCTTGATATTCAGGAGAGATCCGATAAGAGCTTTTCCTTTGCCGATCCTCCCTCCCTTAACGAGATTTTCGAGAGTATCCACGACCACATACAAATGCGTCTTCTCCCTTATTTTTGCAAGTTTATCTAATATATCTTCCACACCCAGCCCCTCGCCGGCCATCTTTGCAGCTTCTACTACCTGAAAAGAAAGTGCTTTCGATATGAAACGGGAATCAATGACTGTTACTTTCGCAGAGGACATCTTTGCCGCACTCTCTGCTGACTGGACAGTCCCGCTCATCCCGCCTGTCATATGTATCGACAATACTTCATAGCCTTCTTCGCCAAAACGGTCGTATAGCTCAACGAACTTTCCTGGAGGCGGCTGCGAGCTTTTTGGCAGTTCTGCAGAAGTTTTCATTTTTTCCATAAATTCAGAAGGCGTAATTTCAATTCTGTCCAGATAGGTTTCGCCATCTATGCTGATCGACAGCGGCACCACTTCGATTCCAAGCTCGGCTGCGAGGGCTGCCGGCAGGTCTGCTGTTGAATCTGTCACTATCTTTACCTTTGCCAAAATATCACTTCCCAACAATCCACTTTTGAATGTTATTATACATGGTTTTGGACAGCAAATAAAATAGAAAGCGGTTTAAATGCTTGCGAATTTCCTTCATTACAGGGATTCGGGCAAAATAAAAACGCCGGTAAACCGGCGCAAGGAGTCAAGCATTATTTTTTAATTCGGGTACATTAAACAGGTGTTCATAATCCTTCCATTTCAGGACTCTTTTCAAGTATTCTCTGAATGAGTACACACTTCTCCTGCTGGTGTCTTTGTGAACGGCCGAGATGAATGTCTTTAAACGGACTTGGATCATAAAGAAATTTGGGCTATCTTCCTCCAATACTGGAATCTCAATGACTTTAACCTTCTGTCCAACAGCATTTTTGAACTCTAGGCTTTTGAATAGCAAAATATCAATCCTCTTTTTCACCCGTTTATTATATTATACCTCATGACAGTCCCGAAGTGTGTCTAAATCTGCGCTGTTTGTGATATTTTTCGAAGAAGGGCAGCTGTTTCATCATGGAATCTGGCTGGCTATCCAATACAGGTGGAGAAGGCATACTGATGTATATAAAAAAGAAGAAAACAGCAGCAGGATTTTCAGGAGTTTCGTTTCAGGCATATATTTCATATAAGCAAAGTAACATAGAAAGGCACTGAAAGATATTTTGGCCAGGAGGAACAGCAGCGGCCCTTTTTCGTACAATCCTCCCATCACCGGATTCGCTTCTTCTATCAACCCTGCATTCAGACCCAGACAGGTGGCCAGTGCATCCACCGCATTCAATATCCCTAAATAGATGTATATTCCACGCATGGACTCACCGCTTCCCGATCCTATTTGCATTCATTATTAATAATCTCCAAGTCTAAAAAAGAAGAAACACTGAAACTTTTCCGCTAACAAAATTGTACTTTATAAAGAACGTTTCTGCAAATTAAAACCCCCGGAAAGTTCGGGGGTTCCAATTAAATCAGCAAGTGGAAAAGGTTGCTGTCTTTATTGATTTCCGTAAATGCAAAGCCTTTTTTGTTCATCCTTTTAATCAGGCTGCTATAGTCATCTTTGTCCTTAAGTTCAATACCGACGAGTGCAGGCCCGTTTTCTTTATTGTTTTTCTTCGTGTACTCAAATCTAGTGATATCATCCGAAGGGGCGAGGACCTCATCAAGGAATTCCCGCAGTGCACCAGCCCGCTGGGGGAAATTTACGATAAAATAGCATAATAGCCCTTCATATAGAAGCGATCTTTCCTTGATTTCCTGCATCCGCCCTATATCATTATTTCCGCCGCTCACGACACATACAACTGTCTTGCCGGCTATCTCCTCACTATACAGATCAAGAGCGGCAATTGGCATGGCGCCTGCAGGCTCCGCTACGATTGCATGCTCATTGTACAGTTGTAAAATCGAGGTGCAGACCTTTCCTTCAGGGACTAATACAATATCTTCCACCAGCTCACTGCAAATGTCAAAAGTCTTTTCTCCCACACTTTTCACAGCGGCCCCGTCGATAAATTTATCTATATCTGCGAGCGGGGTCACAGAGCCGTAAAGGCAGGACTCCTTCATGGAAGCAGCTCCGGCAGGCTCAACGCCGATCATCTTTGTCAGGGGCGATACGCTATTGAAATATGTACTGAGGCCGGCCATCAATCCGCCGCCGCCGATGCTGGCAAAAACAAAATCGATCGGCTCTTCACAGTCATTCAGTATCTCGACTGCGGCAGTGCCCTGGCCGGCAATGATTTTCTCGTCATCAAATGGATGGATGAATGCCATTTGCTCATCCTCTGCGCATTTTACAGCCTCTTTATAAGAATCATCAAAGGTATCCCCTGTCAGAATGATCTCCACATGGCCCCTGCCAAACAGCTCAACCTGGCTGACCTTCTGGCGGGGTGTTGTGGCCGGCATAAAGATCTTGCCTTCAATTCCAAGCAGACTGCATGAATAGGCGACTCCCTGGGCATGATTCCCCGCGCTCGCACAAACAACCCCTTTTGCCAGTTTCTCTTCGCCAAGTGATTTCATGCTGTAAAAGGCTCCGCGAAGCTTGAAGCTCCTCACATGCTGGAGATCTTCCCTTTTTAAATACACATTGCAATTATATTTTTCCGACAGCCGGTCATTTTTCTGCAGCGGTGTATGGGCAACGATATCCTTGAGCTGCTGGTATGCGATCAGAATATCCTCCAGCTGCACCCATTTTTTTTTCATTAATTTCTGTTCCATAAGCCTACCCTCATTTCTGCCGTTATAATTTGTACATTATAACACGGCAGAATACCTAATCAACAGAATAATCAAAAAATTTGTGTTTTTTATCTTCAAAAAGTTGAGAGTCCGGATTCTTATTATGCATATACTAATGAAAAGCTTGCCAAGCAGGTCATTTTTTCTTGTTTTACTGAATATAGAATTAAAAAGCCAAAGGAGGGCGGACAGAATGGAATTTTCGCTCTGCAGCCTTGACAGCAGGATGCCTGTGGAAGTGACGGCTGATGAAGATAATGGCCGCTATATGATCAGGAAGGCGGATACAAGCGGTGAAGTTTTCAATAATAGATCAGACCTCATCCACTGGGTTAAACACAATTTCCATGAGGAGGATTTCTGCGATCCCGGCCAATTCCGCAGTATGCTGGAACAGCTGGAGGAAATCTAAAGAAAAGAACAGCCTCATGGCTGTTCTTTTCTTGTATAAACCAAAAATTCATAGTCATAGGGGTTTTTTTCATCACGGGTCCCTTTGTCCCGGCTCTCCAATTGCCATTTCTTCAAATCAAGTTCAGGAAAGAAGGTATCTGCTTCAAACTTATCATGGATCATCGTCAGATAAAGCCTGTCGGCAGCTGGAAGGGCCATCTTAAAGATTTCAGCCCCGCCAATGATGAAAATCTCCTGATCACTTTTTTCCCTGCAGTCTGCAAGAAATTCATCAAAAGAATAGAAAACGGTACAGCCCTCGCAGGTAAATTCACTGTCCCGCGTCAGCACGATATTTTCCCGGCCAGGCAAAGGGCGGCCGATGGAGTCCCATGTTTTCCTGCCCATTGCAATTGAATGGCCCATCGTAACCCGCTTGAAGTATTTCAGATCCTCCGGCAGGCGCCAGGGCAGATCATTTTTGTTGCCGATGGCCGAGTTTTCGTCCATGGCCCAAAGCAAAGAAATCAAACACTGACAACTCCTTTAATGTGAGGATGTGATTCGTAGCCTTCCAGGATAAAATCTTCATACGCAAAGCTGAAGATATCTTCAACCTTGCGGGCGAACTTCAGCTGAGGCAGCTTGAGAGGCTCCCTTGAAAGCTGCAGGTTCACCTGTTCCAGATGATTTCTATAAATATGGACATCCCCGAACGAATGGATGAACTCACCCGGCTCCAGATCACACACATGGGCGACCATATGTGTCAGGAGGGCATACGAAGCGATATTGAACGGCACTCCAAGGAAGACATCAGCAGACCGCTGATAAAGCTGGCAGGACAGCTTGCCGTCCGCCACATAGAACTGGAAAAGGCAATGGCAGGGAGGCAGCGCCATATTGCCGATTTCAGAAACGTTCCACGCATTAACAATCAGCCTTCTTGAATCAGGATTATTCTTGATTGAGCTGATCAGCTCACTGATCTGATCAACCGTTTTACCATCCGCGCCGGTCCAGGATCTCCATTGATGGCCATATACAGGTCCGAGATTTCCTTCCTCATTGGCCCATTCATTCCAAATCCTGACACCATTATCCTGGAGATATTTCACATTGGTGTCTCCATTCAGAAACCAAAGAAGCTCATGGATGATCGACCTGAGATGCAGTTTCTTTGTTGTGACCAATGGGAAGCCTTCTTTCAGATCGAATCGCATCTGATATCCGAAAGTGCTGATTGTACCGGTTCCCGTCCGGTCTTCCTTAATTGTACCCTTTTCCAGGACATGCCTGCAAAGCTGTAAATACTGCTCCATTCCATTGACCTCCTAAATGAATCTTAATTAAGCGTACTGAAAAATTGCCAGGTGAGCGGAGCTTTTTCTTTTAAGCGCAAGCGCTCTACTCCTCCCATATAGTACATGGCGAACGTTTCAGCAAAATATTCTTCAGGGAATGAAAGGAAGTAAGGCTGGCCGGGAAACAGCTTTGCCTTCTCCTCTTTCCATATCCCCTGGAACTTTCTGTTGAAGCGGATCTCGCTTAAGACAAAGCGGTCAACCGAGTGTGCCAGCTCATGGAGTTCCAGGTTGATAGATCCATGCCCCATGCCCCTGCCGCTAAATCCTATCTTTACAAGAACAGTCCGCCCCCCGCCGATTCCCGGTACATCATCCCAGGTTGTTTCTTTATTTTGATAGCCCCTGGGTGTCAAACCTGCCAGATGGCTTGCAGTGGGGTTGTCTGTGAGCTGTCCTGTAAAAAGCTTAAGCGAGATGCCTTCTTGCCTGATTTTAGACAGCAATGATGAGGGAAGCTGATCCAGCCTTTCTATCATCTTTGCCGCTTCCTCCTGATCGAAGTCCTCTAAAGGAAGAATAATAATCCTGCCCAGATCTTGTCCTGAATGAAGAGACAGAGACTTGACAAGCTCTGAGTTGCCAGGGAAATCTTTAAGTTTTATACCACCCATTGCTGCCTGGGAATTACCCATAAGCGCCAGGGAAAACACTACAATAAGCAGAAAAAAAATCCTGATTCTCATGCTATCACCTTCTGTCCATTCTCAGACGCTTCCGGCCCCGTTTGCTGCCTGCTATCTATGTATATATGAAAATATTATAGCATATCATTTTCGGTAAAAAGGCCGCGATTCATGGGCAATTTCAGGAAGTTTTGCAGAAGCATCGGAATGGCGGGGGTTTTTTGAATGAAAGAGTCATTGGTAAGGGGTATATTGTATGCCGGAATTCTTATGGATTGATTCTTTTTCCCATTCAGTTCTATGTTTAAAGAAAAGAAGGGGCTGCAAGAGCCCCTTTTTTGCGCCTTATTTACATTCTTCATCACGAAATCGCTCCAAGATCATCTGCAGGTCGAAAACGCCCAGATTTCCTACCCCTCTTTTCCTCAAGGCAGCTCCGCCCTGCTCTTGCTCCTTGTCTCCAATGATGATCATATAGGGGACCTTCTGCATCTCTGCTTCCCTGATTTTGAGCCCAAGCTTCTCTGCCCTGCTGTCAATGTCAACCCGGCAGCCAGCTTCCTCAAGTTGAGATTTGACTTCCAGCGCATAGCCGATATGGGCATCAGAAACCGGGAGCACTTCGGCTTGGACCGGTGCAAGCCAGAAAGGAAAATCTCCTGCGAAATGCTCAATCAAAATGGCAAGGAATCTTTCTATCGAACCGTATATGGCACGGTGTATCATGATTGGCCTGTGAGGCAGATTGTCTTCGCCGATATATTGGCAGCCGAATTGCTCCGGCATCTGAAAATCAAGCTGGACAGTGCCGCATTGCCAGCTCCTGTCAAGAGAATCAGTGATATGGAAATCGATTTTCGGGCCATAAAACGCACCGTCACCTGGATTAATTTCGAATGGAATGCCCCTTTCCTGCAGGACCGATTGCAATGCGGCTTCTGCCTGGTTCCATGTTTCTTCTGACCCCATGTATTCTTCCGGCCTAGTAGACAGCTCAACTCTATATTCAAAGCCGAACAGCGAATAAAATTGGTGCACCAGCTCCAGCACTTTTGCTGCTTCTTCTTTTATTTGATCTTCTCTTACGAAAAGGTGTGCATCATCCTGTGTAAAGGATCTCACCCGTAAAAGCCCGCTTAAGGATCCTGAGAGCTCATGCCGGTGAACAAGCCCGAGCTCTGCATAGCGGAGCGGCAGTTCCCGGTAGCTCCTCCTTTTGCTGTTATAAATCAATACAGCCCCCGGGCAGCTCATTGGCTTGATCGCATAGTCATGTTCATCTACCTTTGAAAAGTACATATTCTCATGATAGTGCTCCCAGTGACCAGACTGCTCCCATAATGCCTGCTTCATCATGATCGGCGTCTTGACCTCGTAATAGCCCGCTTTTTGGTGCTTTTGTTTCCAAAGGTTTTCCAATATATTTCTTACCTGCATTCCCTTGGGCAGATAAAACGGCATCCCCGGCGCTTCTTCCCTGAACATAAACAGCTCCAGTTCTTGACCGAGCTTTCTGTGATTTCTCTTCTCTGCTTCTGCTCTAATTGACATTTTTACTTCCTCCTAAATTTTTGTATTAAAAAAGCCGCAATTATCCCTGTACCAAGGGACAATTGCGGCTGTGGTTCCACCCTAATTCCGCCTCATGCATAGCATGCGGCGCTCAAACGAGATAACGGTCTCCCGATCATGGTTGGCCAAAGACGGCTTTTGTCCATGATAGCTCCAAGGCGGTAAATTCATTTCTTTCTCCTAAGGGCTTTCAGCCGGCGGCCCTTTTCTCTGTCAGAAGCAGTGGAAAGAATTCATGTCCTTTTCCCAGCTTATTATATTTGTTTATAACAAAAAAGCCGCAATTCTCCCTGTACAAGGGACAATTGCGGCTGTGGTTCCACCCTAATTCCGCCTCATGCATAGCATGCGGCGCTCAAACGAGATAACGGTCTCCCGATCATGGTTGGCCAAAGACGGCTTTTGTCCATGACAGCTCCAAGGCGGTAAATTCATTTCTTTCTCCTAAGGGCTTTCAGCCGGCGGCCCTTTTCTCTGTCGGAAGCAGCGGAAATGATTCATGTCCTTTTCCCAGCTTATTGGAAATATAAAGAAGATTAAATGAATTATATTCCAGTATCTTTTGTATTGTCAATGCAATCTTTCTTATTTTCTGCAGAAAAGTCTCTGAATACTAATGGCGTTACGCCGGCTGCTTATAAGCAGCGCCCTTTTCTTCCTGAGAAATTATAAAGCATGAAACCAGTTTCATAACAAATATTATTCCTCATTTTTTCCAAAAGCAAAAGCCCGGCAGTTTTGCCGGGCTTTGGGATAAATAAAATTAAACGGCAAGGCCGAAATTTTTGCACAGTGCAGCCAGTCCGCCGGAAAAGCCGCTTCCTACAGCATTGAATTTCCATTCGCCTCCATGCCTGTACAGCTCACAGATGACAACGGCCGTTTCAACAGAGAAGTCTTCTCCCAGATCAAAGCGGAGCACTTCCTGGTTTGTGTCTTCATTCACTACACGGGCAAATGAATTGGATACCTGTCCAAAGTTCTGGCTGCGGCTCTCGGCATCATGGATTGTAACAGTGATGGCAATGCGGTGGACATGGGCCGGCACCTTGCTGAAGTCGATTTTGATCTGCTCATCATCGCCCTCGCCTTCCCCTGTCCGGTTATCCCCTGTATGCTCCACAGAGCCGCTTGGGTGGATGAGATTATTATAGAAAATAAAATCGTGGTCCTGGACGACCTTGCCATTTTCATCGGCCAGGAATGCAGATGCATCAAGGTCAAAGTCGCCGCCTCCGGAATAGCGGTTTGTGTCCCAGCCAAGCCCGATGATCACTTTTGTCAAGCCGGGATTGCTCTTGGTCAAATCAATGCGCTGCCCTTTAGAAAGATTGATGCTGCTCATTTATCTTCACCTCTGTTGATAGTTTTCTATTATCATCTTACAACCAGCTTATTAAGTATAAGAACGGACTACATCAGACAGCCCTGGTGCATTGGTGCCTGTTCCGACTGCTGCAAACTTCCAATCAGTTCCGTGCCTGTAAAGTTCTCCGACTACCAGGCTTGTACTGCCGCTGTAATCGTCAGTGAGATTATAATGGATGAGCTCTTCCCTGCCCATCGGATTCACAATCCTGATATATGCATTGCGGATCATGCCGAAATGCTGTTTGCGCTTAACAGCATCATAGATATTCACTACAAATACAAGCTTCTGGACGTGGGAAGGGACGCGGCTTAAATCCACATTGATCTGCTCATCATCGCCATCTCCTTCTCCGGTAAGATTATCGCCAGTATGCTGAACGCTGCCGTCTGAGCTCTTGAGGTTGCCGAAATAGATAACATCGCTGTTATTCCTTAATTTATCATTCTCGCCAAGCATGATGACTGAAGCATCACAATCGACATTAGCACTTCCGCCTCCGCCGAAAAGGGAGCCTAGAAGTCCGCCTCCTCCTTTGTTTTCAACCGGGTCCCAACCGAGGCCGACCGTTATTTTCGTTAAACCGGGATTTCCTTTTGTCAGATCTACTCTTTGCCCTTTTTGCAAATTAATCGCCATTCATTTCACCTCATAAATTTTCTTTTCTGTATTTTTTATATTTAACAGCCCGGGTTCAGGCTGAAAAAAGCAGCATCAGCCTTGGTTTTTCATATTTTTGAAGTTTTCCTGGAGCTGTTCAAGCCTTTTGGTGCCTTCTTCCCTCATGCGCCTGTTTTCATCTTCGATGGACTTCGTTTCCTGCATACCCTTCATGATGATATTCCACGATTCTTCAATCGTCTCAATCTTGATGCTCGGACCTCCGGCAAGCCGGGCTATTTCTGCACTTTGGGTTGAAATATTCTGGGCATTGCGGACGAGCATCTCATTGGTTCTCCGGTCAAGCTCGCTCATAGAATCGGCAACCAGCTTCTGTCGCTTGGCGGCAACCGCCTGGATCAGGCCGTTTTTAAAAATCGGTATGGTCGTAACAAACGCCGAATTGATTTTCCCTATCAGCTTTGTGTTCCCTCTTTGGAGAAGGCGGATCTGGGGAGCCGTCTGGAGGGCCACCATCTTCGCCATTTCCAGGTCATACACACGCTGTTCAAGCAGATCGATGCTGTTGCGGAGCGTGTCGGCCTGCATGGAGGCGACCTGGTCCCCTGATGCTGCCCTTGCTTCCAGCTGCGGAAGCTGTGTGCTCTTGAGCTCTTCTGCCTTCATCTCGCCTGCAACTGCATATTTTTCAAGTGTGAGGTAGTATTGGTAGTTTTGATCATACATCTGCTCAAGCATATTGGTGGAGTCCACCATTTCACTTTGGTACTTGGAGATCTCGACATACACCTTGTCAATCTCTTTGCCCATTGTCTGATATTTCCCAAAGAGCTTTTCGATCATTTTTTCCCCGCGCTTGAACAGCTTTCCGAACAAGCCGCCTGAAGTTTGTTCAAAATCCTTCTTGTCGAACCTGTCCATGATTTTTCCCAGCTGCTTAAGGAGCACGCCTGAGTCTTCTACCTTGGTAGCCCGCATATTGCCGAGAATCTGGTCAGAGAAGCGGGAAATCTGCTGTGCAGGTTCTTTCCCGAATTCAAGTATTTGGATCTGGTCGCGCTCATCGATCGTTCTGGCGAGGTTCTGGACTTCCGCTTCCTGCCTCAGCGCCAGTTTTATTTCCGGCACCTTCGTTTCTGTAAGCACATCGGCCGGATCCTGGGTAACCAGTCCTGCATTTGCTAGTTGGGGATCGTTCATGATTTAATCTCCTTTCAAATTTTTCAACAGCCCTTGCAGAAACACTTTCTTAATCAGTGAAGGCTCTTTATAGTCCTGGTCAAAGACCACTTCTTCCAGCCAGTGCGAATCAAAGGCCCCTTCATTGACATAGTTTTCAAGGTCATTGTGGCCGGGCGGATTATACACGATGATATCAACTCCAAATTGGTTCAGGAGAAGCAGGAGTGCTGCATCGCTCCTTGTCATCGTACCATTCATTTCATTGTTATAGAGGATCACCTTGGGTACATCCTGAGAGTAATCAAACTTCTGCAAAAGCTTAAGGATGCTGGCCGGCATCTGCATCGCCTGTGTAAACAAATAGATGCTGATTTCTTCCTGGCTCTCATTATGGCCGGGCTTCAGCTCCGGCTTTGTGCAAAGATTCCTGAGTGCATGGGAGATCCCTTTCTGGAGGCCGCCGGGAAGATGGCCGTATTTCCAGTAGTGCGAGCCCATGATGATTTCAGGATCGAGCTTCCCGTCTTTTCCAAGTGCATTTCTGTAATGAAAGCGAAAGTCGCTTGTCAGAGGATTTGAAAATGGGAACTGCCTGATCAGAAAGCTGTAGTCGTTCTCGGCAAGGGCATGCAAGCGGTCCCAATATTCTTTCCGGCTTTTGCTCACTCCGTTGATTTTCGAAAAAATGGAAGGGATCTTCACTTCTCCGCCGCTGACTTCAAAGTTCGGCCTGATCATCGCTTTTTCTTTGGCGAGGATGAACAGTTCATCATAAGTTGTTTTCAGCGTCACTGCAGAGGGGTTATAATCCCTCAGCTGCCAAGCTTTATAAAGGCCTGAGCCTTCATGGTTAAGGATGGTTTCGATCTCTCTTGAAGCTTTATAGGCCACAGTTGATTTCCTTCTCCTTTTCTCCTTGGGAAAAGGCTCAGCAGGCTTCTGCTCCGGATATTGGTGGACAAATGTCTGCTCTTTCCCCGGGTCGGCGAGTGCAAGGACGTCCTGGCCATCCGGGCTGAAAACTGCGAGATCGCAGCCAAGAAAAAAAATGAATGACAGGAAATATTGCTGGCTCTTGCTTGCTTCTCCATACCAAAGAAATTTCGGCATGCTTTCTTCCGGATTGCTGCCGCTTAACGGCTGGGAGAGATGGTTAAAGGACCATTTCACAAGATCTACAAGCACCCTGCGGAAGTCTGGGCTTTCAAGGCCTTCTTTTTCCCTCCCGGCAAACATCTCAATGACTTTAGTGAATGCCTCCCTTACCTTTCTATGGACAAGGGGATTATCAGGCTTCAAAAGCAGCTGCTCACCATCAAGGAAGGCGACGAAGCGGTTGATTGAAAGCTTCTGCTCCCTGTTGATGTTCAATACCTTCTGAATGGCCTGAAAATGCTGGTTGTCGATCGTTTTATCAAGAGTATCGCTGCTTAAAAGGATAAGTCCATTATCTGGTGAGTGTATATAATCATAAAGCTGATTATAGTATTCATCTTCATCCGCAGGAATGCCCAGAAACCTTGCAGCAACCTGGCTGATCTGGATAATGCCGTCGCCTGCCTGATACTGCGGGCGTTCAGAGCTGCGCTTTTTAATGGCAGACAGCCAATTGTCCGCAGACACAGGCAGCAGATTGACCTTTAATACATTGTAAGTTGGATACATGATTATCCCTTCCCTCTAGGAGCGAAAGATTTAGCCCTATTGGCTTATGTAAATTTCTTTCATCATATCATATCAGGTGCTTGTTTTAACAACGATAGCCTTCAGCACTGGCTTTCAACTCTTATAGAATATACGGATCAGGCTGAAAAAAGTTTCAATATCATCAATACAAGTTATATTCACTCTTTCCCGGCACAATCACCAACGGGCTTATCCCGGCATATAGTTGAGTACAAATAATTAAAGAAGGTGATCCCTTGCGCTTCCTGATTAAAAGGCCCTCTTATGAAAGCTGCAGGAACGAATTGGCGGTTGTCCGGCAGATCATGTCTTCCGGCGCTTACCAATTCATTGACCTCCTGCTATGGTCAGCCATGCTCGCCATCATGACATACAATCTTCACGACTCGCCAACTTATGCACTCGCGATTTTTCTTACTTTTTATGCTTTTGGCAGCCTGCTCCTGCTATTGCTTCAGTTCTTTATAAAAGGGCAGTCCGGCCGGGGCCGGGATTCCCGCTGACGGCAGCTTCCCGGCCAAGAAGCAGACTGTATGCCTTCAGGAGGATTTCTTCTCCGGCAAGTATTCCCCTGTTCTCCGAAAAATTGCAGCTGAATCCAAGAGGCATCTCCATAGAAAGTTCTCCATGATCCGGGACAAAAGCATGATGGCATACCTTCAGGAAATCATAATCGAGAAGGGAATCTCCCGCACCGGCAAGAATATCTGCTCCCTCTCTTTTTCTGATGAATTTCACCGCCTCTCCCTTGCAGACAGGAATCGGCATAAAGTAAAGCTTCCTGCCTTGCAGGGATATCCTCCATCCGAGACGGCGGACATCCTCTTCCAGTTTTTTCTTTTCCTGAAGGCTGATGCGCTCCTGGAGGATATAGTAGAAGAAGGAATCCCCTGCTTTTTTCAAAGTCCCGGAAAATCTGCATCCTGCAGCAAACTCAGCCATTTCCTCCTGCAGCGCGCATTCTTCCTTTAGGCGCTTATCTACCCGCTCAGTCCACTCAGCCAGCAGTTTCCCCTTATAATGGATTTGGGCTCCATTTGAAGTGACCTCATAAGAGACAGGGATATCTCTTCCAAATATCCCTACTCTTTTATATTGTTCATATGTCCTGGTTGTAACAGGCACAACGAGTGCTTCTTCTGCAAGCTCCCTTAACAGGTTAAGCGACCTTGCAGTCATGAATGCAGCAGGCTGCCCTTCCTTCATCTCGGCGGCTGACAGTTGGAGATCCTCCTCACAGCCAAGATCTTCAAGTGCTCTGTTTGAATAAATCATAGTCCTGTCAAGATCTGTCGCAAACATATTCATGACTGGCCGCCAACCTTTTTGATCAGCCCGCAGCATGTATAGCTCATGTCAGGGTACCGGACGATCTCCACCCCGCGTTCTTCAGCCAAGAGTTTGATATGCCTGACATAGGGGCTTTCCGGGTCCCTCATCAGAATTTTCCATGGAACTCTCCTTAAGAGGACGCGCGTTGTTTCACCGACACCGGGTTTTACAAAGTTCGTGCTTTCTATGCCAAATTTTTCTTTGATAGCAAGTACTTCCTCCATCCCCCTGAAATCAGGTTCGGATTCAGCTTCAGCAGAATAGCCATCACTGATTTTTTTCGCTTCTTCCATGACGGAATCGAATTGTTCTTCTATTATGCTGATATATTCATTGGAAACATCCGCTTCTGCAAGGCTGCGATAATATTTGGCACCGTGGAAATCTTCAGGCCCGATCAAATCATTGAGCACCGTCCTGCTGACAAGGCCGGAAACAGTCGAATTCAGGCAGGCGCTTGGAATCAGAAAATCCTCCCTTGTGCCATACAGACTGGTGCAATAGCCTGGATCAGCGAGGACAGCAAGCGTGTCATCAAGATCCCAGCCATATTTTTCATTCATGTTTCTGCATGCTTTCGTCAATTCAAGCGAGATAGCTCCTTTGCCTGTCCACCCATCGACAAACTGAATATTGCAGCCAGGATGCTTTTCTATTATGTATTTCAGGGCATTCTCATCAATGCCTCTGTCACGGACGATGGAAATGCTGTAATGGGGAAGGGTTGTCCCGTATACACGCTCTATATACCGCTTCATCAGGATCCCGACCGGGGTGCCTGCCCGTGCAAGGGAAACGAGGACGATTTTGTCCCCTCTTCTGCTGAGCAGCTTTTTCGCCGTTACCGCTGTGCAAAGCGCCACCTTTTCCTTGTAGTCTTCAAGCGTTTTCCAGAACAGCTCTAAATAATGGGCTGGAGGGATGTACTCAATCGGAAGCGTCTCGCTGTAATGCTGGCCGGACTGGATCTTTTTTTCCCTGTTTTCAGTTGCCCCTTCCAATTCGTATGCACTGAGATCCTTCAGCAGAAAGATGACATCTTCACTGCTGTAGGACCCAAAAGTTTCTGCTGCTGTTTCAGCCATTGTTGTTCCCTCCATTAAAATAAACGATTTTTATATCCTTGATCCCTGTTTGCTTCAGTTCCTCCAGCAATGGGACAAGCGCTTCCCGATTCGGTTCCCGTTCAAAGAGGATAAAGAGGTCATCATAAAATCCGGGAGTGATATTATAGACAAATTGCCTGATATCAGCATCCTCAGGATTAGGAAATGACAGTCCTTCCCTTGCCCCGTACCCTTCCCGGTCCAGAACATGGACAGGGCTTCGTGTAGTGGACTGAAAAAAGACACCTTCCCCCATTTGCGATGCCACTTTCATAGGGATATACATAAACTCGCCTGTTCCCAGGACAAGTGTTTTATCTCCTTTTCTGCTCTTAGACAGGAGGGCGGCTGCAGCCTCCAGCTCCCTTTCAGGCTCTTCTGCTCCCTTTTGGAGCCCGAATCTGCCTGTTCCTTTGAGGTAGGGAATATTGCAGACCCCGCCTCCGAGTGTGATCGAAGAACTTCCTGCCTTTTCAAAAGAAAGCCCAGATTCACCCAGATTGATGAATCTGATGCCGGCCCCGCCTGTACCCAGCTTTCTGTCTTCTATATTCGTTTGGATGACAGGTTCTCCAGCAGCCTGCATTTCCCCTTTTAAAAGGCTTACACTGTTGATGGTGATCCCGAGTTCTTTTTCGAGCACCTGGAATGCAGCCTGATTGTCCTGTGAACGCCAGTCCAATATAGAAGCGACAGTATATTCACTGCGCGGAAATTCTGACTGGATCGATCTGATGATATTGACTGCCGTTTTGCCTGTGGTCATTTCATCATCAACCAGGATGACTTCACGCTGATTGTCAAGAAGCTCTCTGTCCGCGTAGCAGCGATGGGAGGTTGCATGAGAATGCTCTTCCTCGAAGTCTATTATAGATACCTCTTCAGGAAGCATTTCCCTTGTAGTATGAAAATACCCTGCCGCCTTGAAGGCATTATAAAAGCTGTGTCCGAGCGCGGTTGCAGTCTCTGCGAACCCGATGATCACCGGATTAAATTTCTTGTCAATAAATGGGGTCGATTGCC
Organism: Bacillus sp. SRL543; assembly: GCF_984799205.1. Classification (NCBI taxonomy): domain Bacteria; kingdom Bacillati; phylum Bacillota; class Bacilli; order Caryophanales; family Bacillaceae; genus Bacillus; species Bacillus sp. SRL543. The sequence goes on from NZ_OZ481794.1 coordinate 3,113,026, forward strand.
TGCTGCCTGCCGGTTCCTGCAAAAAGGAAGCAAGGAGCCCTTCAGTTTCAGGCAGATGCCTGCCTTCTTTTAATTCTGCATATCGTGCGGCCAGCAGCTCTCCAGTGATAAGCGCCTTTTCCGGATGGATAGGCAGATGCTTCCCCAGCAGTTTGCTGACAAAAAGGAATGACCTCTTTTTGTTGATTCGTGCGGCCATTGTAAAAAAGTGGTCAACAGGTATGTTATAAGGATTTTCTGTTATATCAAGTTCTACTTGCAGCCCTTCAATAACTTGATGCAAATACTTCTTTTTCGAGCAGGTCAATGTATGAGTATTCTTCATGAAGCACCCCGTATATTTCTGATTTTAATAAAATTTTCTGCGCCCAATATAAATGCGGCTTAATTTCATTCATTTTGTTTGAATAGGCGCTTTTCATGACGCCAATGGTGCCTTCTGCACTGGCAGCAATATTCTTCGCATCCTCGTACTCTTCGAGCGTAACGGCATTCAAAGCCTGCACCGGCCTTATATGGGTAGGATGTATGATTGTCTTTCCTGTCAGGCCATTGGCAATATCCATCATAATTTCACGGATCAGGCCGTCCATATGCTTATCGATCAGTCCCGTCCTCATCCTGATGCCTGCCTCCCCGTACTTCTCCAGGAAAGGCGTCTGCCTCAGCTGGGGCTTAAGCATTCTATCCTTAGAGGAAAAATATTCCCATACCGGCCCTGATACCGTATAATGGCTGTCTGCACGAACAAAAACATTAATGATATCAGCAATGCAGTCACGTATGACCGCAATATCATATACGGTGTTATCCGAGTTTCTCCTGATGCCGTACAGGCCGGAAAAATCGGTCGCCCCTATCCTGACATTGAGGACAATATCCCTGTATTGTTCAAGAAGCGTTTTTATGTCCAGAAGCTCTCCGACTCTTGTTTCTTTCTGGATGATTTTCTTTGTTTCCAGAATCGGCATTGCATATAGAACGTGGCCATTTCTATTCTTGCGGCTGATTTCTGCAAGTGTTTCTGCACCTTCCCCAGGTTCGAATTTAGGAATGACGACCCCTGTCAGCATGCTTATCTCCTGGCCCATCCTGGAAAACAGCCGCACCAGCTGTTCATGGCTGCGGATCCTTATAAAGATGAGAGGCAGATCGTCCTCCTGGAAATATCCTTTCCCAAGCTCTTGATGGAGAAGCTTCAGTTCAGCCAGCAGGCTTTCTTCGGCCTGCTCTACCTCCGAATCGCCAATGGCATCCTCCAGGCATATCACCATGGAAGTGAGGCCCGAATGCTTTTTTGAAAGCAGATCCTGATGGATATTCGGCCTGGTAGCAGGCATATAAAGGGTGGCGCCTAAGCAATAGGACAAAAGTTCTTTCGGGGAATGTTTAGAGAAGGACCCCGGCTTTTTATAAAATAGCCTGTCAATCTCCCGGTTTTCCAAATCAGCAAATAGTTTCATTACAATTCTCCTATTCATGCATAGTAAAAGAGGGAAACGCTTGTCTTCAAGGATTAATCAAGCATCCCCCTAAGCATACTTGTCCAATCTATGAAGCTTTCAAACTGCCAAAAAAGGATAAAAAGAAAAGGAGCGGACAATTGTCAGTTCCCTTTCCTTGTTTCTATATGTCTGTCAGTTGCTTTTCTGGCCCTGCTCAGCTTTCTTTTTATTCATGAAGTGGACGATGAAAGTTGCACCGAAGACCACAATCAGCAGCAGGAAGAAGTAGATATGATCAATATGAATATGGAATACTCCAAGGAGCATCTTCACAGCAATGAGCAAAATCAGCACATATGCGCTTGTTTCAAGCTCAGGCACTTTATCGATCAGCTTAAGGAATACTCCTGCCACGCCTCGCATCATCAGGACCCCAAGCATTCCGCCGAGAAGAAGGACCCAGATTTGATCACTGACTCCAAATGCCGCAAGGACGCTGTCAACTGAGAAAGCTATATCCATAAGCTCTACCGCTGCTACTGTTCCCCAGAAGGTACCAAACAGGCGGATCAGCAAACCGCTTTGATTGAGGCCTTCAAGCTCCTCATCATCGCCGACGCCTTTTTTCTTATCAATGAAATATTTAATGGCAAGCCATGCCAGGTAGCCGGCTCCCAAAATCTTTACCCACCACAGCTTAATCAGGAATACCCCAATTCCGATTGCAATGAAACGGAAAAGGTATGCTCCAAGCAGTCCATAAAATAGAGCCTTTTTCCGCTGTTCCGGCGGAAGGTGTTTTACCATAACAGCCAGTACAAGTGCATTGTCGGCCGAAAGCAGTCCTTCCAGGATTACGAGTGTTCCGATAAGCCCCCAGCTAACAGGGTCGCTTAGAACTTCCGCCCACATCTGCCAGTCAAAGAATGCGGCATATGTATCTATAAAACCTTGAATAATTGTCATCTCTTGAAGTTCCTCCATTACCTTATATAAGTGCTAACGAAAGACCCGGCAGAGCCGAGTCTCGAAGATCAATGATAAAAAAAGTGATTATCCAATCTGAAGGCCAAAATCAGTTGCAAGTGCACCAAGGCCGCCCTGATAGCCGGACCCGATTGCGCTGAATTTCCACTCTCCGCCGTGCCTGTACAGTTCACCTACAACAAGTGCTGTCTCGATGGAGAAGTCTTCTCCAAGGTCATAGCGGATCAGCTCTTCATTTGTTTCGGGATTAAGGATGCGGACATATGAATTGGAAACCTGCCCGAAGTTCTGGCTGCGCGCTTCGCCATCATGGATTGTGATGGTGAATGTAATGCGCTGGACATTTGCCGGCACAGCACCGAGCTCAACCTTTACCTGCTCATCATCGCCTTCTCCTTCGCCTGTGCGGTTATCTCCCGTATGTACGACAGAGCCGTTTCCGCCTGTTGTGTTGTTATAAAAAACAAAATCCGCTTCGGAAGCAACTTTGCCGTTCTCTCCCAGAAGGAAAACTGAGGAATCCAGGTCAAAGTCTGCTCCTCCATCATACTTATTGGTATCCCAGCCTACCCCTACGATTACATTTGTGAGGCCCGGATTGGATTTTGTCAAATCTACCTTCTGTCCTTTTGATAAACTTACTGCCATTTTTTCTACCTCCAATTATTGTGATAGTATGCTTACGTTTCAATCTTTAAAAAGTTTCAAAACTACAAGCATATTTTTTCATACTTTTGCTTACATTTCAAATCTCAGCTCAGCCATTTTGGCGGAGTATTTTTATTCCAGTAGATGGAACCCAGCTCATGATGCTTTTGGAAGGCATCCTCTGAGGTATGGTAGTGGAAGTTGAACCAGTATCCCTCCTGGGGCGGATGGTCTCTCCTCACATGGAAACGGAGGACATCTTCGTTAGACTGCCGGTTGACAATATGGAAGATTTTTTCTGAGCTGCCCCCGCCTGGCCATTCGGTTATCTCGAGATTGCCCAGGTCGCTTCCCGGAATCCTTGCAGCTGTTTCCTCCACTGCTTTTTCAATATTCGGCAGGATGACTTCGCGGAACTCATCTTCAATGACAGGTTTGATTTTGCCCCCGAATTTGATATAAGACTGGTTCTCAGCTTCCTGGACGGCGGCCTGGATGAACCTTTGCCTGACCGATGCCTCATCCTCCTCAGGGGAAGCAAGTTCCATTTCTTCTGCCTGGCTCTCCAGGACATCGCGTTTAGGAGATCTGTCCTGGTTTGCATTATCATACAGAAATGCCTGTGATGGCGTAACCAGCCCAAAGGTAAGGATGGTTACCATCACCACAAACGATTTGCGCAGCCACTTAGGCATTCTTATCACTCCCCATTAAAGACTATTTTCAAATGATAGACTTCTTTTTTAAAATTCCGGAGGATCTGATTTTCTGAGCGGCCAGGCGGAGCCTGCCTTCCGGCTGTACAAGTGCAATCCGCACAAACCCCTCGCCGGCAGTGCCGAATGCGCTTCCCGGTGTAACAGCCACTCCAGCTTCCTCCAGCATGCGGATGCTGAATTCCCTGGAGCTGATGCCGTTTGGAATTTCTGCCCAAACGAACATTGAACCTTTCGGGCTGTCAACATCCCAGCCTGCCTCCCGCAGGCTTTCTACAAGAGCATCCCTGCGCTTCCTGTATACCTCTCTTGAATCTTCCAGGAAACCCGACTGATCTGCCAGAGCCATGGCAGCCGCTGTCTGGATGGGATGGAATACACCGTAGTCCAGATGGGATTTCAGATCTGAAATCATGCGGATCACGTCTTTGTTTCCGGCTGCATAGGCAATCCTGCAGCCTGCCATGTTGAAGCTCTTAGAGAGGGAATTCATTTCTATCCCTGTTTCAAATGCGCCTTCGACAGCTAAAAAACTTACCGGTTTTTCTTCGAAATAGAGCTCTGAGTACGCAAAATCATGCAATATGACAATCTCGTATTTTCTGGCAAACTCTATTGCCTCCCTGAAGAACTCTTCATTTGCAAGGCTGGGCACAGGATTGCCGGGAAAGTTCAAGATCATCAGCCTGGCCTTTTCCCTTATCTCCTCAGGTATATCCGAAAAATCAGGGAGGAACTGCTTTTCTTTCCTTAAAGGCATAGGGTATATGTCTGCCCCGGCCAGTGCGGCACCCGCAGCATAGGCTGTATACCCAGGATCTGGCATCAGGATGTAATCCCCCGGACTGCATAAAGCAAGAGGAAAGTGGACAAGTCCGTCCTGGGACCCCATCAGGAGAGAGCATTGCTCTATCGGATCTATGTATACGCTGTGATTCTTCTGGTAATAGGAGCTGACTGCTTCGCAGAAGCTTTCTGTCCCTGCAAGGGTGTATCCATACTGGGTGCTGTCCAGCGCCCCTTCAGCGATTGCCTCTCTTATAAAGGGCGGAGGCGGGAGGTCAGGGCTGCCGATGCTTAGATCAATCACATCTTCACCTGCAGAGATCTTGGCTTTCTTCAGGCGGGACAATTCTGCAAATACACTTTCCCCAAATGCATCCATTCTCTTTGCCATGGATATTTTCATACTAGAAACCTCCAGTATTCTTTAAAGCCTGATGCTTTCTTAGAAAATATTATACTCTTTTTTTAAGAAAAAAGAAAAAATGCGAGAAAAATTTTGAAAAAAAAGAAAATTTCCTAGAAAAATGCGATTAAAGGGAGAAAATTTGGGGGATAATATAAAACTAATGGTAAATGAATACATAGTCCGAGGAGGAAAATAATGGAGTGGGAAATTGTTTTTGTTGCTGTAAGTCTGCTGACGCTGGGATACTTTGTATTCCTGTCAATTACGGATTAAGGTTCACGCAAAATAAAAACCAAAGCGCAGGGAGGAAATTCCTGCGCTTTTAATTATGCCTGCTTATCTTTTTCTTTCCAGGACCCCAAAGTGAAAGCGGGAGGATTTCCGCCGGTAAACCTCAAAGCCGAAGGTGCTGAATCTTTCGCTCCGGAAATGGTCTTTCAGGACGACCCTCTTACGCGAAACCCTTTTGGCTTCTTCTACCAGCTCCTCGGACAGCCCATACAAGGCAAACTTAGCCAGTTCCTTGATTCCGTCGGAGTCCAAAAGTTTTTCCTCGAACATGGGGTCAAAGTATACAATATCTGCGGACTGGTCCTGCATGCCCTTCAAGTAGTCAAGGGAGAAAGCACTGATGACCTCGACCCTCTCCATTGCCTCATCCATTTGCGGAACTCCTGACTTCCAGGTTTTAAGCCCCTTCCCTGCGAGATAAGCAAGGAAAGGATTGCCTTCCACACCGGTCACTTTGCCGGATGGACCTGCTGCATAGCTTGCGATGATGCTGTCTGAAGCCAGGCCGAGCGTGCAGTCCGCCACTGTGTCCCCCGGCTCGATTTTCGCCGCTTCCAAAAAGGGATCAGGCTCGCCTCGCATCAGCCTTTTTATCCTGAATGCTGCGGAATTCGGATGAAAGAAGTACGGTGAGCTTTCTCCATATGAAAATAATTCGAGCCTGTTTTTGCCATATACAATGCAATCATCCTTATATTGCTCCTGAAGTGAAGAAACAGAAAGGCTCTTTCGCGGATGAAAAGCGACTCCCAGTTCAGCTGCAGCCTCTTTCGCCGCCTGGATCATGCCAGGGCTTGTCCTTCCAGATGTAGTTACAAACATAGTTTCTACCTTCCTGACTGAGTAATAATAATTGGCTTTTAGTCCCCATGGACCTCCCTTTTCCTCTCTGAGAAATGCAGAAAATGCGAAAGGATGCCTTTTACGGCATCCTTTCTGTGTTGCTTCAGCAGTTTTCCTCAAATGCAGCCAGAAGATTTTCCATGATGGTTTCCATCGGGAAGCCTTCGATATCATGGCGCGGGATAAAGTGGACAACTTCCTTCCCTTTCAGTAAAGCCATGCTTGGTGAAGAAGGTTCAATTCCATCAAAATATTCGCGCATTTTTGCCGTCGCTTCTTTGTCCTGCCCTGCAAACACAGTCACAAGGTGATCAGGCTTTTTTTCAGCATGCATGACAGCCTGCGTCGCAGCTGGGCGCGCCAGACCGGCCGCACATCCGCAGACAGAGTTGACAACAACAAGTGCAGTCCCCTCTGTATTTTCCATAAACTGTTCAACTTCTTCTTCAGTAGCCAGTTCATTGAAGCCTGCCTGTGTTAGTTCAGCACGCATCGGCTTTACCATCTGCCTCATATATTCTTCATATGCCATAGACATGTTTGATTGCCTCCTTTAAACGTTTGCAATGTTAGCATACTATAATTTCTGCTCTATTTGCAATCGGATGGCTTACTATACTTTAAGAGGCCTCGCGGCGGGCTCTTCCTCAAAATGGTCTGTGACAGCCCCCCTGGAAGCGGATGAAACGAGTCTTGTATACTTTGCCAGGGCTCCGCGGGCCAAAAGCGGCGGCGGACTCCAGGATTTCCTGCGCTCGTCCAGCTCAGCAGGAGAGATATCCACTTCAAGTGTTTGTTCGGTGCTGTCAATTGTAATCATATCACCGGTCTGTATGAGTGCGATCGGCCCGCCTACCTGGGCTTCCGGTGCAATATGGCCGACCACAAGGCCGTGGGTCCCTCCCGAGAAACGCCCGTCTGTTAGCAGGGCCACGCTTTCGCCGAGCCCTTTTCCTACGAGGATGCCCGAAATGGAAAGCATTTCAGGCATACCAGGCCCTCCTTTCGGCCCTTCATACCTGATTACCAGTACATCACCGGTCTGGATGTCCCCCCTCAGTACAGCATCTGTAGCAGACTCCTCATCATCAAACACTTTGGCAGGCCCTGTGTGTCTTGTGACCTTCAGTCCTGATACCTTCGCTACGGCGCCTTCCGGGGCAAGATTGCCTTTCAGGACTACGAGCGGCCCGTTTTCCCTGAGAGGGGCATTGAGCGGGTATATGACCTTTTGGCCATCTTTCAGGTCTTCTGCTTCTTCCAGATTTTCAGCGAGTGTCTTCCCTGTGACAGTCAGGCATTCGCCGTGAAGGAGCCCTTCCCTCAATAGCATTTTCATTACGGCACTGACCCCTCCTGCTTCATGGAGATTCTGCATGACATATTTTCCGCTTGGCTTCAAATCGGCAATATGGGGAACCGTTTTCTGCAGCCGGTTAAAGTCCTCCAGGGAAAGGTCCACTTCAGCGGAGTGGGCAATGGCCATCAAATGGAGGATGGCATTTGTCGAGCCGCCCAAGGCCATCACGACGGTAATCGCATTCTCAAATGCTTCCTTCGTAAGGATGTCCCTTGGTCTGATATCCTGCTCCAGGAGGCGATAGACCGCCTTTCCTGCTTCATGGCAATCCTGCCGTTTTTCATCCGTTTCTGCCGGATTGGAGGAACTGCCCGGAAGGCTCATCCCCAGTGCTTCAATGGCGCTCGCCATCGTGTTGGCAGTGTACATTCCGCCGCAGGAGCCGGCCCCCGGACATGCATGGCATTCAATCTCATTGAGACCGGCTTTATCGATGGCCCCGCCGCTGAACTGCCCTACCCCTTCAAAAACTGACACAATATCGATATCCTGCCCCTGCAGCTTGCCAGGCTTGATCGTTCCGCCATACACAAATACGGCGGGCAGGTCCATCCTTGCAATGGCCATTAAGCAGCCAGGCATATTTTTGTCGCAGCCCCCGATCGCCACGAAACCGTCCAGGCTTTCCCCGCCGACAACCGTTTCGATGGAGTCCGCAATCAGGTCGCGGCTTGGAAGGGAATATCTCATGCCCTCCGTCCCCATAGAGATGCCGTCAGATACAGTAATCGTATTGAACACAAGCGGGGCACCCCCTGCTTCCCTTGCACCATCCTTCGCCTTGTAGGCAAGTTCATTGATATGTATATTGCACGGAGTCACTTCGCTCCATGTGCTGGCAATGCCGATCATCGGCTTCTTGAAATCTTCATCGGTAAATCCCACTGCCCGAAGCATGGCGCGGTTTGGCGCCCGCCTTTCATCGTCGCTGATTACATGGCTTTTTATCCTAAGATCTCTTCCCAATTATAAGCCCTCCTGAAAGATTTTCTTTTCAATATAGAGGACTTTTTCAGCAATTGCAATAATTTTCACAAAATTTAATGAATTTTTAATGCTAAAAAGCAAGCAAGCTTTAAAGTGAAGCGGTAATATTCGAAGAAAAAGGCTCTGTTAGTGCTGCATGTGCTGAAAGGCGTGTGAAACTGAGATTCATACGAAGGAGCCCAAAATCAACAACAATGTTTAACACAGACCCCCAAAAAACAGAAAGGGTCCCGAACGCTTCCGTTCCGGACCCTTTTCTGGACAATAAGCTGATTTTATAAACATTGTCAGCTGCTTTGGTTTCTTGCCTCGGTCATCTGTTTCCAGACAGATCCCTTGGCCTCTTCACCCTGTTCTATCCGTTCAATGGCCATCTTGATTTGCATGCTGACTTCAAATTCAGGATCTTCTTCCGCATTCTTTAATGCCCGGAGCGCCTTTTCTGTACCTGCTTCATAAAGGAACATGGCTGCACGCCAGCGGACAAGCTTGCTTGTATCCTGGAGGGCATCTATCATTGCTTCCTCTGCTTCAGCAAAGCCAAGATCTGATAGACAGTCGCCCGCTGTTCTCCTTACTGTTACACTTTTATCCTTAAGTGCTTTATATAGATATGGAAGAACACTTTTGTCCTCGATCATTCCCAGATAGACGGCTGCCAGCCTGCGGATTGACGCCTTCTCATCTTCCAGCGCCTTTTCCAGTACTGGATAATCCTCCATCCCCGGATCTTCCATCTGTTCCATCAGCTGATAGCGTATCCGCCAATCACTGCTGTCCAGATCCTCAGTCGACAGCTTCCTTTTTGTCCTTGCAGGCCTGCTGTCTGCAGCTGCGCCATGCTTGCCTTGCTCGATAAGGCTCTTCAGCCTGCTTTCAGGATAAGCTGCCAGCAATTCTTCTAGAATGTCCTGACCGACCTGGTCCATATCTCCGTACCTGACACCAAATTCTTTCCACTTTCTGCTCATGACAACATTATCATCAGGCTGCTGCACATCACGGACTGCCTGCACATAAGCTTCCGGCAGTCCAAAGCGCTTCTCTTCAGTTCCGTCAGCCAGTTTGATCTGCATCGGGATATCTTTGTACATCTGCACCTGGACTTTTACCTCGCCGTAATGTTCATTGAGGGCTGCCTCGCCGCCTGATTCTTCCGCTTCCTCTCCGAATGCCTTACGCACCTGAGGGAGAAGCTCTTTCCAGTCAAATTTTGCATTGCGTTCAACCGCAAGGAAATCTGCTACATGGTATACCCCTTTGATTCCTTCTATCTGCAGGATATCCAAAACAACCTTTGGCGCTCCATCTGTCTTGTCCTTTTTATAATTATTGCTTTTGCCCATAGGCAATTCTTCATCAAGGATGATTTTCATCGTATTCGGGCTTGGTGTAGGCTCAATTGATTTTATTTTCAATGATGGTTCCTCCTTATGATTCGATAGAATTTTGTTTCATCTTAACATATGGGACCAGCCCATTGCCGGCCCTCTGCTTGCTCTCAGCTCTCCGCAAGCTCGGCCAGATAGCTCCATCTTTCAATAAGCTCTTCAAGCTCCTCATTCAATCGTGCTTCTTCCTCGAGAAGTTCATTTGCCTTCATAAAATCGCTGCCCGTTTCTGCCATCTCACCGGCAATTTCCTCAAGGCGCTTTTCGGCAGCGGCAATCTTTCCGTCGATGCTTTCCCACTCTCTCTGCTCATTGTAAGACATGCGCTTTTTCTTCGGCATTGCCTCCTGCTTTGGTTTAGCTTCCTGTTTCACGCTCTTTGGTTTTGCCTGCTGCGGCTGGCTCTCAATATACTCTGTATAGTTTCCATAGTAAGAGCCGATTCTGCCGCCTCCTTCGAGAATGAGCAGCTGCTCTGCCACTTTATCAAGAAAATAGCGGTCATGGGAAACAGTTATGACCACACCTGCAAAATCGTCAAGATAGTCTTCAAGTACGGTCAGTGTCTGTGTATCCAGATCATTCGTCGGCTCATCCAGCAAAAGGACATTCGGCTCCGACAGAAGAATCTTCAAAAGATAAAGCCTTCGCTTTTCCCCGCCGGAAAGCTTTCTGATTGGTGTTCCATGTGTGCTTGACGGGAAAAGGAAGCGCTCGAGCATCTGTGCTGCAGAAATCGTTTTGCCATCAGAGGTGTGGACGATCTCGGCTGTCTCCTTCAAATACTCAATCATTCTTTTGTTTTCGTCCATGTCTTCGCTTTCCTGCGTATAATAAGCTACTTTGACTGTCTGGCCGATGATCCGATCACCTGAATCCAGGGGAATTTTACCGGCAAGTATATTCAGAAGCGTGGACTTTCCTGTACCGTTTCTGCCGATGATCCCGATTCTGTCGCCAGGCTTGACCAATAAGCTGAAATCGTCGAGCACAACTGTTCCGCCAAGCTCTTTAGAAGCATCTTTCAGCTCGAAAACCTGCTTTCCGAGCCTGCTTCCGGATAAAGACATATCGAGCTTTTCCGATGCTTTGACAGCAGACAGGGTGTCCTCCAGCTGATCAAACCGCTGTATCCTTGCTTTTTGCTTCGTGGTCCTGGCTTTTGCGCCCCTTCTGATCCATTCAAGTTCCCTGCGGAAAAGATTTTTCTGCTTTTCAATAGTAGCGGCCTCATTTTCCTCCCTGACGGCCTTCGCTTCAAGGAAAGCGGCATAATTGCCTTTATAGCTGTAGAGGCTTCCTCCATCCAGTTCAAACATTCTGTTGGTGACCCGGTCGAGAAAATAACGGTCATGCGTGACCAGCAGGAGCGCGCCATTGAATCGGCTAAGATATTCTTCCAGCCACTTGACGGTTTCATAATCAAGATGGTTGGTCGGCTCATCAAGAATTAGAAGATCCGGAGATTGGATCAGCACCTGTGCAAGGGCAACCCTCTTCTTCTGCCCTCCGGAAAGCTCCCCGATTTTCCTGCTGTATTCCTCGATGCCGAGCTTGCTTAAGATCGCCTTCGCGCTGGCATCCGCTTCCCAGCCATCCAGCTCATCCATTCTTTTCTGAAGAGCAAAAAGCTTTTCCTGGAGTCCGGTGTCCTCAGGAGAATCTCCGAGGCCCGCCATAATATGTTCATATTCCCTCAGCAGGCGGAATATCGGCGCATCCCCTTCAAATACCTGCTCAAGCACTGTCAGCCCCGGATCCAGCTCAGGCTTCTGTTCAGAGTAAGACACTTTATAATCTTTCGGGCATACAATCTCCCCTGAATCCGGAACATCGACACCAGCCACGATCTTCAGCAAAGAAGACTTTCCAGTTCCGTTAACGCCGATCAGCCCTGCCCTTTCTTTTTCGTTTATCGTGAAAGAAACATTCCGGAAGAGCTGCTTTTCCCCGTAAGATTTTGATAAGTTTTCAATTGAAATCATTTTCATGCCTGACCATTCCATTCCCTGTAAAATTCATTTAAGTATGCTAGCATAAATTCATGGCGCTGTTTTGCCATCTTTTTTGCTGTATCTGTATTCAGAAGATTGCTGAGTTTCAGCAGTTTTTCATAAAAATGATGGATGGAGGAGGTTTGCCCTTTACGGTAATCCTCCACAGTCATTTCTTCCCTGGCAGAGAGCGCCGGGTCATAAAGGGGATGCCCTTTCATGCCGCCATAGGCAAATGTCCGTGCAATCCCGATTGCGCCAATGGCATCGAGCCTGTCTGCATCCTGGACAATCTTTGCCTCAGGAGATTCAGCTTTCAGGCCTGAGCCTCCTTTGAAGGAAACAGCGGCGATGACCTCTTCCAGCTGCTTTTGAAGGCCGAAATCAATCCCAGCATCTGCAAAAAAGCTGCGGAGCCTTTCCCATCCCTGCTCCTCACCGGCATTCAGCTTAGCATCGGGAATGTCATGCAAAAGGGCCGCCATTTCAATGATGAAAGCATCTCCCCGTTTTTCCTGACTCTGTATATATAACGCATTTTTCCTGACTCTATCTATATGATGCCAGTCATGCCCTGAAGCATCCCGGCCAAGCTCAGCGCGGACATACCGCTCTGCCTGCGAAATTATCTTATCCATTGAAAACGCACCTCTTTCCTGCTGAAGCTTATTTTATCATGAAAAGGGGCAGGATGTTTCTTCTCAGCTATATCTGTCTTTTTCTGAGCAAAATATCAAAAGAAAAAACCTTGCTGCTGTGCAAGGCTTTCTGCATACTGATTTATTTCAGCCCGTTGAACCAGCTGAACCCGATGGTATTTTCCCCGGCATGAACCCCGATTGTGGCCCCAAGAGGGAAAGCGCTGAACTCGATTTCCTGGAAGCTGGCCCTAAGATCTGCCATCCATTCCTTTGCCTCTCCGTCATATAAGCCATACAGGATGAATACCTCCCTGAAACCATGCTGTTCATAGGCTTCCTTCAGCAGGGCCTTCATCCGTTCTTTAGCTTTCCTGATGCTCCTTGCCTTTTCCTTTATGCTAAGTGCCCCGCCGGTTATGGCAATGATAGGCTTAATGTTCAATAGACTGCCAAAATAAAATTGCAGCCCTGTCATCCTGCCGCTGCGATGAAGCTGCTCGAGGCTCCCGACAAGGACTAATGTCTCCGATGTGGATCCGATTTCCTCGATCCTCCGGGCTGCTTCGCTGCCCGCGGTCCCTGATTCTGTCAAAAGCATCCCTTCCTTTATCAGCCTCGTCAAAGGGTACGATAAGATGCCCGAATCGACTGTATAGACAGGTATGTTCACCAGCTGTGCTGCCTGCTGGCTGGATGAAACAGTCCCGCTGAGCTTCGCCGATACAAGGACAGCCACGATAGAATCATAGCTTTCTTCAAGCTCTTCAAAAAGAGCCTGAAAAGAGCCCACAGAAGGCTGTGAGGTCTTTGGAGGCGAAGAAAGTGTCTTCAGCCGCCTGAACAGGTCTTCAGCACTTATGGTCCTCCCCTCTATATACTCCTGGCCATCCATGATGATTGTCATCGGTACAACATAGACATCCGGGTGCGCCGCTAATTCTTCATCCAGGCATGCTGTGCTGTCGGTAACCCATGCCACTTTTCCCATCAGGTTTCCTCCTTGCCGTAATTATGTACTGGTTATTTCTGTTATAAACGGCTATCCCTATAGAAGGGATAGCCGCACACTTTTATTCTTCCGGCAAAAATGCCGCTATTTTCGGAAAGAGCTTTAAGGCATTCTGGTAAAATACCTTTTCATGATGCTCTTCCGGGATAAGATTTTTGATAAACTCAATATATGGAGCTATAGGGATCAAGGGCCAGTCGGTCCCAAAGATCAATTTATCATACGAATCTGCGAATTCAATTGCATGGCGCAGATGGTCGAGGAACCGCCCTCCGCTCCTTTTCTTCAGCTCTTCTTCCGTACCCACTATCAGTCCTGAGAGATCAGCGTATACGTTCGGATTCTTATAAATGATCTCAGCTCCAGTCAGGGTCCAGGGATCACCGAAATGAGCCATCATGAAATTGACATTCCGATGCCTGACTGCCACTTCATCGATGGCAAGAGGGTGTGAGTACTTCAGCAGCCCTCTTTCTGAATAAGTGTCGCCAGTATGGAAGACAACCGGCACACTGTATTTTTCAGCAAGCTTATAGACTGGTTCATATACTTCATCGTAAGCGTAAAAAGGATAATAGCCCAGATAGATTTTAAATCCGACAGTCCCGGGGCGCTGAATCACGTCTTCCAGCCTTTCAAGCGCCTCAGAATCCATATTGAAAGGGTTAATGCCGGCGCAGGCCACTAACATGTCAGGCTGGGATTCAGCCAGGTCCAGCATCATCGGCGTCCTTGCATCATGGTCCGGAAAACCCATACCGTCTGTTTCACCAAGGCCCATGCCGATTCCGAGCAAGACACCCGCATCCCGGTACTCCGCCGCGATCCCTTTATAAGAATAATCAACAAACGAAAGGTCCCTTGCTGTTTCATAAAAAGATGTAATTTGTGAAAAGTGCATATGTGCGTCTATTATTTTCATTCTGTCTCCTCATTGCTGAAACTGATTTTCTGCAGCCTATCCAGCAGCTTCCCGGACAAATCCCTGCTGTCAAACAGCATGAATACCGGTTTCGTCCGGCTATCCTGCCCTCCGGCGCTGAATGGCTGCCTTGATATAAGCTGGCATGCCTCTTTGTTCATATATGCCTCATTATGGTCAGCCATGCTGTTTGTCACCATATACAGCTTTTCTTCTGCATGTGTGCTGCAGATGGATGAGCCATTCCCCAAAAAGAGAACATTCTCGTCCTTTCCTGCTGTATAAAAGCCATTCTCACCTGCTCCGTCCGGCCTGATAGAAAGATCTTCAAGCTTTCCGCCCTTCAGGAAAGCATCACTGACAGCATACTCACCAGCAAGTAGCTTGCCGCCCGCTTCCTCTATCCGGAGAAATGATGCGATCAATGGTACACCTGGGAGCATGAGATAATATTGTGAAAATACAAGTCCCTGCCATACAGGATGCTCCCCAAGCCTTGTTGTAATCTTGAGTCCCTGCCACGAATTTCCTGAACTATCCAGAACCGCAGCTGCCTCCGCCTCTGTCTGGCCTTTCAGGATAGAGAAAACATTCAGCTTAGAAGGGATTGTCTTCATTCCACCGCCCCAGGGATTCCACCAGCCTTTTGCCTGCAGTGAAGGGAAGGAGTGGTCCAGCCATTTTCTCCCGTTCACTGAGATGGAAAACAGTCCGGGATAGAAGCCTGGAGCCGATTTGATTTCCACTGGGCCGTTTACTGCTTTTGCCACTTTTAATCCGGCTTCCTCTTCCGATGTTACTTGCACCTTTCCACCAGCCTTCAGGACGATGCTATCGATCTTTTCGCAGCTGCTGCCTTCCTCAAGAACTGCAGACACAATGCTGATTCCTGCTTTTTCCCCCATTGCAATGCTGGTTTTATAAACTTTCCCGCCTTCAATCATGATCTCTTCAGAAGCTTTGACACTGCCATCAACTGAAATGGAGAGCTTCCCTTCGAATGGCTGGAGCCTGCGGCTGTTCAAAGTCAGATCTGCTGTAAATTTATCATCACAGCCGAATACAGAAGTGATGTTCATCTCCTTCTCAGGAGCTGTACTCTTTTTATCAGCTGAAGGGGAGCAGGATGCAAATGCTGCGAATTCTTCCCATGACCGGAAGGCTCCTATTGATAGATAAAGAGGTTCGAGGACCGCCTTTTCTTTCGCCCGGATCTCACCGGTTTGGAATTCAATTGAAAGCTGCCAATTATCCGGCACAGCCTTGGCGCTTTCCGGCCAGGCAAGCCCTACCGGTTCCCCTCCTTGTCCTGCGAAATACCAACTTCCTGACAGAGAGCTAAAGTTGACATCTCCGTACAGAAGCTCCTTCATATCTGAAAACGCAACAGCCTCCCCATCCAGCGGAAACACCATCTCCCGGCCTTCATGGTACATGGACTGGCTGACATACAGCCCTTCCACAGGCTCTTCCCTGCCATTTTCACATTCCATCCACCTCTTTACAAGTCCTTCAGCATAAAGGGAGGTAAAGATGCTAAGCTTAATTCCAGGCATATTCTCCGAAAGAAATTCCAGCTTATGAGTTACAGCTGCCCCATCTTTATACCACTCTGCAGATACAGGCTTCTTTTTGGTGAATTCTGCGGTATACGGTTTTCCCAGTTTCGGCTGGAAGAACGAGAATGGCTGATCCAGATTCCCGCTTCGGCCGGCTTTCACAGTATAGTCCCGCTTTCTGATATTCACCTGGCTGTTTCCATTGAAGATTTGCCAGTATTCCTCTGTTTCGCCGCCAAATTGGCTTCCAAAACCCTTCAGTGCCAGGCCGGCTTTCTTTTCAAATTGGAATCGGCTTCCCTTTGAACCAGCTAGAGACATCTGCAGAAGGTGCTCAGAAAAACCATGCTTCTTTACCTTACACGGGAGGAAAAAGCTTTTCCGCTCTTTCGGTTTTAAATCAAGCACAATTTCTTTTTGTTCTGGAATGAGATTCTCTGTTTCCGGAAAATGGATCTGCACTTTTGCATCTTCCGGCAGATTATTTTTAACCTCGACAGCAACCTCTGCCTGTTTTCCCTGGTAGCTCAGATGTCCTAGAAGCGAGGCATTGACATCAGCCGGCTTTTTAGGATGGATGCCCAGCCTCAGTGAACAGTTCCGGCCATTTATGGACAAGTCCACTTCAGCAGATGGGTGTGTCTTCCAGGAGTCAGGCGCTTCTCCTTCGCTGATGTCCAGCACTCCTGTGATGACCTCTTCGCCAGAGACCATCAGGGATTCTGTTAAGCTGCATTTCACGCGCCCGCTGTCCTTCCCGGCTGCTTCAACCGCAAGCGGATTTCCGGATTTATTGACAACCCTCAATGAAATGGACTCCTTCCGCCCCTCAATGAGCTGGTGCCCGTTCAATACGAGTTCAGCCAGGAATTCATCTGTTTCAATCAGGCGCATGCCCCTTCCTGAACGTTCAAATTGGACTCTTGCACGAGTTCCCTCATGTTCCCACTCATAATCATAATAAGTGAAGCCATTTTCGTTTTTCCCATCAGGTTTCACTTCAATTACCCTGGAGCTTGAGCTGTACCAGTCCAGCTTTTCAAAAACAGGCTTTAAAAGCGGCGTATTCAAGACAGCGGGAATGAAGTTCATCAAGTGAGTGGAGTCGTCTCTGTCCTCCCAGAAGAATCCGCATTTTTTGTACAATGGCACAGCTTTTGTATTGCCGGGCCAGGTATACAGGTCCAGGCGCGGCCACCCAAGCTCCACTGTCTTTTCAAGTGCCTCAAGAACAAGGAGCTTGCCGATTTTTCTGCCATGATAATCCGGCCGCACATTCAGGAGAGGAATATAAAGCGCTCCTTCATCTTCCTTATATTCTGAAAGTCCGCAATAGCCCACGACCTCTTCCCCATCCAGGGCGATATACAGCTCGATATTATCCGAGTTTTCCTCTTTTGTCTTTACTTGCTCCCCTGTCATCACCCTGTTGTCGCCGCCCCAGCTTTCCCGGCTCATATTCCACATCTTCGCAATAGCATCCGCCAATCCAGGCTGGTAGCGGACCACCTGTATCTTATTCATCACCTTTTCCATGTCTCTTCCTCCTCGATTCTTAACTACGTGCCCTCCATCTTATCGCTCAATTGAATTTGTATTTTTCCTGCTTTGTCCATTTTCTTTTCCTCCTTTAATCAGGGCAGTCATTTGCATCGGTGGAACATTTTGGCATGCCCATTATTATCGTATTAGGTAAGAGAATTAAAGTAAAGATAATTCTAAATTTTTAAAACGCCAAAAATGGACATAAGAAAAGCCCTGCCGAAGCAGAGCCTTTCTTATGTCCGATTTTCAGACTGCAAGCTTTATTTTGCCAATTCTTTTTCAATATCGCCGAGTATTTCTTTCGGGTTTGTATTGGGAGAATACCGCTTGACGACTTCCCCTTTTTTGTTGACAAGGAATTTGGTGAAATTCCATTTGACAGCTTTCATGCCAAGCATGCCAGGCGCCTCTTCAGTTAAATATTGAAAAATTGGATCGGCATTCTTCCCGTTGACATCCACCTTCGCAAACATCGGGAATGACACCCCATAATTCAGCTGGCAGAACTGCTGGATTTCCTCGTTGCTGCCCGGGTCCTGGTTCATGAATTGATTGCAGGGAAATCCAAGGATTTCAAGCCCTTCCCTATGAAGGTTATCATAGATTTCCTGAAGCTCCTTGAACTGCGGTGTAAAGCCGCATTTGCTGGCTGTATTGACAATGAGAAGCACATCCCCCTCAAACTCCCTCAGCGGGACATCCGAGCCATCTGCTTTCATTGCATTAAATTGATATATAGACATCATTGCACCTCCTGCTATTATCGTAATCACGATCAGCCTATAATGCCAGTTTAAACTCTTGTTTAAGAGAGCACATCCTCAAGCTCCCTCAGGCATTCGGCCATATGATCGGACAGAAGTGCAAGATCATCAATCTGGTCTTCATAAATGAGTCTGCCAAAAGAGATTTCCGTCGTATTCTGCACAGTGTCCGGCTTTTGCAAGGGATCATAAGACACCGTTTGGCGGATGGTTCTATTTTCTCCCCAAATGGCCTTCATCAGTCTGTCAATCCCGGCTGTCTGTCCCGGCTCATTCTTTTGGCTGAAAGAAAACCGGATGCTGATCATGCAGCCCGAGAGCTTTTCAGAAAGGAGGGCAGGATGAAGCTCAGCCGCCAGATTTTCGAGCGCCGCTTCCATGATGAAGGTGCATGAAGCTTTGACGTATTCCCTGTCCTGAAACGTTATTTCAAATTTCCTCGAAAGCTTGGCTGTATTGATCAGTTCGTTGCGGTCTAAGATGATGATTTGACCGGCAAGGTCCTTATCATACAAAAGGCCCTCCATGACGATCTTCATATTTTCAAACGCAGTAGGGTCAAACAAGCAGAACCCCCCTTTTAAAATAAACCAACAGCATTACCGTTCTCATCCACATCCATTTTCAAAGCAGCAGGAGCTTTCGGAAGTCCCGGCATTGTCATGACATCTCCCGTAAGGGCTACGATGAAACCTGCCCCGATGGACGGTTTCAGCTCGCGGACATTTACTGTGAACCCTTCCGGCCTTCCCAGCTTTGCCGGATCATCTGATAGAGAATACTGTGTTTTAGCCATGCAGACCGGAAGCCGGCCCCATCCGAAGCTTTCAAAGTCAGCAAGCTGCTTCTTGGCTTTGCCTGTGAATTCTACATCAGCTCCCCCATATACTTTCTGGACGATTGTCCTGATTTTCTCTTCAAGCGGATCTGACAGACTGTATAACGGAGCAAAGCTGCTTTCCTTCTTGTCAATAAGCTTCAGAACGGTCTCAGCCAATGCAAGTCCGCCTTCGCCGCCCTTTTCCCACACTTCTGTAAGGGCAGCAGGGAAGCCTTCTTTCTCACAGAGTTCAAGCAGTGTGCTCACTTCCAGATCTGTATCTGTTACAAATTTATTTATGGCCACAGTGAATGGAAGGCCGAAACTCTTAATCGTTTCAGCGTGCTTCTTCAGGTTGGCGAACCCTTCTGCCAATGCAGCGGCATTTTCCTCTGCAAGATCATTTTTCTTTACTCCGCCATGCATCTTAAGCGCCCTGATTGTGGCTACGATTACCACGGCTTCAGGCTGGATTTCCGCATTTCTTGTTTTGATATGGAGGAATTTCTCCGCACCAAGATCTGCACCGAACCCAGCCTCTGTAACCACATAATCGGCCAGCTTTGAAGCAGCTGTTGTAGCGGCTGCGCTGTTGCAGCCATGGGCGATATTGGCGAAAGGCCCTCCATGCACCAGGGCCGGTGTATGTTCAATCGTCTGGACCAGATTCGGCTTTATGGCATCTTTTAAAAGCAGGGCAAGTGCGCCTTCTGCACCTAAATCGCCAGCTGTTACAGGTTCTTTCTGGCCATTATAGGCGATGACCATCCTGGAAAGCCTCAGCTTCAAATCTGCCAGATCGGATGCCAGGCATAAAACGGCCATGATTTCCGAAGCTACCGTAATATCAAATCCATCTTCCCTCGGCACTCCCTGCATGGGGCCTCCAAGGCCGACAATCACCTTTCTGAGCGCCCGGTCATTCAAATCGACTGCCCGCTTCCAGACAATCCTCCGCTGGTCGATACCCAGTTCATTTCCCTGCTGAAGATGGTTATCAATCAAGGCAGAGAGCGCATTATTGGCTGAAGTAATGGCATGGAGATCCCCCGTGAAATGAAGATTGATATCCTCCATAGGCAGAACCTGGGCATATCCGCCGCCAGTGGCGCCGCCCTTAATCCCCATAGTCGGTCCAAGGGAAGGCTCGCGCATCGCTATCACCGTTTTCTTTCCGAGCCTTGTCAGTGCATCCCCAAGGCCAACAGTCACCGTTGACTTCCCCTCTCCAGCCGGAGTTGGATTGATGGCTGTTACAAGAATGACTTTACCGGACTCTTTTGTCTGCAGCTTTTTTACTGCCTCATAAGAGAGCTTGGCCTTGTGCTTTCCGTAAAGCTCCAAATCATCTTCATCCAGTCCGATCCCGGCTGCGATTTCTTTGATCGGTTTCAGTTCTGATTCTTGTGCGATTTCAATATCTGACTTCACCTTTGGTTTCACGTTCATTCTTGTCCCCCCGAAATATGCAAAGTTTCCTTCTATATTGTACCACCGCGTCTTATAATAAGTGATAGAATTTTAAATAATGGAACTTTTGCCCGGCATTGCTTCACAGTGCCGTTTGCTTTTATAATTAGATAATTGAATATTCCAACAAGGAGGAAGGCCCGTGCCTATTTGTATCCCGCCTCTGCTGCCTGCCCGTGAAATCCTGGAGAAAGAAAATATCTTTATTATGGATGACAGCCGGGCAAGGAAGCAGGACATACGTCCGCTTAATATCATCATCTTGAATCTGATGCCTGAAAAAGAAAAAACAGAGGCGCAGCTTTTGAGGCTTCTTGGCAATACACCGCTTCAAGTGAATATATCGTTCCTCAAAACTGCCACACATGAATCAAAAAATACGAGCGAACTGCATCTTGAGCAGTTTTATACCACTTTTCCAGAGATCAGGAATCAAAAATTCGATGGGATGATTATTACCGGGGCGCCGATTGAGATGCTGGGTTTCGAGGAAGTCGATTATTGGGAAGAACTGACTGGGATCATGGATTGGGCTCAGCAGAATGTGACCTCATCCATGCATATCTGCTGGGGTGCGCAGGCTGCGCTTTATCATTATTATGGAATCGGCAAGGAAATCCTCCCGCGGAAATGCTCGGGAGTATACTCCCATACCGTTTGCGATCCTTCCATAAAGCTGCTGAGAGGCTTTGATGACCATTTCCTTGCTCCGCATTCAAGGAACACAGACGTTTCAATTGCAAAAATAAACGAGAATCCGTCCCTGAAGCTTTTGTCGGTTTCAGACGAAGCCGGTGCATTCATCATCAGTTCAAAGGATGGCAGAAGAATCATGGTCACCGGCCATCTGGAATATGAATCACGAACCCTGGCTGATGAATATGAGAGGGACCAGGCAAGGGGGCTGGTCCCAGACCTGCCATTGCACTATTTCCCTGAAGACAACCCTGCGCTGCCTCCAAAGAACAGATGGAGGTCCCACGCACATCTGCTTTTCTCAAACTGGCTGAATTATTATGTCTATCAGGAAACACCATATGAATGGTAACGTCTGTTTTCAGAAAAAATAACAAAATGGCTGCACTCTTAGAGGCAGCCATTTTAATTTTATGGTTTCATTCAGCTTTGCTGGCTATAGTAGACTTCCTCAAACGGCTGCACCACAACAAACCCGCTGCCCGAGAATTTCATTTGGATTGATTCCCCGCTTCCTCTCCCAAGGAATGTCTTAAAGGATATATCAGTCACAAACTCCGGCTGAAGGGTGCCTGACCAGGCTACTGTCGCATTTGGATCTGTGTACACTGGATTATCCGGTGTGACTAGCAATGTCAGCGGCTCATAGTGGGATGTGATTGCAACCATGCCGCGCCCTTCCAGGCGGACATTGAAAAGCCCGCCTGCCATCATGCCGGCAATCCTTTTCATGAGTTTGATATCCCAGTCTATGCCGGGTTCAAATGCCAGCAAATCATTTCCGTTCACAAAGATCGATTCCCCCCCGAGGTTCAGGATGGAAATCTTTTTACCCTGGTCTGCCAGATAGAGCTTGCCATTCCCGGTCGCTTTCATAAGGGATGTCCCTTCACCTGTCAGCGCCTTTTTGAACATTTTACCTAAGCCATGCTCCAGGATCCCTTCTCTTTCAAACTTGATGCTCCCCCTGTATGAAACCATGGCTCCTGATTTTGCCCATATCTGATTTGTCAGGTTGATTTCAAGCATCCTCGGTGTTTCAAGCTCAAACAGGCCTTCCCCTTTATCCTGCTGTTTTGTCTGGTTCACGAATTCTTCGATTGAATATCTGCTCATTCTATTACTCTCCTCTTATTTATCATTTTTGATCATGAATACCCACATAAACGACAAAGCCTGCTGCAGTTCTTCTGTTAAAGAGCCTTTGGGAATCTGTTCAGCACTTCTTTTATAAACGCCGAACCCGGATATCCTGCTCCAGCCGTTTTCACTGGCAAGCCTTTCAAACTCCCACGGCAACATCGTATTGCAGACTGCCTTCTTGCCGTAAAGCCTTTCATAGCTGTTTTCCCTAGGCTTAGCAGTGGGTCCTAAAATCCCGACGCACGCAAATCCTCCCGGCCTGACCACCCTCTGCATTTCCCGGAGGACTCCAAGGGGGCTCTCTGTCCATTCAAGCGAATTAATCGCCAGCACTGCATCGAAGGCATCATCAGAAATATCTAAAGACGAAATATCAGTTTTAATAAAACTTGCATCATTTCCTTCATTAACCTTGATGGCTTTATGTATCATTTCCTCTGAAACATCTGCCCCTGTTACTTTATAGCCGGCACTTGCAAGCTTTAGAGTGCCGTAGCCATCGCCGCAGCCAAGGTCGCAAACCGCAGAGCCGGCAGGAACATGCCTGCTGAAAAAGCCTGCAATTTCCTTCCGGCTGCCTGATTCCCACATCTCCCTGCTCTGCCGGCTCCAGGAGCCGGATTTTTCATCCCAAAGCCTTTCCGCTTCAGCGGCCCAATTAAATTCCATATTGATGATCCCTCACTTTTATTACGGATATAATTTAAAAAGGTTTCATTCTTGTATTTCTATAAGGGCACCTGGTAATCCTTTGTACTAAGGAAATTAAAGGAGGGGCTATACATGCAGCCGGAAAAATTAATTGCCGTCCAAAGAAACCACCAGGGTGAGATCATGTCTTTCCAGACCTCGGGAGGGCGCATCATATCATTGAGAAAAGCATTAATGGAAGCAGAGGAAGGGCTCATCGAACTTGCAGAGGCGGAACACAGCCTGATGGAAGCGGATGTTAATACAGTGAATCTGTTAGAGGATTTTCCGAGCTTTGGTTAGTTAAAACAACCTGCGGATGGGAGTACACCCCTGTTGACCAGGTTTAAGGAGAGAATATATGTAACAGGAAATCTGATGTAAACATAATTCTTAAGCCCTGTTGATTGGAGTGGAAGGCACGCAGACTCCTGCGGGATTGCAGCGGAAATGTTGAGACCCCACAGCGCGGAGCGCGAGGAGGCTCAACTTCGCCCCGCGGAAAGCGAAGTGCCTGGAACGCAAATCAACAGACTCCATTTATAAGCAAAACCTCAAATCATTGCAAGTAAAGACAAAAAAGCGGCAAGGTATACTCTCATACCTTGCCGCTTTTTTGTCTTTATCCTTCAGTCTGCTCATTTTTCCTGGCGATTTCACGGAGCGAATCCACTCTGCCCTGATCTTCTTCAAAGAACTGGACAAGATCACCCACACGGTCAATCGCGTCCCAGCTCAAATGATGTTCTATTCCTTCTACATCTTCGTAAATATTCTCTTCTTTCACGCCGATGATCCTTAGCAGCTGTTCCAGAAGTTCGTGGCGGTATACCAGCCTTTTGCCGATTTTCTTGCCTTTTGGCGTCAGAATCAGTCCTCTGTATTTTTCATAAACAAGATATTCATCTTTATCGAGCTTCTGCACCATCTTAGTAACAGAAGATGGGTGTACTGACAAAGCTTCGGCGATATCGGATACACGTGCATAACCTTTATCTTCTATCAGTATGTATATTTGTTCTATATAATCTTCCATGCTTGGAGTAGGCATCCGATAACCTCCTAAGTATTAAAACCAGCTTCGTGCCGGACATATAAGACGCCCGGTTCCAGCTTCATTGCTATTATCTGTTAAAAATCGTCCACCGGCCCATGCTTTCCTGCAAACATAGAGGTCCATCATGCAGCTCAGTAAAAATTGTCCAATAAAAATTTTACTATAGATGGAGGGGACAAACAAGTCAGGCAAGGAAAACATCAGGGAGAAGCTGATGCTCCTCCCCTGCATTCATTGCTGATTCATGGTGTTCTCAAAGACGAAGTTAAGCCTGCCTTCTCCCCATTGGAGCCTGGCCTGAAATTCCTTTTCGCCTTTTTTGAACCCTTTGATAAGATCCGTCTGCCCATCTTTCAAAAGCTTGCGGATATTCGCCTGGCTGACAGTCTTTCCAAGCACTTTTTTGGATATGGTGAAACGGCAGTCAGAAGCTTTATAATTCGCACAGCCATAAAAAGTTCCTTTGTCGACAACATCGCCGCCGCAAAGCTTGCATTTGCCGACCTTCGTGCCAGCACCGCCCCTTTTGCCTTTCTTCCCGGGCCTTCTATCCTTGAATTCCTCCAGGTCATATCCATCAAAGCTCCACTGGGCACTCTGTTCAGTCGCATCATTGATAAGCTTGATTGACAGCTTCTTCGCCTGCTCCATGAATTCTTTGGGAGATGCTGCACCCTCGCCGATTTCATTCAGGCGCTGCTCCCATTTGGCAGTCATTTCAGGAGAACCCAGCAGGCTGGACCCGATTGAGTCGATCAGCAGCTTTCCTTTATTCGTTGCATACACCTGATTCTTGCGGACATCAATATACATCCGGTCCTTAAGAATGCCAATGATGCCCGCTCGCGTCGCTTCAGTGCCAAGCCCTTCTGTCTGGTTCATCACCTTAACAAGATCAGAATCCTCCAAATGCCTGCCGGCAGTTTTCATCAAAGTGATAAGCTGCCCCTCGGTATACCGCTTTGGCGGCTGCGTCTTGCTCTCTTTTACCTCAGCATCCTGAACGATCCCTTTTTCGCCGGATTCCAGGGAAGGAAGATCCTGCTCATCTTCATCTTTTGATTCGCTTTTCTTTTTACTGTACAGGACCTTCCTCCAGCCTTCCTGGATCATTTCCTTACCCTTCGACAGAAAAGCTGCCCTCTCGTCCGCCAGCGTATGAATCGTTGTATAATCAAAGACGGCTTTTTCATAATGTGCGGCGATCAGCCTTTTTACAATAAGCTCATAAATCCTCGCTTCATCAGCACCCATTTTTCCAGGGTCTGCTGCCTGTTCTGTCGGTATGATGGCATAGTGATCTGTCACCTTTTTTTCATTCACATACCTTTTATTATCTAGGATGGATGAAACAGGAAGCGGGAAATAAGCTTTAAATGCATCCATATTCGAAAGCTTTTCAAGTGTTTCAGGAAAAGCACCCGCTTCCTCTTTCGTGACAAAGCTCGAATCTGACCGCGGATACGAAATGATTCCTTTTACATACAGCTTCTGGGCGATTTCCAACGTTTTTTGCGGGGAGTATTTAAATAGTTTATTTGCTTCAGCCTGCAGGGATGATAGATTGAATAAGTAAGGAGGCAGAAATTCCTTTCTTTCTTTGTCGATCGATTCGATCCTGGCATCCTTTCCTGCTGCAAACTGCTGAATTTTTCTGGCCATCCCCTCATTGTCCAGACGGGAATTGCCATCCTTATGCCATTTCCCTTTATAAACCTTCCCTTCCATATTGAAAGTCGCGGTAACTTCCCAGAAAGGCTCTGATTTAAAGCTCTCGATTTCCTTTTCTCTTTTTACAATCAGGGCGAGGGTCGGGGTCTGCACCCTCCCGGTTGAAAACACATCCTGGATTCCTTTTTGCTGAAGCAGCAGGGTGTATGCCCTGGAGGCATTCATGCCGACGAGCCAGTCGGCGCATGCCCTGCTCAATGCCTCATAATAGATATTTCTGGTCTTCGACTCATCGAGGAGATTTTCGAAGCCATTCAAAACCGATTTGGCGGTGAGCGAGGATATCCAAAGACGCTTCATCGGCTTTTTGCTGCCGCACTGTGACAGAATTACGCGGATAATCGCTTCCCCTTCTCTCTCCGCGTCACCAGCGATGATAATTTCATTGACTTCTTTATGATGGACCAATTCTTTAATGACTTTGAACTGCTTCCATTTTGACTTGGAAACCCGGTGCTTGAATTGCTCGGGAAGGATCGGGAGTGTGCTTAAAGACCACTTTTTCCACTTTGGGTCATATTCCTCGGGGGGGACCAGTTCGCATAAATGGCCGATGGCCCAAGTCATGAAAGCTCCATCCGGGAATAGCTGGTTCGGCGCAATCTCCAGATAGCCTTCTTTTTTCCTAGATGAAAACGGGGCAGCAAGCTTCATTCCCTGATCGGGCTTTTCTGCAATAATCAGCTTCATTTTGATTCTCCTTGCTCGGGACTGCGCAAGTCCAATTTGATTAATGTGTTGCTTTACCCAAACGGCAGCGGGGCCCGAAAAAAAGATTATACATGATTCCAGGCTTTTCCGGCACCATTTAACTCCTGGCAGATTGGACCAGGCGCTTTTTTCAGAGTTGATTGGAAAGGGGGATTTCTTTGGGGTGAATACCTTGAGGAAAGCTGCAGTGCCTATAGCTTAAGGCAGCAGAAAAAAGCGCCTTTCTCGGCGCTTCTTCTATTATACTATTAATATTTCTTTCTTAAAAGCTTCTTGTAGAACCGCTGTCCTCAGGACCATGATCATTCCGCTGTATGGACCCGCATGCTGTTCCGCTTTTTCATTATATACCCCTTTGTTGGGGACAGCAGAAAAACCAGTGCAAAGATTATTCCATTGGCAGCTGCCATGCTTCCGGAAATCGAGGCATTCAGCCAGCTGGCAGCGAAATATCCGCTGACAGCCGCAGCCGCCCCGATCAGCGCGCTATATAAAAGCATGGTCCCAAGCCTGTCTGTCAGCAGGTAGGCTGATGCTCCAGGTGCGATCAGCATGGCCACGACAAGGACTGCCCCGACGCTGTCGAAGGAAGCCACAGTCGTAATTGATACCATCCCCATAAGCAGGTAGTGTATGAACAGGACGGGAATCCCTATCGCTGCTGCCATCTGGGGATCAAAAGATGTAAGTTTGAATTCCTTATAGAAAAGCCCGATCAGCAGCAGATTAAACAGCAGCACACCACTAAGCATCAGAAATGCCTTCGGGACTTCAGGCAGCGCTCCGATCTGGACGAGATCCCAGGGAACAAAAGCAATCTCACCCATAAGCGCATGGTCGACATCCAGATGGACATTTTCCGCAAAAAGCGATACCAGGATAACACCTACAGCAAACAGGAAGGTAAACACAACACCGATCGAGGCATCCTCCTGCACGCCGCTGCTGTTAAAGGTCTGGACAAGGAAGGCTGTCGCCAGCCCTGTTGCCGCTGCACCAATGAGCATATAAAATCCGTTCATGCTTTGGCTGACCAGAAAAGCAAGGACGATTCCGAGGAGCACTGTATGGCTGATGGCATCGGCCAGCATGGAGAGCTTTCTTAATATTAGAAAGCATCCTGTGATGGCACAGGTGATTCCCGCCAGTGATCCTACTGCCAGTATCCAAAATTCATAGCTCATAGATTCTCTCTCCTTTCAGGGAGGGGGAAGGGAGAAAGGGCAGGCATCATATTATACTGCCACAGCAGCCCTTCCGCTCTTTTGGCAAGCGGATCGGACGGTCTTTCAATCAGCTTTTCAGCAAGTGCCTCTTTCTGGTCCTCATTGAATTCTTCACTGTGCATCAGGAACAGCTCATTGATGCGGCCTTTGAGAGTCAGGACATAGCCCTCCAGTATGCCCTTATCCGAGAGCATCCAGCCCCCAGGGGTTCTTACGGTCAGCTGCTCTCTATATAAATCATTCAGCAGCCTGGCTGTATGGGATTTCGAGAAAGCCAGCTCTTCAGAAATAAGATGTTCCCCAATGATCAGCTTTTCTTTTCCCGTCTCCCTGAATTCAGCCTCTGTTAATTTATACAGCGCTCTCAGGACCTGGCTTCTCTTCGTCTGCCTGTTAAAAACGATCCTCTTTGAAAGCTTGGTAAGCAGGCCTCTCTGCGGGGCAGCCAGGACTGAGAACAGAAATAGAGCAGTCGCGGTAACCACGATGAACGGCCCGGTCGCCAGCCCCTGCCCGAGCGTGCTCAAGAGGGTTCCTATCATTCCGGAAACAGCACCGAATAATCCTGAAATGACAATCATCTTTCCGAGCGAATCTGTCCAATACCTCGCAGCAACGCTTGGAGTGATCAGCATGGCTGCCATAAGGATGACACCAACTGCCTGAATCCCGATCACAACGGCGCCAGCCAGCAGGGTCAGGAACATAAAGTTCAGCCAGCCGGCAGGAAGGCCGAGCCCCCTCGCAAAATCAGGATCGAAAGTCAGGACCTTCAGCTCTTTAAAAAACAGCACAGTCACTACAATGAGCACGGCAGAAGCCCCTGCCATCAGCTTTACATCACCGCCTACCATGGAAGCGGCCTGCCCGAAGATAAAATCATCCAGCCCGCTCTTATTGCCTGCAGGTGATTGGGATATCTTTGTAAGCAGGACAATCCCGAATCCGAAAAATACAGACAATACCAGGCAAATCGCGCTATCCTCTTTTAGAATTGAGCTGGACGTGATGAATTGGATGCAATAGGCGGCCAGCAGACCTGTGATAGCCGCCCCGATAAGAAGGGCAGGCAGTGATTTTTCACCTGTGAGCATAAAAGCAATGCATATCCCCGGCAATGCTGCATGTGCAACCGCATCCCCGATCAAGCTTTGTTTTCTTAAAAGCGCAATGCTTCCAAGCACTCCGCTGGCCACCCCAAGCAGCATTGTACCGAACAGGACCCACTGTGTATTCGCGTTGCCCAGGATTTGGATTAGTTCTTTCATACAAGACACCTCACCTTTGCTCGACCATCACTTGGCCCTTTTCCAGAAAAGCCAGCTTGCCGCCATATGTCTTATGCAGGTTTTCCATCGTAAATGTTTCGTCTGCCGGGCCGTGGGCGATGGTCCTCATATTAAGCAGAATGACAGAATCAAAATATTCTTTTACCGTCTGGAGGTCATGATGGACGACCAGCACCGTTTTCCCCTGCTCCTTCAATTCATTCAGCAGGCTGATGATAGCCCTTTCTGTAGCGGCATCCACACCGACAAATGGTTCATCCATGAAATAGATGCTTGCATCCTGTGCAAGCGCCCTTGCAAGGAAGACCCTCTGCTGCTGGCCGCCTGACAGCTGGCTGATCTGCCTGTGCTGAAAAGATTCCATTCCTACTTTCCGGAGGCATTCCCTCGCCGCTTCCACATCCGCTTTTTTTGGACGCTTGAACCATCCGACATGGCCGTAGCGCCCCATCAGGACAACATCAAGGGCATCCGTTGGAAAATCCCAGTCGACTGTACCCCTTTGCGGCACATATCCAACGAGCCTGTCTTTTGGCCGGTATTCTTTGCCGAAAACCTTTATTTCCCCCGAAGCTCTTGGTATCAGGCCAAGTATGGCTTTAATAAGCGTTGATTTTCCGGCTCCATTCGGCCCGATGATCCCTACCAGGCTTCCTTCACCAACCGAAAAGCTTACATCGGCCAGTACCGGCTTCTTCTGATATGCGACTGTCAGATTTTTTATATCTACTGAATTCATGGTCTTTCCCCCTATTTCAGCGCTTTTGCAATAATTTCGACATTATGCCTATACATTCCCAGATAGGTTCCTTTTTCTGTCCCTTCCTCCCCCATTGCGTCAGAGTACAGCTCTCCTCCAATGGAAACGGTATGGCCTTTTTTCTTTGCGCCTTCGATGACGGCATTTATCGATCTTTCCGAGATGCTCGATTCAACGAAAACTGCTTTTATATTGCGTGAGACCAGTGTATCGACAAGTGCCTGAACATCGCCGAGTCCATATTCGGCATCAGTGCTCAGCCCTTGAAGGCCCATCACTTCCATATCGTATGCTCTTCCAAAATAGCCAAAAGCATCATGTGCTGTAACCAGCACCCTTTGTTCTTCAGGAATCCCTGACATCTCGTTTTCAGCAAAAATTTTAAGATCATCCATTTCTGCAAAATAGGCATCTGCATTTTCCCGGTAATATTGTTCATTATCTGGATCTGCTTTGATTAGTCCTTCTTCTGCCTTTTCGAGAGCGGTTTTCCATAAATCAATATCAAACCAAACGTGCGGATCATGGGCATTGCTGCCTTCTGCAGTCAAAAGCTTCTCTTCTTCTATAGATTCAGCGATGGCGTATGTCGGCTTCTGTTCATTCATTTTTTCAAAGATATCGAGCATCTTCCCTTCCAGGTGCAGCCCGCTGTAAAAAATGATGTCCGCTTCCTGAAGTTTCTCCATATCTCCCTGTGTGGCTTTATAGAGGTGGGGATCTGTGCCCGGTCCCATCAGACTGTGGACTTCCGCCTTTTCCCCCGCTATGATTTTCACTGCATCGGCTATCTGCCCGATCGTTGTGGTGACATAAAGCTTCTCTCCATCTCCTTCACTTTCTGCTGTCTTCTCAGAGCATCCTGCCAGGGCTATCAAGCTAAAAACAAATACTGACATCATCCACTTTTTCAATCCAGACACCTCTTCCTTGTTTTTTCTTCATCCTCAGTCTTAAATTGTATGCACCTCTTTTAGTGATGTGCACACTTTTTACTCACAACTATAAATTTTACTCACAATCACAAATGTTTCTCTTGGTAAACATTTTAACCTCAGTATAATATTTGTCAATCCGTTTAACCAAAAAAAATAAACCGGCTGCGCCGGTTTATGGTTGATAAGGCTTTATTGACAAATTGCACTGGGTATACCATCTTTCCTTTGGGACAACATGGGATACAGTGAGTATCAGGGACGGTATTTTCTCTAGAGTAAATATGATCATGCCGATTTGTTCATCTATGATAGAAAAAGAATCGCCGTGTGAACTTTGCACAAATGTTTCCCCAAGCTGTATGAGTGAACTAAGGATAGCCTGCTTGATTTCAGGCCCTGCCTCGACATTCGGGGAAAATCTTAATATCCATTCCTCGTTCCCTATTAAGAACCTGTACATCCTCTCACCTTTTTCTTTGTTTTTCAGCAGCCTCCGCGTTACTCGAGTGTAAGTCAGCTGTTTTATAATCTATGAGAAAAAGGGCTGAACATGACAAGCAATCTTCCATACTCATAAAATCCGGTCGATCTGCAGCTCCCCGCTGTATCTTAAATCGATGAGGCGATCTTCCGTCTGCACGAGGGCGGATAAAGGATCATACGGGTGGATCATCAGGATCCTCCCCTCTGACCGGTCCGTCAGCCTGACCCTTGACCCTGCCAGGCTGTTCATCAGGTTCTGGATAAAGATAAGCATGACGCCCGGTTCAAATGAACCGAATGCACCATCCTTCATTTTTCGCATGATCTGGTAAAAAGGCAGTGCTTCGTGGTAAATGCGCGAGGACGACATGGCATGGAAAACATCTGCTATTGCCGTGATCTTGGCCAGATGCTCTATTTCCGTCCCTCTCAGTCCAAGCGGATACCCCCGCCCATCTTCTCTTTCATGATGCTGGAGGACAATGAGAGCTGCTTTTGGACTGACAGCTTCCAAATCCCTAACCATTTCATACCCATAAACAGAATGAAGCTTCATTTCTTCATATTCTGATAAAGTAAGCTTGCCAGGCTTTGATAGAATTTCATCAGGAATCTTTATTTTGCCAATATCATGGAGGATGGAGCCTAGAAGCAAATCTTCCATCAGGGCTCCGCCAATACCGAGCCAGCGCCCGATCATCCCCGCGATCATACTGACACATACGGCATGGCTGGAGGTATATCTGTCTTTTCTATTAAGCTGATGAAACATATGGGACACACCGGGAATCTCCGCAAGTGTCCGAATGGCAGGCAGTATATCTTTTTTGATTGAAGTTATTCCAATCCCTTCCCCTAATCTTGCTCCGGCAAATATATCCTCAACCTGTTTCACGGCTTCATCAATAAGCGCAGCAGCTTTCCGCCTGCCTTCTTCATCCCTTGTGCCCAAAATCAACACCGGATCCCCAGGATTGTCTCTTTTCAGCTGCAAAAGAAGCCGGTCTATTTCTGCTGAAGTTAAAGGCCTCTTCCTGCCGAGTTCCGTTAAGGTTCTCACCATTTCACCCCGCCCGCAAAATCATTCTATTATTCTAATTTTAACAAAAACAGGAAACAGCACCAGCTTTTTTTCTTCATATTCTATTAATATAAAATATTCAAAAAATAATTGATATTTTTGTAGAAATTTCCGCATTATTCCTTGACTGGGATTTTCCCTTCGTGTATATTATAGACATCATTTAACAGAATAGTTTTCTGATTTTTCAATAACCGGTTAATTATTCTGCTGATGATAATATTTATTTCGACACAATCTGTGTCTTGAAAGGCTTAGGAGGAAAAGATCACATGCAAAACGGTAAAGTTAAATGGTTCAATAACGAAAAAGGTTTTGGTTTTATCGAAGTTGAAGGCGGAGACGATGTGTTCGTTCACTTCACTGCTATCCAAGGCGACGGCTTCAAGTCTTTGGAAGAAGGCCAGGAAGTTTCTTTCGAAATCGTTGAAGGAAACCGCGGACCTCAAGCAGCTAATGTTGTAAAACTTTAATCAGCACTTATAGATAATTGGCCCGTTGGAGACCAATTAAAAAAGGCTGGCATGCTGCCAGCCTTTTTTACATATGTAAATGAAAGCGGCGGCAGGCTGTTTCTAAGACAGCCTGCTGCCGCATTTTTTTAATTTTTCCCCGATTGTGCATTGAGTAATGCAAAATCGATGTGCAAACCGCTTGCCCTTTTCTTCCTTATGATGTTTGTGGAGAAAGCAGTCTTTGCAGAACTGTTCCATAAGCTCTTCCGTTTCTTTATAGATATCCTTCCGTTCCAACTCTTTCCTTCCTTTCCCTGCTGAGAGCACTCATTTCATCTTTTATATGATTTGCATTCTGCTGTTGATCAGCTTACCTTCAAGCGCCTGGCCGGCAAGCTTATCCGCTTCTTTATTTTCAGACCTCGGAACAGGCTCATATTTCGGCTCAAGTCCCAGCTTGTTTATTTTTTCTTCTATCCGGTCAAGCCATCTGTTCAAACTTTCTTCATAACAAGGCCATTCTCCCTCAAGCTGCTTAAGTACGACCTGTGAATCCCCAAGGAAACGGCAGGTCATATGATGCACCCCCATCTCCTCAAGCAGTGTAACAGCATAATGCATGGCGGCGTACTCCGCCTCATTATTTGTATCCATTTCACTGATCCTTTCATTTGCCCGGATGCGGAATTTCTTTTTTCCCTGTTTATAGTAAATGACTGCTCCCAGACCTGCCTGAAGAGTGTCTTTATTGAATCCGCCGTCAAAATACACTGTTATATCGTGGGGCTCTGCCTCCACTTCGGCCAGCAGCTTCCTCATTTCCTTCAAAGACCAGCCGGTCCCCATCTCATCGAAAAACTCAAGATCAAGGGCCTTTCCTCCCTTTTCCAGATCTCCGCCGAGTTCAAGCGCAGTTTCCCCGTCCATCCAGTCTGAGGTGAACCGGATCCCGTCTGTTCCTTTCAGCCTGTATAGCCACTCTAACTTGTATTTCATAGTATCCGCCTTTCGCAGCAGTATCAAGTATTTGTTTAGCCTATTCCAAATCACGAACAAGTATCACAAGATTGCCAAAACTTTCACTTTTGCTAAGATGTGTCTTTCCTTCTATATTCACGCTATAATGGTCAAGGACAATTAAATATATGGCGGTTCGCAACTTCCCGCACTATCAAAACTAGGAGGATCTTATGTTTAACGAATGGTTTGGCTTCATTTTTGCTTTAGTTAATTTTTCTTTCGTCCTATTATTTTACCGCATTTTCGGCAAAACCGGACTTTTTGTCTGGATTGGCCTTTCTACTGTACTTGCCAACCTGCAGGTCATAAAAACAATTGAAATATTCGGGATGACTGCCACCCTGGGAAATGCCATGTATGGCACCGCCTTCCTTGTTACTGACATTCTGAACGAAAAGTACGGCAAAGAAGACGCGAAGAAAGCGGTCTGGCTTGGATTCTTAACACTTTTGTCGATGACTGTGATCATGCAGATGGTGCTGTTTTTCAAACCGCATGAGATTGATATCGCACAGGGTGCATTGAATACGATTTTCTCGTTTCTTCCGCAAATAGCGCTGGGAAGCCTTGCAGCTTATCTTGCAAGCCAGTTCCTGGATGTATACATCTTTCAGTTCCTGAAAAGAAAATTCCCGAAAGACAATCAGTTTTGGATCAGGAATAACGGAAGTACCATCATCAGCCAATTTATTGACACCCTCGTTTTTACCGGGATTGCTTTTGCAGGGGTCTTCCCCCTCAATGAATGGATTCAGATATTCATTACAACCTACCTGCTGAAATTCATTGTTGCCATCCTTGATACGCCTTTTGGCTATCTTGCCAAGAAAATGCATAAAAGAAGCATGTCAGAAACATCCGCTGACCAATAGTAAAAGAGAGTGCCGCGGCACTCTTTTTTTACTGTCACCTGGATTTGAAATAGCTTTTTCTGTGATAAACTTACATATAGTGTTACCCGTTCTCATGCGGGATAAGCAAGGTTCATTCTTTTTATATGGAGGATTTATGATGATTGAAGTATATATTGACGGTGCAAGCGCCGGCAACCCGGGACCAAGCGGAGCCGGGATTTTCATCAAAGGCGGAGAGGCTGTTGAACGGCACAGCATCCCCCTTGGTGAGATGAGCAACCATGAGGCAGAATATCACGCTTTTATCCTCGCACTTGAAATTTGCCTGCAAAATGGCTACAGGACCGTTTCTTTTCGGACAGATTCCCAGCTTGTGAATGCAGCAGTCGAAAAGGAATTCGTCAAGAACCCTCTTTACAGCGGCCTGCTGGAAAAAGCTCTCGGCCTATCCAGGCAGTTTGACCTTTTCTTTATGAAATGGATTCCAAGCACTGAAAACAAAACAGCTGATGAACTGGCCAGGAAGGCTGTCCGCGACAATGGGAAAGAAGGGACTGCCAGATGAAACAGCCTCAGACTATTGCCGATATCTGCCTGCTATTGGTCGCCCTCATTTGGGGAGCGACGTTTGTGCTGGTCCAGAATGCCATTTCCTTTCTGGAGCCTTTCACATTTAATGCGATCCGTTTTTTTATCGCCGGGGCGCTCCTTGCGATGTGGCTTTTTATCTTTAAACGGAAGCAGCTGATCCATCTTAATTGGAAGCTTGTGTCCTCAGGCATATTCATAGGCTTGTGGCTGTTTGCAGGATATGCCTTCCAGACAGCCGGCCTTCTTTATACAACCTCTTCCAAAGCAGGCTTCATTACGGGCTTGAGTGTTGTGATGGTGCCTTTATTGGCATTTGCTCTGCTGAAGATAAAGCCAGGCGGCAACAGCGTCATCGGAGTGGCAGCGGCGGCAGCCGGCCTTTATCTGCTTGCCATGACAGATGCATCTTCCCTGAATAAAGGGGATATGCTGACATTTGCCTGTGCTGTGGGATTTGCCCTTCATATCATTTTCACCGGCAAATTCAGCAAACAGCATCCGGCCCTTCTTTTGACGGTTGTTCAAATATTGACTGTGTCAGCTCTTTCGAGTATTTCTGCTATTTTATTCGAGGATTGGCAGTCAGCCCTGAATCCTGATATCATTCTCGAAGGAAATGTGGTTACAGCTTTGCTGGTGACTTCCATATTTGCAACCGCCCTCGCCTTTTTGGCACAAACTGCTTTCCAGAAATTCACCACTCCCACAAGAGTGGCGCTTATCTTTGCAATGGAGCCAGTCTTTGCGGCGGCGGCCGGCTATTTCTGGGCAGGGGACCGCCTTACGGTTTCAGCTCTTGCTGGATGCGGCTTGATTTTTGCGGGAATGGTCTATGCAGAGATGCCTTCGAGGAAGGAAAAAAGAGCAATGGCCCGCGAGCAGAAATCTGCATCATAAAGAAAACAGCAAAAGGGCCAGCTGATTGCTGAGTATAGGAATGAATAGCCCCGGCATTTGCCGGGGCTTATATTTCATCTAAGGCCAAATGCACCAGCTCGCAGCATAAAAAAAGAGGGGAGGCCGTTGCCTTCCCTCTGGCTTATATAGCCAAAAGCTCTTTTTGTTTAATGAATTGGAGCGCTTCTTTGCGGGTAGTGACCCCATTTGTTATCAGCATTTCCAGCAGGGACACATAAAAGCTCCCGTCAAAGGCTTTTTGTGCTTTTAATGTTATTTCGATAGCGGCATTTGCCAGTTCATCCGAGGCATTCGTATATTGCTTGCCAAAGTATACAAAACCTTTTGCGTCCTCGCCGAATTGAAAGCCTTTGCTTTCCAGATGATTCAAATACTCTTCAACCGTTTTCAATATGCTGCAGCTCCCTGAATCTTGTCATCCTATCTTCTAAATTTTACCTTAAATTTCGACATTTTTCTATCTTTTTTTGACAGCAGATAACCTGCCGAGCCGGTAAGGATTCCAAGCACGGCGCCTCCAAGCACTTCCTCGGGCTGATGTCCGAGCATCTCTTTGAGTTTTTTCGGTTTTTCTTCCTTAAATTCAACAGTCTCATCTTTATGGACTTTATCCATCAGCTCTTCCATAGAATTAACCTTCAAGGTCAGCTCGCCCGTTTGCCTCCGAATTCCCTGGGCATCGTACAATCAGGCCAAACACAAGAGACAGAGCAAAATCTATCGTCGGCAGCCCGCGTTTCAGGGCGATGAATGTAGTCAGGGAGGACACGCCTGCTGAATGGGAGCTCGGCATCCCGCCTGTCTGAAAAAACAAACCTGGCTTCCATTCCCTCTTTTTAAAAAAGTGGAGCGGTATTTTCATGCCCTGGGCAAGGAAGATGCTGAGCAGCGCTACAATGACTCCTTTATTCAATTGCCATCACCTCATTTTATATTGTGAAGATGAGCGGGTTTAAATATTCGTTTGGCAAATACTAAAGCTGCAGGTGCAGAATTCAGCAGCTGCACCACTTTTCCGGAGGTGAATGAATATGAGTAAGAACGGCCATGCCAACAGGGGAAAAAAAGCCCCAGGCGTTAATCCTCAAGGCTACGGGCAGGATGCCGAGTTTGCTGAAGAGCCAAAAAGCAAGCTTGAAAATGCTGCAAAAAAGAAAAACACGAAATAACAGCAAGAGGAGCTGCTATAGCTGCAGCTCCTCCATTCTTGTATAATGCTTGACTCAGGCAAGGCTCTTGCTTTCCTCAAGCCTTTCAAGGTGCCTGTACAGCCCCCTTAATTCGAGTTCACTGAACTTTTCCATCGCCTTTTGCTGATTGATTTTATAAACAGCATCTTCCAGTACGCATTCGACTGGAACATCGCATTTAATCTCTGCCAGCTGCCTGCTTAGATGGAGCATTTCCAGCCCTTCTTCAATTTTAGCTTTTTGCGCTTTTGTGAGCTTATCAAGATTCTCGATGACGCCATCCACATGCTCGAACTGCTGCAAAAGCTTTAATGCTGTCTTTTCGCCGATTCCTTTTACACCAGGATAGTTATCGCTTGGATCTCCCATAAAAGCTTTAAGGTCGATCATCTGCTTAGGTGTTATCCCTTTTTCTTCATAAAAAGTGTCTGCTGTATGGACAAGATAATTGCCAAAGCCCTTTTTAAGCAGGATGACTGAAATATCTTCGTCAAGGAGCTGCAGAATATCCTGGTCGCCTGTCAGAATTGAAACCCTGGCCTCCGGCTGAAGCATTTTCGCAATCGTGCCGATGCAGTCATCGGCTTCAAACCCGGCCAGCCCGATGTTGGGAATATCCATAGCCTCTACAGCTTCTTTGACCAGATCAAACTGTGGAAGCAGTTCGATCGGAGCTTCTGAGCGGTTTGCTTTATAGCCGCTGTACATCTCAGTCCTGAAGGTTTTGCTGCCCATATCCCAGCATACAGCAACATGTGTTGGCTTAAAGGATGATACCGCCGTGAAAAAATGCTTCAGAAATCCCTGAATTGCATTGGTCGGAACACCTTTTGAATTTATCATAAACTGGCCGGTGACAGCCGTCGCAAAGAAAGCCCTGAATAACAGCGCCATGCCATCAACTAGCAGCAGGGAAGGTTTATTCTCAGTCATATTGTACATCCCCTTTTCTCTTTTCATATTTCACTATTATAACATGAATGTGGGCATGGCTTTCCTGTAAAGATTTAGGGTTCTTAACAGAAAAAAGGCCCTGGACAGGCCTCTTTGGTTTCAGCTCTATTATTCTGCCGGCGGATCTTTCTTGACAACCTCAATTCCTTTTTCTTTAAGTACATACTGCATGGCAACCCTTGCTTTGACTACATTGTTATTCAATACCATGGAATATTTCTTTCCGTCTTTGAACGTCACAATGAATTTGTCATCAGTTGCTATTCCCCCTGATAGTTTGGCTGTCTGCTCTGCAGCTGCCACCTCATCCCAAGCATGGGTTTTTTCCTTCAGGGAAAAAATAGGGTCGACCGTGATTCCGTTTTGGTCTGCATAATGATAGCCATCTGTGCTCAGCAGAATGAACATCACACCTATTACAGCACTTACTGCCAATACCCCTTTAGATCCGGCTGTCATTTTCTGACTGCTAAGCAGCACTGCTGCAGCAATGCAAACAGCTGCAAGCAAAAGCAGGCCGGCAATAAAGAATACATAAGCAGACCTTAAAGGCTCAAAGAACCATTCTCCCGAAGGTGAAAACAGGATTTCCTGCAGAGGTATCAGAATGAAGATCGGCACCAGACATGATGACAATATTAAAATGATCGCACATGAAACAAAGATTTGGCTCATTTCCGTTTTTCTCTTTTTTGTAATGGTATAGCCTGTGCTCATGAAAAAATATCCCCCTATCCAGATTTCAGAACCTTCTTAATTATACAACATGAATAAAAGTTAAAAAATCCCTTTTTCAAGGGATTTTCTTCTTATTCTTCAGCTGCCTGGGCCACCTGATTCTCCGGATAGGAAATCCAATCGCTGAAGCTGCCGATATAAAGCTTTACATTTTCATAGCCCGCTTCCTTTAAAGCAATATAATTAGGGGCAGCTGTGACACCGGAGCCGCAATAAACAATGACGGCATCTTCCTGGCTGATGCTGCTGAATCGTCTTCTTTGTTCCTCTGCTTTCCGGTAATTACCGCTGTCGAATCCATCTGTCCATGGAAAATTGACCGCTCCGGGAATATGGCCGGCTTTTTTATCAATAGGCTCCTCTATTCCCAAATACCGTTTTTTCTCACGTGAATCTATTAAAAATTTCCGGCCCTGTGTGCCTGAATACTTCTTTGCCTCTTCTGTATCCGCCATTATATCAGCATTGAGGCTCATCGTATATGAACCTCTGGTAAAACGGGGGATCTCTCTTGCTGGAGGAAGCCCTTCCTTCCTCCAGCCCTTGAAGCCGCCATTCAGGACAAAGACATTTTCATGGCCGGCATATTTCAGCAGCCACCATAATCTTGCAGCAAATGCCCCTTCTCCGCCGTCATAAGCAATGACAGCCGTATGATTGGAAATTCCGGCCTGTTCCAGTTTTCCCCTGAATTCATCCATATCAGGAAGGGGGTGCCTTCCGCCATGCTCTGAAACCTTGCCGGAAAGGTCTTTTTCCAAATGAAAATAAACAGCGCCCGGGATATGCTCTTCAAGATAATCCTGCTCCCCTTTTTCCGGCTCCCCCAGACTGAAACGGCAATCACAGAACCGGACGTCCTGGCTGCCCAGCCCATCAAGCACCTCTTTAAGTTCTTTTACATATTTCATTTTCTTCTCCCCCTTCCCTCTTCTTCATCAATTTCCTGACATTTTCCTTTGGGTCCCAGCAATTGAATTGATAATGCGGCATTGTGTCAAATCCGAGCCGCCTGCACCGGTACTCCATTTTCCCGCCGGCCCTCTCTGCCTGGAAATGGATGCAGGTGGCACAAGCATGGAATGATTTCCCCATCATTTCCCCCTAAATATCGAGAAGTTCCCAAAGCCATTGGTTAAGCTTCTCCCTGGTTTTTCCCCTTTTTTC
Source organism: Bacillus sp. SRL543 (assembly GCF_984799205.1). Classification (NCBI taxonomy): domain Bacteria; kingdom Bacillati; phylum Bacillota; class Bacilli; order Caryophanales; family Bacillaceae; genus Bacillus; species Bacillus sp. SRL543. The sequence continues at coordinate 3,153,302 of NZ_OZ481794.1, forward strand.
CGCCGGCCCCTCGGACGCTGTGTCCGGACCGTTCTTTTGCCTGGACAAAAGGACCTCCAATTCAGCCCTGTCACTTTCACTTATCAGTCTGCCGCTGGCCTTTTCTTCTGCAAGCATCAAGTAGTACTTCTTAATCTTCACGAAGTCCGGCTCTCGCTGAACACAGCCAAGGAGATCCTTCCAAGGCACAGCCTTAATTTCTTTTGACAGCATTCCGGCCAGCAGGCAGGATCTTGCAGCATGAATCAGCTGCTTCTGCCGCCTGGACGTCAATTCCTTGCCGGAAACCTCTTTTAAATTCCGCACCATCAAGCCCTGATAATGCTTTGCAAGCTTAAAGGGGGAATATTCCTCCTTTATGAAGCTTCTCAGCCGGCTGGCAAAATCCAGCCTGTCGATATAGACGATCGGGGAATACGCCCATTCATACAGGCTCGGATTCGATTTCTCCAGCAGGCTGAACGCCTTGAACAAATCCCAGCCTGCCGAATCAGGAGGGTAATCTTGGATGATTGTCTGCTGTTCCGGCTTTAATGCTAAGTAGCTGCGTACATCATTGTATTTGTAAATAAATCGAACATCGTAATCTGATTGCACCGAAGCCGTTCCCCAGGCCCGGCTTCCTGCTTCACATGCATAATAGATCGTGATATTATGCTTTTTTTCCAGGTCCAGAAGCCATTCTTTCACGTTACCGCCCATTGCTGCCAGAAGAGAAATGGACCAGTGAGCGTTCCAGTTCAGTCAATTTTTCTAGAGGGATCTCATCACTCAGAGCCGCAGAAATACCTTCATAATATTCAGCGGCCTGCTCTGCCATTTCGGCTGTCAGTTTTCGGTATTCTTCTTCCAGGATGCCTGTGTAATAGTCTTTCAGCCTGCTGCCTTCAGAAGCAAGATAACTGTCAGCCGGCCCATCCAGCACTTTGTGCAGTTCTTCTCCCAGCTGTTTTCTGCCATTCTGTTCAAAAAATGTTTTCGGGCTTTTAAAATAGCTTAAAGCCTTTTTGAACAGCTCCGGCCCCATGTCCGTAAAAGCGGCCGGGAAATCAACCCCTGGATGGCTTGAGACTTCAAATTCTGTAAATGTAATTTCTCCGCTGATTTTGCTGATGGAAGATTCCAGGGAAGACTGGGCTTCCTTTGCGAGCCTGCTGGCAAACATCTCAAGCCTCAGCGAAGTGGCCCTCATTTCCTGGGCAAAATCAAATCCGAAAGAGCTGATGAAGTCGGCCAGGGCGTCCTGGAGTGCTTTCTTCATATTCCTGCCATCATCTTTCAGGACAGAAGGATTAAACGCTTCTTTGATAAAATCGCCAAACCTGAAAAATACCCGCTGCTTAATATAAAAGATAAGCTCATCCGCTTCCTGTTCAAGCCTTTTCTTCAGCACCGAAGAAGAGCCTTTTTCAAGGGTGTCCATGATTCCAGCCTTCTCCCCTGCTACCTTCTGGCGCTTCCGCTGTTTTGCCGACTCATCTTCCTGTGAAGAGCGGATAAAGCTCCTGAGCTGCCCGATGGCGCGTTCCCATTCACTTTCAGCGGAGTTTACGGCAATGGCGGAAAGCTCACTGGAAATAAAGGAATAAAACCGTTCCTCGAACTCTGCCAAATGGGATTTCCCGGCAGCTTCGCCCAGCTTCTCCTGCAGCCCCAGCAAACTTGAGACCGGATACAGATGCGGCCGGCGAATGCCGTACTGTGTCAGCTGATCTTCCACATAGCTGAGCACACTCTTCATTTCCTCCTCACTGGAAGCAAGGTCGACCGCATTCACGGCGAAGAACATTTTATCAAGTTCAAATGAATCCTTCACCCTTCCGAGCTGGATAAGGAATTCCCTGTCTGCCCTTGAAAATGCATGATTATAATATGTGACAAAAAGGATGGCATCAGAATTTTTTATATAATCGAATGCTACACCTGTATGGCGGGCGTTGATGGAATCGGCCCCGGGAGTGTCAACAAGAGTGATGCCCTGCCTTGTCAATGGGCAGTCATAAAATACCTCAATCAGCTCTACCAGGCAGGATTTTTCCTCATCTGCCACAAATGCCCCGAATTCTGCCAGACTGGCTGTCATTGTATCTCCCAGCTTGGCACGATACTCCGGATATCCTTTCGAAAAAGCGTTCAGGAAGGCGAGATGGGTTTTTTCACTGCTGTTCAAGTCCCCTGCTTCACCCAGCCTGCTGATTTTTTGCAGGGCATCATCAAGGTCTGCTGCCTGTTCATTAAAAGCCTTGAGGGAACGATTGACATCACCGTAAAGGACCTCGGCTGTTTTAAAATGCACAAGGCTTGTGCCGTGGGCATGTTCATGATTGACTGGCCTGATCTTATTGATCGCAGCTGTCGTCGGATTTGGCGAAACAGGGAGCAGCCTTTCGCCGATCAGCGCATTGGCGAAAGATGACTTGCCGGCACTGAAGGCCCCGAATAAAGCAACAGTAAAATCTTTGTCCTTCAGCCGCACTGCTTTTCTCGCCAATTCGGCAGCAGTCTTGGAAAAACCGGGGACATCCTTCAATTTTTCAGCTGTGAACAAAAGCTTTTCAATAACTGTCTCCGGATCTGTGCCCTGCTCTATAAGATGGATGCCTTCGTCAGCCTTTTCAGCTATTTCAGTGATCCTTTCAAGGAGGGGTTCTTCTTCAGCTGAAGCAATTTCGGCCGTTTCATTGTCGTCTGTCAGCACAATTGCACTGCCGCTGATAGCATCAGAAGGATAGTCAGCGTTAATTAACCCTTCCAGCCGCATCTTTGCAGCCAGCTGTTTTTCTTTTAATTCATTAAGAGTGATCCATGCTTCAGCAAAACCTTTGATTTTCCTGTACTTTTCTTCTGCCTTTTCAATCACTTCAGTTTTGTTTTCCGCTGCGCTAAGGATCATGCTGTCTTTAATGCTTTCATAATTATCCTTAGCCGCTTTTTTGACAGCCGAGGCTACATCCTCGGTGTAATTGAGCACATATTCCCCTGTCAGCATCGCACCGCTTTTAACAGTCTGTTCGATCATACGGGGCGAGAACGGGATGGTAAAGCTTTGGACCGCTTCAAGCAATGCCGGATCATGCAGCTGTTCTTCTTTTATCGTCCTTGAAAAGACTTCCTTGATATGCCAGGCCAGCTCTGTTTTTACCCGGTCGTGCAAATCCTGGCAGAATGCATCCAGCCGGCGGGCGGACTCCTGCTCCGTCTTCTGGCGTGAGAAAAACAGGCCGACCTTAAAGCCAGGCTGCCGGGATTCGAGATATTTCTCTGCAAGCTCCCTTGTCTGATAAGGCATCAGGTAAGCGTTCTTTAATACCTTTTCCAGCTCCTTTCGAAGTTTTTCCTGGAAGGCATCATTTTCTTCCTTACTCTGTTTTAGTTTTTCTTCTGCATCGGCCGCTTCCTTCTCCAGAGACTCCCTCCGCTTTGCCGGAAGCTCTTCAAGGATTTCTTCAAGCCGCTGCACCTCTGCTTCGTCAAGTGTTTCCCGGAACCGGATATGCTCATCAGCGAGCCTCCTTATTGCTTCTTCAGCTGCACGGGGGAGCAGCTCGTCGCCGCCTGACATCTTTTCCTGGATGAATTGGCGAAGCTTTCCAAATTCGTTATGGGGATGCTTTTCCTTCTTTAGTGATGTATAGAAAATGCGTTCAGGCTCAACTCCCCAGGAGGAGAAAGACTCTCTTACACTGTTTTTGAATTTCTCCATATCTATCTCTTCTTCACGGTGCTTGTCAATCTGATTGATGATCAGATAGATCTCTTTTCCGGCAGCAGCAAGCTCTTTTGTAAACAAAAAATTAAGCTCTGACTGGACATGATTATAATCCATTACATAAAAGATCAGATCGGCAAGATGAAGCGCAGACTCTGTTGAAATTCTGTGGGCATCATCAGCGGAATCAATACCCGGTGTATCCATGACAGCGATATTTTCCGGAAGTCTTGTCCCCGGCTTGCTGATTTCAATGGAATGAATCTGGTCGCCATCGCGGCAATACTGTTTTACACGCTCATAATCATAGGGTGCAGGGTAGATCCGCGGATTTCCTTCTTTAAAATAAACCTTGGCATAATCCTCCCCGGATTTGATTTTAACTAAGTTGGCACTTGTAGGGATGGGGCTGGACGGCAAGAGGTCTTCCCCGATGATTTTATTGATCATGCTTGATTTTCCGGCTGAGAAATGGCCGCAAAAAGCAATTGTAAACTCATTCCGGCGGATTTTTCTGGCAAGCTGGACCGCCTTTTCTGCTGATTGGGCATCTTTCTGTTCTGCAAAATAATCATGAAGGGCGGCAGCTTTGTTGACCTTCTCTGCTGTCTGCTGCTCTGGCAATGTGAATGACATCCGATACTTCTCCTTGCTTTTATGAATTTACTACCATTTTAAACGATTATTCTCTCTTTTCATATATTTATAACTATGCAGTTATACGGTTCTGCGGAAGGAGCTCTTATACGCCGAAAAAGACAAATAAAAAACCCTTTTCGGCAAGGAAAAGGGCATGTATGGTTTATTTGATTGTCTGCGGCTTTGCAACATGGTTCAAAACGTGTTTCATGACAAACGAGTATACAGCGATTACGCTAATAATAAAAAAGGTTATCATATGTAACACCGTCCTTGGTCGAATCTTTTTTTAATTGAGAATAATATTCAGCCTCATTTAGAATTTTATCATCAATGAAAATCATTTTCAACTGCTTTCTTCAGGAATTCTTTTGGACCTCCATGGCAGAAACCGGTTATGGTTTAATTTGTGCCGGTATTCAGTCAGGCTGCCAAGAGCCTGTTCCTCTGCCGGAATCCTGACCGAAAGGATGGCAAGATTCAGGATTGTAAATAGAGCCAAAGTCCAATACGCCTGAAACATAAGCGGGAAAGCCAGGAATTCCAGGGTTACAATCATATAGTTCGGATGGCGGATGAATTGATAAGGCCCTTTCATGACCACATTGGCACGGGGAATGACCAGGATTTTCGTATTCCAGTATTTCCCCAGTGAAAGAAGCGCCCACAGCCGTCCAGCCTGAGTGAAGATGATGACTGTTAAAATAGCTGGCCAAAACGAAGAAAGGCTCCTGTTCCCCCATGAAACCTCCATGCTGTAAAAAAGAAAGAATGATGCATGGATTACTACCATAAAACTGTAATGCCCCTTTCCAAATTCAAGCGCCCCCTGGCTTTTCATCCATTTCTCGTTTCTTTTGGCTACCGCCAGCTCCCCGAGCCTCTGCAGAATGATGATGATTATAAAAACGGCAAATACATCCATATCATTCCCACCTCAGCAACAGAAGCTCTGAGCTGAAGCCAGGCCCAAGGGCGGCCGCAATTCCGAGATCTCCTGCCTTTCCCTTTTCCATAAATCTTCTCAGTACATACAAGATCGTCGCAGAAGACATATTGCCGAACTCCTTCAGCACCTCAAGGGATACATCCGTCATATGAGGAGGAAATTTCAGGCTGCTGACATAAGCATCCAGCACCTTTTTGCCGCCGGGATGCGCAACAAAGTGAACAATTTCATCCAGTCTCGTATCCATGCTCTCCAGAAAGCCTTCAACATTCGGCTTCAGCCAATTTTCAATGATTGAGGGAATATCTTTGGAAAACACCACATAAAGCCCCTCATTCTTTACATCCCAGCCCATTACATCCAGGGAATCAGGCATTGTAGTTGAAGCTGTCCCGATTATCCTTGGAATGGCTGGAGAGAGCCGGATACTTTCCAGGTCCGCATTGTCACCGGCCATTAAGACACAAGCCGCACCGTCCGCAAATAATGAGGTGCCGATCAGGTTGCTTTTTGTCCGGTCATTCCGCTGGAAGGTCAGGCTGCAGAGTTCGACGGCAAGGATTATCACTTTCGCCTTCGGATAGGCAAGGCAATATTCATAGGCTCTCGAAAGCCCTGAGGCACCTCCTGCACAGCCGAGCCCCCATAAAGGAATCCGCTTTGTGTGCTGTGAAAAGGGAAGGACGTTCATGATCCTTGCTTCAAGGCTTGGAGTGGAAATCCCGGTGCTCGTCACCATGAATATGGCATCAATCTCCGAGTAATCTATTTTCCGTGCAAGGAACTGCCCGTTATGGAGGCAATTCTGTATCGCCTCTGCCCCAAGCTCTACCGCACATTCAATGAATGCTTCATTCTTTTCTTCAAAAGAATGTTCACGCCTGTACCAATCCATTTCCTTAGCAAAATGCCTTTTATGTATCTGTCCATTATGAAAAGCTTTCAGCAGCCTTTCAACATCCTTGAATGACTCTGAAAACAAATCCCTTGCAAACTCCATTACTTGTCCCTGCTCCAGCGCGTGCGCTGGAATGGCTTCAGCAGCCGAGATGATAGCTGGCATATTATACGCTCCTCACTCTATAAACAATTCCTTGTTAATTTTTCCTAATAAAGAAGTATTATACACAGGTTTTCATTCCGCTCCGCTGCGGGATTTTAGCTGCAGCAGCGGCAGCCGGGGGCAAAAAAAAAGCTTCCCCGCCAGGAGGAAGCTTCACGTTTTGAAGGAGTTGCTGTGCTCTTCTATTATATATCGTTTTTATGGGGCATTCATTATTTAATCTTTTCCAATTAATAACCACTTGCATCAATGCTGATAGTCCTGCGACTTTTTCCTCTGTCAGTCTCGGGAAATAATCAGTCGTTTTTTTGCAAAAACATACTACCAACCGTGGGAAATTATGTTAAGATAAATGTTAGCTGGTTGCTGGAGGGATCGTTCATGACATTGACAAAAAGTATTGAAGATATCATTAGCGGGACTATTGAATCAATTAAAAGTGTTTTTCCTTTTGAATCTTCAGTTGAGGAGCCGGCGGAATTTTCACAGCCTTTTACACAGCATAGCATCGGTGTGCTGATTGGAATGACGGGCGATTTGCGGGGCAGGATCATTATAGATGGAGAAGAGCAGACTTTCAGCAAAATAGGCGAAGCTATGTTTGGCATGCTGCTGGAAGGCGAGATGCTGGAATCATTTGCGGGTGAACTCGGGAATATGCTTGCCGGCAATCTATCTATAAATATTTCAGGACTGGGCCTGCAAATGGATATCACTCCCCCTACAGTCCTTGCAGGCGAGACGAAGGTCTTCGGATTCGAGAAGGCGTACAGCCTCCCTGTAAAGATTGCATGCGCCGGTGAGTTGATGGTCATCCTGATGCTTGAATAGCAGCAGTCGTCCCCTTTCAACTGAATAAAAAGAAAAGACATCCCCCGGCACATCGCCGGGGGATTTAGCTTTCCTGCTTAAAATCCTTTGATCGTCATACCGCCATCAACAAACAGTGTCTGGCCGGTCACATAGCTGCCGGCAGCACTCGCCAGAAATACTGCCGGGCCAACAAGTTCCTCCAGCTCGCCGACCCGGTTCAGCGGCGTTACATCCAATATCTCCTGCAGATATTCAGGATCTGCTAGGAGCTTTTCTGTAAGCGGTGTTTTAAAATACCATGGACCGATAGCATTAACGTTAATATTGTATGGGCCCCATTCCATGGCAAGGACTTTAGTCATCTGGATCAAGGCAGCCTTTGTTGCTGCATATACGACTCCCGTCCTCAAAGCGACATGTCCGGCAACGGAGGCAATGGTAATGATCCGGCCCGGTGTCCCGCTATCTTTCATGATCCTTCCCGCTTCCTGTGAGACCATGAAAGCCGATTTCAGATTAGTATCCATGATCGTCTGCCATTCTTCATCTGTCACATCCAGCGCTTTTGAACGAATATTCATGCCTGCGTTGTTGACGGCAATATCCAGCCTTCCCCAATGTTCTGCAGCCGTTTTGACGGCTTTATGTACATCTTCCCTTTTGGTCGCATCAGCCTGGATGACAATGGCCTCCCTGCCTGTCTTCCTCACTTCTGCGGCGGTTTCTTCCAAATCGCCCTTCGTTCTTGCCAGCAGGGCTACATCCGCGCCCGCTTCTGCAAGCCCGATCGCAAGGGCCCGTCCTATTCCGCGCCCGGCACCGGTCACCAATGCCTTTTTCCCTTCTACCCTGAAATCAGGCAAATACATATCTATCACCCTTTTTAGAAAATTCATATAAATATTATCACAGAGCCGGCCAGGACACCTAACAGTCTGCCTGATGCAGGCCAATGCCTTCTGCCGGCGCCCTTCCAGCCTATTCCCGGGATTTTTCGGACGAAATATCCTGGGTCTGGACATTAATGATGATTTTCTTCCCTGCAGCAGAACCGCATACTTTACAAATTCCCTCTTCATTGTAAAGGAGCCTGCAATGCTCGCAATAGAACTTTTCCACTTTCTCACCCTCATTCTGTATTGCTGCATAATATTTTATTTTAATAAATTCAAAGTGTTCCTTGACCATGCTGCCATTTGAAAATAACAGAAATTTATTTCCTATTCTGGAAACAAATAACCTATAATAAATTTTAGGCTGTATGGCCGCATAACCTGTTTTAGGAGGAAAACATGAAACTATTCCGTGATTGGACGATATTTGAAATAAGCTGGCTTCTTGTTTTTACAATCATTAACGTGTATTTGTTTTTTGCATGGCAGGATTCACTTCTTGGCCTTATTTCTTCTTTGGCCGGGATGCTTTGCGTAGTCCTCGTAGCAAAGGGAAAAATCGCAAACTATTATTTTGGCATCATTCAGACAGGGACTTATGCTTATATTTCCTACACCTACGGCTTGTATGGTGAAAGCATGCTCAATGGTCTGTTCTATTTCCCCGTTCAGTTCATAGGCATCTATCTCTGGAGGAAGAATCAGACAAGAGACAGCATTAAGGGTGAAGATGTGAAGGTTAAGACGCTTGATTCCAAAGGATGGTCTCTTCTTGGCATCACCGTGCTGGTGTCCATTTTTCTTTATGCCATTCTCCTGGACTCTCTGGGAGGCAGATCTGTTTATATTGACTCTGCCACAAATGTCCTTTCCGTCACTGCACAGATATTGATGCTGAGACGATTTGCAGAGCAGTGGCTTTTATGGATCCTTGTCAATGTCCTGTCCGTCATCCTCTGGTTTAATGCCCTGGTTTCAACAGGGGGCAATGATATATCTATGCTTGTCATGTGGACGGCATTCTTGTTTAACAGCATTTATGGGTATATAAATTGGACGAAACTTTATAAAAAACAGGGAGCTGCAGCGGTTTGAAGAAAAAAACAATTGGTATGTACGGGGGAAAGTTCCTTCCTTTCCCCCATCTTGGCCATGTATACAGCATGACGGCGGCAGCCGCAATAGCCGACGAGCTTCATGTCATCATCTCACACGACAGTGACTATGAACGAAAGCTTTGTGAAGGCGGCTGTGCAGAGCATGTCAGCTTCACATTGCGGCTTCGCTGGTGGAAACAGCTGACCAGGGAGCTGCCGCATGTGCATGTCCATGAAATTTATGATGAACAGACCGGCTCTTTCTCCGATTGGGAGAATGGCGCAAAAAAAATCCGCGCCGCAATCGGGAGTCCAATCGATTTTGTGTTCAGCTCAGAGCAAGATTACGGACCGATTTTTTCCCGTCTTTACCCGGAAGCAGAGCATATTCTCATAGATCCGGAGAGAAAAAGGTATCCGGTATCAGGTACGATGTTCAGGAAAGATGGTGTGCTGAGGCATTGGGATATGGTGCCTAAATGCGTCCGGCCGCATTTCGTCAAAAAAGTGGTGATTGCCGGTACCGAAAGCTGCGGAAAATCCACGCTGGCAGCCAATATGGCACAGCTTTATAATACTTCTTTTGTGAAGGAGTATGGCCGTACTTTTTATGAAGAACTTGGAGGATGCGAGGGTATAACAGTACCGGAAGATTATCCCCATATTGCATATGCTCATAAGCTGGAGGAATGGAAGCAGCAGAAGCTGGCAGACAAAATCCTATTTGTTGATACTGAGGCGATCACCACCCAGTTTTTCTCACATGCCTACCTGAATAGGAGACAGCCGGTCCTCGATGAAATGGCCAGGGTGCAGGAATATGATTTATGGCTTTTATTAGAGCCGGATGTGGAATGGGTCGATGACGGGACAAGGAGCTTCGGGGATCAGGATTTGCGCTGGAAAAATCACCTTCTGCTGAAGTCTCTTCTTGATGAACATAATGTTTGTTATAAAATAATCAACGGCAGCTACCGGGAGAGGCTGGAAAAGAGCATAAGATTTACCGATGAGCTGCTGGAAGGAAAATGACAAGTTAAAAGGGCATCCCGGCGATGCCCTTTTATCGATTAATTCATCAGCCCTTCAATCCGGTTCAGCAGGGCAGATGCATCATTTATTATTTTAATCATTTCGGAGCTCTCCAATTGATCAAGGGCCAGATTGCCGCCATCGATCGCCAGATTAATTTCTGCCAGCAGCACTTCATTTTTGGCAGCCAGCTCCTCATGAATGGCCTCGGCAGCAGCTGGAATATCCTGAATACCGATAAAATTCTCAATATCCTCTTTTAAGTCAAACAGCCTATCTTCAAGCTGCTGCCGGATTTCTGAATCCATGGCAGCTTCTTCAATCATCTGCGGAGCATCCTCCGCGAAAGCATTCAGCTTTTCAACATGATCTGCTGCTTTATTCGCATACTCAACAGTGCCTGCCGCTTCGTCGAGGAAGGAGCAGCCTGCCAGGGAAAAGGCCAGGGCCAAAACCATTATTAGCCGGAAGATGTTTTTCAATATTCGTTCCTCCTTTGGAGCATCATGGTATTCAATACGAATGAAGAGCATATATGTTTCAAAAAAAAACCATCCCCTTAAAAAGCAGGATGGCCAGCCACTATGATTATGCTGCTTTCTCTTCAAACTTGGAGGCTGCACCCTTCGCTTTGGAAGTTTTAACATTGAACACCAGATTGAGTGCAATAGCCGTCAAACTTCCCGCTACAATACCGTTATCTGTCAGGATCCTGATGCTCTCAGGCATTTCAGCAAACAAGCCTGGCACTGCTGTCACCCCGAGCCCCATGCCGACTGAGCAGGCAATGATCAGGAGGTTTTCCTGAGAAGAAAAATCCACCTGGCTCAGCATCTTGATTCCATAGGCGATAACCATTCCAAACATGGCAATCATTGCGCCCCCCAATACAGCCGAAGGAATGACTGTAGTCATGGCGCCGATTTTCGGAACCAGGCCAAGGAGGATCAGGAATACGCCCGCTGTGTAAATGACGTTCTTGGTTTTCACGCCTGACAGCTGGAGAAGACCGACGTTCTGAGAATACGTTGTATATGGGAATGCATTGAACAGCCCGCCAAGTACAATCGCAAGCCCTTCTGCCCTGTAGCCGTTTGCCAGGTCTTTTTTATCCAGCTTCTTACCGCAAATATCCCCAAGGGCGAAATAAACGCCTGTAGATTCAACCAGGCTGACCATTGCGATAATGATCATCGTCAGGATTGCTGCCGGTTCAAATGTCGGCATCCCGAAATAAAAAGGCTGGACCATATGAAACCATGAAGCCTCACCAACTGCTGAGAAATCAGATTTCCCCATCAGGAACGCAGCGGCCGTTCCCGCAAACAAACCAAGCAGGATAGATACGGAGCGGATAAATCCGGTAAACAAACGATACAAAATAATGATGAAGAATAAAGTCCCAAACGCCAGGGCCAGATTGGAGAGCGAACCATAATCTGCGCTTCCTTCGCCCCCAGCCATATTATTCATCGCAACCGGGATAAGGGTAATTCCAATGATGGTAACGACCGAACCTGTCACAACAGGAGGGAAGAAACGCACAAGACTGCCAAAGTATTTTCCCACCAGGATAACAAAGAGCCCCGATACCAGAATCGATCCGTAAATAGCTGTAATGCCATATTGCCCGCCAATTGCAATCATTGGGCTGACTGCGGTAAACGTACAGCCAAGCACAACCGGAAGGCCGATGCCGAAGAATTGATTGCGCCATACCTGGAGGATCGTCGCCACTCCGCACATTAAGATATCAATGGAAACAAGATATGTCAGCTCTTCTCCTGACAGGCCCAGTGCCCCGCCCACGATAAGGGGTACAATGACAGCACCTGCATACATGGCTAAAACATGCTGAATTCCCAATGAAGCTATTTTAAAAGGTGAGTTTTTCATAGTGTTGATGCCTCCCTGCTATTTTCCAAGAATGTGATGCTTCCATTCCCAAGCGACTGGATTCGTGCAAGGGATACCACTTTAATAGCTTTCTCTTCCAATAAGCTGCGTCCTTCCTGGAAGGACTTTTCAATAACGATCCCAACACCGGCCACTGAAGCCCCAGCCTGTCCTGCAAGCTCAATGAGCCCCAAAGCAGCCTGGCCATTGGCAAGGAAGTCATCGATGATGAGGACCCTGTCATCATCACCAAGATATTTAGAAGATGCTGAAATCTCGTTGGACTCCTGTTTTGTGAAAGAAAAGACACTGGCGGAAAGCAGCCCTTCTGAAAGAGTCAAAGATTTTCTTTTCCTCGCAAACAGCACGGGCACCCCAAGCTCGAGCCCTGCCATGACAGATGGTGCGATCCCTGAAGATTCCAGCGTAAGAATCTTCGTAATAGCCTCCCCTTCAAAATGGGCCGCAAACTCTTTGCCTATTTCCTTCATCAGGAAAGGGTCAATCTGATGGTTAAGAAAGGAGTCGACCTTCAGGACACTGTCAGACAGCACCCGGCCTTCTCTTTTGATTGTTTCTTCTAGCAGTTTCATCGTTGTCCTCCCTATTGAATAGAAAAATAAAAAGCCTGAAGGTAATTGCTCACTGCAAAAAAAATGAGTGAAGCAATCCCTTCAGGCTTTTATAAGGCAGGGGCAATAGCAAAAAATACTAAGGCCTCCCATTGCTCACCCATAGTCAGACTGTTAACGGCAGTCCGGTAGAAACTTGCAGGCCATATCCCCGCGATTATATGAGTGTTTCCGTATGAAATTATGTTTCATTATATCACCTGAATAAGATTTTTCAATACATTTACCGAAGAAAAAGTCGAATTATTTCTTTTGTCTCCACAATAATTGTTCGGTTTTAGAAATTAATCGCTGGATTTGATTTAAAAATGAAAGGAAAACAGACTGAATTCTGATTATTTTTAAAATGCTGACTCCGTTGATCATGAAAGTTCCACCCTTCCATTGGCATGGGCTCTTTTACATAAAGACGCTTCAAGTTTTTTTGTTTCACATAAATTTCACATTTCCCCAGGGAGATTCCTCCCCATGGAGACTGGCACATCAATTTTACACTATCAGCATAGTGCCAACAGAGTGAATGAACACTTTGTGAAACAGGTGAAGACTGGTAGTATCCGGAGAAATTCCTTGTATGATGAAGATGTGATCATTACTTATTCATCCATATTGAAAGGAGAAAAATGCCATGGCAAACACGGAACTTGGCAGGAAAATTAAAACAAAGATCGAGGATGCTTCCTCTTTAAAGGGAACCTTGGCCTCTGTGTTTATTCTGGGCTTATTTTTAATCGGAGTATGGGCAGGCGTATATTTCTTATTTATAGATCGATTTTAATCATCCAAGCATGCAATCTATTATGATTGAAATGCCTGAAGGGAGAAAAATGCTATGCATATGCATAAATTTGAAAAAGCCTGGCTCGGCTTCGGAATCGGCTCACTGATCGTGTTTTTGACGGTCCTTGGCATCAGCGCATTTTATTTGGGCAACCAGCCTCCAAGCTGCCTTGCGACCATCAACCCGGAAAAAGTCGATCAGACAGCGCCATTCAATGAACCTGGCCTAAAAAAAGTCGAAGGCAAGGATTGGGATTATGAGCTGATATTCGTTGTTTCTGCCTTTTCCTATAATCCCGGTGATGTGGAAATTCCTCTAGGTGCAACAGTGAAGATCATTGCAACAACAAAGGACGTAATCCACGGCTTTGAGGTCGCAGGCTCCAACATCAATATGATGATAGAGCCCGGTTATATCAGTGAGCATACAGCAACTTTTGATAAAGCCGGGGAATTTCTTATTCTCTGCAATGAGTACTGCGGGGCAGGACACCATATGATGACGTCAAAAATAAAGGTGGTTGAAGCATAATGAAACCAGATGTGTATACAAAAGTTGCCAGGCTGGACGGAAAGCTTGCCATGGCCCATTTCTATGTAGCTTTCACGGCTCTCGCCATCGGCGGTCTTGCCGGCCTTTTGCAGGTGCTCGTACGGTCAGGCAAATTCCAGCTGCCGGCAGGAATCGGCTATTACCAGATTCTTACTGTCCACGGGGTCGTCTTGGGCCTGGTTCTTACCACATTCTTCATCATGGGCTTTCAGCTTGCTGCAGTCAGCAAAACATCCGGGACCTTGACGAAAAAGCAGCGCACGATGGGCTGGATCGGCTTTTGGCTCATGACAGCCGGAACCACCATGGCAGCCATCATGATTCTGCTGAATGAAGCTAGCGTCTTGTATACCTTTTATGCCCCTTTGCAGGCACATGCCATTTATTATCTGGGACTGACCTTCGTAGTAGTCGGCAGCTGGTTTGATGGCGCTGCAATCATCATGAAATATGCAGAATGGCGCAGGAATAATCCTAAACAGGCGAGTCCCCTGCTTACATTCATGAGCCTTGTAAATACCATCATGTGGATCGTTGCTACCATTGGAGTCGCCGCAACGGTGCTGATACAGCTGCTGCCATGGTCGCTCGGACTTGTTGAAACAGTCAATGTCGGGGTAAGCCGGACGCTCTTCTGGTATTTCGGGCATCCGCTTGTGTATTTCTGGCTCCTTCCAGCTTATATGGGCTGGTATGTCGTAATTCCAAAGGTCATTGGCGCTAAAATATTCTCTGATTCCCTTGCACGGATGTCATTCATTCTGTTCCTGCTATTTTCCATACCGGTCGGATTTCACCATCAGCTGATGGAGCCTGGAATAGATGCAGCCTGGAAATTTCTGCAGGTAATACTGACATTTCTGGTTGTCATCCCTTCTTTAATGACTGCTTTTTCACTATTTGCCACGTTTGAAGGATTCGGGAGATCCCAAGGGTCTGCAGGCTTATTCGGATGGCTGAAAAAGCTTCCCTGGGGTGATGCCCGCTTTACGGTGCCTTTCATCGGAATGGTTGCCTTCATCCCTGCAGGGGCAGGGGGCATTGTCAATGCATCACACCAGATGAACCAGGTAGTGCATAACACAATCTGGGTAACCGGGCATTTCCATTTGACCGTGGCTACTGCTGTTGTGCTGACATTCTTCGGCATTTCGTACTGGCTGGTCCCGCATTTGACCGGCAGGGTCCTGACGAAAGCAATGAATCGCCTCGCCATTACACAAGGCTTGCTTTGGGCAATCGGCATGACGTTCATGTCCGGGGCCATGCATGCTGCAGGATTATTGGGAGCCCCGCGCCGCTCTTCCTTTTCTGAATACGGCGGTGCGGCACAGGCAGCCGAATGGATACCCTATCAGGTCGCACAGGCGATCGGGGGATCCATCCTGTTCCTTGCTATCATCCTGATGCTCTATATCTTTGTAAATCTAGCCTTCATGGCCCCTAAAGGCTCTGAAGAATTCCCGGTAGGCGAAACAGCGGAAAATGCCGAAAAAACGCCTCTTGTCTTTGAAAATTGGAAGCTCTGGATCGGCATCACCGCTGCTCTAATCCTGTTCGCCTACACCATCCCATTCATCGACCTAATCCAAAACGCACCGCCTGGATCTAAGGGGTATAAACTGTGGTAAGAAAAGCGGAGGCGACTGTTCAGGTGCGACAAGCATAAGACAAGCAGGACGGAAGGTTGTTCTTTAACCTTCTGGCCTGATTGGCTTATGACTCGAGCACCTAGGAGCCGGAGCTGGACAAAAAGAAAAGCGGAGGGCGCTTGCTCAGCCCCGACAAGCATAAGACGCTTCAGGATAGAAGGCGTTCTTTGCCTTCAATCCTGAAGTGGCTTATGACTCGAGGGGCTAGCGCCCGGAGCTGGACAATAAAGAAAAGCGGAGGCGGCTTGAACAGATTAAGGAACGTAGTCTAAAAACGCCACGTCCTGTGGCAACGCCTGCATGACCCACATCCTGTGGGCCTCAAGCATAAAACAATCCAAAAAAATTCCAGACCGAAAGAAAACACCCCAGCAGCAGCTGGAGTGTTTTCTTATGCACTATTGCCGGCCCCAAGGCCTGTTCTCGCCTTTCGGCCCGGGAGGTTCATGAGGATGACACACAGTATAATTATCATAGAGCCGGACAGCTGCAGTAATCCCAGAGATTCCGAATATAAAACAACACCCAGGAGGATGGCGACGACAGGCTCAATTGCAGCAATGACCGCTGCTTTGCTGCTTTCTGTCTTCTCTAAACCCCAGGTGTAAAGAAAGTAGGCAAGCACGGTCGGCAGCAGGCCGAGGCCAAGGCCCAGGAACAGGACCTCCGGCTTTAAAAACAGAGAAGCTTTTTCCCATAGCCTGGTAATCGGCAGCAGGACAGCAGAGGCAGTCAGGAAGGTATAAAGCGTGACAGTAAACGGCTCATACTTTTGAAGCGCAAACTTTCCAAATATGCTGTAAAGCGCATAGCCAAGACCCGCTCCCAGTCCAATAACCACTCCAATCACACTCAAACCGGCACCGCCCCCCACCCCTGCAATCAGGATGCAGCCGGCAACAGTCCCGCAAACGGCAATGATTTTCCGCCCGGTTATTTTCTCTTTGAGGAAAATATAGGACAAAACTGCAACAAATGCAGGAGAAGTATACAGCAGTATGACTGCAATCGAAATATCCATCAAATGAATGCTGGTAAAATAGCACCAATTGAAAAATACGATGCTGCAGATCCCGGTACCGGCAAACAGGCCAATATCAGAAGGCTTTTTCAGAGACAGCCGGCCAGGGCCCAGAAAAAGCCCTATCAGCAGCAAAGCCGCAGCGGCAGTTACTGCCCGGATCCCGACTATTTCCATAGAAGAAAAGCCAAACCCGGACAGGCCCCTGATAAAATAGGCAATCAGTCCCCATAAAGAAGCACCGGCAGAGATTGCAAAATATGGCATCAGCTTCTTCATTGCCTCACCCTGCAGAAAAAGAGCGACTGCATCCCGCTCTTTTTCCCTTTCTTCATTTTTTCAAATTAACGGGAGGACTCTTTTAAACGGTAGACCTTCCCGTATTTCTCATAAAGATAATCAGACAGGCAGCTGGCATTCAGTCCTTCTCCTGTAACATCTTCAAGAATCTCAAGCGGCTTTTTCAGCTTGCCGTACTGGTGGACGTTTTTCGTGAACCATTCCTTGATTGGGGCAAGATCACCCTTTTCCAGGAGCTGGTCGTAATCAGGAAGATCCTTCAGCATCGCCTGCTTCAGCTGTGCCGCGTACATATACCCGAGGGCATACGAAGGGAAATAACCAAAGCTGCCCCCTGCCCAATGGACATCCTGAAGAACTCCTTCAGCATCATTTGACGGCCTCACTCCCAGATATTCTTCGTATTTGCTGTTCCAGATTTCCGGAAGGTCCTTTACTTCAATTTCATCATTGAACAGCCCTTTTTCAATTTCGTAGCGGACAATCACATGAAGCGGATAGGTCAGTTCATCTGCTTCTATCCTGATCAGCGACGGTTTTGACTCATTGATGGCACGGTAAAAATCTTCCAGCTCCACCCCATCAAACTGGCCATTGGCATACTGCTTGAGCAGTCCGTAATTTTTCTTCCAGAATGATTCACTGCGCCCCACAAAATTCTCATAAAAGAGTGACTGTGATTCATGGATTCCCATTGATGTCCCGGTGCACAGCGGAGTGCCTATCAGGTCTTTGGAAATATTCTGTTCATACAGTGCATGGCCGCCTTCATGGACCGTACCGAATACGGCTGTGCGGAAGTCCTTTTCGTCATACTTCGTTGTCACTCTGACATCCCCGGGATTCAATCCGGTTGCAAAAGGATGTACCGTTTCATCAAGCCTTCCTGCATCGAAGTCATAGCCCATCTGCTTCAGGATTTCCAGGCTGAAATCACGCTGCTTCTCCTTCGGGAAATGTTCATATAAAAAGCTGGTATCCGGCTTTGAATCTGATTCGGATATGCTCTGGACGAGGGGCACAATTTTGCTCCTGAGCTCGCCAAAGACTTTATCCAGCACATCGACTGTCACGCCTGGTTCATACATATCCAGGAGTGTGTTGTATTTATTGCCTTCATAGCCCCAATACTGGATAAAGCGCTTATTGGCTTCAACAAGCTTTTCCAGATACGGCTGGAAAAGGGTGAAATCCGATTTGTCTTTTGCCTCTTCCCACACACTTTCTGCCTTTGACTGCAGGATGACGTATTCCTTATACTCCTCAGCCGGAATTTTCTTATTCCGGTCATATTCTTTCTTGCTTTCTTCAAGTACCTTCACGGTAATTGCATCAAGTGATGCAGCCGCTTCTTCTCCTGAAAGCTTTGCTATGTATGCAGCCATTTCCTCGGAAGTGGACATCTTGAACACTTCGGAAGACAGCATGCCAATTACTTCAGTCCGCTGGTCTACACCCTTCTTGGGAGCGCCTGTCCGAAGATCCCAGTATATTAATGACAGCGCCTCATTATATGCGCCCATCTTTTTTACAAAATCAAGAAAGTGTTTTTCAGTTTTTTTCAATGCTTCATTCATGCTGGCATCCCCCTAAAAATCATTTGCAAAATATATTTTATCACATTTTTCTGAATAAAACGCTAGAATAGAACTACAAATCACCTAAAACAGGAGGAAGAATGATGAGGGAACCTGCCGGAACCTGCATACAATGCGGGAAAACAATTTATTGCCTGGACGGATTTTTCAACGGAATCATAACGGAAGAAAAGAAAACGATCTGCTTTGAATGCAGTGAAGAAGGCTGAAGTAAGATTGCTGCCATCCCCTCCCATGCATGCAAAAAAGCCCCTCCCTCTGCCAGGGGGGGCAATCAAAACATTATTTCACAGGTGTGACTGGCAGTACAGCTTCAACAGACTCAAGCACAGAAACATCTTCTTCTCTGCTGGTCAGGATGTGCACTGTTCCTCTGTCATCATGACTCCTGATAAGCCTGCCGATTCCCTGGCGGAGCCTGAGGAGCATGTATGGCATGTCGATTTCCCGGAATGAATCTTCTGCGCTTTCACGCTTGGCATCAAACACTGGATCATGCGGAGGGAACGGGAGTGAGAAAATGATTACATTTTCGAGTGATCTGCCCGGAATATCCAGTCCCTCCCAGAGATTTGTAGAGCAAAGGACAGCTTCTTCTTCGTTCTGGAATTTCGATACGAGCGTACTGATTTCGGCCTCGCCTTCAAAATAAACAGGAAATTCCGCCCTGCCCTGTGCATAGTCTTTAAAAAGGTTCAGCTCCCGCTGATCAGTAAAGAGCACAAGGCCTCTGCCTCCAGATATCTTCAGCTGCTCCATGGTATATTCCATTTTGCCGTCCATATCTTCTTTGCTGTATTTTGGCATATGAATGGCCATTTTTTCATCATAGCTGAAAGGCGAAGCAACAGTGAAAGATAAATAGTCGTCAATGCCCAGGCTTGAGGCCATATAGTCGAATGAGCCTTTTTCCGATAAAGTGGCGGAAGAGAAGATAAAGGGCTTCTTTTGTGAAAACACTTCATCCCTCATGATTTCCTCTACCATTCTTGGCATGATGACAAGTGTCCGTTCTCCATTATGATCTTCAAACCAATTGATCCCCCCTTTATCTTTAATAAACAGGGAGAGCGAGAATGAAATTTGCTCAAGATATTCTTCAACGACCTTCAGATCATATTCATTTATGACATACATTTCGCTTTCGAATACAAGCTCTTCTTCCAGCATGCCGATCATTTCAAGCAGGAGCTTTCCTTCTTTCAGGACAGCCGGCCCTTTGGCAATCTGCTGTTTCTCTGAGTCCGTCCGGATTCCGGCGGCGCTTGAAAGGGCATGGAAGAAAGTCTCATTCTGGACAATGGTGTCTTCAATCAGATTCAGTGTTTTTTCCCTGACATCATTAGCCATAAGGCGGGTAAGCAGCGATTCAAGGATCTGCTCGGTCAGCCTGTATGTCAATGCTTTCTGGCTGGCATACTCAAGCAGATGGCCTTCATCGAACACGACTGTGCAGGATTCAGGAAGCAGCGGCAGCTGGCCTTCTCTTTTTCGGGATTCTTTTGTCCAGATATGCTCCATATAGAAGTCATGCGAGCATATGATCAGGTCCCGGCTGTTCCGGTAATAATCCCTGTGGAGTGTCTGTCCGCACCGGTGCCTTTTCTCGCATGTAAAGCAATCCTGAAGAGAATCCCATGACACACCGGTCCATTCGCTGTCTGTCAGCTCAGGATAATCCTTCCTGTCTCCGTATCTTTCGAAATTCTGCAAGGATCCGCCGCTGTGGGTAAAGGACGGGAGCTGGTCATAGATGTTTCCATATCCGTCATGATCCTGTTCCGCGACAGCCTTGTCCAGCTTGTTCAAACAGAGATATTGATCCCTTGACTTAGCCAGGCGTACATCAATATTCAATCCAAGCGCCTTTTCCAGCTTGGCAATATCCCCTTCTTTTTTAACAAGCTGCTCAATGAGGGTTTCATCGGCACAGGCAATGATAGCCGGCTTATTCGTATACCTCGCATAGCAGATGGAATACAGGAGATAGACAAGCGTTTTTCCTGTCCCGACACCTGCTTCAGCAAAGATCGTCTTCTTCTCCTTGAAGGCATTTTCCAGCTGGAAAGCCATATAGATTTGTTCGTCTCTCAATTCAAAACCGGCTTCAGGGAGCAGATCATAAAAAACATCCCCGATCCAGTCGCCAAGCTTCTCAAAAAATGATTCTGTTTTTGCTACGGCAAAGGGCAATTGGTTTTGCATGTAATCCTCCTATATCCAGAAGCGTCCCGGGGGCTTCCTGTATCTTTTGCAGTATGCCGGGACCGGACTGCGGCCTGTGTGCCTGGTCCGCCTATTGCGGAAGAACTCCTGCACATGCAGCAGTTCCTGCGATTTTTCAGCATAAAATAGTATAACCGCCTGGCTGAGGCGGTAATTTTCAATATTATTTACAGCCGTGACAGCACGGCCATCCATTCAAGTATCCAAGCTGCTTTCTGCAGCATCAACGGCCTGTAAACCAGGAGGCCAAGAATCATTTTATACTATTTTCCCAACTAGTCAAGCTCAAGGGGCCGGGAGCAGCTCCGGGCACGGATCAGGACCTGGATAAAGTTAGAAGACTGTACAATTTATTATCCTGAACAGCAAAAAACTGGCGCTCCTTTCGAGGAGGCCAGCATCGGGCCAGCTGATTGCCGAACATCAGGCAGGGTTTACTGCTGCCTTCCGGAAAGGGAAAAGGACAGAGCCTGCCGGAGCTCATGCTGGGCGCTTTTCAGTTCATCCAGAGCCTGATCGGCAGGCGTTTCTTTTACCAGCATTTCCATCGAGTAATCAAGCGCCTGAGAAATTCTATTAAAATCAAGAGTCCTGTAATCCATTGGCTCTCCTCCTGTGAATAAAACTAGCCTATCTATTCCATAACCGATAGAGTATTGCTAGTTTATTCCAAAAGAGAACCCTTTATTCCTCTTTCTGCCTGTTTTCTCTTGGCGGGCGCTTGCCCCAGTACTGATAGAGGTCTGTCCGGATGAATCCGTTGAACAGCTTCCTTTTCTTCGTTGCCTGGCGCCCGAAGTGCTGTTCAAAGTCTTCATCGGAAGTGAGTATATAGATGGACCATGTATCAAGTCCTGAGAGGGCCTCTCCCATTTCACGGTACATTTTCTGTACAGCCCCTTTTTCCCCAAGCCTCTCGCCATATGGAGGGTTGCCGACAATCACGCCATACTCTTTATTGGCGGTAAAGTCCCGGACCTGCATCTGCTTGAATTGGATCATGTCACCAAGCCCGGCTTCAAAAGCATTTTCCTGGGAAATCTTCACCATCCTGTGGTCTATATCCGATCCGGTTATATCTAATGGCTGATCATAGTCAGCCAGATCTTCCGCCTCATCCCTCGCATCATCCCACACTTTTTCCGGCATCCAGCCCCACTTTTCGGAGGTGAATTCCCGGTTGAAGCCTGGAGCGATATTCTGCCCGATCAATGCCGCCTCGATCGGAATGGTCCCGGACCCGCAGAAAGGGTCCACGAACGGCTTGTCCGGTGTCCAGTTCGTCAGCTGCACGAGCGCAGCAGCCAGCGTTTCCTTCAGCGGCGCTTCCCCCTGTCCTGCCCGGTATCCACGTTTATGGAGACCGCTTCCGCTGGCATCCAGAGTCAGGGTTGCTGTATCTTTCAGCATAGAGATTTCTATGCGGCATAATGGGCCTGTTTCTTCAAACCAGCCTGTTTTCTTATATTTTATCCTCAGCTTTTCAACAATCGCCTTTTTGACGATTGCCTGGCAGTCGGAAACACTGAACAGCTTTGATTTGACAGACTTGCCGATTACCGGGAACTCAGCATCTTCTGCAATATACTGGTCCCATGGCAGGCTTTTTGTTTTTTCAAACAGCTCATCGAACGTATAGGCTTTAAATTCGCCGATTTTGATTTTGATCCGGTCTGCCGTTCTCAGCCATAAGTTGCTTCTTGCTATAGCTGTCTCATCCCCTGTGTATTCAACTCTTCCGTTTTCCACCTGGCATTCATAGCCAAGTGCGCGCACTTCCTTCGCAACAAGTGCTTCAAGCCCCATTGCCGCTGTTGCGATTATCTGATACTTTCCCATGTAAGACATCCTTTCCAATAGCTCTTCCCTTAATTATTGCCGGCCGGCGGTCCACTTCATCCATAATAGCCTGAAGAAGTTTCTGCGTGCAAGTGTTGTCTTGTGTGATGGCAATATAGTATGTAATAAAAAAGCCCTCCTGCAAAAGGAGAGCTTTACCATTTCAAAAATCATCTCACTAATAACGTTCTGTAAGCCATGTTTTGTTCCTTTGTACTGCAATCGACCTGCGTCTCGTACTAAGGCGGCAATCATCTATCTACAGATGTGAAACATCTGTCCTTCTCCTTGTTCATTTCCTCAGAGAAAGTGCCCCTACCATTATTTGGGTTTCTCGCTCGCGGGGTTTACCTCGTTCCACCCTTCCCATTTCCAGGAAGGCTCCGTCACTGTGGCACTTTCAAGGTATTCATGCCATATCCCGAAGGACTTAGGCATTTTCCCTGCCGTCAGCCGCGCAATCGCCCGGCTGCCCTGGCTTATGACTTCGCCAGGCACGAACACTACGGACATCTCAGTCCGTGCGAGCATGGACTTTCCTCTGCAGCAGCAAGCTGCCGCAGCGATTACCCGAACGTTATTAATGCTACAAATGATATTATATTCAATCTGGCTTCCAATAGCAATGGTTTTAAAAAGGAAAATCAGTTAAAAGCTGTCATTCATACAGTTTGCTGCCAAAAACGTGCTTTTCCAGATTAGAAAGGCGCTTTAATATATCAAAGTTCGTTGTTCCGGCAGTCTGGGTGCTTGCAGGCCTTCTTGAGGCTTCATCAAGCTGTTTCTTCAGGCGAAGGTTTTCCTGCTGCAGATCTTCGATTTCCTGGTGGAAGGTTTCATAATCCTTGATGATCAGATCCAGGAACTTATCGACGTCTTCAGGCTTGTATCCCCTCATCCCAGCCTTGAATTCTTTTTCCAAAATGTCTTTTGCTGTTAACTTAACTTTATCGGATAGCATCACATTCACCTCAGTCTATCGCTGAATAATCTTAATATATTTTTTCAAAAATATGTACTTTTGTCAATTTATCTTTGGAACTAAATTAAAAATCCTGATTCTTCATCTGTTCTTCTTCGACGATCAGCTGAAGATCATAAAAAGAAATCATCCTGATTTCATATGGATTCTTTTCCTGATAGCTTTTGGCTGTTTCATAGATGAACTTTGGCGTTCCCTCCTGTTCCGTATCATAAAACAGAAGGAGCACATCGCTTTTTTCGATAAGAAATTGATTTTTCAGCCTGAACTGCCATGGCTTTTCATAAGGCTTCCTCGTCACCGAGTCAACGAAATCAGCCTGGGCAAGGACTGATTCGTACCATTCTTTATTGCTGTCGCTCCAATTCTGCTCCTGATCGAGGAAAGGAGTGATCACTGCCAGTTTTAACTCAGGGTGCTCTTCAAGCTGAAGCTGGAAAACCTCTTCGGCCGCCCAAAGCTCTGCGCCGGGCTGTCCGCTTATGATCACCCATTCGAGCCCCTCATCCAGC
Source organism: Bacillus sp. SRL543 (assembly GCF_984799205.1). Lineage (NCBI taxonomy): Bacteria > Bacillati > Bacillota > Bacilli > Caryophanales > Bacillaceae > Bacillus > Bacillus sp. SRL543. The sequence goes on from NZ_OZ481794.1 coordinate 3,177,488, forward strand.
ATACTGAGCAGGCTTTTCCTGAATGCTGCCTTTATGAAGGCTGCGGCAGGGTCATTTCGTTTAAATATCCCCAATTCGTGTGGCTTATAGCCTGAGATAACCGCTGTTTTCATAATAGAGGCCTCTCCTTTCTATGTTGTAAAAAATACCCGTATAAAGAAGGGTAAAAAAAGGAGCAGGGGCCTGTTCGCAAGCCCCTGCCTTGATAGTCTGCCCTGATGGGGCTGTTAATTATCTGCCGAAGCCTGGGCCGCCAAATCCTGGGCCTCCGAAGCCAGGTCCGCCGAAGCCGCCTGCTCCCGGGCCTCCGAAACCTGGGCCTCCAAAGCCTGGAGCTGGTCCAGGGCCTGCGACAAACTGTTGATTTGTCACTTCATTCACAACTGATTGTGTTTGTGGGAAATAATGCTGATGCTGAAAATTAATGTGGTTGACTGTCGTAGTGTGTGTAGGATGGATATGAGGCACCACATTATTCTGGAAAGTATGATTTACACAGCATTTTGTCGGATGCACAACTGCCGGGCAAATATTCGGTCTTGGTCCGCAATGCATATTAAGATCTCCCTTCATTCTGTTATATTTACACTAACAAGTTATGATGAAAGGGGTAATCTTGTACTAATGAAAACACCTAATTTCATGCATTTTCCGGGATTTTTTCGCTACAGCATAACATAAAAACTGTCCTTCATGCTTGAAAAGATAATGACAGTCAGACAGATGACAACAAAAAACAGGAACAATATTGCTTTATACATCCAAACCAGCCTCACTCTTTTTATTCACTGTATGCAGCATACAACATACAATTTTACAGCTTCCATGATGTACAGACAACTAATAAATAATGGTTTTTGCACGTAGAAATATTAAAGTTTTGTTACAGAGATAAAAGCAATCCAATAAAGGTAGGCAGCAATGAACAGGTTGGCCGGTAATCGGATTCTTCAAAAGCTGGCCCGCACATGACTACAGCAACAAAAAAGCGCAGCCAGGGGATGTTCCTGATGCTGCGTTTTTTACCGGCTGAAGCGGCCCTTATTCTCTGGCTGTTCTTTTTCCAGCTTAGCATACAGCCTCCGGATCCGTTTATCTGTTTCAGGCTTAAGCCTATCAGAAGTACTTGGTGCAGGAACGGCTGCCAGCGCCTCTCGCGCTTTTTCAGCATAATGGACTGCCCGCCCAAGGTCTTTGCTGCGATGCTCATAGTATTTTGCCAGTTCAATGGATGATTCAGCCGCAATCCTGGGATCTTCCCCCGAATTGGCGCATTCCTGCCAAAGAGCAGCCGCTTGTTCCCAGTCCTTCAGTTTTTTGTGCTCAAATGCAAGTGCATTCCTGGCTTTTACTGACTCTTCACTGCCTGCCTGTCCTGCCTGTACAAAGGCTGCTTTTGCAGAAGAAGTGTTGCCGAGAGAAGAAAACCACCGCCCTACTTCATAGGTTTCTGCAGCGGTCTGTCTGCTGTCCAGCCCCAGGAGCTGATAGGAAAGATGTGTGTAAAGCGTAATGAGCGAAAGGATATCAATTTCATTATGCTTCAGGATGCCGAGCATGCCTTCGGGGTTCTTCGTCTGGACAAAATCAAAATAAATCATTGGCGCAAGGAAGCCTGGTATATCATCTTTCCGCTCAATGCCAAGCACCTCCTTCTCGACGATGGAAAGCTTCAGCCTTTCCAGCCTGTGCTTCCAGATCCTTCGGGATGCGTGATAAAGATCGAAGTGCCCGAAAGGCGGGAGCTTCGGCACCTGTTCCCTTATAAGGGTATGCCTTGTCTTTACCTGCGGCCAGTCAAAAGCTTTGCCATTATAGGTAACCATGGTGGTAAAGTCCACACTGTCCAGGAAGCTCTTATACAGCGGCACCTCTGCACCGGGATGGGGAAGGATATGCTGTTTGAGCTTCACACCATCAGGCGTTACACTGGCATGCCCCAGCAGGAAAATAGTGTTGCCTGTGCCGCCGCCAAGACCTGTTGTTTCCGTATCGAAGAAAAACAGTTCCTCAGGCAGATGCCCGGCGGAAGAAAGCGGATGTGATACATCCCTGCTGTTCCATGCATTTACAGCCGCCGCAAATTCGGAGAACCGGTAATTCCCATGCTTATAGTCAAGTGGATATTCCTTTTCCCTGACAAGGCAGAAGCTGTCTTCAAAATAAAATGGAGAAACCCCGTTTTCCTTCCAGAGGTCATGCAGCATAAAATCCTTTGTGGCTTCTGTTGCCCCTGCAGGCTTAGCCGGTTCACTCCCCTGTTCTTTTGAAAGATGGGGCTTCAATCGGTTCAGCTTATTTTTGAGGCTCATACCGCTCCCCCTCCATAGCTGTTCTTCTGAATAAAGCCAAAAGCCTCAGAACATCGCTTTTAGCCGTATTCATAGCTGAATCAGTGCCAATGCACGATGGGCAGCCGTTCTCACAGGAACAGCCTGCTACCATGCCTTCAGCCTTCTGTATGACCGTTTCAATCCCATCATAGAGCTTTTCGCTAAGACCTATGCCTCCCGGGTAGCGGTCATAAAAGAAGATGGTCGGCTTCTCATTATGCGCAGCCTTTACCTGCGGTACGACGAAAATATCCTGCGGATCGCACATGACAAACAGCGGGGCAATATGTTTGAGTGCATGGGCGGTTCCGATCAAACCTTCTTCAATCCGGTCCTCATCAAATTGGATCTGCTCCTTGCCGATGGATATCCACGCCGAGCTTGTATGCAGCTCTTCCTGAGGCAGGTGGATGGGCCCGGAACCAATGTTTTCATGTGTTTCAAACTTGATCTTCTTGAATATCGTTGCCATGGCCAGCACGCTCACATCGCCATAACCGATTTCCATTTCACCGCGTGACCTGTTTTTATCTTCTTCAAGCACTTTCAGCTCAACGGCAAGATTGGCATCTGTGAAATAATCCACATCAACCTCCCTCACATACGCTTTCTTTTCATCCCAATCAAGATACTCAACTTGGAACTGTGTGCCCTGATGAAGGTAAATGGCTTCATCATGAAGAAGTGTCATCGCAGAGAAACGGTCCATTTCCCCTATCACCTTCACGTTTGCAATATCGGACTGGTCAATGATGATGACATTTTCCTGTGATGCGGAACGGAGGCTGATATTATGGGCAGGAAAAGAATCGTTCATCCAATGCCATTTATCCCCATTTTGGAACAGCACCCTTTCTTCTGTAAGATACTCAAGAAGTTCCTCCGTATCGGCAGTTCCGAATTTCTCTCCATATTTGAAGGGCAGCTCATAGGCGGCACACTTCATATGATCGATTAAAATGATGAGATTATCAGGATTGATCCTGGCCGTTTCAGGGCTTTTATTGAAAAAGTAGTCCGGGTTCTGAATGACGTACTGGTCGAGGGGGCTGGAGCTTGCAACAAGGATGACAAGAGACTCTCCATGCCTCCGCCCTGCCCGTCCCGCCTGCTGCCAGGAGCTTGCAATCGATCCCGGATAACCCGTCATGATGCATACCTGCAGCTGGCCGATATCGACGCCGAGCTCCAGGGCATTTGTGCTGACGACGCCGTATATTTCGCCCGCTCTCAATCCTTTTTCGATCGCTCTTCTCTCTGTCGGCAGATAGCCTCCGCGATAGCCTCTGATTGCTTTCGGCCCCAGCTGATGCTTGACCAGCTCCTGGAGGTAGGTGAGGAGGATTTCTACTCTTACCCGGCTCCTGGCAAATACGATCGTCTGGATTCGGTTTTTCAGCAGTCTCCCTGCAAGCTTTCTTGCTTCAAGAGTAGCACTGCGCCGTATATTCATCGGCTTATTGACGATTGGCGGGTTATAGAAGAGGAAGTGCTTCCTTCCGCTCGGCGCTCCATTATTGTCTATCAGCTCCATTTTCTTTTCTGTCAGGTTTTCAGCAAGCTCAAGCGGATTGGCAATGGTAGCGGATGTGCAGATGAAGAGCGGGTCGCTTCCATAGAACCGGCAGATGCGCCTGAGCCGGCGGATTACGTTCGCCACATGGCTGCCGAATACGCCTCTGTATATATGAACCTCATCAATAACAACGTACTTAAGATTTTCAAAAAGAGAAACCCATTTGGTGTGATGGGGAAGGATCGCTGAATGCAGCATATCAGGATTTGTTATGACAACATGGCCCGCTTTCCTTACTTTTTCCCTTATATTTGCCGGAGTGTCACCATCATACGTGTAGCTGTTGACAGGGAGCTCAGCTTCCTGGATCAATTCATTTATTTCACTCTTCTGGTCCTGGGCCAGTGCTTTGGTCGGGAATATATACAATGCCCTTGCCTTCGGGTCGCTGACGGCCGTCTGCAGGACGGGGAGATTATAGCATAATGTTTTCCCTGATGCAGTGGGAGTGACAGCCACAAGGCTTTTTCCTTCAGAAGCGGCAGCATAGGCAGATTTCTGGTGTGTATAAAGACGGCTGATGCCCCGCCTTTCCAAAGCATGTCTCAAGGACGGATGTATATCCTCCGGCAAATCCTCTGTTTTTGCCTCTTTTTCTTCAATTGTATGCCAATGGACAATATTGTCCTTGAATTCTTCGGTCACTTTTAAGTCTTTCAATATCTCCTGGAGATTTTTCCTGAGCTTCATTTCTTTCACCTCATACACTCATTCTACCGAATAAACGTTCGTTCAAAAAGAAATTTCTCTTGTTTTGCTGCTGGATTTTTATGGGGATAAATTTGAACATTCAACTTTATCAATTATCATATTTTTCCAAAAACAAATTGACTGTTGGTATAAAATTTGCGACAATTCAGATATATTTTTTCCTGCGGTTCTTTTAGCTGCAGATAACCTATTTTAACAGATATATAGAAGAATGGGGGTCAATCGTTTTATGGTGTTACTTAAAAAGCTGTTCATCTTTCTCCTTGTGCTGGCGAGCTTTCTGTTGATTCTGCTGCTGCCAAGAGAACCCGTCATCCATCAGCCTTCCGCATTTCACATTGAGATGGAATATCCTTTCAGTGCAGAGGCGTACAAAAATAAAATTGAATCTTTCTTTCAATTCATCCAGAAGGAAAACGGATTTGGCGAGAGCCGGACCGGAAGGAAAGTATCCGAAGAAACCATCCTTTATATGAAGAGAAGCCTGGAAATCATCCTTCCTGCTTTCTTTATCAGCATGGCAGCCGGAATACTGGCCGGAATCGCAAAGTTTTCACTTCGCCTGCGCATGCGCGGCAAAATTCAGGAAGCTTTATCCTGGATGTTTTCATCGGTTCCGGATTTTTTTCTTTATATCAGCATGCAGTATATATTGATCAAACTGATTCAATGGGGATTTCCGCAGATCACGCTTTACGGCCATGAACATTGGTACAGTTTTCTGCTCCCGATGATCTCGCTGACACTTTTCCCTTTCATTCATATGGTCAATTTCACTGCAGCGGCGATGGACAAAGAAAGCGGGGAAGATTATATCCGCACAGCCTACTCAAAAGGGCTGGGAAAGAAAAGGATTTATCTGCATATCCTTTTTAACTGTGCCGGAACTCTTCTCAATCAGGCACAGTTCATCATGCTGTACATATTATCAAGCCTGCCGATCGTGGAGAAGTTATCTGGTTACGAAGGCGCCGGGAACAATCTGCTTAGAAGCATCCTGAATTATAATGATGTGTCTTCTTTTTCGCTGATGCTCCCATTCCTGATGCTCATGTTTTTAACCATCGTCGCCTCTCAATCTGCTAAATACCTTCTAATTCCTAAAAGGTCAAGGGAAGTGAATTGATATGAAAAGAAAATTTGAATGGAAAAAATACAGCGTATTTCTCATAAGCCTGATTTGTCTTGGCATTCTCGCCTTTATAGCATTTATTGGCCCGATCCTGCCTTTTATTGACCGGGAACTGTCTACGGTCACCTATATCATGGATGAAAACCGCAAGCCTGTCATCCCGCCCTATGGGCCTAATGAGGACTTCCCGCTCGGAACGGACAAAAAAGGCAGGGACCTGCTCAGCATCATAGTACTGGGTGCCAGGGAGACCCTTCTCCTTGTGATAGTCATTACGGCCCTCAGATATGCATTGGCGATACCCTTTGCGTTCCTTGCGCACAGAAAGGTGTTTGCGGCCGATTCTGTCCTGAGATGGCTGAATGGGTTCCTATCTTATATACCGACCATCATTATTGTCATTTTGGTCGTTAATCTGCCGCCTTTATTGTTTGCCAAAGACAGGCCTTTCTGGCTGATTCTGGTAATAGCCCTTTCTGAAGCTGCCAGGGCTGCAGATATGATCAAGCTTGAGTTCGATGAAGTTTCATCAAAAGAGTTCATCTCAGGGGGAATAGCAGCAGGAACCGCACCTTTTGCCATGTTCAAACGATATTACATGCCATTTCTGTATGGAAAAATCCTGGTGTATATGATCTCCGATCTGGGGAAAGTGATGTTCCTCCTGGGCCAGCTCGGCTTCGTCGGCATTTTCATTTCACAGCAGTTCGTCCAAATGCCGACAGGAATGTGGGAGTTTGTCAATACATCCATTTCCTGGCCGATGCTTCTTCAGGACGCGTTCATTGACGTCCGCGGCCCTATCTGGATTCCATTCTTTGCAGCCTTGTTTATGACCTTTTCCATTTTCACCTTCAATCTCCTTTCCCAGGGGATCAAGCATATTTTTGCGAGAAAAATAAGATATCTGTAAGAAAAGCGGAAGCGCCTTGCTCACCATTAAGGAACGCAGACTAAGAACGCCACGTCCTGTGGCAACGTCTGCATGACCAGCTTCCTGGGGGCCTCAAGACGATCCTGCCGAAAGGCGTTCTATGCCTTTTGGGCAGGACTGGCTTGTGACCTCGAGCGGGCAGGCGCTGCAGCTAGACAGTAATCGAAGTTAAAAAAGTATACCTTCTTATCTTGTAAGAAGAACGGAGAAGCCCTTTTTCCAGGGACCAATCGGGCGCCGTTTGCATATCATAACCCAAGATTCTGTTTTGGGAGGAGATGCATGAATGTCTTCACAGCTGCCTGATGGCCCAAAAAAGAAAGAGAAAAATGAGCCATTCAGCGATATCATGAAATCTATGAACACATTCTTTCAGGAGAAACCCGTCAAAGGATTCTTGCAGAGCATTGATGATTTCTTTAAGACCCCGTTTCCGCAGAATTCCTTTTCTGTCCGGGTTTCCGAAACCGATAAAGAACATCATATTACAGCAGAGCTGCCCGGAATAAAAAGGGAGCAGATCCATATTGATGTACTGGATAATTATATAACCGTTTCAGTCAGCCAGGCTGAAACCGTCATCCAGGAGGATGATAAACACAGGGCTTTCAGCCGGAAGCAGACGGTGCAGCAATCATCCAGGACCATCCCGCTTCCGCAGCCTATCAATGAAAAAAAGGTAAGAGCTTCTTACCAGGATGGTCTGCTGATCATCCGGATTCCCAAGCAGTCAGGCAAGAAAATCATCATTGATGAAAACAATTGACGCCGTTTGAGAAACTCCCCTGCCCGGGAGAGCACGGCTTCCTCTTTACAAGCTGAAAAAGCTCCCTTGAACTATGTCAAGGGAGCTTTTTTGCAACTGTTTTTCAAGTGTTATTCGAGCATCAGCCAATCTGTAAAATAGCCTTTCGGCACAAGGAAGTAATCTGCAGCAAAATCGGCAAACATTTCGGAATTCACTTCTTTATATTTAAATTTTTCATAATATGCTGAGAGGAAGTCCATTCCGACAGTGCGCGGATCATTGCCTTTGACCATGTACCGGTTATTGACCAGTTCAAGCATCTTTACAGCCGGCTGGCCGTAAACATACCCGTTATGCGCCACTTCATCCAGAGGCACATTTGAATGCTGCCTTTTGACATTTTCCTCTTCAATGCTCTTCATGCGGTTAAATGGAAGAGAAAATGCCCGCATTTCCCCCTGGTCTTCTCCAGCATAGAAATACATGCTAGTGGCAAACTCAGTGATCCCCTCATCCACCCAGGCTTCGTAATAAGGGTCATTTGAAACGGTTCCATAAAAATACTGATGGGCGATCTCATGAACGATGGATACCTGGTAAAAGTAGGCGTCCTCTATATACGGATTGATCGTGACAATGCCCGGATACTCCATGAACTGGCCTTCATCAAGGACGATATCGAGCGTCTTATGCGGATATTCACCAACTTTATCCTGATAGAAAGACAGTGCTTTTTTGGCAAGCTCGAGCGACTGTTCAGGTTCTTTATTATGATCATCCTTCGTAAACAGCCTTACCTTCACACCATCCTCTGCTTCAGCTTCATACATGCTTGTATCTTTAAGAATACTGATGAAAAAGTCCCTGGCTTTTTGGGCCTTCAATGTCCCTTTGGATTCAGAAGCTGGCGGGTCTTCATCTGCTGTCGAAGCAATCGTATAGCCTTTAGGTATATCATAGGAAACCTTATAATCTGAAAAATCGGTATGATAGGTTTCCAGTCCTTCTGAATAGTCTTCCTTATTCCATTTATGCTCACGGAAGGTTGCCAGCATCGGATACCATTGTGCAAGATAATAATTTTCCTCCACTTTTGAAAAACGGTTCCCTTTTTCAGGAAGGGTGAATTCATAGTTTATCTTGACTCTGCCTTTATCGCCTTCTCCCAGCTTTTCTGATAGCAGGACTGTCAAGGTATCGCCCTTCAATTCATAGTTTGCTTCCTTCCCGTCCACCTCAATTGACTTCATAGAGACGGAGGCATTTCCTTTTACTGATTTGAAAGTATGCCCTTCCTGGAATACATTCGGGATAAAATAGAACACCAGCTTTTCCCATTCGTCCTCTGATTTATTTTTCACTTCAATTTCAGCCTCTGATGAGAATTCTCCTTGCTTGTTCATCTTAATGCTCAAGTCATATTCAGCCTGGCTGAAATTTTTTACCCCTATGTCATTATCTTTTGTTGCATACACATAGGTGCCGGCACCTATAAACATGATCACAAGGATCAGAAGCGCCAGCGGCTCAGGTGACAGAAACCTGTTTGCTTTACCGGGGCCGTAATTTTTTCTTACTGGCTTCAGTTTAGGCTCCTGTCCGGTTTTGATCCAAGGTGTCCTTTGATAATTGGACTGAAAGCGGTTCTTCATGCCATTGGCGAGCAGGCTGAAAGAAATGGTCGTAATCAATAAGACCGTAAGGGGCACCATTAAAATATGAAGGTTCCCATAAATATTTCCCCTCGCCTGGCCGACCAGTCCTGCCAGCTCTTTCGTTATAGAGTGGAATAGCAGCGGATCATAGGTGACCCTTGTACCTCCGACAAATATCTCCAGCAAACCAAGCTGCCCCATGATTGTAATCACATAGACAATTTCAAGAATGAACATGACAAGGAATGTTTCCTTAAGCTGAGGGAAAATATGTTTCCAGATCAGCCTGTGCCTCCCTGCTCCCAAAGCCCTGGCCGCTTCTATGTACACAGACTTGTTCAGCTCTGCCGTTTTCTGCCGGACAGAAGAGACGATGCTGGGAATGCTGACAATGGAAGTGATCAGGATGAACAGAAAGACAAGCTTCCAAGTCGGAATATACGGCAAAGCATTGATTCCCCTGAAGAAAAAATACACAATAAGGAACAGCGGTACAAAGCTCCAGGCATTTTCAAAGGCCAGCATCCATCCCGGAGTCCGCTTCCATGTTCCCACATACAAGCCGGCAATCGTCCCTACCGCCATTTTGATAAAAGTTACTGCAATTGCGATGAAAACAGTATATTTCAATCCATTGAGAATCAGGGATGCGATGTCATAGCCCCATCTGTCAGTCCCCAATGGATATTCATCAGACTCAAACGGCTGGATCGGCGGTGCGAGCACCTTTCCATCCCTATACTGGGTCTCCAGCGCTTCGGACAATTGATGAGGAGCCAGATATGGTCCGAAAACAGCAAAGAAAAGCAAAACGCTTACAAGGAATACGCCAATATATAACGAATAATTCACCCTGAGAAGCTTATTCATGGATCAGCACCCGCTTAAATAGATAGAATAATATTCTGATTGAAAGATACACGATGAGCGACATAAGCAGCATCGCGAACAGCCCGATTGCAATAGGCTGGAATCCATTAGCCTGGAAAATGAATTTCGTAATACCTGAAACGTTCATTATGTATTCAACGATAAATAAATTTCCTATCCCAAGCGAAATCACCTTTGTCATTTCCGCCAGGATAAAAGGCTCGATATTTTTATATACATGCTGAAGATTGATATAATCCAGCACCATCCCTTTGGCTACAGCAGTCCTGATGTAATCCTCACCGCTCAGCTGATAGTATTTCACAGCTACCAGCTTAAATAAATACAATGTTGGGGCAATTGCCACAAGCACTGTCGGAAACCACGTATTCAGCGCACCGGAATCCGGCCTTAGGGAAATGATCCTGATCCCCGTCATTTTATAAAATTTAACTGCAAGGATCATGGAAGCAACGATAATGATGAAATCCGGAATGGATGCCAAAATGTTCAGGATATAATTAAACCCCCTGGCAGCCCGGAATCTGCTGATAAATACACCGAAAATAAGGCTCAGCACAATTGCAGCGAGGATCCCCGCCTCCATGATCTTCAGGCTTGTCATAAAAAACCGCCCGATATCCTCTCCGATGGAACGTGTCCTTGTCCCCTGCTGATATGTACCTAAGTCTCCATCTGCTATTTGTGTGAAAAATTCGCCGTATACCCGCGGCAGCGCACCCGGATCAAAGTTCAGCGATTGTGTTTCCGGATCTGCAACTACCATCATTGGCAGCGAGGCAATGAGCAGGATAAGCAGCACCACAATGATAAGCTGCTGAAATTGCCTAAGCATATTGACCCCCCTTTATAAATGACCTCTAGTCAATGTTTCCATTTTCCATTCCCTTCACAATTTTGTCAATAATATTCCATGAATTCGGAATATTTTACAGCTTAAAAAGAGTTTTTTTCACATAGGAAAAGAACAGCCTGCAGCAGCTGTTCTTAAACTTTAAATATTCCCCCCAGTCCTTTCACCATAGATGACACCTGATTGACTGCGCTCATCATCTGGCCGGCTGTATTCATCATTTTATTGAAATCAACTGATCCATCCTGGCCTTTGAATGAGTTCATGATCGACTGCACACCTGAAGGCTGCTTTGCCATGAAAGACTGCTTCGGGTATGGATTCATGTAAGGATATGGATTGTTAGGCTGCTGGCTGGAAGGCTGCTGGTACGCTTCCTCCTGCTGCAGCGGATTCTGAAAAAGCCCCTGGTTTGCAGGATGCTGGGCCTGCGGCTGCATTTGCGGCTGCATTTGCTGCATTTGCGGCTGCATCTGCGGCTGATAGCCCTGGAAATAAGAATGCGGATTATGTGCCTGCTGGAAGGGATTGAAGTAGGCTGATTGATTGCCGGCAAAGGGCGGATAATGTGCCTGGGGGCTTCCTTGCATCGGGAATGCAGGGTAGTAGCTCTGCCGGCCGTATATGCCGCTGCCCCCAGGCTGCTGCAATCTTGCCGGAAAACTTCTGTTTTTTCGTAACATGGGCAGACATCCTCCTAATACTGATCACTACTTTAAATTATGATGCTTCTGCCCAATTTGTGCATCCGAGGAATGATTATCCTTTTTTGTCTGCTCATGATGAATTTTGTCGGAAGTTTCAATTTTTTAAAAACGGAGAACTATTTTATTTCATGATACGATATTTAAAACGGCGGAGGAGGAACATTAATGAACATTCACGAACTGAGAGCCAAATTTCTGCAGCTGAAAGATTATAGTCCCGAGAGCGTCAATGAATTATTGGATTTCGCCAAAAAAGCCTATATCCACAATGAAATCACCATTAATGAATACCGCAACCTTATTCGTGAGCTTGAAGCACAGGGAGCTGAAGCTGACAGTTCCTTTATCCCGGCGCCAAACCTGCAGAATTGAACCCTTCATTTCAGAATGGGCAGCGTGCTGAAAAGGCACAGCCAATTAGTTAAAATTCACGGGCCTGCGGACAATTTGTCCGTCAGGCTTTATTTTTTCCCGTCCAAATGACCAAGGAGCACATTGAGGACATACTTAGTAGAATTATAATAATTAATGAAACGGGTCCGGCTTGTTTCCGGGAAGAAGCATTGTACAGTAATGAGCTCTATATGCTCCGCTGCCGAAGCAATCTGATTTTCATGCAGGTTCTTGGGCCTGTTGTCAATGATCCAGCCGGCTGCCGCAGGTAACCAGTTATCAAGAAGGTGCTTGGCATGATCGGCAAAGGGTTTTACCTCTGCATAGAAATCAGGCTTCGTTCCCCTCTCCCGTGCCTGGCGGTAATGGACTGCCGCTTCTTCTGTACAGGCAAGCAATTCTTTAGTAAGCAGCTCTAAATTATTTTCCGCTTCATTCATATATTCATCTCCTGTTGCTTATTTGTTCAGAAAAAAAATAAAAGTAGCTTGGGTATCCAGCTACTAAACATCATTCTTTATTTTAGACAACCTAATAGCCCAATTCAAGCTTAATGCTGTCATTCCCACCTGTCACTTTAAGGTCCCTGCCGTCCTTTTTCACGATCTCCTGCAGCTCTTTTTCAGCTTTGGCCATCCTTGATTCACAGTATATCATCTTTTGCTGATGGTCTTCGGCTATTTCTCCCCTGAATTTTGAAAGGCTTGTCTCAAGTGCTGCATCCAATTCTTCCAGCTGGCCGTATATCTCATTCAGCATATAAAGCAATTCTTCTTTCTGCGAAGTGTGTTTCATCATATAACCTCCCCTTTGCATATGCCTTCCCGACTGTGCGGCTTATTGCTATTCACTGTATTCGCCTTCTCTCTGCACTTCCCTTCACCCTTGACAAAACTAGAAGCGATTCGCCAAAGAAAGTTATATTTTTCAGTCCATTAAAGATAGTTTCGACATCTTGGATGGATGAAATGCTGGTGATTGAACACACTAAAGGATGGAGGTGTTGAAGATGGCAAACAAGGAAAAACAAAATAAAGTTCAGCCTAAAAAGCAGGAAGAAACGAAAGCTGGATACGGCAGCAAAAAGCTGGAAGGCCCGGACAGGCCTTCCACCTGATGAAAGCAAGGGGGATCCCTTGCTTTTTTTCGTGGGCTGGCTGTACTGCTTATCAATTGACACCGGTAACATTAAGGTTCTGGAATCAAGGAACTTCATTCAATAAGGTTGCGGGGAGATTGGAGTTCTGGGTTTTAGAATCGTGGTTCCAGTCTGGTCTTCTAGAACCACTATTTTTCGGTTAGAGTCAGAATAGTGGTTCCAGTCTGGTTTCCACAACCGCTATTTTTCGGTTTTGCTGAAATAGCGGCGTCAGCTGGTGAACTATATCCGGCTCTTTTACCAAACCAAACCCTCAGTCTACAGCTGGTCCGCCAATTAATCAGATGCCAACGCTGGGTCTACCTTTTAAAACCGATAAACTTCTTTATTCCCGCTGCCCGCTCCAGCTGCTCTTGCTTATTCAAGAACCACTTTGTCATCAAGACAGGCTCTTTCATTTCCCCTTTTTCGGAAAACCAATCCGGGTTTGCTTTTTTATCCTTTGACCAATCAAGGTTTTCATGTATGTGATGGCTGATAACAGGGTAAGTGTCTTTTAAGGTTTGCATGGCCCGCCTTGTTCCGCCATCAAGGAATTGTTCATAATCCACCCTTGATCCTGTGTGGGGCACTCGTTCTGCGAACTCCAGGAACTCCGGATACAGCACGGGTGAGAACAGGATCTCTGCAAGCCTTTTACCGAGCCTGATTCTTTCGTCCGTTTTCCTGAATTTACTTACACTTGCTCCATAAATCTGGCCGCTGCAGGTTGGAAACAGGACCGAGCTGAAATGCAGCCAGTCCTGGATAGAAAAAAACAGGGAATGGAACACCCTCCTTTTATAGACCGGGTGATCAATCACAGGGCGCTGGATCAGATTTTGTTCATTTATAATGAGGGCTGTCATCAACCTTGCCCGGTCCCCCTCCTGCCAGTACCGGGTCCATTCTTCTTCCATAAATGAAGAAACATGAAAGAATGGCAGTAGATGAAACATTGGCAAGTTTTTTTTCGTCGAATATTCATAGAGAAGCAGCTGGGGAAATGCATCTGAGAAGATGAGCCAATTGGCACGCTCATATGTAAGGAAAAGCCGCTCCCTGATTTCCGGTCCCAGGAGGCAGGCAAAAGAATCCTCTTCCAGATCGCACATATTCCAGCCTGCATTTCGTGAAACCATACTCGCCAGGAAAGACCATTGGATGTCCGGGTGGGACTGGTAATATTCGAAGTATGCGTTGGTCCTGCTGATATTGTCTTTATTATAATGATCCACGGCTGAACGGATTTCCTCGGCGAGCATCCGTTCGGAGCTGTCAAGTGTGTAATTGGCAGTCTTTCTCAAAGCAAACCTCCTTGCCCACTGTTGTTATCGTTCACTTTTTGGTGCTTTTTATTCAACATTCAGGGCGGCACTTTTGGTATGATGAGTAGTGTGCGATTGCCGGCATGCCGGCACAATGAAAACAGGCAGGTGATTCAAGTGAATTTCCACTATCCAAACGGACGAAAGTATTTGCCGCAAAAGGCGGCTGCTGCGCCTGTGAAAAAGGAGAAAAAATGGACATATTCCAACAGGGGGATGACATTAGAGGACGATATAAATGAAACGAATGATTTTTACCTGGAAAGAGGGATGGCTGTAATCCATAAAAAGCCAACTCCAGTGCAGATCGTAAATGTGGACTATCCGAAAAGGAGTGCTGCAGTAATCAAGGAGGCTTATTTCAAGCAAGCTTCAACAACAGATTATAACGGCCTTTATAAAGGAAGATATATTGATTTTGAAGCGAAGGAAACAAAGAACAGCACTTCTTTTCCCCTTAAGAACTTCCATGCCCACCAAATATCCCATATGCGGAGGGTAGTTGCACAAGGGGGAATATGCTTTGTGCTGCTCCGGTTCTCAGAGAGCGAAGAAATCTTCCTCCTTGAAGCCGGCTCACTTTTCCCTTTTTGGGAGAGGATGGAGAATGGCGGGCGCAAATCCATTGCCAAAACGGAAATAGAAGATAATGGCCATAAGATCCAGCTTGGCTTCCAGCCCAGGATTGACTATATTAAAGTAATAGATTATCTTTATAATCTTACATGATTTTATGCAGATGTAAGAAAGGATGAATATATATATGGCAGAAAACTACAACTCAAGGGAGGAGCGCCGGAAGCAGCAGTCCGCCGGCACTAAAAAGAAAGCTCCCAAAAAGAAAACAGGCGGTATCTTCAAAAAGATATTCCTGGTGCTGATCGCCCTCGGGCTTGCCGGAATCATCATCGGGGCCGGTGCATTTGCATTCATGGTCAAAGATACGCCAAAACTTGATGAAGAGAAGTTGAAATCCGCTATCGCATCTGAAATTTATGATATGAACGGGGAGCAGATTGCGACCATCGGTTCCGAAAACCGGGATTATGTCGAGTATGAGGACATACCGAAGATCGTAGAGGAAGCGGTAATCGCTACAGAAGACTCCCGCTTTTATAAGCATCATGGGATAGATCCGATCCGCCTCGGCGGTGCAATCCTTGCCAACATCACAGAAGGCTTTGGCGCAGAAGGAGCCAGCACGATCACCCAGCAGGTAGCCAAAAACTACTTCCTCGAGTTTGACAAAAAGCTTTCCCGTAAAGCTCAGGAAGCATGGCTTGCCATCCAGCTGGAACGCAAATATACGAAGCATGAAATTTTAGAGCTTTATATGAACAAAGTGAATATGTCGCAATACTCCTACGGTTTCGCGACTGCTTCAGAAACGTATTTCGGCAAACCGCTGAAGGACCTCGAGCTTCATGAAGCAGCCCTGCTTGCAGGACTTCCGCAAAGCCCGAACAATTACAACCCTTTCAACCACCCGGATAAGGCGGAAAAAAGGCGGAATATTGTTTTGACACTGATGAATAAGCACGGTTATATCACCCAGGAAGAAATGGAAGCTGCCAGGAAGATTCCGGTCACATCCTCCCTGGTCGCCGAAGAGAATCGAAAAATCAATGGAGACATTCCTTATGATTCTTTCATCGGGCAGGCCATTGCTGAAATTAATGAAAAGTATGGAACAATTAATGTCTTTACAGATGGACTGAAGATATACACTACACTGGACAAAGATGCACAGGAATATGTTGAGACGATGCTCAACGGCAATGAAATTGTTGAATTCCCGAATGAGGAATTCCAGGCGGGCATCACACTCCTTGACACGAAAACCGGAGAAATCCGGGCCCTTGGCGGAAACCGCAATCCTGAAGTAGAGTTTGGCTTCAACTATGCCACTGGCCAGAAGCGCCAGCCAGGTTCGACTATTAAACCGATTTTGGATTATGGTCCAGCGATTGAATATAAACGGTGGGGAACTTATTATACATTGGATGATAAGCCTTATGCTTACTCCAATGGCACTGAATTCAATAACTGGGATGGCCGCCACATGGGCCCGATGAGCATGAGGGAAGCCCTCGCCCGGTCGCGGAACGTTCCTGCAGTCATGGCACTTCAGGAGGTCGGTCTGGAAAGAGCTAAGGATTTTGCCGTCAACTTAGGTATTCCTTTGGAAGATATCCAGGAATCCTACGCTATTGGCGGTCTTAAAAACGGTGTCTCCTCAATGGAAATGGCGGGCGCATACAGCGCGTTTGGGAACAACGGCATTTACAACGCCCCCCATACTGTAAAGAGTGTTGAACTGCGGGATGGAACAAAGCTTGACCTGACACCAGAATCCAAGGCTGTAATGAAAGACTATACTGCCTTTATGATCACTGACATGCTTAAGAGTGTTGTAAAGGATTCATATGGCACCGGCCAGCAGGCCAACGTTCAAGGCCTGCCGATCGCAGGAAAGACAGGAACGACAAATTACAGCAGTGATGAAATATCCAAATACAATGTCCCAGATGGAGCCGTACCTGATGCCTGGTTTGCCGGCTATACAACGAATTATACAGCGGCAGTATGGACTGGCTATAAAGAAAGGAAGAATTACCTTCCTTCAAACGGAAGAGATCAGAAAATAGCTCAAAATCTATTTAAAAACCTAATGGCACATGTATCAGAAGGAAAAGAAACACCTGACTTCAAAATGCCGAAAAGTGTAGAGGTCGTGAAAATTGAAAAAGGCACTTCAAAGCTCGCAAGCGCGTATACGCCAAGCGACCAGATCCTTACTGAGTATGCAGTTAAAGGAGAAGCGCCTACACAGGTTTCAAAGAAATATGACAAGCTTGATGCGCCGCAAGGCTTATCTGCCGTATTTGATCCTGAAACCAATGAAATCGTGGTTGGCTGGGAGTACGGTTCAGAAGACGGCGTACAATTCGAAGTGAATGCTTCGGTTGACGGCAGCGGCCAGCAGCCTACAGTAACTGCTGAAAAAGGCCTGAGGTTCACTGCTCCCGCACCTGGAAGCACATACACATTCAGTGTAACAGC
The DNA here is from genome assembly GCF_984799205.1 of Bacillus sp. SRL543. Taxonomy (NCBI): domain Bacteria; kingdom Bacillati; phylum Bacillota; class Bacilli; order Caryophanales; family Bacillaceae; genus Bacillus; species Bacillus sp. SRL543. The sequence goes on from NZ_OZ481794.1 coordinate 3,194,950, forward strand.
GTTCAGAGAGGAAATGCGCAGCGATCCTGCTTCTGTATCTGTCACCGTCCCAGGAGTTCCTGAAGACGATGGACAGGAAGAACCTGAAGATGGAGAAGACGGAAGCCAGGATGACGATGCTGATCAGAATGAAGATGAAAATGAGGAAGACAATCAGAATCCTGGCAGCGGCAATGGAAACGGAGAAAACGATGAAGATGACGGCGAAGACGGCTCCGGCGGCGAGGATGGCTCCGGCGGCGGTTCAGGCGAAACCGGCCAGACCGGAGGACAGTCCGGTTCCGGAACAGGATCTGGCAGCGGTACCGGCTCCGGCTCTGGAGGTACCGGGACAGGAAGTGGTTCCGGATCTGGTGGAACTGGCTCTGGTTCCGGATCTGGTGGATCTGGCTCTGGTTCTGGCTCTGGTTCCGGCTCCGGCAGCGGATCCGGGTCTGACGGCAGCAATTAATCCAGTGGCCATCATCAAAAATGAATAATGAAAAAAAGCGTTTAAGCTCATTGCTTAAACGCTTTTTGTATAGCTATTTTCTTTTGCCGCTGCTTTTCTAATTCAGCCTGCAGCTCACATAATTGAATGAACGAATGATAAAGGAGCGGGCTGGAAAAAACAAATTCCAGCCTTTCCTTAAGATTAGGAGGCTTAACAGCTAATTTGAATAATTCATCAGCAGGTCCCAGCCTGACCGGCTGTCCATTCGTCCAGAATAACATCTGAAGGAAAAGGCCCGTGGCATGCCTCATTGTTCCGGCCAATCCCGTCCGCTCCCGCTTCTCATGCAAAGCACGTATTGCGGACTTATCCTTCTCCCACTGCCCGATTCTGATAGGCAGGAACTCTTCCGCCTTCTCCCATGGCCTGAGGGCTTCAATTCCAAGATAAAAGGCAATTTCATAGATGAACATAGGATCACCCTGAAACTGATCTGCCCAAGCCGGCTCCCAGGCTTCCTCCCCTTCACTCATCAGGAAGGGATGGGATATTTCAGGAGGCACCCGCAGCAGGATTTTCTCACTCCCTGCCATTATTTCCTGTTCATCCTTTTCTTGCCTTCCCTGCAAGTGTCAAGGAGCGGGCAGATTTCACACTGCGGGTTTTGCGCCTTGCAGTGATAGCGGCCGAAGAAAATCATCCTATGGTGCGTAACTGACCATTCGTCCTCAGGCACTTTTTTCATCAGTGTCTTCTCCACTTCAAGAACAGAATCCTTCCACCTGCAGAACCCGAGCCGCTTGCTGACCCTCTCCACATGGGTATCTACAGCGATTGCAGGAACATCATAAGCCACAGAAACGACGACATTTGCCGTTTTCCTCCCAACCCCGGGCAGCTTTGTCAGTTCGTCCCTGTCGTGCGGGACAACGCCATTATAATCATCGATCAGCAGCCTGCAGAGATTATGGATGTTCTTTGCCTTGTTCCGGAACAGGCCGATTGACCTGATATCGTTCTGAAGCTCTTCAAGGGAAACAGCTAAATAATCCTCTGGCGTTTTATATTTCTGGAAAAGGTTTTTGGTTACCTTGTTGACCAATGCATCTGTACATTGAGCAGATAGTGCAACTGCAATGACAAGTTCAAACGGGTTCTCATGATTAAGCTCGCAATGGGCCTCCGGAAACATTTCACCCATAACATCCAGGCAATGCCTGATTTGTGTTTTATTCAGCATTTGTATCACCACTCTATTTTTTATGTTTCACTTATCTTAACCTTTTCTCTATATCCTGTCCTCCGAAACGCTTTACTGAAGCTCAGAGGAGGAATCCAGGAAAAGGTCATATAAAAAGGGCGGGAGATATCTCCCGCCATTAACATTATTGCTCAAGCCAGTTGTAAAAAGGAATCGATTTTTGCTGAACAGGTCGTTCATCCGCTTTTTGCCTTGCCTGCGGCTGATTTTGGCGGAATTTGCGCCCAAAGCTCTTCGCCTGTTCGATGGTCTTGATCCCTTTCTTCTTCCACTCAAATAAAATACGGTCGATATAGCGGAAATTCAGCTTTCCGGATATAACTGCCTCCCTCAATGCCGCTTTAATGATGACAGGATCATGGTGGTCATCATCCATCCACATTGCCAGCGTTTCACATTCAAAAGGTGAAAGCGGCCTTCCGAATTCTTTTTCGAAGCATGTATACAGATCCATCTCTTCCTGCTGATGGGATTTGGCATCCTTTTGTTTGTCTTCGAGGAGGAATTGGTCAACCACCCTTTCCCAAAGAGGATCAAGAGAATACTTTTCATAGCGGATTCCATTATCCGAAAAGCAGTCTAGTATTTCAATGAAGCCCTTCTGGATCAGTTTCCGGATCATATCAGTGCAAGCTGTATCAGAAATCGTCATTCTGGACGATATTTCATTCGGGGTCGGAAAGTCGCTGCCTTTTTCTATAAAGGCAGATATATGCAAAAGAAGAACGAGTTCCTGTTCAGTTATATTCATTTTATGATAGCGGGCCAAGAGGGCACCTGGTATGGACAGGCTCCCTTCCTGGAGCCACTTGATAATTTTGTCTTTCATCCTGGACACCTCCTTTAGAGTATATCATGAACCTTCAGGGCCAGTAAGGAGAATAACAGGCAGTACTGCCAGAAATTAGGTCTGAAAACAGAACATCACTGAGTGCGTATGAATAAAAAAATCCGCATAAGCGGATCTTTTTATTTTCCCATTGACGCCATTACAATCACCGGGACTTCTCTTCCACAAACCTGCGGATCCGTTCAACGGCTTCTTCCAATGAATCAAGAGAGGTTGCGTAGGAAAGGCGGATGTTGTCTGGAGCCCCGAAACCGGAGCCTGGGATGACCGCGACCAATGCTTCCTCAAGAAGCGCTTCGGCGAAGCTGTCCACATCTTTATAGCCGGTCATTTCGGCTGCCTGCCTGGCATTCGGGAATAAATAAAATGCACCCTGCGGCTTGAGGCAGGTGAAGCCTGGGATCGATACCAGCTTGCCGAAGATCTTTTCGAGCCTGCCTTCAAATGCCTGCCTCATTTCCTCAACCGGCTCCTGTGTGCCGGCATAGGCTGCAATGGCGCCGTACTGGGAAGCAGTGGCCGGATTTGAAGTACTGTGGCTCGCAAGGTCGGTCATTGCTTTGATTAGCATGCTGCTGCCTGCTGCATAGCCAATCCTCCATCCTGTCATCGAATGTGATTTAGATACACCATTGACAATGATGGTCTGCTCTTTTAATTCAGGGGACAGCTGTGCAATGGATACATGCCGGCTGCTAGCATAGACGAGTTTCTCGTATATTTCATCCGATACAATCAGGATGCCCTTTTCGAGGCATACTTCCCCAAGGGCCATCAGCTCTTCTTCGGTATAAAGCATTCCGGTCGGATTGCTGGGGGAGTTGATGATGACTGCTTTGGTTTTCTCTGCAGCAGCCTCCCTCAACTGCTGCGGAGTGATTTTAAACCCGTTCTCCTCTGAACCCTCTGCGTATACAGGAACCCCTCCTGCCAGCTTCACCTGCTCAGGGTAGCTGACCCAGTAAGGAGTAGGGATGATTACTTCATCCCCTTCATCAAGAAGTACCTGGAACAGGGTATAAAGCACATGCTTTGCCCCGCTTCCGACAAAGGTCTCATTGATTTTGTAGTCAAGCCCCTGGTCTTTTTTGAGCTTTGCAGCTATTTCGGCTCTCAGCGCGGGAAGTCCTGCAGACGGAGTATATTTCGTGTGCCCCTCATTCATTGAAGCCAAAGCGGCATCTATGATATGCTGCGGCGTGTTGAAGTCCGGCTCTCCCGCCCCCAGCCCGATTACATCATGGCCCTGGGCTTTAAGTTCTTTTGCTTTAGCTGTTATCGCCAGCGTGGAAGAAGGCGTCAGCGCCTCCACCCTGCCTGCTAGCTTTATTTTCATAGCTTGCGCCTCCATTTCATCCTCATCATAAATTTTCAATCCGCTTGAGCATTTCCCCAGTTTCAAAATGAATATAATAATAATTGATCAGGCCGCCATCAGAACGGTAATACACTTCCCATAGAGGAAAGCCCTTTTCCATCCCCAGCTTCGCAGAAACAATCTCTTTTGGCTGCTTTTCCCTTTTAACTATATCAATGGCTTCTTGTTTAGATATGCCGTCTTTTGCATTTTTGACAACCGGCTTCCCTTTTTTCTCAGGAACCCAGACAATGAGTTCTTTTCCTGCTTTATCCTTTCCCTGAAGCACGTAAAAGGTTTCCTGTCCGTGATATAGGGTAAAGCTGTCCATTTCCTCAAGTGCAGTCTCTTCTTTTGCCCGTTCAAGCGCTTTTTCAGATGCAGCTTTGACCGGCTCTGTTGAGTCAATATAAACTTTAGCGGCTATCCCGATCATGATGGCGGCCGCAATGATGCTGATGATGATCCATTTTTTCATATTATCACTCTGCTTTATGTACGATAAATGGTGAATACCGCTTTATTTTGATCTTCCTGGTCAAGTGCCAGCCCGAACATTAAATCTTTCTCCTTTAATGTCCTATTTAAGGAATCGACGATTTTATACAAATCGGGGCTGTTGCTGATTTTTACAGTCGACAGCACTTCTATTTTGCTTTCCATTGTTTTTCTCCTCTCTCCGGACCTTTGACAAATATTGCAGCTGATAATACAGCCCGGACAGCTTATACTATCCTTACAGGTCTTTGCCAATATTATAACAGGTGATGTTAAGATCCGTTAACCAAAGATGCATGATTCACCAAAAATTTTCTTCTAGTCCACAACGTCTTTTAGCTGCGCAATCATGCGCAGCTTTTTTTGTATAGTAAGGGGTCCCTGCACTTCCTTAATGCCATGCAGGCTACCCCGCTTCTCCAGGGGAGATTGTGATCACTTCATAATTCAAATCAGTGAACTTTATTGTTACCGTACCATGGACCCCGGTATAATACACATCGATCCATGCTTCATGCAGCATTTTAAAAAGATCTTCATCAGGCTTTACTTTCCTGGACTGGAAGATGACAGCTATTTGAGGATCAAGATGTTTGATCAGCTGCCCTGAAACTGAATTGCCCTGCCCGAAGCCTGGCATTTTCACTATATTTACATCTGAAAGATTTTTTTTGAGAAGGGCCTTTTCTGCATCAAGGCTGCTGGAATTGAGCAGCAGCACCTTATGCTTCATAAGTGTAAGCTCAAGGTCCATTCCTTCTTTCGGGGTTTCGTTTTCGAAGAGGACCTCAGCTTTTAAGTTATGGAAAAGCTGCTGCCTTGTGCCAGCGCTCCATATATGGATATTCACCTCTTCAAACTCTTCAAGCTCCTCCATCCGTTTCCGGGCCAGCCCCTCGCCGGCAACGAGCTGCTTAACACCGAATTCCCTTATGATGCTTCCGGCATTCACCATGGAGCTGGCATCTTCTTCAGTCATGATGATAGTCGATATTTGTTTTACATTATATAGTTCAAGAAGCCTTGAAAGCTCTTCTCCAGAGCCTTCACCGCCTGTATTAATAAGAATATTTTCTCCATCCGGATGCTGGACCAGAGCAGATTCTCCTTCCTGCAGGGAAAAAAACGTGATTGCCAGTTCATTCCGTTTAAGCTTTAAATCAATGCTTTTTACTTCTGCAGGCAGGGATGGAGATTCAACAGGGACATAATACCAGTTGGTAAACAATATAAGAAAGGCGAATAGCAGATTCATCTCGAATTCCTCCAATGCTATCCATTAGAGTGTGTCATTCGAGGGATTTTATCCTTATATCCCGGTATATTTTTCCTTATTGCAGCCAATCTTCCACAAGGTCAACTATAGCATCCAGGGGGCTGACCTTAACTGGGATGCTCGGGATGGATTCAAGGAATGCCCTCCCATATGACGCTGTGACGATCCTCCGGTCAAACACGACGATGATTCCGCGGTCACTCCCTGTTCTGATCAGCCTTCCGACTCCCTGTTTGAAGCGAAGGACAGCTTCGGGTAGGGCATGCTCCGAAAAAGGCCGGCCGCCCCTGTTCTGGATTGCTTCCTTCCTCGCTTCTGCCAATGGCTCATCCGGAGGAGAAAAAGGCAGCCGGACCATCACAAGGCAGGAAAGATCTTCACCGGGTATGTCCACACCTTCCCAAAAGCTGCTTGTCCCAAAAAGGATGCTCTTGTCAAACCGCTGAAAGTTCCGTGTGAGCCTTGTCCTGCTTCCAGACGTAATTCCCTGGGCTATAAGGACATATTCTTCGAGAAAGCCGCTTTCCTTCACAAGCTCATAGGTTTTGCGGAGCATATCATGGGAAGTGAACAGAATCAGCATTCTCCCCTTCGCCGCTTCCGCCAGTGAGATGATATGCTCTGTGATCGCCGAAATATATTCCTCCTGTGACACGGTATTGATTTCAGGCAAATCCGATGGTACGGCCAGCCTGACTTGTGCGGCATAGTCAAATGGGGACTCTATCTGTTCCGTCTGGCAGCTGAACCGGTCAAGGCCCAGTTCGTCCATAATATAATCGAACGACTGGCCGACAGAAAGAGTGGCAGATGTAATAATGGCGCTTTTCTTCTGGTTAAAGAAGCCGTCCCTCAAATTTTCCGCGACAGTAATCGGCTGAGAGTAGACACTCGTCGCATTCTGCATTGCTCTGCCGTCCATCTCGACCCAGATTGCACAGGCAGTATGTTCAGCAAATATAGTCTTCCTGATGCTTTCGCGGACATCTTTCAGCTCGCCAATGGAGGCAGAGACCTCCTCCAGCAGCGCCTGATCGCCCGGGGCAAGTTCGCCGGCTGAAGGCAATAGCAGTTGAATCCTTTCGTCCATCGCTGCGGCAAGGTCCATGACCAAGAAAGATAAACGCTCTGCTGAAGCCTCCACCGCTTTTAAGTCCCGCGGGCTTATGTCGGTGAGCCGGAAGCTTATTTTGCTGGATGCATATTTCCTTGCTTTCAATTTCCTCTTTCCATATATTCCTATCAGTTTGAAAAACTCATCCATCTCATATTGAAGATCAGCCATCAGGCTGTTGAGCTCGAAAGGATGAGCTGTGCCATTTGTTGCCGCCCTGCCTTCAAGCAGCCGCTCAAGATTATAAAGGAGCTGCTTCTGGTCAAAAAGGCCAATTTTTCCGAGCAGAAGGCGCAATGATAAATAATCGACCGAAAAGCCAAAATGCTTCCCGGCCGCCTTGCTGAACTGATGACCTTCATCGATTACCGCATAATCATAAGGCGGGAAGATCCGGTTTTCCCCTGACAGGCTGCTTAAAAGCATAGCATGATTGGTAATGATCAGATCAGCATTTTCAGCGCTTTTTCTTGCTCTATTATAAAAGTCCTTAGACTTCCAGCCTGATTCGTCCATGAATACGCTGTCCCCGTTTTGGATCTTATTCCAGAAAACACTGCCGCCGCTGGAAAGATTCAGTTCATCCACATCACCAGTGGCTGTTTCAGTCAGCCAGACCAGTATTTGCATTTTCGTTAGCGTAGTATCATAATTATCATCCGCTTCCTTTAATGACTGCTCAAATCGGGCAAGGCTTAAATAATGATTCCTGCCTTTTAGAAGCACCGCACTGACCGGGAAGCCCAGAATTTTTTCTAGCAAAGGCAGGTCCTTCGAAAGCAGCTGTTCCTGAAGCTGGACAGTATAAGTGCTGATCAGCACCCTGGCTCCTTCCTGCCTGGCAAAAATGGAAGCCGGCAGCAGATAGCCAAGCGTTTTCCCTGTGCCGGTGCCTGCTTCGACCAGGGTATGCTCGTTATTTAGAAAAGATTGGTAAACGGCATCCATCATGGCAAGCTGGCCGGGGCGCAGTTCATAGTCCGGAAATGCCCTTTTCAGCATATCTTCTTTTTCCTTGCTTCCAGCCGGATAAACAGGTGCCGTCTGGCGGCTTGAAGATGCTTCCAGAATCTCGCCTGACTTTATGGCAATTCCATTATGTATGACAATCCCTTCAGGGAGGGTCTCCGCCGTCCGCTGCTTTTCAAGGAGGATATCTTCCAAAATAAGATCAAGATCGCTCTTTAGCCCCCCTGAAAGCTTCAGGAGCTGTCTGATTGTCGTCTGGGGCAGTTTCTCTAGACGTTCCAGGAAAATATGGAGCAGCTTTGCAGTGGCATAAGCATCGCTGTCCGCCTGGTGCGGCCTGTCATGGACAATCCCTTCTTTTGCAGACAGATCCGACAATTTATAGCTGTCAGAGCAGGGAAGAATGGTCCTGGCCAGCTCAACCGTATCAATGACCGGCCCATAAAAGCCCGGGCATCCTGCATTCAGAAGCTCCTCCTGCAAAAAGGACAGGTCGAACAGGACATTGTGCGCCACAAAATAGGCATCCTCCAATAGCTCCATCACTTTAGGGGCTATATCTGCGAATACCGGTGCATCACTGACCATGCTGTCATTCAGCCCGGTAAGCTCCTCAATGAAGGCCGGAATCTCTTTCCCTGGATCGAGCAGGCTGGAGTACTGATCAATTATTTTTCCGCCTTCCATGACAACGGCAGCGAATTGAATGATTTTATCGCCCTTTTTGGCACTATTGCCAGTAGTTTCCAAATCAACTACTACATATTTATTACTCATCGGCTACACCTCAAACATTCAGTCATTCAAACGGTATCACAAAAGCGGAAAATAAAAAAGATAAACAGCCCTGCCCGTCGTTATTTTTCTTCCCATCAGTGCAGTGTTTATCATTTCTGACGAGAAGACCCCCACTTCAAGCCTGGTATAAGGATAAGTGGGGGCAGTTCAATCAAGGTTCTATGATAGAAAAAAGAAAATGCCGCCTGCAAAAAGGCTGCATTGCCATTTTGCCATGCAGCCTTTTACTTTATAGTAATGATCATTCTCAAAGTATGGTTGAAGCAGGCTCAGCATGGAGCAGCTCTGAAATGGTGTTGCCTTCTCCTATAATGACTACCTTTGGCTTATGGGAATCTGCTTTTTCGTCAGGGACGAGGGCATAAGAAATGATGATGACTGTATCTCCGACCTGGACAAGCCTTGCTGCCGCCCCGTTCAGGCAAACCACCCCGCTTCCCCGTTCTCCCGGGATGATATAGGTTTCGAATCTTGCCCCGTTATTGTTATTGACGATTTGGACTTTCTCATTATCAGCCATTCCGGCCGCATCCAGCAGGTCTTTATCAATAGTAATGCTGCCCACATAATTAAGATTAGCTTCTGTCACCTTTGCACGGTGGATCTTTCCATTCATCATGGTGCGGAACATGTCTTTTCCTCCGATCAGTTGTTAAACTGCAATGATTATATTATCTATCAGGCGTGCATGTTTGAATTTCACGGCAAGAGCAAGGATGATCGTACCTTCTGCTCTGTCTATCTCTTTTAAATCCGGATAAGAAAGAATCTCAGCATAATCGATGCTCCCGGAGCTCTCTCCCGTTATCCTGCTGCGGATGAACGCTTTAAGCTGCTCTGTGTCCTTTGTTCCTTCCGCAATCAAGCGGGCTGCTTCTGACAGGCTTTCATATAAAACAGGTGCTTCCTTCCGCTCTTCCGGAAGCAGTCTGACATTCCGGGAGCTTTTGGCAAGGCCGTCCGGCTCCCTTACCGTTTCTCCCCCTATTACTTTGACAGCGAAATTCAAATCCTGTGCAAGGCTCTCGATCACTGCCAGCTGCTGTGCATCTTTTTTGCCGAAATAAGCTTTATCCGGTATAACGATATGAAATAACTTGGAAACAACCGTCGCTACACCATCAAAATGGCCCGGCCTGGATTTTCCGCACAAAACATCGGTTTTCCGGCTTACTGCGACTGAAACGGAAGGATTGCCCCCGGGATACATGTCTTCAGGTGCCGGATGGAACAGATAATCTGCCCCTTCACTTTCTGCAAGATGAGAATCCCGTTCCAAGTCCCGCGGATAAGACTCCAGATCCTCTGTCGGGCCAAACTGGAGCGGATTCACAAAGATGCTCAGAACCATCACATCATTTTCTTCTCTTGCCCGCTTAAGCAGGGAGAGGTGCCCTTCATGCAGATATCCCATCGTAGGCACAAACCCGATTGTACGGCCGGACTTTTTTTCATCCAGCATGATCTGCTGCATCTCTCTTGGTGATGTTATGATTTTCATGATCTTCCTCCATAGAGTCCTGCCAGTTCTTCCTCTTTCATCGTATAGCTGTGCTCCCCGCCTGGAAATACTCCTGCCTTCACTTCACTGATATAGGCTTTCAAGCCCTTATCCGCTTCTTCATCCATGTTTGCATACCGTTTGACGAACTTCGCAATTCTTTCTGTCCCGTACGACAGCAAATCATGATAGACAAGGACCTGCCCATCCGTTCCAGCACCGGCCCCGATGCCGATGACCGGGATTGCCAGAATTGAGGATATATCTTCAGCAAGCTGCTTTGGCACGCATTCAAGAACAAGTGCAAAAGCACCGGCCTCTTCACATCTTTTCGCTTCGCTGATCAGCTTCCTGGCTGATTCAGCATTTTTCCCCTGGACTTTATAACCTCCAAGTACACCGGCTGACTGGGGAGTGAGTCCCAGATGGGCGCATACCGGGATGCCTGCTTTCGTAATGCTTCTTATTTTATCAGCGACTTTTTCCCCGCCTTCAAGCTTCACTGCCATTGCCCCTGTTTCCTGAATCAGCCTGGCTGCATTCAGCAGGGTATCACGTTCAGGGAGATGATAGCTCATGAAGGGCATATCAATGACAATAAAAGTATTGGCAGCCCCTCTTTTTACCGCTTTACCATGATGGATCATATCTTCCATCGTCACCGGGATGGTCGATTCGTAGCCCAATACCGTCATGCCAAGTGAATCACCAACAAGGATCATATCCATTCCGGCTTTTTCTGCCTGCCTGGCTGCCGGATAATCATAGGCAGTCAGCATCGCGATTTTTTCGTTTTTTTCCTTCATCTTTAAGAAATCTGTAGTTTGCTTCATCCTTCTTCCTCCCATTCATAAGTACAGGCCGCGAAAGACCTGCCTCAAGAGTCAGAGGAGACAAAACAAGTGAACAAAAAGCCGGCATATAAAAAAGGGATCCTTCAAAAAAGTGCAGAAGGATCCCGTCGCGTCTTGGCTTCATTATTCGTTTCATCCCTCTGTCCCGGTCCATATTCTGGATCTAGGCAGAAACTATATAATATAAATTGATAAATAGGTGCAGTTCGTTAAGATACTGCCCAGTTGAATTATATCAAAAATGAAAATAGTTAGCTAATAAAATTATGAGTCCAGTTCAATATCAGCAGAGTAAACATGGTGAATTTCCCCGGCTTCATCTTCTATTCTCAGGACTCCTTCCTCCGTGATACCTAATGCCTTCCCGCTGATGCTTCCTGAAATCGTCCTTGCAGTGATCTGCTTTCCAATGCTGACAGCATAGCTTTCCCAAAGAAGCCGGATCGGATAGAAGCCTTTTTCCATATAAAGCTTGTACAAATTCTCCAATTTCTGCAGGACGACCCTGATCAGCTCTGCCCTCGAGAGGTTTCCTCCCTTTTCGATTGCCAGGGAAGTGGCTGTCCCCCTCAGCTCTTCCGGATAATCTTCAAGCTGCTGGTTCACATTGATGCCGATCCCGATAATGATCGAAAAGATGCGGTCGGCTTCCGCCTGCAATTCTGTCAGGATGCCAGTGACCTTCTTGCCTCCTATGAGAATATCATTCGGCCATTTGATCTGCGGTGAAAGTGCCGTGCATTCCTCAATGGACTGGACGACGGCAACCGCTGCAAGGAGCGTCAGCTGCGGTGCGCGCGGGAGCGGGATTTCCGGCCGCAGGATGACGCTCATCCAGATCCCTGTATATTTGGGGGAATGCCATTTCCTGTCCATCCTCCCCCTGCCGTTAAGCTGTTCTTCCGCCACTACGATCGTGCCTTCCGGAGCGTCATCGTATGCGAGCCTGTGGGCGATTTTCTGCGTCGAATCCACACTTTCTTCATAGTGGATTTCTGTACCGAGCAAGCTGGTTTTCATGCCCAGGCGGATTTCATCGGCGGTCACCTTCTCTGTTGTCTTCACAATCCGGTAGCCTTTCCTTCTTACGGCTTCAAGCTCGAATCCGTCGCGCCTCAGTTCTTCGATATGCTTCCATACAGCCGTCCTGGAACAGCCGATCAGGTCTGCCAGATACTGGCCGGATAAATATTCCCCATTGCTCTCCGTAAAGGCGGCAAGCAATTTTTTCCTCAGCTCTGATTGCACTCCAGCCACCCCCTTATTTCCTCTTTTTTATTTGCCAGATGGCCGGAGATGATGCTATTTTCAACCTGGCCCAGCAATTCCTTCACCCAGGGTCCGCCTGGCTTTTCAAACCATAAAATCAAGTCATTCCCGGTAACATCCAGTTCCTTTATACTCCGTATCGGAAGTGAAGCATACAAACGGGCAGGAACCTCTGCATCTGCGCTGTCATCCCCTGCCGCCGCCAGAACCTTCTCTGCATTCCGGGCAGCCTCTGCCCCCGCCTTATAAACCGATGCAAGTGTCCAGCTGCGTTCTGAGCGGTACTGAATCCAATAAAGGATCTTGCATACATGCCTGATCTTTTTGACTGGCATTTTCCAGCTTCTCAAAAAAGATTCCGCGGTCCTGCTATCATAGCCAAGTCCTGCAGACAGGAGAGCCCAGCTTTCCTCGGATAAAAGCCCGCTGCCCAGCTTCCCGGCAAATGATATCAACTCTTGCTGTTTCCCTGCCAGGCCCGGGAGATGCTGTGAAAGGCCTGTGTCTGCCATGATTTTAAGCGCCATAAAGCTGTTTTCGCCCGCAAGCAGTTTTTCAAATTCTGCCAGCTTTCTTTCAATCGCAATCTTCTCAAGAAGATAAGCTTCAGAAACCAGCGCCTCATAAGTCTCTCCATCTATCTGGAATGAAAGCTGGCTGGCAAAACGCACGGCTCTCATCATCCTTAAAGCATCTTCGTAAAATCGCTCCAGCGGATTTCCCACGGTTGCAATCCTTTTGCCTTGGATATCCTCCCGGCCCCCGAAAGGATCGATGATTTGGCCGTCCTTTGACATCGCCATACTGTTCATCCTGAAATCCCTGCGTTTGAGATCTTCATCCAGGGAACGGATAAAGTCCACTTTAGACGGCCTGCGGAAATCTTCATAATCCGACTCAGACCTGAAAGTGGTGACTTCATAGCTTTCCCCTGCATGCAGCACTACGACCGTGCCATGCTCTATGCCGACATCCGCCGTTCTGGGAAAAATGTCTTTGATCTCCATAGGGGTGGCCGAAGTAGCTATATCCACGTCGGAAATATCCTTGCCGAGCAGATAATCCCTGACAGAACCCCCTACAAAATAGGCTTCATACCCGGCATCTTCAATCTTTTCCAGTACAGGTGCCGCCTTTAAAAAAAACGGATTCATATTATCCCTCATTTAACATATCAAAATAAAGCCTCTCATACTCGCTGACTATTTGTTCGGCGCTGAATTTTTCCCTCGCGGCCTCTACAGCCCGGTGCGAGAAACTTGCGTGCTTATCGGCATCTGCCAGCAGATTGGCTGCTTTTTCCGCCATGCTCTCTATGTCGCCAAGTTTGCAAATATATCCCGTCTCACCGTCTGATATTACTTCCGGGATTCCTCCGATATCCGTCCCTATGCAGGGAACGCCGCACGCCATGGCTTCCAGCGCCACCAGGCCGAAGCTTTCTTTTTCAGAAAGCAGCAGCATCAGGTCGCTGATTGAATAAAGCTCTTCCACTTTATCCTGCTTCCCGAGAAACAGTACCTTCCCCTTTATGCCAAGCTCCTTGACAAGCTTGCACACAGTTGACATTTCCGGGCCGTCGCCGACGAGGAGAAGCTTGGCTGGGATTTCTGACGCAATCCTGGCAAACACCTTTACAACATCCTGCACCCTTTTGACCGCACGGAAATTGGAAACATGTATGATTGTTTTTTCATTTTCAGCTATCCCGTATTCTTTTTTCAGATGATCACTGTCAGTTTTCTGATACACTCTATGGTCTATAAAATTATAGACAGCCTGAATTTCCTTTTCAGGATGTATCAAATCATATGTTTGCGATATAAGAGATTTGGAAACAGCTGTCACCCGGTCAGACTTCTCGATACCAAAGCGGATGCTGTCTTTAAGGGACGGTTCATATCCAAGGACGGTTATATCTGTGCCATGAAGAGTAGTGGCAATCTTCACATCGCGCCCGCTCATCTGCTTGGCAAGGATTGCACATACGGCATGGGGAACCGCATAGTGGACATGCATCAGATCAAGCTGTTCCCTGTTGATCACCTCAGCCATCTTGCTGGCCAGGGCTATATCATAAGGAGGATATTGGAAAACAGAATACTGGCTCACTTCCACCTGGTGATAAAAAATATTATGATACATCCGATTCAGCCTGAAAGGGAGGCTGGAAGAAATAAAATGTATTTCATGCCCTCTTTCGGCAAGGAGCTTTCCTAGCTCTGTAGCCACAACCCCTGAACCACCGACTGTCGGATAGCAGGTAATCCCGATTTTTAATTTTCTTGTCATGCTTCTCCACCCAATAAATCTTTATGTATTAGTATCGGCTTTTTAGACAGGAAGCCTTCCGCGTATACGACTCCCATTTCTTTCCCATAAAGCCTTTCCCTTGCTTCTACATTTTCTATATAGCCATTTACAAGCGGAGTATCTGCTGAATCAGCATTCCTGATAAACTGGCTCTCATACGCCCTCAGGCTCGCAAGCTTCTGGTCCATATAATCTGATACATCAATGGCGAAATCAGGCTGATGAAAACCGTTTATCATATAAAAATACAGCCCATTCACTTTATGGGGCGGCAATCCGCTTTCAGGGTCCGCCCTGCGGATGCCTGCTGAAAATGCGGCTTCTTCCACGATTTTTGCGCAGTTCCCATGATCAGGATGCCTGTCTTCATAATATGGGGCGAAAATGACAGCAGGTTTGTAAGTCCTGATGATTCTTGCCGCAGCAGTGATCGCCTGCTCATTCAGCAGCAGCCCCCGGTCAGGCAGCCCAAGATTTTCCCTGACCGCCACGCCAAGAATGCCTGCTGCCTTCTCCGCCTCTTTTTTCCTCGTTTCTACAGTTCCGTTGGAGGAAAGCTCCGCACCAGTGAGGTCACAGATCCCAATCTTTTTTCCCTCAGCTGCATACTTGGCAAGCGCCCCTCCCATCCCGATTTCAACATCATCGGAATGGGCGCCAAAGGCCAGGATATCCAATCTTTCTTCTATCATAAAACCTCACCGTCTTCGCCCTTCACGATCAACCGCCAGTCGAGGTCGCCCCTTTCCAGGCCCTTTACCAGCAGCTCCGCTGTACCCATATTGGTGGCAAGCGGGACAGAATACACATCGCAGAGCCGGACCAGAGCAGAAACGTCCGGTTCATGCGGCTGCACTGTCAGCGGATCTCTGAAGAAGAAGACCAGATCCATTTTCTTATTGGCAATGAGCGCGCCTATTTCCTGGTCACCGCCGAGCGGGCCAGATTGAAAGCGAGTGACTGTGAGGCCAGTCGAATCCATGATCCTCGAGCCGGTCGTCCCTGTAGCAAAAAGGGCGTGTCCCGCCAAAATATCTTTGTAGGCGGTCGCAAAGCGGATGATATCGTCTTTCTTTTTATCGTGTGCAATCAAAGCAATGTTCATAATATCCCCTCCCTTTATTCCATGATATTCTCAAGTCCGTAGACAAACAAATCTGCTTTCATGACCGTCTCGACAGCAAGCTTCACACCGGACATGAAGGAGGCCCGGTTATAAGAATCATGCCTGATCGACAATGTCTGCCCATCTGAGCCGAACATCACCTGCTGATGGGCAATCAGCCCGGGAAGGCGGACTGAATGGATGCGCATCCCTTCATAATCTGCTCCCCTCGCTCCTGTCATCGTTTCCTTTTCATTCGGGTGGCCCTGCTGCTTTGCTTCTCTTGCTTCTGCCATCATTTCAGCTGTTTTAACCGCTGTTCCCGATGGGGCGTCAAGCTTCTGGTCATGATGGAGCTCAATAATCTCTGCATCATTGAAATAGCGGGCTGCCATTTGTGAAAACTTCATCATAAGGACAGCGCCCAGGGCGAAGTTTGGCGCGATGATGCATCCCAATTCTTTTTCCCGGCAGGTTTCTTCCAGTTCCCTCAGGTCCTCTTTGCTAAAGCCAGTTGTCCCGACTACCGGCCTTACTCCATATGAGAGGGCAGTCCTTGCATGGTGCATGCCTGCCTCCGGTGTCGTAAGGTCGATCAGCACATCAGCTTCTGTCTGCTCCAGGCAATTGGCCAATTCTGTAAAAATCGGGACATCGGCCCCTGCAAAACCTTCGAGATCACTGAGCATTTTCCCCTCATATTTATGGTCAACCACCGCCTGAAGGGCAAAATGGCCGGTATTCAGCACAAGCTGAACCGCTTCCCTTCCCATCCGGCCGCGCGGCCCCGCAATAACAATCTTTATCTTATCCATCAGAATCTCTCCTACTCTTCAATTCTTGTCCAGCGGTCTTTATCCCGCGTATTAAATTTATCCATTACTCTGTCATGGGCTTCCTGCAGATCAATATTCAGTGAGTTAGCAAAGCAGATCAGGACAAAAAGCATGTCCCCCAGCTCATTTTCAATGGTATTGTCTTCTTCGGTCGATTTCTTCGGCTTTTCACCGAAATGATGATTCACTTCCCTGGACAGTTCTCCCAGCTCTTCCGTCATCCGTGCAAGCATTGCGAGCGGACTGAAATATCCTTCTTTAAATTGGCTTATGTATTGATCAACCTCAGCCTGGAGGTCTTTCATCGTTTTAAGATTAGATTCCATCTTGGTTAGCCACCTCAACTTCCGCCTTCCTGAGCCTTTTGCATAAAGCAGCAAATTAGGCTTATCTTATAGAGAATGGATGCTTTTTCTTTATCATGTTAGCCTAATGGAACAGCTTTTTACAAATATTTTTGACCGCCCGGCAGCTGCTATTCTGCCCTGCTCATTATTGCTCTGTACTCTTTTATTTTATATAATCTTATGGTGATAAAAACAGGAAAAGAGGGGAAAAACGTGCAAAACGGATTAAAAATCAAGAATATATTATTCATCCTGCTCGGTTCAGCAATCTTTTCTTTCGGAATTGTTCATTTCAATATGCAGAACAACTTGGCCGAAGGCGGTTTCACCGGCATTACCCTGCTCCTTTTTTTCCTATTTAAGTGGGATCCCTCCTATACGAACTTATTGTTAAATATACCATTATTCTTTATAGGCTGGAAATTGCTCGGCAGGAATTCCTTTTATTACACCATGATCGGCACCTTCAGTGTTTCCCTGTTTCTGTGGATTTTTCAGCGCTATCAGATTGACATGCCGCTGAAGGAAGATCTTACTCTAGCGGCTCTTTTTGCCGGCGTTTTCATCGGCATAGGCCTCGGGATCATTTTCCGTTTCGGCGGAACAACCGGCGGAGTCGATATCATAGCGAGGCTGGCCCATAAATACATCGGCTGGAGCATGGGAAAAACAATGTTTCTTTTCGATGCCTGTGTCATCACTTTGTCGCTTATTTTCTATCTGACGTACCAGGAAGCCATGTACACACTTGTTGCCGTGTTCGTCGGCGCCCGGGTCATCGATTTTATGCAGGAAGGCGCCTACGCCGCTAGGGGTGCGATGATCATTTCCGATCAAAACGAAGCTATCGCCAGCAGGATTTTGAAGGAAATGGACCGCGGGGTAACGGTGCTGAAGGGGCACGGCTCCTTCACCAAACAGGACCGGGAAGTCCTTTACTGCGTAGTCGGCAAAAATGAAATCGTCCGGCTGAAAAGCGTCATCACCTCCGTCGATCCGCATGCCTTTGTCACAGTCAGCGTCGTGCACGATGTCCTGGGCGAAGGATTCACACTGGATGAAAATAAGAAGCCAATTGAGCACTAGAAATGCGGAAGGCGCTTGTTCAATTAAGGAACAAAGGCTAAGAGATCCAATTCCTATTAGACAAAAAGAAAAACCAGCCCGATGGCTGGTTTTTCTTTTGAGCTTAATCCTGCCTCTGCATGCCTGTAAAGATCATGATCAATCGCAATAACTCCAGAACCGCTACCGCTGCAGCTGCAACATAGGTCAGGGCAGCAGCGTTGAGAACCTTCTTCGTTTCCCTTTCCTCATCATTCCGGATGACACCCAGTGAGACGACCTGGTCCATTGCCCTGTTTGAAGCATTGAACTCGACCGGGAGGGTAACTACCTGGAAGAGGACGGCTATGGCCATGAAAATGATCCCCAAAAGGAGAAGGCCGCTCAGCTCAGCAAAAATCCCTACCATGATCAGCACCCAGGAAAAATTTGAACCTATGCTCGCGATCGGCACCAGCGAATGGCGGACCCGGAGGAATGCATAATCCTGCTGATCCTGCATGGCATGGCCGACCTCATGGGCAGCTATTGCTGCTGCAGCGACGGAATGGCCATGGTAATTCTGCGAGGACAGCCTTACCGTTTTTGAACGGGGATCATAATGGTCTGTCAGATGTCCCCTCGTTTCCTCAACATTGACATTATATAATCCGTTGGAATCCAGGATCCTTCTGGCAACCTCTGCACCTCTCATATGGGAAGAAGCCGGTACCCGGGAATATTTGCTATAGGTGCCTTTCACCTTGAACTGCGCCCAGATCGGCACGAGGATGATGATCGCAAAGTATATTAGGAAATCCATGTTATTCCTCCCATTCATCTCTCTGCTGTAATTTAATCTATTGTATTTTTTCTGTTGAATGGTGTCAATTTTTCAGCTCTCTTTTTCTGCTCTTCTCTTTGTCCTGGTCACCCTTATATTTTCTCCAGCCAACATAAGATAATGTAAGGATTATTATACTCCCTGTAGATATAATCACCCACCAAAGCGAAGGATCGGCTTCATCGTCAGTCATTTCATCAAAAAGTGAGGATAAATCTGCTTCAAGAGCATCCAGCTCCTGCTGGCTCGAGGTTTCACTCACCACCTGCGGCCTGTAATGGTCTATGAAGCTGACCCGGGTATCCAGCTGCTGGAGCCTGTCTGCCTGAAGATCCACTTTCAGGGCAGGATAAATGATGCCATATAAGGTTAAAAAGGTATTAAGGCTGGAATGGAAGGCCTTGCTGTCACCTGCATAGGCTGCCTCCTTCATCCCCCCGAACACATCCATAATCGGGTCTTCCATCTCCGCCCACAATGGCTGCCTGTTCGAAGTGATTGCATCAATGACCAGCCTGAATCTTGTTACCCTGTTCATCCGCTCATTATGGTTCATATCGATGCTGGCAGCCGCTTCCACTGCTTCATCATGAGCATTGGAAACGATCCTCAGCTCATCCATATTGAACGGCCTTGCCTGTACTTCCCCGGACAGGAACTGATCTGAAAAGTAATCCAAAATCTTTTTTGCCTCTTCGTATTTTTGAATTTTGACCATTTGAAGCGCTTCGTCAGAAAGCATGTCAAGTTTGTCCATCGAAGAAGAAGGCTGCTCTGCATATATGGAAAAAGGCATTAAAAGATAGACCAGAAATATGGATATGGCAATTTTTGCTTTCAATATTGTCCCCCCCTGCAATTACTATTAAAAATGTATGAAGGGTTGGACAAGGTTAGACCAAAAGTTAGTCCTCTCAGGAATCAATTTAGGGAAAAAGAAAAGGCTCCATAAGGAAGCCTACTCTATCGTCAATTTTGTGCGGCCGGGCCTGATAGAGAACCAGTACACCAGGAACAGAGATACCATACTCAGCCAAAAAGTAAAATAGCCGATCTCAGGTGTATATAAATTCAGCACAGGATAGCGCGGAAGCATAAAGAACACATAGTCAATGACATCATTGTGGAGCGTCCATACAGCAGCGATGATCAGATGAATCCATTTGATCCGGTAAAAGGGAGAGTACAGCAATCCCTGGATGGCCATCGCAGCATGCGATCCGATCAGCATTAAGGCTATAGGATCCAGTTCGCCTGTCACTCTATAAACAAGCAGGTTCATAACGACTGCCCAGACACCGTATTTAAAAAGCGTCACGGCCGCCAAAGCCTCTAAAAGGGGCCAGTTCCTTCGCATAAGGAAGGCAGCAAGAACAAAACAAAAAAACAGGCTGGCCGTCGGACTGTCAGGAACAAACGCCAGAAAATGCGGCGGTGTATCCTTCAGCTGCCACCCGTACCAGTAATATCCATACACCGTTCCGGCAATATTGACCACAAGGAGCAGCCATAATACCGAGCGGTTACCTAAAATAGGATAAATCCACTTCATACCATACCCTCTTCTCTCTATCATTATGGCTATATTTTATCATAGAGGAAATTAAAGGGGGAACTTTCCGATAGAATTTGCTGAAGCTTGCCATTAATGAAGTAAGCCGGAGCATTCCGGATACATGTAAATGCCATATCAGCCGATGAATACAGAATCATAGACAGATTTGTATTGGGGAGATGACGAGGCTGCAGTTTTCTGAAGAAAAAAAGAAGCCGGCACCCTGCCGGCTTCTTCTCTATTATTTACTCTCAATGCTTGAAATGAATTCAGAAAGCTTTTGAAGCTCTTCATCAGTGCCCTTGAAGATTCCGGCAGGCATGGCGCCTTTACCTTCTTTGGCGATTTTCGCGACTTCTTCAGGAGAAAGTCCTGTATCGATCAGGGCCGGAGCACCGGCTCCGCCTGCCAATTCACCGCCGTGGCAGCTGATGCAGCCTTGCGCTTCATAAATTTTGTAGCCTTCTGCTTCTTTATCGATTTCCGCTTCAGCAACGATTTTACCCTGCTGTTCTGCAGCTTCCCAGTCATGGTTCGCTACAGACTCCCAAGTAAGATAGAAAATGCCTGCAATGGCAAGCAGCATAAAACCGGTTGCCAGAGGGCGCTTAGATGGGCGCCTCTCAGGGCCGCGGTCGATGAATGGAGCAAGCATCAGCGCTCCAAAAGCAAGCCCGGGAATGATAAACGCCCCGATGACGTTATATGGGCCTGAAGCATATGTGTACTTTAATAGTTGGTATAAGAACAAGAAATACCAGTCTGGAAGCGGAATATATGCTGTATCGCTCGGATCTGCTATTTTTTCAAGCGGAGACGGGTGAGCGATGGTCAAACATAGATATCCGATCAGGAAAACGGCGCCGACCATCCATTCCTTCAATAGGAAGTTAGGCCAGAATGCTTCCGTTTTGCCAGGGTACTCAGAGTAGTCTTTCGGAATATTCGGATTACGGTTTACAGGGACACGGGAGTCGCCTACAAACTTCATACCTTTTCCACGATGCATTGAGCATTCCCCTCCTTTTCAGTTAGCAGTATTGAAGTTGAATTTTACAACGGTCCAGAAATACCCTGCTTACGGATCATCAGGAAGTGGGCACCCATCAATCCCAGGAGAGCTCCAGGCAGGAAGAATACATGGATCGCAAAGAATCTTGTGATCGTCTGGGCTCCGACTATGTCAGTGCTTCCAGCCATCAGCGCTTTCAGCTGCTGACCGATCAACGGTGTGGATTCAACGATTTGGATCGTAACTTTTGTTGCAAATAACGCTTTCATATCCCAAGGAAGAAGATAGCCTGTCAGGCCGAGCGCCAGCATGACGAAGAAAATCAGCACTCCGACAACCCAGTTCAGCTCACGGGGCTTCTTGTAGGCCCCTTGGAAGAAAACACGTAACGTATGTAGGAACATCATTACGATGACCAGGCTCGCACCCCAGTGGTGCATCCCGCGGACAATCTGCCCGAAAGCAACCTGATTTTGCAGATAATAGACAGATTCCCAGGCATTCTTAATATCCGGCACATAATACATTGTCAGGAACATACCGGATAAAATCTGGATCACTGTGATGAAGAAGGTCAATCCGCCAAAGCAGTAAACGAAAGCCGAAAAGTGATGGGCAGGGTTTACGTGCTCAGGTACTTCATGGTCTGCAATATCCCGCCACAAAGGCGTAATATCCAAACGCTCGTCGACCCAGTCATAAATTTTGTTTAACACTTATTACGCCCCCTTTCGCGGTTCTGCTTTCCCTAATAATAGGAAACCATCTTTTTCTTTTGTTGGATACACGTCCAGCGGTGCTGCCGGCGGTGTTCCAGGCACGTTTGTCCCATCCTTCGTATAAAGCCCGCCATGGCATGGGCAATAGAAGTGGTCTGGATTCGCCTTGTCTTTGTTCCAGTCAACAACGCAGCCTAAATGCTTACAGATAGGAGATAAGGCAACGATCTCCCCGTTTTCATCCTTATAAACCCACGCGGTGTTCGATACCTCTGAAGTATACCAGGCATCCTGCTGTTCGAATTTAAAGTCGACCCGAGTAGGCTCAGCAGTGATTTCGCTTACTTTTTGCGGTGTCGGAATGAAATCTCCTGCCTCGCTGGCCTGCAGTATAGGATCCACTGCAAAACGGACCATAGGCATCAGCATCCCGGCCGCCATGAAACCGCCTACACCAGTAAGTGTATAGTTCAGGAATTGACGTCTTGAAACACGATGTTTGCTCATACATTTCCCCCCTCTATCATGAAATCAAGTCCAACGGACAAAATTCAACACAATATAAAACTAGGACATAACAATGATATATCAATCTTTAGGCAAGGTCAATAAAATCTGTAGGCAAACCGGCTGTTCACAGCGGTTTTTCAGGAATTATTCACCAGCCTGCCATTTTTGTACAAATAAATTCAGCAGCTGCTTGACCTGGTCTTCAAGGACTGAGTTCCTGTACGTATCATCCATATGCTCCAGAGGCAGGGATGGCAGCCAGAGCAGAGATCCCCCAAGCTCCCTTTCAGCCATTTTCCACTCACTGTCTGAAGTCAGATAGAACACATGCTTGAAGCCGCTCTCCAGGATGGCGGATTCCCATTTCTTCAGCTCTTCGAGATGCTCATCAAGGGCAGAGCCGGACTTAAGGTAGGAAAAGCCAGGCAGCATCATTAGCCTTCCTTTAAACTGCCTTTCCATCTGATAAGAAAGCATTGTGACAAATTCAGCCATTGAAGCGGCCTGCTTCATATCCCCTGTGAATGTAACGGGCAAAAGGGGGAGGACAGCTGTGTCGACATACTCTTTTGATTTTAAATACATTTCAATATCCTGCGGAATCCACTTCATCATTACCACTCCAAATCGTATAGCTTGCCTCATTATTTTACCATAACTTACAGCAGCTGCCGAAAGCATCGCTAAAGGGACACCCGCACGGATGCCCCTTATCCAGCCAAACTATTTTTCTATGCTTTCACCATAATCATCTTCAGCTTTTCAGTGAGCCGCTTGAATGTTTCTTTATCGCCTTTATCCAGTGATTCATCGATCAGCTGCATCAATTTCTCTCTTTGAAACTTAGCGAGGCTTTCCGAAAGGAAGCGCTCTGCAATCAGACGGTCCTTCTCGCTAACCTGGAGGGTCTTTGGCATGAAAGGATTTTCCTCCAGGACAGCCGCATATTGATGGGCCTTGTTGGATGCATGGAAATTGAGCTGGATGAAGATGTCTTCTTCCCTGTTCAGCCTGATATCATGGAATGATTTCTCGGCATCAGTTGTCATGACATTCTCTTTGTAAAAACGGAAAGGAACTTCATCAACGCAATGTGTTGACATCACCAGGCCTCTTGGACAATATTGTGCCTGTTCCACAAAATGCACCCGTTCCATCAGCTGGTCATGACTCATTAAATAATTTAAAATCCAAACGCATTCGCGCCGTTTCAATTGATAATGGTTTAAGAACCAGCGGATAAAATCTTTTTTCTCGCTGACAGATACAGGGGTCGCCACCATTTGTTCCCTCCTCTGCTTGCAACTGAATTTTTGTTCGTGCCTTTTCTTACAACAGATCGCCGCTAAGCCTCTGGACAATATCGAGATATTCTTCGTTGCTCGGATCCTGCTCAAGCAGTTTCTTAAAAATTTCGGCAGCCTCTGCCCATTTTCCTTCCTCCATCAGAAAATATCCATAGTCTGACAGAAAGTCTGACTGTTCTTTAAAGTAAGTATATGCTTGCTGGTATTTGTTTAATGCCAGGGAATATTCTTCAAGCTGCTGAAGGGCAGAAGCCGCATCCCAAAGGAATTGAGGCTCTTCCTCTTCCTGTGCTTCCATCGTGTCCACAATGTCAAGGACATCCCCAAAGCGGTCCTGCTTGAAGAAAAGCTTGTTCAGTGTCAAAGCCGCTTCAGTGAACTCAGGATCCAGGACGAGAGCCATACGGAGCATGTCCTCTGCATCGTTTTCGCGCGCAAGCTTTAATGCAAGCCTTCCGCCATAGAAAAACAGATCTTTATTGAACTCATCATGCTTTATGCCTTCCTGGACTGCCTCAAAGCTGTTTTCCAGCTCTTCTTCTCGCTCATAGGCGCGTGCAAGGTGCAGATACAGGGAATGGTATTCAGGATCAAGCTCTTTCACCTCATTGAATTTTTCAATGGCAGTCCTGTTGATCCCTGCCTGCAGGGCGGTGAATGCATAGCTGAAAAGGGTATTGATCTCCAGCCGGGCTTCGAGCGCCTTTTCATAAAACGGGATCGCTTCCTCGAATGCCCCGCCGGCACTGAGTGCCTCGGCCATTCTCTGATTCACATTTGTTCCGGCGAGTTCCTGGCTTGTTTCAAGGACTTTTTCATAGGCTTTGATCGCCTCTATGAATTTACCTTGCTCCAAAAATAATTCACCAAGGGCAAAATCGATGATGACCTCTTCATCCAGAATAGATTTAGCTTTTAAAAGTTTCTGCTCGCTCACCTCATATAAGCCTTCCATCTGGTACAGATCCGCTAAAAGAAGCAATGCCTGCGGATAGCTTGGATCTTTCTCCGAAATCCTTTCAAGGACGAGCATAGCTTCCTCTTCATTGGCGAGGTCAATATGAAGCTCAGCCAGGAGGACAAGCAGTTCGCCTTCGTCCGGATAAGATTCAAGCAGCCTTTCAATCAGGGCCTTTGATTCCTCGAGCAATCCCAGCTGGAACAGTTCCTCCCCCAGCACAAATCTCTCCTCATGAGAACCGCTGTCCAGAATCTGTGCATAGTCCCTCAGTGCTTCTTCATGCTGTCCATTTTCTAATAGCGAAATGATTTTATTAACTTTGTCCATTGTTATTTCCTTTCATGACTAAAGATGGTTGCAGATATCATTTGAAAACAGTCTGGGTTCAGATTGCCGGGGATCCCGCTTGAAATCATAATGGTGCAGCCAGGCTGACAGGCTGACCCAGTCCGTTATACTGTAAAAAAAGCCGGAATCTTTATTATAACACGCTCTCCATAGCCCGGACAGAATCTGAAATATCCGCCTGCCCTGATGATCGTTCCTTTGTGGGCCGTTATGGCAAGTCTATGACTATAATAATGAAAGAGCCCCGATTCTTCAATGTTTCTGTCTCCTCCATCCTTAACATATAAATTATAGCTTACTTCCCCTCCTTGCCTGATGTCCCCTTTATGGGGGCAGATGCCCATCAGGGCCAGATGCTCTCTGGCGATCGGCGCTCTTTCCCGCAGTTCTTCCCCGAGGTGGGCCAGTCTTTCTTTTGCCATCAGCTGCTTCCAGAAGTGCTGAAGCGCTTTCTTTGCTTTTTCATCTGCTGTTTTAAAAACAGGCACAAGCGGGCAATTGTATGGGAAAACAGCTTCCCTTATCCATCCCCAGGGAACCGCCGACAGCTCTTCTTTGCTTTCAGCTTCCACGAAGACGGCCGGTATTTTTTCTTTCCGGCATTTTCTGATGAAAGAAGGCGACAAGAGCCTGGCAGGAACTTTGACCGCTATCACATAATCGGCTGGAGAGCTGATCAAACTTGACTTTACGGTTTTTATTCGGGAAAACAGCCGGGATTCCTGCCGCACTTCCGCAAAAGTTAAAAAAGAAGTCATCCCCTTCATAAGCATTTCGTTAATAAAATAGCTTTTCTGCTCTGAAAAGGGCCTGTCTAATGGAGGAGCAGGATCATACATGACCTGAGCAGGCGCCATAATATAATCTTCGGCATTCATTTTCATGAACGAATAGCGGGGGAATGAGTCCCTGATGCTGGTTATTTTCCCTTTTTCCACCAGGAGCGAAGCCTTCTGAAGTGTTTGCTGTTTGAGAATATTGGCATTCTCGATAATATACGCCATAATACCACCCTCTTAAATGGTCTTATGACAAGCTATGAAATTTTCATGAATTTATGTTTGAAAGTTTTGGAGCTTGAAAGTGAGGATCGTGAAACTGCAGAAATGAGTGGGAAACGGGGCGTTAGGCCGGCTGGACCGGTGAGGAGAATCAGCGCAGCCATCCCCTCAAGGTATAAAACAAGAAAGGCCCGGTCATCCCGGACCCCTCCTATCCTGACTTTAGCTTATCAGTGACTCCAGATGGTCAAAAAATGCCGGATAGGAAACTGAAATGGCTTCAGCACCAGAAAGAGAAACATCCTCGCTGCAGATGGCGGCTCCGACGGCGAGCATCATGCCGATCCTGTGATCGCCATGGCTGGAGACCTCCCCGCCTTTCAGCTGAGTCCTTCCATTGATGATCATCCCGTCAGCTGTTGCTTCAATATCCGCTCCAAGCTTTTTCAGCTCATTGACGACCGTATCTATGCGATTGGTTTCCTTGACTTTCAATTCTTCAGCATCTTTAATGACCGTTTGCCCTTGTGCCTGGGTTGCCAGAAGCGCAATTACCGGAATCTCGTCAATAAGCCTTGGAATGATATCACCTTCAATGACCGTTCCCTTTAATTGCGAGAATCGGATGGTGATATCTCCGGCAGGTTCTGCACTCTCATTATGGTAGGGAAGAATGTCCATATCAGCCCCCATCCCTTGGAGAACCTCAATTATGCCTGTCCTTGTCGGATTCAGGCCGACATTTCTAAGGACTATTTCACTGCCGGGAATGATGGCGCCTGCAGCCAGGAAAAAGGCTGCAGAAGAAATATCCCCAGGAACATGCACCTTAGCGGCTTTCAGCTTCTGCCCGCCCTGCAGGCGGACTTCCATCCCTTCTGAAACAACCTCTCCGCCAAACTGGCGGATCATCCTTTCAGTATGGTCGCGCGTCTTTGCAGGTTCAATAAGAACGGTTTCCCCGCTGGCCTGGAGACCGGCAAACAAAAGGGCGGATTTCACCTGGGCGCTGGCTACGGGCAGCTCGTACCGGATGCCTTTGACTTCGCCTCCCTGGATGGAAAGCGGAGTATATTCCCCGCCTTTTCTTCCCCTGATTTGTGCCCCCATTTCCGCTAAGGGATTAGAGACGCGTGTCATCGGCCTCTTGGCAATCGACTCGTCGCCCGCCAAAACGCTATGGAAGGGAAGTCCGGCAAGAATGCCAAGCAAAAGCCTTATAGTGGTGCCTG
The DNA here is from genome assembly GCF_984799205.1 of Bacillus sp. SRL543. NCBI lineage: Bacteria > Bacillati > Bacillota > Bacilli > Caryophanales > Bacillaceae > Bacillus > Bacillus sp. SRL543. The sequence goes on from NZ_OZ481794.1 coordinate 3,222,264, forward strand.
AATTCCCGACATCCAGAATTCCGCTGGGCTCCCTAAGCCCTTCAAAGCCCTTACCGTCAATAATCATTTTGTCTTCCTCGTTTGTAATCGAAACACCAAGCTTGCGGAAACATGATACCGTGCTCAGGCAATCTTCTCCCATTAGGAAGTTCGACACCTCGGTCCTGCCTTCCGCTATCGCGCCAAACATGATGGATCGGTGGGAAACAGATTTATCTCCCGGAATATCAATTTCGCCCCTGAGGCTGCCTGTGTTCGTTTTCAATGTGACTGCTTCCATCCTTCATCACCCTTCGTATTTGCATATTAAGGCCCGGTGGAGGTTTCATAGGCGGTATAATGATGAATGCATGCTGCTGCCCGGTCCCTGTCCTCTTCCGTCTGGAAACTGATCACAAGCACACCGTAAATCTCTTCCCTCGTCTCAAGGATCCTGATATTGGTTATGCTGATTTCCGCTTTTGCCAGATAGCCGGTGATTTCAGAAATGACCCCGGGATAATCGGGGACATCTACGAATAGATCGTAAAATGCAGGAATGGCGCCTTTCTGCTTCTGCGGCAAGTCATCCCTGAATTGCTTTGCGCCCGCAAAATACTGCTGGATATCCCCGGCACTTTGACTTTCCAGCATCGCTGCCACCCGTTCCATTTCCGCCTTCCAGCTTCCCAAAAGCTTCAGGAGAACCTCCTTGTTAGCAAGAAGGATATCCCTCCACATTTCAGGACTGCTTGAAGCGATCCTTGTAATGTCACGGAATCCCCCTGCTGCGAGGCGGGGAACCAGTTCATGGGAGCGGCTTTCCTTTTCTGCCTGGTGAACAAGCGAGGCTGCAATAATATGGGGAAAATGGCTGATGATGCCTGTAAGATAATCATGCTCTTCTGGTGACACCTGAATGAATTTTGCTTTTGTCCCCGCAAGCCATTCTTTTAGCTCCATAATGTCCTTTTCCTTAACATGGGGCTCTGGCGTAAGCAGATAAAATGCGTTCTCGAATAAGATTTCCTTCGCTGCGATCACACCGCTTTTATGGGACCCTGCCATAGGATGGCCTCCGATGAACATGATTCCCTTTTCTTTAAGGCCTGCAGCACTTTTAACGACTTCCGCCTTTGTACTTCCTGCATCAGAAATGATCACACCTTTTTTCAGCTGCATTCTGCCGAGTCTGGCAAGTATATCGCCAGTCACCTTCACAGGCGCGGCCAGCAGGATCAAATCGGCCTTTGCTGCGCCTTCTTCAATGCTGTCCTCCGCTTCATCAATCACTCCCAGCATCCTTGCGAGCCTGCATTGCTCTTCATTAATATCAAAACCGGCAATGGATGCTTCTTTATGCTGCCGCTTTATGCCGAGAGCCAGGGAACCGCCTATCAGCCCGAGGCCGATAATGAATACGCGGCCTTTCATAAAAATCACCGCCTTTGCCGTGCTGCTCTATTCTTATCCGGCCTGTGCCTTTTGTGTGCTGCTCTTTATAAGGCTGCCGCTGTTTCCTCCAAAAATTGGCCGATCAGTTCCATGATTTCTTCATTCTGCTCCTTCGAGCCAATCGTGACCCTTATGGACTGCGGGCAGCCAAGACCCGCGCCAGACCGGACGATATAGCCTTTTTCCAGCAGATATTGAAAAACTTCATTGGCATCGCGCTTGAAGTCAATCAGAATGAAGTTCCCCTGGGAAGGATAATACTCCAGCCCTGCACCATCGCAGAAGGCATAAAACTGCTCCAGGCCTTCCCTGTTCCTGTTCCGGCATTCTTCTACATATTTCTGATCCCTAATCGCTTCTGCTGCAGCCATCTGGGCGAATGTATTCACATTGAACGGCTCCCTCGCAGGCTCCAGCGCCCTGATGACTTCCTCCCCTGCAATGCCATATCCGATCCGGAGGCTGGCAAGTCCGTAGATTTTCGAGAAGGTCCTGAGTACAATCAGATTGCTGAACTTTTCCAGGAGGCTCACTGCATGATAATAGTCATCGGCAACTGCATATTCGCAGTAGGCTTCATCAAGTACCACAAGGATATCTTCCGGCACCTTTTCCATGAACGAAACAAGCTTGTTCTCGTTTATATAGATGCCAGTCGGATTGTTCGGGCTGCAAAGCCAAATGACAGATGTATGTGCATCAACGGCTCCAAGCATCGCTTCTAGATCATGGGCACCATCAGTGAGGGGTATTTCCCTTACTTCAGCACCTTCTATCACCGCATTGTGCTTGTACTGGGGAAAAGTCGGTGCAGCCATGACCGTATTCCTGCCTGGCCCCAGCAGGGCACGCGAAATGATCTGGATCACTTCATCCGAACCATTCCCGAATATAAGCTGCCCTGGTTCAGTTCCCAGATGGGATGCCAATGTGCTTCTAAGCTCTCCTGCATATCCATCTGGATATTTTGCAAAGATGCCTGAGCTTTTCTGAAGGGCTTTGGCTGCTTCTTCAGAGCATCCGAAAGGGTTCTCATTTGATGCAAGCTTCACAATCTTTTCAAGTCCATATTGCTTTTTTACATCTTCAATAGATTTGCCTGGCTGGTATGGTGTTAAATCCAGCAATTGTTTTTTCCACTTCATTGTATAACCGCCCCTCCGACTCTTCTTTTCGCTACCTAATTAAAGTAATAAAGAACTGCTTTTATTTTATCATAAGTGCGCCTGTCCGGTGAGAGGCAGAATCATTTCTTTTCCAGGTCAGGCCTGAGGACAGCCGCTCCCCCAAGATATACATGGCTGATCTCCTGCTGGCTTTTTCCTGTATTTAGATGGATCATAACGCGGATACATAGCGGCAGAGCATCCTGTACAGACATTTCACGCATGCACATCACAGGTACATGCTTCCAGCCTTCAAGCGTCCGCATTGCTTTGGCAGGGAACCCCTGGTCTATGTCATCTGTCGCTGAAATGAATACAGAAGCAACCTCTTCCGGGGCTATGCTGTTTTCATCTATCATATTCTTTAACAGAAGTTCTGCTGATGCTGCAATTTCTTCTTCTGTGTTCGATTGTACTGTGATAGCTCCCCTGACACCTCTGATCATTTTCCAGCCCCCTTAACGGCAAACTTCTCCAGCGATTCCAGAAGCTCCCCATCAGGAATCTCTCTGAGAACTGGAATGCCGATACTATCAAGAAGAACAAAGTTCACTTTTTGCCCGATTGCCTTTTTATCCTGCTTCATCCTGGTCAGAAGTTCTGCCGGCTGAAGTCCTGACGGCAATGAGATGCTATAGCCCAGGCCCATCAGCCAGTCTCTGAATTGCCCGATGCCGAAATCAAGCCCGCATCTTTCTATGCTGAGCTCCAGGGCAAACAGCATCCCGATGACCACCGCTTCACCGTGTGTCATATTCCCATAACCGGATTCTGCTTCGATCGCGTGGCCGAGTGTGTGGCCAAAATTCAAGAAGGCCCTGACCCCAGCTTCCTTTTCATCCTCAGTGACAAAAGCATTTTTCACTTGTATGCCTTTCGATAGAATGAACAGCCATTCCTCATCCTTAATATCCTTAAGCGAATGGATATTGAGCAGCAGCCAGCTGTAAAAGGAAGGGTCCTTGATGAGTGCATGCTTGATCGCTTCGCCAAATCCTGACCTTACTTCCTTATCGGGAAGCGATTTTAAAAAATCCAGGTCATAGACAACCGCTTCAGGCTGATGGAAAGCACCGATCATATTTTTGCCTTCAGGGTGGTTGATGCCTACCTTGCCTCCCACTGCGCTGTCGTGCGCAAGTATGGTTGTCGGAACCTGGATGAACGGGATGCCCCGCATAAATGTAGCGGCAGCAAAGCCGGCGAGATCACCGACTGCTCCTCCCCCCAAAGCGATGACAGCCGATTTTCTATCAAGTTTCTTTTCAAGAGCAAAAGTTAAAGCTGCATAATAGACGTCAAATGTTTTTGCTTTTTCCCCGCTTGGTACAATATGTATGGAAGGATTAAATTCAGCAAGGGCTTCTTTCACCCTGCCAAGATGCAGGGATGCTACTGTCTCATCCGTTATAATCAGCAGGCTGGTCAGGCCGGGAAGCTTCTCTCTCAGCAAGCCGCCCAGTTCCCCCGCAGCTCCGGCGCCGATCAGGACCGGATATTCTTTTGAAAGGGTTTTAATGCTGATGGCCTCCATTAAAATTCCCTCGCATAATTCCGCTGTTCATTCACACTTTCAATCAGAGCATCCATTCTGTCTGCATAAAACTGGCTGCATATGGCGGAGGCAAGCTCCCAGGCAACGACATTTTCTGCGACCACGGCAGCAGCAGGGACAGCGCAGCTGTCTGAACGCTCTATGCTTGCAGTGAATGGCTCTTTCGTTTCAATATCCACACTCTGCAGCGGCTTATACAAGGTAGGAATCGGCTTCATGACCCCTCTTACTACAATCGGCATCCCTGTAGTCATACCGCCTTCAAATCCTCCAAGGCGATTGGTTTTCCTGGTATAGCCTTCTTCGCTATTCCAGACAATTTCGTCATGGACCTCGCTTCCAGGCTTGCGCGCCGCTTCAAAGCCCAGTCCGAATTCGACTCCTTTGAATGCATTGATGCTTACGATGGCAGCAGCCAGCTTTGCATCCAGCTTCCTGTCATAATGGACATATGATCCAACCCCGGCAGGCATTCCTTCAACAATGACTTCGACAATCCCTCCGATAGAATCGCCATTGGCCTTTGCATCGTCGATGGCCTGCATCATCCTTGGCTCTGCTTCCGGATCAAGGCAGCGGACTGGAGAGTTTTCTGTTCTTTCCTTTACCTCGGCCAGACTTTCATACGAAGCAGCGGCAGATTGGATGCCGCCGATTTCAACTACATGGGAGGCGATTTCAATTCCCAGCAAACTAAGCAGCTTTTTAGCTGCAGCACCGGCTGCAACCCTGACTGTCGTTTCCCTGGCAGAAGAACGCTCCAATACATTGCGCATGTCACGGTGACCGTACTTGATGGCACCGTTCAGATCAGCGTGCCCTGGGCGCGGCCGTGAGATTTTCCTTTTTATTTCGCTTTCTTCTTCAGGAGAAACAGGCTCCTGGCCCATCACTTTCGTCCAGTGCTTCCAGTCGTTATTTTCTACTTCAAGTGCGACCGGTGATCCTAAAGTGTACCCATGGCGGATTCCCCCGGCGATTTGCACGGTATCCTTTTCAATCTGCATCCGCCGTCCCCGGCCATGGCCTTTCTGCCTCCGGGCCAGTTCGGCATTAATATCTTCTTCGAGCAGCGGCATTCCTGCCGGCAGCCCTTCAATAATAACGGTCAGCTGAGGACCGTGTGATTCACCTGCTGTTAAGTATCTCAAAACTCTTTCCCCCTTCAACTCATTAAAGGATTATGTACCAATATATCACACGCACTATCATAAGCATAGCAAAAATTAAGAATTTTTCTGACAGCTGCCGAAAAAAGATCACATTTCCGCCTCTTCCAGCAAGCTCTCTTCCTGTTTTGCCGATGATGCCATTTTAGCATGTCCCCAGCAGCACTACAAAAACAAGTGCAATGAGCAAACACCTCTTATAATAGAAAAGGTCTGTTAGTGTTCAATGATGATTCAGGCTCATTCGAGTGTAACTTTGTTTCACACACATATCAGCACAGCCAATAGAAAAAAACCATGAAGTCTGCCGCTTCACAGTTTTATCTTTACGCTATTTTTTTCTGTAAAAAAAAGTATCCTCGGTCGCCAGTCCATACAGGCCAGGATTAAAAATCTGCTCTGTACTGCCTACAAAAAACAGTCCCCCAGGCCTCAAGGCCCCGCTGAACTTGTGGTAGAGCCCATCCTTTGCTTCTTCTGTAAAATAAATGAGGACATTCCGGCATACGATTAAATCATACGGTCCGCCGAAGGGATCAGACAGCAGGTTCTGCTTTTGGAAGACAACAGCCTTTTTTATCTCATCGGATATTTTGTAAAGGCTTCCTTCCTTCGTAAAATAATTCCTTTTCATACTATCCGGCATTTCATTCAGGGATCTTTCCTGATAAATGCCTGCCTGCGCTCTTGCCAGGACTTTTTCGTCGATATCTGTTGCCAGCACCTGTACTTGTGAGAGAGGCATGAATTTCCCCAGGATCATGGCGATCGTATAAGGCTCCTCGCCTGTGGAGCAGGCTGCACTCCAAACCTTAAGCCTGCCTCCCCTGCCAGCCAAAGAAGGCAGCAGCTGAGTTTCGAGTATTTCCCACCTTTTCGCATTTCTGTAAAACTCAGATACATTAATGGTCATGCGATCAAGGAACTCATCCAGCAGCTCTTTGTTCCTGCTTAATCCCTGGTAGAAATCCGAGAAAGAATGGAATCCTTTTTTTTCGTAGAGAGAAATAAGGCGCCTTTTCATCTGCGCTTCTTTATAAAGTGAAAGATCGATTCCTGTCTTAGCTTTAATCTGTCTGATAAAATCCTGATATTCCCCCGGCATTTCTGTTCTCCCTTATTGCATATTTAACACTAGTATAGCTGAAAAAAGGGAAAGGAGAATGGTTTTTTTGCTATATTTCGCCAAAATAAGTGTATGCGGTTACAAAAAAAGACACTTGCAGGCAAGTGTCTTTAATGGATTAGTTAACCCAGTCATTAATCAGTTTGGAATAGCCTGCAAGCTCGGATTCATTGAAGAAAAGGCCGATTTCACGTTCTGCACTCTCAGGAGAGTCTGAACCGTGAATAATATTCTTGCCTACAGTTACGGCAAAATCTCCGCGGATTGTCCCTGGGGCAGCATCCTTAGGATTTGTGGATCCCATCATCTGGCGGGCTGTCGCGATAACATTTTCCCCTTCCCAAACCATTGCAAATACCGGTCCGGAAGTAATGAAATCAACAAGTTCGCCAAAGAATGGGCGCTCTTTATGCTCTCCGTAATGCTGCTCAGCCAGTTCCTTTGAAATAACCATCAATTTACCGCCGGCAAGCTGAAAGCCTTTTTTCTCAAAACGGCTGACAATTTCACCTACAAGGTTGCGCTGGACGCCGTCAGGCTTGACCATTAAAAATGTTTTCTCCATTGTCTCCACTCCTAAAATCTTATGTATGAACAGCTCTATAATAGAGACATCCATGGAGAATAGTATCATTTTTTCGACAATTCTGCAACCGCTTAAAACTTTCTCTTGCCAATAAATTTAGCAATGTCACGGAGCGATTTTTTTGCCCGGTTATGCGGAAGGGTATCCAAAACGGCGAGCGCCTTGGATAAATATTGGTTGCTGACAGCGAAGGACCGCTCGATTGCGCCGGAATTTTTAATCAGTGATATCACTTTTTCAATTTCTAATCTATCCATCGTTTCATCCACTTTAACTATTTCCCTGCGGATTTCTTGATCCTCCATGGCAAAAAGGACAGGCAGCGTAATATTCCCCTGGAGCAGGTCTCCCCCTGCAGGCTTTCCAAGCTCCTTCTCCGTGCCCGTGAAATCAAGGATATCATCGGTAATCTGAAAGGACATCCCAACATAGTAGCCAAATTTGTACAGCTTTTTATGAATGCTTTCATCGACTCCGGCTGCGACTGCCCCAAGCTGGCAGCTTGCCGCAATCAGAAGTGCCGTCTTTCTTTTGATCCTTAAAAGGTAGTCCCTCAGATTTTGGTCAAAACGGTATTTGTCCTTGATTTGCTCAATTTCCCCCACACAAACTTCCACAATCGTCTTAGCCAGGATTTCATGGGCCTCAGGCCGCTCGATCTGTGTCATCACTTCAAGGGATTTCGCAAAAATATAATCGCCTGTATACATGGCCGTCCGATTGTCCCATTTTGCTTTGATGGTAGGCTTGCCCCTGCGCAGCTCTGCGTCATCAATCACATCATCATGCACCAGTGATGCCATATGGATCAGTTCAAGGGCTACGGCCACTTTTTTGATCTCGCCGATATCATATGAACCAAACTTTGCAGACAGCAAAACAAAAACAGGACGGATTCTTTTTCCTCCTGCCTGCAGCAAATGCATCGATGCATTTCGCAATAAAGGAGACTCTGCCTGCACGGTCTCCTCTAATGACTGTTCAATAATATTAATGTCAGAATCTAAAAATGAATACATCATCTTTAATTTCATCTTGTATCCACCCAGCTTTAATCATGTTTGCAAGCCTGTTAATCGACGAGCAACAAGTACTTATTTTCTCGGGGCCTGCCAGTTTCGGAAAGCCCCATCTTTCTCCGGCTGCAAACAGATGCAGAACTTACTTCAAGCCTGTATGGACAGCAGCGACTCCCCCGCTGTACGGCTTGAAGTCTACATTCTTGAAGCCTGCCTTACCGAACATCGCAGCAAGCTCCTTCATGCCTGGAAAATCCCTTGCTGACTCCTGGAGCCAGGAATACTCTTTATAGCTTTTCGCAAATACCCTTCCAAACAGCGGCATGATGTAGCGGAAGTAAGCATAATACAGCTGCTTATAGCCGAACATCGTAGGCTGCGAGGTTTCCAGGCATACTGCCATTCCCCCCGGTTTAAGGACCCTGTTCATTTCCCTCAGGACCTGCATATAATCCGGGACATTCCTCAGGCCGAAGCCAATGGTGACATAATCAAAAGAATTGTCTTCAAACGGCAGCTCCATCGCATTGCCGTGTATGAGCTCCACCTGGGACAAATTTCTGCTTTTCACCTTTTCCTCGCCAATTTTCAGCATGTTCTTGCTGAAATCAAGGCCTTTGACCTCGCCTTCCGGGCCAACAGCGTCTGCAAGCGCTATGGTCCAGTCTGCAGTCCCGCAGCAGAGATCCAGAGCTTTCTGCCCTTTCTGGACATTCATCTTTTTCATGGTATCCCTGCGCCATCGCTTATGCTGCTGAAAGCTGATGACAGAGTTCATCTGGTCATAGTTTCCGTATATCTTCTCGAATACGCCGTGTACGCGCTCTGCTTTGGATTGTTGTTCCATAAAAGTCACCCTTCTTCTGCAATGGATTTTGTCATGGGCTGATGCTGGTCAAGGATGGAATGGATCCGTTCCTCCAGCAGGCTATTAAGGAAAGGGACAGCTTTCATGCCTTTGTCTATCATATCTTTAGAGTGATCAATATAGCGGTTGCATATCAGAAGAAGATATCTCTTCTGCTCAGCAGACAATTCGGCAAGATCTTGTTCCTTTTTCGGGAATACAAGGCGTTTGAGGCGTTCAAACAGAAAGGATGTCCCGTGATCCAAATAGCGTCCCCTTTCTTCCATAAGCCTCTTCATCAGCAGAAGATAGGATGACAGCTCGGTCCAGGCAGGCTTATTAAAACATCCTGCGATTTTAGAGAACAGAGAGGACTCTATCAGCCTGACGCTTTCCATCAGTCCTTCGACATTTTCCGTTTCATGCTGGTAGACAGAAATTTTGTGCTCGTTCACTTCTTTGATGCCGTCCGACAGCAGCCGGATCATTCCGATATCCTTTGATTCCGAGAGAATCTTATAATATAAGCTGCTGTAGTAAATGCCGGCCAGGACGGTAAGCTGCCTGTTTTTTTGCATTTCGCCGGCAATTTGTGTATTGCTGACCTGTTCATGGGTATCAAGGGCGACCTGTATAAGCATGGCTGTCACTGAGTAGTCATTTTTCTGCTTCTGGGTCAAATCAGCTTCATTGAGCATGGAGACAAGAAGGAGCAGCTTATCACGATCGATAACCGGCTCATCAATATATTCAAGCAGGTAGGGGTGGAGGACCTTCCCCTCAATCTGCTTCCGGACATATTCCATATTTATTTTAATATCCTGCAATCTGATCACCCTTGTTCCCCGAAGGTCATTTATGTATTTCCTATGATGCTTGTGCATTCTTTTTATATAAGGCCGGTGCTGGTCTGGGCGCTGCCCATATAGCATTTGCCATTAGGGGCCATTTTAATATTGTCCACAATGAAACAGAGACAATTATATCATAAAAGGGGTTGCCGTGGCAGATTATATTGAAACTTATGTTCCGCCGGAAGCAAAAATGCCAGGCTTAAAGAGCTTTCTGAACCCCCCATGTGAACTGCTCCTATTTTTTCGCTTCGCTTTCCACTTCTCCATAGCAAGTCATGATCGACGCATTGCCCCTGATTTTTATAGCGGAAGTATGCTCGGTGAATTGGGCGATCATGACTTCCCCTTTATCAAGTTTTTCGGAATGGTGAAAGCGCGTGTCTGAGCCTCTGGTCAGCCCGATCACATTCACGCCGTCTTCCTTTGCTTTTATTACCACATAGTCTCCTGCCGGATTATTTCTCGTTTCCATATACTTCACTCCTTCAAGCCGTTCGGCCAAGATAAAAGGCTAAAAGCAGTACTTTCAGCCTCCGGGATGCAGATTAATCTTTTATTAATGAAAGGACTTCAGCCCTGGCCCTGGCATCTTCTGCCAAAACGCCTCTGACAGCAGAAGTGACAGTTTTGGAACCAGGCTTTTTAACGCCTCTCATCGTCATGCACATATGCTCGGCCTCTACGATGACCATTACGCCGTGGGGCTCCAATTTTTCCATAATAGCATTCGCTACAGTAGAGGTGATCCGCTCTTGCAGCTGCGGCCTTTTGGCCACTGCCTCTACTGCCCTTGCAAGCTTGCTGAGCCCTGTAACCCTGCCGTTTCTTGGGATATAGGCAACATGGGCCTTCCCAAAAAAAGGAACCAGATGGTGCTCACACATGCTGTAGAACGGAATGTCCTTTACAAGAACAAGCTCCTCATGCTCTTCGCCAAAAATAGTTTCAAAATATTCTTTAGGATCCTGTCCGATCCCCATAAAAACCTCTTCGTACATCTTTGCCACACGCTTTGGTGTATCGAGCAGGCCTTCACGGTTTGGGTCTTCTCCGATTGCTTCTAATATAGAACGCACCGCCTCTTCGATTTGGGCGCGGTTAACATTTGCCATGATTCATCCTCCTAAACCATCTCTCTCTAGTGCCTTTACCCATACATATTAGCATATCCATTTCCAAACAGGCAAAATACAAGGTGCGGGGCGGGGCGGGCTCGCTCCAAGAACAAAAGCGCAAGTGACTTAGTCACAATGGAACGCAGACAAAGAACATTGCCTCCTGGGGCAGCGTCTTCATGTCAAGCTTACCCGTGCTCCTTCTTAGGTCTCCAAGGAGCCGGCGGAGCTGCTGGACGCGGATCGAGAATTTACAGTTAGCTGCAAGCCATTCATTTCCTGAAAGAAAATAAAAGGCCGCGAAGAATTCGCGGCCTTTTGCTCAAGCATAAGCTTAAAGCACGGTATGTACTTATTTAACAGCGTCTTTAAGCGCTTTACCTGGTTTAAAAGCAGGAACTTTGCTTGCAGCGATTTCGATTTCATCACCTGTCTGCGGGTTGCGGCCCTTACGTGCAGCACGCTCGCGGACTTCAAAGTTTCCGAAACCGATCAATTGTACTTTATCACCATTTTTAAGTGCGTTAAGAATAGTATCAAATACAGCGTCAACTGCTTTAGTAGCGTCCTTTTTAGAAAGCTCGCCAGCTTCAGCAACTGCGTTAATTAGTTCTGTCTTGTTCATGCCTTTCACCTCCTCCCAAAAATCTTGCCCTGATAAGGATCTTATCATCATTTGTAAACAAATTTACGGAATTCTATACGTCGTGATGATTGGCATACCTTATATTAAATGAACGGCATGAAGATTTCAATCTTTTTTGCTAAAAAACCTTAATATACAAGGGTTTTCGCGGTCACGACGGTAATTCTGTTAAAAGATTATCATAATCATCTGGGCTTATCAAGAAATATTCATTAATTAATGGTAATCTTTTCTTATTTGAAACAAACTTGTAATAAGACACCCTTTTTTGTTACCCGATCCGCTATTTTTCAAAACATATATCATTTTTTTATCAAAGGCTTACGTAGGGCTCCTTGTTGATTCCGGAATCTTTCAGCCAATATTCAGCAATGCTGAAAGGAATCAAACAAAGATGCATACGGCTAATTACAAATTAACAGCATTGTTTGACACAGCTGTTAAAGCATCCATTTGTTCAATAAGCTAATTATTGGATCATTCAAGAAAAACTATTTAAGAGCACTCCCCGGCCAGCCATAATAGAGCGAACCTTCCCGGACTGAATGAGAGAATCAGTGACACTGAAAAATAAGCGGAGGAATTTCCCCTAATTTCGAAAAAACTCAAAAAATATTAGCAATAGACGGAGAAATTCCGGCTATCATTTCAAAAAACTGAAAAATGGGCAAATCCGCTCCTCTTTACCGGAAATTTTCCGCTTATTTACATCTATTCGGGTCATATTCAGCAGCTTAACCGGAAATTCTCCGCTAATTTTAAGGCTTTCTGGTCACTCAAATAAGGATAAGACTTCCTGATTTCTCAAAACCATCCCTGCCCTGTCAGCTGAAGAAACCTCCCTTCATTCAATACGGAAAAATGTAAATTTATTATAATTAAAAGCAACAATCTTTGCGAAAATAGCCATTGATAAATGTCCAAAGCGGCTACCAGTTGGCCATGCTAAAATTAAACGCCAAAAAGGGCAGCTTCCGCCGCCCTTCAGATTTTTCTTTATAGGATGATGGCAATCAGACCGCCGGAGCCTTCGTTGATGATTCTTTCCAGCGTTTCCTTCAGCTTGTATCTGGCGTTTTCAGGCATGAGTGAAAGCTTAGCCTGAATTCCTTCTCTTACGATGGAGCTTAGGGAGCGGCCAAAGATATCAGAATTCCAGATGGATAGAGGATCGTCTTCGAAATCCTGCATCAGATAGCGGACAAGCTCCTCGCTTTGCTTCTCAGTGCCTATGATCGGCGCAAACTCGGATTCGACATCCACCTTGATCATGTGGATGGAAGGCGCCACTGCCTTCAGCCGTACACCGAAGCGCGCGCCCTGGCGGATGATCTCCGGCTCATCAAGGCTCATATCGGCAAGTGAAGGTGCCGCTATTCCGTAGCCGGTCTGCTTTACCATTTTCAGCGCATCGGAAACCTGGTCATATTCAGCTTTTGCATGGGCAAAGTCCTGCATCAGTTCAAGCAGATGATCCTTGCCGCGGATTTCAACCCCCACAATTTCTTTCAGGATCTCATCATAAAGTTCATCCGGGGCAAACAGGTCGATTTCTGCAACTCCCTGGCCCATTTCTATTCCGGCAAGACCCGCCCTGTCTATGAATTCATAGTCGCTGAAAAGGTGGACAACACGGTCTACATCACGAAGCCGTTTGATATCCTTGACTGTTTCCTTCACTGCTTCCTGGTAGCTTTCGCGAAGCCAGTGATTCTCCCGCAGGACCATCACCCAGCTCGGCAGATTGACATTCACTTCAAGCACCGGGAATTCGTACAATGCTTCACGCATTACGCTCAATACGTCTGTTTCCCTCATGCTTTCCACACTCATAGCCAGCACAGGGATGTCATATTTCTCAGACAGCTGGACCCTCAGCGCTTCAGTGTTTGGGTGATGAGGCTGAACGCTGTTGACGACCATGATGAAAGGCTTGCCGACCTCTTTCAGCTCCTCAATGACTCTTTCCTCAGCTTCAAGGTAATTGGTGCGCGGAATCTCTCCAATCGTACCGTCTGTTGTGATGACAACGCCAATCGTCGAATGCTCCTGAATTACTTTTCTTGTCCCGATTTCCGCAGCTTCATGGAAAGGGATCGGTTCTTCATACCAAGGTGTAGTAATCATTCTTGGACCATTTTCATCTTCATAGCCTTTGGCGCCAGGCACCGTGTAGCCGACACAGTCTACCAGCCGGATGTTGACATCCAGCCCCTCTGCCACCTGGACGGAAGCTGCCTGATTAGGAACGAATTTAGGCTCCGTCGTCATGATGGTTTTTCCTGCCGCGCTTTGAGGGAGTTCGTCCTGTGTGCGCGCACGTTCTGCCTCATTGCTCATATTAGGAAGCACCACCAGCTCCATGAACTTTTTGATAAACGTGGATTTACCGGTGCGGACAGCACCAACTACCCCGAAATAAATATCACCGCCTGTTCTTTCGGCAATATCTTTATAAATATCTACCTTTTCCAAGTGATCCCCTCCTGAATCTTGAGTTAGTGGGATAATATTATCCTATCATTCAATAATTTTTGGACATTATATATTTATGACGTTGTCCTATTTCTTTATGACAGTTTTTTTAATTTTATCCCCCATACTCTCCCTCTTTGAAAAGCTATTGCTCTCTATACGCTGAAAAATTGCTTTAAAAAGAAAAACCCTTCTCCTACAATATATTTTGCAGAAGAAGGGTTATGACTATTTCGCCAAAAAGATTGGTTCTCCTTTGGCATTGATTGTATAGGGAAGCGAATAGGCAGGCACAAAGAGAGAATCTTTTCCAAGAAGAGCGCGTATATCATCGCCTTCCTTATATCCGTGGTCCTTGGCATTTTCCAACGCTTCATAGAGATCAGGCAGATAGTCTACGTAAACGTCTCCATTTCCGGAAACAACAAAATGGAGACTGCGGCTGGTGTACGGACTTACAGCCAGCGGCTCCTCTTTAAAGCCAAGAGCTGCATAATCGAGCGTATAGACATGATCGGAAATTTTTTCTTTATATGGCGGATAGCCCTGCAGCTTGATGCGGACTTTAATATCCCTTATCGTCTCAGCCATCCTGAGATCGAACAGCTTTACTTTCGGATTTTCTTCAGCATCCATGATCACATACTGGAAGATGCCTCCCGATTCAAAAGCATTACCTGGCGGCTCTGCCATATATTTTGGCGTGATTTTTTTGAAGTCTATCGGATATTTCTGGTAAATCGGTGTATTTTCCTCCCTCGTCTTTATAGGAAGGATGCCCCCGTTGTCTTCCTGAAACTGATCAACAGCGGACTGGACCGAGTTAACCTGATCCTGATAAGGTGTCTGATTCTGCGAACGCTTGTCCGCCGGATACATGCACCCGGCAAGCAGAAAGGATAAAACCGCTGTCATCGACAGCATGGCCAGCTTCTTTTTCATAGATTCCAATCCTTCAGGTTTTTTAAATTTGTTATTCATTGGTGGGTCCGCTCAAAACGACAAACAGGATGATTAGCCCGGAAACAATCATTAGTGCATACGCAATAAGGGCGAAAATGAATTTAAGCGGTTTATTGTTTAATTTATACCGGCTCAGATAAATCATTAATATTGATATGAACATGAACCCCATTGAAGCTAAAGATACCCACATCTTCATTAAAGCAGGCGACATTGTCTCACTCCCTTTTCCGAAATGTATTATATCATACAGGCTGAAAATGAATCAAAAGCATTTCGCATAAAATGCGAGCACCTGCAGGAGATTTTCGCTGAGAGATGATGACAAAAAAAAGAGCCAAAGAGAGATGGGGCAATCTCTGCTTTGGCCTTATGCGACTAAATAACCCATGCACCATGTTCATATCACCAGTTTGCTTCGTTGCATTGTATGCAGGAAGTTCCTTTCCCGCATCCTCGAATGCCTAAATTTTACTGTTCCGGCAAAAATAATTATCTGCTTTCAAAGAAAGGCATTTAAATCACTTGTCAACCCTGTCTTCAAGCACGTTTGCAAGGTCTTCCATTTCATGTGTTTTTCCTCTTGCCATCAGCTTGTCGACGGATTCTTTCGGATCAGCTCCATTGAACAGTACTTCATACAGCGCCTCAGTGATGGGCATTTTAACATTGTATTTTTCAGCCAGCTGGTACGCAGCTTTCGTCGTTCTGACCCCTTCTACAACCATCCCCATATTATCAAGGACTTCCTGGAGGCTGTGGCCTTTTCCAAGAAGGTTTCCTGCTCTCCAGTTGCGGGAATGGACGCTCGTACAGGTGACGATCAGGTCGCCGATTCCAGTCAGCCCCGAGAAAGTCAGCGGACTTGCGCCCATTTTGGTGCCCAGCCTGGCAATCTCTGCAAGTCCCCTGGTGATAAGGGCCGCTTTGGCATTATCACCATAGCCGAGACCATCGGTGATTCCTGCTGCCAATGCGATGATATTCTTCAGCGCTCCTCCGATTTCCACGCCAATGATATCCGAATTCGTGTAGACCCTGAAGTTATGGTTTATGAAAAGATCCTGTACATGCTCTGCCGCTTCAATATTTTTGGAAGATACAGTGACAGTTGTCGGATGGCGGAGGCTCACTTCCTCCGCATGGCTTGGACCGGAAAGGACCACAACGCTGCCGAGGGCTTCACTCGTGAATTCTTCCTCAATCATTTCAGATATCCTCAGCAATGTATCAGGTTCGATTCCTTTGCTGACATGTACGATGGTGAGGGGCACACGCTGAAACTCGTTAATCTTCCTGGCGACTTCCCTGATGGCCTTTGTGGGCACCGCCAAAATCAGCGTATCCACACCATCAAGGGCCTCTTCCAGTGAGCTGAAGCCTTGAATGCCTGAAGGCAGTTTTATATCAGGCAAATATTTTTGATTGGTGTGCTGTTCATTGATTTCCTTGATCTGTACAGGGTTATGCCCCCAGAGCCTGACATGGCGGCCATTGTCAGCCAGCACCATGGCGAGTGCCGTGCCCCAGCTGCCTGCACCGGCAACGGTTATCTTGCTCGATTGATCCAGCATACAATCACACCCTTTTTATTTTCTTTCCCGTGCGAATATTTTAATTGGAGTGCCTTCAAATCCAAAAGCATCTCTTATGCGGTTTTCAAGAAAACGCTCGTAGGAGAAATGCATAAGCTCAGGATCATTGACAAACACCACGAAAACAGGCGGCTTGACAGCCACTTGAGTTGTGTAGTAAATCCGCAGGCGCTTTCCTTTATCGGTAGGCGTTGGATTCATTGCCACTGCATCCATGACGACATCGTTCAGGACGCTCGTTTCCACGCGCATGCTGTGGTTCTCGCTTGCCTGGTTGATCTGCGGAATCAGTGTATGAATCCGTTTCTTTGTCAAGGCGGACAAAAAGACGATCGGCGCATAATCTAGGAATTGGAAATGCTCCCTGATATTCGTTTCAAACGCCTTCATCGTTTTTTCATCCTTCTCAACAGCATCCCATTTATTTACGACAATCACGACAGCACGGCCAGCTTCATGCGCATAGCCGGCGATCTTTTTGTCCTGCTCAAGAATGCCTTCGTCGGCATCAATGACGACAAGGACGACATCTGACCGCTCGATGGCACGCAAAGCCCTTAGTACGCTGTATTTTTCAGTGCTTTCATATACTTTCCCTTTTTTCCGCATCCCAGCTGTATCAATGATTACATACTGATCACCATTATAAGTGAGCAGGGAATCGACAGCATCGCGCGTCGTGCCTGCAATATTTGAGACAATGACCCGCTCTTCACCGAGAATTGCATTGACGAGGGAAGATTTTCCCACGTTCGGACGCCCGATCAGGGAGAACTTGATGACATCATCGCCATAGTCCTTGTCCTTCGTGTCAGGGAAATGCTTTGCTGCTTCATCAAGCAGGTCCCCGAGCCCCAGCCCGTGGGAACCTGAGATCGGAATTGGCTCCCCAAATCCAAGTGCATAGAAATCATAGATCTGGTCGCGCATATCGGGGTTGTCAATCTTATTGACCCCCAGCACTACTGGCTTCTTTGATTTATAGAGTATTTTAGCGACAGCTTCATCAGCTGACGTAACGCCTTCCCGCCCATTGGTCAAGAACAGGATGACATCAGCTTCTTCGATGGCGATTTCAGCCTGCTGCCTGATCTGCTCCAAAAAAGGCTCGTCCCCTATATCGATTCCGCCGGTATCGATAATATTGAAATCGAGATTCAGCCATTCAGCTGAGCTGTAGATCCTGTCTCTGGTCACACCAGGTATATCTTCGACAATGGAGATTCTTTCTCCTACTATTCTGTTGAAAATCGTTGATTTTCCGACGTTTGGACGTCCTACAATGGCGATCACCGGTTTTGCCATGAACATCACCCTTTCAATTTTATATACTTTAAACACTGCTCGAAAGAGTCAAATGAATTGCTTTCAACATCATCCTGATTTGTCAGGATGGCCCGTGTATAAAATAAACCCTTCCTGTTTGCAGAAGGGCCTAACCTAATCATTTTATCAAAGAGGCAGATTCCCCGCAACGAAAACATTGGAAGAACCATCAATGCTTGACAATTACATACATTTCATCTGTGAGTGAGTGGGCAATGCCGTCTAAAATGGCTTCAAGGTTGGCAGCCACATGCTCCATCTCTTTTTTGTCGTCACAATGAAATACAGCTGCCCCTGAAGGTGCCTTCTTTGGGTTCGTCGTAATCACTGCCAGGATAAATTTCTCAATGACCATTTCCGCTCTTCCTTTCCCGTTCAGACGGCATCCTGATGGCATTTTCAAGCGTCGGCACACTGCCGATCACCTTGATGGCCCTTTCAACGTCCTTCTCCTGGGGCAGAAGAAAAACCCCGACTCTTCCATCATCCAGATCACGCTTGGCGAGAGGGACGAGTGCAGGTGTGCCGGAGTCCCTGTACACACCCATTGCGATTGAGACATCGTGAAGGATCGCCTGCCTTTGTCCAAGATTGGCGATGGTGGAACGTGCATCGAAGGATTTGGGCTTTAATATGAACCCCATTCCATACCTCAGCACTTCCTCCTGCCTCGCGGGAAGCCCGATATTCATGATATAAATATTGTCAACATAAAGGCCGGCGCCGTCAAAGCGCGGTTCCATATATTCAATTTCCACTATGTCCCCGAGCTTCCCGCCTGCCATGAGCTTCTTTGATATCAGCACTGACAGAATGGCTGCAATGATGCCGGCCCAGATATTGACCACAATATAACAAAGGGTGCTGGCCAGGCTAGTGAAAATTACAAGATAATTTCTGCTTTCAAAAGCAACGGCAATCCCCTCGATATAGGTTTTTCCTCTTGATACCAACTCATATGAATCCAGTTCTGCCAGGGTATTTCTTTCCATATTCCTGACCTCCCGGAACTGGCTTGCTGCAAGAGTCAAAAAGGTCACGGCTGTAAAATCCTGCTCCAGAATGGAAGGGACAGCAACCGTCCCGAGAGCTGCGGCAATGAAGCCCAGGGCCAAGTGTATGATTTTACCGTGCAGATATGTCGGGTACTGCCGGTAATCCGTCCGCAGCATGTACATCCTTGTGGCCGTTCCGACTATCAGGCCAAATACAATCGGGTATGTATAATCACTCATAATATCTTTTGCTTCTCCTTTTCCAGATTGGCTGCCTGACGCTCTAAATATGCTGCCAGCTTGGCAAAACTGTCCCAAAGCAGCAATGCGCATGCTGATAAAGCTGCCATGTCAAGGAACGCGAATGACCACGCCTCATAGGACAGGGAAAGTCTATGCAGTACCAGAGAGAAAAGGAGGTCTCCCTGGATGGCACCTGTCAGCATGGCTGCAATCCGCTTCTTGCAGTCAGCAAAAAGCACGGCAGATAAAACAAACATGATGGCTGCCAGCATCCATTCTTTTTTGAAAATCACCCAAACCGGGTCAAAAAGGGCGAATAGCTGAAAGCTTGCGTATGCAAGCATGATCATAAAAACTGAAACAAAATAATATACCGCTCCAAGCCCCGTAATCCGGGCAGCCTGGACATAGCAGCAAATTAAAATGAAAAGCCCTGCTGCCGAAATATGGATGCCGCCTAAAGTCAATGTATAAGGCGAAACAATAATGGCGATCAGCAGGCACGCCGATAAAGCCATCCTGCCCTTTTGCGTCCTGCCCATAAAAAATACCGCTGCAATCCAGCAGCACCAGGCACCCATATAAAAGAAAAAGCCTTCCACATAACCACCACCTATCATTTCCATTATGGGTAATAGTTATGTACTTTAATCTTTTTTACATAAACTTTTATCCTTGATCCATCTTATATAAAAGGGGGTGTGTACAATGGGAAAAGACCGACAAGAGAAAAAATTAAAAGCGGGCGGAAAAGTCGAATCTGACCGCGATCAGGCCCTTCACTATCCAGGCGCCACCAAACTCCAAAGCCCGGAAGAAGCACGGAGCATGAACGACTCTAAATATAGCTAGAAAAGCGGAGGGCGCTTGCTCAGCCCCGACAAGCATAAGACACACAAGAATAAAAGGCGTTCTTTGCCTTTAATTCTTGTGTGGCTTATGACTCGAGGGGCTAGCGCCCGGAGCTGGACAATAGAAAAGCGGAGGCGACTGTTCAGGTGCGACAAGCTTAAGGCGCTTTGGAATTGAAGGCGTTCTTTGCCTTCGGTTCCAAAGTGACTTATGACTCGAGCACCTAGGAGCCGGAGCTGGACAAAGAAAAGCGGAGGGCGCTTTCAAAGGTCCCTCTTCTATGGCTAGAGCCACTATTTCTCATTTTTTCCATAATAGTGGTCCTACCTCCGTTAGCTGGAACCACTATTTTCTTCTTTTGCCAGAATAGTGGTCCTACCTCCGGTGGCTCTTCTATCGCCTTGATTAGTGGTGTTCAATGTTTAACTATGCAATGCAAAAAAGCTCCCGCTGTAATAAAGCAGGAGCTTCTTCCTATATTTTCCTTCGGCTAAAAACTTTTGTGTCTATCTCGCGTTCGGACAGCCAGTGGTGGGTTTTGCCTGATATGATGAATGGGGCTCCCTGGAGGTCCTTTATCGTTTCAGCGCCGAGCGCAGCCATAATAAAGGCGAGCTCCTCATGGAGGGTATGTATTTCCTTTATCAGCTGTTCAGGACCTTCGCTCACAAGAATCTTCAGCAGGTATCCTGCCATAGCGGCAGCATCTGCACCGCAGGCAATGGCTTTTGCTGCATCAAAAGCTGTCTGGACGCCGCCGGAACCGATGATGCCGACTCCAGTTTCTTCTGCCTTTACCTCAAGGATAGAGGAGGCAGTAGGTATTCCCCAGCCATTAAAAAACGAAAGGAACCTTTCTCTTCTTTCATTTTCAATCCTGGCAAAGTTAGTGCCGCCAAATCCACCGACATCAATGGCTGAAACACCAGCAGCTGCAAGCTTTGCAGCACTTTCACTGCTGGTCCCGAAACCGACTTCTTTTACAATAACAGGCACATTGACGTTTTCACAAATAGATTCAATCCTCTTGAGGGCACCCCTAAAATCCCGGTCCCCTTCTGGCATCGTCAGTTCCTGCACTACATTCAGGTGGATCTGCAGAGCATCCGCTTCAATCATCTCGATTGCCCTGTTAGCCTGTTCGACATCCGCTTCACTTCCCAGGTTGCCGATAACAATCCCCTTCGGATTTTCCTGGCGCACAATTCTGTATGAATCCCGTTCGGCAGGATCCTTCAAAGCTGCCATTTGCGAGCCTACAGCCATGGCAAGGCCTGTTTCAGCCGCGGCCATCGCCAGCTCCTGATTGATTTTAAGGGTTCTTTCACCGCCGCCGCCTGTCATCGCATTTATTAAAATTGGCGAACTTAAAGTAAGTCCGCCAATTTCAGTTTCTATTTTCACTTGATTCACTGCAGAATCAGGCAAGCTTTGGTGAATAAAATCAATATCATCAAATCCGGCAATGCGCTTTTGGCCTGTTGAAAGGGCAAATTCTATATGATCCCATTTCCGTTTTGATCTGGACAAATTATATCACCATTATTTTTTAAGATTCTTTAACTGATCGCCGATCATTTCTCCAAGCTGGAAGCCTTTTGTTTCTTCAGGCATCTCATAACTTGTATCATAGTCAGCTTCTTTTTCTTCGAGATCCTTGATGCTCAGAGACAGGCGCTGGTCGTTTTCATTTACATCCAGGACCTTCACTTGTACCTGCTGGCCTTCTTCAAGTACCTCATGCGGAGTGCCGATATGCTTGTGGGAAATTTGAGAAATGTGTACAAGTCCTTCGACTCCCGGGAACACCTCAACAAACGCACCATAAGATACAAGGCGTCTCACAACTCCGTCAAGAGTGCTTCCTTTAGGTGCCTTCCCGGCAATATCAGACCACGGCCCAGGCAATGTTTCCTTGATGGATAGCGAAATGCGCTCATTATCCCTGTCAACACTCAGGACTTTTACCTGTACCTTCTGCCCTTCTTCCACTACATCGGAAGGCTTTTCAACATGCTCATATGACAGCTGGGAAATATGGACAAGTCCATCAATTCCGCCGATATCAACAAATGCGCCGAAGTCAGTGATGCGCTGGACAGTGCCATCAAGCACCTGGCCTGCCTGCAGGTTAGCCAGTATATCCTGCTTCTGCCTGCCCTTCTCTTCCTCAACAACAGCTCTGTGTGAGAGGATGAGGCGGTTTTTCTCTTTATCAAGCTCCACGATTTTAAAAGATAGGGTCCTTCCCTTGTAATCAGTGAAGTCTTCCACAAAATGTGCTTCCACAAGCGAAGCTGGTACAAAGCCGCGAACGCCAAGGTCCACTACCAGACCGCCTTTGACAACGTCTTTAATTTCAGCGTCAAAAACTTCGCCGCTGCTGAATTTCTCTTCAAGTGTGTCCCAGGCCTTCACTGCATCCACTTTGCGCTTAGACAGGATGAGTGCCTCTTCCTCCACCTTCAGTACTTCCAGGTCCAGTTCATCTCCTTCAGCCACTGCATCTTCAGCCTTTTCGATATGAAGGCTTGAGAGCTCGCTGATCGGGATGATCCCGTCAAGCTTGCTGTCCTGGATATCCACGACAACCTGCTTTTCTTCCACTTTGGTGACTTTCGCAGTTACGCGGTCGCCCACCTCAAAGTTTTTCACTTCAATCGAATTCATTTCTTCTGATTGATTCATCTCTTCTGACATATGTAATCCTCCTTAATCCAATGACTGCTTCCAATCTTTTATAGTAGATGTGATATTTTCACAGCGGAAAACAAGGTCCTAAATTAAAGACATAGAATATTCTAAAAAGATGCCTTTCCTCTAACTTCTTACAAATAGCTTTATTTGTCAAGCAAGAAGGCTTATCTATGCTGATCAATAAGCTGGCGGATTTCTTCCATTATCATTTCCGTCACTTCGTCAGCGGACGCTCTGTTTTTCCGTGCTTCATCCATGTCCAGCGGCTTCCCGTACACAACCTTCAGTCTCTTAAACGGCTTGTATGGGCCTATAATCGCACAGGGTACAACATGGGCGGGTGCCCTTAAAGCAAAGAATCCTGCCCCTGCAAGGCCTTTTCCCAATTCCCCTGTTTTACTTCTAGTACCCTCAGGAAAGAGCCCTAAAACATTTCCTTCCTTCAAAAGGGCAATCCCTTTCCTTAAAGCTTCCCTGTCGCTCATGCCCCTTTTTACCGGAAAGGCATTCAGGTTCCTGACTATACTCCCAAGTACGGGAAGATTGAACAGTTCTTCTTTGGCCATGAAATGAACCGGCCTTGGAGCAGTAATGCCAACAACCGGGGGATCGAGATTGTCGATATGGTTGCTGCACAGCAGCACGCCCCCCTCAGCCGGAAAGTTCTCCCTGCCGATCACTTCAAAACGGTATATCGGTTTCAGTGCGCCATAAACGGCTGACCTTACAAAAGAATAGAATGTCAAGTCAATCCGATCCTTTCTTCAGCAAGCAGCATGATTTTCTCTACTACTTCTGAAATAGCAAGTGAGGTAGTATCAATCACCACTGCATCGTCAGCTTTCTTAAGCGGCGCTACTTCCCTTTCAGAGTCCAGCTTATCCCGGTAAGCAATATCGGTTTTCAGCTGTTCAAGATCTGACGGGTAGCCTTTTTTTACATTTTCCTGATGCCTCCGCATGGCCCTCTCATCAACTGAAGCAAGCAGGAATACTTTTACCTCGGCATGGGGAAGGACATGGGTCCCGATATCCCGTCCGTCCATTACTACACCGCCGCCCATCGAAAATGCTTTTTGCCTGCTGACCATCTCTTCACGGACTCTCCGGTGCTTGGCCGCAATGGATACAGAATTGGTAACAGCTGCTGTCCTTATCACTTCTGTAACATTTTCACCGTCCACGAGGATGACCTGCCCTTGCTCACCCGGAAGCAAGTCGATCTGGATGCCTGTGAGGATATCCATCAGCTTATCTTCATTTTCCAGGTCGGCGCCTGCTTCAATGGCTTTATATGTCAGCGCCCTGTACATGGCCCCTGTGTCTATATAAATATATGATAGCTTTTCAGCCGCAATTTTTGCCACCGTGCTTTTGCCTGCTGCTGCAGGGCCATCAATGGCAATCGAAATTTTTTTTACCATATTTCCTCCTGTTACGTTTCCAGTTGGGTTTCTCTAAAACTCACAAGAACCATTTTAACATATTATCTCCTGGTTTTTTATCACTATTTTGACCCTTGCACTGCCTCTAAAGGTTTATAAGCATATAAAAAAGCAGGCTCTTATGCCCGCTCATTTTCCGCTGAAAGTTTCCAGCAGCTCCTCAAAGCTATTCTTTGCCACACCTTCGTACTGGGCAAGCTGCTTCAGCTCAGGCATTACATCATATTTATGGAGCAGTACCTGGGCCGCGAGCAAAAAGAGCAGTTGAATAATGACCGCTTTCACGATAAGCCGTTCAAGCATCTTCATTTACATCCCCGCCTGTTGACAATCTTATTAACATTATTGGCATCAGGACAGGCATTTATTCGTTAAGCTTCCAGGCCTTTTTTCTTAAGGGCAAGCTGCCTGTCAAAACAGAAGCGCAGAAGAAGCTGCCTGTCTGACGGTCCCAGATCTGCAAACTCGATCGATGCCTTATTTTTAAGTTCATTGTGCTCTATGATTCTTACAATTTTTGCATCTACTTTCAAGTAATGATAGTCGCCATTCTGAAGGGCCAGCACCAGCAATAGTTTAATAGGCATGCCGGCATCGAGCGGGCTGTCTTTATCCACCAGCAGACTTGCCCCGCCGGCACTGATGTCTTCCGTCACCGCCTTAAAAGGAGAGAACTCCCTGCCAATCGGCTGGACAGCTGCATCGATGGCTGCTTCGATCCTCACGTACTGCCGCCTCTGGATTTTGATAAGCTGCTTTGGACCCGGATAAGATAGGATCATCAGCGGTATATTCTGCTTGACCCTTCCTTTTACTTCTGCAGTAAATAAGTAAACAGACCCATCTCCTGAGACGAATGTCGCTTTAAGCTGCGTGCCGTCCAAAAGGAAAGCTGTTTTCCCTGTCTTTACATTGACCGGGTAATCAATGAACAGGGCATTTTCGTCCTTTTCGGCCAGCTTGCATCTATATGTTTCTTCTTTATGTCCATTCACTGTTTCAAGTGTTATTGAATCTCCAATTTTCATCATGCTGACCCACTCTTTCTTGCTCTCTCTTAAGTAATTCCTTTCCCCATGCATGATGGCAAAAGGATAATCCTGTCATTTAATTATGACACGGGACCCATGAATGAATCAAGGACTTATATAGTTCAAAAGACCTGTTTATAATGCTGAAAAGCCCGGGATTATCCCCGGGCCCTCCTGCGTCTCCTTAAACAACGTCTTCGTATATCGGTTCTGCATTCTGCAGCTTATCCACTTTTTCTTCAATGCCTGAATCGGCATTAATATAAATACGGTAAGTGTCGTCACCCATCGTACCCAGGAATTCATGGCATAATACCTCCTGATTGAGATCATTAATGATGACGGCGAGTCTAGTTTCCTGGATCTTCAGCTTAGGGTTGATCTTGTCCCTGGCCTCTTCCTTGCTTAGCTCCGCTTTAGGCAGCTCCCTTGTATGGTGGGATTTAAGATAATCTTCTGCTGAAAAGCCGATCATCTGCCCATTATCAAGCGCTACCTTTACTTTTATCGAATCCGGATAGACCCTGATATCATCTTGTTTGGATACAAAAGTAAATACACCGACGTGATCGTATTGAGTACTTTCAAACAGATCCAAATCCTTGAATCCATTGTCACTCAGGAATTTAATGGCTCTATTCCCGGCTTCATTCAAACTGACAGCCTGGTCGTTTACATCCCGGCTTAAAATATACCAGATCGGATATCCGCCTTTTTTAGTTATATCCATATTGGCTTCCCTGCCGGTTTTAGGGTCCTGTACAGAAACACTGTAGAAGCCGAAGTCAGAGCCTTTTCCGTTTTCTGTTACTTTTACAGCCGCCTTTTTCCCCATTCCCGCATATTTCTCAGCAATGGAGCGGGCTTTGTCTTTAGAAATGGTCTCTCCTTCTAAATATTTATAGTTAGAGTCTTCTTTCTGCATATTGACCATGGCAGGGCCGAAATCAGTTTCCCCATAGCTCTCAACTGTCTTTTCCACCGTTTTGAACCCGTCGATGATCGTATTGTCCATCGGCTGTTTGTTGGAGGCCAGCGCCATTTCTACGTCCATCCATCTTAGATTGTTCTTCAGAACCATATGCTGAACCTTTCGGAGCTCCTGCTGGATATCGGCCGATTCTTTATAAAGCCCCTGAAGCGCTTTATACTCTTTATCTGATAAAGGTTCTTTGTCCAGATCCCTGACTGCTGTGCGGTAGCTGAAATCCCCGATCTTCGCCAGGAAATCTTCCGTCTTATTGAATGGCATCAGTGTAAGCGGCAGCTGACCTACATCACTGTGGGCCGAAGATGTTATTTTCCAGACATCAGCAAGCGCCGGTGAAAGGGATTCCCTGGAATTCATGGCCAATGTTGTCCCGATTTTGTCGTGCAGCAGGTCGGTTTGGTATGTCAGATCATGAAACGCCCTTTGATAGCTGTTTTCTGCATTGATAAGAATCGCATTCTTTTCCCGGTGCTCCTGGTAACCCCAGAAACCTGCACCTGCAGCTCCAAGGGCGAGTACCGCAATAAGTATCCCTCTAATCACTGTAAACCACCTCTCTATTCACAGAAAATATGTTTGCCGATTTTTTTGATTTGCGGCCGCGTCCAAATCCATCCGCTTGTCGCGGTATCAGGATTGAAATAATAGAGCGCGCTGCCGGTAGGATCCCAGCCGTTCATAGCGTCCATCACTGCTTCTTTGGCAGTTTCATTGGGTGTCAGCCAAATCTGGCCGTCTGCCACAGCCGTAAAAGCGCGCGGCTCGAAAATCACGCCTGAAACTGTGTTGGGGAAGGTCGCACTGTGGACGCGGTTCAAAATGACAGCTGCCACAGCCACCTGGCCTGTGTAAGGCTCTCCCCTTGCTTCTCCATAAACTGCGTTTGCCATCAGCTGAATGTCATTCTGCGAAAATCCTGACGGGATATTGGCAGCAGAAGGCTGCTTGGCTTGAGGTTTTGCCGGGGCACTTTGGCCTCCGCCTCCGCCCTGCCCGGCACCGCCAGACGGCTTCTTCTGTTTGTCCAGGTCAACGCCGCCATAGTGGGTGAATTTATTGCCTTTGTTGACTTGTTCTTTTACATACTGTTCGTTGTATTTGGAGGCTTTTGCGAGTTTAGCCTTTGTTGACTGGCCTGCAAGCCCATCAATCGGCAGCCCGAATTCGTATTGGAAATTACGGAGCGCCCAATAAGTTCCCCATCCAAATACCCCGTCGATTTTTCCGTTATAAAAACCGAGGTACTGAAGCCTTGACTGAAGTTCAATGACATCATCGCCGACAGCCCCATGCTGTATGACCTGGGCTGAAAAAGCCTCTGCTTTTTCCGAAGGCCCCAGCAGCGGGAGTGCGGCTGCAAAAAGCGGAATGAGCAGAGCCAGCTTAATCACCAATAATTTGTTTTTCATGGTTAGCAACCCCCAGATGATAATCTAATTAACATTAACCCTATTTTTTTCAGTTGCTGGGTTTTTATGCAATTGAAAGCAATTTGGCAATAGTAAATATATGGAATGCAATGCTTTTCCTCAAAAAAAAAACCCTTCACCTAGGGGTAAAGGGTTTTCTGATAATCAAAGTTCTCCTCGATAGGTTTCATGCTCATTGCCCTTGCAATCTTGACCTTTTTAAGGCCATACCACCAGAGGAAAATCATGAAGGGCACCATAATAAACTTCCAATGTTCCTGGGATACGAGAATAAAGTCATAAGTTCCGTGAAGGATAAACGGCAAAAAAAGTGAGAGGCTGATCCACTTTTTCCTCGATTCAGCCGTAAACTTGCCCTTTCCAATATAGTAGCCCATGATGACGCCGAATAAAGCATGGCTCGAAACCGGCAGCAGGGCACGGCCAATCGCAAATTCCAGACCATTGGCAATCAGATAGAGGATATTTTCCGCAGTGGCAAAGCCCAGGGACACGCTTGCACCATAAACAATGCCATCATACGGCTCATCAAAGGTTATATGCTGATAAACTGTATAAAATAAAATAAACCATTTAAAGAATTCTTCGAGCATGCTTGCAGAAAAGAATGCACTGACAATATCAGATTGGACAATCTGCTCAGTTTCAAGGACATACTGGATGAACATGATCGGGAACACCAGCAGGGCGCCAAAAAGAAAAGTCCTGAATACCATTGAAACCGGCTCAGAATCGTATTCATCCTTCAAATAAAAGTAGCTAAGCAAAGCCAGACCAGGAGCTATTCCGGCAGATAATATTCCCAGCATGAGCTGTCCTCTTTTCAATCTGTTTTCTTAATCGTATCATGATATTATGATAATGAAAATGGATTAATCATAGATCAAGCTATTTAATGGGGAAAAGGCAGCGGTACAGGATTCCCATGAATTATGCCCTGCCTCAGCATTTCCTGCAAATCATCGTGGAGGCTATAAAAATGACAAAGAAAAAAATACTCATCATTCATACAGGCGGCACAATTTCAATGAGTGAAGATGCTTCAACCGGAGCCGTGGTTCCTACTGAAAAGAACCCTATGACAGATAAAACGAATGAACTGTTTGAACTGGCTGATATCATCGTAGAAGAGCCTTTTCATCTGCCTTCCCCGCATATCACACCAGTAGAAATGCTTGTGTTAAGGGATTTGGTAGACAAGCACTACCGCCTGGGCAATATTGACGGAGCAGTTATCACCCACGGAACGGATACACTCGAGGAAACAGCTTATTTCCTTGATCTTACCCTTCAGGCGCCAATCCCTGTGATTGTTACCGGTGCCATGCGGTCAAGCAATGAGATAGGCTCTGACGGACTGTATAATCTGATTGCCTCACTGCGGGTGGCTGTAAGCAGCGAAGCAATGAATAAAGGGGTCCTGGTTGTCCTGAATGATGAGATCCACACAGCGGAGAATTGTACTAAAACCCATACCAGCAATGTCTCAACTTTCCAAAGTCCCCAATATGGACCAATCGGGATCGTCACTAAAAGAGGGGTGCTCTTCCACCACTCGCCACTCACCAAGGAAAGCTACCAGGTATCCGATGTATCCAAAAAGGTCGTGCTCGTTAAAGCACATGCCGGAATGGACTCTTCATTGCTGCTGGCCATTAAAGACCTGCAGATGGATGGAGTGGTAATTGAAGCGCTTGGACAGGGCAATCTTCCGCCCGCCGCCGCTGTCGGGGTCCAAAGCCTGATAGAAGCCAATATCCCTGTTGTCCTTGTGTCCAGATGCTTCAATGGGATTGCCCAGGATGTATACGGGTATGAGGGCGGAGGCAAACAGCTGAAAGAGCTTGGAGTTATTTTCTCCAACGGCCTGAACGGCCAGAAAGCACGCCTGAAACTGCTGATCGCCCTGACCCTCACTGATGATATGGAGCATATTGAAAGGCTTTTCCAAGTATAAAGAACAAAAGCGCATGCGCCTTGAACACCCTTAAGGAACGCAGAAAAAGAGCGCCACGCCCTGCGGCAACGTCTGCATGACCCCCTTCCCGGGGACCTCAAGACGAACCGCTTTCTTTGCCTTTTTGGGAGGTTTGGCTTGTGACCTCGGTGCAGCTGCTAGACGTTGATCAATAATTGATCATACTCTACAAGGCTTACAAATTAAAATTTTCCTAAACAAATAAAAAGGGGCACCGGATGGAGGTGCCCCTTTCATATTCAGCTGTTTGATTCACGCTTCTTTATAGCTTCTGCAATTATGCCGCCATGAAAGCGGCCATTTTCAATGAATATTTCATTTGCATTATTGCCGGCTGCGATCACGCCTGCGATGAAAATTCCTTCAATATTGGTTTCCATGGTTTCTTCACTATAATGCGGACGTCCTGAAGCAGGGTCGATGCCGACTCCCATCTTCCTGAGGAAGGTGTGATCGGGATGGTATCCGGTCATGGCAAAAACGAAATCATTTTTTATTGATGCCCTTCTGCCATCCTTCTCATAAATGACTTCGCTCCCGGTGATTTCTTTTACCTCGGCCTCAAACTCCATTTTCACCTTGCCTGTCCTTGCAAGCGATTCAAATTCCGGCAGGATCCAGGGCTTGATGCTCTGGGAATATTCGCTTCCCCTGTACAGGACCGTTACCCTGGCCCCCGCTTTGTTCAGCTCGATGGCTGCATCCACGCTCGAGTTCTTTCCGCCAATCACCACTACATCTTTATCGAAATAAGGATGGGCTTCCTTGAAATAGTGAAACACCTTCGGAAGGTCCTCCCCTGGAATATCAAGATAGTTCGGGTTGTCATAATAGCCTGTCGCAACAATCACATATGGTGCAGTATATATGCCTTTATCCGTCTGGACGATGAAGCTTCCCCCAAGGTCCCTGGTTACCCCAAGGACTTTTTCATAAGCACGGATATTGAGTTCTTTCCTTTTTGCCACTTCCCTGTAATAAACAAGGGCCTGATTCCGCTGAGGCTTATAGTTCTCAGTGACAAAGGCCACCCCTCCGATTTCAAGCTTTTCAGCAGTGCTGAAAAAAGTCTGATGGGTCGGATAATGATAGATGGCATTGACAATATTTCCTTTTTCAATAACAAGCGGATTTTTTCCCGCTTCCTTCAGCGCAATGGCTGCCGCAAGCCCGCAGGGGCCTCCTCCTATTATAATCGCATCTTCCGAATTCATATGTCAGCGCTCCTTACATAAGCATTCTCTTTTGACTGCCCCGCCAGACAGGCAGGGCAGTGTTTATATTTTATCCTTCACAAAACAGCAAAAAAATCTCCCATCAATTTATGATAGGAGATTTTGAACAAACATTCAATGATATGAACTTCTGTCTTACACCCAGCCGCGGAATCTGGAAGCTTCAGCTGTTTTCCGTACGCCTACCATATAAGCAGCAAGCCTCATGTCCACTCTTCTTGTCTGGGCCGTATCGTAAATATTATTGAACGACTTGCACATGATCTTCTCGAGCTTTTCTTCCACTTCTTCTTCAGACCAGTAGTATCCCTGGTTATTCTGAACCCATTCAAAGTAAGAAACGGTTACTCCCCCGGCAGAGGCCAGAACATCCGGCACAAGCAGGATGCCCCTTTCTGTAAGTATCTGCGTTGCTTCAAGAGTAGTAGGCCCGTTTGCAGCCTCGACTACGATGCTTGCCCTGATATTATGGGCATTTTCTTCGGTAATTTGATTTTCAATGGCAGCTGGAACAAGGATATCGCAATCAAGTTCCAAAAGTTCTTTATTGGTGATTGTATTATTGAAAAGCTTGGTTACCGTCCCAAAGCTGTCGCGGCGGTCAAGCAGGTAATCAATATCAAGCCCCTCAGGATCATGCAGGCCTCCGTACGCGTCCGAAATGCCCACTACCTTGGCACCGGCGTC
The DNA here is from genome assembly GCF_984799205.1 of Bacillus sp. SRL543. NCBI lineage: Bacteria > Bacillati > Bacillota > Bacilli > Caryophanales > Bacillaceae > Bacillus > Bacillus sp. SRL543. The sequence goes on from NZ_OZ481794.1 coordinate 3,253,723, forward strand.
ATGCATGAATTTTGACAGGAAGCTTCCGGCATTCCCGAAGCCCTGGACGACGACGCGCGCTCCCTGAAGGTTGATTCCTTTTTTCTTGGCAGCTTCCCTGATGCAGATCGTGACGCCTTTGGCTGTTGCTGATTCCCTTCCATGGGAGCCTCCGAGAACAAGGGGTTTTCCTGTAATAAAGCCAGGAGAATTGAATTCATCTATTCGGCTGTATTCGTCCATCATCCAAGCCATGATTTGAGAGTTGGTAAACACATCTGGAGCCGGAATATCTTTGGTAGGACCCACAATCTGGCTGATTGCACGGACATAGCCTCGGCTGAGCCTTTCCAGCTCACGGAAGGACATATCTCTTGGATCACAGACAATCCCGCCTTTTCCGCCGCCATAAGGCAGATCGACGATGCCGCACTTAAGGCTCATCCATATAGAAAGGGCTTTCACCTCTTTTTCCGTTACTCCCGGATGGAAGCGGATGCCGCCTTTTGTCGGCCCAACAGCATCATTATGCTGTGCCCGGTAGCCAGTAAAGACTTTAACAGACCCATCATCCATTCTGACAGGTATTTTAACTGTCATCATGCGGATCGGCTCTTTCAGCAGTTCATATACCTCTTCAGGATATCCCAGCTTTTCGAGAGCCTTATGAATAACAGTTTGAGTTGACTTTAAAACGTCATGTTTGTCTTCTTTATTTGTGTTTCCAGTACCGTTCTCGGCTACCATTTGTAAACCTCCTAAAAAAATCACTTTGCATTTTGTCCGTATTCATGACATAGTATACACCTTTGTTTGATTTATGCAAGAAGAAAAATACACTTTTCGGCATTTTTTGATTACTTGATGAAAACGCTGCCAACACTGATATAATGGGAATTTTCAGTTATTTTCACATTAACACTTTTCCCTTATTAGCGTAAAAAAAACGCCATATTTCCGATATCTCAAAAATGGGCTCAATGCTATACCAAAAAAGTTTGTAGACGCACAAAAAGACAGGCTGCCGTCAAAAAAATACCCAACCTGTCTTCTTCTATTAAATTCTCCTGGGTTAATGATTCTATTCAAACAAACAGCGCCTGCCGGCCGGGTAGACTCTCAGAAATAATGGCTCAGTGTTTCAATTGCGCTATCCGCAATGATTTCCCTGCCATATTCAAGAAGCCTCCAGCGGGTGACAAGGGATGTACTGCCATATTCAGCAAGCATACTGGCAAGCTTTTCTGCATCTTCTGCCAGGATATCATCGAACAATAAGTAATAGCGTTCCTCCATATGATAGAGGCTTCCGCCACTCAATCCCATACCGGCCAGCCTCCTTGAAAGCTGAATGACATCCTCCACATCCTTATACACAAATAGGAGATCTTCATTGTCATCAATTACAACCTGCATGTCGATAAAACCTTCAGAAAGTAGAAAGTCTTCTTCTTCTTCTTCATCCTGCTCCTGCATGGTTACGATCATCACCATGCCCTGGGCCTGCATGGAGAAAATCTCCACTGCGACAGAACCCTGAATATCTACACCAAATTCATCACTGGCTTCTTCGAGCATCTCATGAAAAAGCTGATGCCATTTCAAAGAGTCCTTCCAAATATCTTCCTTTGTCAGGCCCCGTTCTGTTAAGTCATCTAAAGTCAGGAAAATCTTGATTTTATTGTAATTTAACCTTTCCAAGCGCATGACAATGCCCCCTGCCGTGACCAACTCTTAGTTTAGTGTATGAAGGTTATAAAAGATGGTGAGTCGTCTTACTATTTATTAAGCCAGTTTTAACCGCAGGCGCATTTCCTGCATCGCCGGGCCGATCCGTATAGTGTTCAGGACATTTGTTCCTTTATCCACCGCTCCCAATCACTTTTACCATTCCCTAAAATATAGGAGGCATATTTGTCTTTCTTTTCCCGCGGCATCCGATCCACTGCAAAACCTCCGAGCCCGATGCTCAGTCCTGAATGTTCTGAATACAGTTTCTCAGCTAAATCGAGTGTGCCTTGAAGGTTCTCCCTCATTGTACACGAAAAGAACAGAAATTTGGGGTTCACTGTTTCGATGACCACATCTATGTCTTTCTCGGCGATGCTGGCACCAAGATACACAACTTCAAATCCCTTCCTCCTCAGGAACAGCGTGAAAATGAGCAAGCCCAATTCATGCCATTCGTTCGGCCCGCACACAGCCACTGCCTTTGGCAGGATGGAATTATGGGGAAAAGAGTGGAGGATGATGCCGATCCTTGACCGCAGGATGGAAGAGGCAAAATGCTCATGGGCAGTGGTGATTTCGCCTCTTTCCCATAAGTCCCCTATCTTGACCAATAAAGAGCCCAGTATATCAACCAAAACCTTATCAATTGTATATAAACTGAATGCCTGATTGATCAGATCATGTGCTTTCGATTCATCAAATTGCAGCAATGCGTCCAGGAGCCTGTCCCCCAGGATTTCAGCTTGATTCCCTCCATCCGCCGGACCTTCAGGGTCTGGTTCAAGGACATTATTTTCCAGCAGGGATACTGCCTGGCTGATTGTAAATCCCTGGTCGATTTTGCTGAGCAGCCACCTCAGCGTTTTGACATGTTCTTCTGTGTAAAGGCGATGGCCGGATTCGTTCCGCTTAGGTGCGACCATCTGATAGCGCCTTTCCCACGCTCTTAAGGTGCCCGGCTGGATGCCCAGCATCTTAGAGACAGCTTTGATGTTGTATTTTCCTTCTTGATTGGCCATTTATTATCCTCCGTTTACAGCGTACAGTTTCATACATCCATTATAGGTATCCTGAAGATGTGTGTAAACTTTGTATAGGCTATGGACATCCTTTGTTAAATCAGCCTTTACGCCTAAGACGGACCAAATGGGTCTCCGCCCTGGCACCGAGCCTCAAAGGAAGCGCAGTAGTTCCATATCCATTGCTGATGAGCAGAGTCGCCGCATCCATATCTTTTACTTTCCCTTTTTCATAAGGGCTGTAACCCAGAATGTGTATTTGGCCTCCATGGGTATGCCCGCTCAATACCAGCCGGATTCCATGTTCTTTCTCAAGCTTTCCAATAATGGCCGGATTATGGCAGGCCAGTATCCGGAATCCTGGGGGCCCGGCATCCTGAAGAGCCAGGTCAAGCCGGTCCCTCCCTTTTCCGACATCGTCCACTCCCATGAGGATCATTGTATCCCCATTTTCCGCCTCGAAAGATACAGCGGTGTTATCCAGTATTTTAACACCGGTTTCCAGCAGGAGCGCGTCCAGTTCCCTATGATCAAGCTCATAATCATTGTTGCCCCAGACAAAGTAAGCTGGACCAACTGTTTTTATCTTTTCAATATTCTCCTTGACTGCAGATAATGGCACTCCTTTTTCAGCCAGATCTCCGCCTATTATTACCAAGTCAGCTTTCCCTTTGACCTGTTCAAGAAGCTTATCTGAAACTTTGCGCCGGTGGATATCGGAAATGAAGAATATTGTGACGCTTCCAAACCCTGCCGGGAAATCTTCGAACTCAAGTTCATTATGTATGACCCTGTCCTGAAAGGCTTCTCTTAACATATAGCCAAGGAGGCAGGCTCCAAATAACACGAGGATTATTATGACTGTAAAAATATAAATATCCATACCCGCTCCCAAAGTAACAATCTCTTTACCTCTTCCGGTAAAAGTCTATAGAAATAATACCATATAAAAACGAAAAAATGAAAAGCAGGAATGCCTTCCAAAACCCCATAGAGAATAAAGCCAGAAAGCAGCATGCCAAAGCCCCAATGCAGGCAGCGGCCGCTAACCCGGAGGCTGGCCTGTTCTCATGCCCCCTCCAGCTTTCAATACCTGATTTCAGGCATGAAGCAAAGCTTACAAAGCTGATGCTGAATACAAATGCTGCCGCCAGGAATTCACCAGGGCTTAAGAGCAGCTGGGACAGCGCCGTACCCGGCTTTGCCGGAATGGATACAGGCAGCCACATCATAAATAGGGATCCGCTTGAAAACCCTGACAGCAGCCTGATTATAAAGAAAAGCACAAAAAAATCCCTCCCACACCAATTGTATGAAAGAGGGCAAAGTTTGTGCCGTTTTTATCTAATCTTCATAAATGTCCAAAACCCGGAATCCGGACTCCTCAAGCTTCTTGATGAATTTATCAATATTATCTTTCTTTTCTACTTTCATGACAATCCTGCGGACCAGCTTATCTGTTTCATCGAAGGTAACGAGTGAAATGATATGCTCATGAAAATGACGGGCAATTTCAGAAAGACGGGCAATCCTTCCCTCTGTTTCGACCGATGTAAATGCGATCCTGACCCCAGGACGGTTGGTTCCGAAAGCCGACTGAAATTGGACCATAACGTCAAAGCGGGTCACAGCGCCCAGGAATTTGCCTGCTGCGTCTACTACCGCTAGCAGCGGGAAGTCTTTAAGGTCAAGGAGAAGCCTTTCGAAAATCTCATTCCCGCGGAGGAACACTTCCTTATGATCCGCGATTTCTCTGACCTTAGTTCCTTCTAAATATGTTTCTTTTTCCTGACTTGAATTAAAGTAGCTTTCATAAATCCCGTACCTCGTGATAATGCCGGCATACTTATCTCCATCCAGTACCGGCAGGCCGTCGATCTGATGCTTTTCAAGCTGCTCAAGAGCACTTTGAAGCGTTTCATCATGGCCTATCGTATAGCACGAGTATTTTGGAATCATAACACTTTTGACAAACATGGCCATCCCCCCAAAAAATAACTGACACCCATATATATTCCATGTTTTTTGCCAGATTCCTTTTTTTTTATGGGTGTCTTTATTTTTCATTAATGGCAACTTGCTCTGCTGATCACTTCCCAGCTATTTATTTTCATGATAAAGATTGATATCATAGTTTTTTTTCATCATTTCAAATACAATATGGCGGTTTTTCCATTCTTCTTCCTTTTTCCAGAGATCTTTGCTTCTGTCTACTATTTCGCAGCGCAATGCATGGTATTCCTTTTCCGCCTTGTCCTTTTTTTCCTTAAAAAGATTCATCGTCCCATAAAGCCCTCCTGCCAAAAACAGCAAATATAAATTCGCGCTGTTTGATGCAAAAGCGGAAAACATGCTTGCGAACGAATACGAATAAGGTTCCATAACTGTGTAATATAAATAAATAAGATAAAAAAAGGACACAAACACACCAGCCCACATCACTGCCAGGTGCCTGGCTTTGTAACTGTCAAATTTGCGTTTCCGCTCCACTACCTTCTGCAGCATCTGCCTCGCAGCCTGATCTGTCCGCTCATCCAGCATTTTAATATATGTTTCCATAAAATCCCCCTCCCCTGCCATTATATGAGCCTGTCCGGGGGATAATACTATGAAAAGCGGAGGCGGCTTGCTCAGGCATATGACAGAGGGTTCCATCTCCCTTCACTAAGACCCTCTGTTTCTCTTTTTCCCGTTCAGAGGGTGCCAATCCCCTTTACTAAGACCCTCTGTTCCTCTTTTTCCCACACAGAGGGTGCTAGTCCCCTTCTCTGAGACCCTCTGTTTCCCTTTTTTCCGCACAGAGGGTGCTAGTCCCCTTCTCTGAGACCCTCTGTTTCCCTTTTTTCCGCACAGAGGGTGCTAGTCTCCTACTCTAGACCCTCTGTTTCTCTTTTTTCCGCACAGAGGGTGCTAGTCCCCTTCTCTAAGACCCCCTATCCCCCTTTTTGCCGTTCAGAGGGTTCCAGTCCCCTTCTCTAAGACCCTCTGTTTCTCTTTTTTCCGCACAGAGGGTTCCAATCCGCTTCAAACCACAAAAAAACCGGCCCTTAAAGGTACCGGCATTACTGGTTTTGCGGTATTTTCAATACTTGTCCCACGTGGATTTCATTGCCGGACAGCCCGTTTGCCTGCCTGATGATTTCTATCCCGTCCTGTGACTTGAAGTATTTCATTGAAATCCTGAACATTGTCTCGCCCGGCTGCACTGTATGCGTTACATACCCTCCAGCGGTTTCCTTCTGTTCAGGTTCGGCCTTCTCCTGGGCCTCTCCGGCAGCCTTTTCTTTATCTGCTGTTTTTTCCGCTTCTTTCGCGCCAGTTTCAATAGCCGCTGCATCAGATGATTCCTCCGGCTCTTTAGCGCTTGTATCCTGTTTTTCTTCTTGCTTAGCATCTTTATCGGAATCTTTCCCCTGCTCTTCGCCAGCTGCAGACTCTTTCTCCTCTTCTGCCGTTTGCTCTCCGGCTTCAGATGGCTCATCAGCGCCATCGCCAAAGTCCACCGTCTCATAGCTCGTCTTGCTTGCCTCAGCAGCTTCCCCGCCAGGCTCATTGCCCATGGAGGTGTAGATGCTGAAGATTGCGACGGGCAGAAGAATGAAGAAGATGGCCAGCAGGCTCACAACCGGGTACTTCAGCTTCCATTTAGTCTTTTTCTTTTTATGATGGTGAAGGCTGCTCCTCGGGGGGAGCGCTTCTTTTTTCCTGTCCTTCTGTTCCATGCCGCCGTCTATTTTCCTGCGCAGGCGTTCAGCCTGGTCTCTATAAGGATTCTCTCTGTTCATCCAAATCCCTTCCTGTTTCCTCTATATTGTCCTGCTTCCGATACCTGATGGAGATGCCCAGTAAAAAATCAATCAGAAAATGCATCACGATCGTGACGGCAAGATTGCCTGTCTTTAAATAAATGATCCCGATTAGAAAGCTCAATACGATGATATTGATAAACAGGAACCAATTAAATAAATAGCGATAATGGACAGCTGCAAAGATCATGCTTGAAACCAGCAGACCGAAATGAGTCTGAATGATCCCCCTGAACAGCAGCTCTTCACAAAAGCCGACAATAGCCGCAATAAGAGCAATATGCATAGGGTTCCGGTAACGGAATATCCTCTCATTGAGTCCGCCATCATCATAATACGAAGCAGGAACGATTTTCATTAACAGCAGGTCTGCCAGAACAACCGCAATCCCGGCACCTGCCCCTATATATAAAATATTTAAATCTCCCCAAAAAAACAAGTCGAAAAAGGAAGAAAAATCATTAAATAATATAAAGCCGAGAATTGCGGATATCGCAAGGAGCAGCAGCTGTGTTGCATACAAGTGGAACAAAAGGTCTTTGTCGGATAATTCTTTCACTATTTCCATATGCTTTTTTTTCATTATGATCGCTCACTTATTGATTAGCATTCCGGCAAGGAGTTCTTTCCAGCCAAGCCCTGACTGGCGGGAAGGCTCCTTTGCCTGTCCAAAATATTCTTCTAAATCCAGACCGCAAATATCACAACAGGAAACATTTTCAAGCTTTGTGCCTTCCTGAAAATACTCTATGATTTTTTCCCTCCGGCATGATTTTGAATGGATCCAGCGGCCCACTTCCGCAATCTGGCCGTTTTTGATTCTGATCCTTCTGCGGAGAAACTCATTGATCCTGCGCGGAAGATTGTCCGCTCCCTCATCCCCCAGCCTGTCAGAAAGCTCGGTCAGCACCCGCCACTGAATATCGGTCAGCCCTGCAGGCAGGCGGATTTCTTTTTCATTCATTGCAAGCTCTGCGGCGCCAAGCCCCTGCCCTTTGAGCAAAGAAAACACATAATCAACCTGGTGTTCGGAAGGAAGCTCAGCTTCCGCAAGCTGAAGAGGCAGCTGCTCATCACCCGGTGCCCAAAGAAGGACGGCTGCACTGGCCTTGCCATCCCTCCCGGCCCGGCCGATCTCCTGCAGATAAGACTCCAGCTGGAGAGGCATATGGAAGTGGACGACAAAGCGGATATCGCTTTTGTTGATCCCCATGCCAAAAGCACTTGTGGCGCAAACGATGTCAATCTGGCCATTTACAAATTGCTGCTGTATCAGGATACGGTTTTCCTGATCCATTCCGCCATGGTAGGCCATCACCTTTTTGGAGCTTTTCTCTTTCAGAGAGAGCGCTGCCTGCTCGGCCATTTTCTTGCTGGAAAAATAAATGATCCCTGGTCCGCTGAATAACTGAACAAGTTCTGTAAGCCTTGATGCCTTAGCCTGGTAGCCGCTGTGCTTCTCGACTGTAAGGCTGATATTCGGCCTGTCCACAGAAGAAATGACCTGCTCACAGCTTTCCACTTCAAGACGGGCAATGATATCCTTGACTGTCTCGGGTGTTGCGGTAGCTGTCAGTGCCAGCGTGAGCGGTCTGCCAAGCTGTTTTCTAATATCGCCAAGGCGAAGATAATCCGGTCTGAAGTCATACCCCCACTGTGAAATGCAATGGGCTTCATCCACCACAAATAAAGCGATCTTCAGTTTCCTGAGCATCTTTAAAACAAAGTCTGTATTGAGCATCTCAGGGGAAATAAAAATAAACTTGAACTTCTGCAGGCTGTCAAAGGCCCAGCGTTTTTCTTCATAGGTCAGGAATGAATTGAGTGCAACGACCCTTTTTTCACCGTTCATCTTCATCTGCTCTACCTGGTCCTGCATCAAGGAAAGGAGCGGTGATACAATGAGAACGGTGCCCTCAAGCAAATAGCCCGGCAGCTGGTAGCAGATGGATTTCCCTGTACCGGTCGGAAGCATCGCCAGTGTATGCCGTCCATCCAGGATGGAGGAAATGGCCTCCCTTTGCCCTTTTCTAAAGGAGGAGAAGCCGAAATATCTATTGAGCTCTTCTTCAAGCTTCTGTACCATCGCCATACTTGGCAATCACCAGCCTTATTTCAAAATACTCCGCACCGCCTGCAAGCCGCCTGATAGCTTTGAGCTGCCGTGATTCGGCATTCATGGCTGCCTTCCTGATAAGTTCCTGCTTTTCCCTCTGTACATAAGGGTCAATGCTGAACCCCTCTACATTCAGCGCCAGCTCTACAATATGGTCTTCTATTGTGCTTCTTTTAAGTCCCCTTGCCTGGATGATCTTCTCCAAGCCGGCACCCTGCTTCAGCATCATATACGTCTTCTGCGCGGACTGCGTCAGCGGAATGGATGACTCTTCGCCGGTAAATAATAACCGGAGGACAGGAAAGCTGCTGCGATCTTCCATGATATGAACTATCAGATAGTGCAGGATAGACAGGAAGCAGAACCTATAATAGTCGCAGTCCAAATTCAAAGCCTCGGCTGCCTGTTCAGATGTCAGGCCGATATGGCCGGCACCTGTAAGTCTGAGGACAAGGATGGCCGGGTCGGCCCCTCTGTAAGATTCCAGTGCGGATTCCAGCTCACTGTACAGTCCGGCAGCGAGGTCCTGTTTATCCAACTTTGCTTCGCGCAGGGCTTTTTTCAGCCAAATATGGGCGGCCCTTCTTCTTTGTATCGGAATATAATGTGAATTATTATGGTTTAACTGGGAAACCACCTGGACCAGCAGCGACAGCCTTTCCCAAAAAAGAGCAGCCTTGTCATGAAGCTTCCATCCATTCAAGTATGACGGAACAGGGGTCTTCTGCAGCTGCGCACCAAGGGCTGACGCTCCCTCGTCCGTGACCATGTAATGAAGCTGTTCCTTCTGCTGGATCAAGCCTTGCTTTTCCAGATGCTTTATCTGCTCATCAAGGTCCGCCCTCCCCAATAAAGGGCAGGTCTGGAATAAAGCGCCCAGATTGAACAGGTGGGCATCCTGGATTGTCTGCGATGACTTCTTTCCATTCAGCAGATGATAGATCGAGTAGATGGTCCTCTCGCCGTTCAGCTTGTCCAGACAATATAAAATAATCATTTGCAGATAATTAATAGGCATAAAATTCACCTTGCTTGTATATTTTTAGCCTTTTTGCTAATATAACACTTTAATGCGGCAATATATATTACATTTTTAAGCAGCCTGTTCCTTTATATTATTTTAACATGTTTATAAAAAACCCGGCTGTTTTAAAACATGCAAACAGGGTATAAAATGTTGCAAACCCTTATGTGATAAGCATTCTCAATACATTTTCTATTGAAAAGTAAAGAAAGCACACTTACAATAGGTGTATGAGGAAAGAGTTTCCGCCCGCCAGAACGCGGAAACCGTGACAATATCGGTTAATTGATTGGGAGGTTTTTACATGGCAAAGTATACAATTGTTGACAAAGAAACATGTATTGCATGCGGCGCATGCGGAGCTGCAGCTCCAGATATTTATGACTATGATGATGAAGGCATTGCATTCGTTACACTCGATGAAAACGAAGGCATCGTTGAGATTCCTGATGTTTTAATAGACGATATGATGGATGCGTTTGAAGGCTGCCCGACTGATTCCATCAAAGTTGCGGATGAGCCGTTTGAAGGCGACGCCCTTAAATTTGAATAGCAGACACTAAGAAACAGCCTCCCTTCCGAGGCTGTTTTTCTTATGTTGATCTTATGGTAAATTCTCTCTCGCTGAGCAGACGCCCCTGCATAAGGATGGGGTGGGGTCCTGCAGACCTGCCGCAGGGCCCCACCCCTTCACTGTCTGTATTCCTCAGGATTCAGGCGCTTTTCACTTTTCCTGACAATAAATTTTCACATAAAAAAAACTGCAGTGCAGGCTGCAGTTTTTTTATTTATGCAGCACTGCGGTATGCAGACTGCTTGTTGATCCACGGATTCATTTTGGCGAATAGAAGCATGAAAATCCCGGTGATGATCAGGCCTTTTACGATGTTGAACGGCAGAATGGCTGTTACGACCATTGTGCGCGTTTCTGGTGCTGACATGGCAGGCATGTTCAGGAACAGCGTATAAGCAGGCAGGATGATGTAATAATTCAGGATGCTCATCAGCACTGCCATGATGAAGGTTGAAATGACCAGGGCCGCTGTCATGCCTTTATTCGACCTCAGTTTATTGTAAATATAATAGGTTGGAAGCACGAAGAGGATTCCGGCAGCAAAGTTTGCCAGATGCCCTACCGGTACGCCGGTGGCGCTTCCTGTCATAAAATAATCAAGTACATTTTTGAATAATTCCACAAGTATCCCTGCAGCCGGACCAAAGATCAACGCAGCAATCAATGCAGGTATGTCGCTGAAGTCAATCATTAAGAATTTCGGAAACGGCGGTATTGGGAAATTCAGCAGCATTAAGACGTATGAGATGCTGCTCAGCATTGCAATTGATACCAAAGCTTTAATAGAAAATTTCTTCATGTTGTTCCTCTCTCCTTTTTAGGATCCATCTCACCTAAAGAAGAAAGGTTCGGCAAAAAAAAGCTTGTGCCATTGAATTAAAAATCCCCCAAGCAAAAAGCTTGAGGGAGAATTTACAAAGGCAGGCTTAATAAACGTTCAAAACCTGCATCTTTTGAACGTTTGCAGAACCTCCATCTTCTCCCATCCAGACTGTACTGTCGGCTTTGGAATCTCACCAAATCCTGCCCAATAAAACAGGCTCGCGGGCTTAGAGCTGACTTGCCTCATCACCGCCGGTCGGGAATTTCACCCTGCCCCGAAGATAGACCGTATTAAATTATTTTAGAACCCACTTGGAATTCTGAATTCATTATACTGAAAAAAAACCTCTTTGTGAAGAAAATTGCTCTAACTTTCTGCCGAAGCCACCTAAGTTCCTAATCAGCCCGGCAGCACATAAACCGTCCGGATAGGCATGGAGTTTGATGGATTTGCACAAAACTATTTCTTTTCGAGAGCCCGGATAAACTCCCGCATATAATCAGGAAGGTCTGGCGGCCTCCTGCTCGATACGATATGCCCGTCAGTTACAGCAGGCTCATCAACCCAGATTGCTCCCGCGTTCTCCATATCATCCTTTATTCCCGGGGTGCTGGTGACTGTGCGGCCTTCCAGGATCTTTGCGGATATGAGCACCCAGCCTGCATGGCATATCTGCCCGATCGGTTTCTTTGCTTCATCCATTTTCCTGATTAGTGAAATAACTTCCGGGAACCTCCGGATTTTATCTGGCGCCCATCCGCCCGGCACCAGGATGGCATCATAGCTGTCAGCGGAAATTTCTGAGTAGGCGTAATCTGATGCTGCCTGGACACCATATTTCCCCAGATATATTTCATTCGCTGTTTCACCTGCCAGTTCTACAACTGCACCTTCTTCCCTGAGCCGCAGAATGGGATACCAAAGCTCCAGGTCTTCAAACTCATGGTGTACAAGGCTGATTATTTTTTTGCCTTCCAGTCTCATAAAATCAACACTCCTTTTTCTTGGCTACAGCCATTCTACCCCTTATCTGCCTGCATGTCTCCCCTCCAGCCCTGATGCTGCCGGCAGATTTATGGGGTTCCTGGCTTCTTTTGCCGAATCCCAACTTGTTTTGTCACGGCGGGAGGAATGTCTGCTTTTTTGCAGTATTTGTAAGAAAAAGGAGTGATGAAAATGAATACGAATAAAGCGGCCAGCTCTTTGGGAGTATCGCCGAGCACGATCCAGCGCTGGGTTAAGCAGTTCGGACTCGAAGTCGGAAGGAATGAACTTGGCCACTACCACTTTGGGGATGATCAATTAGAGATCCTGAGAGATATACAATCTCAGATCCAGAACGGTGCCCTTGTCCAGGAAGTGAAGCTTTCGGTCCAAAAAAACCCGGAAATGACACACCAAACCGAGGATTACACTTCTCAAATTACGGAATTGGCCGAAAAGGTCAGCATCCTCGACAACCGGCTTGACTCTAAAGCAGATGACGTTGTTTCCTATCAGCTGCTGCAGCACCGCCGCGAGATTGAGGACCTGAAAACCCAGCTTCTGCAGATGGCTGAGAAGATAGAGCGCCTCGAAGCATCACAAAAAGCCGCTGCGGCTGATCAGCCTCCCGTTTTTGACCACCCTTCGATCAAAAGAAGCTGGAAGAAAAAGAACATTATCAGTCTGCTATTCGGTTTTTGAGCACGCCAGGCGGGCGGTGCTTTTTTTATTGTCTGGAAAAAGAACTTATCTCATTCAGCGGGCTCCCAGATATGTCACTCAGCTGCAAAGATGCAGCAGGCATGGCGCTCTTAGTCCGCGTTCCTCTGCCCAGCAAAGCTTTTCCGCATTTCAATATGTTCAGCTCCGGCGGCTGGGCCAGCTCCGCATTTCTTTTTTAAAAAAATCTTTTTATTTCTCCTGACCTGTGGTAATATTGTAAAAAAATATTGGGCATTGAAAAGGTATAGTAATGTATTTCTCCCTGTTTTAGAGAGCCGGTGGCAGGTGAAAACCGGTACAAAGAAATGGCATGAAGTTCCCCTTGGAGCATTTTCCGTGAACTCTTGGATAAGAAAGCGGAAAACGGTAGTGTATACCGTTATCAAACAAAGTGGTGAAGATGTTTTCACAAAAATGGGTGGTACCGCGATATAATCGTCCCTGCTGTTAAGCAGGGGCGTTTTTTATTTTCTGTGCCTGGTGTTTTCTTCACAATGAGGGTGGTACCGCGAATTTTTTTCGTCCCTGCATGAATTCATGCAGGGATTTTTATTTGTTTCAGTGCCCGCTGAATTAATGTCTTTAGGAGAGTGATATTATGGAAAAACAAAAATGGGGGACAAAAATCGGGTTCATCCTGTCTGCTGCCGGCTCCGCGATCGGCCTCGGCGCTATCTGGAAATTCCCGTATATGACAGGTATAGGCGGAGGCGGCGCATTTTTCCTTGTTTTTATTCTGTTCACTTTATTCATTGGCCTGCCCATCCTGCTTGCCGAATTTGTCATTGGCAGAAGCACCCAAAAGGAGGCCGTTGCTGCCTATAAAACGATTGCTCCAGGTTCGCTGTGGCCATGGGTCGGCAGAATGGGCGTTGCCGCCTGCTTCCTCCTCTTATCTTTTTATAGTGTCATAGGCGGGTGGATCCTTATTTATCTGTGGTATGCCCTTTCCGGAAAATTGTGGTCCGAGGGGCTGAATTTTGAAGCTGTCTTTGGCGAAGCCATTTCCGACCCGCTGCTTGCTGCAGGTGCCCAGCTGATTTTCATCCTGCTTTCGGTCCTGATTGTCAGCAGGGGGGTGCAGGGCGGCCTTGAAAAGGTGAACAAATATTTTATGCCGGCATTATTCATCATGTTCGTGGCACTGATTGCAAGGTCATTGAGCTTTGATAATGCCATTGAAGGGGTCAAGTTCTTCTTGCAGCCAGACTTTGGCAAGATGACGCCTGATGTGTTTCTATATGCCTTGGGGCAGTCCTTTTTCTCACTGTCTGTAGGCGTGTCCGTAATGGTGACATACAGTTCCTATTTATCCAAGAAGGAAAATATCACGAAAGCCGCTTTCTCCATCACAGGGCTGACTCTGCTTATTGCGCTTCTCGCAGGACTGGCGATTTTCCCTGCCATTTTCTCTTTCGGCATGGAGCCAGCAGAAGGGCCGGGCCTTCTGTTCATTGTACTTCCGGCCATATTCAGCAAAATCGCGTTCGGAGAGCTCTTTTTCATTCTCTTCCTGCTGCTGTTCTTTTTTGCTGCTCTGACTTCAGCTATTTCCATGCTGGAAATCAATGTGGCAGCTGCGGGCAAAAAGGCAGGCAGAACAAAGGCAAGCTTCCTGTTCGGACTGCTTATTTTTGCAGCCGGCATCCCTTCCGCCCTGTCTTTTGGCGAATGGAGCGACATCCTGATCTTCGGCAAAACGTTCTTTGATTCAGCCGACTATCTTGTCTCTAACATCCTCCTGCCTCTAGGTGCCTTATTCATTACCATTTTTGTTCCCTGGCGGATGGACAGGAAGACACTGGTCAATGAACTGAATGCCGGATCCGGCATGGCCCGGCGGCTGTTCGCCTTCTGGCTGCTTCTGCTGAAATATGCAGTTCCTGCAGCCATTATCATTGTTTTCCTGAACGGAACAGGTTTGATAAAATTTTAGGCTTGATGCCAGGGGATTTCCCTGGCATTTTCTTATGCTATTCAAAAAGCATGCCTCAAACCAGAAAATTTCTTTTAAATTAAAGCGTTTACATCTAAACAAGAACGTTTGGCAACATTGACAGAAAATTGTTCGTCTTGTAAAATTATCAGAAAATTATTATAAAGCAGGTGGATTGGTTATGTTTCAAATTCTTGTCGCAGATTCAATCAGCGGAGCAGGATTGCTTCCTCTCACAGAGATGGAAAACGCCCGGCTGATACAAAAAAAGACAGATGACCCTGAAGCAGATCTGGAAAATATAGATGCCCTTTTGGTCAGGAGCGCAACAACAGTGGACAGCGAGCTGCTTGATAAAATGCCAAGGCTCCAAATTATTGCAAGGGCCGGTGTGGGGGTCGACAACATTGATGTCGCTGCGGCTACTAAAAGAGGGATAGTGGTGGTCAATGCGCCTGATGGCAACACCATTTCTACTGCAGAGCATACCTTTGCCATGATGGCTTCATTGATGAGAAATATCCCCCAGGCCCACCGGACCGTCAAAAACATGGAATGGAACAGAAATGCCTTCATCGGTAATGAACTTTTCGGAAAGACGCTTGGCATTGTCGGCATGGGCAGGATTGGTTCTGAGCTGGCGAAGCGCGCCAAGGCCTTTGGGATGTCCATTTCTGTTTATGATCCTTTCCTGACGAAAGAACGGGCAGCCAAGCTTGCCGTTGAAAGCCTCCCCCTTGAGGAAGTGCTGAAAAAAGCGGATATCATCACTGTCCATACTCCACTTACCCCTCAGACAAAAGGCCTGATTGACGCTAAAAAGATAGAATTGACTAAAAGAGGCGTGTATTTCCTTAATTGCGCCCGCGGCGGGATCATCAATGAAAATGATCTTGCAGAATATATCCGGAACGGGCATATTGCAGGTGCGGCCCTTGATGTTTTCGAGGAGGAACCTCCTTTTGATAATCCGCTCCTGGAGTTTGACAATGTAATTGTAACCCCTCATCTCGGCGCATCAACAAGAGAAGCACAGCTGAATGTCGCTACCCAGGTAGCAGAGGAAGTCAGGCTTTTTTTAGAAGATAAGCCTGTTTCGAATTCTATCAATCTGCCGGCGATGTCGAAGGAAATCTATGAAAAAATACAGCCTTTCCACCAGCTGTCCAAGCAAATCGGCCTTATCCTTTCACAGTGCCTGACCGAAGGGATCCAGGAAATTTCCATCACCTATTCGGGGACTGTCACAGAGCTGGAAACCTCTTATCTGACAAAAGCGTTATTATCCGGTTTTTTCAAGAACCGCATTGATATTCATGTGAATGAAGTGAATGCCCTTTTAACTGCCAAAGAACGCGGTATAACAATCGGCGAAAAGATATCAGGGTCAGGCTTCGGCTATGCAAACTGCATTTCCGTTGCAGCCAGGAACGATAAAAGCGAATTTATTGTCAGGGGGACATTCATTGAAAATTACGGGCCGCGGATCATATTCCTGAATGGGTTCAATATTGATTTCCTTCCCGAGGGAGAACTTCTTTATATCCAGCATATGGACCGTCCAGGGGTAATCGGGCGGGTAGGAAAGGTGCTGGGCGACCATTCCATCAATATTGCCGCCATGCAGGTAGGGCGGAAAGAGGCTGGCGGTGAAGCCATCATGGTTTTATCATTTGATAAACCGCTTGGCGAAAGCTCTTTCAGATTGCTTGAAGGCCAGGATGATATTGTTTCCATCAGGAATATATCTCTATAGCAGCACAAACAGAAGAAGATGGCGGATGCCGCCATCTTCTTCTGTTTCTTATTCAGCCGATCGGATGCTCCACCCTTTCTCCCTTGGAAAAGGTCATGATTTTCTCATATCCTGCTTCTTTTGCCAGCAGGAGCGCCTGATCGAAATCAGCGCCAACATCCTTAGGAAAGTGGGCATCGGAAGACAAGACTATCGGTATGTTTTTTTCATAGCATTTCTTTAAGAGCCTGGGGTCCGGGTAGAGCTCCCCTACTGGCTTCCTCAAGCCGGCTGTACTTATTTCCACACAGGTTTTTGATTCAGCTAGTGCATTTGCTGCCCTCTCATACTGCTCCAGCAGGAATTCTTCATCCTGCGGAACATATTTAAAAATTTTCACTAAATCGATGTGGCCGATGATATCGAAGAGATTGGACTGGGCAAGGGTGACGACCTGGTCAAAGTAGGCTCTGTACACTTCATACAGATCCCTTTTGTCCCATTCATGCTTATATTCAGAAAGATCGATCCCGAAGTCCCCGATCCAATGGATAGAACCAATTATGTAATCAAAGTCATAGCCCGTGATAAAGCGGCGCATTTCATCATGCTTTCCTGGGGTATAGTCCATTTCCATCGACATTTTCACATCTATGCCGCTGTTCCATGCCTGCCTGAAAAGCGCTGTATAATCATTCATGTCATAATAGCGCCTTTCATCTACCCAAGGGTTCCTCAGTATATCCGCTGTCTGATAAAAATGGTATGCATGTTCGGATATACCGAAGTGGGCAATTCCTTTTTCTTCTGCTCTGTCTGTAAATTGCTTTAAATATTCAAGTGTCAGTGTCCCTTTTTCCAGATGGTTATGGTAATCGGTAAGCAAAGCATCCCCTCCCCAATTTTATTCATTATACTTCGGGAGAGGATAGGCATCAACAAATTCTGTGAATTATCTGGCAGAAAGAATTTCCCCGGGATGAATGATGTCATCTTCCAGCCTGTTTGCTTTTTTAAGCTGCACTACTGTCGTGCCCATTATGGCTGCTATGGAATACAGCGTATCTCCGGTTTTCACTTCATAAACTGGCTCTGCTGCTTCTTTGACCTTCTTGCGGCTCAGGGATGCAATCATCAGCTGCCGCAGCCTGACCCTTTGTTCACGGGCCTCGGCAGCGGGCACTGCCAGGGGCTTTAGATCGGCAATTGCCGTCTTTTCATTGGAAGTTATGCCGCTTTGTACTTTGCTCCCGGCACTTTCTGCTTTTCTGTCTGAAGCGGTGTAGGATTGTCCATTATCATCTGCAAGCAGGAGGCTGGCCATTTCTATGCTACTGTAATCTTCTGCCGGTTTTACTGAACTGATGGCTGACCCGATTTCTGTTTCGCCCAGTGCCAGAAATGGATCGACAGCGTTTTGCTTATCGTATGTCCATTCTGACATATGTATTTCAAAATGAAGGTGGACACCCGAGGAATCCCCTGTATTGCCCATAGTGCCGATTGTCTGGCCCTGCAGCACCTTTTCCCCTTCTGCTGCCTTTCTCTCCTGAAGATGGGCATAGACCGTCTCTGTGCCATTAGGATGCTTAATAAATATTACGTTCCCATAGGAACCAGAATAATACGATCTGGTGATGCTGCCATCCTCAACTGCATAAACCGGAGTACCGGGATCTGAGGCGATGTCAATTCCTTTGTGCGAGCCATTCCGGGTGCCAAAACAGTCAGACAGGACACCATCTGCCGGCCACTGCCAATCTGAGGCAAATACTTCATCATGCAGTTCTGATGCCTGCGGCTGCCTGCCGCCGATGAACAGCAGGCTAACGAATACCAGCACAAGCCACGCTATTAAAAATCTTCTTATATAATCTCTCATATTATCCTCCTTGCCGTTTCAGCTTTACTTTCCCACGGTATGACAGCATGTCCTCTAATAGAACCTCAAGGAACGAAATTCTCTGTTATCCGCCTCGATCAGCAGCGAAAGCACAACCATTATTATGCAATTCTGGCAGGCAATTTTATGCACGCATGGATGATTTGGTTATTTTAGGAAAGGGCTTTTGGACTTTTTGAAGCCCGCAGGTAGCCGCCATGCAGAGGCTGTCACAGCACACGTCGCTTTTAGCAGGCCGATTGCGCTTTTCTTGGCGCTGTGTCTGCGCAGCAAGATGTGCTCTTGCCTTTTTCAGAGAATTGGCTTGTGACCTGAGGGGGTTAGGCGCAGTTGATAGACAATAATCCATGTTAAGAAAATATACTCAAATAAAACAGGGATCAGCCTATGGACCGATCCCTGTTCCCCGTATTTAGTTTAAAATTATGGCAGCTGCCGCCCATTCGGCGCTGCCGGGACATTCAGTGCTTCCTGAAGCTGGAAGCTTCCTACTTCTTCAATCTCGGCATTATCCAGCTTTACTGTATTGTAATTGAATCCTTTGGCCATAAGAAGTATAGCTTCGATGGTATACGATGAAGCAGCGCTGTTCTCTAACTGAGCGCCTTCTTCCAGAGTCAGTGTAAGCTCACTGGATTCTCCTGCAGACTCTTCTCCCGCCTGTATATTCATATCGCTTGGAATGGAAGCTTCCAAGTCAGTGTATTCCTGATTCAGTTTCATCGCCTCAATCGCTTCCTGGATCGAACCGTAGCTCTCTTTTCCAGGTACAATGAATGGCTTAGATCCCCGATCTGTGTACAAAAAATAATAAGCATGATTTCCCTGGTCTTCTTCAACAGTGAGGCTGTCCGCAGCCCCGGTATTGCCGAACACTGCACCTGGCTTGCCTTCAGTTGTCAAAAGTACCGTCTTTGCATTGAGTGTATCCATATGATTAGTCAATAACGATTTAAACAGAACTTCCGCTGCAGACCCATAAAAGTCTGCATCTTCTTTAATATCTGCAGTCAATGTTTCAGTGCCGGGATCATAAGACAGCTCTGCCTGCGGAATCGGGTACGCTTCACCCAGGCCCCATTCCTCCTCTGTGAGCTTTTCCATTGTTTCTTTATATAAATCAAACTCTGTTTTGCCTTCTTCTGGAGCAGCAAGGACGCTTACAGGCACCAGTGTCTGGATGTTTGCATCCGGGATGGCATAAGTGAGGATAGCCTGCCCCTGTACATCCTCTTCATATAGAGCAGTCCTGTAGTCGCCTTCTTGTTCTGCAAAAGATGCGAGTCCCGCTTTTCCGTCACCCTGTAATTCCGTTTCAGAAGGCTCTGCCTCAGGGTCATTTTGCTCCCCGGCCTCCCCTTCGCTCGTGTCTTCACTCTTTTGGGCAGTCTCGTAGTTATCTTCTGTATTTTCGGAAGGACCTGCTCCTGAAGAAGTCTGATCCCTATTGCTTTCTATCGCCTTATCTGCCGATTCCTGGAACTGCTGCCCGGTCAGGCCCGGAATCAGGATAAATAGAAGAAGGACAGCCGCAGCAGCTGCCGCTGCAGGAATGACCCAGAATGTGTTTTTCCGCTTCCGCATCCGGCGGGATACATTCTGGTAGATATCCTTGGGATCCCGCTCATCCTGAATCTTTGGAAGCTGACGCAGCAGCCTCTCAAGCTGTTCATCGCTCCACTCTGATCTTTTCACCATCTCTTCCCTCCTTTATCAATCTGGTCTCCATATGGCCCTTCAGCACCTTCAGCGCCCTGTGCTGGGTCGTTTTGACTTTGCTCTCGGTCCAGCCGAGTGCTTCTGCCGTTTCCGATATGGACAACTCCTGGATATATCTCATAATGATTACCATCTTCTGGTCGACTGTGCACAGGTCAAGGCAGCGGTAGATCATCTGGATTTCTTCGCGCTGCATGGCGAGATCCTCGGGGATGGGGCTGTCGTCCCTGATCTGCTGTTCGGTCCAGTCGAATTTTTCCAGTATCCTCTGCTTCCAGCCTTTCTGCTTCCGGAAAGAATCGATTGCAACATTACGGGCGATAGAGAATAACCAGGTTTTCTCGCTGCTTTTACCTTCAAACCGGTCATAGGATTTAAGGACACGGATATATACTTCCTGCACCAGATCCTCGGCCAGCTCTTTGTTCTTCACCATATAAAATAGGAATTGAAAAACGTCCTGATGATAATTTGAATATAAGTCATCAAAAACGGAGTCCATCGGTCTTCCCTCCCCGTTCATAAATTAGTCGCAGTTTATGTATAAAAAGTTACATCTATAAATATAGTATTTCTCAGAAAAAAAAGGAAGGGACTTTGTGTGTATTCCCTTCCAGCTGCTTCCTCTTCGGATCCATACTGCTTTAAATGGCATAATGTTCCTTGTGAATCAAGAATAAACGGCATTTTCCTGTCTTTTATTCGATATTTCGAGGGATGACGAAGGAAAATGTCGTTCCCTGCTGCAGTTTGCTTTGTACAGAAATCTGCCCTTTGTGGGCATCAATGATGTTCTTCGCGATGGCAAGGCCGAGCCCAGTCCCGGACCGTCCGCGGGTCCTTGCTTTATCTGCCTTATAGAACCGTTCAAAAACGAATGGAAGGTCCTCCTCCGGAATGCCGGACCCGGAATCAGAAACCTCGACCATCAGCCCCTTCTCTTCAGACTTCACCGTTATTTTGACAGACCCGTCTTCAGGAGTGTGGCGGATGGCATTGTCAATCAGGTTGGTCAGGACCTGTTCAATTCTGTCAGGATCAAAGACAAACTCATCGTCTGTGATGCTGAATTCTCTTTCTAGCTTGATTTCCTTTTCTTTGGAAAGGCCCTGGAACTTCCTCGCAATCCTGCTGATATAAGGCTTAAGCTCGACTTCATCAAGGGTAAGCTGGATATGCCCTGCCTCCATCCTTGCCAGATCAAGCAATTCATTGACCAGCCTGCCCATCCTTAAGGACTCATCATAAATGACGCTGGCCATTTCCTTTTTCTCTTCATCTGTCCCTGCAATATCATCCACAATCGCTTCACTGTAGCCCTGCATCATGGCGATCGGGGTCCTGAGCTCATGAGAGACATTGGCAATGAAGTCCTTCCTGAGCTTATCCAGCTGCCTTTCTTCTGTCATATCCCGCAAAACGGCAACCGCACCGCGGATGAAAGTATTATTATACAGCGGGCTGACGATGATGACCCAGATTCTTCCCTGGATCGGCATTTCGCCCAGCTGCTCTTTTCCCGTATCGACAGCACGCTGAAACAGCTTCATTACTTCGAAAGGAACCGCTTCAATATTGGCAATTGCTTCTCCCTGCTCATAATACCAGTTTTGGATGAAGCGCTCTGCCGGAGGGTTGGTGACAAGGATGGTCCCGTCACGGCTGAAGGTAATAACACCGTCTGCCATTCCGCTCAGGATGCTTGCGAGCTGCTCTTTTTCCTGGCTGAGTGCATTAATATTGAATTTCAGCTGCCTGCCCATCTGATTAAAAGCAGTTGCCAGCTCTCCGATTTCGTCATGTGTGAGAATCGGGACCTTCGTATCAAACTTGCCTTTTGCCACTTCAAAAGCCGCCTCCCTCATTTTCCGGAGAGGAGCGGTGATTCTTGTAGAAAGAAAGAATGCAAAAATGGTGGTAAGGATAATGGCAATTCCGGCGGCAAGGATAATGAACTTTGTCGTCGACCTAGTCGTTTTCTGCATCTCCTCAAGAGATTGGTATATGAATACTGCCCCGGTGTCTCCTCCGTCAATATACGGAACCCCGATGATCAGAATCCGGGAATCCTCATCCGTTCCGCCGCTGGCCGGGTATGGATACACCTTTTTGACTGACTGGCCGGAAAAAGCCTTTGCCAGCCCTTTATCTTCGAGGAAAAATTCGCGGGGAAGCTCGATCGGCTTCCCTGTGTCAGGAGAATGATAATATTCTTCTTCATTCTTGATGATAGCAATATTGGTCACATCATCAACCAGCTCCCAGGAAATCTCCAGGCCCACATCAAGATCATGCTCCTTAAGAATCACGGAGATCTTATTGGCAGTGTTGGTCAGCCCCTTTTCGATCTCATTGATCTGGTTGTTCTCGAAAAACTCAAGAAGCAGCACCGTGAGGGTAAAAAGGACAAAGGCTACAAGGAAGATGATGGTGATCCAAAGCTTGCCTACTACACTGCGCCAAAACATCATTCATTAACAACCTCGAATTTGTAGCCTACGCCCCAGACTGTTACAATCATCCGCGCTGCCTGCTCAGATACCTTATTCAGCTTTTCCCTCAGCCTTTTTACATGGGTATCCACTGTCCTTAAATCTCCGAAAAATTCATACTGCCATACTTCCTTAAGCAGCTGCTCGCGTTCGAAAACCTTGTCAGGCGATTTAGCAAGGAAATACAGCAGTTCATATTCCTTCGGTGTCAGGCTGACCTCTTTTCCATCCGCAATCACCCTATGGGCATCATTATCAATGGTTACATGACGGAATACGATTACATCTTTGGCAGCCGTTTCAGTCTGCAGGTAGCTCGTCGTGCTGGACCGGCGCAAAAGTGCCTTCACCCGTAGGACAACCTCACGCGGACTGAACGGCTTGACGATATAGTCATCCGTCCCTGCTTCAAAGCCCTGGACCCGGTTCACTTCCTCGCCCTTCGCAGTCAGCATGATGACAGGCGTCGCCTTTCTTTCCCGGAGCTCCCGGCATACTTCAATCCCATCCTTGCCCGGCATCATCAAATCCAGCAGGATGACATCATAGTCGGTTTCAAAAGCCTTTTCCAAAGCCTCGCTGCCGTCACCAGCTTCTTCAATTACATAGTTCTCCCTCTCCAGGTACATCTTTAAAAGCCGCCTGATTCTTACCTCATCGTCCACTACCAGGATTTTGGTTTCTCTTTCCATATAGAATCCTCCTTTAATAGATCAGCTGCGAGGGGTACCCTGGGCAGCCGGAATGCCGCAAATGTCTATATTTTAAAGGCTGTGCTGAAATGGTGTAAAACAGAGTTTTACACGAATGAGCCCAAAATCAACAACAATGTTTAACAAAGCTATTTTAAAAAAAGCCTCCACATAGAAATCGTGAAGGCTTTATGGAATTATTGTCAGGATCCCGCGTATGAGTGCAGACCTGCAATGACAAGATTGACTGCAACCAGGTTGAACATGATGATGGCAAACCCGATAACAGCGAGCCATGCCGACTTTTCTCCATGCCAGCCCTTGGACAGGCGGAGATGAAGGAATGCTGCATAGAAAAGGAATGTGACGAGCGCCCATACCTCTTTCGGGTCCCAGCCCCAGAATCTCGTCCAGGCAATTTGTGCCCAGATCATGGCAAAGATTAGCCCTCCAAGCGTAAATACAGGGAATCCTATCAAAACTGCACGGTATCCGATTTCGTCCACAAGGTCCAGTTTGATATTGCGGACAAGAGGCTGGATGCTTGCAGCAATCCTCTTGCGGAGGATCAGCCTTAGCAATCCGTAGAGGACGAGCCCCGCCCCGATCGACCATATGACAGTATTCAGTTTTTTAGCATTGATGATGGCCGGCATTTCCACAAGCGGCTCAAATCTGCCGTCAGTTGTAAGTGTTCCTTCATGAGGGCCGGTAATGGCAGGCATTGTGTAATCAAGTACTGCTTCCTGGTCTCCTTTGTCTATCCATGTAAAGCTTGCTTTATAATCAGCTGCTGAGAAAATGGATGAGACAGCAATGAAGCCTACCGTGCAAATAAGTCCGAACATGACGGCTTCGAGCCAGAATGTGCGTTTGCTGGATTTTGTCTGATCCACAGCCTTCACCAGATAGATGAGGCCTGCAGCAAAGCTGACTGAAAGAATCGCTTCCCCGATGGAAACAGTCGTTACATGGATATAAAGCCAGTCACTCTGCAAAGCAGGGATGAGCGGCGAGATATCGCGCGGAAACATGCTGGCATAAGCGATGACAAGCAGCGCGACCGGCATGGTGAACACACCGAGCATCGGTGTTTTGTATAAAAAGTAAATGATGATGAATGCTCCAACAAGGGACATTCCGAAGAATGTCATAAATTCAAAAAGATTGCTGACAGGAGCATGGCCGGAGGCGATCCAGCGGGTGATAAAATAACCCAGCTGGGCAGCGAACCCGGCAATGGTCACACTAATGGCAATCCTTGCCCATCTGTTTGGAGACTTTTGGCCGGCGCCGTGTTTTTTATCCCTGATGCTTCCGCCAAAAAATAATGTGGCAATTAAGTATAAAATAAAGGCAGTGTATAATAAATTTCCGCTCAGTGCTACCACAATTATTGTCCCTCCTTATCTGTTTTTTCCAGTTTATCTGTTTTAACATTTTCCGTCTGGTCTTCAGGCATGCTGATGCCTGTATCTTCAAGGGCCAGTTCAATCTCCCTCTTTAATCCATGCCAGTTCTTATTCGTATGGCCGGCAACCCACACTTCGCCATCGAAGCGGCGCAGCCATATACGGCGGTGATTCCAGTATGCTCCCTGGATGACGCCGATCATAAAGATTGCCCCGCCGAGAGCCAGTATCCAAAGAGTCAGATCTTTGCGCACTGTCAGGCCGGAAACATCTTTTGTCTCAACACCCTGGAAAGCCAGTTTATATTCATTATCCCCCAGGGGCTCGATTGTCTGCTGAATGGCCACAAAACTGACTTCACCATCCGGCTTATCCGGTGTAAACATTTTGAAAACAAATGCCGGATTATTCGGAATACGCGATTTCGTTGTCGGATCCCCATTTTCATCGAATTCAAAGTCCGGGAAATAGCTGACGACTTCAACTGAATATCCATCATTCAGCTTGTATTCCGTCTGTGGATCGTACAGATCAATCGTGAGATCGCCGAATGTTTCCCCTGATTCTTTATTGGCCAGGGAGAACGACATTTTGTTCAGCTCGTTCAGCTTATAGTCTACCTGATATAGCGCAAACGACTCGAACTTCAGCGGCTCATTGACCTTGATGCTGTAATCCTTCACCTTTTCAAGGTCATGGGCTTCGCCAGTAACGGTCTCACTCTGTTTACGGTACAGCGTCACATCAGACTGGTAGTTCTTAGCCACAGTCCCTGCCCTGTCGATCGCGTCATTAAAAACTTCTTTGTCTTTTTCTTTATCATAGACTTCTAGAGTAAATTCTTCATTGGAAAGATAATATTCCCCTTTTGTTTCAGGGATGACTTTCGTTTCGCCTTCCCTGATCCACAGCACTTTATCCACATACATTCCAGGAACAAAGCGGAGCATGCCGCCAATGAGGAAGATGATCAGACCGACATGGTTGACATATGGGCCCCAGCGGGAGAAGCGGCCTTTCTCTGCCAGTACATTGCCGTTTTCTTCACGGATATTGTATTTTCTTGCCTTCAGCTTTTCCTTGATCACTTCATACTGTCCGTCCACATTATCAGTCTTTGAAATCCCAAAAAGCCGCTGGCGTTTTAAATAGCCTTCATGCCTTGTAACACGCTGGGTTTTTAAAGCCCGGTATAAAGGGACTGCCCGGTCAAGGCTGGCGATGACCAGTGAAACGCCGAGGGAAGCAATCAGGATTAAATACCACCAAGAGCTGTAAAGATTATGGAAGCCAAGTTCATAATACAGCTTCCCGAACCATCCGTACTGGTCTTCATAATATTCGGCAGCAGGCATGGTTGGAGGGATATACATTTCCTGCGGGAGGATTGTCCCTAATGCCGATGCAATCAGGGTGAGTACGATGATCCAAACGCCGACTTTGACAGAGGAAAAGAAATTCCAGATTTTGTCCACAAACGTCTTATTATAGGTCTGTGAGCGCCGCGCTGTCCCCTCATATCTCATATCGATCAGCTTTTTGTCTTTCGCCTGCTCCTCGAGCACCTTTCCGCATGATTCACAAAGTATGGTCCCATGCGGATTGAGATGCCCGCATTCGCATTTAACTTCTTTCATCCTAAAAACTCCCTGTTACTTAGGTTGGATCTGCTCCATGAAGGTGCGGATCGTATCTTCTGTCAATTGGCCGGTATGGATTTTCACCACTTCTCCCTCCGGATTGATCAGGAATGTGGCCGGAAGGGGATCGATGGCATAAGCATTCTGGACCTGTCCATCCTTGTCGTTGACGATCGGGAATGCGAGCCCATATCTTTCAGCAAACTTCTTGACGGCAAAATCGGATTCGCCTACATTTACAGCCAGCACCTGGACACCTTCATCCGTAAACTGCTTATACTGGTTGTTCATGTAAGGCATTTCCTTTTCGCAGGGCTTGCACCAGGTTCCCCAAAAGTTCAGGAAAACCCCCTGTCCTTCATATTCCGAAAGCCTGTGCTTTTCTCCATCCATGTCAACCAAAGAAAAGTCAGGGGCTTTCTCCCCGACTGCAACTTTTCTGATATTATCCTTAGTGATGCTTGCGTATAGAGTGTATGCAACGGCAGCACCCAGAACAAGCAAAATGACTGTCCTCATAACGAGACGCCGTTTTTTCATAAGTACCTCCCCGAACTTTCATGCTGCTTTATCCTAAGCCCGTTCAGGAGCAGTAAAGCACCCTGCGAATCCGCATACAATCCTTGCGTGCAGGTATAAGCGCTCCCGCGGGCAACTGTCTATCATTATACCTTATTCAATATCGCGCTGTTGTTAACAAAGCCTTCCAACTGTGAAACTTCTATGAATTTTTCTTTTTGCCGGCGCTGCTCGCAAGAGTCCTGAGCTGTTTCACCTCATGGGCTGTCAGCTCCCTCGCATCACCTGCGCTCAATCCCTGCAGTGTAAGAAAGCCGTATCGCTCCCTTTTAAGCTTCATGACCGGGTGCCCGATGGCCTCCAGCATCCTTCTGACCTGGCGGTTCCTTCCTTCATGGATGACCAGTTCAATGATGGCTGTATTCTTTTGTTTGTCGATTGAAAGCACCTTGACTCTTGCCGGAGCTGTCTTGCCGTCCTCCAGACGGACACCCCGTTCAAGGCTTTTCAGTTTTTCCCTCGGCGGTATTCCTTTTATCTTCGCAACATATACTTTTTCCACTTCGTTTTTCGGGTGCATGAGCAGATTGGCAAATTCTCCGTCATTGGTCATCAGCAGGAGGCCAGACGTGTCAAAATCAAGCCTGCCGACAGGATAGACCCTCTCCTTGATCTGAGGCAGGAGATCAGTCACGACCTTCCTTCCCTTGTCATCCGTCACACTTGAAATAACCCCTCTGGGCTTATACAAAAGGATATACACAGGCTCTTCCCGTTCAACCGGGATCCCGTCCACTTCCACCCTGTCTGAAGAAGAAACTTTCAGTCCAAGTTCTTTTACAACTTTCCCATTCACTTTAACATGTCCCTCTGCAATCAGCTGTTCCGCTTTTCGTCTCGATGCAACTCCTGCATGGGCAATCACTTTTTGGAGCCTTTCCATTTATGTCACCTCAATAAAATACTTATGGCAATTTTTTGTCCATCTAATGAATTATGACACAAACCAGCCTATTTTCAAAGCAGCCGCTGTTAAAAGTATGCCGAAAACAAAAAGGAGCCTCCCTGGAACAAAAAAAAGAACGCCTATGCGGCGCCCTTCTCTTTCTTATCCGAATACCAGCATAACAACTGCAATCGCTGCAATAAAGCCGACAAGGTCTGCCAGGAGGCCAACCTTCAGCGCATCACCCATCTTTTTAATGCCTACAGCCCCAAAATAGACTGTCAGCACATAGAAAGTCGTATCTGTGCTTCCCTGAAGCGTCGAAGCGAGCCGCCCGATAAAAGAATCCGGCCCGTGTGCAGCAATCAGATCGCTTGTCATGCCAAGGGCTGCAGTGCCTGATATTGGCCTGATGATGGCGAGCGGAGCAATTTCAGGCGGGACTCCGATCGCTTCCATCGCCGGCCTGATAAAGCCCATCATAAATTCAAGTGCACCTGATGCCCGGAAAACCGTAATGGCCACCAGCATCCCGACTAAAAAAGGGATGATGGAAACGGCAATCTTGATTCCCTCTTTGCCGCCCTCCACAAAGCTCTCATATGTAGGGACTTTCTTAAATGTGCCGTACAGCAGGATAAATCCGATCAGCACCGGGATAAACCATAATGAGATTAAGGAAACAATTTCCATGGTTATTCATCCTTTACGGGTTCGTCTGTAATAAAAATACCTGTCAATCATAATTGCACCAAGCGTTGAACAGAAGGTGGCAATCAAGGTC
Organism: Bacillus sp. SRL543; assembly: GCF_984799205.1. NCBI lineage: Bacteria > Bacillati > Bacillota > Bacilli > Caryophanales > Bacillaceae > Bacillus > Bacillus sp. SRL543. The sequence continues at coordinate 3,282,280 of NZ_OZ481794.1, forward strand.
GGCCCGACAATTTCAGTAGGGGAGGCCGAGTGATAGTTCATCCTGATGGCAATCACCGTTGTCGGGATAAGCGTCAGGCTTGATGTATTGATGGCCAGGAAGGTGATCATCGACCTGCTGGCTTCGCTTTTTCCGCCATTCAGCGATTTGAGCTGCTCCATCGCCTTTATTCCGAGAGGCGTGGCAGCATTGCCCAGCCCAAACATATTCGCCATCATGTTCGATAAAATATAGCCCATTGCCGGATGGTCCTTTGGGACATCAGGAAAAAGCCTTGTCACGACCGGCCTGAATAGAAAAGCCAATTTCTTCAGGAGCCCTGCATCTTCAGCAATCTTCATCATACCCAGCCAGAAGACGAGGATGCTGATCAGCCCGATGCAAAGGGTGACAGCTTCTTTCGCCCCGCTGAAGACAGCTTCATTCACTTCCGCCATAGTGCCGTTGAATATGGCAAAAACGATCCCGATCACGGTCATGGCCACCCAAATGATATTAACCATCGGCCTTCACTCCAGCAATGGTCATGAAAATGCTTTTAAAGAAGTCCAGAAATGATTTATCTTCCTTTTCGGGATCTTTTTCGTAGTAAATAGGCAGGTTTTTCACTTGCTTGTTTTCAAAGTAAATGATGGCCCTGCCGACCACATCGGGAAAGTCCGAGTCTTCCTTCCAGTTTCCGGAAGGCTTCAGCATCTTGTATTCCACGCGGAAAAGGTCTTTTTCATCTTCGGATGCTGGATAGCTGTAGTCTGTCTTCAAATAGGCTTTTTTTTCATAGGCAGTATCCTCCAGCTCCTCGACTTTCCCTTGTTCAACAACTTTTTTGAGTGAATACCCCTTGAACCCGCTCTCATACATGCCGATATGGTCGTTCCAGTCATCCGGGCCATTCAGCGTAACCGCAATCAGGTCCAGGCCATCCTTTGAGGCTGTGGTGACAAGCGTCCTTTTTGCCCGTTTTGTATATCCCGTTTTTCCACCGGTGCAATATTCATACATTTCAGTGAGGAGGCGGTTCTTATTTTTCCATACTCTGTCCCAGCTTTCATTCGGATTGGGGGCACGATGCATCTTTGTCCCTGCTATTTTCCTATATGTTCCATTGTTCATTGCGTACCTGGTCAGAACGGCCATATCGTAAGCAGTGGAATAGTGGTCCTCATGGTCATCAAGCCCGTGCGGATTGGCAAAATGGGTATTTATCATGCCGATTTCTTCAGCTTTTTGGTTCATTAAGTATACAAACCCTTCAAGGCTTCCCCCGACATGTTCGGCAATTGCCACCGCCGAGTCATTCCCCGACCTGAGCATAAGCCCATAAACCAGGTCCTCCAATTTAATTTTTTCTCCCGGCTGGAGATAAATCGAAGATCCTTCTGCCCGTACAGCATTTTCACTCACCTTGGCCTTTGTATCCAGTTTCCCGGATTCAATGGCAAGGATGGCGGTCATGATTTTCGTTATGCTTGCAATTCTTTTCTTCGTATAAGCATCCTTCTCATACAGGATCCTCCCGGTGCTTTGCTCCATCAGTATGGCGCTGCCTGAGCTGGCCGAATAGGCAGCTTGTACCTTTGCAGGCAGATGTGCTGCCAGGACAGCTGCTATGCAGGATAATAGCATCCATCTAAACAATCTGTTCATTCTCCAAAACCCCGTCTCCTAATATGTTTGTACAAGTTTATGCGAAAGGAGGGCGGTTATGACAAAAAGAACAGCGGAGGGGCCACCTGGCTGATTTCCCAACAAAAAAAGGAATAGCCCCTGCCATCCCCCTGATTCTAAAAAGGCTTCCATTTCAGCTGGCTTGCCTTTTGAAAGCGTTCTTCTGCATCTTTCCAGTTCACAATATTCCACCAGTTATCCACATAATCGGCGCGGTTATTTTGATACTGCAAGTAGTAGGCATGCTCCCAGACATCGAGGGCAAGGATCGGGATGGTATCCCACTGGGTAAGCAGCATATGCCTTTCAGATTGGAGGATTTCAAGATGCCTTGACCGCGGAGACCAGACGAGGATAGCCCAGCCCACACCTTCCACCTGTTTGGCCGCTTCAGAAAAATGCTTCTTGAACTGTTCAAAGCTTCCAAAATACTTTTCTATTTCTCCCAGAAGAGCACCGGAAGGCTTTCCTCCTCCCGAGGGGCTCATGTTATTCCAGAAAACAGTATGAAGATAATGCCCTGAACCGTGGAATGCCAGCTCCCTTGACCAATGCTTGACAAGTTTAAAATCGCCATCACGCCGTGCCTTTTCGAGCATCTCCTCCGCCCGGTTCAGTCCATCCACATAAGACTGATGGTGCTTCGTATGATGCAGCTTCATGATTTCTTCTGAAATATAAGGTTCAAGGCTGTCATAGCCATATGGCAGCGGAGGGAGGGAATGTCCGCCTGCCGGAATGAAAGGTTCATTGATGAAAATATTGCCTATTGGCTGCCTTCTGGCAAAATACTGCTCGACATCGTTATGAAGTTCATCCACAGTGGACTGGAGCGCATTCAGCTCCTCTATTTCAAGCTGGCCATCAAGCTTTCCAATCACCTCCGAGAATTTATCAAGCTTTCCCCATAATTCTGCGTCTTTTTCCACATTCTCTGATTCAAGGAATCTTTTCATATCCTGATTCCAATCAAACACGTCCTTGATATAGCTGTGAAATTTGTTCAATTCTGCCCCTCCTTCTATCTTCCTCCTTTTCCATTGATATGTGTGATGATGAAATTTTTGCTTATCCCAAAGCAATTTATACATGTCCGGAGCATTCCGCTCAAAAAAAAAGACTGCCTCGGCAGCCTTTGTTTATTTGGATTGTATCATTTTCGTCCTGTAATCTGTTTCATAGTATTCAAGCTCTTCCCTGATTCTTTGGAATTCACTCTCCAGGCTGTCAAAGATTCCCTTCATGCTTCCGGGGACCTCTTCCTGAAACTTAATGGAGTTTTTTCCAGTATAGGCAGAACGGCTGTTTTCGAACCATGCATCATTTTTCGGAGAGAAAAATTCATCGATGCACTGGTGGTAGATGCGGTAAAGAGTTTTTTCTGCCGCAGGCTTCGGGAAAGGCTCATTTTTCAGCAGGACGCTGCAGGCATCAAGGCCTTCTTCACAGAAAACAAGCAGTTTTCTAAGGTTTCCCAAAACCATTTTATAATAATCTCCGTCTCCGGACTTTTCATTTATGAGTCCGGAGAGTGTTGTTTCATTCAAATATGTTTCCAATTCTGAAACAGTATTTCCCAGGAATTTTTTCACTTCTTCTGTCTGCGATTTAACGATTGTATTCGCCATTGTTACACTCCTTCAGACTGCAGGCTGATGCCATGCGTTTTCTTGCATTTCGGCCGGCTTGCCCTGTTTGCCAATCCGGACTTCTTTCAAATTTATAAGACTTCGATATTTTGAATACAGGCCTGGTTCCAGCAAGCAGCGGCATTAAGCTTTCTGATGATAGAAGAAATCGAGAGGCGAATCGATTTGAAAGCCTTCCCCCTCTTCTGTGCCATTGAAAACCTCCCTTAATTTGCCGAAGTCCAGCTTTTCAAAATAGGATTCAAATTCAGCACTGTTATTTATGTATACTCTTTTTCTGTCCCGGAATCCCGTTTTTTTCAGCAGACATACAAGCGCCACTATATCCTTGAAAGCCACTTCCCTGCCGCCTGCCTTGAACACAGGGTCCGAGCCAAACGGGGTGAAGCTTTCCATGGATTCTTCAAAAAAACGTACATACAGTACATGGAGGGCCTTCTCCTGCCCTTCCTCCTCGTACACCACTTCGCTCCTGTTGAAGAAATCCTCAGATGTGTTCGGCATTTCTTTCTCCAATTCATACCCTTTACAATGCTTTATAAACAATTCAGACACTCCCTGGCTCAGACTGCTCACTCAGCAGGCAAAGCAACAAGATATAAAGCAGGATGCTAAAAGTGCGCTTCGGACAATCTAGCTATATTTTATCATATGAGCCGCCTGAATGTGTCAGAAAAATCAATTATCAAGGGTTTCCTGAAACTTTTCGAAAAATAAATCTGCGTCATCCCGGGCATATTCATCCTCTTCATTTTCAGTTAATGGCGGAAGCTCGTCTATGCTCTTCAAGCCGAAGTAATCAAGAAATTCCTTTGTCGTGGCATATAAATAGGCCCGGCCTGCACCTTCTGCCCTTCCGGCCTCTTTTATCAGGGCTTTGGCAGCAAGTGTATGGAGCGGCCTCTCTGTTTTCACGCCTCTGATCTCTTCTATTTCCATCCTTGTGATCGGCTGTTTGTATGCGATGATAGCCAGGGTTTCCAATGCTGCCTGTGACAGGGAGCCTGTCCCGGGGGTCTCCACCAATTTCTTAAGATAATCTGAGTTCTCCTTCTTCGTGACCAGCTGGTAGGTGCCGGCAAACTGGGCCACTGTAATGCCTCTCGTGCGGTCTTCTTCACAGGACTGGATAAGCTCCTGCAGAATGGTTTCCGCCTGGCTTTCATCCATCTCCAGCACCTCGGCGATCTGCTTCAGGGATAATCCCTCATCTCCCGCCGCAAAGAGCAGGCTCTCTGTTATCCCTTTCCAATTTACGATTTCCAAAACTTTTATTGATCCTCCTTTGCAGATACAAAAATCTCTGCAAAATTATGTTCCTGATTCAGCTCGATTTGTTTCCTCTTCATCAGTTCCAGCACAGCGAGGAAACTGACGACAAGATGTTCTTTTTCATCAGAAGGAAACAAATCGTAAAAGCTTGTCTTCACCCTTGCCCGCTGAAGCAGATCAAGGATTTCATCCATCCTCTTCTCGATGGGTATTTCCTGCCTTGCCACCTTTGCTGTGACCGGCTTTTGGAGCTTCTTTCTCCGCATCAGCTTCTGGAACGCTCCCAGCACGTCATACAGCGACACATTCAAGTCTGCCTTTTCAGGCTGCGTGTCTTTTGCATAATCCGATAAATCGCTTGGCGGTTTTGTAAACATCAGCCCGCGCTCCTGCTCTTTCGTTTTGAGCTCCGCTGCAGCTTCTTTATACTTCTTATATTCTACAAGTCTTTCAACAAGCTCGTCACGGGGATCTTCTTCCCCTGCTTCCATATCAAACTCATCGTCCAGCTGCTCTTCTTCATGCTTTGGAAGAAGCATTTTGCTCTTAATGGCAAGCAGGGTCGCGGCCATGACAAGAAATTCACTCGCAACATCAAGTTCGAGCTCTTTCATTGTATGTATATAAATAAGATACTGTTCAGTAATCTCTGCTACAGGTATATCGTATATATCTATTTCAAGGCGATTAATTAAATGAAGAAGCAGGTCAAGAGGCCCCTCAAACGCGTCAATCTTCACATTATACTGCATATTTCCACCATAATTTCTAATTTTGAATTTTGCCTGCTGCTTTCCCGCCTTACACAGGCAGGTTCGATGCTGTAAATGGCTATTACTAGTATAGAGGATTCCATTCTGATATCCAATAGAAAAATACAGACAAATTCCCAGAAAGCCGGGGGCAGGAATCCCTTCTCTTCAAGCTTTTTTCCAGTCGCCCATACGTTACGGCCCATTCCTGCATAAGATGCATTTGTAAAGAAAAACGCAGACTATATAGGAGGTATCGGTTAAATGTCAGAAGCAGGTGCAGGTTACGGTTACGGAGGCGGGTTCGCCTTAATAGTGGTATTGTTCATTCTGTTGATCATCGTGGGAGCATCATGGTGCTTCTAAAACTATAGACTGAAGGCCCGGCATAAGCCGGGCTTTCTTCTTGATACTGTCCCCCGCTCCGCTCCAAGCCGGAATATGATAAAATAAGTGCAAAATGCCATCAGCGCAAAAGGAGGTCTTTATGTACCCTGAAGAATATATAAAGTATCTTGTCCATTTCCATGCAGACCGCGATTATTTCGAATGCCATGAAGTGCTTGAAGAATACTGGAAAGAAGCAGACCCGCGGAATAAGGACTCTGTCTGGGTAGGGCTCATTTTGTTCGCGGTTTCCGCCTATCACCATCGCCGCCGCAACTTTCCAGGTGCCGAACGGACGCTGCGGAAATCCCTGTCTATTTTGGACAAGGTGCCGCTCCAGCTGAAAGAGCTGGGAATCAGCGCCGCAGAATTCATGCTGCTGATAAATGGGAGATTGGAGAGCATTGCCAAAGGAGAAAATTACACAAGCCCCTTCATTCCCCTGGCCGATCCGGAGCTTGCCGGACTATGCACCAGAAAGGCAGAATCACTCGGCCTTGTTTGGGGAAGCCCAAGTGATCTTTCCGACCAGATGCTCATTCACCGGCATTCAATGAGAGACCGGACGGAAGTGATCCTGGAGAGGAAGGCTGCAATGGACGCACAAAAGGAACGCAATGATACCGGACAATAAAAGGCAGAGAACCAGGTTCTCTGCCTTTTCAGCAATCTTCATCTGTGCACTTGTCGACAAACGGTTCTGTATTTTCATTGCTGACGAGCTTCCTGTCAGGGTACAGATCCCTTAAAGCCTTGACCATTGATCTTCCGATGCCCTGCTGGCGATGTGAAGGACTTACGGAAATATGCTGTATTTCCATTGCGGGGCCGTCAATGAAAGAAACCCCGATCAGCCCTGTTATATCATCCTGCTTCCAAAGGAACAGCTGCCAGCCGTCATCAGACTCATACTGCTTCATTGTCTGCTGCAGCTTTTTCAGATCCTTTTCATTAGGCATAAATGATAATAAGCCCATGGCAATTTTTTCGAATGTCTTTTTATATCGAATTAGCATAATTATCCCTCATTAAATAAAACATTTCCAAACTATCTTTTCCCATAAAGCCATTGTCTAAACTTCATGGCGGCTAGTATATGATATGTAAGAAAGCATTTTTGTTGCAGGTTCCACTAATAATCACTATGATACAAAAATTTCAGCCAGGCAGCAATCATATATATTGAATCAGGATCCAGGCACTATGACCAGCCAGTAGATGAACCCCCAAATCAGCCCGATGGCCAGGAAAAAGGAGAAAAGCAGCCAGTTATTTTTTTTCATTGTATAATTTGCCTCCAATCGCCAAACTCCTTTTTTATTCTACACTAAATGCGTTTTTTTATCTATCCCGCCGGGAAAATAGGGACTATTGGCTGCAGAGGCATGCATTCTCCCCGAAACTTTTATATCATTATGTACGTCTATTAATATAGGGTCCAGCCTGCGTATACAAGATTAGGAGGAACATTATGCTTAAACGATGCAAAAATATAATGCTGTTCGCCCTTGCTCTGATGCTCATTCTTCCAGCGGGAGCTGCAGCAGACATGGCCGAAGGGGATATGATCGTCACCCTCGGCGAAAACCTTTCCGATGAACAGAAAAGCGCTCTGCTTGCCGAAATGGAAGCGCCAAAGGACGCCATGACTATCACAGTGTCAAATGAAGAGGAACATCAATATCTGGGCAGCTATATCAGCAAAGCGCTCATTGGCACAAGAGCCATTTCTTCTTCAGCGACAACAATCGCCAAACCCGGTTCAGGACTTGCGGTAGAAACGAAGAATATCAACTGGGTAACGGACGAAATGTATATCAATGCCTTGATCACAGCTGGAGTTAAAGATGCTGAAATCTATATTACCGCTCCTTCGCCTGTCTCCGGGACCGCAGCCCTTACCGGCATCATAAAGGCATATGAAATCTCAGCTGATGAGACGATACCTGAAGAGGTCAAGCAGGCAGCCAATGAAGAAATGGTTGAAACAGCCAAGCTTGGCGATTCGGTTGGAAATGAAAATGCTGCCGCCCTGATAGCAAAGATCAAAGAAGAAATAAGCAAAAATAAACCAGCCAGCGATGAAGAGCTCCAGAGCATCATCGAAAACGCGGCAAAGGACCTTGGCATCACCCTGACAGATAAAGAAATGCAAAGCCTGATTGACCTGTTCAACAAGCTGAAGGATTTGAACATCGACTGGAACCAGGTGGGAGATCAGCTTGATAAAGCAAAGGATAAAATCACCAACTATCTTGAGAGTGACGAAGGCCAGGGGTTCCTTGAGAGCCTGAAACGCTTTTTCTCAAGTGCAATCGACGCTGTTAAAGCCTTTTTCTCATAGAAAAATGGAGGAGCTTAACAGCAGCAATCTGAAAAAAGCAGCCATTCGGCTGCTTTTTCTTAATTCTTGATTTTTTCCTGCAGCGGCAGGTCGAGGCGGATCAAGTCCTCAAAACTTTCCCTTTTGACGACAAGGCGTGCTTCGCCATTCTCTGCGAATACAACCGGCGGCCGCGGGATGCGGTTATAGTTGTTGGCCATGGAATATCCGTAGGCTCCTGTACAAAAAACAGCCAGAAGATCTTCCCGTTCCGCTTTCGGCAAAGGCAGGTCCCATATCAGCATATCGCCTGACTCGCAGCATTTGCCGGCAATAGAGACCGTTTCTTCCGCTTTTTCGAGCGGCCGGTTGGCTAGCACGGCTTCATATTTTGCCTGATAAAGGGCAGGACGGATATTATCGCTCATTCCCCCGTCCACCGCCAGGTATTGGCGGACATTCGGGACATCCTTCCTAGCGCCTGTTTTATACAGAGTTGTCCCTGCATCGCCGACAAGCGAACGGCCAGGTTCAATCCAGATTTCAGGCATTTCCATCTGATAGCTGCCGGCCAGCTTTTTCACTTCACTAATGATTTCTTCAACATATTTAGAAGCCGCAATCGGTGCGTCTTCATCTGTATACCGGATGCCAAAGCCTCCGCCAAGATTCAGCACAGCCGGTTCATAGGATAGTTCTTTTTTCCAGATTGACAGCTTTTCGAATATTTTTTCCGCTGCCAGAATGAAGCCTGTCGTCTCAAAAATCTGCGATCCGATATGGCAGTGGATGCCGAGTGTTTCGAGCCATGGGGAAGACTGTGCCTGCTTGAGCGCTGCTTCAGCCTGTCCATTTTGCAGATCAAAGCCGAATTTGGAATCCTCCTGCCCTGTCAGGATATAATCGTGGGTATGCGCCTCGATTCCGGGTGTCACGCGCAGCAGGATCTTTATTTTCGTTTTTTGTTTTTCACAGACAGAGCTGAGCAGCTCCAGCTCATCAAAATTGTCGACTACGATGCATCCGACGCCATAATGGAGGGCCATTTCCAATTCTTCCCTGCTTTTATTATTCCCATGAAAATGAATTCTTTCGACAGGAAACTCTGCCGCCAATGCTGTATACAGCTCTCCGCCGGAAACTACATCAAGCGACAGCCCTTCTTCTTCAGCCAGCTGAATCATGGCAATGGAAGAAAAAGCTTTGCTCGCATAAGCAACCTGGGATTTCACCCCAAGCTTTTCGAATGTCTCCCTGAACCCTCTTGCCCTTTCACGGATCAGTGCCACATCATACACGTAAACCGGTGTCCCGAACTGCTTTGCCAATTCAACTGTATCCATTCCGCCTATTTCTAAGTGTGATTGTCCATTTACTCTTGCTGTCCCATGAAAAAACATGCTTACTCCCTCATTCCATCTAAACTGTTACTCTTATTATAGACTGCCGCGGCCGCTTTTTCCCAGCCCCGATTTATCCCTGCCTATATAAAATAGACAGTCCATGTTTCTGAACTGTCTATTTCACTTTCTTTAGTCCTTTATTTAGTTAAAAACTTATCATATTTTACAGAAAACTGCAATTAGTATTAGCATGATAATCAATTTTTGGCCGGCTGCTTATAGCGGTTTTTCGCATGGACGATGCTTGGCCTGATTTTCGACCCCGGTACAGATCTTCTGATCAGAATCTGCAAAAATGCTTTCGGGCTGAAAGGCAGCAGCGGCCATAAATATGGCGTGTTCAGCGACCTGATGCTCGCAAGCAGGAGGATGAACACCGTTATGCTGATAATGAAGCCCGGCGTATGGAAGAGGGCGACACAAATCAGAATGGCAAGCCTGGCCATTTTATTGGCTATGCTCAGTTCATAGCTTGGGGTTGCAAAGGTTCCGATGGATGCAACCGCCACATAGAGAATGACTTCCGGTACAAACAGTCCGACATCAATGGCAATTTGTCCGATCAGGACAGCTGCAATCAATCCCATTGCGGTTGAAAGCGGTGTAGGTGTATGGATTGCAGCAATTCTCAGGAATTCAATCCCGATATCTGCCAGAAAGATCTGTATGACGATTGGTATGTTTGTCTTTTCATTCGGGCCGATGAACTTGATGGCCTCCGGGAGCAGTTGCGGCTCCAGTGTGAATAAAAACCATAATGGCAGCAGGAATAGGGAGGCAAGCAGCCCGACAAAGCGGATCCAGCGGATGAATGTGCCGACTGCCGGTGACTGCCTGTATTCCTCAGCATGCTGCAGATGATGGAAAAAGGTCGTTGGCGTAATGATCACACTTGGCGATGTATCAACGAAAATCAGGACATGCCCTTCCAGCAGATGGGTCGCTCCGACATCGGCCCTTTCTGTATAACGGACGAGCGGATATGGATTATATCCTTGTTTTAAAAGAAATTCTTCAACCGTTTTATCCGCCATTGTCAATCCGTCAATATCAATTGACTGTATTTCCTGTCTGACTACTTCAATCAGGTCTGTACTGGCGACATCCTTAATATAGGCGATCGCTATATCAGTTTTGGAACGCTCCCCTACCCGCATGATTTCAAAGCGGAGCCGCTCATCCCTGATCCGCCTTCTGGTCAGGGCGGTATTAACAATGATATTTTCTACATAGCCATCCCTTGATCCCCTCACAACCTTCTCTGTATCGGGCTCCTCCGGTGTTCTGCCGGGATAGCTTCTGACATCGACAACAAGTCCCGTCGTCTCCCCTTCGACCAATATGACAATCAGGCCGGACAGCACCTGATCCACCAGCTCATCCATCGTTTCAATCGGCTGCACCGACTGATTGACGATGCGGTTTTTCACGATATTAAAAATGTTAGAGGAAAGCTTCTCATGATCGTTGATTTCAACAAGCTCTTCAAGGATTTGAGTGATGAAGGAAGTGTCGCATAATCCATTTACATAATAAATCTGAACTTCTTTCTTCAGGATCTGCAGCTTCCTGACACCGAGGTCAAAGCTGACGCCAAGCCCGATGCGCTCCTTCATGAAGTCTTCGTTTCTGCCGGGTGATTCTGAAATAGGGGTTTTATTTTTCTTTTTAGTTTCCGCCACAGAATCCGCTCCTTTCCAGAATGAGTTCCACCGCCTTTTTGGTGATGGGAGAGCCTTTTTCATAATGGTCCCTTCGTGACATCTTGCCGATATCGCCGATCCCGACAATCAGGGGAACGTCCAATTCGTCGAGGCAATAGACCGTATCCCCGTTCATTTTGCCAATTTCCATCTCAGCGACCCCGAGTTTATCCACGCCATACGGCGTAAGCTCACCGTACCGGTCGACACAAACATCCACATGGGTCCATTCCGCCTGCCTTGTTTTTGAAGCAACCGCAATCACACCGAGCACTTCAATATCCTTGTGGCCTGCCACATATTTAAGAGCGGTCTCACCAAGCCCCTCACCGACATAGCCGGAGTCATCGAACATGACAAGAACAGGGTCATTGGGGGCTTTCTTGATCATCTTGACGATATCCGGCCCTGACAAAACAGATGGATTCCCATGGGACATAGAGATGCACCTGCCGCCAATATCTTTCGCAACATGCTCTGCAGTCCTTCTTGCATACTCATCGCCATCTGTAATCAGTATGACTTTCCTCCGTTCATCCATTGCTTTGATGTCCTTTCGCTTTACATAGTCAGTCTACATAATACATCCAGTGAAACAGAGATCCAAATACTTTCCCAAATACGATGGCCATCAGCAGAACGACTATTTTCCCGTCAATCCCAAGCCTCTTGGCCAGGAGCGGCAGGACGTTCAGCACTTCTGTAAGAGCTGCGGCCACCATCCCCACAAAGATTCCGCCGGCAAGCCCGAACAGAATGAGGATAAAGCCGGGAAAATACAGCCTCGGGTCCTGAAGGCTTGCAGTTGTCCCTGCAACCGCCCCGATGACGACCGCCCATTCATAATGATGAATCATTTTCATTGTCTTTGACAGCTGGGTCAGCCTTGGTATGATCCCCAGCACAGTCAGAAAAGCAACAAATCCTGCCCCGACAGATATGCCACCCGCAAATCCCAGGAAAATGACGATAATGATACTAATGGTCATCAAGGTTCTTCATGCTTTCTTTATTTTCATGCATGATGACATACCGGTCGAGATCCTGCTGGTAATTGAACATTTCAACCTCGAGCGGGCTGGGCTCCTCATTAAGCCTTTTCTTGAAGACATGATTGAAGAATATGATCATGCCGAGTCCAAGGCCAAGTGAATAGGGGATCTGGAACAGCAGGGGCTTTTTCTCCACTTTGCCGGTTATGATGGTATAGATCCGCTGATGCACTGTCTGCATGCTGACGTCTTCATGAAAATTCATGATGGTCAGTGCTGCACCAAAGAACAGCAGAAACCAGATCAGCAGGAAAAATGCTGTGGAAGCCTTTTTCTTTTTGTAAATCACCTCAATGATTGTCTGGGAGGGACCGACAGCCTGTATATCCAGATGCAGCTTTTCCGCGGCAATGGCCTGGATTACCTGGACAATGTCAATCACAATAATGTTTCGGTCATGATCTGAAACACGATGGATGGAAAGACTCCCTAATCGTTCATACAGTGTTTCATCTGCAATTATCAAAGCTATATCCTTTAATTGGACGGAAGCCTGCGGGCGCACCTGAATACGGTTCCTGAGCCGGACATAAACCGTTTTTTCCATTATGATCACTTCCCAAACAGTGTTTTCCTTGTATAAATAGTATTCGTAGAAATAATCCAATCATGTTGACCAAAAATTGGCGATATTGGAAAAGCCGTTCAGGAGTGCCCCGGGTCCAGCGCACAAAAAAAAGACCGGAGGATTCACATATCCATCCGGTCTTTCATCTGCTGCAGGATTTTCTTTTCGAGCCGGGACACCTGCACCTGTGATATTCCCAGCCTTGCTGCCACTTCAGATTGTGTCTGATCTTTATAATATCTGAGATACACAATCAGCCTTTCCCGTTCATCCAGCTCGCGGATTGCCTCTTTAAGGGCGATCTGGTCAAACCACTTGCCATCATTTCCATCATCGATCTGATCCAGCAGTGTGATAGGGTCGCCGTCGTTTTCATACACTGTTTCATGAATGGAGGATGGCGTCCTTCCAGCTTCCTGGGCAAGGATGATGTCCTCAGGAGGGATTTCCAGATAAGCGGAAAGTTCTGTTACAGTCGGAATCCGTCCAAAATTTTTGGTCAGCTCGTCCTTTGCCTTTCGGATCTTATTTCCCAATTCCTTCAGTGAACGGCTGACCTTCACAGTTCCATCATCCCTGATGAAGCGCTGTATCTCCCCGATGATCATCGGGACAGCATAGGTGGAAAACTTTACATCATAGCTCAGATCAAATTTATCAACCGACTTCAGGAGGCCGATGCAGCCAATCTGGAATAAATCGTCCGGCTCATACCCTCTGTTGAGAAAACGCTGGACAACAGACCAGACCAGCCTCATGTTTTTCTGCACGATCGTGTCCCGCGCACTCTGGTCTCCTGCCTGGCTTTTTTGTATGAGTTCTTTTACCTCGTGATCCTTGAGATACGTCTGTGTCTTATCGGTCTTTACCTCCACATCCATAGCATGACTCCCTTAATTGCATAGCATTTTACTGTTTGATAAATGCTTCCTTAAACGGATTTCGGTGCCTTCTCCTGGGTGTGAGCGAACTTCTATCTCATCCATGAAATTTTCCATGATCGTAAAGCCCATGCCTGAGCGCTCCAGCTCTGGCTTGGTCGTAAACAGGGGCTGCCTGGCTTCCTCCACATCCCCGATCCCTTGGCCTTCATCCCTGATTGTCATATCGATGAAGCCGTCTTCGATGCTGACAGAAATATAAACTATCCCTTTACTGTCATTTTCATAGCCATGAATAATCGAATTGGTCACCGCCTCTGATACGACCGTCTTGATTTCAGTCAGTTCATCCATTGTCGGATCCAGCTGGGCGATAAAAGCCGCGACTGTCACACGGGCAAAGGATTCATTCTGGCTTAAAGCGCTGAACTGAAGATTCATTTCATTTCTCATTGTCAGGCAACCCCCAATCTTTGCAGTGCATTTTCCTCTGACGGCTCAAGACGGATGATTTTAAACAGCCCCGACATATCGAATAGCCTTTGTACCGCCGGTGAAATTGCACAGACGACCATTTCGCCGTGAAGCTGCTTAATCTGCTTATACCTGCCCAGGATCACTCCCAGGCCTGAGCTGTCCATAAAGGTTAATTGCTCCAGATTGAGGACAATATGGCGGATCCCGTAAGACTCAATGGCACTTGTTGCCTTTTCCCTTAATTCATCTGCCATATGGTGGTCCAGTTCTCCGCTTAAGCGAATGCACAGCACATCATTTTTTACTTCCAGTCCAATCATTAGACCCATGATTGATAGCCTCCTTCTCTGCTGCCGGAAAATTCAAGGTCCGGCCGGCCGTCCATGCCCGATGCTGCCCTGCATGGAACAAGCCTTTCTAGACAGTCAATTTCGCTGAAAGAGGCCCTTATTCCTTCCTGGAGGCAAAACTAGTGCGCTTTCGCTAAATTTTCCTTGATGCGCCTTTTTTTCGACATCAGTTTGATTTCGTAAAGATGCCCAGAGCCCGTTTATACAGTGTCCACCAGCCTGCTTCCTTTACTTCACTCTTGGCCACCAGCGGACTCTCTACGATGGTCTTCCCGTCTTTTTCAACCTTCAGGGTACCAATCTGATCGCCTTTAGCGATTGGGGCCTTAAGATCTTTTTTCAGGATGACGGTTTTCTTGACTTCTTTCGTGTCTTCACCTTTCTTTGTCAGCAGGGAGATCGGCTCGCTTGTCAAAGCTTCCACCTGCTTTTTCTCGCCTTTGCTGACATTGGCAGATCCAAGTGCTTCACTCCGCTTGTACATTGGATGGGTCTCATACTGGCTGAAAGCATAATCCAGCATCTTGGTCACCTGTGCATTTCTTTCCTTGGATGTAGGAGCGCCAAAGACGACTGCGATTACCCTCATCCCATTTTTCTCTGCTGTAGCTGTAAGACAATATTTCGCTTCATTAGTAAAGCCTGTCTTCAAACCGTCGACTCCCGGATAGAAGCGGACCAGTTTGTTTGTATTCACCAGCCAGAATTTCTTATCGGTATCTTCCCGTAAATAGGCTTCATAAGTTCCCGTGAACTTGGTTATACCTTCATATTTCAGCAGTTCCTTGGCCATAAGGGCCATATCATGGGCTGTGCTGTAGTGCTCGGTTACCGGAAGGCCTGTCGCATTTTTGAATTCCGTGTCCTTCAAGCCCAGCTCCCTGGCTTTATTATTCATCATTTTGACGAACTCTTCTTCTGAACCGGCGAGCCTTTCTGCCACGGCAACGGAAGCATCATTTCCTGATCCGATGGCAATCCCTTTCAGCATCTGTTCTGTGGTCATTTCTTCACCCGGTTCAAGGAATATCTGCGAGCCCCCCATGGAGGCAGCATATTCACTCGCCCTGATTTTTTCATTCATGGAAAGCTTTCCTGTATCAATAGCTTCCATGATCAGCAGCATGGTCATGATCTTGGTCATGCTGGCTGGAGGCAGCTGTTCTTTGCTGTTTTGTTCATATAAAATAGCCCCGGTATCCCGCTCAATCAAAATTGCCGATTTTACGTTGTCAACCAGCTTCACACCGCTTTCTTCGGCTAAGGCTGCCGGTGCCATCATTGCTGATATTAAAACAAACACCATTATAGAAACGATTCGCTTCATCACATAACCCTCCATTCTTTATAGCCTCCATTTTTTCCAAAGGAGACAAATTTATACAATAAATCAGCGGAGGTGATGTTTTTATTTTGCATAAGGGGCTTCAGATGGATTGCTATATTCAGGGACTGCAGATCAGAGGGTTTTCTCCGAGTGCCGGAAGGGTGCATTCTCCAGTATTTCAGGCTGGTGCTGAGGGGATGGGGACAGGGTTGAACGCAGAAAAAAGCTGCACCCCTTCAGGATGCAGCTTTTCCATACAGTCTTATTCAGTAATTTCCTCATGCACCAGTACAGGAGCATCTGCTTTAGCAGCCGTGATTTTGATGTTGCTGTAAAGGCGCTCTTTGACTTCTTCTACGTCCTCGAAGTTGCTGTAGATGGTGGCAAGTGATTCTCCTTTTGAGACAGTGTCTCCAATCTTCTTGCGGAGCATCAGGCCGACGGCAAGATCGATTTCTGATTCTTTTGTCGCCCGTCCTGCACCAAGGACCATGGCAGCCGTTCCCACGGCGTCAGCGACGATCTCTGAAACATAGCCGTCTTCTTTTGCTTCAAGCTCATAAACAAATTTGGCCTGCGGCAGGCGGGAAGGATCATCGACAACCGAAGCATCGCCTCCCTGTGAGCTGAGGAATGTTTTCATTGCTTCTAGGGCGGAGCCATCCTTGATCGCCTGCTCCAGCATTTCGCGTGCTTGTGCCGGAGTTTCTGCCTTTTCAGCCAGCACAACCATATGGCTTCCGAGTACAAGGCACAGTTCAGTCAGATCTTCCGGTCCTTCGCCTCTTAATGTGTCGATCGCTTCTTTCACTTCCAACGCATTGCCAATGGCAAAACCAAGCGGCTGGCTCATGTCTGAAATGACTGCCATCGTTTTGCGGCCGACATTGTTCCCGATCCTTACCATCGCTTTTGCAAGCTCTCTTGAATCATCCAGCGTCTTCATAAAGGCGCCTGCCCCGGTTTTCACGTCAAGGACGATGGCATCTGCGCCGGCTGCAATCTTTTTGCTCATGATGGAGCTGGCAATCAGCGGGATACTGTCAACCGTTGCCGTCACATCGCGGAGCGCATATAATTTCTTATCCGCCGGCGTGAGGTTGCCGCTCTGTCCGATAACGGCAATTTTGTTCTGGTTAACCAGCTTGATGAACTCTTCGTTCTCTATTTCTACGTGGAAGCCTTCAACCGCCTCCAATTTGTCGATCGTACCGCCTGTATGGCCAAGGCCCCGGCCGGACATTTTCGCAACCGGTACACCAACTGCTGCTACAAGAGGGCCGAGCACCAGCGTAGTTGTATCGCCGACTCCCCCTGTGGAGTGCTTGTCTACTTTGATGCCTTCGATTTTCGACAGATCGATCTTATCGCCTGATTCCACCATGCTCATCGTCAAATCTGCTCTCTCATTTTCCGTCATGCCCCGGAAAAAGATTGCCATCGTCAAAGCACTGATCTGATAGTCAGGAATCGAACCATCAGTGTAGCCTTTAATTATAAATTGGATTTCTTCCGAAGACAGTTCCTTGCCGTCGCGTTTCTTTTCTATCAAGTCCACCATTCTCATTTTCGTCACCACTTTTTCTTTATTTAAGCACCAAACTGGCGTACAAGCTCTTTCACATAAGCTAGGAAGTCCGCCTTCACTTTTTCAGTCGTTTCAATTACTTCTTCATGGTTCAGCGGCTGATCCAGTATGCCTGCTGCCATATTGGAAATGCAGGAAATGCCGAGTACTTTCAGGCCGGCATGCCTTGCCACGATTACTTCAGGCACAGTCGACATGCCCACTGCGTCCCCGCCCATGGTGCGGAGCATCCTTACCTCGGCAGGCGTTTCATATGTCGGGCCGGTATTCCCGACATAAACACCTTCCTGGATGGAAATATTCAGCTTGCTGGCAATTTCCCTTGCCTGCTTGCGCAGCTCCCTGGAGTAGGCTTCCGACATATCAGGGAAACGGACGCCAAGCTTGGAATCATTCGGCCCGATCAGCGGATTGCTTCCCATATTGTTGATATGGTCGGAAATCAGCATTAAATTGCCGGGTGCAAAACTTTCGTTTACACCGCCGGCAGCATTGGTGACAATCAGGATTTCCACTCCAAGCTCTTTCATTACCCTTACAGGGAAAGTGACTTTGTCAAAGCTGTATCCTTCATAATAGTGGAAGCGCCCTTGCATCGCTACAGCCTGCACACCGTTCAGAAGGCCGAATACAAGCTGGCCTGCATGCCCTTCAACTGTTGAAACAGGAAAATCCGGGATTTCATTATAAGGAATCTTTACCGGCTGTTCGATTTCATCTGCGAGAATACCGAGACCGGAGCCAAGGATCAGACCGATTTTTGGGGTTTCTCCGTACTTTCCTTTTAAAAATTGTGCTGCATTTTGAATTTTTCCGTAGTCCATTCTATAATCCCCTTTTTATATGAATATGCTGAGCCAGGCTGCAGAATCAGACTTGGCCTTCCGCTGCCAGTTTCATTTATATGCTCAGCATAGTCAGTTGTTTAAGATGATGGTGCAGGTTTACAATTCGCCCAAAAAGCTTATTCCAAACTTCGGTGCCGCCACAGCAAAGTTTTCCGCTACAGTCGCGCCGATATCGGCGAATGTCTGTCTGACCGGCAGTTCTTTTCCGCCTGACATGCCCTTGGAATAAGCCAACAGCGGCACATATTCACGTGTATGGTCAGTTCCGGGGTGGACGGGGTCATTCCCGTGATCAGCGGTAATGATGAGCAAGTCATCTTCCTTCAGCTTATCAAAGACTTCAGTCAGGCGCGCATCATATTCTTCAAGCGCTTTTCCGTAGCCCTCAGGGTCTCTTCTGTGTCCGAAAAGGGCATCAAAGTCAACAAGATTCAAGAAACTCAATCCTGTGAAATCCATATCCATCGTTTCAAGGAGCTTATCCATCCCATCCATGTTAGACTCAGTGCGGAGCGACTTTGTCACGCCCTCGCCGTCATAGATATCAGAAATTTTCCCGATCGCCAGCACATCCAGGCCGCCGTCCTTCAGTTCATTCATGACGGTCCTGTCAAATGGCTTCAGGGCATAGTCATGGCGATTGGGTGTACGCTTGAACTCTCCCGGCTGCCCGATGAACGGACGCGCTATCACTCTTCCAACCATGTATTTCTCGTCAAGTGTCAGTTCCCTGGCGATTTTGCAGATGCTGTACAGCTCATCGATCGGCACAATCTCTTCATGTGCTGCAATCTGCAGTACCGAGTCTGCCGAGGTGTACACGATCAGCGCGCCTGTTTTCATATGCTCTTCCCCAAGCTCATCAAGGATCTCTGTTCCGCTTGCCGGCTTGTTTCCAATGATTTTTCTGCCTGTGCGGGCTTCAAGCTCTGAGAGCAGTTCATCCGGGAAGCCGTCAGGGAATACCCTGAACGGGGTTTCGATATTCAGGCCCATGATTTCCCAATGTCCTGTCATGGTGTCTTTTCCGTTTGATGCTTCCTGCATCACTGTGTAAGAAGCGAGCGGCTTCTCTGCTTTTTCAATACCTTTGATTTCTTTAATATTGCTGAGCCCCAGCCTGCCCATATTCGGCATATCCAGCCCGTTCATTCTTTCAGCGATATGGCCGAGCGTATCAGAGCCCTTGTCGCCAAAGCGATCTGCATCCGGCGCCTCGCCTATTCCCACCGAATCCATTACAATGAGAAAGATTCTTTTATATGTATGCGGATTCATGTAATCTCCTCCTAAACATGTACACGTTTTCAATTTATTTTACAGGTATATGTTACCCTTTTTCAAAAGGATTAACCTGCAAGAGGTTTAAATTCGTCAGAAGTCTGACATCTATATTCTACAAAATAAACAGCCTAAAAAACAAGAAAAAACTGCTTTATATTCAGCAGTTTTGTTAGATTTATTTTTTTATAGATACAAAGCGCCTTTTTTTCAGGCACGGGGATGGAATTTTGAATACACATCCTTCAGCCTTGTTTTCGTTACATGAGTATAAATCTGGGTTGTCGATATATCCGCATGCCCGAGCATTTCCTGTACTGCACGCAAGTCAGCTCCATTCTCCAGCAGATGGGTGGCAAATGAATGCCTTAAAGTATGCGGAGTGAGCTCTTTTTCGATGCCTGCATCGCCCGCAAGCTTTTTCAGGATTTTCCAGAATCCCTGGCGGGTCAGCTGCCTTCCATGATGGTTCAGGAATAAGGTATCATCTCTGCGGCTTTTGGAAACAAAATGCGGCCTTCCCTGCAGAAGGTATCTTTCAATTGCCTCTGAAGCCGTTTTCCCAATCGGGATGATTCTTTCTTTATTCCCTTTCCCGATGCAGCGGACAAAGCCCATCGTTAAATGGACATCTCCTATCTGGAGGCCGATCAGTTCACTGACCCTGATGCCTGTTGCATACAGAAGCTCAAGCATCGCTTTGTCGCGGAGACTGTAATGACTCGAGTCGGACGGCGACTCCAGGAGGGTTTCCACCTCCGCCATGCTCAGGACTTTCGGAAGGGTTCTTTCCTGCTGCGGAGACTCAATATGTACAGATGGATCTGTTTCGCATGCCTTTTCCCTCAGCAGGAACTGATGGAAGGCCCTTATGGAAGCAATATGCCTGGCAAGTGTCTTAGCGGATTTCCCCTGCTCCTTCAGCCTTTTCAGAAACTGGACGATGTGGACCCTCTGGACTTCATTCAAACTGGCAAGCCCTTCGCTTTTCACAATGAATTTCAGATAACTTTTCAAGTCACGTTCATAAGAGACAATCGTATTGTTAGCCAGTCCCTTTTCAATCATTAAAAAGTGGACAAAATCTTTCAGCCTGTCTTCCATTTATGCATTACTCCCCATTCAGGTAAAACAGAATCAGTCTGTCAAACCAGTCGGTTTCATCAGAAACTGCATCACCTGATACCCTGACGGCGCTGCCTTCCGGCTCATCATAGCGATGATAGCTCTGATATTCTTCATTTAACCATAAAAGCCCATAATAAAAAAGGATTGTACATCCCGTAAACAGGACAAATACCTTCAATGTTTTAAATGTCATGATCATCCATGATCTCATCATTCTTCCTCCAGCTGCATTCTATAGTAAAAGATATGCCAAGCTGGACAAGATTTATACCTCCCTGGCTAAAGCTTTTGGCCATTCCAGCGGATTTCCGGAAAATAATAAAAACCTTTTCCGGTTAAAAGAAAAGGTTCCCGTCAATCAGCCTCATCGGCGCTATCATCTTTATCCTGGCAGCGGTAGCAGATGCCATGAAATGTCAGGCGGTGATCTTTGATCTTAAAGTTCCAGTCACGCTCGACAATCGCTTCGACATCCTCCAGAAGATCATCCTGGATTTCATCTACTGCCCCGCATTCTATGCATACTAAATGGTGGTGGAAATGGGCGGCGCCTTCCTGCCTGAGGTCATAGCGGGAAACTCCATCACCAAAGTTGATTTTATCGACAATTTTCAGTTCCGTTAACAGCTCCAATGTGCGATAAACGGTCGCCAGCCCTATCTCAGGCGACTTCTCTTTGACAAGGAGGTACACATCTTCCGCGCTCAGATGATCTTCTTCATTCTCCAGCAGCACACGGACTGTCGCTTCACGCTGCGGCGTTAGTTTATAGCTTGACGAATGCAGCTGCTTTTTTATTCTATCTATTCTAGTCTCCATCCCGTAAAGTCCCTCCCTCGCACTGTCAGCTCTCATTATAACAGATAGGGAGATGTTTTCAAAATAAAATCATTATAAATAAGAAGATACAAACATTATCAAAACAAAGTTATTATTATATGAAAACAATTATAAAATTTTATTTAAGGCTTTACGCTGCTGACAACCGATTTCATCAGGGCCGGGGAAAGATAGGCTTCTATGCCTGCTGCGACTGATAGCAATACAATCGCCATGCAGAACACCGCCACATATTTTCCAAACATCGGCATAACAGGCTGTCCGAGATTTTTCATGAATTGCCGCCTGATCATTTTCAAGGACAAAGCCACTGTCATTGCTGCAGTGATTATGAATATCGGAATGATGATAAGATTCTGCGGCATGACCGATACAAAGGAAAGCAGAAAACCGTCCCAGCCCATCCGATTCACTAGAAAGCCGACAGTAAACCCCACAACCATCCCCTTCATAAATAAAAGCACCAGGATGACAGGCAGGCCGATGATCGAGATTCCGAGAAGCCACATCAGGCCGATGAACTTGCTGTTATGAAACAGGCTTTGGATGAAAAGATCATTTGACTCAGCCACAGTTCCGGCAGATACTTGTCCAAAAAACTGCGACAGATAATAATACAAATCTTCCTTTTGATTGAAGCTCATGCTGTTCACTACTACGGCCCCGAATATAACCCCCATCAGAAACAGGACGATGACGAATAAGTAGATCGAGGAATGCTCGCGAAAATGAGTGGCTGCAAAGTTCTGGTACATACGTTTCTTCATTGCTCTTCCTCCTGTAGAATCTGTTATTACATCCTATGCAGAAGACAGCATTCTATGACAAGCATCTATCATTTTGCCATTATTCAAAAAAATATTGCCAGTCTTTGCGGCACCAGATATAATCGGAACAATCATAAAGGAGGAATGGAAAATGAATCCTGTTTTAATCGATTTCCCTGAGATCATCGCAGAGACAGAAAGACTGTATATCCGCCCTTGCCTGCCTGGCGATGGGAAAGAAGTATATGATGCTGTCATGGCATCAAAGGAAGAGCTGAAAAAATGGCTGCCTTTCGCTGCCAAAGAGCAGTCCCCTGAAGAAACAGAAGCTGGAATCCGCAGATCATATGCCCAATTTTGGCTGAAGGAAGATATCCGCCTCCATATATACCGCAAAGAAGACGGCCGATTCATCGGATCGACTGGCCTGCACCGCATCGATTGGGAAGCCGGCCGGTTTGAAATCGGGTACTGGTGCGATACGCGCCACCACAGGAAAGGATATATTACAGAAGCGGTCAAAGCCCTTATTGAGTTTACCTTCGGCAGCCTGTCTGCCAATAGGATCGAAATACGATGCGATCCGGAGAACATTGCCAGCAGGAAAATCCCCGAAATACTCGGCTTTACGCTGGAAACTACATTGAAGAAAAACACTCTCTGCGCCAGTGGAGAAGCTTTGCGGGATACCTGCATCTTTGCGAAACTAAAAGAATAGAAACAGGCCGGATCCGCGCTTAGGGGATCCGGCCTGCTGTGACGATTTCTAAATATAAACAGGGACAGGGCCTGGTTCGTTCCTGCTTCCCGCGCTGTCAATGCTCAACTTTTCCGTACTTTCCTCCGCCGCCTGCTTTCAAGCTGAGCTGCCCGCTCCTCGCTTTGGCGATCAGCTCTGCAAGCTTATGGGGAATAACCTCTTCCAGGGCCTCCTTCGGCACTCTGTGAAGAATATCCATTTCGGTCCCGAAATGATCCAGCAGCCTTTCCAGTATCTTTGGGCCTAGGCCGGGAATGAATTCGAGCGGCACTTGATGGACATATGGCGGCCTGTCTGCCGGTGCATCCACAGCTGTCTTCAGCTCCATAATCCGATCGGCCACTCCCTTCACCTGTTTGCTGCTTCCGCACTCCCTGCAGCCAGACTGCCCGGGCGAGAGAGGGGAATGGCAATCCATACAAACCGTCTGATGATATTTTCCCAGCTGCGGATCCAGTCCGTAATTGGCAGAAATCCCTCTTCCACCCTCTTTTTTTAAGGCTAGCTGAAACTCCCTGAATGAAGCCCCGGCCATATCAATCTGCTGATATTCCCTGGCTATCTTCCCGAGTGAATGGGCATCTGAATTTGTCAGGAATGGATATTTGTGCAGCTCTTGTATCTGATCCGCCATCTCTGTATCCGAACTTAAGCCCAGCTCAATCCCATCTATAAGATCTTTATCAAAAACCTCCTCAAGCGACCGGTCCACTCCTTTTCCATACATGCTTTTGAAAGGCGTGAAGACATGGGCCGGAATGAATAATCCGCCAAGTGCTTTCACCTGTGACTGCAGCTCTTTCCCTGATGCATAAATGCGCTGTGAGCTTAAATGGATATTCTTGAGGCGGCTTTTCAGCCATGAAGAGAATTCCTTCATATCATCAAGGCTTGGAAAATAGCAGAGCACATGGATAGGGCCCTTGCAGCTTTCATCATAGATTTCAAGCTCTGCCCCCGGGATGATTGCAAGGCCGCCGTACAGCAGGCCTCCTTCAGGCGATTGCACAAGTTCGCCCGAGGCCATCAGCCCTTCCATTTCCGCAATGACCTCAGGAGAATGGCAGTCAATAATCCCGATCATATCAAGTCCCTTGCTGTCCCTTGCATGCTCAATGATATTGGAAAAAACAAGGGATCTGGCCCCGGTTATTTTAACGGCGCGGCCTGACTTTGTCCGGCCGATATGGATGTGCATATCAGCATAATAAGACTGGAGAGTCATCTGCTTTTCAGCTGTTCGATCTGGAGATATTGGACAGCATAAACCGTTTTCGCATCATGAATTCTTTGTTCTTCTATATAAGCCTCCGCCTCTTCAAGGCTAAGCTCAATCACATCGACAAACTCATCTTCATCCGGAACGGCAGGATTTTCTTTTTTGCTCAGTTTTCTGGCAGCGTAAATATGGAGAATTTCATCAGCGAATCCTGGTGAAGTATAAAAGGAAACGAGCTTTTCAATTTCTCCGCACACATAGCCTGTCTCCTCTTCAAGCTCCCTCTTTGCACAAAGTTCCGGATCCTCGCCTTTTTCAAGCTTGCCTGCCGGAATTTCCACGATTGCTTTTTCAAGGGGTTTTCTGAACTGCTCTACCATCACGATCTTGTTGTCATCTGTAAGGGGAATGACAGCTACCGCTCCAGGATGCTTGACAATTTCACGCTTTGAGTTTTTTCCGTTCGGCAGTTCCACATCGTCCACCTGCAGGCTGATGACCTTCCCGTTAAAAATATGCTCAGTCTTTATCGTTTTTTCTTCTAAAGGATGATTCACTGTTCTATCACTCCAGTTCTAATCCGATTATCTGCTCATACATTTTATCATACTTTATTTGGGGGAGTATGAATTGAAAATCCACGTCCACTCTAAAGGCGTCATCCTTGCAGGAAAGGCATGGGAAATCCGTGAAAAATTAAGAGAGTACGGCAGTAAACATACGCTGCTCAAGGAATGGATCGATTCGGCAGATGCAGCCGCCGGACGGAAGGAAGTCCGGCTCCGGAGGGTAAAATAATCTCTTATATTTGTACCCCTGCCCCTCTTTTCGATACAATGAATTCATCATAATTTTGAGGTGAGGATATGAGAAAGAGGGAGCTTGGAAAGTCAGGATTGTATGTAAGCGAGCTTGGGCTCGGCTGCATGTCGCTCAGAACAGATGCCCTGGAAGGCAGGAAAATCATTGAAGCTGCTTTGGAAGAAGGCGTAAATTATTTTGATACTGCCGATCTATACGATTTCGGGGAAAATGAAAAAATCGTCGGAGAAGCACTCAGGGAAGTTCGTGAAAATGTCATTATTGCCACAAAAGCAGGCAACCGCTGGAACGAAGCAAAAGACGGATGGAGCTGGGACCCTTCAAAGGCATATATCAAAGAAGCGGTCAAAGCAAGCCTGAAACGGCTGGGAACTGATTATATCGACTTGTACCAGCTTCACGGCGGGACCCTTGATGATCCGATTGAAGAGACAATTGAAGCTTTTGAGGAATTGAAAGAGGAGGGTTATATCCGCAACTATGGGATATCTTCCATCAGGCCTAATGTAATCCGCGAATACGTGGAAAAGTCCAATATCTCTTCCGTGATGATGCAGTACAGCATCCTTGACCGCCGCCCTGAGGAGACAGCCCTGCCGCTTCTTAAGGAGAATGCTATCAGCGTTGTGGCCCGCGGGCCTCTCGCCAAGGGGATGCTGAGCGATAAGATGCTGGGCAAAGCCTCTGGGTCCGTAAAGGAAAACGGCTATCTTGATTACAGCTATACAGAGCTTGAAGATGTTCTCCGCCAGCTGAAAGATGCGGCAGGCAGCCGCTCAATGACAGAACTGGCCTTTCAATATGTGCTTTCCAGCTCTGTCGTTGCATCTGTGGCTGCTGGCGCCAGCTCGGCTGCACAGGTCAGGGAGAATGCAAGGGCGGCGGCAGCTGATCCTTTATCGGCTGAAGAACTGGAGGCCATCAGGTCTATCAGCCTGGCAAATCAATATGGACAGCACAGATAGGACATGGCGATTGCCATATAATCAAAAAAAGGAACAGGATTATAATACTTCCTGTTCCTTTTCTTTATTGTGCAGGTGCCAATCCAGCGCCCTTCCATCAAGCAGTTTTACCACCGGATCTTTCTCCTTGATATAAGATTCAATATCATAAGGATATTTCCGGGCGGCTTTCAGCTTTGTCCTGCTGTATAAATCGGCTTCCTCCGGATGTTCCCGCAGATAATCCCGGAACAGAAGATGCCTGCCGATTTCCCTATGCCCCTTTGGATAACAGTGCAGATGCACCAGCCTTTCACCCGCTCCGGTAAATCTTACAAAATACCTCCGGCCAGGAATCCCGTTTTCTCCTTTTGCTATATAGCCCTATTCTTTCAGCCTGTCGGCTGCCTGCTCAAAAAGAGCAATGCTGTCCGCCTCGGCCAGGATATCGATGATGGGTTTAGCACTCATGCCGGGAATGGAGGTGCTTCCGATATGGCGGATGACTGCCGTGCTGCCGAATACTTCGGCGAGCAGCTTTTTTTCCTTCTCAAAGGAAATGGGCCAGCTCCGGCTGTACGGCAGGACATCCACCTTCCTCGGCCCGGTTTCCATCATTTATACTCTTTCCAATTTAAATCGCTATCTTGGAGAAGCTCTTCAAAGCTCTTATTCTTCTCTTTTAAACGCCGTTCCTCTTTCTTTCTTTTTTCCTCTTCCTCCGCCTTCTTCACTTCCTCATCTTTCAGCTGCTTCTTTGCTGCCTTCAGCTGGTCCATCAGGTCCTGATTCAGCATATCACCGAGTGTAACCGGCTTATCATCTTTTTTCTGCTGTGTTGGCTGGCGTTTTTTCTTCATATCTATCCCTCTTTTTGCGTATTTACAGGATATTATAGCATACAAGGACCGGTGCCGAATTCTTCACTGCTCAAAAAAGGTCAGCTGCTGAATTCAAGAAACTCAATCCTGTTGCCGAACGGATCTTCTGTAAAGAAACGGTTTCTGCCATCGATCGGCGGCTCCTCCTTAATCATTGCCCCGGCCTCCTCCAGCCTGCTCCGCAGTCCCGCGAGATTCTCAACCGCAAAACCCGGATGGGCCTTCCTCGCCGGAAGGAAATCATCCTGGATGCCGATGTGCACCTCCTGGCTTCCGCACAGGAACCAGCAGCCGCCCCTTTTTTGCAGATTGGCGGGCTTTGGAATCTCTTCAAGCCCCAAAATTTTGCCATAAAACTCCCTGGCCTGTTCTTCCGTCCCTTTTGGAGCTGCCAGCTGAATATGATCAATTCCTTTAAATGTAACTCCCATTTAAATTCCCCTCTCTGAAGACAGAAGAAAGGTACAGCCGCCAAGGCTGCACCCGCCTTCTATTAAAATGCATCCGTTAAGACCGAATCGTCCACCTGCAGCTCCGGCCCGGTCGAGCTGACTACCTCTTCAACCGTGAAGCCTTTCGCCACCTCGACCAGCTTCAGCCCATCGGCTGTTACATCAATCACGGCCCGTTCAGTGATGATGCGGTCCACTACCCCTTTTCCTGTCAGCGGGAGGGAGCAGGACTTGAGGATCTTGCTATCCCCGTTTTTATTCGTATGCTCCATGATGACAATGATCTTCTGTGCCCCATGGACAAGATCCATCGCACCGCCCATTCCTTTGATCATTTTGCCGGGAATCATCCAATTGGCCAGATCTCCTCCCTCGGAAACCTCCATGCCGCCCAGAATGGCCACATTGACATGCCCGCCCCGAATCATCGCAAAAGATTCGGCACTGTCAAAATAGGCTGCACCCGGTATGGCCGTTACCGTTTCTTTTCCGGCATTGATCAGGTCAGCGTCCACATCTTCTTTTTCAGGATAGGGGCCGATTCCAAGAAGCCCGTTCTCAGATTGAAGGACAACTTCCTTGTTTTCGGAAATGTAGTTGGCCACAAGTGTCGGCATGCCTATGCCGAGGTTTACATAAAAACCGTTTTCAATTTCTCTTTCTGCCCGTCTGGCAATTTTCTCGCGCACGGAGCCTTTATCGCTGCTCATGTCTGCTGCTCCTTTCTCTCCTTGATTATGATTTAACAGTCAGCCGCTCAATCCGCTTTTCCTGGCTGCCTTTAATGATGCTTTGCACATAAATGCTTGGCGTATGGATCTGCTCCGGCTCAAGCTCGCCTGTCTCCACAAGGTTTTCCACTTCCGCTATGGTTGTTTTCCCTGCGGCCGCAATCATCGGATTGAAATTCCTCGCCGTTTTCCGGTAAACGAGATTTCCCATCCGGTCCCCTTTCCAGGCGCGGACCAGGCTGAAGTCTGCGGCAAGCGCCTCTTCAAGCAGATATTCCTTCCCGTTGAACGTCCTTGTCTCTTTTCCTTCCGCGATCGGGGTCCCTACGCCGGCTGGTGTATAAAATGCCGGAATGCCGGCCCCGCCTGCGCGGATTTTCTCTGCCAGCGTTCCCTGCGGCAGCAGTTCGACCTCAATTTCGCCTGACAATACCTGGCGCTCAAACTCCTTATTTTCCCCTACATAGGAGCCGATCATTTTTCTGATTTGCTTGTTTTTTAACAGGAGGCCCAGACCCCAATCGTCCACTCCGCAGTTATTGGAAATAACGGTCAGATCCTTCACCCCTTTTTCCACGAGCGCAAGGATCAGATTCTCCGGAATGCCGCAGAGTCCGAAGCCGCCTACCATCAATGTCGCTCCATCCTGGATGCCGGCAACTGCTTCCTGGAAGGAAGTATGTATTGTTTTCATCGTTTCTCTCCTCTCCTTTTTTCTTTTTGCTGCCTTTCCCTTCAGCGCAGGCTGCTAGGCCAGCTCCAC
Source organism: Bacillus sp. SRL543 (assembly GCF_984799205.1). Lineage (NCBI taxonomy): Bacteria > Bacillati > Bacillota > Bacilli > Caryophanales > Bacillaceae > Bacillus > Bacillus sp. SRL543. The sequence continues at coordinate 3,311,116 of NZ_OZ481794.1, forward strand.
CACTGTGGCTACTCCCTGGCCGCCGCCGATGCATAGTGCAGCAAGCCCTTTTTCTGCATTCCGCTTCTTCATCTCATGCAGAAGTGTAACAAGGACCCTTGCACCACTGGCGCCGATCGGATGGCCAAGCGCAATTGCCCCGCCGTTTACGTTCAAAATCTCATTGTTGAAGCCGAGCTCTTTGCCTACTGCAAGCGATTGGGCGGCAAAAGCTTCATTTGCTTCGATCAATCCAAGATCTTCAATTGAAATCCCTGCTTTCTCCAGCACCTTCTTGACTGCTGGCACCGGTCCGATTCCCATGATGCTTGGATCTACACCGGCACTTGCATTTGCTTTGATGACAGCAAGCGGCTGGACCCCGAGCTCTTCCGCCTTTGCCCTGCTCATCACAACAAGCGCAGCAGCACCATCATTGATGCCGGATGCATTGCCGGCAGTAACGGAGCCGTCCTTTTTGAAGGCCGGCCTTAAGCCTGCGAGCTTTTCTGCCGTTGTCCCTTTTTTCAGATATTCATCTGTATCGAAGACGACCGGATCCCCTTTGCGCTGGGGAATTTCCACAGGCACAATTTCATCCTTGAAGCGCCCGGCTTCTTGTGCTTTCTGCGCTTTTTCCTGGCTCCATGCCGCAAATGTGTCCTGCTCTTCCCTGCTGAGTCCATACTGCGAGCACAGGTTTTCCGCTGTCATGCCCATATGGTAATCATTGAATGCACACCACAGCCCGTCAGAGACCATGCTGTCGACCAGCTTTTGATCGCCCATTTTAAATCCATCGCGGGCACCCTTCAGCAAATAAGGAGCCTGGCTCATATTTTCCATGCCGCCGGCAACGACGACATCTGCATCCCCCGCCATAATCGCCTGATAGGCGAGATGCACTGCCTTCAATCCGGAGCCGCATACTTTATTGATCGTCATAGAGGAAACGCTTTCAGGAATCCCCGCCAAAATAGCTGCCTGCCTTGCCGGATTCTGGCCCAGGCCTGCCTGCAGCACGTTCCCCATGATAATTTCATCCACCTGGCCGGCCTCAAGACCCGCCTTTTCCAATGCACCCTTAATGGCAGCAGCCCCAAGCTCCGGAGCCGAAATTCCCTTCAGGCTCCCGTTAAAGCTTCCGATAGCCGTCCTTACAGCACTCGCTATTACGATGTCTGTCTGCTTCATCCTATTCACCCTTTCTTGACTGCAATATGTATTAGTTCGAGCCAAAAATGAAAAATTCCTTTTATTTTGTCAAAATTTCTATTATTCTTGCTTTTTATTTTTCTTTTCTCCTACAATATAAGAAAGCCCTTTCATTGTCTTGCAATCTACAAATAAAAATATGTTGTCAGGAGTGAAATCATGACCCTCTGCCTGCCAAAGAAAGCGACTATCATAGAAGTGGGCCCGCGCGACGGGCTGCAAAATGAAAAAACATTCATTCCCACCCCTGTAAAAAAGGAATTCATATCTGCGCTGAAGAAAGCCGGCTTTGCCGAGATGGAGATTACTTCCTTCGTGTCCCCGAAATGGGTGCCGCAAATGGCGGATGCGGGAGAAATTGCCGCCAGCTCCATTGGGGCGGGGGTGCGTGATATCGTCCTTGCCCCCAACAGGAAGGGGATCGAGCGCGCCTATATGACCGGCTGCCGGGCAATCGCTGTCTTTGTCGGGGTAAGCGACAGCTTCAACAAGAAAAATATCAACAAAACAACAGCAGAAAGCATGATGGAGATCATACCGCTGATCGAGGAATTGAAGGAAAAAGGCTACTTTGTGCGCGCATGCATCTCGACCAGCTTCTACTGCCCCTATGAAGGCAGAATAGAGGAAGAAAGGACCGTTGAGCTTTGCCGCCAATTTACTCTGGCCGGTGCAGATGAGCTGAGTGTGGCCGATACGATCGGCATGGCTGCCCCGCATGAAGCATACTCCCTGTTCAGCAGGCTGAAGCAGGAATTCCCGGATGTTTTGCTGACTGCACATTTTCATGATACAAGGAAAATGGCTTTGACGAATATCTTTGCCGCTCTCCAGGCAGGTGTCGACCGCTTCGACACCTCTGCCGGCGGCCTTGGGGGCTGTCCGTTCGCTCCAGGCGCGGCAGGAAATGCGGCAACTGAGGATGTTGTGAATATGCTTGAAAGGATGGGGATCAGCACAGGAATCGATTTGGGCCGCCTTTTAGATGCCATCGATGTTGTACAGCCCCATCTCAGCCGTCCGATTGAAAGCGCCGTTTATCAGCTGCATGCAAGAGAGGCATCCAGGGAACAGGCGGGTTCATAATCCTGTATATCTGTATAACTTCCGCCTTTGTGAGCATTTTAAGAATTAATGCTAAATCAAAGGAGGAATCAGCATGAGCCAGAAGCGTGACAAAGGGAACAGCCAGAAAGGCAAGCCGTCAAGCGATACTGTCAATAATACGATTGCAGCTGAAGAGCTGGAAAAAGCCATTCACCCGGCAAGGGGCCAGAATTCTCCGCAATAGCTGCTCAGCAGCCGCGTTTTCCGCGGCTGTTTTTCGTTCATTAAAGCAGAATTTTTCTTTATAAAGAAAACGATGGTTTTCGGTCCGTTTTCATTTCGAAGAGCATCTGCTAATGGTAAAATAAAGAAAAAACCTTAATTTTGGAGGGATCGTCTTGAGAAAGGCATTCCGTTACCTTTTTTCACTGCTCGTCTTTTTAACCTCGATCGGTGTGTATTTCACCAATCGGATCATGTATATGAAGAAAAAGGATGACAGCTTTATCCTTAACAGGGAAACAGAAGCCGGGAGGTTAGATCCCCTTTCCTTCAGCAGCCTTGCGAAGAGAGAAGTTTCTATCCCATCCCCTTTCGGCTATTCCCTCAAAGCGGTTCTTGCAGAGCCGCACGCATCCAATAAATACATCATCATCTGCCATGGAGTGACCGAAAACAAAACAAACAGCATCAAGTATATGAATCTGTTTCTCAACCGCGGATTCAATGCCCTGATCTATGACCACCGCCGGCACGGAGAATCTGGCGGCAAGACTACGAGCTATGGGCATTATGAGAAGTTCGACCTCCAGGCTGTGGTCCACTGGCTGAAAAAAGAGAAAGGCGATGACCTGCTTTTAGGCATCCACGGCGAATCGATGGGTGCTGCCACCATGCTGCTGTATGCCGGCATGCTTGAGGACGGAGCCGATTTTTATGTAGCTGACTGCCCGTTCTCGGATTTCAGGGAGCAGCTATCCTACCGGCTGAAAACAGAAATGAAGCTTCCGCCCCAGCTTGTTCTGCCAGTGGCAGACATCTTCCTGCGCCTCAGGGAAAAATATTCCCTGAATGAAGTGTCCCCCATTGCTGTCATCGACCAGATCAAAAAGCCGGTGCTGTTCATCCACAGCACCAAGGATGATTTCATCCTGCCCACCATGACAGAGGCCCTTTTCCTGCGCAAGCCCGGCCCGAAAAAACTGTTTCTTGCCATGAACGGGGTCCATGCCCAGTCCTTGAATGAGAACCGCAATGATTATGAGAAAGCCATTGATGAATTTCTTGAGGACTATGTTTTAAAAAAAGATCCGGTGGCGGCCGGTTCTTAAACAGTTCGGGAGGAGGCTCCTTAAAGCCTCCTCCCTTCTCTATTCACTGGCCTAGCATCATTGCCGTGCATCTCCTTATCTGTTTCTCTGCTGTATGACAGCTTTTCCTTCGGCAGACAGGCCCCTCACAAGTTCGAACTCACCGGCCGCAAAGTAAAAGCGCCCGTCTTCTGTCTCAATCAGCTTCGCTGGCTCGAATGCATCCTTCTTTCCCGCCTCTACTGCCTTTATATCATCGTTCCGGATCCGGCCAAACACGACCGGCACTTTATGCTTTAAATTGCCTTCTGTGTCATATTGATAGAAGGTTTCGGGATAGACCGTCATATGATCATTCTGCTCATATTCCCAATGATTATGGCCCGCGTTCTTCCAGCCGGCCTTCTTGCTTTCCTGAAGATAGGCTGCGGCAACCGCCTGCACCTTTTCCGCCCCATTGTCTGCTTCCCGCTCCTGCTCTGTCAGATACAAAACAATTGTTCCGCCCTTCACTTTTTCTTTATGTATCACCTTTTGCACATTGAAAGGCACTTCTGTGCTCATCGCTTCCTCGAAGGATTTAGGCTGGCATGCTGCAAGGAAGATGGCCGCCAGCATGATCCATAAGCCTGCCTTTTTCTTCATTCTCCCGCCCCCTTCAGTTCCTTCTATCATTAAATGCGGAAACAGCATGTAACATGCGCCAAGCAGCGCTATGATTCTCTAGCCTTATACGGCTTTTTTGAAACCTGAATTTATAAAAAAATCCATTTTGCCCGTCTTCTGCCGGTGTTTCTGATTCAAAAGCACAGGAAAATCCCATCCCGCCTTGCTCACCCCCAGGCAAGCACAAGACGATCCTGCCAGAAAAGCGCTCTTTGCCTTTTTGGCAGGAATGGCTTGTGACCTCCAGGGGCAGGCGCTGCTGCTGGACGTGGATCAAAAATTGATACTTATCCCCAAAACTTACAATTTATAAATTCCTATACAACCAAAAAAACAGACCGCATTGCGGCCTGCCTCAGGAAATCTTGTTAATAAAGCTCATTCTCGGATTTAAGTACTGATTCGGGCTTTTCAGCTGAAAGCAGCCCGCTTGGCTGGAATAATCAATTGTCATGCTTTCATCATAAAAGACTATTTTGGATTTTTCTATAAAGATGCTGCCGGCATCGGTGCTGATTTCCCTGTCGCCGGAATCCACTTCATCCACCAGCCATAAGGCGCTGACACCGCTGACAACACAGCCGCAGCCTTCTGTATCATATTTTAATTTTAAATAGCCTTCTTTTCCCGCTGTTTTTTCTTTGAGTTTTTCCTGTGCTGTTCTAGTGACTGCAATTTTCATGGGAAAATCACCTGCTTTCGTTTCATAATCCCATTCTAGCATAAAGCAGGCATTCCACCTTTTCACGTGCTCAGCACTTCCGCTTTTTCCCTGCTGATAAAACAGGCCCGGCTGCATGTGGAATCACCCGGAAGATGGCGGCCCCGTCTCCGGGCTAAGGCTATTTTCCCCCGGCATCTTCCGGACGGGGCTGTTCTTTCCGCTCTATTCCGCTGAGCGAATGGCGGTTAAACTTCCCTTTATCCGCCCCGGCTCCCGGAGCAATATTGGACATAGGCAGCTGCTCAAGCTCTTTGCCTCTTGGCATAAGAAACACCTCCTGCCTTTAAGGTGCTCCCCCTGCGCAAATCCATTCTCTTTTCCTGCCGCTATTCCCCTGCTGCCCTGACATCCGCAACCGTGTTCAGCGGGATGCGGTGGACCTCGCCAAAATGGTCTATGACATGAAGCTTTTGGCTGATTTCATCCCAATAGTGAATGTTTCCGATTACGAGTTCATGACGCCGGTTCCGGAAGTGCGTGATGGCAACCGCCTGGCCGAACTCCATCGCTTCGGCAAGCGTCTCATTCATCTGTTCAAGCTGCTGCTCATCCAGTTCTTTTGATTTTTCATAGGTGTCTTCTTTCGCCCAGTCGCGGAGCAGCTTTACATGCTCAGGGAGCATCATCGACGTCCATTTTATCCTTCCCCTGTCCCGGATCATATCTCTGCCTCCTTACATTTTATGGCCTCCGACCAGTGTGGCCCGATGCTTGGCTGTCCCTGCCGCAGTATAGGATATCGCCCGCAGCAGTGCACCGGATCCAAAACGGCGGCGGATGCTGTCGACGGTGTATCCGAGCTCACGGCTTTTCCAGCTGTTCAGGTCAAAAAGGCTGAGCTGGAATTCATGGTCATCCACGATATTGCCGAGGGCCATTGAAATTTTCCGGACCGTCTTCCCGGAGTAATTTTCCTGAAAGAGCTCAAGGCAGATCTTGTATATATCCATGGTGACATTTGTCGGCTGGGCGATGGTGCGCGACCGGTAGAAGCCGCCCCCGAATTCATCCTGGCTGTACCCGACGCCAAAGCTGACTGTCCTTCCTGCTTTGCGGTGGTTTCTTGCCCTCCTTGCCAGCTCTTCGCACATTTCAAGGATCACCTGCTTGATCTCCCCTTCATCTTTATAGTCGCGCAGCAGGATCTGGCTTTTCCCAAAGCTGATCTGCCCCTCCATGATGGGCGCGCCGATGTCGGAAAGATCAACGCCCCAGGCATGGTGGTAAAGCTGGTTCCCCATGATCCCGAATTTCTTTTCCAGCGCTTCCAGATCATAGCGGGCCAGCTGCCCGACCGTGAAAATGCCCATCCCGTTCAGGGTCTTTTCCACCCTTCTCCCGATGCCCCACATTTCCCTCAGGGGTGAAACCTTCCAAAGCTTTTCCTTGACGTCATCGTATGTCCATTCTGCAATCCCCTTCTGCTTCGCCTCCAGATCAAGGCACAGCTTGGAGAGCAGCATATTGGGGCCGATGCCGATGGCACAGGGCAGCTGGAACTCCCTTTCAATATCATCCTTTATTTTCTCGGCAATGGTATAGGCGCCTCCCCAAAGCTTCGCTGCCCCATCCACTTTGATGAAGCTTTCATCTACACTGTAAGTATGGATGCTTTCCTTTGGGACGTAGCGGTGGAATACACGGGTGATCTCGGTGGAAATTCTCAGGTAGGTGGCCATTTTCGGTTCTACTACCATAATGCGGGGATCATCTGGGATTTCGAAATAGCGGGTGCCGGTCTTGACGCCAAATTCCTTTTTCATCCGCGGGGAGGCGGCGAGGACGATGCTTCCTTTCCGTTTTTTATCACCTACTACAGCAAGATAGCATTCAAGCGGGTCGAGGCCCTCCATCACAGCGGAACAGCTTGCATAAAAGCTTTTCATATCCACACATAATATTTGGTTGTTCGGCATCGTGCTGTAATCGATCATTTCTTCTCTCTCCCTTGGTGCTTGGCTGCATTCCTCTTGGCGGTCCAATTAGCTTCATCTTCAGACGACCCAACAGGAACACCTGTTCTAATTCATTATACCCACTATATTAAGCGAATATGCGTTCGTGTTCAATGGAAATTTTACGACGAATTTCTTGATTTCGGGTTGCCTGCCAGACGATATGCTGTTTTTCCAGTGTTTTGCAGCCGGCAGACTGGGGCTTCCAATTGCAGAGAGAATGGCTATACTGGCAAAGAGGGAGGAAACTTTATGGACAGAAAATTGATATATAAGATGGCGGCCGGCTGCCTTGGCCAGTATGGCCATGACAGCAGCTTAATCAAGCCTGAAAGCAGGGAATTTGAAGAACTTTACAGGAGTATTGAGGAGAAGAAAAATAATGATGCAGAAGCGGATTTGCATGAAATAGTCGAAGATGCGGTTTATGGATTTGTAACCGGATCTCCTTACTTTTGAGAATAGAAAGAAAACTTGTATTTCAATTGAAAAACAAACAGGACCCTCTGCTGGAGGGCCCTGTTTGTTTGGCGAAAGGCGGATTTTTGACTTTTATTAGCAAGTTTTTCAGTTTATTAGCAACTTTCTGGTTTTATTAGCAACTTTTCCCGTTTATTAGCAACTTTCCGTTTTTATTAGCAACTCTGCAAAACTGGCGGGACTATTACAATTCCCTCCAAAAAAACCGCACTCATTTTTTATTGAATGCGCGCCGGCCGGCCTTTTCAAAAAGGCGCGGGAAAAGGGCATAGATGGTGCTGCCGGCATTCATCCAGCGCGGGAGATTGATTTCCCGCCGGCCGGTCAGCATCGCATCCACCACTTTTTCTGCCACATAGCGCGGCTGCAGCATGAAACGCTGGACATTTTTCACATAAGTTCCTTTTTCATCTGCAATATTAAAGAAATTAGTGGCAATCGGGCCCGGGTTGACTGTCGTCACATGTACTCCCAGATCGGCGAGCTCCATCCGGAGGCTGTTCGAGTAGCCGAGGACTGCATGCTTCGTGGCAGAATACACGCTTGACTTTGGCGTAGCGATCTTTCCTGCCTGGGAAGCGATGTTAATGATATGCCCGCTCTTCCTGCTTCTCATAGAAGGGAGGACCATGCTCGTGCAGGCCATCAGCCCGATGACATTAACATCGAACATCCCCTTTATTTCCTCGATCGGCGCTTCGTGCGCTTCCCGGAAAACCCCGAAACCGGCATTGTTCACGAGCACATCAACATGTCCCCACTCATCCAGAATCCTGGCGAAAACGGACTGGACCGCCTTTGTATCAGAAACATCCAGCCGGTCTGTATACACTTCAGCGCCATAGCGGGTTCCAAGTGCACCGGCAATCTCCTCCAGCTTTTCCTGATTCCGCGCCAAAAGCCACAGCCTCGCTCCTCTTTCTGCGCAAAGGGCAGCCATTTCCGCTCCGATGCCTCCTGATGCCCCGGTGATGACAATATTTTTTTCATTAAGACGTCCTGACAGCAAAAAACCACCTCATTCAGCAATTGTATAAAAGAAGGCGCCGTCTTCCTCCTTAATAACAATTTCCCCTAACGACTCCAAATAGTCAAGCTGGGCTACTGTCTCCGAGAGAGTCAGGGTAAACTCCCGCTCATAAACGGCGGGAAACAGCCTCTGGCATACTTGGAAGGCAGTAAGCGGCCCTTCCTCAAGCCATCCTTTGACCTGCATTGCCCGGTCATGCTGGCGGCCGAGCCTCTTTTCAATCAGCGGAGGAACTTCGCTCACTTCAGGGCCGTGACCAGAATACACAAGGCTGATAGGAATTTCCAGCAGCTTTTTCAGTGAGTCATTATATTGAAGCATCGGCCTTGGACGTTCTGTTTCTCCAGGAAGCGGAGGCTCCAGGAGGGGATTCGGGGAAATACTGGCAAGCAAATGGTCTCCCCCGATGTAGGTGCCATCCTTTTCGCGGTACAAACCTATATGGCTTTGTGCATGCCCCGGGGTTTCCACCACACTCCAGCCCGGCAGGCCGGGCAGCTCATCGCCTTCGCAAATCGAGCCGGTAAGAGAGCGGCTGCAGGAGAATCTAAGCGTTTTCTTCATCAGGGCAATGAACGGCAAATAAGCATCCGGAATGCCAAATTCGCGGAAAAGCCCCCTGTAAAAGCGGTCATGCATATCAAAAAAGGCCTCTGTCCTGTTCAGCCAGCGTTCATTTGCCGGATGTCCGTAAACCTCAAGTTCAGGGGAAAAATAATCAAGCAGGCCGGCATGATCGGGATGGTGATGGGTGAGAATCACCTGTTCGATATCCTGCGGCTTCAGCTTCAGCTCCTGCAGCTGATGGTTCAGTGCTTCCCATGCTTCTTCTGTTTTGGGGCCGGCGTCCACCAAAGTCAGCCTGTCGCCTTTAATCAGGTAAACATTCACATCTCCAACTGGAAAAGGGGTGGGGATGACTAATTTCGCGATATCATTCTTCCATTCAGCCATTTTTCTTAACTCCTTGAAATTATATTTAAATAAAGGTAATGGATATAAAAACACTGGCTTCTCCAGCAGCACCATCATTTCAGTGGAAGATAAAGAATGCCGATACCGGAAAAAACACAGAATCTATGTATACTTCGGAGAATCCACAGACAGTATATACTGTAAGTTTAACTTCATTCTATACAATTGTCATTATTTTCACATAACTTTTCTTAAGGGATTTTAAAAATCATGATGAAAGCCTATTGACGGGCCGCTCTTTTTCTTGCATAATCACAAAAACATCTTTTTTATAAAAAACGAAGCGTTGAATAGGGCCAGTAAATGGGAAATGGCGAAAGAGAGTGAAGCCCGCCGGCTGAAAGGCTTCACCGCCCGCTTGAACATTGAACCTACCTTATGAGCTGTCAGGAAAACCTGACGTCCCGTCCCGGCGTTAACGGGCCTAAGCTGCACCAGCCCTGAACAAACGGACTGGTGAATGAAGGTGGTACCACGGAAGCAAAGCCTTTCGTCCTTTACTGGACGGAGGGCTTTTTATTTTTTACTGATCAAAAAACAGAAAGGATGAACCACTATGAAAAAACTGGCGGTCATCGGGGCCGGATCCATGGCTGAAGCCCTGATTGCAGGCATGATAGAAAACGGGCTCGTGAAAGCCGAGAGTATTTATGTGACCAATAAAAGCAATGAAGAACGGCTTGAAAGAATGGCATGCATATACGGCGTACACGCCACCCACAGTATGGAGGAGGTTATTACCGAAGCGGAAGCAGTCATCCTGGCCATGAAGCCAAAAGATGCGGCAGAAGCGATGGCGCGGCTTGCACCTTATCTGGACGAAAGTATGCTGATCATTTCCGTCCTTGCAGGCGTGCCGATGAAGAGCATTGAAAGGCTCTCCCGCCTCAAGCCTGCCATCATAAGGGCCATGCCAAACACATCGGCTGCAGTCTGCAAATCGGCCACTGCCCTGGCGGCAAACCTTAAAGCTACCAAAGAGCAGGCCGCACTCGCCAAGGAAATTTTCGAGACTGTCGGGACGGCGGTTTTTGTAGAAGAGGAACAGCTGGACGCAGTGACCGGCCTGTCGGGGAGCGGCCCTGCCTATATCTACTATTTGGCGGAAGCAATGGAGAAAAGCGCAGCCGAGGCCGGCCTTGATCAGCGGGTAGCAAAGGAGCTCATCATCCAGACACTGGCAGGCGCAGCGGCCATGCTCGCCCGCTCTGATAAAGATCCGGAAGAGCTGCGGAGAAATGTGACCAGCCCGGGAGGCACAACGGAGGCCGGGATCCGCGTGCTCGACAGCCATGGCGTCCAGGAGGCTTTCAGATTATGCATCAAAGAAGCGGCACTTCAGTCCGGGCGCCTTGGCAAAGCGATTACAGAGGAACTGCGGCAGAAGAATAGCCGAAGTTGAACATGTTCTCCCCTTTCCTTAAAATGGAGCAAAAAACAGGGAGGAAGTGAAAAAAATGGTGACCATTCTTCTTGGGCTCTGCATCATCATATGGATCTGTGCCCTGGCTGATGCTTTTTTGGGCTTGCGGAGGCTTGACCGGCTTGAAGATGAAGCAGAGCTGGCTGCCGGCCCTCTTCTGTCAATTGTCACAGCAGCCCGTAACGAAGCAGCCATAATTAAAGCGAGCATCCGCAGCCAGCTGGCGCAAAATTACAGGCACCTGGAATGGATACTTGTTAATGACCGGTCAGAGGATAGCACCGGAAAAATCATGGAAAAGCTCGCGCAGGAAGATGCAAGGATCAGGGTGCTTCATATCAATGCCCTGCCTGATGGCTGGCTTGGAAAAAACCATGCGCTCTGCAAGGGAGCAAAAATGGCAAAGGGAGATATCCTCCTCTTTACCGATGCTGATGTAATGTTCCGGAAAGATGCAGCAGGAAGAGCACTTTCCTATTTCTTCCGCCAGAGGCTCGATCATCTCACAGCTGCTCCGGCTTTAAAGGCGCACAGCTTCTGGCTCAAGGCGTTCATCGGCTTTTTCCTATTCGGTTTCTCCTATTATAAACGTCCCTGGCTGGCCAATAGCCCGGAGTCCAAAACGGGGATCGGAATCGGCGCTTTTAACCTTATTTCCAAGAACACTTATGAAGAAGCAGGCACACACGAAGCCATCAGGATGAGGCCCGATGATGATCTGATGCTCGGGATGCTGGTGAAGAGGCTTGGGTACAGGCAGAAAATCGCCGCTGCACTGGAGCTGCTCGAAGTCGAATGGTATACAAGCCTTGGAGAAGCATTGAAAGGCCTTGAGAAAAATACATTCGCGGGCCTTCATTACCGGATCAGCATGGTGGTCCTCGCCATTGCCGGCACTTTCATTTCCCAAGTGCTTCCCTTCTTTGCCGTTTTTTCGCCGGATCGGCTGATCATGGGACTCAGTGCCGCAAATATCATTCTGCTGGGATGCCTCTATACAATGATTTCAAACCGAATGACTCCCTTTTCACCTGCGCTTTTTCTCGTTTTTCCGTTAACAGCGCTTCTGTTCATTTACAGCATCATGCGCGCGAGTTTCTTGACCTTTAAGAGGGGAGGCATCATCTGGCGCGGTACAAAATACAGCCTGAAGGAGCTTCGCTCAAAAAATAAATGAGCGCGAGCGCTTTCTTTTTCCTTCCCTTCTGCCCCCTGCTATACTAAAAGTGCTTAGCAGCACGAAATAAGAAGGAGGCAATTATGGACACAAAGCTATTTTCTCCGTATACAGTGAAAGATGTTACACTAAAAAACCGCATCGTCATGGCGCCGATGTGCATGTATTCCAGCCATAATGAAGATGGAAAAGTAGAGAACTGGCATTTGACCCATTATACAAGCAGGGCTGTCGGACAAGTCGGGCTGATCATTGTGGAAGCGACGGCTGTAACAGCGCAAGGCCGCATTTCTCCCCAGGATCTCGGGATCTGGAGCGATGACCATATCGAGGGGCTGCAGCAGCTGACAGGCATGATGAAGGAGCATGGCACCCGTGCCGGCATCCAGCTGGCGCATGCAGGCAGAAAAGCGGTTATTGAGGGCGAAATCATTGCGCCATCTGCCGTTGCTTTCAATGAAAAAATGAAAACACCGAAAGAAATGACAAAACAAGAGATTAAAGAAACGATTGAAGCCTTTAAGGAAGGTGCTGTCCGTGCAAAGAAAGCCGGATTCGAGGTTATCGAAATCCATGCGGCCCACGGCTATCTGATCAATGAGTTTCTATCTCCCCTATCCAATCTCAGGGAAGATGAATACGGCGGGATTGCAGAAAACCGCTACCGCTTCCTGAGTGAAGTCATCGACAGCATCCAGGCTGTTTGGGACGGACCGCTCTTTGTGAGGATATCAGCAAGCGACTACAATGATAACGGACTGGATATCGAAGATTATGTCACGTTCGGGCGCTGGATGAAGGAACAGGGCATCGACCTGATCGATGTAAGCTCCGGAGCACTCGTGCCGGCCCGCATTCACGCTTATCCCGGCTACCAGGTCAAATTCGCCGAAACTATCAAAAGTGAGGCAGACATCCCGACAGGCGCCGTCGGCCTGATCACATCCGGACTGCAGGCTGAAGAAATCCTGCAGAACGACAGAGCAGACCTCATCTTCATCGCACGTGAGCTGCTCCGCGATCCATACTTCCCAAAAACCGCAGCCAAACAGCTCGGCACCGAAATCGAACCCCCGAAACAATATGATAGAGGGTGGTAAGAAAAGCGGAGGGCGCTTGCCCAGCCCCGACTAGCATAAGACGAGCAGGACGGAAGGTTGTACTTTAACCTTCTGGCCTGATTGGCTTATGACTCGAGGGGCTAGCGCCCGGAGCTGGACAACAGGAAAAGCGGAAAAGCCTTGTTCAGCCCCGACAAGCATAAGACGCTCCTGGATAAAAGGCGTTCTTTGCCTTTAATCCAGGAGTGGCTTATGACTCGAGGGGCTAGGCTTTGGAGCTGGACAATAAGAAAAGAGGAGGGCGCTTGCCCTTCTCAAGACACAAAAAGAGCGTGCAGTCCCCAAAGGCTGCACGCTCTTCTTTCATTCTTCCAGCCAAATCCGTTCAAGGATATGACCATCATCACTGATGGCAATCCTGAAGACATCAGGATTGGACATCTTCATTAACACATCAAAGCCGCTTTGTCCGTTGAAATATCTAAGCAGGAGCGTGCTTAAATTTCCATGGCTGGCAAGGAGGATGTGCTCCTCTGGACGCTGGAGGGCTTCTTTTATGACGGATGCAGCCCTTGCCATCCCTTCTTCCTGGGTTTCACCGTTTTCAAAGCGCAGCCCGAAATCATCAAAGCTTTGCTTAAGCTTATCCTGCCAGTCATCAAAATAGAGTGAACTCAGCACCCTTTCCCCAAGCCGGGAGTCAGCAGAGACATCAAGCCCTTTAGACTCTGCAAGCGGCCCGACCGTCTCCAGTGCTCTGATGAAAGGGCTGGAATAGATAAAATCAACAGGCTTATTCTTGAAAAATCCGGCAAGCTTCACTGCCTGCCTTCTCCCCTCTTCAGTCAGCCGTGCTTCAAATGGCTGGCCTTCTGCTTTGGCATGCCGGACGATATAAAGTGTCTTCACGCTCCCCATCTCCTTATCTATTAACCGGAATATGGAATTCCTTGAAATCCTCTGCTATGTCAGCAGCTGGAAAAACGGTGCGTGCTTCATCGGTGAGCGCTGCCCAGTCTGCTCTTTCATAGCGTGCACTGATATGCGTAAGGCACAATTTCTTTACGTTGGCCTGCCTGGCAATTTCCGCAGCCTGAACAGTGGTGGAATGAAAATAGTCGCGTGCCATTGCTTCTTCGCCAGCCTGGAAGGTTGCTTCATGGACAAGCAAATCAGCATCTTTGGCCAGTTCAAGGGCGCTTGCACACATCCTTGTGTCACCAAGGATTGTGATGACCCTGCCTTTGATATCCGGGCCGAGAAAATCTGCCGGATTCAAAACAGTGCCGTCCTCCAGCACAGCTGGCATCCCATTTTTTATATCCCTGTAAATCGGGCCCGGCATGACTCCCGCTTCCTTCAGCTTATCAGCCTGGAGAGTGCCCGGTTTGTCTTTTTCCACGATCCTGTAGCCAAGAGAAGCGATTCCATGGTCAAGAAGCTTTGCCTCCACTTTAAAATCACCATCTTCAAAAACAACACCTTCTGCTGCCTCAATGATTTTCAGCGGATACTTCAAATAAGTCCCGCTCACTGATAGGCTGATCTCAATATAATCCTTCAGCCCCTTTGGCCCGTACAATTCCACCTCTGTTTCCCCTCCCTGGAAGGAGCGGCTTGAAAGAAGTCCGGGAAGCCCGTATATATGGTCGCCGTGCATGTGGGTTATAAAAATCTTTTCAATCTTCCTTGGTTTTAACGAAGTGTGCAGGATCTGATGCTGGGTAGCCTCGCCGCAGTCAAACAGCCAGACTGTCCCCCGCTCCTCCAGAAGCTTCAATGCCATTGAGGTAACATTTCTAAGCTTGGCCGGGATTCCTGCCCCCGTTCCTAAAAATAGTAAATCCACCATGATCCCCCTTTAGTTAATCCATTTGCCTGCAAAATCGGATTTTTATAATCACTATATCATAAATGCCAGCAGGAAGATCTTTCCGGAATTGAAGGCAGGTTTCGGCCCCATAAAATACGGATAGTTTCCCGCCCATTGCGGAAACTAATCAGGCAGCAGCCAAAGGCAGCGCTTTCGCAGGAGAAAGGCGCATATTATTTGCGATTTCATTGGGAAAGCTATAAAATTTTATACTTGTATGGGTGTTCTTTTAATGGAAGACTTTTTATAGCCTTTGTTTGTGTCAGGGGCATCATCCGGGTTGCGGATCCAGTGAGCCTGCCGGCATAAAAAGAGCTTTTCTAAAGATAAATCCCGCTGCAGGCCTACAGCATAAGAACTTACATATATTGAAATTTTGTTGAAGAGAGGTTTATGTACCGTGAAACAGAATGAAAAACCAACAGGATTAATCATGATTTTCGGAGCCACAGGCGACCTTGCCAACCGTAAACTGTTCCCTTCCCTCTACAGGCTTTTTGAAAAGGGAAATCTTTCAGAGCGTTTTGCTGTCGTCGGGGTTGCAAGAAGACCGCTTTCCAACGAGGAATTTCAGGAAAATGTAAAAAATTCCGTTCAGTCGGCGATCAAGGACAGCAGCAGGCTGGATGAGTTTGCATCCCATTTCTACTATCACTCACATGATGTGACAGATTCAAGCTCTTATCTAGCTTTAAAGTCAATGGCTGAAGATCTTGATACTACTTATGGCCTGGAAGGCAATCGTATTTTCTATCTGGCCATGGCACCGGAATTCTTCGGCACCATTGCTGTTCATTTGAAGCAGGATGGCCTGACCGAAACCAACGGATTCAAGCGCCTTGTCATAGAAAAGCCGTTCGGCCATGATCTTGAGTCTGCAAAAGAGTTGAACAGCCAGATCAGGCATGCTTTTTCCGAAGATGAAATTTACCGCATCGATCATTATCTTGGTAAACAAATGGTCCAGAATATTGAGGTAATCCGTTTTGCCAATGCACTGTTTGAGCCGCTCTGGAATAACCGCCATATTTCCAATATCCAGGTAACATCAAGCGAGGTCCTTGGGGTAGAAGAACGCGGCCGCTATTACGAAAAAAGCGGGGCCTTAAGGGATATGGTTCAGAACCATATGCTGCAAATGGTGGCGCTGCTTGCGATGGAGCCGCCGATCCGTTTGACGACCGATGAGATCCGCTCAGAAAAAGTAAAGGTCCTGCGTGCCATGCGTCCGCTTGAGGGCGAAATGGTCCATGAACATTTTGTGCGCGGCCAGTATGGCAAAGGCGAGCTTAACGGCGAAGAAGTGCCAGGGTACCGTGAAGAACCAATGGTTGACAGCGAATCCAATACCGAAACATTTGTGGCCGGAAGATTGACTATCGACAACTTCCGCTGGGCCGGCGTCCCGATCTATATCAGGACAGGAAAAAGGATGGCCGTCAAGTCAACGAAGATTGTCATCCAATTCAAGGATATTCCGATGAACCTGTACTATGAAACAGGACAGACAGTCAATCCGAACCTGCTGATCATCCATATCCAGCCTGATGAAGGAATCACGCTTCACCTTAATGCCAAAAAGTCAGGAAACCAGCTTGAAGCGAATCAAGTGAAACTGAACTTCTCGAATAAAAGCGGAAGCGGCATAAATACGCCCGAAGCGTATGAAAAGCTGCTGTATGACTGCATGAGAGGCGATGCCACAAACTTTACCCACTGGGATGAAGTGGCATTATCCTGGAGCTTCGTGGACAAGATTTCCGAAGTATGGGAAAACCATAAAGCGGAAAACTTCCCTAACTATGATGCCGGGACAATGGGCCCGAAAGAAGCAGACCAGCTCCTTGAAAAAGAAGGATTCTCCTGGTGGCCAGTGGCAGACTTAGACGTTGATAATTGCTAAAAGAAATGCGGAGGCGGCTTGCCCAGAGCCGACTAGCATAAGACGAGCAGGACGGAAGGTTGTTCTTTAACCTTCTGGCCTGATCGGCTTATGACTCGAGGCTCTAGCCACCGGAGCTGGACAATACGAAATGCGGAGGCGGCTGCACAGGCCGCATCCTGCATATAACTCCAAAGAACAGAAGAACCCCTCCGGTTTTCCGGAGGGGTTCTTCTGCATTCAAAAAGCCGCCTGGTTCAGACGGCTTCCCGCATATAAAGTTAAATCCAGTTTGTATGGAAGGTTCCTTCTTTGTCGGTGCGCTGATACGTATGGGCACCAAAATAATCCCGCTGTGCCTGTAGCAGATTGGCCGGCAGGGTTTCCGTCCGGTAGCTGTCATAGTAAGAAAGCGCCGCTGAGAAGCATGGCACCGGAATCCCGTTCTGGACGGCAGAGCTGATGATATCCCGCAGGGCCGCCTGGTAGCTTTCGGCGATCTCCTTGAAATACGGGTCAAGCAAAAGATTCTTAAGCCCAGGGTCACTGTCATACGCTTCTTTGATTTTCTGCAGGAACTGGGCCCGGATGATGCAGCCTCCGCGGAAGATCATCGCGATATCGCCATATTTCAAATCCCAGCTGTATTCATCGGAAGCCGCCCGCATTTGGGCAAATCCCTGTGCATAGGAACAGATTTTGCTCATGTATAAAGCTTTGCGGACAGATTCAATGAACGCTTCCCTGTCTCCTTCAAAGCCCTTCGCTTCAGGTCCCTTCAGAAGCTTGCTCGCATGGACGCGCTCCTCTTTCATGGCCGAAAGGAAGCGTGCAAAGACGGACTCAGTGATAATTGGAAGCGGGACACCTAAATCAAGAGCACTTTGGCTTGTCCATTTCCCTGTGCCCTTTTGGCCGGCTGTATCGAGAATCACATCCACGAGCGGCTTGCCTGTTTCCTCATCCTTTTTCGTAAAAATATCTGCTGTAATTTCAATCAGATAGCTGTCGAGTTCGCCCTTATTCCAGTCTGCAAAGACGGTGTGCAGCTCTTCTGCCGACAAGCCAAGTACATTTTTAAGAAGGAAATAAGATTCGGAGATCAGCTGCATGTCTCCATACTCGATCCCATTATGGACCATCTTGACATAATGTCCAGCCCCGTCCGGTCCTATGTACGTTGTACACGGCTCGCCATTCACTTTTGCAGAAATATCCTTGAAAATCGGTGCGACGAGGTCATAAGCTTCCTTTTGCCCGCCCGGCATGATGGACGGCCCTTTCAGCGCGCCCTCTTCTCCCCCGGACACCCCGGTTCCGATAAAATGGATGCCGAGTTCGCTCAGTTCTTTATTCCGCCGCTGGGTATCTGCGAAAAAGGTATTTCCGCCATCTATCAGTATATTGCCTTTTTCCAGATAAGGCTTAAGCTGATCGATCGTTGCGTCCGTAGGGCCGCCAGCTTTAACCATCAGCATAATTTTCCGCGGTTTTTCAAGGGAATTGACAAACTCCTCGACCGAGTAGGTTCCAATAATGTTCTTCCCTTCGGATTCTTTGAGCATTTCTTCCGTTTTTTCAGATGATCTATTATAGACAGAAACAGCATATCCCCTGCTTTCAATGTTCCAGGCAAGGTTTTTTCCCATAACGGCAAGTCCGATGACTCCTATTTCCTGTTTAGCCATATCAATCTCCCTTTCTGCTCCTGAAGCTGGTTTCTACTTCTGGCATGCCCACCAAGGCTGCTGCCAATAATAATAATGTCTCAAAACGGCAAAAGGAATGCAACTAATCAAACTTGGACTTTCCCTTCTTAGTTTGACGTTCCATTCCTTTTATAAACATTATTCCTGATCTTTTTGATTTGGATGATGGATTTGGCGTTTTCCTGCACCGTGGAGGAAATCCTTATTGAAGCTGGTATCTGTCCCGATTACAGGTTTGTCAGCTTCATCGCCGGCAGCACCTATGATCTTATCACCGAATTTACTCCGGAGATCGGCCAGGGTTTTGAAAAGCGGCTCTTTCCTGGCCTCTTTTTCATAAGAAAATATATCAAGCTGGCGGACGGCCTGGTCCTGCTCCACAAGTTCCTGGGCCGTAACCCCGAGGAGGCGGACCGGATCTCCATTCCAGTGCTTGATGAACAGCCCGCGGCTGAGAGCAGCCAGATCATCCTTTAAGCTGACAGGGTTATCCAGCTTCCGGCTCCTTGTTATGGTCTTTCTGTCTTTGTAGCGGATGGTGATTCCGAGCGCCGAAGTATATACCTTCTTTTTCTTCAGGCGGGCGGATACCTTTTCCGACAGCATATCAAGCACCTTTAGGAGCTCCTTCTGATTGGACACATCCCTTGGGAGCGTAGTTGAATTGCCGACGCTTTTGAACTCGGCAGCTGACTCGGGGTCTACCGGCCTGCGGTCGATCCCGTTCGCCCTCTCTTTCAGGCGCGGTCCATTGATGCCGAGCAGCCCTTTCAGCTGCAGCTCATTTGCTCCGGCAAGGCCGCCGATTGTCTTAATTTGAAGGGTGCGCAGCTTCTCGCCTGTCTTTTTGCCGACTCCATGCATCTCCTCCACAGGCATCGGCCATAGTCTATGTTTGATATCCCGTTTCCGAAGCACAGTGATGCCCATCGGCTTCTTCATATCCGAAGCCATTTTGGCAAGAAATTTATTAGGAGCCACCCCTATGCTGCAGGGCAGATCAAGCTGATCGAGTATCTGCTTCTGTATGCTCTCTGCAATCTCAAGAGGAGCTCCATATTCATAGCTCTCTGTAATATCGACATAGCCTTCATCGATGGAAACAGGCTCAACAAGGGCGGAGTATTGGCCGAGGATATTGAACATTCCCATAGAGGCCGCCCGGTACCGTTCGAAGTTCGGCTTCTTCACGATCAGCTGCGGGCACAGTTTTTTTGCTTCCCACAACGGCATTGTTGTCCTGACACCGAACTTTCTGGCTTCATAGCTGCATGTGACGATTATTCCCCTTCGCTCTTCTGCGTTTCCGGCAATCGCCAGAGGCTTCCCTTTCAGCTCGGGATCATAGGCCATCTCGACTGAAGCATAAAAGCTGTTCATATCGACATGCAAAATGACCCGCCCATTCTTTGGATATAATTCTCTCATGCCTCTGCACTTCCCTGCCTGAATGATAGCTTTATTTTAACAAATTTATGCACCCAAGGCGAAGAAAGCAAAAGGGCCTGCAGCGGGCGGCAGGCCCCGGATCTGAAAAAGCTTTAGACAGCTTCTTCTTTCCTGTCTTTCATGAACTCTTTGATTTCGCGGATTCCTTCAAGCGCTTGTACCAGCCTGAGAGGATCGATGATTGTGATGAGCCGGCTGCCCAAGGCTGCCACTCCGCTGAAGTAGGTGGTTTTCTGATAAGCAGCGAGCCCCAGCTCTTTAATGGCTTCTTTCGGCATGTCAAGTATTTCCTTAGCGTCGGCTACCGAAGCGCCAAGAGAAAGCTCTTCTGTCTGCAGCACGATCATCCTGGCAGCATCAGATTCTGCCTGACTGCGGTCATAGAGAATATGTTCGAAATCGATAACAGGAATTAATTCTCCCCTTACCTTTGAAATCCCCTTCACATATGCTGGGAGATGGGGGATCGGTGTGATGCCCTCCGCCTTTTCGATTGAAATCACAAATTCAATCGGAATAGCATATTCTTCTCTGCCTACCTGAAACACAATCATTTTTTTATTATCATCCATCACTTTAGTCCCTCCGTCCGCTAACCTGGCGCTATGTATATCTATTACAAATATACCATATTTTTTACGGATCCGGTGATTAACTGTGTACAAAGTCCTCCTGATAAAAAGAAAAAAGAGAGAACCCGCAGGCCCTCTCGCTGATAATCATTCATTTCCAGATACTTCGTTGATAATGGCTACAACCATTTCCCCAAGCTTGTTCAGCTCTTCAACCGGCATGCGCTCATTGGTTGTATGAATCTCTTCATAGCCAACGGCCAGATTGACTGTCGGGATGCCGAATCCGGCAATCACATTCGCATCACTGCCTCCGCCGCTATGAAGAAGTTCGCTGCTGCGGCCGATTTTTGCTGCAGCTTTCTTCGCTACTTCAACTACATGATCCCCTGCTCCATACTTGAAGCCAGGATACATGACCTGGATTTCAACATCGGCTTTGCCGCCCATTTCTTCTGCTGCGCTTTCGAACGCTTCTTTCATCTTGGCTGCCTGCGCTTCCATCTTTTCGCCAATAAGGGAACGGGCTTCGGCCAGGATGTCGACACGGTCGCAAACGATATTTGTCTGCTGGCCGCCTTCGAATCTGCCGATATTGGCAGTCGTTTCCTCATCAATGCGTCCAAGCGGCATGCGAGCCACTGCTTTTGCCGCGATGGTGATGGCAGAAACGCCTTTCTCAGGGGCCACACCGGCATGAGCTGTTTTGCCTTGGATGACAGCTTTCACCTTCGCCTGTGTCGGCGCTGCTACAATAATATTCCCAACCTTGCCGTCGCTGTCGAGCGCATAGCCGAACTTAGCTTTTACAAGGGAACGGTCAAGCGCCTTCGCTCCGACCAGCCCTGACTCTTCGCCTGCTGTGATGATGAACTGGATGGTGCCATGCCCGATGTTCTGCTCTTTGAGAACCCTGACTACCTCAAGCATAACGGCAAGGCCCGCTTTATCATCGGCGCCCAGGATGGTAGTTCCGTCTGTCACCACATATCCGTCCTCAACAGATGGCTTGATGCCTTTACCGGGAACGACAGTATCCATATGGGAAGTAAAATAAATGGTATCAACGCCTTCTTTTGTGCCTTCCAGCGTGCAGATGAGATTTCCTGCTCCATGGCCTGTTTCAGCAGTCGTATCGTCCTCAAAAACATCGACTCCCAAATCAGAGAATTTCTTCTTCAGGACCTTAGCGATTTCTGCTTCATGCTTTGTTTCAGAATCCACCTGGACAAGCTCCAGGAATTCATTTAATAAACGCTCCTGATTAATCATATTTTTAAAACCTCCAATATGTATGCGTACAAAACTAGTATACCGCTCACACTCTTTAACAGCAAACAGAGAGCCTGTATGCGGGGAAGCCCGGGAAACTGGCAGCGCATGAAAAAAGGAAGGGCCGGAAGCCCCTCCAATCATTATATTTACAGCGGGATATTCCCATGCTTTTTGGCCGGCCGCGACTCCTTTTTGTTCCGGAGCATCTCAAGTGACTGAATAATTTTCACCCTCGTTTCCCGGGGATCAATGACATCATCCACCATGCCGCGGCTGGCAGCCACATAAGGATTGGCGAACTTTTCGCGGTATTCTTCGATTTTCTGCTCCCGGACAGCCTCAGGATTGCTGCTGCCCTGTATTTCGCGCGCAAAAATGATATTGGCTGCCCCTTGAGGGCCCATGACCGCAATTTCAGCATTTGGCCAGGCAAACACAAGGTCAGCGCCGATGGATTTGCTGTTGAGGGCAACATAGGCGCCGCCGTATGCTTTACGGAGGATAACGGTCAGCTTCGGAACAGTCGCCTCCGAATAGGCATAAAGGATCTTGGCCCCATGCCTGATGATCCCTCCATGCTCCTGCTTGATGCCCGGGAAGAAACCGGTTACATCTTCAAAGGTGATGAGCGGAATATTGAAGGAATCGCAGAAGCGGATAAATCTTGAAGCCTTATCGGAAGAATCAATATCAAGCCCGCCTGCCATTACCTTGGGCTGATTGCAGACAAGACCGACTGATTCGCCTTTAATCCTCGCCAGCCCGACAACGATATTCCTGGCAAAATCCTGCTGGACCTCCATGAACGAGCCTTCATCCACAATCTGTTCCACTACTTTCCGGACATCATAAGGCCTCAGGCTGTCAAATGGGATGCAGTCAGTCAGATCAGGCCGGTAATCGTCCTCTCCATCCGCTGAAAGCCGCGGCGGCTTTTCCTCGCTGTTCTGGGGAAGATAGCTGAGAAGCCTTCTTACCTGCTGAAGGACTTCCTCTTCTGACCCGCCCATGAAGTGGGCATTGCCGCTTATTGAATTATGTACCTCTGCACCGCCAAGGTCTTCTGAAGAAATCTTTTCGCCTGTGACGGTCTCAATCACTTTCGGGCCGGTAATGAACATTTGGCTCGTTTTTTCGACCATAAAAACAAAGTCTGTTATGGCTGGCGAATAAACGGCCCCGCCTGCACACGGGCCCATAATGACAGAGAGCTGCGGAATCACGCCGGAATAAATGCTGTTGCGGTAGAAAATGTGGCCATAGCCGTCAAGCGACACAACCCCTTCCTGGATCCTTGCCCCTCCTGAATCGTTCAGCCCGATGAAGGGAGCGCCGTTTTTGGCAGCCAGATCCATGACATTTGCGATTTTCTTTGCGTGCATCTCGCCAAGCGCACCGCCAAAGACGGTGAAGTCCTGGGAGAATAAATAGACAGGCCGGCCGTTTACCTTTCCGTAACCGGTAACAACCCCGTCTCCCGGCCCCTTTGCCCTGTCAAGGCCGAAGTCAGTCGATCTGTGCTCAATAAAGGGATTAAGCTCCACAAAAGTGCCTTCATCCAGCAGGAGGCCGATCCGCTCCCTGGCTGTAAGCTTCCCTTTCTCATGCTGCTTCTCTATCCGCTCGTCGCCCCCGCCCAGTTCCACCTCCCGGCGCCGGTCGTACAGCTCATTGATTTTTTCATAGATGTCCGTCATGCTTCTTCCAGTCCTTTCTTCTCGCAGAATTCATAAAGTACGCTCCCGGATGACTTTGGATGGATAAATGCCACCTTCGCACCGCCCGCGCCTTTCTTTGCTTCATCATTAATCATTCTGATGCCTTTTTCTTTTATCTCTGCTATCCTTTCATTGATAGAGTCCACACCCAGTGCAATATGATGGATACCTTCGCCCCGCTTCTCAATGAATTGCGCTATAGGGCTTCCTTCACCAAGAGGCTCGAGAAGCTCAAGCTTTGCGTTTCCCGCATGAAGGAATGCCACCCTTACCTGCTCAGATTCGACATCCTCCACGCCAAGCAGCTCGAGGCCGAGCACGTCTGTATAAAACGGAAGGGCACTGTCAAGCGAAAGGACAGCGATTCCGATATGATCCACTTTATTAATCATTTATGTACCCCCCGCTTGCATAATACTCTTAATATTCGATAAAAATGTCGAAAATCCTTCAAATATTGAGCGGTTGTTCATTTTGAATTTTCTTAGTAGAATAGAGAAGTAGATTAGAATGTCAGAAGGAGGGGATCCTGCTTGTCTAATAAAAATTTCCGCAAGATCATCGTTTATTTAATGATTTTCGCCATGCTCGCATCCACCCTTGCCGTTGGGGCAGCCATGTTTTTATAGAACGTAAAAAAGGATCGCCTTATGGCGGTCCTTTCAAATTATAGATAGATTGAAATTTGAGCTTTACCATGATTTCTTTTGGTAATGAGAATTCCGTTCCAGGCACTTCGCTTTCCCCGGGGCCGGCGCTTGGTCTCCTCTTCGCTGGCGCTCAATTTTAAGTATTTTACTGCTTATATGGCCATATTGTATTCAGCTCGCTGATAGCTCCGTATTCTTTTCCGAGCTCTTCAAAGCTCTGGCCGGTTGATACGACCAAGATCTTAGTGCCGATCGGAATGAGTTCGAACAGGGATTCGATGGCTTCATTCTGCATGCGGACACAGCCGGAGGATACATATTTGCCGATGGATCCTGGCTCATTTGTGCCGTGTATCCCGTAAATGCGCCCGTCCGTCTCCTCAGCGTCAAAGCCGATCCATCTGGTTCCGAGCGGATTGTCGGGGGAACCGCCAGGTATGTTTTTTCTTCTGTAATAGGGCTCCTTCGCCTTGACCGTTACTGTAAAAAGCCCCTCGGGCGTCAAATCCGCCGTCTTCCCAGTGGCAGCGCTTATGACTGTCTGGACCCTGTTTTCATCTACAAGCGCAAGCTCATTCGTTTGTTTATTAATGATGACGAAAGGATCCCCTGGAAGCGGATTGGGGCCAATCGGCCAGATGGGAGAAAGAGAAAAGGAAAGCGCAAGGACTGAAAGCATTTTAAGCATCCATTTCACCAGCCTGTATTCATTTTTGAATAGCTTCTGCCGGCAGGCACTGTATTATGCGCTTTTCACTTTTTTCAATCCTTTGAACGAGCTTTTAATGACCAGATATTGTTCCATTTCTTTGACAAAATGCAGAAGTGAGGCACGTGCTTCAAACTCTTCCCTGGTTTTCGGGAGATCGCTCTCTTCAAAAGAAAGCTTCATCCTCAGCAGCTTTTCCAGATACACAATCGCTGTATTGCCGGGATGGATATTATCTGAAAGCTCCTGGATGAAATCAGCGACGATCTCTCCCTGCTCCACAGTAAGGCTGATTGATGTAACGGTCGGCAAGACCCTTTCAATGATTTCAAATTGCTTTTCCCTCATTTTGAAATAATGATAGTAGGAATTTTCATTGCGGAGAAAATGATTCTCAACATCCCTGAAAGCCAGGGTCTTTGCTTCCGAAATCAGCCGCTCTGTATCTGTGATCTCCCTGCCGTCCCAGTCACTTTCATTCGTGCGAAGGTAGTTGATGATTTCATCAAAGATCTTCTTAAAATTGTCCTCAATTTGAAGCTGATATTCTTCCAGCTTCCTGTCCAGGCTCGGCATATATAAATTCGCCAGCAGAGCCACTCCGATCCCGACCGTAATGATTCCAAGTTCATTCAACAGCAGGCCCCCGGTAACCTGGCCGGCAGAATAAATATGCAAGGTGATGACACTGCTGGATACCACACCTTCACTTGCCTTCAGCAGCACAGCCGTAGGGATGAAGAATAACAGCAGCAGACCGATGACAGCCGGATGGTAAGCGATGCCTTCAAAAAATACGGTTGAAAATACCATGGCGAGCAGACACGCCAGGAATCTGGCCCAGGAAGCTGTAAGCGACCTTTTTTTAGTTACCTGGATGCATAAGATTGTCAAAATCCCTGCAGATACAAAATTATTGAGCCCAAGCATTTGTGCAATGATAATGGAAACCGCCGTCCCGGCAGCTGTTTTAATTGTTCGGTAACCTATCCTGAATTTCATATCATGCACTCCTATACATGTGCAGCCATTCATCGGATATTATCAACCCTTGAAAAGCCTTATACAGTCTTATGCAGACCCGACCCCAGAATGCAGCGGGGAAAATCGGGCCAATTGAAAAAGAAGATGATCCTGGACCATCTTCTTCCTAATTATACGATTTAAAGCACTTTTTGCAAGAAATCCCTTGCCCTTAGACTCTTCGGGCTGGAGAAAAATTCCTCCGGCGGCGAGTCCTCTACCAGGACACCTCCGTCCAGAAAGAGGACACGGTCTGCCACTTCCTTGGCAAAGCCCATTTCATGGGTGACGATTACCATTGTCATGCCGCTGTGGGCAAGTGATTTCATGACGTCCAGCACTTCTTTGACCATCTCGGGATCAAGCGCAGATGTCGGTTCGTCAAACAGCATCATGTCCGGCTGCATAGCCAATGCCCTGGCAATCGCCACCCTCTGCTTTTGCCCTCCCGACAGCCTGTTCGGGTATTCATTCGCTTTCTCGGAAAGGCCGACTTTCTGCAAAAGCTCCTGGCCGATCTTTTCAGCTTCCTGCTTGGAAATTCCCTTCACCTTCATCGGAGCATATGTCAGGTTCTCAAGGGCCGTCTTATGCGGAAACAGGTGGAAATGCTGAAAAACCATCCCGACTTCCTGCCTCACTCTCATAATATCCGCTTTTTGTCCGGTAATTTCCTCTTTGCCGATGAATATCCGGCCGTCCGTCGGCTGCTCCAGCAGATTCAGACAGCGCAGGAAAGTAGATTTCCCTGAGCCTGAAGGTCCGATGACCGCTACCACTTCACCATCATGAACCGTGGTGCTGATTCCTTTCAGCACCTCCAGACTGCCGAAATTCTTATGCAGATTTTCTACCTTAATCACTTCGCCTCATCCTCCTTTCAACCGCTTTGCCGATGATTGTCAAGGTTATGACCATCAAATAATAAATCAGGCCCGCAATCAGAAGAGGCTCAAAAAAGGAATATTTCTGTGCGCCTACCTGATAGGAACGGCGCATAATATCCATAACCCCTATTGTTGTAACGATCGCTGATTCCTTCGTAAGCGTGATGAATTCATTCATCAGGGCAGGAAGGATGTTTTTTAAAGCCTGGGGGAGGATGATGTCCCACATCATTTTCTTATAAGGAATCCCAAGGGCCATTGATGCTTCCCGCTGCCCCTTGTCCACCGCCAGTATCCCGGCTCTGATCACCTCAGATATATACGCTGCGGAATTGAGTCCGAAAGACAGCACTGCAGCAGCATACGGCTCTATTTGAAAGCCGATGATCTGGGGAGACCCGTAATAGATGAGCATCAATTGAAGCACCAGCGGTGTTCCCCTGAAGATGGATGTATACGCATCCGCAAGCCAGCCCAAATACTTCAAGGAGCTTATTTTAAATAAAGCAAGTATGATTCCAAGTGCGAAACCAAGAAGACCCGCAAGAAGCACAATTTGCAGGGTGACGCCGATCCCTTTTAATATATATGGCATTGACGGGATAAATTGAGCAAAATCCAAATTCATAACCTGTATCATTCCTCTCTTTCTGAGGCCAATTCAATGGCAGCCTGCTTATGACCAGGCTGCATGTCCATTCCGGCGGATGCAAAATGTCCAGCAGGATTCCCTGCTGAACATCAGGCTCAAATTACTCTTCCCCGCCAAACCATTTCAGTACCAGTTCTTCAAGCTCGCCGCTGTCCTTCAATTCCTGCAGCGCTTTGTTGAAGTCGTCTGTCAGTTCGCTGTCCTTAGGAAGTGCGATTGCAGATCCAAGCTCCTCCTCATCGTCAATGACAAATCCATTCAAATCTTCATTTGATTCAAAATAGCCCGTCGCTACAGTATCTTCAATGATGGCAGCATCAAAGCGGCCGGTCATCAGCTCCTGAACAATCTCAGGGATACGGTTGCGGTTTTCAACTTTAATATCGATTTCTTCCGCAATATCGTTGGCTTTCCCTTCCTGGATGGAACCCAGCTGGACGCCGACCGTCTTGCCTTTCAGATCCTCAAGTTTTTCAATTCCGCTGTCCTTTTTGGTTACAATCATATGTCTTGCAGTGTAATAGATATCTGTAAAGTCAACATTCTTTTTGCGGTCTTCAGTCGGAGACATTCCAGCTAAAACAATATCGACCTGGCCGGATTTCAGAGCCTGCACCAGTCCGCTGAATTCAATGTCCTCAACCTGGACTTTATAGCCAAGCTTATCTGCCAATGCATTCGCCAAATCTACATCAAAGCCGATGATGTCATCGCCTTTAGCTGTATCGATGTATTCGAATGGCGGATAATCTGCAGAAGTTCCCATGATCAGCACTTTTTCATCGTCTGATCCGCCTGCTTCCCCTCCGCTTGAAGCCGGTTCTTCACTCGCTCCGCAGGCGGCCAGAATTCCGGCTGCCAATATACTGATCAAAAACAGTAACATACTTTTCTTCATTTTACTTTCCTCCTATAATTTTTAGAAAATTAATTATTTTCATAATTAGTAGTATTTTATAGTGTTCAATCCTGTTATTACAAGTAAAAACACTAAGTTAATAAAAATTCACTACAATGAATTTTAACACATATTAATATTTATGCAATAATATAATTAAATATAAATATATTTTTTAGGTTTTATTAATATTATTTTAATAGAGATTTATAGATTCTTTCAGCCAGAAAGCAGGTTTTTCGTCTTCTGCAGAAAAAAATCCCCTGCAGGCCGCAGGGGATTTTTCTGTATAGTATTTAAACTTCTTCACAATGTTTATCAAAAGCATCCTGGAGCTTTTGGACTACCTGCATTGGCTCGTGCCCTTCGATTTCGTGCCGCTCCACCATTGTGATGATTTCTCCGTCCTTCATAAGTGCGAAGGATGGTGAAGATGGAGGGAAACCGGTGAAGTAGGAACGCGCCTTTTCTGTGGCTTCCTTGTCCTGCCCGGCAAAAACAGTCACAAGCTGATCAGGGCGCTTATCATAGTGCAGCGAGTGAGCCGCTGCAGGACGGGCAATTCCCCCGGCACAGCCGCAGACAGAATTGACCATTACAAGCGTTGTGCCTTTCTGGGACAGCGCATCATCGACTTCCTCCGGAGTGGTAAGCTCTGTATATCCGGCTGCCACTATCTCCTGGCGGGCCTGGCGCACAACATCATTCATAAACAAGTTAAAGTCCATATTCATTTTTTATCGCCCCTCATGTAAAAGTTAAATTCATCTCTGCTCTAATAATAGCAATTTCAAGGCACCTTTTTCAATGTATATCACTCACAGACGCTGGCATCTGCAGCAGATAAGAATGGAAGCCGCCAAAAAAATCCATTAAAATTCTAAAATAGAGTTTATTAGCCATATATTGGGGAATGATAACAGTACAGCTAGATCCATACCCCTAAACTCCCTAGATATGGCCGGTGTTCCGTTGAACACCGGCCGCTTTTTTTATTTCTGCATCTCTTTAAAAAGGGTAAATAAATGCTCGACGGCAGAAGCGACCGTCCTTCCTCCCGAGATGACTTCATTTTCCATCCGCGGCAGGTCTTTTTTGACCTCAGGGTGCTGGAAGAAGCTGTACTGGAGCTGATCCATTATCATGCTGCTGATCCAGTCCTTCGTCTGTTCCCGCCTTCTCCCACTGAACACTCCGGATCGGGAGGCAGTGTCCTTAAAGCTTTCAATCTCTTCCCATATTTCCATGATGCCTTTCCCCGTCAGTGCGGAGCAGGCATGCGCCTTCGTTTCCCAGCCCTTTGTCGCCGGCTGGAGGAAATGGACAATACGCGAATATTCCTCTCTTGTCTTCAATGCCTGGGACTCGTTGGAACCGTCTGCTTTGTTGACGATGATGGCATCTGCAATCTCCATGATCCCTTTTTTCATTCCTTGAAGTTCATCACCGGCCCCTGTCAGGACGAGCAGCATAAAAAAATCGACCATTTCCCTGACAATGATTTCGCTCTGCCCGACCCCGACTGTTTCAACGATGATGACATCATAGCCTGCAGCCTCACATAGAAGCATCGTCTCCCTCGTCTTCCGGTGCACGCCGCCGAGCTTTCCCCCCGCAGCAGAGGGCCTGATAAAGGCATTCGGATTTCTAGAGAGATTCTCCATCCGTGTTTTATCGCCAAGAATGCTGCCGCCGCTTATGCTGGAGCTCGGATCGACCGCAAGCACTGCCACTGTATGCCCTTGCCCGCACAGAAGGCTTCCGAACGCTTCTATAAAGGTGCTCTTTCCTGCGCCGGGCACTCCGGTTATGCCGATCCTGATTGAATCACCGGTGTGGGGAAGGACCTCCTGCAGCAGTTCCTGGGCAACCCTGAAGTGGCGCTCTGCATTGCTTTCAACCAGCGTGATCGCTTTCGCCAGGAAGCTTCTGTTTCCTGAAAGGATCCCATTCTTCAGTTCATCCACCGACAGATCTTCCGTCTTCCTTTTGCGGAATTTGGGACCTTTCTGCACAAAAGAGGAAGGTGCTTCTGCCTCTTTGCCCTCACGAATTGAAGTGTAGAAAAGGTCAGGAGGCCCGCCATCATGCCATTCCGGCTTTTTGTCTTTCATTATTCCGCCACTTCCTCATAGCCAAGCTTTCTGTATATCTCCTGCACGACCTTTTGGGCAGCAGCAGGAATGACCGTCCCGGGCCCAAAAATGGCGGAGGCCCCGTTATCATATAAATATTGATAGTCCTGGGCTGGTATAACTCCCCCGATAATGACGAGGATATCCTCCCTGCCCAGCTTTTTAAGCTCTTCAACCAGCTGGGGAAGAAGCGTTTTATGGCCTGCTGCAAGCGAACTCATGCCAATAACGTGGACATCATTCTCAACCGCCTGGAGAGCCGTTTCAGCCGGGGTCTGAAAAAGGGGGCCGATATCCACATCAAAGCCCAGGTCTGCGAACGCTGTGGCAATTACCTTCGCTCCCCTGTCATGGCCGTCCTGTCCCATTTTTGCAATAAGGATCCTCGGGCGCCTTCCTTCATCTTCCAGGAATCCGTCCGTAAGGCTCTTCACCTCGGCAATTTCTTCTTCATTCGTAAAAGCAGAACTGTATACGCCGCTGATGGAGCGGATGACTGCTTTATGGCGCCTTGCTGATTTTTCAATCGCAAAAGAAATCTCCCCGAGGGTCGCTCTCGCCCT
The DNA here is from genome assembly GCF_984799205.1 of Bacillus sp. SRL543. Classification (NCBI taxonomy): domain Bacteria; kingdom Bacillati; phylum Bacillota; class Bacilli; order Caryophanales; family Bacillaceae; genus Bacillus; species Bacillus sp. SRL543. The sequence continues at coordinate 3,342,153 of NZ_OZ481794.1, forward strand.
GGCAGCCTTCACTGCAAGATCCAGCAGGTTCCCCTCTCCGGTCTCGGCGGCTTTTGCGAGGGCTTCGAGTGCCTCGTCTGCTTTTTCCCCATCCCTCGTGCTTTTCAGCTTTTCCAGCTTTTCTAATTGTTTAAGCCTTACAGCTGTATTATCAATATCCAGTATCTCAATCGGCTCTTCTTTTTCAAGCCTGTATTTATTGACCCCGACGATTGTTTCTTTCCTGCTGTCGATCTGGGCCTGCCTCCTGGCAGCCGCTTCTTCAATCCTCATTTTCGGCAGCCCCGTTTCAATCGCTTTGGCCATCCCCCCCAGGTTCTCGATTTCTTCTATATGCTGCCATGCCTTTTGGATCAGCTCATTAGTCAATGATTCCACATAATAAGATCCTCCCCAGGGATCGATCACGTCCGTGATGCCTGTCTCTTCCTGCAGATACAGCTGGGTATTGCGCGCTATCCTTGCGGAAAAATCAGTCGGCAGTGCGATGGCTTCATCCAAAGCATTCGTATGCAGTGACTGGGTATGGCCCATTGCAGCAGCATGTGCTTCTATCAGTGTCCTTGTGACGTTATTGAATGGATCCTGCTCTGTGAGGCTCCATCCCGAGGTCTGGGAATGCGTCCGCAGCGCCATGGATTTTGGATTCTTCGGCTCGAAGGATTTCATCATTTTTGCCCAGATGTACCTTGCCGCCCGCATTTTTGCCACTTCCATAAAGTAATTCATCCCAATCGCCCAAAAGAAAGAGAGCCTCGGTGCAAAAGAATCAATATCAATTCCGGCCTTCAGCCCAGTCCTGACATATTCAAGCCCGTCTGCAAGAGTATAGGCGAGCTCAATGTCTGCAGGCGCCCCCGCCTCCTGCATATGATAGCCTGAAATACTGATAGAATTAAACTTTGGCATATATTGCGAGGTATATTCAAAGATATCGGCAATGATCTTCATCGACATGTCAGGCGGATAGATATATGTATTGCGGACCATATATTCCTTCAGGATGTCGTTTTGAATCGTGCCGGAAAGCTTTTCCTGGCTCACACCCTGCTCCTCAGCCGTGACAATAAAAAATGCCATAACAGGCAGGACAGCACCGTTCATGGTCATCGACACGGACATCTGGTCAAGGGGAATCCCGTCAAAAAGGGTCTTCATGTCTATGATTGAGTCGATGGCCACCCCTGCTTTTCCAACATCCCCTACTACGCGCGGATGGTCAGAATCATAGCCGCGGTGTGTAGCCAGGTCAAAGGCGACCGATAATCCTTTTTGCCCCATGGCCAGATTCCTGCGGTAAAACTGATTGCTTTCTTCTGCCGTGGAAAAGCCCGCATACTGGCGGACCGTCCACGGCCTGTTGACATACATGGTCGCATAAGGGCCCCTGGTATACGGCGGAAGCCCGGGCTTATCATCCAGATGGTCCAGTCCTTTAATATCCGATCCGGTATACAGCGGCTTGACCGGAATATGCTCGTTGGTCTCGAACCGCAGGCTGCCCGCATCTCCTCCAGCCAGCCTGCCAGCCTCCAGCTTCCAGGAACTTTCCGCATCCTCTTGGCTGCTTCCGAATAAATTGATGTTCTTGAAATCCGGTTTGTTAGCCATTCATCTTCACCTCTGTTTCTTCTAAAAGCTTTGTAAGGATCTTAGTGACATTGCTTTTAGCGGTTATGAAGTCAAAAATCCCAAGCTCTTTCCATTCGTCCGCCGGCGAATCTGGAAGCCCCGCCAGGTAAACAGGCGAGTTGGGATGCTTTTGTTTTATATCTTTTAGCAGCTGTTTCCCTTCCGACTCATACTGCTGATTGGTCCCGCATATGCAATAGCAGGTGTATTCGCTTTCCTGAAGTTCATCCGCATCCGGCAATCCAAGGACATCTGCGCTTTTAACAGCAGCAATCCCCCCTGCCGCGAAAAAGCCGGCAGCAAAATCGGTTCTTGCTTTATGCTCCTTCAATTCGCCCAGCGAAATCAGCCCCGCCTTCAGCCGGCTGCCCCCGCGGCCCAATTCCTGGGCCTTTCTCCTGAGATTCTCGAATGTCTCCGAAAGCCTTTCCTGGTGAATCGGCTCGATTGTCCAGCCCCGGGACGGCATCTCTTCAGGGCGGCCAGCCTGGTCTGGCAGCTTATCCTCCAGATTAGCATAGACGTTTGTGCCTATTATACTTTTCTTCCTGGTCTCGGCATCATGCTTCTTTTTCCCCAGGACCTCTCTCGCCTGTTCCTGGATCCACCCCTGCTCCAGTGCATCAGCCATGCCGCCGAAAGATTCGATTTTAAGGAAAAGGTTCCAGGCTTCCTCTGCCAGCTCATTGGTAAGGCTCTCAATATACCAGGATCCGCCTGAAGGATCTGCTACCTTCAGGAGATGCGCCTCTTCACGGAGAAGCAGCTGTATATTGCGGGCAAGCCGCTGTGAAGAGGATCTATTGACTCCTAAAGCTTCATCGAATGCGCCCACCTGCAGGTACTGGACTCCTCCGATCACCGCTGCAAATGCTTCATTCCCTGTTCGCAGCAAATTCACAAAAGGATCTGCCATCGTTTTTGTAAAATAAGATGTTTCTGCTGCAATGACCATTTTTTGCAGGTCTTTTGGGGCTCCGTAGGCAGCAGCGATTTTCCCCCAAATAATCCTTGCGGCCCGCAGCTTGGCAATTTCCATAAAGAAGTTGCCGCCGGATGCAAAGCTGAACACCAATTTTGTTAAAATATCCTCCAAGGAAAAATTACGGTCCAGAAGTCTGCTTACATGCTCTGTCGCAGCAGCCGCGGCTGCTGCCAATTCAAGGGCGGCGTGGGCTCCCCCGTTGTGGTAAGGAACTGCATCTGCAAGGATCGTCTTAAGCTGCGGCATTTCAGCAGCCGCTTTTTCTAAAGTTGCAGCCCAGTCATCATATAGTCCTTCTGTATTTTGGCCGGCAGGGAGACCATTTGATGCTGCTTCGGCAAGCGGGTCCCTCCCAATATATCCGTATATGTTCTTGCTTTCCGGAAGATCTTCCAGGACAGCAAGTGCTCTGGATTGTCCATCTTTGGCATTGATGGCAAACGGATATTCACTGTGAGCTCCATCCAGTATTTCAGGCAGGCTTTCAAGGAAGATTTCCTCTATCGGAAGGACAATCGCATTCTGCCCTTTTTCAAGTGCCTGTTTTAATTCTTGCTTCAGCTCTTCCGCAGTTTCTGCAAAAATCTTCTGAGAAATTTTCCAGTCATTCTTGCTGTAGCCAAGCGGATCGATGCCGCGGCGGAAATCCTCCTGTCCCGGATATTGCGATATGGGGCCCAAGACAGCATCTTCCGGTGAATAAAGCGGTTTCAATTTTATATTCTCGTATGTAACGCGGCCCAATGCGTCTGCAGCCTTTCCTTTTAGCGCGGACTCTGCTGCCTGTTTCCAATCTTCCAGCGTTTTTTTGGGAAATGATATCTTTTCCATCTCTTGATAACTCATATACCGCTGCTGATGATAGCAGCTTCCCTCCCCTCAGAAATCAAATATCCAATATTCAAAATTATTTTTCTAATATTATTGTAGTATACAAGAGGATAACTGGCAATGAAGGACACCAGGACATTCTCCTTTTTCGGATAAGCTAAAAAAAGCGCTGCAGTTTGATTAAACTGCAGCGGCTGTCGTTCATCTTAATAAACAGATGTAGTTTCTTTTGATGTGTTTTCCAGTATCTCTTTAACCCTCTGCAGGAACCTTCCGCAGACTAGGCCATCAAGGACACGGTGATCCAGCGACATACAAAGGTTTACCATATCCCGGACCGCAATCATGCCATTATTCATCACAACAGGGCGCTTAACAATCGATTCAACCTGCAGGATTGCAGCCTGAGGATAGTTGATGATGCCCATTGACTGGACAGAACCGAATGAGCCGGTATTGTTGACTGTGAATGTGCCGCCCTGCATTTCTGCCGAAGTCAGCTTGCCGCTCCGCACTTTGCCGGCAAGCTCTGCGATTTCACGGCCGATGCCTTTGATCGTTTTTTCATCAGCATGCTTGATTACAGGTACAAACAGCGCATCGTCCGTTGCAACTGCAATGGATATATTGATATCTTTTTTCTGGATGATCTTATCGCCAGCCCACATTGAATTGATCTGAGGATATTCCTTAAGCGCCTGGGCTACCGCTTTGACGAAGAATGCAAAGAAAGTGAGATTGAACCCTTCCTTCGTTTTGAATTCATTTTTAATGGAGTTGCGGTAGTCGACAAGGTTTGTGACATCCACTTCCATCATTGTCCACGCATGCGGCGCTTCATGCTTGCTGCGGAGCATATTTGCGGCAATTGCCTTTCTGACACCCGTTACAGGGATTTCGATATCACCAGGCATTACAGGTACGTTCGGTGCTGCAGCTTGCTGCTTTGCTGCAGGCTCGGCTTGGGCCGCAGGCTGTACAGCAGGCTCTTGCGTCCGCTGAGGGGCTGCAGGAGCTTCCTGCCTTGCCTCTGCCTGAGGGATATTCCCTGAATCAATCAGCTTCTGAAGATCCTTTCTTGTGATGCGGCCTCCAGCGCCTGTCCCGTTCACCAGGTTCAGATCGATGCCGTGCTCTTGGGAAAGCTTTAGCACTGCCGGCGAGTATCTTGCCTTTGCCGGGCTGCTTTCCTCAGGTTGGGCTTCTGAAGGAGCTGCCTTTTCTTCAGTTTTAAAATTCTCTTTTCCCGCTGCCTCGTCTGTATTCCCGCCTTCGACTTCAATCGTCAGCATCACTTCACCGACTGCGAGTGTGTCTCCCTCTCCGGCAATCAGCTCTTTTATCACACCGGAAAAAGAAGATGGTACTTCTGCATTTACTTTATCTGTCATGACCTCAGCTAAAGGGTCATATTTATTTACTGTATCGCCGACAGAAACAAGCCACTTGGAGATGGTGCCCTCTGTCACACTTTCACCAAGCTGCGGCATTTTAATTTGTTCAATAGCCAACTGGCATAACCTCCATTGCTATAGATATTTTTTTGGGAGGAGCGCTGCCCGGGCAGGCGCCCTCCGTTTTTCTTTTGTCCAGCTCCAAAGCCTAGCCCCTCGAGGTCTTAAGCCAAGCAGATCAAAAGGTTAAAGATCAAACCTTTCGCTCTGCTCGTCTTAAGCTTGTCGTGGCTGAGCAAGGCTTTTCCGCTTTTCTTCTGTCCAGCTCCGGCTCCTAGGTGCTCGAGTCATAAGCCAATCAGGCCAGAAGGTTAAAGAACAACCTTCCGTCCTGCTCGTCTTATGCTGGGCCCGCAGGACGCGGGTCATGCAGGCGTTGCCACAGGACGTGGCGTTTTTAGCCTGCGTTCCTTAATTCTGAACAGTCGCCTCCGCTTTTCTTAGTACTCAGCGAGTTCTCTCATGGCTTTTTCTACTTTGTCAGGGTTGACCATGAAGTATTTTTCCATTGTTGGTGCATAAGGCATTGCCGGGATATCAGGCCCTGCAAGGCGCTTGATTGGCGCATCCAGTTCGAACAGGCAATTTTCTGCGATGATGGCGGAAACCTCGCTCATGATGCTTCCTTCTAAATTATCTTCTGTAAGAAGCAGCACTTTCCCTGTTTTTGAGGCTGCTTCAATGATTGCTTCCTTATCAAGCGGATAGACAGTCCTCAAATCCAGGATATGTGCAGAAATGCCGTCCTTCGCAAGCCGCTCGGCAGCCTGGAGGGCAAAGTGGACACATAGGCCGTATGTGATGACTGTGATGTCTTCACCTTCTCTTTTCACATCAGCTTTGCCGATTGGCAGTACATAATCATCATCAGGAACTTCTCCCTTGATCAGGCGGTACGCACGCTTATGTTCGAAAAACAAGACAGGATCTTCATCGCGGATCGCCGCCTTCAGAAGACCTTTTACATCATACGGTGTAGAAGGCATAACAATCTTCAAACCTGGCTGGTTGGCAAATACCGCTTCAACGGACTGTGAGTGGTAAAGGGCGCCATGGACTCCCCCGCCATATGGGGCACGGATGACCATAGGGCAGTTCCAGTCATTGTTTGAACGATATCGGATCTTGGCAGCTTCTGAAATAATCTGGTTAACGGCAGGCATGATGAAATCGGCAAATTGCATTTCTGCAATCGGGCGCATTCCGTACATGGCTGCACCAATTCCGACACCTGCAATGGCAGATTCGGCAAGAGGGGTATCGATTACGCGCTCTTCTCCAAATTTTTCGTACAATCCCTGAGTGGCTTTGAATACACCGCCTTTTTTCCCAACGTCTTCCCCTAGAACAAATACTTTTGAGTCTCTTTCCATTTCTTCTCGTATTGCCATAGTTACGGCATCAATATAAGAAATTACAGCCATTTTCTTTCCCCCTTACTTCTCAGCATAGACATATTTCATCGCATGTTCCGGATCGGCATACGGTGCATTTTCTGCATATTCAGTTGCTTCATTAACCAATTTCATGACACGGTCATTGATTTCTTTTTCCAGCTCATCATTCATGAGGCCATTTTCCTTCAAATAAGCGCCAAAAGTGATGATCGGATCTTTTGTCTTTGCTTCAGCCACTTCATCCGGTGCGCGGTAGCTGCGGTCATCATCATCTGATGAATGAGGAGTCAGCCTGTACGAAACAGTTTCAACCAGTGTAGGTCCCTCGCCCCTGCGGCCGCGGTCTGCAGCTTCCTTCACTGCCTTGTAGACCTCAAGCGGATCATTTCCGTCAACAGTCACACCAGGCATTCCATAGCCGACAGCACGGTCGGAAACATTTTCGCATGCCAGCTGCTTTTCAATCGGCACGGAAATGGCATACTTATTGTTTTCGCACATGAAGATGACAGGGAGCTTATGGACTCCCGCAAAGTTTGCGCCTTCATGGAAGTCACCCTGATTGGAGGATCCTTCTCCAAAAGTAGTGAAGGTTACAAGGTCCTTACCTTCCATCTTTCCTGCAAGGGCAATCCCAACAGCGTGAGGGACCTGGGTTGTAACTGGAGATGAGCCTGTTACGATCCTGTTTTTCTTCTGGCCAAAGTGCCCTGGCATCTGGCGGCCGCCGGAGTTCGGGTCTTCAGCTTTTGCAAATCCAGACAGCATCAGCTCTGTTGCCGTCATCCCGAATGTAAGCACAACGCCCATATCGCGATAGTATGGCAGTACATAATCCTTATCCGTGTCAAGGGCAAAAGCAGCGCCTACCTGTGCCGCCTCCTGCCCCTGGCAGGAAATAACGAAGGGAATTTTGCCTGCACGGTTTAAAAGCCACATCCGCTCATCAATCCGGCGGGCAAGCAGCATGGTTTCATACATTTCCAATATCCTCTCATCGCTTAACCCTAAATCTTTATGACGATTTTCAGCCATTTGTTTGCCTCCTCAAATTCAATATGTAGCAAGAGCGCTGGGCTCTTTTTTTTGAAGTAAGTAATCTAAAAAAATCCAAGTTACAGCGGGCAAGCCGCCTCCGCTTTTCTATTGTCCAGCTCCGGGCGCTAGCCCCTCGAGTCATAAGCCACCCAAGAATTAAAGGCAAAGAACGCCTTTTATTCTTGCGCGTCTTATGCTTATCGGCTCTGGGCAAGCCGCCTCCGCTTTTCTAGCCGTGTATAGCTTTTCCGTCTACTGCTAAAGCTGCTTCTCCGATGGCTTCGGAAAGTGTCGGGTGCGGGTGGATGGTGTGGGCCACTTCCCATGGAGTGGCATCCAGTACTTTTGCCAGTCCTGCCTCGGATATCATATCTGTGACATGAGGACCGATCATATGGACTCCCAGTATGTCATCTGTTTCTTTATCAGCGACGATTTTAACGAAGCCGTCCGACTCCCCGAACACAAGGGCTTTGCCGATAGCACGGAAGGAGAATTTCCCTGTCTTTACTTCATGGCCCTTTTCCTTTGCTTCATCCTCTGTAAGACCCACACTCGCCGCTTCAGGTGAGCTGTATATGCATTTCGATATCAGGCTGTAGTCCAGCGGTGAAGGATTTTCATTCGCGATATGCTCCACTGCAGTGATTCCTTCATGAGAGGCAACATGCGCCAGCTGGAGCCCGCCGATGACATCGCCGATCGCGTAAATATGGGATTCTTTTGTCTGGAAATACTCATTGACGGAAATAAAGCCTTTTTCAAGCTGAATTTCAGTGTTTTCCAGTCCGATTCCCTCGGTATTTGCCTGGCGACCGACAGAAACGAGGAGCTTTTCAGCAGAGAATTCCTTCTGCTCTCCATTGATTTCAGCTGAGATTTTCACTTCCTCACCTTTTTGAAGCGTTTCAGGAAGTACTTTTGCATTTACGGCGAATTTGACGCCTTTTTTCTTCATCAGCCGCTGCATTTCCTTGGAGATTTCCCGATCTTCAGTCGGAATGATGCGGTCTGCATACTCGATGACTGTAACTTCTGATCCGAAATCAGAAAGCATGGAAGCCCACTCGATGCCGATAACCCCGCCGCCTACAATGATAATAGACTTTGGAATGCTGGTCATCTCGAGTGCTTCGTCAGATGTCATCACCTGTACCCCGTCAATTTCGAGCCCAGGGAGCGTCCTCGGGCGGGAACCCGTGGATACGATGACATTCTTCGGGATCAGCATTTCATTCTCGCTGCCATTGTTCATTTCAACGGAAATGGTGCCTGGCATAGGAGAAAAGATGGAAGGGCCCAGGATTCTGCCAAGACCTTCGTAAATATCGATCTTTCCTTGCTTCATCAGGTGCTGGACACCTTTATGGAGCTGGCCGATAATCTTATTCTTCCTTTCCTGCACCTTCCCGAAGTTGACCGAGACCTCTCCAGTCAAAACGCCGAACTCTTCAGAATTTCGCGCGGTGGCATAGACCTCTGCACTCCTGAGGAGCGCCTTGCTTGGAATGCATCCGTTATGAAGGCATGTGCCTCCCAGCTTCCCTTTTTCGACAACTGCGGTCTTCAGACCAAGCTGTGAAGCGCGGATGGCGGCTACATAGCCGCCTGTGCCTCCGCCGAGTATGACTAAGTCGTATTCTTGTGCCAAATCTATTCCTCCTAAACCGTTGCTTTATTTTTTTGCGTGTCAGGATAATTCTTTTCTGATTCCTCGCCGCGCAGCACCCTGAGAGCACCTTCAGCAAGTGCCTGAAGCTCGTTTTCACCCGGCTGTACGATGACATCTGCTATCCAGCTGATCCGGCTGCTTATCTCACTGATGAATTCCTTCCCATAAGCAAGTCCGCCTGTCAAAATGATGGCATCCACCCTGCCGGAAAGGACAGCGCTGGCCGATCCAATTTCCTTGGCAACCTGATAGGCCATGGCTGAATACACAAGCTTTGCTTCTGCACTGCCTTTTTCAATCATCTTTTCGACCTCGACGGCATCGTTTGTCCCCAAATACCCGACAAGGCCGCCCTGGCCAACAAGCTTTTTCATGATTTCATCGCGATAGAAGTTTCCTGAAAAACAAAGGTCCACCAAATCCCCTGCCGGGACGGTGCCTGCCCTTTCCGGACTGAATGGGCCATCTCCATGAAGCCCGTTGTTCACATCAGCGACTCTTCCCATTTTATGGACACCCACAGTGATTCCGCCGCCCATATGGGCAACGATCAGGTTCAGGTCTTCATATTTCCTGCCCAATTTTTTAGCAGCCCGTCTGGCTACAGCTTTTTGGTTAAGGGCATGGAAAATGCTCTTTCTCTCAATCGGGGCAAATCCTGAAATCCTTGCGATATCTTCAAGCTCGTCCACTACGACCGGATCTACAATATAAGAAGGAATATTAAGGCCTGAGGCTATTTCGAAGGCAATGATTCCGCCGAGATTGGAAGCGTGCTGGCCGGAATAGCCTTCCCTCAGGTCACGGAGCATCATATCATTGACTCGGTATGTGCCCCCCTCAATCGGCCGCAGGAGGCCGCCGCGTCCGCAGACAGCATCAAGCTTGGAGATATTCATGCCTTCATTGTCCAAGGCTTCGAGGATTGTCCTTTTCCTGAAAGAATATTGATCGATGATTTTTTCAAACGAATTGATTTCCCCGGAATCATGGCGGATCGTCTTTTCAAAAATGGATATATCATTATCGAATACTCCGATTTTCGTGGAAGTTGAACCTGGATTGATTACGAGAATTCGATGGTTGTGTTCCTGCAAAATTAAACCTCCATTTCAGATCGTCTCTTTCTTTTCATTATAGCCGCAAGATCCGCTGCTATATCATGAAATTCAAAGAGGCTGAATAAATTATTCAGCACTCTTGTTGTCTTGTTTAAGCAGCCAAGCGCATTATCGCCTGCTAAGGATGTGATGTCCGTTCTGAAGGAATTGGCTGCGGGAATTGCGCATTCTTTCAATTCGCTCCTCGGCCATCCGGTCAGCAGCCTTATATGTTGGAATGCCGTCCCTCTTTGCGATTTCGATGACTTTTTCAATATTGTTATAAATCGTTTCAACCTTCTTCATGGCTCTGTCGCGGTTATAGCCGTACAGCTCGTCAGCTACATTGATGACTCCTCCTGCATTGATGACATAATCCGGAGCATAGACGATGCCCATCTCGTGGATCAGATCGCCGTGGGCAGTGTCTTTCAGCTGGTTGTTTGCTGCACCCGCGATGACCTTGGCCTTCAGCTGAGGTATCGTTGAATCATTGATGACAGCTCCAAGGGCGCATGGTGCATAGATATCGCACTCTACTCCATAAATTTCATCCGGATCTACTGCCTTTGCACCGAACTCATCCACTGCACGCTGAACCGCCTCTTTGTTGATATCAGTCACAATCAGCTTTGCACCTTCTTCATGCAGATGGCGGCAAAGATTGAATGCCACATTACCGATTCCCTGCACGGCAATGACTTTGCCCTCAAGGGAATCGCTGCCAAAGGCTTCTTTTGCTGCTGCTTTCATTCCGCGGTACACACCGTACGCCGTTACTGGGGAAGGATTCCCTGACGATCCAAAAGCCGGCGAAATGCCAGTGACATAATCTGTTTCCTCATGTATCAAATCCATATCGGCTACCGTTGTACCCACATCTTCCGCAGTGATGTAACGGCCGTTCAGTCCCTGTATATAGCGGCCGAATGCACGGAACAGCTCTTCATTTTTATCCTTGCGGGGATCTCCTATGATGACCGTCTTGCCCCCGCCAAGATTCAGGCCTGCTGCTGCATTCTTGTAAGTCATCCCTCTTGCCAGGCGCAGGGCGTCCTCAATTGCCGCCTCTTCGGACTCATAAGTCCACATGCGCGTCCCTCCAAGGGCCGGCCCAAGGGTTGTGTCATGAATCGCGATGATCGCCTTCAGTCCTGATTGTTTGTCCTGACAGAATACAAGCTGCTCATAATCGTAAGTCTCCATATATTTAAACAATTCCATTTTAAGTTCCTCCCCTGTTTGTCAAAAATTAATATGATGCAGAGCATAAGGCCAAAGCTAGTGAATTCAGCTTGCTCTCTGCCGAATCGGCCCTTGAAGTCAGGACAATCGGCGCTTTGGCGCCTGCAATGACAGCCCCGACTTTTGCACCTGCGAAATACATCAGCGATTTATATAACGCATTGCCTGTCTCAATCGAGGGGACAAGCAGGATGTCTGCATTTCCCGCTACTTCGCTGGTGATTCCTTTATGCTCGGCTGCCGTTAATGAAATAGCATTATCCAATGCAAGCGGGCCGTCCACGATGCAGTTCTTGATCTGGCCCCTTTTATTCATCATAGCCAGAGCGGCAGCATCCAAGGTTGCCTGCATAGCAGGGTTGACCGTTTCAATGGCAGCTAGTGGAGCCACCTTTGGATGGTCAATGCCTATGCTTCTCGCAATCTTGACCGTATTATTAATGATTTGCTCTTTTTGCTTCAAATCCGGTGCAATATTCATGGCTGCATCTGTAATGATGATGAGCCTGTCGTAACCAGGCACTTCGAAGACAGCTGCATGGGAAAGAACACTGCCCGTCCGAAGCCCATATTCTTTATTCAAAACCGCTTTTAATATGATCGAAGTTGATAGGTTGCCTTTCATCAGCACACTGGCTTCTTTCAGGCTGACTGCCCTGACAGCCATTTCGGCGGCTGCTTCTGCTGTTCCTGCATGGACGACTTCCATCCTGCCGGCAGCAGCCTTGAGATCTCTTTCCCTGATCAGCTTTTCAATTGCTTCTCCGTCGCCGAATAATTTAAAATGAGCCAAATTGCGCTTGGCCGCTTCCGCTACTGCATCCATTACTTCATGGTCTTCTGCTGCGGCAACTGCGACGGTCTGTTTTCTTATTCCTGCTGCTTTATCTATTAGCGAGCTCAGCCTCAATTTGTTTCCAACCCCTTTAATTCAAATGCTGCGACACCAATATTCTATTATGCAAGAACCGTGCCAGCCTGCATTTACTGAAAACGCTTTATTCATCACACTAAAGAACATGAAAAATTTTTCATGGTATGAAAATTATTGCATGCTATTATTTGCAAGGTTATATTTTTCAAGCTTATAATACAAATTTCTTACAGACAACCCCAGGCTTTTGGCTGCTGCTGTTTTATTGCCCTTATGCTTTTCAAGCGTCCTTTTGATCATGGACGCTTCAAAGCTCTCAACAAGCTCGGCGAGCGAGGCGCTGGTGCCGCCGTGATCTTCCAGCAGTGAGCTGGCATCCGCCTCTCCCCCATGCCGCCCCAGGATCATCTCAGGAAGATGCCTGATTTCGATTTCGGTTTCATGATAGCCCATGAAAATGATGGCCCGGCCAAGAATATTATCCAGTTCCCTTACATTGCCCGGCCAGTCATAGGACATAAGGGCAGAAATGGTTTGTTCCGAAGCCCTATCAACATTGCGCCCATATTCCTGGTTGATCTTTTGGATAAGCCTGCTGCAGAGCTGGGGAATATCCTGTTTCCGATTTCTCAATGGGGGAATTTGGATCGGCATCCGGTTAATCCGGTAATATAAATCCTCGCGAAAAGTCCCGGCAGCAATTCCTTTTTCCAGATTGACATTGGTGGCTGCAATGACCCTTACATTTATCGGAATCGGCTTTGTGCCGCCAACACGTGTGATTTCATTCTCCTGCAGCACCCTAAGCAGCTTGGCCTGCGTATTGGCTGTCATCTCGCCGATTTCATCCAGGAAAATGCTGCCGTTGTTGGCCTCTTCAAAAAGTCCGCGCTTCCCGCCCCGCTTGGCACCGGAAAATGCACCCTCCTCATAGCCAAAAAGCTCGCTTTCCAGCAGGGATTCCGATAGGGCCGCGCAGTTGACCCTTATAAATTTATTGTATTTTCTTCCGCTTGCATTGTGGATGGCATGGGCAAACAATTCCTTCCCCGTCCCGGACTCTCCCCTGAGAAGAATGGTTGCGGGCGTTTTCGCCCCCAGCTTGGCCTGTTCAATCGCCAGTGTCATTTCTTCTGATGTGCCGATGATATCCTCAAAGGCATACTTGGCCTCAAGCGTACGGATAATTTGCCTTGCACGTGTGAGCTCCCTGTTCAGGCTTTTGATTTCAGACACATCATGGATGACCCCGACGCTTCCCTTCAGCTTCCCATCCACTATTACCGGAGCAACATTGACAACCACTTCCTTCTTGTTGGGTCCGACCCTCATTGCCGCTCCCCGCACCGCCCTTCTGGATTGAAGGACCTTCATATGTACACTTTCCCCTTCAGAGATGTCCGCCGTCGCCGGCTGTCCGATCACCTGCTCCTCTGTCAGCCCGGTAATCCTTGTATAAGCAGGATTGATCAGCAGCCCCTTGCCATTTTCGTCCACAACCGAGATTGCTTCATCGCTCGACTGGATTATAGCCTGGAGCATGGTCTGGATTTCTTTCAGGTCTGTGATTTCCTCGGCAAGACTGACTACTTCGGAAATATCCTTAAATACAGAAAACGCACCGATCAGCTCACCTTTTTCACCAATCATCGGAATTCTTGTTGTTATGATTTCCAGCCCGTTGGCAAGTACCAGCTCCTGATTCAGCTCTGTTCTTTTCGATTCCAATATTCCAGGAAGGCCGCTCCCTGGTATGACATCAAGGACATGCCTCCCGATCGCTTCCTCCCCCGGAATGCCTGTCATCCTTTCGGCGCTTCGATTAAAAAGGATAATACCGCCTTCCCTGTTGACAACGACCATCCCGTCGTCAGTGGAATTAAAAATCAGGTCATGCTTATATGTTTCATTTTTAAATTCCCCGATAAGCTCTTCTTTCTCCTCTAGCAGCTTGCTGATGAGAAAGGCTACACTGCCGGGTATAAGCACAGTATTTTTCGACCGTGCTTCCCTGAGGTCAATAAAAACCTTTTCTTCACCTGTCACTTCAATGATGATATCTGGATCTTCTTTTATGTATTCTTTCCAATCCGGACCTGTCCGAATCCCTTCCAGGCGGGCAAGCTGGATTCCCGGCGCGTTGGCATTGATATCGACAACCGCTGACACATCAAGGACCGCCGTTTCTCTCAGGAGCCGCAAAATGGCCGTTCCGCCTTTACCGGCACCGACTATCATAACTGTTTGCATGGCTGTCCCTACCTTCATACGAAGTTTTTTTCACTGATAGTCTGCAAGATCTTTCAATACTATTGTAGTTTTTTTCTCTATGCTTGACAAATTTCTTCTATAATTTATCATTACCGATGAAGAGACTTTTTTATAAGGGGCAGAATATGATAAGAATTGCTGCATTAGTCATTTTATTGATACCCGGCTTTATTGCTGCCATTGGCGTTAAATTGATGAGGGATATGGTATTCGGCATTCTCCAGAGTCCTTTCCCCTATTTATGGCTTCAATTCCTGGCTGGACTGCTCTTCTTTTTGCTGGGGCTTGGATTTGTTGCCGGCTTCATACTGTACCGCGACCGAAAAAGGAATAAGGTGCAGGACCGCTTTAGAAGAGAGAGGGTTCAGGCGAAAAGAGCTGATTGATTATATACAAGAGGCATCACAGCAGCGCTGGATATTTGGATCAGAGCCTCATCATAAAAAGAATCAGCACCCCGCTCTGCTGCCGGGGTGCTGTTCTTTGCAGTTAAACATTTTTACTGAGATTTTTATTTGTGCAGCAAATTTTTCAGAAGGGAGGGACGGAGATGAAGCCATTGGAAATTTCTCCCGAAACGGCAATCAAGCTTGCCGAGAAGCTCAAGCTTCCTTTAGAGCAGATCATGCATATGCCGCAGCATATTTTAATCCAGAAGATGATGGAACTCGAAAAAAAGGATTGATGGAGATTATTCGAAATGCATGCTGTTCCTGACAGCATAGAAGGTGCCCCTGACTGAAGTATCCAGCTTTCTTGAAAGGCTTTTGATCTGGAGCTGCGTTTCCGGATAAGCTACCTGCAGGATGGATACTTCACCTTCTCCTTTCGTCTCAAGCAGACCCATCAATATCTTCCTTTGGTGGTCAAGCACGGCGATTTCCTCCATCTGCCTCTCGAACAGGCTTAATGTCTGTTCATATTGCTTTTGCTGCGCATCGCTCAGCTGATTTATGTATTGTTCGAAAATTTCAAGCTGCTTTTTGCCTTTTTCCACTTCAGCGGCCCTTTTTCTATAAGCAAGAAGGAGTGTCTCCAGTTCTTCATTGACTGTACTTCTGTCAAACCCTTCAATCTGTATGATCGTTTTCCTTTCCAGCCTGTTGCCGATGATTCCTGCCTGGACCCTGCCTTTTGCCTCGATCAGGCCTCCAATCAGCTTCCCCTTCCTTTCATCAGCAAAGATGTTTCTTCCTTTCAGGATTCCGCCGATTGAATAGTAGCCGATATGAATATCACCGCCAGCTGTCAGGCTGCATTCGTTAGAATGCTTAATATAAATGTTTTTTCCAGCATTTATCCTGCCTGCCCCCTGTCCGAACGCGCCCCCTTTAATAAAAATGTCCCCTTTTTCCGAGGCTATTTCCTCAAATCCGCTGACGCCGAGCTCCCCTAATATCGAGATATCAAGTGAAGCCTTGACGCTGTAGCCCGGCTTGACAATGCCCTTGACTGTGATGCTTCCGTCAAATTCGATATTGCCTGTTTCCGGGCCCGCATCGCCTTGTATGACCAGATGGCGCCCGACTGAAACTTTGCCGCCCCGGAATGTGACAACACCGTCGCATAATGCCCTCAGCACCATTTTACCCTCCTCTTCACAGGCTTTTACTGTTTTTTTGTCATAAAGCAGTTTTTTATCTTTTCCTTTTAACGGAGGAACCGGGTCCCCTGTCAGCGTCTCTCCAAAAACCCCATTACCCGCAGGAATCTTTTCTCCGAGCCAGTCCCCTTCTTGGACTTCGTCAATGAAATTCATATCATAAAAATTCGCTGTACCATCCTCTCTTATTGCCGGCTTCCTTTCACTCTGCTCAAAATAGCAGACGAGGGCATCGCTTCCATGCTGCGGGGGAAGCCCCCTTGCAATGACGGCATCCTTCTGCACAGGGATATTTCTCAGCACATCCTCATGAATAGCATGTTTCACCCCAAATCCTTGGAGCTGCGACGATATTTGACCGGTTACAGCCGCAAATTCTTCTCTAAGAAAAGCTTCTGTGCAGTTTAGCCGCACCGTTGCTTCCATCCTGTCCTTAGACAGGCTTACAGCTGCCAGGGGCTTCAGCTCACCAACCAGCTTTCTTTCAGATTCAGCCAGTTCAAGCGCTTCTTTCAGCACCAAAAACTTCGTTATTGAGATCCTGGGATAATCGAATAGTTCTTTTTCCATGGTTTTTAAAGAATAGCCCGTTTTCATAACGGTTATATAAACTTCATCCTCTTCACTTTCGATTTTTATCGATTCATTAGAAAATATCTCCATAGGACTATTCCTTCCATAGGCATTTTATATTAAGTATAGCCGAAATATAGGCATTTTGGCAGGATTATGCTTTAATACACAGAATTTTCGCCATTATCCAACCTTTTTTGCCCATAATAAAAAGCACCCCGGAACGGAATGCTTCCCTTTATAAGTATATGATTTCATTTTTAAGGTCTTCTTTCAGGCAATCGCGGCAGAAAATAAAAAAACCTTAAATAATGCCTAGCCCTTTCAAGAAGCTTTATGCTCCAGGCGCAGCTTATCAGCGACCATGGCGATGAATTCAGAGTTGGTAGGCTTCGCTTTTGTCATGCTTACAGTGTAGCCGAAAAGAGAAGAAATTGAATCGATATTCCCCCTGCTCCATGCCACCTCGATCGCATGGCGGATCGCCCTTTCCACCCTGCTGGCAGTTGTGTTATATTTTTTGGCGATATCCGGGTAAAGCACCTTTGTAATGGATCCGAGCAGTTCAATATCGTTATACACCATGGAGATCGCTTCCCGTAAATATAAATAGCCTTTGATATGTGCAGGCACGCCAATTTCATGAATAATGCTCGTAATGCTTGCATCAAGGTTCTTAGGCTTGGATTCCGTGTGGCTCCTGTAGGCGGATGACTGTGATTTGCGGATAACCTGGTTGGATTTGCCGCTTACCTGGCGGATATGACCGGCGAGATTCTCCATATCAAATGGTTTGAGGATGAAATACGAAGCCCCCAGATCCACTGCTTTTGTCGTTACATCCTCCTGGCCGAAAGCTGTAAGCATGATGACGTTCGGCATTGTTGACCTGCGCGATTCACGCAGCTTTTCGAGCACTCCAAGCCCATCCAGATGAGGCATGATTATATCAAGGACAAGAACGTCCGGTTCAGTTTCTTCCAGCACCTCCAGGCAATCCTGGCCATTATGGGCCACCCCGGTCACTTCCATATCCTCCTGGGATGCGATATATTCTTCCAGAAGCCCGACAAGCTCGCGATTGTCATCCACGATACATACTTTTATTTTTTTCACGTATTGTTTCCTCCTCAAATCCATTTGTGGTCTCTTTTCTATCTAATTCTATTCTAAATGACAAATTCGACAATGCAACCGAAATTCCTTTTGTTTTTTGAATTTTTCTTAAAAACCTGATAAAACCTTTATTTTTCTTCTGTTTTCTTCCTCATTCGACTTTATTCGCAAACCCGGCAATAATTTAGCTTGTTTTTGTCGATTATTCTTTAGATTGGACAAAGAAAAAGAAGGCTTGCTTGCTGCATGCCTTCTTCATCTGTATATTTCAGCTTGCTTTTTCTTCGCTTTTTTCATAAATGTCTATTCCTGCTTCATTGAGCATCCACTCGATATGGACGCCGTACCCGCTGGTAGGATCATTAACGAACACATGCGTGACTGCCCCGACAACCTTTTCATTTTGGATGATCGGGCTTCCGCTCATCCCCTGGACAATCCCGCCGGTCTTATCAAGAAGTTCGGGATCTGTCACTTTTATGACCATCCCTTTCGTGGCCGGGAACTTCTGAGGTATCGTGCTGACAATTTCAATATCAAACAGGTCGACCTCATCATCATCCACCACCGTAAGAATTTGAGCCGGCCCCTCTTTTACCTGATGTGAAAGCGCTATAGGCATCGGCTTATCAAGAACGCCGTTTTTCATGCCGCTGTTCAGTTCCCCAAAAATGCCAAATGGGCTGTTTCTTTTAATATTTCCAATCACCTGTTTATCTGAAGAAAATCTCGCGAGCTTTTCACCCGGATTTCCGTTGCTTCCTTTTTCAATGGATGTAACAGTCGAACGGACAATTTGTCCATCATCGACGACGATAGGTTTTTTAGTATCCATATCACTGATGACATGGCCGAGGGCCCCGTACTTCATAGACCCTGGATGGTAAAAGGTCATAGTGCCGATCCCTGCTGCAGAATCCCTTATATACAGGCCCAGCTTAAAGTTATTTTCCACCTTATCTTTGAGTGGCGTCAATTCGGTGCTGATTTTCCCATTTTCTCTAGTAAGTGTTATCTTCATTGGGTTACCCGTCTGCCCGGCTTCCTGTACAAAAGGCGCTACGTCAGACATCTTCTCAATATTTTGGCCGTTTATCTGGGTGATGGTATCTCCTACTTTAATTCCTGCTGTTTCGCCCGGTGACGCTTTGCCGTCTTTTGCATCCACGAGATGATGGCCGACAACCAGCACCCCGACCGTGTTCAGCTTGACCCCGATCGACTGGCCGCCGGGAATGACTTTAAAATCCCTCAATACATTTACATCAACTTTTTTTACCGGAAATCCTGCCAGCTCAAGCAGCATTTCATCTTTTCCATTCTTTTTTCCTTCCAAGGCAACATGGCGCCCCTCTTGCGTAAGGGCTACTGCTGCTTCTGTACTCAATGATGCTGAAACTGGAGCCGCCTTGCTGAAATTGTATGTTTCACCTTCAAATAGGGTAATCTCTTTGGGGATGCTGATATATTCTTGAAAGGGTTTGGAAAACCCTGCTGCAATTAATGAAACAAGGAGAATTCCACCAATTATTCTTCTTAGTAGCTCTAAATTCAAAACCTTCACTCTCCTCGCTTCTAGTCCACACGTCAAATGGCTACATCTTTAATTTTGCCTCCTTAGTGAGCATTTATAACCTTTGCCAATATAAAAAAAGCTACCCTCTTTGGATAGCTTTTCAAGTTATTTTTATTTGCTGTGCAAGCTGAAGCAATTCTTTTGCATGCTCTTTCGTCAAATCAGTGATTTCGACCCCGGATATCATCCGGCCGATTTCCTTGATTTTATCATCAGAATTGAGCGGCTTCACTGTAGTTTTGGTTCTGCCGTCACGCGTAGACTTTGCGATGAAAAGATGTGTATCTGCCATTGCAGCAACCTGGGGAAGGTGGGAAATGCAGAGCACCTGTGAATCCCTGGAAACATGGTGGATTTTCTCCGCAATGGCCTGTGCGACCCGTCCGCTGACTCCTGTATCAACCTCATCGAAAATAATCGATGTGACGCCCTGATGCTTCGAGAAAATGCTTTTCAGAGCCAGCATGATCCTGGAGAGCTCACCGCCTGAGGCGACTTTGGAAAGGGGCTTGAGCGGCTCGCCCGGATTGGTTGAGATATAAAATTCTATCTTGTCAGCACCGTTGCGGTGGAAGCCCCGGCTGGATAATTCCTCGAAATTCACTTCAAAGACCGTCTTCGACATATACAGCTCTTTCAATTCCTTATGGATGAGAGAGGTAAGTTTCTTTGCACTCTTTCTGCGCAGTCTGCTTAATTGCTCAGCTTCAAGGTTCAAGTCCTTCTGGAGGGAAGAAAGTTCCTTTTGAAGCTGGTCAATATGTGTTTCCTTATTCTGCAGCGTCTCGATTTCTTCTTCTATCCCTGAAGCATATTCAAGGATTTCCTCGATTGTTTTGCCGTATTTTCTTTTCAGCTGATTGATTTCCGTCAGTCTGTCTTCAATTTCATTCAGCCTGGCAGGATCATATTCAAGAAAATCGAGCTTGCTCCTCAGGCTGCTTGAGACATCCTCTAGCATATAGAAACTGTTGGATACAGCATCGGCCATTTCCTTGTATTCAGGGTCCAGTTCAGCTGCCTCCTGCAGATGGCCCATGACAAGGCCGATCCAGTCCAGCCCCTTCTGCTCCCCTTGCAGGGCTGTATAGCCAGCCTGCATGCTGTCATAAATCCGTTCAAAATTCCCGAGCTTCGTTTTTTCTTCATAAAGCTCTTCGTCTTCGTTGATTTTCAGTCCGGCTGCCTCAATTTCCTCCTGCTGAAATTGAATCAGATCAAGCCGGTGGGCCATCTGCTGTTCATTTTCGCTCAGGCTCTTGAGCTTCCTGGCTGTTTGTTCATAAGATTGGAATACTTCCCGGTATTCGTGCAGGGCCGGCATGATTTCCTCAGATCCGAACTGATCAAGCAAGGATAAATGCAGGGTATCATCCATTAATTCCTGGTGCTCATGCTGGCCATGGATGTCGATGATGGTCGAGCCGATCTCGCGGAGTGCCGCAATCGTCACAAGCTTTCCGTTCACCCGGCACACACTCTTGCCTGTCCGTGATATATCCCGGCGAAGGACAACCATCCCGTCCTCAATCTCAATCCCGAATTCCCTTGTTTTTTTGCTGCAAGGATGATCAGGGCCCTCAATTTGGAAAAGCCCTTCGATTTCAGCTTTTTGTTCGCCGTGCCGTACAAACTCCGAAGAGCCCCGGCCTCCCACTAAAAGGTGGATGGCATCGATGATGATCGATTTGCCTGCCCCTGTTTCCCCCGTCAATACAGTTAAGCCCTTTTCAAAAGAAACAGAAAGGGCTTCTATAATAGCGAAATTTTTAATGGATAATTCACTTAGCAAAGATTTTCACCCCAATTTAAAGCATATCGATGAAGCGGTTGGATATCACTTCAGTATCTTCAGGTGTTTTGCAGATGATCAGGCAAGTATCGTCGCCGCATATCGTTCCCAGAATTTCTTCCCAGTCAAGATTATCTATCAGTGCGCCGATTGCCATCGCATTACCGGGCAGCGTTTTCATAACAAGCAAATGGCCGGCGGTATCGATCCGGACGAAAGCATCCATTAAATTGCGTTTGAGCTTCTGCAGGGGATTGAACCTTTGATCCGCCGGCAGGCTGTATTTGTATCTTCCATCCATCAAAGGAACCTTCACAAGATGCAGTTCTTTTATATCCCTTGACACAGTAGCCTGTGTCACATTAAAACCGGCATTTTTCAGCTCGTCTACAAGATCGTCCTGTGTTTCAATATCATTATTGGCAATAATATCTCTTATTTTAATATGGCGTTGTCCTTTATTCACTTTATCACCTCTATAGGCAGTCGAAACCTGATTTCTATCCATATGTTAGCCGATTTTCCGCTGAATGTACAATTTTTTCTGCAAGAGGCAGCAGGAATCGCCAATAAGCGCCATGATCCGGGATGGACGGGCCGAAAAAAAAGAATAAGCTGATGCTTATTCCTCTTCTTTCTGCTGCTTAGATTTTAATTCCAAATGAGCTTCCCTGACAACGTCATCGACGGAGAAAGAAAGTTCATTTTCACCTTTTTCCTTTTCCCCTTCCCACCTGAGGTGGAGAAGGAATTCGATATTGCCGTCTCCGCCAGTAATAGGGGAATAGGAAAGATTTCTGACATCATAGCCCTGTTCCAGGGAAAAGCGGATCATGCGGTCAATGACGTCTGCATGGACCTTGTGATCGCGGACAATCCCTTTTTTGCCGACCTGCTCGCGTCCTGCTTCGAACTGCGGCTTTACGAGCGCGATGATATCACTCCCGGAAACCAGCAGAGTTCTTAGAACAGGCAAAATAAGCTTCAAGCTTATAAACGATACATCAATCGATGCAAAATCAGGCATCTCCCCGGCCAGGTCGGCAGGCGTCACATAGCGGAAGTTCGTCCTTTCCATTACCTCCACGCGTTCGTCCTGCCTCAGTTTCCAGGCAAGCTGATTATAGCCTACATCCAGTGCATATGACATTTTCGCCCCATTCTGCAGCGCGCAGTCAGTAAAGCCGCCGGTCGATGCCCCTATATCCAGAAGCACCTTGCCGGAAATGTCCACATCAAACTCTTTGATCGCCTTTTCCAGCTTCAGTCCGCCGCGGCTGACATAAGGGATCAGCTTGCCCTTCACAGTCAGCGGAATATCGGCTCCGACCTTTTCTCCAGGCTTATCGAGGCGGCTTTCATTGGTATACACCAGTCCGGCCATAATAGCGCGCTTCGCCTTTTCCCTTGTCTCGATAAGCCCTCTTTCTACCAGCAATACATCTAAACGTTCTTTCTTACTTTTCATCTGTTAAGCCCTTTTTTGTTTTTTTCTCGCCAGCTTTGCGAGCTTTTGTACAGCCATCTCAGTAGTCAGGCCGATTTCTTCCAGCAGTTCTTTGACGCTTCCATGTTCAATGTACTCATCAGGGATGCCCATCCGTTCGATTGCAGCCTGATGGAACCCGTTTTCATGGGCAAACTCAAGGACGGCGCTTCCGAATCCGCCCTGCAGGATGGCTTCTTCTATTGTTAGTATCGGCATATTCAAGCTTAATATTTCCGACATCATTTTCTTGTCAAGCGGCTTGATGAACCTGGCGTTGACCACTTTTATAGAGTAGCCCTGCCTTTCAAGCAGTGCTGCTGCTTCCATCGCCATCGGGATGGTTGTCCCAAAGGTAAGGATTGCAGCATCGTCCCCTTCCTTCAGTACCTCCCATGTGCCGATAGGAATCTTAATCAGGTTCTCATCCATTGGCACGCCGATTCCGTTGCCTCTCGGGAAGCGCATCGCAATCGGGCCGTCATCATATGCAAGAGCGGTGTTGACCATGTGCTGTCCTTCATTTTCATCTTTCGGCATCATCAGCACCAGGTTCGGCACATGCCTTAGGAAGGCGATATCAAAGACGCCCTGATGGGTTTCGCCGTCAGCACCGACAAGGCCCGCACGGTCGATTCCGATGAAGACATTCAGGTTTTGGCGGCAGATGTCATGCACCACCTGGTCATAGGCGCGCTGCAGGAAGGTTGAATAGATAGCCAGGAAAGGCTTCATATTTTGTGTGGCAAGCCCTGCTGCGACAGTTGCAGCATGCTGCTCTGCTATCCCCACATCAAACATGCGGTCCGGGAACTCGCCGGCAAAGCCTTCAAGCTTGGACCCGACCGGCATGGCAGGGGTGATGGCTACGATCCTGCTGTCCTTTCTCGCCAGTTTCCTGACCGTTTCGCTGACAAGCTTGCTCCAGGCAGGAGGCGGGTTGATCGGCTTGACGAAATCACCTGTGTCGATTTTGTATGGGCCTGTCCCGTGCCATGTCCCGATTTTATCGCTTTCAGCTGGGGAATAGCCTTTCCCCTTCTTGGTTATTACATGCAATAGGACCGGTCCTTCGGTTTTCTTTGCATAGCTGAGCGTTTCAAACAGCTCCTCATAATTATGGCCGTCGATCGGGCCAAGGTACGTAAAGCCCATTTCCTCAAAAAACATGCCGGAAACCAGGAGATATTTCAAGCTGTCCTTAACTCTCTCCGCAGTTGTTGCAAGCTTTCCGCCGACCGCAGGAATCTTTTTAAGAAGCAGCTCAAGCTCATCCTTCACCCACTGGTACTTGCCTGCTGTCCTCAGTTTGCCAAGCACATTGTGGAGTGCTCCGACATTTGGTGCGATTGACATTTCATTATCATTGAGGATGACAATCATATTCTTTTGTTCATGGCCGATATGATTGAGCGCTTCGAGCGCCATTCCGCCTGTCAATGCGCCATCACCGATGATCGGGACGATATGGGAGTCCTCTTTCTTCAAATCCCTCGCAATGACCATGCCCATGGCTGCTGATAAAGAAGTCGAGCTGTGACCTGTCTCCCACACATCATGCTCGCTTTCAATCCTCTTTGGAAAGCCGCAAAGACCCTTATATTGCCTGAGCGTGTCGAATTCACAGGCTCTCCCTGTAAGGATTTTGTGGACATAAGACTGATGCCCCACATCCCAGAGAAATTTATCCTTCGGGCTTTCAAAGCATTTATGGAGGGCGATCGTCAGTTCAACGACCCCAAGGTTGGGTCCGATATGCCCGCCTGTCACTGAAAGTTTTTCTATAAGAAAATTCCTGATATCCTGGCTTAGATCTTCCAGTTCTTTATTTGTGAGCCCTTTTAAAAACGAAGGGTCTTTAATTGATAATAGATCCATTGCTTGGACCACTCACTTTCGTTTCTTTTTAATACTCTGCTATTATTAGTTCTCTTTTATTATAACGATATGACAATTTTCCTCAACAAAATATAGCATATTCCCTGCATTGTACCATAAGAGTACCGTATTGCACCCGATTTTCCAACTGATTTCCCTTTTGGGATGTTCCATCCTGCCTGATGACGGGCTGCAATCGCTGTTCCCGGAGCAAAGAAAAAACCGTCGGCCCGATGCGGCAAACGGCTTCTTTATCATATCCGGCAGTTGTGACAGTATCGTCGGGAACTGCCAAAGAAGACTTTAATGATCTCTGTTCGCTACCAGATTGGTTATTTCTTCTAACAGCTGGATATCAAGGCCGGTTTCCTGGAGCCGGGCTTTTGCCAGCTCTATATGATCCTCAAGGGCACGATTCGCCCCTTCCATTGTAAGGATGGATGGGTAGGTGCTCTTATTATTGGTCTCATCACTGCCAATAGGCTTACCAAGGACCTCTTCATTCCCCTCCAGGTCAAGGATATCATCCCTGATTTGAAAAGCGAGGCCAAGATGGTGGGCAAATTCATTCAGGCTCCTCAATTGGCTTTCATCGGCACGTGAAAGAATGGCTCCTGCAGCAACGCTGAACGCAAGCAGCTTTCCAGTTTTGTGCACATGTATGTATTCAAGCTCTCCAAGGTCCAGCTGTTTGTCCTCGCCTTCTATATCTGCGGTCTGGCCGCCGACCATGCCTTCAGCACCCGAAGCCTTGGCCAGCTCATTTATGAGGGCCAGCTTCGCTTCTGCGCCTGCATGCTCTGGAGCTATCTGTGCAAGAAGCTGGAAGCTGTAAGTCAGCAAGGCGTCTCCCGCAAGAATGGCATTTGCCTCGCCAAACACCTTGTGGCTGGTCGGCTTCCCCCGCCTGAGATCGTCATCGTCCATGCTTGGCAGATCATCATGTATAAGGGAGTATGTATGTATCATCTCCACAGCTGCCGCAGCCAGCAGGCCTTTTTTTGTATCTTCCCCGAAAGCCTTCAGCGTAGCAAAAACCAGAAGCGGGCGGATCCTCTTGCCCCCGGCCTGCAGTGAATATTGCATGGCCTTCTTCAGCACCTCAGGGGCAGCCAGCCTTCCAATGCTTTCGTCAAGCTCACGCTCAAGCATCTTTATATGGACCTCTGAAAAAGAATCAAGCTGTACATTCGGCACCATTACTCCTCCTCCTCGATGACAAACGGTTCTTTCTTGCCTTCTTCTGTCAGAACCTCCGTCAGCTGTTCTTCCACTCTTTGCAGCTTGTCATGGCACATCTTCGACAGTTCCATGCCCTGTTTATAAATGGCTATGGCCTCTTCGAGCGGCACATCGCCTTCTTCCAGCTTTTCTACAATTCCTTCAAGCTTTTTCATCGCTTCTTCAAACGTGAGTTTTTCTTCTGCAGCCATTTCCATCACTCCTCTTTGCCTGTCACTCTGCAATTAAAAGTTCCATCTGCCAATTTCACCTGGACATCATCGCCCTCTTCGACCTGGGAGACGCTCTTCAAGAGCTTGCCCTCCCCGCTGTAGGCCAGGCTGTAGCCCCTGTCCATAATCTTCAGCGGGCTAAGCGCTTCAAGTGTTGAAATCATTCCGCCGAATTCCTTCTGCTTTTTGATCAGAACCTCTTTCATAGCCCTGCCAAGTGCCCTGTTGCCCCGTAAGTGGGTTTCCTTTGCTTCGTTGTACAAGTCTTCCGGATGATTCCTCAGCAGCCTCTGCAGCAGCCTGTCATGCTCCTCGCCCTTCAGCTCGGCCAGCCGGCCTGCGCTCCTTTTAAGCTGTTCCGTCATCCTGTCAGCCTGTTCAAGCTTTTGTTCATATAACCGCTGAGGGTAGCGGAAGGCATAAGATTTCTGCAGCCTGCCCAGGCGTTCCCGCTGCAGGACTGCCCTTTCCTTCATCGCCCTGATAACCCTGGACTTGCGGTTTAAAATCCGTTCAGCCAATTCATCGATATGGGGAACCGCTATCTCGGCTGCCCCGGTCGGGGTCGGCGCCCGGCGGTCTGCGGCAAAATCAGCAATCGTGAAGTCAGTTTCATGCCCGACAGCCGATATGATCGGGATGGCCGATCCGACTATCGCCCTTGCCACCTGCTCCTCATTAAAGGCCCACAGCTCTTCGATTGAACCTCCGCCGCGCCCGACAATCAGAACATCTGCATCGCCCTGGCTGTTTGCAAGTCCGATGGCACGGGCGACGGAAGGAGCCGCCTGAGTGCCCTGCACAAGTGCTGGATAAATCAATATATTGGCAATTGGAAAGCGCCGCTTTATTGTCGTGATGATATCTCTTACTGCAGCGCCTGTCGGAGACGTTATAACCCCAACCGTTTTCGGAAATCTCGGGATTGGCCTTTTGCGCTCCGAAGCAAACAGCCCCTCTTTCTGGAGCCTTTCCTTCAGCTGCTCATAGGCAAGGAAAAGATCCCCTACACCATCCGGCTGCATCTGCTTTACATAAATCTGATACTGTCCGCTCGGCTCGTATACGGAGATTTCACCGCTGATCAGAACCTTCATCCCGTTCTCAGGCTCAAACTTCACTGAACGCGCCGAACGGGAAAACATGACTGCCAGGATCCGGGATTTTTCATCCTTCAGTGTGAAATACATATGTCCGCTTGAATGCCTCTTAAAATTAGAGATTTCGCCTTTGACAAATATCTCCTGCAAATGCGGGTCATGGTCGAATTTTCGTTTTATGTATATAGTAAGAGCGCCTACAGTCAGATAACGCTGTTCCTTCATAGCATACTCCTTTTAAAGGGCTGGGTATCCACATGCAATTCGCTGTTTGTTCTGTCTAAACAGCGTAAAAAGCCCTTCCCTATTATAAGTTTAAATAAGGCCATCCGTCACGCCATAACGGCTGAAAATTGGCATATCGCACATTTAAACTGGATAGAGACAGGGCACTCAATAATTCGGTCCGGCCGGACAGGCAGGATTTTAAGACTCCAGGCTATCCTTCACTTTAGAGAGGACGCCATTGATGAAACGGCTGGACTTGTCATCGCCAAAAATCTTCGCAATTTCAATCGCCTCGTCAATGACCACATTCGCCGGGACATCTTTGCTGTATTTCAGCTCATATACCCCTTGGCGGAGGAGGTTGCGATCAACTGTCGCAAGGCGTTCCAGCTTCCATTTCTCAAGATACTGTTTGATCATACTGTCGATTTCGTCTTTATTTTCCAGTACACCGGTTACCAGAAATGTCAGATAGTCGTCGCCTTCTTCTCCCTCAAGCACATGGTCGATTGCTTCAGTAGGGTCTGCCTGGCTCACATCAATCTGAAACAGGGCCTGTAATGCTTTTTCTCTCGCTGTTCTTCTTTTCATTATATTCTTTAACTCCTTTTAGGCATCTTTGTCCAAATAAACATAAGAAGATAATAGCATAAGTAAAGCAGGTTCGCACAGCCTTCACCAATATTTTTGCCATTATGCCTGATATTCATAGGTGTTTTTTTTATGCATCAGCAAGAAAAATCTATATCCTGCTTCAGGTCAGGTATATAGAAAGAGCCAAAGACATAAGCTGTCTTTGGCTCTTCTGATTAAATTTCCTGTTCGATTTCAGGCTCAATCTTCTGGTTTTCAAATAATATGCCAACCACATGAATATTGATTTCCTGTGCTTCAAGCGCAGTCATGTTCAATAGGGCCTGGCGGATATTATCCTGGATTTCCTGGGCGACGGCAGGGATGGAAATGCCGAATTTCATCAGGCAATACACCTCTACCTTGATTCCATCCTCAGCCAATTCAACCTTGACGCCTTTACCATGATTTTTCTTGCCTAAACGCTCGACGACTCCCGAGGCGAAATTGCCGCGCATCTGTGCAACCCCTTCTACCTCAGAGGCAGCGATTCCTGCAATCACTTCAATGACTTCAGGAGCTATTTCTACTTTTCCATGCCCAGTATTTCCCTGGCTCATTTCCAAAATGTTCTCGCTCATTACAGCACCTCCGGTTAATCTTCAGACTTCATTACTTCGTACATCTCAAGGAACTTGGTATTGAACTGTCCTTCCACAAATTTCTCGTGGCTGAGCAGCTTAAGATGGAATGGAATGGTCGTGTGCACACCTTCGACCACAAATTCGCCTAAAGCCCTCTTCATGCGGGAGATGGCTTCTTCCCGGCTGCTGCCATACGTAATGACCTTTGCAATCATGCTGTCATAATAAGGCGGGATCATATAGCCCGGATAAGCTGCAGAATCGACCCGGACGCCAAGGCCTCCTGGAGGGAGGTACATGCTGATCCTTCCGGCTGAAGGCATGAAGTTCTTCTCCGGGTTTTCCGCATTGATCCTGCATTCGATCGCCCAGCCGTTAAAAGTAACTTCATCCTGGCGAAGGGCAAGCTTTTCACCGGATGCCACCTTGATCTGTTCTTTGATCAGATCGACCCCCGTCACCATTTCTGTAACAGGATGCTCTACCTGTATCCTTGTGTTCATTTCCATGAAATAGAACTTGCGGTTCTGATAGTCATATATAAATTCTACAGTGCCAGCGCCTGTATAATCAACCGCTTTTGCAGCTTTAACGGCGGCCGCCCCCATTTCTTCACGGATTTCTCCGTCAAGTGCAGGAGATGGCGTCTCTTCAAGAAGCTTTTGAAGCCTTCTTTGAATAGAACAATCCCTCTCGCCCAAATGAAGCGTATTGCCATAATTATCAGCAAGCACCTGAATTTCCACATGGCGGAAATCTTCAATATATTTTTCAATGTAAACGCCAGGATTGCCAAAAGCAGTAAGCGCCTCCTGCTGGGTGATATTGATCCCCTTAACCAGTTCTTCCTCGGTGCGGGCGACACGGATGCCTTTTCCCCCTCCGCCGGCTGTTGCCTTGATGATGACGGGATAATGAATCTTTCCGGCCAGCGCCTTGGCGTCCTCCACATCTTTAATGACACCCTGTGAACCGGGCACAATCGGCACTCCCGCTTCCCTCATTGTTTCACGGGCAACGTCCTTCGTTCCCATCTTATTGATGGCTTCAGGAGTCGGGCCTACAAAAATGATGTTGCATTCACGGCACAATTCTGCAAAGGCAGCATTCTCAGCCAGGAACCCATATCCGGGATGGATGGCATCACACCCTGTCAGTTTAGCAACACTAATGATATTCGTAAAGTTAAGATAGCTGTCTTTGGAGGCTGTCGGGCCGATGCAGTATGCTTCGTCCGCCAATTGTACATGCAATGCTTCTTTATCAGCTTCCGAATAGACAGCAACAGATTCTATTTCCATTTCCTTGCAGGCACGGATGATCCGTACAGCAATTTCCCCTCTGTTTGCAATTAATAATTTTTTTATCATTGAAAGCGCTCCTTACTCAGGCTTCACCAAAAATAATGGCTGTCCGTATTCAACCAGCTGGCCGTCTTTCACCAGAATTTCCACAATTTCCCCATTCACTTCTGCTTCGATTTCGTTGAACAGCTTCATTGCTTCAACGATGCATACTACAGAATCCTTGGATACTTTTGAACCCGCCTTGACGTACACATCAGCATCAGGAGACGGAGATGCATAGAAAGTTCCCACCATTGGCGAGGTAATTTTATGTAAGTCAGCATCCTGGACACTTTCTTTTGGAGCTTCCTGGACGGCAGCCGGAGCTGCCTCCTGAATCGGAGCTGCAGGCTGCTGGACAGGGATCTCAACGGCTCTTTGAACTGCCGCAGGCTGAACAGCAGCAGCCTCTGCTGCCACGCTTTTTTTCATTTTTATTTTAGATCCTTCATGCTCATATTCAAATTCATCAATAGTAGACTGATCGACAAGCTTAATCAGCTCGCGTATTTCTTGTACTTTTAACATACCATTCGGCACCCCTTGTCCTAAAAAAATTATGACTAGATACTAATATCATACGATAAGACCACACCAAAGTTCAACCGGCTTCTTTCAAGCTGAAGGACCTTTTTGGTTTCTTCCCTCTTATTTTAATGTTTTTTTCAATTTTTGTGAAATTCCGCGAAGGATATTTGCCCGCATGCAGCGAAATCTTACACCATTAGACTTATTTCGACGGAGGACACCATAATGGAAAAGCTCGAGAGCATAAAAAGGGAAGATTTGGCACGAAAAAATTCACTAATTGTCAAATCTACTTTTGTAAGCGTTATCTTAGCTGCAGCTGTAGATACTATAATGAAAAAGGAACCCGCTGTCATCCTGGCCATCCTGATTGCCGGGGGCATCGGCCTCTGCATTGTATGGATGCTGCACCGCATTCCATCCGCCATTCATATTGTCCCATATACAAGCATTTTCCTGATTGCTGCGGTCATGTTCATCATCATGGAAAACAGTGTTTCGCCAACCGCTTTCTTTCTCGTATATTTTATCATTGCCGCTGCAGCTATCTATATGGATACATTCATGCTGTGGCTGGCATTTACGCTCGGAACCGGAATCATTACAGCCTTCACAGCACAGCATCACGAAATCCTTACTTTGGAAACGAAAAATTATGTGACCATTTATCTCCTCTATCTTTTGGTAACAGTACTCCTGTCTTTTCAGTTCTCCATATCCCGCAAGCTGGCCGAGAATATTGTCCTTTCTCAGGAAAAGACCGAACAGCTGCTGATTAGCGACCTGGAAATCAGAAAGGCGATCGGCAAGAGCACAGCTGATATTTATGAAATGATTGAACAAGTGAAAGAAAGGAGCGGCCAAAATTTTGAGGCTGCATTCGCCATGTCCCATTCGATCGCCGAAGTTTCAGCTGGGATGCAGACCCAGGCCGAGGCAATCATGGGAATCAACCACTCCCTGGCCCATGCCAACAAGCAGGCAGAAGATACTACGATCCTGTCAGAAAAGCTTCATCAGGATGCAGCAGCTGCAGAGCTTATCACCCAAACAGGCGATTCGCTGGTCAGCCTGCTGGCAGAAGAAATGAGTGTATCCTATAAGGAAATGCAGCATGCGATCGAGAAGATGAGCAGTCTGTCACTTCGGATAAAAGACACATCTGCATTTACCGATTCAATCCAGGAGATAGCATCTCAAACCAATATGCTGGCATTGAATGCGTCCATCGAGGCTGCACGGGCCGGAGAGAGCGGAAAGGGATTTGCCGTAGTGGCAGATGAAGTCAGAAAGCTTGCAGAACTGACAAGGAAAACGGCCATCATGATTGCTGAAAATCTGCACCAGGTTATATCAGAGACAGAAGCCGCCAAAGCAGATCTCGGGATTGCAGGAGAAACCATTACCGGCAACCTGACCCTCACCTCCGACACACAAAAGGCGTTTGGAGAGATTTTTACAGCTTTCAGCAGGCTAAAAGAGGATATTGCCAGATCCAGTTCCATGACAAGGCAAATCAAGGAATCCTCCCATTCGATAGGAACTGCTGTCACAGAATTCAGCTCAGTGATCGAACAGGCCAGCGCCGCTCTCGAGGAGCTTTCCGCCACTGTCAGCGAGCAGGCAAAACAAAACGAAAATATTTTCTCATCTATAAAAAAGGCGCATCATTCACTGGAGGATCTGGTGGAGTTTCAGAAAAAGTAGGAATCTCCAGTTTGAATTCCCTATTTATCCCAATATGTTAAAGAGGAAAAGAAGGCAGCGCACCCTTAGATTAACAGGATCGGTTTTTAAGTATAAAGTGCGAATTGGCAGTGCTTTTCGCAGACTCGTCAGCAGTGAAATCAGCACACAAAAAAGCTCTGAGCTGTTATGCTCTGAGCTTTTTATAAAAATAGCACGTTGTTGAAGATAAGCACCGTATTGTTCAATAACCGATTTGGGCGGCTAGAGCCTCGAGTCTTAAGCCAATCAGATCAGAAGGTTAAAGAACAACCTTCCGCTCTGCTCGTCTTAAGCTTGAGGCCCACAGGATGTGGGTCATGCGGACGTTGCCACAGGATGTGGGTCATGCGGACGTTGCCACAGGACGTGGCGTTCTTAGTCCGCGTACCTTAGTGAGCAAGGCTTTTCCGCTTTTCTTATTTCCCAGGTTCAAATTCTACTGATGCTACCTGGAGCTGCGGGATTTCGCCTTTTACCATTTGGATGATTTCGTTGGCGGCTGTTGGCGAGTGGTCTTTTGATTTGATGGTGATGCGGACTTTTTCGCCGTCTGCCCTTACAAGGACGTCTTCATAGTCCATGGCTTTGATGACTGTTTCCAGGAGGATTTCTTTCTGTGCGACATCTCTAAGCTGATCGATTTTTTCCTTCGCTTCGTTTCGTTCTTCAGCGGAAAGATCTGTGGATGCCATGACATTGGTCAGTTCCTCTTCCATCCGGCTGCGTTCATCTTCCATCTGCATCCTGAGCGTTTCGAACATTTCATCGCTGGCAACCCCAGAGATGACTGTTTCTCCGTCCTCGGAAGCTGTTTCTTCAGCAGAAGACTCTTTTGCACCTGCGGTTTCTTCATTTGCCTTTTCCTCGACTGCTGCCAGATCATTGCTCTTCTGTTCAGGAGTAGTAATGTAGTAGACAGAGAGCACGACGACTAAACTCAGCATTGTTAAAAGCCAGACTGTTTGTTTTTTCAATAGCATTTCAGGATTCCCCCTTAGTTTTTTTAGGCATTACAGCAACCCGGTGACTTGGTACATCCAGCGACCGCGTTACTGCTTCGATGATCCATTTTTTTACTTGTATATTATCGGCCCCTTTAGCAACGACGAGTACCCCCCGTATGGCAGGCTTCTTCGTTTCTACCACTATCGGAACCTCTTTTTCTCCATCTCTGATGATCACCAGCTGTTCTTCCTTGGACAAATCCTCCACTTTCCTTTTCCCGCCCTCCCGATCGGTTTCATCAGTGGTTTGGGACTGGGTTGTGGAGTTTTTTTCCAGAACCTTCTTCTCGGTAGCATCCACATTCACCACAACTGTGACATCATCAACCCCGATAATTGAATCAAGCGCTTCCTTCAGCTGTGCTTCATAGGCTTTCTCATAATCAGTGATGGCCCCGTTCCCGTCCGTTTTTTTCTGGCCAAAGGCCGGGACTTCTTCAGCTTCCTTCCCTTCCTCGCTGCTGAAGGCCGGAAGCACACCGCCCGCTGCTTCATCCTTGAAGAAGGAACTGCTGATGAGCATGATCGCCGCTCCAAATAATAAGGCGATCAGCAAATATTGATATTTTCCCTGCTTCTTATTTTCACCGCTTCCCATAAGGTGTTTCTTTATCCAAGCCAGCGGCCCCTTTTCATTGTCCATTATCTTTTGTTCCCCCCTTCTATCATGACTTCGATAGATTCTTCCTTGATATTCCATTTTTGAGCAAGAAGTGAAGCGATATCCGTTGATTCATCTGTTACTGTGCTTGATGGAAGAGGTTGATTCGTATTGATTTCTACCATAGAGACCACTTCGGCTGCTTCTTCTTCAGGATTCTGCTGCCTTAGCTGGATCGTGACCTTCTGCAGATTTTCAGGGAAGGCGCTCTGATCATTTTTGTCCACAATTAAATGTACATCTGCAATTTCCAATCCGTACTGGTCCATCAACTCCTTTTCTGCGTCCGTTTTCAATAGGACAGCCATTTCTTCTAAAATATATGCACTGGATGAAGCTTGTATTTCTTTTTTCTTCATTTCTATTAAATTTTCCATATTATGATCTTCCGCTGTTTCAAAGACATTGATTTTCCCAATGGCTTCTTCAAAATCCTGCGTAAACAGCTTGAGGACCGGTGAGAGGATGATGGTGATCAGCAAAAGCCCTGTCACCATTTTGGTATACTTCTGCAAACTTGAATTCGGGAGGAGCATATCCACGACGGTTGCCAGCAGCACAAATAAAATGATGTTTGTGACCCATTCTTTTATAAAATCCATTTCGGCCTCCCTATCTCATCATCATGGTCAGATTTCCTGCAGCGATTATGACGGTTATGCTTAAGAAAAACATAAGAGACACAAGGGCGAGTGCCGCAAATACATAAATGACGCTCTTGCTGATGATGTCAAGGCAGGCGATGACCGGGCCCCCGCCGAGCGGCTGGAGAACAGCTGCTGCAAATTTATATATAAACGCAATCATAAGGATCTTGATTGCCGGAAACGCTGCGATGATCAGCAGGATTGCGACTCCTGCTATCCCGACTGTATTTTTCAGAAGAACGGAGGCACTGATAACCGTATCAGTGGCATCTGTGAACATCCTGCCGATCACCGGGATGAAATTCCCAGTGATGAATTTTGCGGTCCTTAAGGTCACTCCATCTGTAATCGCTGCTGAAGCTCCCTGTACCGAGATAACCCCGAGGAATATGGTCACAAAGAGACCCAAGAGGCCTATGCTCCAGTTCCGCAGAAGATTGGCAAGCTGTGTCACCTTGTAATTTTCTGATAGAACACTTACGATGCTGAGAATTGCCGAAAGAAAGAGAAGAGGCAGCACTGCATATTGAATGAACAGCCCGCTTATATTCATTAAAAACAGGATGACAGGATGGAAAAATGCAGCTGATACCAGCCCCCCCGATGAGGCGATCAGAGCCAATAGGAGCGGGACCAGTGCCAGAATGAAGGAAGTCATCGTGCTGATGGCTTCAATGCTGTAATCTACCGCAACGCGAAAGCTGTTCAGCGCGATGATCACCAGAACCATGAATATGATGGAATAAGCCGCCTTGCTCACAGAGCTTTTTTCAAAGGAATTCTGCAGTGACTGCAGAAACATGCTGAAAACTGTAAGGATGATGAGAGACCCGAGAAGCTTTCCATTTACAAGGAACTCATGAAAGAGAAATTTCATCCCCCCGAGCATCCACTCTTTCAGGGAGAACTCTTTATCTCCTTTTATAAATTCATATAAACTGCCTTTCTGGCTTTCCGGCAAAAAGCCGCCATATTCGGTTGAAACCTTTTCCCAAAAGCCCTTCAGCTCATCAAGTTCAAGGGTTTCAAGCTGAACCTCAACAAGTGCTTCAGCCCCCCTTGGCCCGCTCTCTTCTTCATTTTCATCAGAGGCTTGTACACCTGGCATCACACAGAAGATGGCAAGAAATATTAGTAGAAAAATAAACGGCAGCCGCTGCTTCATCTTTTCACCTCATTTAAAGAAACATGATTGCTGTGGCTTCAACTGGGAATGAGCCTGATGATCGTTTCAATCAGGACAGTCAGAATCGGGATGGCCATCGCGAGAATCATTATTTTGCCGCCAAGTTCAATCTTTGAAGCGATTGCCCCCTGACCTGCATCCTTCGTTATCTGGGCGGCAAATTCGGCTATATACGCTATCCCGATGATTTTGAGAATCGTTTCCACATAGACAATATTGACTTTGGCATCAACCGCAATCTTTTCCAGCATATGGATGATTGCATAAATCTGGTCAACGAGAAACAGGAAAATGGCGCATCCTGTAAAAACAACCAGCAGAAAGGCAAAGTTGGGTTTCTGCTCTTTTACGACCAGGGCAAGGAAGGTTGCAACCAGCGAGATTCCGACTATTTGAAAGATCTCAATCGCTGACTCCTCCCTTAACCCTGAAATAAAAATACAGACTTGATTTTCTGGAAAAGATCATCCACGATGGAAGCGACCATAAACAAAATGTAAATAAAGCCGAATAATGTAACCCACTGTGCGTATTCTTTCTTTCCTACCTGATCCAGAATGGTGTGCAGAAAAGCGACCACGATGCCGACGCCGGCAATTTTAAAGATAATATCAACCTCTAATCCCATCATTTCTCCTCCTATATGCTGCTTTAGATATCTCCTTGCATCGGGAAAATGCTCTGGTTTAAATCAATAGAATGATCAACAGGAGACCTGACAGGAATCCAAGGCTTTTCACCATTCGTTCGTATTTTGCCTGCTTTTCGTAAGCATCGGCTACCTCCCTTTCCAGATGGGAGAGTGCCAGCATGATTTGTTTCTGCTGAGATAAGCGGTCATGGCGGCCGAGCGTCTCACCGAATTGCTTCATGATCTCAAATTCCCCCTGTTTAAAGGCTGTCAGCTTCCATACCTCTTTCAGGCTTTCTTCCCAGGCTGCCCTGACTGTCGTCTCCGAATCTGTGAGCTTTTTTGAGAATGATTCAAAAAACCAGGATAGAGGCTTTGAGAGCTGGGCTGCCAGCCTTCTTGCAGCTTCATGCAGCGGTGTATGGCCATACATGATTTCCGCTTCCAGCGACTGCAGTGCAGATTTGAGCTGCCGAAGCTGGCGCGGCCTTTCATTCAAATGCTTGGATGCCTCAAATCCTGCCCATGTAGTGGAAAAAATGATAAAACACGCGCCAATGATCTTCATCATGCCAGGTTCACCGCTGCTTCCCTGTGGATTTCCCTGCCTGACTTGTCCAGGATCGAAGCAATATTCCCTGGCCCCCCTGTGCGGTCCAGTATCACATACCTTTCAAAAATCCCGCTCTCAAGGATCTGCTTTAATGTCGGCCTGTTTTTTATTTCTTCCCATGAACGCCCATGGGTTGTCATCATCAGCTTGATGCCTGCGTGGACAGCCTCCATGATGGCTTCACCATCCTCCTGCCTGCCGATTTCATCGACGAGCAGTACATCAGGGCTCATGGAACGGATCATCATCATCATCCCTTCCGCCTTCGGGCAGGCATCAAGGACATCCACCCTCGGCCCAAAGGTCATCTGGGGAATGCCGCTGACACTTCCGGCAATTTCAGACCGCTCGTCCACAATGCCGGCCTTCTGTGCCGGTATAGCAGGTTTAGCTGCACCAGTGGAGACGATCCGGGCAATATCCCTCAGCAGCGTCGTCTTGCCTGTCTGGGGCGGGCCGACCACCATGGTGTGGAGCCAGCCGCTGCTGTATAAATAGGGAATCAGCCTGTCTGCTGTTCCGATCTTCTCTCTTGCCACCCTGATATTGAAGGAAGAGATATCCCGGATGGCCTTCACTTTCCCCCCATCCAGAATGACTTTTCCCGCAAGTCCGACCCGGTGCCCGCCTTCGATTGTGATATAGCCCCTCTTAAGCTCCTCTTCCAATGTGTAGATTGAAAAATGACTGATTTTATTCATTAAGTGAACGGCATCTTCTGCTCCGACTATATAGGGCAGGAAGCAGGGACTGCCTTTGGCCGTTATTTCAAGCGGCCTTCCAATCCTGATCCTGATTTCTTCAAGATGCTCCATGACTTCAGGAGGGACATTTTTCAGCTTGTCTGATAAATTTTTAGGCAAAAAGGCTGCAACTGTTTCCACAAAAATCCTCCTTATTGGCTCTACTGTCTTTTATCTTCGCTACTAAGAAATGTATGTCGGTCCAGAATCAATATGACAATATTTGTCCTTTTTCCTTAAAAGGGATTTGGGACAAAAAATAGAAGAAATTCTCTAGCATGCAGCAAATATGGGTATCATGAATAATGGCGGGGAGGAGAGAGGTATGCTGTTTAATAGGTACAAAGAAGAAATCCGGAAGCTTCCGTTAAAAGAAACATACACAAAAGAAGACCTGCTGCACCCAGGCTTGCTTGTAGCAAAGTCAGGCGCAATCCAGATCTATTATTCTCCTCATAACGAATATGTGAACTACAAAGCTAAAATTTTGATTCTTGGCATTACGCCGGGATGGGAGCAAATGAAAACAGCCGTCACGCTTGCAAGGCATTTAATCGGAAAAGTGCCTGAGCAGGAGCTGCTGAAAAAAGTAAAAGCAGAAGGGAGATTTTCAGGGCCGATGAGAAGGAACCTGGCAGGGATGCTGGACAGCATCGGTCTGGCCGAGTGGACAGGACTGGATGATTCGATGATGCTCTTCCACGAAGCGGAAGCACTCCTTCATACATGCTCGCTGGTGAAATATCCTGCTTTCCATAAGGGCAAAAACTATACAGGCCATAGCCCGGAATTAAGCAGGAGCCCTTTTCTGATGGGCTATGCAGAGGAAACGCTCAGAACAGACATCTTGCCGCTAGTGTCCCCCTTGGTTATCCCTCTCGGCATGGCAGCTGGCAGCATAGTGGAAGGATGGATCAAAGAAGGGCTGATTAACGCTGAAAATTGCCTGTCCGGGTTTCCCCATCCATCCGGGGCAAACGGACATCGTTTCAGGCAGCTTGAGGCAAAGAAAGAAGAGCTGTCAGGTAAAGTCAGGCAGTATTTCCGTTGATGATTTTGTTCTGCCGGAAGGTTTCAGCCAATACCTTAAAGAAAGAAAAGCGTTGGGGGAGGAAATTATATGTACAAAAATCACGGTATATCAGGACAGCCTGCACAGAAACAGGGGCGGAATACCATCAGAGTCACAGGAAAGGGCACCGTCGAAGCAAAGCCTAATAGAGCGGAAACCATCTTTGGCGCTTCTGCCGAAAGCAGCTCTTTGGCTGAGGCACAATCGGAAGTTGCCCAAACAATAGCCCGCATTAAAGACGCATTGATCAGGATCGGCATTCCGGCAGAAAGCATCCAGACCAGAGACTATTCCGTTTTTCCCCAATATGATTTCCAGGATGGCAAGCAGATTTTCAGAGGATATAAGGCAGAGCATTTATTGAGAGTAACCGTAACACCTGTTGAGGCTGCGGGCCGGGTATTGGATGCTGCGGCTGAAAACGGAGCAAATATCATTTCTTCTGTCAGACTCTTAGCCGATGATGCAAAATGGCAAAAGCAGGCGCTGTCACTTGCAGTCATTGATGCCTATGAAAAAGCTTCCGTCATTGCAAAAACCCTGAATGTACAGCTGGTGAAAACGCCGGTATCTGTCACGGAAGGCATTACAGCTCCTGCACAGCCTGTCCCATTGGAAGCCGGCATGTTTGTTAAAAGCGCTGCTGGTACTTCAATAGAACCTGGCACCATGGAAGTTACTGCCTATGTTACAGCAGACTTTGTATATTAAAAAAAGCAACAGCCGATTGGCCATTGCTTTGGGATAACATGATAAGTGCCGCAGTTGCCGCCGATTTATATGGAGTTTCAAACCTGCTCCAACAGGTGGGTGTCCGCAGGAATTCTTTCCGGGTGTCCTCTGTATAGAGGCATGCCGTCCTGATTCCGATATAGGGCTCCCTATTACTACATAAAGGTTGAAACTTCATATACAAACGAACAACGCAGCCTGTATTAATTATATTACAATAACATTACTAAAAAGGCAATAGCTTTAAGCCATTTTTTCATAAGCTGGGCTCTAAAAACGCATACTAAAGAGAGTTCGGCAAAACGAGGACCGAAAGGGTGGCTACTGAATGGTAAATGAAAATCATGATAAATTTTTAAAAGAGCAGCGGGATCCGGACCAATATCTTGGCGGAACAAAAAGCAACAGCAAGCCGGCATCCTCTGACCCGGAATATAATAATCCCGGAAATACCGATCAGTCTCCAGGAACGACCGGAAGGAAGCTTTAACAGTTTAAATCAAAAAATACCCGCTGGCATAATGCCACGCGGGTATTCCTTTTTT
This sequence comes from Bacillus sp. SRL543, assembly GCF_984799205.1. Lineage (NCBI taxonomy): Bacteria > Bacillati > Bacillota > Bacilli > Caryophanales > Bacillaceae > Bacillus > Bacillus sp. SRL543. Next base: position 3,382,111 of record NZ_OZ481794.1, read on the forward strand.
TCACTGATTACGCCCTTGATACATAAGAGCTTTCAGTTGTGTTGATAATCAGGACATCTCCCTGGTTAATGAAGAAAGGAACTTGTACAATCAGGCCGGTTTCCAGTGTGGCAGGCTTGGTTCCGCCAGAAGCAGTATCACCTTTGATTCCCGGCTCAGTTTCTGTCACTTCAAGCTCGACAGTGTTTGGAAGTTCAACACCAAGCGTTTCTTCCTGATACATCATGATCTGGACTTCCATATTTTCTTTAAGGAACTTCAGCTCATATTCAATTGAGTTTTCCGGCAGTTCAATTTGCTCGTAAGACTCGTTGTCCATGAATACGTGCTGATCGCCGCTTGCATACAAATATTGCATCCTGCGGTTGTCGATCTGGGCCTTTCCTACTTTCTCGCCGGCACGGAAAGTTTTTTCCTGGATAGCGCCGGTACGGAGATTGCGGAGCTTTGAACGAACAAACGCTGCGCCTTTCCCTGGCTTAACATGCTGGAAATCCATTACTCTCCAAATGCCGTTATCTACTTCGATCGTCAATCCTGTACGAAAATCATTTACAGAAATCATGTGTTATGTCCTCCTAATATGCAATTACAGAATGATTAGTTCTTTAGTTGAATGAGTGAGCTTTTCGTTATGGTCCTTTGTAATGATTGTATCATCTTCAATGCGCACACCGCCAAGACCAGGGATGTAGATGCCAGGTTCGACTGTGACGACCATCCCTTCTTCAAGGATGACATCAGATCTGGATGCAAGCCCGGGCCCCTCGTGGACCTCAAGACCGATTCCATGCCCTGTCGAATGCCCGAAATACTCTCCATAGCCTTTGCTGCTGATGTGGTCACGGGTCAGGGCGTCGGCTTCTTTCCCGGAAATGCCCGGCTTGATGCCCTCGAGCCCCTTCAGCTGTGCTTCAAGGACAATATGGTAGATGTCTTTCAGCTTGCTGTCAGGCTCACCCACAGCAAGGGTACGGGTAATGTCGGATACATAGCCATTATAATAGGCGCCGAAATCAAGTGTAACCATATCCCCTTTTTCAATCACCTTATCGCTTGCCACTCCGTGCGGAAGGGCAGATCTGTATCCGGAAGCAACAATGATGTCAAAAGAAGAAGATGCTGCACCTGCTTTTCTCATAAAGAATTCCAGTTCATTCGAAACCTCCAGCTCTGTCCTGCCGGGGCGGATATAGTCCAGAATATGAGTATATGCCCTGTCGGCAATGCTCGCAGCTTCCTTTAATATCTTAATCTCTGAATCAGTCTTAATCAAGCGTAACTTTTCAATTGCCCCGCTTACCGGAACAAGCTCTGCTTCCACTGCTGCTTCATAGGCTTTGAAGGAAGCGAACGAAACATGATCCTGCTCAAAACCCAGCTTCTGGATCCCCAATTTCTTGGCCTGTTTGGCCGCCTCTTCCACAATATTGCCTGAATGCTGGACGATCTCAAAGCCTTCACATTGCTTCCCCGCCTGCTCTACATAGCGGAAATCGGTAATGAACTGTGCCTTTTCCCCGCTGATCAGCACCAGACCTGCAGATCCTGTGAAACCGGTTAAATATCTTCTGTTATAATTGCTTGTAATCAGCATGCCATCGATTGAATGCTGTCCAAATGCAGAACGCAGCTTCTTTAATTTCTCCATCCTAATTTCTCCCCTTTTCCATTAGTGCGGCAAATGCCAGCTCATATCCCATGTGCCCCAGTCCGACGATCTGCCCCGCCGTAACCGGTGCGGTGACAGACACATGGCGGAACGGCTCACGGGCATGGATATTCGATATATGTACTTCAATGACAGGCACATTGATGCCTGCTATGCAATCCCGGAGGCTGTAGCTGTAATGCGTAAATGCCCCAGGATTAAAGATCACGCCATCAAACCCCGCTTCGTTCGCTTCGTAAAGCTTGTCGATAAGCGCTCCTTCATGATTGGACTGAAAGGCTTCCAGTTCTGCCCCGTTTTCGCGGGCCAGATCGGCAATCCGCCCTTCCAGCTGCTTCAGTGTGGTCCCGCCGTAAATCCCGGGCTCCCTTTTGCCCAGCATATTCAGGTTCGGCCCGTTTAATAGTAGTATTTTTTTCATAATCAGGCTCCCGTGAAAAAAAGAATGTCCATAAGAACATTCTATCACAATTGAAATCGGCAGCACACCGAAAGCATATTATGTTGCCGCTTCTTTTTCCTTATCTTCCCTGAACCTGATTTCATTTTCTTCATAAGAAATGGAGAAGCCGACGAAGACCCCATAAAGAATATAAAAACAGACAGAGGCAATGATTGTATTTTTGTCCAGGTCCCTCAGCGGGCTGATGCCTGGAAATATGGGATTCAGCACAAGAAAGACAAGCAGGAATAGAGCAATTCCGTAGCCTGCCCCTGCAAAGATGCTTTTGATCTTTCTAAGTGCGGCATAGTAGATGATTGCTGCCCCGATGGAGACAATCCCGATGAATACAAGCGAAATGACCGTCCCGAGCCACGTCTTCTTCCATCCGCCTATAGCCCAGGGCTCAAGGATGACCCTTGGATGGATTTCGGTCAGGTTAAAGACATAAGCCAGATAAGCCAGCCCGCTCCAAAGCACTCCTCCGACAAATCCAGTGATGATGACCATAGCCATGAAGGACATAGGCTTTTCCCTTTGATTCTGCTCAAGCTTTTCATGTTCTTCCTTCATTATTCCACCTCCATTGCCTTAGTATGTCCATGGCTGTTTTTTCAATCACATCTATTCAAAAAAATGAAGATTCACCGGCCGCGATCCTGAAAAAATCTTACTTTCGCTCCGCTCTAGAGGTTTTATCCGTTTTTTAGTAGAATAAATATAGGTACATTCAGCTTATGCAAAAAGTGCCTTGCAGGCACGATCCACTTTTTTTCAATATGCTGTTTCGGCCCAGTACACAATAGGTTGGTGTTACATATATGTCTAAAGATCAAAAGCCCGTTTATGGCGGCCAGGCGGTTGTTGAAGGCGTCATGTTCGGCGGCAAGCATCATTATGTTACAGCTGTCAGAAGGAAGGATGAGTCTATCGAATACTTCCATCTGCCGAGAAAATCGAACTCATCCCTCCGGACAATCAAGAAAATTCCCTTTTTAAGAGGGATAGCAGCCATCATTGAAGCAAGTGCGAACGGTTCGAAGCACTTGAATTTCTCAACAGAGAGATTCGATCTTGATCCAAGCGAGGATCATACCTTAAAAGAACAGGAGCCGTCCAAGCTGACCATGTGGCTCGGCGTGGCAGCCATCGGCGTCATTTCCTTCCTGTTTGGAAAATTCATCTTCACCCTTGTTCCGGTATTCCTGGCGGCCCTGACAAAGCCGATTTTTTCAAGCGATTTTTCACAGGTATTGATAGAAGGATTTTTCAAGCTCATTCTTCTCCTTGGCTATATTTATTTCGTTTCATTGACCCCGATCATCAGGCGGGTGTTTCAGTACCACGGTGCAGAGCATAAAGTAATAAATGCTTTTGAGAACGGCAAGGAGCTGACAGTCGAAAATGTTCAGGCCCAGTCCAGGCTTCATTACCGGTGCGGAAGCAGCTTTATCCTCTTCACCGTCATTGTCGGCGTCTTCATCTATATGTTTGTGCCGACCGACCCGCTTTGGGTCAGGATTTTAAACCGCCTTGCCCTGATACCAGTCGTTCTCGGGATATCATTTGAGGTCCTTCAGCTGACGAATAAGGTGAGGCATGTGCCTGTCCTGAAATGGCTCGGCCTTCCCGGGCTCTGGCTTCAGCTTCTGACGACCAAAGAACCGGATGATAAACAGACAGAAGTTGCCATTCTTTCGTTTAACGAACTGCTAAAAAAGGAAAAGGAAACCGAGGACGCTAATAAAACAGAAGAAATTGTATAATATATAGTTTAAAAGCAAGGGAAAATGCTCATCATGCTCATAGGGAGGTGGCTTTTTTGAATAACCGGACTTCATTGTATATTGTTGCCGGCCTCATCGGCCTCGCAATAATCGGAATAATAGGCAGATTGGTGAACGATCCTGCCGGTTTTTTGCAGAGCATTGCCGTAATTGCCCTCATTGGTGCTGCCGTATACTTTCTGTTTCGCCGTTTCTACAAAGCTGGCCCTATGAAAAAAGAGCAGCACGCATTTGTTAAAGCAGCTAAGAAATCAAAAAGGAAATATCAGAAAGAACCTGGCGGCACCAAGAAGGCAAGTGTCGGGTCGCTCACATCCTTGAGGAAAACAAAAGCCCGCAAGTCTCCATCTCATTTAACCGTCATTGACGGAAAAAAAGGCAAAAAAAAGAACCGGGCCACTCTTTGATGCCCGGGGCTGATTAGTATTCACTCCTGCAGGCTGTATGCGGCCGGCCAACAGAAGCACTGCCAATATAGGGCAGTGCTTTTTAATTCCCTCAATAGGTCCATTGGGAAAAAAACTTCCTGGCTGACTGCCTCCCGAGCTCCAGCAGCTCTTCTTTCCTTTCAGCGGTAAGGCCAAATTCTGTAGAGACGATGCCCTCTGTCGGAACAAAAATGATATTTTTTGCATGCTTCCGTGAAATATAGCGTGCATCATGTGCATCCTTCATCGTTTCAAAAAGGGCCTCATACAGCTGGATCGCATTATTGATTTTATTTTTCTCCCTATTCAGGACATCATGGCTCAGCTTGATTCCAAGTACTGGCCGGAGCTTTTTGACATTTTCCTTATCAAAGAGCCACATCGGAAAGTTGCTCAGCACTCCTCCATCGACTACGACACTGGTTTCCCCTTCATATGACTTCAGCTTGACCGGTTCAAAAAAGTAAGGAAGGCTGCAGCTCATCCGGATGGCCTTCGCTACTGAGAATCGGCCCGGGTCGATACCGTAGCTCATTAGATCATCCGGAAGGACGACAAGCCGCCCGTTCGTCAGATCTGATGCAATGACCCGAAGTTTCTGTGGCGCAAGGTCGCCAAATGTCCGGATCCCCCTTGCAGCAAGTTTCTCTGCAATCCACTTTTCCAGCTCATGGCCTTTATATAACCCAAGGCGCCAATACAAAAGCAGCCATTTAGCTGCAGAAAATGGCAGCAGCGTCCTCCTGGCATCCAGCAATTTCTTCAAGTCAAGTTCATTCATCAGATCGAACATTTCACTGCTTGTGTAACCTGCAGCAGAGAAGCCGGCCACTATGGAACCTGCGCTTGTGCCGGCCACCCGTTCGAAGCGGAATCCTTTCTGCTCAATGATCTCCAGAGCGCCGATCAGCGCAAAGCCTTTGATCCCCCCGCCTGAAAAAACGCCGTCTATATACATGCAAGCCACTCCCGTCGATGATAACTGCTTGATACATCTTTAATACGGTACGGGCAAAAATAGTACGGCGGACAAATTAATTCTTTAAGTTAACATCAAGTTAAGTAAAATACTGGACTTCCGCTTCCGGAAAAAAGGAATGGACATAGCTCCGGATCGTTTCTTCCATTTCCTTGGCTTCATCATTCTGGTATACATATTTTCCTATCCCATAGCGGCCCCACTTATACTTCCTCTTCTCTTCATCCATTTCCAGCTTCGTTTTCGGATAGCGCTTTTCTATGACCTTCTTGGCAGGTTTTGTGAAACGGTGCTGGATGAGCTCAAAAGTGAGGTCTTTCAGTTCTATGCCATCGAGCGACTGCTTCAGCCTTTCAAAAAGCTCATAATAGCCTTCTTTCCAGTTTTCATGAAGATAAATCGGCGCCACAATAAAGCCAAGGGGATATCCTGCACCCGCAACCTTCCTGGCCGCTTCGAGCCGTTCATCGAAAGTGGATGTGCCGGGTTCGAAATTCTTGATTACATATCGTGAATTAACGCTGAAGCGGAACCTTGTCTTGCCGTTATGCTTGGCATCAAGCAGATGGTCGACATGGTGGTACTTAGTCACAAAGCGGAGCCTTCCATACTCTGTCCCGCCGATGAATTCAATCGTCCTTTTCAATGAGTGCGTCAAATGGTCAAGCCCTACAATATCCGAGGTACAGGCGGCTTCAAATCGGGTGACTTCAGGGGCCCGCTCTTCCATATATTTTTCAGCCTGGGCAAAGATATCCTCAAGGTTTACATAGGTGCGGATATACGGCTTGCTCCCAAGGGTTGTCTGCAGATAGCAGTAATGGCAATGCCCCATGCATCCTGTTGCAAGCGGGATGGCATACTCGGCTGACGGCTTGGACGTATCGAATTTAAGCGTCCTCCTGATTCCTACTACGAGTGTCGATTTTGCATTCCGGTACTGCTGAAGCTCATTATTCCCCGGGATGCCGCGCACCTGGTTGTGGGAAGTGGTTTCGCGGATTTCAATGCCAAGCTCCTCAAATTTTTCCTTCAGTTCCTTCCCCAAAGGATATTCAAGCGCTTTCGGTTCTATATACACAAGCTGCGGCATGAATGGTTTCATCTTTATAACCCCGTTTCTGTTATTCTTGGCTGCCGGCATGTCTCCGGCACTTTTTTGTAGTATGAGCTTTTTTGGGATGAAACCGAAAAAAAGAGGACGGAAAAATTTTTCCATCCTCTTTTTACAGTTTATGAAAATTTTACAAGCCGCATTTCAACTGGGCATTGCAGTTTGTGCAGGTATTGCAGCCGCCGATTTCTTTTACCTTGCCCTGGCGGCAGACCGGGCAGGTGTTGCCTACTTCAGAGCCTATGGTTACATCTGTCGATCTGAGGTCACTGATTGTGTCAACCAGCACAACACGCTGCTTCGGCTTTTCTTCTTTCGTTTCTTCCTCATCGAAGGTGTTTTCTTCCGCTTTTAGCGTAAGGACCTGCGAGTCGCGGGAACCGTCGACATAGACTGTTCCGCCTTTCGCTCCGCCGCGGTACAGGCGTTCATACACACCTTCCACCTGTTCAACACTATAGCCCTTTGGTGCATTGACCGTCTTGCTTATAGAACTGTCAATCCAGCGCTGGATGACACATTGAACATCAGCATGCGCTTCAGGGGAAAGCTCCATAGCGGAAATAAACCATTCCGGCAGGTTCTCAGGATCTGCGTCAGGGTTCTGGTCCAGATACTCTTGTACGATATCTGCCTTAACCTCAATAAACTTCCCTAACCGGCCGCTCCTGAAATAAGAGAAGGAGAAGTATGGCTCAAGCCCTGTAGACACCCCGACCATTGTACCTGTGGATCCTGTCGGTGCTACAGTCAGCAGATGGGAATTGCGGATTCCTTTTTCAAGGATGGACTGTCTCACATCTTCTGGCATTTTCTGCATAAATCCAGTCTCTGTGAAGTTCTGGCGGAGTCTGCTTGTTTCTTCATCCGTTGCCCCTGTAAGGAACGGGAAGCTGCCTTTTTCGCCTGCGAGCTCAACAGAAGCTTTATATGCGGTCACAGCAATCGTTTCAAATACTTTGTCGATCAGTTCATTGCCTTTTTCTGAACCGTATTCTGTTTCACAGTAGATCAGCAGATCATGCAGTCCCATGACGCCAAGTCCGACACGGCGCTCTCCTAATGCCTGCTTTTTGTTTTCTTCAAGGAAATATGGCGTGGCGTCAATGACATTATCCTGCATGCGGACACCAACTTCAACAGTGCGGGCCAGCTTTTCAAAATCGACTGTTTTGTTTTCCTTGTCTGCCATTTCAGCAAGATTGACTGCGGCCAGATTGCAGACTGAGTATGGCGCCAGAGGCTGCTCTCCGCAAGGGTTCGTCGCTACTACCTTCTGTCCGTATGCCTGTGCATTTGTCATATCATTCGCATTGTCGATGAAGAAAATGCCCGGCTCTGCTGAATAGGTTGCACAGATATTGATCAGATTCCAGAGCTCTTTTGCCTTGATTTTGCGGTAGGTGCGCACTTTATGGCCAAGCTTCTCCCATTCGCGCACATCGCCGATTTTATGCCATTCTTCATTGTAGATCTTCATAGTATCGGCATCATATGACTCCACATCAGGGAAGCGCAGCTCGTACTCTGCATCTTTTTCAACAGCATCCATGAAGTCTTTTGTCAGGCACACGGAAATATTGGCGCCTGTCAGGAACTCCGGATTATGGACCGTGTAATTGCCTCCGGCAGCAAGCTTGTTTTCCGCATCCCTGATGATTTTCTCGTTGAACCCGCCAAGTCCGGGGATCTGCTTATAGTTGATGATTCCCTGATACATATTGGTTTCCTGCTCAGTCAGAGGGGTGAACTTCAGCTTTTCGCTGGCATACCGCTTGATTGTTTCATCCTGTGTGTTTTCCAGCAGGAAACGGAGGATGCGCGGGTTCTGCATTTTCGAGATGATGAATTCGATGATATCAGGATGCCAGTCGGTGAGCATAATCATTTGCGCACCTCTCCTTGAACCGCCCTGTTCAACCAGATGAGTCAATTTCGCAATGTCATCAAGCCATGAAACCGAACCGGAGGATTTGCCGTTCACTCCGCGTGCAAGCGTGTTGCGCGGCCTTAAGGTCGATCCGTTTGTTCCGACGCCGCCGCCCCTGCTCATGATTTCCATTACCTGTTTGCGATGCTCTGAAATCCCTTCGCGGGAATCCTGCACAAACGGCATGACATAGCAGTTAAAGTAAGTAACATCCGTATCCGCGCCAGCGCCGTAAAGCACCCTTCCGGCAGGGATGAAATTCAGGCTGACAAGTTCTCGGTAAAATTTCCCGAACCATTCTTTGCGCTTCTCTTCTGTTGCCTCTGCAGCTGCCAGGCCTGTCGCATTTCGCTTTGCAATCTGCTCATAATAGATTTCAAGCGGCTTCTCGATCACATCCAGCGATTTCGTAATCACCGGTTCTTCCGGATTATCAAGGACGCCGCGGAATTCTTCCTCCACCAAAACTCTGGCTGTCTTGTTCTGCCAGTCAATCTCCTGGATGAAGCCAAGGCCGCGGGCAGGAAATTTTGGATCTTCTTTGACAGTCAGGACGACGAAGTCCCCGTTTGCCAGAGTGATCTTTTCTGTATCCTTGAACGTATAGCGGTCCAGCATGACCAGCCGCGAAACCCCTTTATGGGTGATTTTCATATCAGGGGTGATCGGATGCACCTGGGGGAATAGGCGGATATCCTTGTTTAATTGTTCGATGTTCACTTTTGCTTTTTGTCCTAGAACGACAGACATACACACAGCTCCTTCAATGTATCTTCCTATTTTTAATAGAAAGCCAAGCTTCTATTTGTTTTTTTGAATACCCTAAAGTTATCATATATAAAACCCCAAAATCAATATATAGTATATAAAATATTTTCGACACCACTATATATTGTATTTAAGGTCAAATCAATTTGATTTTGTCAAACTCGAGAAAAACTAGATTTCAGAGATAAGAAGAGATATTGTCCGATTAATGACAGTAAACGATTATTTTCGGCAAATTTCGGGGCTTGCGTTTTAGATGCAGCCCCCTTGGAAAAATATTCTTAATTTGGGTATACAGAATTCAGCATCAAACAGAAAAAAAGCGACAGGGCCGCTTTTTATCTTTTAAAATTCCATTCATCGTTTTCGTATCGGTCTTTTGCAATTTTGTTCACATAATCCATTTCTTCAGCCGAAAGCTCATAGTGTTCGAGATGGATGCCAAGTCCTTCCTCAAATCCCTTTCTGAAGGCTTCCTTTGCCTGCCCGATCGTGACTTTGTCCTTGCTCAGCTCGTTGATGGCGACTGCTTTGCTTTTGAATGCTCTCTGCATCCTTTCCTTCACACGGTCATTCGGATACTTGAACAAGCTGAAAAGCTTATCTTCATCAAGGTCGAGCAGGATGGATCCGTGCTGGAGGATGACACCCTTCTGCCTTGTCTGGGCGCTTCCGGCAACCTTTCTCCCCTCAACAACAAGCTCATACCAGCTTGGTGCATCGAAGCATACTGAAGAACGCGGGTTCTTCAGCGACTCCCTCTCCTCAGCCGTCCTGGGGACAGCAAAGTATGCATCCATCCCCAGGTTATGGAACCCCTTAAGAATTCCCTCAGAAATCACCCGGTAAGCCTCAGTAACGGTTTTCGGCATTTCAGGATGGTCTTCAGAAACGATGACGCTGTAGGTAAGCTCATGTTCATGCAGGACGCCCCTTCCGCCAGTCGGACGGCGGACAAACCCGAGGCCGTGCTGTTTGACGGCGTCCATGTCGATTTCCTTTTCCGCTTTTTGAAAATAGCCGATTGACAGTGTTGCCGGATCCCATCCGTAGAAGCGGATGACAGGCGGGATCTTCCCCGCGCTGTTCCACTCGAGGAGTGCCTCATCCAAAGCCATATTGAAAGATGGGGAACCAAATCCCGAATCAATAAATCTCCAAGTTTCTTTTGCCATATGTAACCCTCTTTTTCATGTTATGAGTCTTGCACATGTTTTCTAGTCTATCAAAATGGACGGAAAAAACAAAGCAAACAGCCCTTGCCTAATATTTTAATTTCCCTTCTCGCCGGCTTTCTCTCCAGCAAGTCCGAAAACGTGAGAAATACATGAATTTTACAGGAATTCCTTTACTCACATGCCTGCCGGCTTATATAATAAAAACTGGCGTAGCTATACGTGAAAGGAGAAGTCACATTGGAAACACTTTATATTCTGTTAATCATTATCGGGGGCTTTGTTACCTACTCTGTTGTTACATGGCTATATCAGCGCAAAGTCGTTAAGACGCTGACAGAGGATGAATTCCGCGCAGGATACCGGAAAGCTCAGCTCATTGATGTCCGCGAGCCGAATGAATTCGATGCCGGCCACATCCTGGGGTCCAGGAATATCCCGTTATCCCAGATGAAAATGCGCATGAAGGAAATCCGCCCGGACAAGCCTGTTTACCTGTACTGTCAAAGCGGGATGCGGAGCGGGCGTGCTGCCCAGTTCTTATACCGAAGGGGCTATAAAGACCTCCACCAGCTGCAGGGCGGCTTCAAAAAATGGTCAGGCAAAATCAAAGCGAAGAAATAAGGGAAGCACTTCCCTTCTATACATGAGCAAAAAAGGGTCCAGCCTAAGGCAGGACCCTTTTTTCTTGTAATCGCATTCAGCATTTTGAAACGGTGCATTCCAATCCTCAAAAGAGGGTGCGTGAAACAAACGAACCCAAAATCAGCACGTAACAGACTAAGCCCAAAGAAAAAAGGCGAAGCACAGCGCCAATGCTGTGTTTCGCCCCTAAATACAAAACAGAACTATGCTTCTTTCTTGTACCTGAGGACCGGTTTTCTTGCAGCCAGTGTCTCATCCAGGCGGCCAATGACCGTTGTATGCGGCGCTTCCTGCACGATTTCCGGATTTTCCTCCGCTTCCTTGGCAATCTGGATCATGGCTTCAATGAAGCTGTCCAGCGTTTCTTTTGACTCGGTTTCAGTCGGCTCGATCATGATGCACTCTTCTACATTCAGCGGGAAGTAGATGGTTGGCGGATGATAGCCGAAGTCGAGCAGGCGCTTCGCAATATCAAGTGTCCTGACGCCAAGCTTTTTCTGGCGCTTGCCGCTGAGGACAAACTCATGCTTGCAGTGCCTGTCGAATGGAAGATCATAATATTCCGCAAGGCGCCTCATCATATAATTCGCATTCAGGACAGCGAATTCTGTTACATTCTTCAAGCCGTCCGGCCCCATTGTGCGGATATAAGTATAGGCGCGCACATTGATGCCGAAGTTTCCATAATACGGTTTGACCCTTCCAATTGATTGCGGGCGGTCATAATCAAGTACAAATTCCCCGCCGCGCTTAGCAACGATCGGTTTAGGGAGATATGGTATCAGGTCTTTCTTGACACCAACCGGACCTGAGCCGGGCCCTCCCCCTCCGTGAGGCCCTGTGAATGTTTTATGGAGATTCAGATGGACAACATCGAATCCCATATCTCCAGGGCGCGCTTTGGAAAGGACAGCATTCAGGTTGGCGCCGTCATAATAAAGCTTTCCGCCCGCCCCATGGACAATCTCGGCCATCTCAAGGATGTTTTCTTCAAACAGGCCAAGTGTATTCGGGTTCGTCAGCATCAGGGCAGCCGTATCCGATCCGACTACACGGCGCAGATCTTCAAGATCCACAAGGCCATATTCGTTTGATTTTACCGTCACGGTTTCAAAGCCGGCTACTGTTGCAGAGGCAGGATTGGTTCCATGCGCTGAATCAGGGACGATAACCTTGGTCCTGCCGGCATCCCCGTTCGCTTCGTGGAAGGCCCTGATCATCATTAAGCCAGTCCATTCCCCATGCGCACCTGCTGCAGGCTGCAGCGTTACTTCGTCCATTCCGGTAATTTCAATCAAGTGCTCCTGCAGATCATACATCAGCTCCAATGCACCCTGGACAGAGCTTTCTTCCTGCAGCGGATGGATATGGGCAAAGCCGTTGAAGCGTGCCACATTTTCATTGATCTTCGGATTGTATTTCATCGTGCAGGATCCCAGCGGATAAAAGCCTGAATCCACACCATGGTTTCTTTTGGACAGGGCGGTATAATGCCTCATGATGTCCAGTTCCGATACTTCAGGAAGCTCAGGCTCTTCTTCACGAAGATATCCTTCAGGCAGCAATTCAGACAAATCCACTTCAGGTACATCCAGATCCGGAAGGCTGTAGCCTGTGCGGCCCTGCTTGCTTATTTCAAAAATCAGCGGCTGGTCTTGATTATGCATGGTAATCCCCCAATTCTTTAACAAAAGTATCGATTTCTTCTTTCGTGCGAAGCTCTGTCACGGCAACCAGCATATGGTTTTCCAGTGAAGGATAGCTTCTGCCAAGATCATAGCCGCCGATGATTTCTTTATCCAGCAGGCTCTTATTGACCTCCTTGACTGGTGCATTCAGCTTTACGACAAATTCATTAAAGATCGGGCCCTCAAAAGCGAGCGCAAATCCGGCCTTCTTGAACTGATCCATGGCATAGCGTGCTTTCTGCATATTCTGGACAGCGATTTCCCTGACGCCCTTCTTGCCGAGGGCTGTCATGGCGACAGATGCAGCAAGAGCGTTCAGTGCCTGGTTAGAGCAGATATTGGAAGTCGCTTTATCACGGCGGATATGCTGTTCCCTTGCCTGAAGGGTAAGAACGAAGCCGCGGCGCCCTTCTTCATCAACCGTCTGCCCGACAAGGCGGCCCGGCACTTTTCTCATCAGTTTGGTGGTGACCGCAAAATAACCGCAATGAGGTCCCCCGAATGCTGTCGGGATTCCAAACGGCTGAGCATCCCCTGCCACAATATCAGCGCCAAACCTGCCTGGAGGCGTCAATGCGCCCAGTGAAAGCGGATTGCTTGATACAACGAACATGGACTTATGGGCATGGATGACTTCCTCCAGCTCTTTAAGCGGCTCTATGCGCCCGAAGAAGTTAGGGTATTGAACAATGACTGCAGCTGTATCGCTGTCCATCTGTTCCTTCAATGCATCCATGTCTGTGATGCCGTCATTATGCGGGATTTCGACAACCTCGATATATTGCCCCTTGGCATAGCTCCGGACAACATCCTTCGATTCCGGATGCACAGCCTCAGAGATCAGGATCTTCTTGCGGCGCGTCTGGCCGGCCGACAGCATAGCTGCCTCAGCGAGCGCTGTCCCGCCGTCATACATGGAAGAGTTGGCCACATCCATTCCTGTCAGCTCGCAGATCATTGTCTGGAATTCAAAGATGGCCTGCAGCTCACCTTGGGAAATCTCCGGCTGATACGGCGTATAGGCCGTATAGAATTCAGAGCGGGAAATGACGTGGTCTACAATCACCGGCATATAATGATCATAGACGCCGGCTCCAAGGAACGAAGAATTGGACCTGAGGTCGGCATTCTTCGCTGCAAGCTTAGTAAGCTCCTTCAATAATGCCGTTTCCGGCTTTGCCGGTTTGATATTATACTCTCCCTTAAACCTGACAGCTTCAGGTATATCACTGAACAGTTCATCGATCGAGCTTGCCCCGATTTTCTCAAGCATTTCTTTTTTGTCAGTTTCGGTCATTGGCAGATAGCGATGCGTCATGTTTTTCCCCTCCGTCACTTCTTATCTCTTTTATAAAAAGGTGTGGCAGCTACAGCTGCCTTCAGCCGTTTGCCGCGGATTTCAATTTCTACCTCATTGCCAAGCTCCGCATATTGGGTCTTGATCAGGGCAAGGCCGATGTTCTTCTTCAGGGTCGGTGACTGTGTGCCTGTCGTCACTTCGCCGATCTGCTCTCCATTCGCCAGCACCGGATAGCCGTGGCGCGGGATTCCCCTGTCAATCATTTCAATTCCGACCAGCTTTCTCGGCACACCGTTTTCCTTTTGCTGCTTAAGGACAGGCTTGCCGATGAAATCTGCTTCTTTATTAATCTTTACAGCAAAACCGATTCCGGCTTCAAGGGGGGTAATGTCAGGCGACAGCTCCTGCCCATACAGTGCAAGGTTTGCTTCAAACCTCAGGGTGTCACGGCAGCCAAGCCCGCAAGGCAGCACACCTTCTTCTTTACCGGCTTCAAGGATATCATTCCAGAGGCTCGGAGCATCATCCGAATGGCAGTAGATCTCAAATCCATCCTCGCCTGTATAGCCGGTGCGGGAAACGAGCGCTTTCTTTCCTTTCAGATCCACTTCACTGCTGAACTTGAAAAAGCCTATTTCGCATAGATCTTTTTCGCCTGCCAGCTTCTGGAGAACTCCTTCAGCTGCAGGTCCCTGCAAGGCAAGCTGGGCAGTCTGCTCGGAAAGATTCCTGATGTCAGCGCCCTCGATCAGATGATCTTCAAGCCACTGATAATCTTTTTCTATATTTGCCGCATTGACAACCAGGAGGTAATGGTCGTCCTCAAATTTATACACAAGCAAATCATCAACAGTCCCGCCGCTTTCATAGCACATTGCGGTATACTGGGCACCGCCGCTTTTCAGCTTGGAGATATCATTGGTCATCATTTTTTGCAGGAAATCCAGGCTGGCTTGCCCCTTCACTTCTATCTCGCCCATATGGGATACATCGAACAGACCTGCTTTTGTTCTGACCGCTTCATGCTCATCTTTGATGCCTGTGAACTGCACTGGCAGATCCCAGCCGCCAAAATCGATGGTTTTTGCTCCAAGCTTCCGGTATTCCTCATATAATGGTGTACGTTTTAGCTGCGACATTCACTTGTCCCCCTTGATCCAAATAATAAATACAAGATTGCTAACCATAAGGCCTGAGAGCCTGAAGGTTTTGGGCACGAAAAAAGGACAGAGCAATCCCCCGTTCCTAACGAGGGTCTCTGTCCTGGCACCTGAAAGTTTACCTTTTACCGGTTTTCCCCTTTGGTGGCTTCCTAAACGAAGCACTCTCCAGAGCCGCGTCCAACAAGGGTTCTTTTGCCTGAGAGATTCACATGAATGCTTGCTCCTTCGGCGCTGTATACACAGTCTCTCCCCTTATTCTCATCCGCATTTATAATTTTTTCCAAAATGGCCATACTATTCAATGAAGAATCTGCAGCTTTCATGCTGCAAAAGGCCGTTTGGAGCCAAAATTTGTTTAATGACAAATTTCGAAACATTCAAAGCTATTATCATCCTACCATCCTATTTCAGATTGGGCAATATATAATTTGAGACGCTTCTTTTTACCAGCAAAACTCCCCAGGGGCATCGCCCGGAGGGGCTTAACTACAAGCAAAGGAGCTGTTTTTCCATGCCGGTCCAGATCGATTTTGATTCTACATGGCAAACCGAGTTTCTCTCAAGGATATCCAATGACGGCCCGTGGGGGAATTGGGAGCTTTACAGACTTGCAGCAGAGGTCGAGCAGCATACCATCATCCCCGAATTCCATGGCCTCCAGGCTCCAGGGCACCTGCCGGACCTGACGCCGCTGCCCCACCAGCTGGAAGTAGCCAGGCAGGTGGTTGAAAATATGAACGGAAAGGCAATCCTGGCGGATGAGGTCGGGCTCGGAAAAACGATTGAAGCGGGGCTGATTTTAAAAGAATATATGATTAGGGGTCTCGTGAAAAAAGTCCTTATCCTGGTTCCGGCCTCCCTTGTCACCCAGTGGGAAATCGAGCTGAACACAAAATTCTACATACCTGCAGTTGCCCAGCGCAAGGCTTATGTGTGGGAGCAGTGCGATGTGGTAGTCTCTTCCATAGATACAGCCAAAAGGAATCCGCACCGAGATATCATTTTCTCCCTTGATTATGATTTGATCATCATTGATGAAGCACATAAGCTTAAAAACAGCAAAACGAAAAACTATGAATTTGTCCAAAGCCTGAAAAAGAAATTCTGCCTGCTCCTTACGGCTACTCCCATCCAGAACAGGATAAGCGAGATTTTCAATCTCGTTTCTTTATTGAAGCCGGGCCATCTGGGAAATGAAACAGCTTTTTATGAAAAATATAAGAAAGATTCACGCTCGCTTGATGACAATGCCCACCTGAAAGAACTAGTCAATAAAGTGATGATCCGGAACAGGCGGGCAGATACCGGAATTGAATGGACCAAACGCCATGTAGAGACCATGCCGATTGAATTTTCCAAGGAAGAAAGAGATCTGTACGAGTCTGTCACAGAATTGAGGGGGGAAGGAGATTGGGTCAATTCAAGCCAGTTCTCCGTCATGACCCTGCAGCGCGAGGCCTGCAGCAGCCGGGAGGCAGTCTTTTATACGCTCCGCAATATGGTGGCCCGCCAGGAAGCCCCTTCTGATATGTTTCAGGAACAGATTCAGTTCCTGGTCAGCAAGGTGGAGAAGGTACAGAGAAATTCCAAAGCGGAAAAAGCACTCGAGATTATCAAACGCATCGATGACAAAGTCATCATTTTCACAGAATACAGGGCGACCCAGCTTTACCTCCAGTGGTTCCTGAAGCAGCACGGCATCAGTTCGGTCCCTTTCAGGGGCGGCTTCAAGAGGGGGAAGAAGGATTGGATGAGAGAGCTTTTCAAGAACAATGTCCAGGTCCTGATTGCCACAGAGGCCGGCGGTGAAGGGATCAACCTTCAATTCTGCAGCCATATTATCAATTATGACCTGCCATGGAATCCGATGCGCCTTGAACAGAGAATCGGAAGGATCCACCGTTTGGGCCAGGAAAAAGATGTGATGATTTATAATTTCGCAGTCAAAGATACTGTTGAAGAACATATCCTCAAATTGCTGTATGAGAAGATTCATCTGTTTGAAAAAGTCATCGGGGAGCTTGATGATATCCTCGCAAAGCTTGACTTCGGAAGCATCGAGGACCATCTGACAGATATTTTCGGAAGATCGGCTTCAGAGGGAGAGATGAGAATTAAGATGGAGAACTTGAATGGCATGATACAGCTTGCTGAAGAAATGAAGGAGGGCGGCGCACATGCAGCAGCAGGAAATCCGTAAATTCCTGGCACGCTATTTTACCGCAAACGGCTGTGATATCACTGAGGAAGGGCCTGGCTATATGACGGTCCAGCTGACAATTGAGCTTGATAAAGAGCTGATGAACCGCCCCTTCTACTGGCATTATCTTGAGAAGACCGGCGGCATCCCGAACCCGATGAAGCTGACGTTCATTACTAACCGGCAGCTTGCCCCTCCTGATTTAAAGGGTGAAACGATCCATTTCGGCTCACCACGGCTGCATCAGATTTTTCAGTCGGCACGAAGCCTGGCAGGCTACATCCGGCTGTACGAACAGCATGCTTCCCCTCCGGGCAGGCAGACGCCTTTAAGGCCATGGCTTTGCATGAATGTGAAAATTTCTTATCAATGCGACAGAAAAAGAGATGTATTCAAATCAATCGGACTGCAGCTGCTCAACGGCCAAATGGTCGAAGATTTCCATGACCGCCTGCTCCAGCTGCAGCTTACGCCGAAGATCCCGGACTATTCGTTCACATTGTCTCCCCTGATCATGCCCAAGAGCGGCATCAGCAGGATTGAAGGCTTCCTGAAGGCCCAGATTGATTCAGAGGAACACGGATGGGCTGACGAAGCAAGGGAGCGGTGGAAAAAGGATCTTGATCTGCTTGAACATTTTTATGAAGATATCGAAGAGCCGAACGAGACATATGAAAATGAAAAAGCTGCCCTGCAGGATCAATATGAGCCAAAAGTCAATGTTTCTATTGTAAACGGCGGGCTTTTCTATCTGACGGATGCGGCCGTTTAGGCAGAACCGGCATGGCTTTCACACATTTTCACTGCTTGTCCGGTATTCGCCGCTCCCCTTCTCTTGCTATTTCATATGCTGGTACAAGATAAGGGAGTATCTTAAGGCTTTACTTCCTTATCATCACCCCTGGATAGTTTCCAGTATTTCTTTATCTCCCGAAAAAAAGAGAAGCGCAGGCCTGGCCCGCACTTCTCTTCTTTTAGTTCCGGCAATTCATTGCTCACCCACCGGCGGCCTGAGCATGCTTTCCTGCTATTTCAGGCAAGCCTTCACAGCGCTTTTTCTATTGCCGTTTTGCCGATTTTCCTTTTTTCATTCCAGCCAGCAGTGCATATGGAATGATCCCGAACCACTTAAATAGGAACGGCTCTTTTTCATCCCTGCGGCTTTCCTTCTGTTTTTTCCGCTCATCCTTCGGCTGGTCCATATACTTCACGAAAGTCTGGGTTACATATTTCACATAATCATTGGTCTTCATCGGACACACCTCTCTTTAGTCAAAGTATGTCCCGGACATCAGCTTTTCAAACAGAGCTCCGCTTCTGCAGCGATGGAACCGATTGACCTGCCATCAGTTTCAATGATATGGTCGGCGGCTTGCTTATACAATGGAAGCCTCGATTGATAGAGAACTTTTACTTTCTGTTCTAAGCTGCCTTCTAGCAGCGGACGTGCCGTATCGGCGGCAAGCCTTTTAATCGTTTCCACAGGAGAAGCATGCAGGAACAGGACAGTTCCGGTGTTTTTTAGAAGCTCGCGGTTTTCCTCCCTTAAAACGACACCGCCTCCTGTAGTGACGATACTATCACTCGCCGACAAACGCTCCAGCATTTGCGTCTCCAGCTTCCGGAAATAATCCTCGCCTTTCTGGGCAAACATCTCCTTGATGCTTATACCTGCTTCCTTTTCTATTTCTTCATCCATATCAAAAACAGGCTTCCCAAGGGCAGAGGACAGCGCTCTGCCGACAGTGGTCTTTCCCGCTCCCATAAAGCCGATTAAGTAGATTGTGTTCATCAGGCGAATCTCCGTTCACTTTTTTTCTGTCCATTTTATCATTTTTCCGCGGTCTCTGTCATAAAACGCATACGAAACAATCGGCCTTTGCTTTTCTATGGCCAGTGTAAAGGAAATCTGGAAGAGCGATCCAGCAAGCTCTGTAATCGTATAAGTTGCCGTTCCTTCTTTAAATATAAAGCTGCCTGGCTTAAGGATTTCTTCCTCCCCGCTATCCTGAAGCTTCCTCTCCAGCCTTTTAACAGAGGAGAGCAGATAATAATCCTGTTTGAGGATCAGTTCTTTTTCTTTCAGCATCCCGGCTTCCGTTACATTCTGGCCAAGCAGGATAAGAAGGAACAGGGACGAAGCCAGCAGGACACTGAGCGACACAGGAAAAGCAAAGCCCCTTTCATTCCGGAGCATTTTGATCACCCTCGATAAATGGCACAATCACAGCATGGAAATCCTGTCCTTGCCGGCTTTTGGCTTCTACAAGCAGGCTCTTGCCCTGAAAGGAAAAAGAGGCCGCCTGTATGTTCTGCAAAACCACTTCATGCCCTTTTCCGTCCACCCTCCTCCTGAGATTGCTGCCGTATTTTTCAAAGCTGACAGACTCGCCGCTGCCCGCGAGCGTCAAACGCCCTTCATTTACACTAATATTCCCGCTCATATGAACTTCTTTTTTCAGCTGTGCAGAAAAGATTTCCCATTCCAATCTCTGCAGCCTCTTTTCTGCTGCTTCCCCATCATCCAGGTATCTGAGCGAAAGGGGGAGCAGTGAAGCGATAATGATGAAGATGCTAAAGCTGAACAGCATCTCGGCGAGCGTAAAGCCTTCATTCCGTAAAAAACAGGTCACAGATTTTTTCTTTTTGCTTGTCGTTTTTTTCATAGTGAACACAAACCTCCACGGCCAGGCCATCCAGTTTCATCTCCTCCACGGGATAGCTATCATGGTACAGCATAGCAGGAGCATGTCCTGCAGATTTCATCTGCAGGTATTCATATAAGACCTGAACTGCTTCAGAGCTTTTTCTTTGTTCCTCTGCCTGGCCAGACGCATGCAAGAACAGCGGAAAAAGCACACAGGCTGAAACAAGCCAGGCAGACAGGCTGAGGATAAGCTCCGCAAGAAAGAAGCCTTCATTCTTTAACAATATAAAACCTTCCTTTCCCTATTAAAAACGTGATCCTGTATGTGCTCCCTCCTGCATCGGCATACATCGACCCAAAACTGCTCAAATTTCCGCTGGGGAGAAAGCGGAAGGACAATTTCATGGTGTCTTCGTAAATGGTGATATCCTCCGCGTAGCGCCTGTCAATAATGGCAGCAGAATTCGGCGGGATTGCCATATATCGGTTTTCATCCGGAAAAAAATAAAAGGAGACCGCCTCCTGGCGGGAAATGGCATATTGCTGTGCGAAAAAGAGATCTGATTGAAGCTCCGACAAGAACAGCCTGCTTTCAAGCCGGCTTGCCTGAGGGCTGATATATACAGCAGCCAAAGAAGAGATCAGAAGAAATATGGAGAAAACAAGCAGCGTTTCAACTAGTGTGAATCCCCGTTCCCCTTTAGCCATTATTCAGCCGGGTGACCTCCCCATCTGTACTGATAGAAATACTGCTGCCATTCGGACAGGATGTTTCGCCCTCTTTTAAATACCCATCGCTTACAAGCTCCTCTATTCCGGACGGATATTTCTTATGCTCTATCTCATAAGACTGGACCTGGGCCTGGACCATCTTGATGAATGCTTCGCAGCCTTTGCTGTTGATTTTCGAATTATGCTTGGTGATATTCGGCACGGTAATGATGAGCAGCACAGAGATGACAAGCAGGACAATCATCATTTCTATAAGGGTAAACCCTTTTTCGTTTTTCATTGGTTCCTCTCCTTTATAATCCATTTAATAGATGAAACATTGGCAGCATCACGGCCAGGTACATGGAGATCACAAGTGCGCCGATGATGGAGAATAATACTGGCTGGATGATTTTGAGGCCGGCATGGATCTTCCGCTCGAAAGCCTCCATGCAGTGGATGCTGTAAAACCTCAGTTCCTGCCCAAGCTTGCCGTTTCTCTCGCCATGGCGGATGATCCGTGAAAGATCTTCCTGAAAAAAAGCAAAGCCGGACAAAATATCATCCAGTTTCTCTCCTGTTCTGAGCCTGATTTTTATCGACTCTCCTAATTCGCTGTAAAAAGGCTGCCGGGGATTTCGCTGAAATAAGAGGAGAGCCTCAGAGACTGAGAGCCCGCCTTCTAGAAGATAGCCCAGCTGGGCCGTGAAATACTGGGTGTAAAACAGCCGGAGCAGAGGTCCGGCTGCAGGAAGCATAGCAAGATGCCGTTTCTGGTCGATCTGCGGAAGATGTTTGAATCTAAGGAAATAATACAAAAATGCGGCTGCGGACATGGCAAGGAAAAGGACAGCAAGTATTGGAAATACGGCACCAGCCAGCATTACCGCTTCGGTAAAGAAATTGGTTTCTAAATCCATGGAAGAAAACAGCGAAGTAAACCTCGGGAGGAGAGTCTGCTGGACAAAGAAAAATAGAATAGATGTGGCTGACATGAGGAACAGCGGATAATAGAGGATTTTTCTAAGGCTGCTGATATCCTGGCTTCGTTTCTCCATAACAGCGCTTCCGTCTATAAAGGCTTCTGCAAGACCGCCATGCTGCTCGGCAAAATAGACATAGCCGATTAAAGTGGGGTTGAACTTGAGGTTTGTGAGAATCCGGAAAAAAGGGTGCCCCTCTTTCAGTTCATTGAGACTCTCTGAAATTGCGGCTTTTCTGTCGTCAGGCAGATGATAGGCCAGGGATTCGATTGCTTCGCTGAGCGGATAGCCTCTCTGCAGAAGTTCACCTGTCCTCTTCAGGAACCCGGCCTGTTCATCCAGCGTCCATTTACGAGTCCTCATTATACACCCACCGATCCATTTCCGCCTCCTTGATATAACCCAGCGCAATTCCTTTGAGAATGGCATTCCTCAGAGTAGGATACTGATAAGGGCTCCTTTCCCCCCTGGCCTCCTTCATGACGGCAGAAAGGGCTTTGCCTGTCAATAGTTCAAACACACTTGCCCTTTTTCCTGCAGCAGCACCCCCGCAGTGCGGCGGGCAGCTGCCGCTGCAGTACGGGCAGGACAGTTCGACGAGCCGCTGCGCCGTTACAGCGATCAGGGTCTGCTCAATTTCCTGCCATCCAACCCCGAACTCACTGAGCCGGTATATGGCACCCCTGGCATCCCGGGTATGCATCGTGCTTAGCACAAGATGGCCTGTAAGCGCTGCCCTCACGGCAATTTCAGCCGTTTCCGCATCTCGTATCTCGCCTACCATAATGATGTCCGGATCATGCCTCAAGATGGCCTTCAGCCCTGAAGCATAGGATACTCCCGCTTTTTCATTAACCTGCACCTGAAGCACGAGGTCGCTGTCCTTCTCGATTGGGTCCTCAAGCGTGATGACATTTCTTTTGAATAAGGATGAAGTTTCATGCAGGAGGGAATAAAGGGTAGTCGTTTTTCCGCTGCCGGTCGGCCCGGTGAACAGGACAAGCCCATGGGCATGCTTCAGCAGTGCCAGGAGCTTATTTGACATAGCAGGGAACAGGGAGATTTTTGAAATGTGGATAGTGTCTTCCTGGGGAAGGATGCGGATGACCAGGCTTTCATGATGGGATGAAGGAAGGGTGGACAATCGGAGGCTGATCAGCTTTTGATCAATCTCAAGTGAATACGCGCCGCTTTGCGGCCTTCTGCGGTCGCCGATATCCATCGAAGCGGAGAATTTGAAATGGGCAATCAGCCTCTCGCAGTCATCGGTAGGCAGCACCCGCCGCGATAAGAGCCTGTCAGCGATCCTGAACTGGACCAGGGCATCATGCCTGCGCGGGAGGATGTGGATATCCGAGGCATTCCTCCTGACCGCATCACATACGATACTGTCGGCCAATCGTTCAATTTTACTCAACCATATAACACCGCCTTTCTTTGGGATAATACTTATTTCGACAGTTCCTGCAAATGTCCTTCTGTTTTTTTTATTTTTCCGCATAAAATTTCCGTTTTTCCATATTCTATGATTACACAGCAGCAGTGGGCTATAGCCAAGCGGTAAGGCAACGGACTTTGACTCCGTCATGCGTTGGTTCGAATCCAGCTAGCCCAGTTCCAGACGGCAGAAAAAAGGGGGATCAGTATGGCTGATCCCCCTTTTTTCTGTTTTAGCTGCTCAGCTTCAGCGGTTCCTTCCTGCTGGCAATCCCCTTTAATGCGTCTGGATTATAGCCGACAACCAGCTTTTTTCCGTCAGTAAGAATAGGCCTCCTCAGCAGCTTCGGCTCTTCCACGATCATTTTGACTACCTCTGACAGGGAGAGTTCGTTCACATCTATGTTCAGATTTTTAAAGGTGCTGCTGCGCGTGGCCAGAACTTCATCAAGGCCTTCTGTTGTCAGGGACAGAATTTCGAGCAGCTCTTTGCTGGATGGGGTTTCACGGAAGAGATGCCTTTCTGAAAAGTCGACTGAGTTTGCCTTGAGCCAGCTTTTGGTCTTTCGGCATGATGTACAGCTAGGGTACGTAAAGAAAGTCAGTTCATTCATTTATATCCCTCACTTTTCTGATTAAGTTGATTAGTTAGTTAGTTTGTTGTTAAATGAATTGTACACCACTTGTATAACCTTTGTACAGGAAATTACACCTGTTTTCTGGACTTTTTTGTGAACTTTTTTCTAACATTTATTTTTGCCTCCCCTGTTTCTGCAGAAGCTGTATTATAATGGAATTGAATGGGATGGAGGTGATGATATGGATCAAACTTTAAAAGTGACAAATGTGCTGGCAGATCCAACACGCTATCATATTTATCAGTTCATAACGAAGAAGCACAGCGACGTCACTGTCCAGGAGATTGCTGAAAACTTCAGCATCCATGCAAATGTTGCAAGGCTGCATCTTTCAAAACTGGAAGATGCCGGTTTACTGGTTTCCAAATCCGGGAAGACGGGAAAAGGTGGAAGGCCAAGCAGGCATTATAAGCTCTCCGAAGAATTGATCCAGATGAATTTCCCATTCCGTGATTTCCAGCTGCTTGCAAGAATCAGCATTGAAGCGATGATGGATCTTGGAGAAGCAGGCAAAAAAGCTTTGAATGAGACCGGCAGGAAATTTGGCAGGGAACTTCTTGTACAAGAATTGAACAGGCAGCAAAAAAAAGAGGAAGACCTTTCTATTGATGAAAGATACTTCATGCTGAAGGGCGCAGCGCTGGCGGCTGGCTTTTCCCCGGAGTTCAGCATGAATGCGGAAAAAAGCAAAATTTATTTCCAGATTCATAACTGCCCATTTAAAGAGGTGGCAGCCAAACATTCGGATACTGTCTGCGAAATGCACTTCGCATACCTGGAAGGGATGCTCGGCGGGCTTTTCCCTTCAGCCGGACTGGCTGAAACGGAGAATATGATGAATAACTGCAAATCCTGCTCATACTATGCAGCGGTTACAAAGTAACAGCAAAGAGTTGTTTACTTTTTAATAAGATTTACTTTATAATATGGTAGTGATTGAACTGCTTGCTCTAAAGGAGGGATACATATGGATCGCATGTACAGAGTATTGGGATTCTGGACGGGCATATTTGCTGTCATGTTCTTCTTGGGGGACATGTACACAACGTCTCTAATCTTCTTCGGCCAAACAGGATTTTTCCTGCTTCTAAGCTATTTGAAGCTTTCCGAACGTATGTATATTTATATTTTTGGCGCTTATTTAACCGTTTTCTTTGTTGGCTTCACATATTGGTCAACTTTTATGATGACCCCAGGAGCCGGAGGGCACTAATTTGCGCAAAAGAAAAAGCGATGGATTTCCATCGCTTTTTTTTATGTTCCTGCCCCCAGCCCTTTCGTCTGCACGATGCTATGAAAGGCAGCGCTCATCCCGGAAGGCATGATCAGCTGCCTGATCGCCCTGTTCCGCCTGCTGGCTGCAGAAAAGGGATTGTGATCAAAATGATTTTGGAGGTCCTCCAGGATTCCGCATGCAAGAAGGAATTCATCCTGCCTGTATTTCCCTTCAAGTTTCAACCCCTGCTTCGCCCCCTCCCGTATGAACGAGTCGAAATGAACATGGCTGGTTATGTCCATTTTGCCGGGGCAGCTTAAGAAATCATGGATCAGCCTGTGATTTGAATAGCCTCTCAAGCTTCCTCTTTTCCTGGCAGGCTCCATCAATTCTTCATCTGTATATCCATAATCTACAGTCAATACAATCCCCCTCTGAAGCATGGCAGAAATGGAAGAAATCATTCCGGTCATCCTTAGGGGGATTTCCATGCGCTGTTTCTCTTTTAGCTTAAGGCCATTGTCCCTTAAATAGGCCATAACCGCGGGGTCCTCCAGAGGAACAGGCTCTTCCTTGAGCTCCCCGCTCTCCATCGCGACCATGATTTCCACCAGGCTCCCCTGCTGTTTTTCTACCACTCTGACCGGCAGGGCATCGAACAATTCATTGGAAAAAATCAAACCGCAAAAAGGCATGAGCTCCTCAAGGGAATCGATCTGCACCACGCGGGCGCCTAAAAGAGAGGACTGCAGGCCTTTATGATATGGGCTTTCTTCCTTGATAAAATACGTGACAGGCTCCCCTGACAGTTTAGTCCACTCGTCAATGAATGCTGAAGCAAACCGGCCGTCACCTGCCCCGATCTCACAAACACAGGAAGGGAGCCCCTGCTTCTGTGTTTGGCGGAGATACCATTTGGCAATTGCCCTTCCATAGATATCCGATATATTTGCTGAAGTTATAAAATCCCCATTGCGGCCGATCTTCGGTCCTGGGACCATATAATAGCCTTTGTTTTTATCATATAGAGAGATATCCATAAACTGCTCAGCTGTTATCCTTCTTGATGGGCTGCTGCTGATGATTTGTGTCAAAAGTTCCAGCATCCTTTATCCCCGCCTTTTAATAATCAGAATCCATTAAGGAATGGATTGGAGTCCATTTCCTGTCCAATGTAAGTGGCAGGCCCATGCCCGGACAGGACCAGGGTATCCTCCGGCAGCACCAGAAGCTTGTCGTGGATGCTTTTCAGCAGCTTTTCCTGGTTTCCTCCGGGAAGGTCTGTCCTTCCTATGCTTCCGCTGAACAAAGCATCACCTGAAGCTGCCAGGCGGGCTTCGGGAAAGTAGAAAGAAACACTTCCAGGCGAATGGCCGGGCGTCTCAAGAATCCGGAACGAAAACGCGCCTATTTTCATTTCCTGATCTCCTGCAAGGAGATTCTCCGCAGGCCTTGCAGTCACCTTTCCCATCCTGAAAAACTGTGAACCGTTCAGGGAAGGGTCACGGAGCCATGAAGATTCCTTTTTATGAAGATAAGCAGGACAGCCGAATTCATCCCTGATTTCATCCAATGCCCCAATATGGTCAAAATGGGCATGTGTCAGCAGCACAGCAAGCGGCTTCAGCTTATTGCCCTTAATAAACCCTGCCAGTTTTGCCGCCTCTCCGCCCGGATCAATGATCAGGCAGGTTCCATCCTTCATCGATAGAACATAGCTGTTTGTCTGAATCGGTCCTAAAGGTATCTGTTTCCACTCCATTATTAAAAGCCTCCAGTTGAACATTTATTTATGTATATTTTACACTATTACCAGGACCACCTAAAGCTGATTGCATACTTCGGAAAAATATAAACAGGGGGACGGACAATGAAAATTGTTTATGCTGCGGAAGCTTCAAGCCTTATAGAGGAATTGCCGGAGTTTGATCTGCTGCTCAGAAATGAAACCAGCCTGAAGGATAAAGCAGGCACCTTATATCTGTATGAATCAGTACAAGATAGGGAAACAGCAGCTTTATTGCTGAAAGAAGGACACCTGCTCGAAGACGAGCATCTCCTCATAAGTCTTGCAGATGCCATTCCGGGGGAACATTTCAATGACTGCGGAATTTTTTCTGAAAATGGGGAACATTATCTTTGGAAGGAACTTGTTCTTCCATTTGCCATTACCGCCGGGGAGCCTCTCCAAAGGAAGATGGCCCTGATCCAATTTGAAGAGCATTTGGCTTCATCGGCCGCACATCCGAACGGGCGCATCTATTTTATCGAGGCGCACCTGAAGGAGCTGGCTTCTGGCATTGCACGGGCATACGACATAGAAGTGTCATTTTTAGACCTCGACAAATCGGGTAGATAAAATATATAATAATAACGAATGTAAACCATTACTTACATACAGATTTTAATAATCTGATCATCCGATAAAGGGGGCTTTTCAACATGGGCTTGGTCATTATCTTTGCTTTAGTTTCTCTGATGGCAGCATACGGCACTTTTTCTGCACTTAGAAACAAGAATCTCCTGGGAATTGTATTTGGGGGAGGCTCTTTTGCCGTTTTTGGCTGGTTTGCAGTTATGACTCTTATTCACCACGGTTTTCCGGCGGTACACTAATGCATTGAAAAAAGCTTCTGCCCTGCAGCAGGCTTTTTTCATTTCACAGAAAAACAGGGCTGCTTCAGGCAGCCCTGTTTTTCTGTTATTCCAATTCCTCCAGGCGGCTTTGCACCCTTGCCACCTTGTCTTCCATCTTCCTTGCAACATCGCGCCTGTCATCTATACGGATATTGGTTGCCGCGCGTACAAGCCCTTTTTCAAACGGCACTTCATGCATCGCTTCGATAACCTTGAATAAATCCGGCAGTTCACCTTCGATTAGCGTGCTCATAGGCGTAAGCTGAAATCTGATCAGCCCTTCGCTTTCATATTTCTTCAGCACTTTTTGGATATCTGCCACGTATGCACTGACACTTGGCGAATCTGATCCGATCGGGATAATCGTTACATCTGCAATAGCCACTTAAACCACTCTTTCAATCATATTCTAAAGCCCATAATGGGTTTCAATTGTATTGTAGACTTTTCCTCTATAAAACAAAAGTGAAACCTATTCTTTTTTCATAAGATCAAACGTTGTTTTATCGGTCATATTCAGCAGCTTCTCAAAATAGAACCCGTACAAACACCAGCTGCCCTCAGGGGAGCAGCCCAAAGGCACGTTCTCCATCCCCTCGAATAATATTTCTTTGGTCTCTTTGACCGGATTGTAGCTGATAAGGCTGAAACCTTCAGTGTAGGCGTCCGCTTCTGCACTGTAAAGCGGTTCAAAGGTATAAAAATTACCGGCGGATTGATCATATGCATAATAAGGGACCAGCCAGTCTGAATATCTTGTCAAATGCGGCATTGAAAAAGAAGATACAAGCTGGAAGCTTCTGTCATAGAACGTATACTCAGCCATCCCTTCCTGCTCGGGATCGACAGCAAGAGCCACAATGCCTTCAGGCAGGGCTTCTGCTTTAATCAGATCTTTAAGGACTGTTCGGGCCTCTCCCTCCTGCAGACCCATTCTTTTCATAGGAGCAAACAGCGAAGGGCTTTTCTCACTCCAATCCAGGAAAAACAGATCGTCCTTGGAGATCCATTGTGCAAAAGGCTCAGGCAGCCCGACTTTTTCGAGTTTCTTCTCGCTGATCCGAAGGCGGTACACTTGGAACTCCCAATCCTCATTGAACACTGAAAGCAGGAGGCTGTTCTCGTCAAAAGCATTCCATTCAACTGCAAGCTCATACAGCTCCATCGTTTCTTCTGCTAATTGGGCTCCTTCATGATCAATGATGGTTATGATGCTTTCAGCGCCGGACTGCGGCGATTGGATGAGAAGATATTTCCCTGATGGGCTGATTGTTACAGCAGCAATCGGGTCTTCACTCTCATAAATCGTGTTCTGCTTCCCTGATTTTATATTATGTGATATCACTTGTGTTCCTTCCTGTCCCGCGACAGTAAAGGCCAGAGTATGCTTTCCAATCCATCCATTGATGGATTGGATTTCCCCTTCTTCGACGGTTACAGGCTTCACCTTGAATTTGTCTTCCTGGTTTCCCTGCCCCTTGCCGGCTGTTTGGGGCGCAGATTGATCTTTCCCATTTTCTCCGCCATCCCGGCTCGAGGATTCGGGGCTGCACCCGAAAAGGATGAGTGTGGATAAAGCGAATACATACAGGAATGGGCCTAAAAGCTTAAAAAATTGGTGAGAGTCTTCATGTTTCATTCCACACATCCTTTTTCCCTTCTGCGGCCTTAAATGGTTTCTAAGCAAATTTTTCTTTTAGGTTACAAATATATTATATTTTAATAACAAAAAATTTAAAACTGATAATCAGCGAATATATGAATTACATATATATGGAAGCAAGAAAGATGCCGAGCGTTTCTTCATAAATTTCATCAAGCTGTGATAAAGGAAGCGGATTTATGCCTTTGCCCAGTTCAATCGTAAAGCCCGGCCTCTGGAATTCTTTTATAAACCAGTCCTTGTATCCGGCAAAACTGTCTACATACTGGATGGCTTCATAGCCGCTCACCCTTGAAAACTCGCTGGCCAGGACTTCAGATTCAGGCGGCTCCAAGCCCTCGTATCCCCAATAAAACTCCTCGCCCTGGGTATGGTAGGCAAGCATCCTGCCAAAGTCCCGCTCCTGCGCGAGTGACCACATCGCTTGAGCCTCTGGTTCTGTCAGAGGTGCGGTTCCCGGAAAATCCCTTGGTGCAGGAGCCTTCTCTTCCTTCCGCTCTTTTTCAACCTCCCACTTTGCCGGGAATTGATTATTCAGGTCCACTCCCCGTATATTGGCTTTCCAGCCAGTAAAATCTGTGCTGCCCCGGTTGATTTCTGCCAGTTCAGCTTCCATCCCTTCAGGAGGGCCTTCCAGGACAAGGTTCACCCCATCCGGGTTTACCATTGGTACAATGGACAGATCGACTGAATTATACAAAGGAAGCGTTGTCATTCCCCTTATGGGAGTGCTGTTGGTAAGAGAAAGCAGGAGTGTGTTCAACTGGAGCATCAATACAGATGTTGTGATCCATTCATTGGCATGGAATGAGGCATTCAGGTTCACCTTCTTGCTGCCATTGCCAAGCCTGATTTCATAGAGGGGCTTCCCAAGGACGCTCTCCCCGGCTGATCCGACCTTTATGAAGGGAAAAATATCTGCAAGCTCCCTGATATCTGCTTCCATCTGATCGAATGTATATTTTATCCGCCCGTTCACAACGGGGGAAACTGCCCTGGCAGGAATCAGGATTTCCTCTCCGGGCTGGAGCCTGTTCGGGTTTACATCCTGGTTCAAAAGAAGCAGTGCATCCACTGAAATGCCGAGGGACGCGCTGATTTTCCAAAAAGTATCATTTTCGCGGATTGTATAGGATTGTGCAGTAAAGCCGGGAATCGCTATTTCCTGGCCAATTTGCAGCCTTGCTGGATCTACACCAGGGTTGGAATCAGCCAAAAGGCCTGCAGGCACCCTGAAAAGCCTGCTGTAATACCAAAGCGAATCGCCTGATCGGACTGCTGCTTTCATGAAGATCCCCCTTTCCATCCTCTCATATGTATGACAGAAAGAAGCCAATCATTACGGCCTATAAAGGAAGGGGCTGCATTTTATCCTGCAGCCCCTTATTCCCGTGTAATTCAATTTTTGTTCTTTTGTTTGATATACGGAGAATCCTCATAAAACCTCAGGAGGTCGCCGTATATAATTTTGTCGGAATATTCAAGTTCACTTTTTGCTTTTTCTATATATGGCTCACAGGCTTCAGCATCCGCCGGTTCAGAGGTTTCCTTGCTGTAGCATGTGTCACGTGTATAAATGTAGTTATTTGTAATGAAGCTGCCATCCCTCAGTACTGTGAACTCCCGGCGGTCCTTTGCAAACAGATCTGCCCCGAACTCGATGTCATTCTTTGTATCAATGCCAAGGAGATGCAGAATGGTCGGCTTCAAATCGATCTGCCCGGAAACTTCCGGGACCGTTTTTCCCTCATGGCCTGGAATGTGTATGATGAGCGGGACCCTCTGCAGCTGGGTGCTTACAAAAGGAGTGACTTCTGTGCCGAGGAATTCTCCCATTGCTTTATTATGGTTCTCTGAGATGCCGTAATGGTCACCGTAAAGGATGATGATGGAATTTTCATATAAGCCCTCGTCTTTAAGCTTTTGGATAAAATCTTTAATTGCCTCGTCAGTGTAGCGGACAGTAGGGAAATAGTTATCAACTGTCTTGTTTCCGGACGTATAAGGTTCAATGAATTGATCTTCTTCCCCAAGCTCGAAAGGGAAGTGGTTGGTCAGTGTGATGAATTTTGCATAAAACGGTTTCGGCATTTCCTTTAAATGCTGGATCGACTGTTCGAAGAAATCGATATCTTTCATCCCCCAGCCGACTGAATTGGTTTCCGTCACTTCATAATCCGGAAGAGAGTAGAACCGCTGGTAGCCAAAAGAGTCATACATAATATCCCTGTTCCAGAAGCTTTTATTGTTGGCATGAAGTGACGCCGTATAATATCCGTTCTGGTTCAGGATCTCAGGCGTGGCTGCAAACTTGTTCCCGGAATGGGTGAAAAATACTGCACCTCTGCTGGGCGGGTAAAGTGAATTATCCACTAGGAATTCAGAGTCTGAGGTCTTCCCTTGAGCGGTCTGATGGTAAAAATTATTGAAATAGTAGCTTTCTTTGATAAAGTCATTTAGAAAAGGTGTGATTTCCTGCCCGTTGACTTTTTCATTTATGACAAAATTCTGTGTAGATTCCATTGAGATGAGAATGACATTCTTCCCTTTGGCGATCCCGAACATATCTTCATCCGGGGGGACATAGCTGGCGCGTGCGTAATTTCCTATATCGGCCAGCTCGCTCCCATCAGCCAATGCCCGCTGCGCCGACGATTTCGACTGCAGGAACACATCATAAATATGATAATTATAGGTGCCGATATTCTTGACCAGCATTTCTCTGTCAAAAGTCCGTGTCAGCAGCTGTGGGCGTTCTGTTTCCGCCAGCCCCAGGTTGAAAAAGGCAATGGCGATGCTGGCCAGGAAAAAGGCCCTCCGGTTCTTTTTGGAATACTCATGGAACGTCAGGATCTGCGGCTTAAAGATCATGATACCGGCCAAAAAAATGAAGTCTGCAAAATAAAGCAGATCAGATAAATTGATCAGCTCGCTCACGCTGCTTCCGAGATCGCTCATATTACTCGTTTGGAACAAAACCGGAACGGTCAGGAAATCATTGAAAAACCGGTAAAACACCACATTTGCAAAAAGGACCGCTGATATAATGAAGCTTGAGATCAGAACGTACCTGACTTGGTTTCTCTTCTTCATAAAAAGTCCCATTCCCAAAACAAGCATCAAAAAGCTCAGGGGATTGATCAGCAGGATCAATTCCTGTTTCCAGTTTTCAATTTTTATATCGAAGCTAGTTTTATAGGCGATATAAGTTTTAAGCCAAAGGATTGCTGCTGCTAAGCCAATCAGGTGGAGAGCAGGCCATCTTTTTTTCTCCAAAAAACAAACCTCCCTGCATTGCCGGATGACGGACAAGTTTTTGTTAAAATTTGGAAACAATAAGAATATCTTAATACTTTCTCAATAAAAAATCAATTTGCATTTAACATTCCGAATGTACAATGTAATATTGGCTGATCCCTTCTTACCCATCTTATTAGACGTTTCAAACAATGAAAGGTTTCCGGTTTGTCCTGTTCTGTTAAAAATGCTTCTTTAGTCCGATGACTGTCTCCCTCCCAAAAGGGGACTTTTTGATTCAATTTTAGGTTCTCCCTTTTCCCTTTCCTTAAATCGCAGAAAATCTTCCTGAATGCTCTGTTTTCATCAACAAAAAAACCTTCTGCACAGGCAGAAGGCTAATCTGGTCATTTATTTTTGATAAGCCAGGCAGCCCCGATGACTCCGGCATCATTGCCAAGAGTGGCAATATCGATTGATGTGGACTGGGCTACCCTCGGAAAAGCAAACCGGGCAAAGTGGGTTTTGACCGGGTCAAGAAGTATGCTTCCGGCTTTGGAAACACCGCCTCCGAGCACAATTTTCTCCGGATTCAGTGTATTGGCAATATTGGCCAGCACAAGCCCCAGATGGAAGGACACTTCTTCAATAACCTTCCCGGCTATGTAATCTCCCTGCCTTGCTGCATCAAAGACATCTTTAGCGGATAGGGCTCCATTATTCTTGTACAATTCGTGCAGCATGCCCCCATCTTGTGCCTTTTCCAGCTTCTCAAGCGCAATCCTTACAATACCAGTAGCTGAAGCAATTGTTTCCAGGCAGCCTGTTTTGCCGCAATTGCAAGGAGCCCCTCCTTCAGGAATGGCGGCAATATGCCCGATTTCCCCTGCCGCCCCGCTTGTTCCCTGGACTATGTCTCCATTGGCGATCACCCCTCCGCCGACACCTGTTCCAAGGGTGGCGCACACAAGGTCTTTTGCGCCGTCCCCGGCTCCCTTCCACATTTCACCCAATGCAGCACAATTGGCGTCATTGTCTATGATGACCGGCAAGGAGGTTTCCACTTCAAGCAGATCCTTTAAAGGATAATCATCTTTCCAGCCAAGATTTACAGTGTTATAAACTACGCCTGAAGCAAGATCTACCGGGCCAGGCGCCCCCATGCCGATGCCTGCGACATTTTCTTTGCTGTGATCCAGTTCTTCAAGCTTTTGATCAATCGCTTTGGCAATATTAATGGTAATATTCTTACCGAAATTAGAATTATCAGTAGGTATCTCCCATTTGTGAATAATTTCTCCGTAAAAATTCAAAAAAGCCAATTTGGTTGTCGTTCCTCCCAAATCCACTCCGATCAGCCATTTTTCAGCCATTATTTTCACCTTTTCCTTCTATTGATTGTTTTTATGGAGCAGCTGCCTTTCATGCCTGACGAGCAAAATGGCAGTCTGAAAATCCTTTGGGTCAATCAGCTGGGACTGCCGGAGCTCCATCAGCTCCTCTTCCATCAGCTCAAGGTCAGCCGACCTGTCGCCAATATAAATGAAGGTCCCATACTTTTTTAAAAATTGCTGTACATCATAAATGCTTTTCATTCTCAACCCTCTTACTATTGGTTTGCTTTCATATTTTTGCAGCGGTTACATCACTAAAAGTATAATCGAAAAACATGGCCATCTCAATGGAAATCCGCAGCTTGAAGCTAAACCGCGCTCCTTAGTTTATGGATAAGCAGATAAAGGACCCGATATTGGCCTGAAACCTATATCCTTCACAGCAAAAAGCCCCTCAAATAGAGAGGGGCTTTTCCAGTATATCCATATAGGCTTCACCGGTCCGGATCTTTGGGATGAAGAAACCGGGGCCGCCTGTTTTTCAGGGGGATCGGCGATCTGAGCAGAACATCCCTGAATGCCCGGAGATTAAACGGAAGAAATGGCCATAAATATGGAACTCCAAATGAATTAATCCTTGCAAGCATGAAGATCAGGAATGTTACCGCAATGATGAAGCCATATTCATGGAATGCCGCCGTAGCCAGCAGCAGGAAAATCCTTACAAGTCTGTTGGCAAGGCTCATTTCATAGCTTGGGGTTGAAAAAGTGCCGATCGCCGCAATGGCGAGGTACAAAACAACCTCATTGATAAACAACCCTACCTCTACTGCCACCTGCCCGATCATCAGCGCCGCAACTAGCCCCAAGGCTGTCGCAAGAGCGGAAGGCGTATGTATGGCAGCCATCCGGAGCATATCGAGCCCAAGCTCAATGATCAAGAACTGAATGATAAGAGGCAGCTCCCCCATTTCATTCGGCCCTATATAAGCAAGACTTTCAGGCAGCAATTCAGGCTTAATCGCCAGCAGATAATAAAAAGGCAGCAGGAAGATCGATGCCCAGACAGCCAGCAATCGTACAAAACGCAAATACGCCCCAACCATCGGCTTGTTCCGGTATTCTTCTGCGTGCTGAAGATGGTGCCAGTATGTGGTTGGGGTTATCATCACACTAGGCGAGCCATCAATCATGATGCACACATGGCCTTCGAACAGATGAGTCGCCGCTGTGTCGGGGCGCTCCGTATACCTGACCATTGGAAAAGGGTTCCAGTGCCTGCCCGAAATGAATTCCTCAACCGTTTTTTCCGCCATCGGCAGGCCGTCTGTATCAATCTTTGATAAAGCTTCCTTTATTTTCTTCACCGTATCCGGATCAGCGATGTCCTCGATATAGCTGACCACAATATCAGTCTTTGACCTTCTCCCTACCTGCATATATTCCATGCGCAGCGTACGGTCCCTGATCCGCCTCCGTGTCAGGGCAGTATTAAACACCAGCGTTTCAACGAATCCATCACGCGATCCCCTGACCACTCTTTCCGTGTCAGGCTCCTCCGGCCCCCTGACCGGATAGGTGCGTGCATCGATGAGGATGGCTTTGTCCACTCCATCGGCAAACAAAGCTGTAGGGCCCGCCAGTACAGCATCGACAACCTTGTCAAGGTCATCCAGAGTCTCTACCTCAACATACGGGATATAGGTTTTGACCAGCTTTGTCAGGGTGTCCCCTTCCAGCTGCTCTTTATCAAGGCTTGACAGCAGTTTCATCAGATAGTGAAGGATATCATCTTTTACAAATCCATCGACCAGATACAGCGCCATTTCCCTTTCTGCATATTCCACATCCAGCTGAATCACATCAAAGCTTTTATCAACCCCAAGCGCTTCTTTCAGGTAGGCGGTATTCTCCTTTAGAACAGGGCTGACACGCTTTTTATTTTCTTCCATACTCTACACATCCTGACAATATACACGTATTATTCCAAACGATAGTCTCATCATAGACAACGGATGGAAAAAACATACCATGCCAGGAAAATATCCAGCCTGCTTTCAGGATGAAATCATCAAAGCTGGATCCAGAAAAAAGGCACAGCTCTATTCAAGCTGTGCCTCGGTCCTGCTGATTTCATCCAGCAGGTGTTTATAGTCTTCTTGGGCCGGATTCAGTTGAATTGCTTTTTCGGCATACTCTTTTGCCTTTGCTGTGTCCTGCTCATTATAAGATATAACGGCGAGATAGTAATACGCCCCATCCAGATCAGGATGCTCATTAACAAGCTCCTCGAGCCTGTTCTTCGCCTTCACTGCTTCTCCCCTCTCCAGCTCCAGATAAGACAGAAGGAGCCGCATTTCAGCAGAAGAACTTTCAGAGCTTTCCACCCTTTCACTTACTAAGCTGTACGCCTTGTCATATTCCCTATTTTTGGTATATTCCTGCGCCATTACGAAAACAGATTCCTCATCAAGCTCACGGTCAGGACTGTAGCCGTAGGAAAGCCCGGTATAAATGACGGCAGACGCCAGAACAAGGAAAAGGAGCTGTATCCCGAATTTTCTTTTTTTTGGCAAATGGACCATACCGGCTGCAAGGAAGCCTCCTGCAAGGCCGCCAAGATGACCGGCATTATCAATGCCAGGTACAGAAAAACCAAAAAGCAGATTGATGCCGAGTACAATCAGGATGTTCAGCCCCATGGTCCTGAAGAAGAGCTTGGGCTGAATCAGGCCGAAATAAAGAAGTGCCCCGAAGCAGCCAAAAATGGCTCCGCTTGCACCTGCAGAAACACTTGAGTTGAACAGGAAGCTGGCAAGGGCGCCCGTGAAACCGGCCAGAATATAAATGAACAGGAACCGGGTGCTTCCATAAATCCTTTCTACAGCCGTCCCCAGATAATAAAGGGCCAGTGTATTCATGACAAGATGCAGCAGCCCGATATGAAGGACAACCGGTGTAAAGAAACGCCACCATTCCCCTTCTAATATGAGAGGATTGTATTTTGCCCCATATTGAATCAGCACAGAGGTTTTCTGGCTTCCTCCATTAGCTTCCAGCAAAAAGAACATGGCCACCTGGATGAAAATAAAAAGGTAGGTGAAAATCGGCCTGCCCTGATTAAAAACAGCCTTATCCGCTTTCACTTTATCAGCTGCATTCCCCAGGGCAGCACGCTTTACGTTTTCTATTTCGGCTTCTTCATATTCCTGCTTCAAGTCAAATGAAATGGAAGTCTTGAGGAGATCCCCTGCTTCCTTCAGCCCATCTTCATAGCCTGCCCGGTCAATCAGGATATTGGCCACCTTCGTTCTGCCCCCTTTCCCGGAGGGCGTATCCAGCCTGAATGTATAATCATCAACCGGCGGGTAGGCTGTTACATATATATTGAGGATCGTCAGCTCTCTTTTTCTGACTTGCTTCCTTATGTTTTCTCCATTTGCTGCTGTGAGGTCAATATCTCGCTGGAGGGAATTTCCCCAATCCAGATTTCTGCGCAGCAGCCTGACGACCTGTGTGTCCCTGCTCTCCAGTTTTTCGAGCCAGATTTCGTTCTGGTTCTTCGACATCTGCACAAGCCTGTAATCTTCTTCGGCTATCAAAAAATAGGCCAGCCTCCAAAATAAATAATCTTCCATGTAAACCAATGCTTCCCCTACTTTCTTTGGCAACTCCGGCGCATTTCTCCTCTTACACTATAGGCAATGCCCTCTCCTTTTGTCTAGCACCGGCTCCTGAACGTTCAGCAGTTATACATTTTTTCCTTATTTGCCCCCATCCTAAACGGACTTAAACATTTTCCCAAAATAAAAAGGCCCTTGCTGGACCTTTTTCCGGGCAGTTCCGGCAAGCTTACCAGCCTGTGTTTCCGGAGAAAACCGATTTCATCATTTTATTCCTTACTCCCGGTACATTCATCAATGAAGTGACAAACAGGCGGCGCAGGACAGTGCTTCCGAGTACTACATTCACCACGCGAAAACGGTTTTGATAAAGATAATATCCCCCGACGCCAATGGCTAATATGGAAATAATCCGTGACATATAACATCCCTCCTGAGATTATTTTTAACGAAAAACTCCATATTATCCATCAGCGGTAAATGATTGAGTGTGGGCGTCTATATGTATTATGGCAGCCAAAGCAAGCAGCCAATCCCCAAAAGAGAAGCAGCCAGCCCGCTTGCAAAATTGACAGCATCGTTAGTCATCCATCTGAACCCGGAAACCAATTCGGCCGGATGTCCGCAATGTTTGCTTTTTTCTATACAGGCCCCGCACTGGGCACATCTGTATGAAGCCTGCCAATAAGCGCCTATAAAAGTATCCAGTATATTCCCGAGGCATCCAAACAGGAAGACGGCCAGCGCAAGCTTTGCTGTTAGCGGAAAAAGCAAAGCTGCAGCTGCAGCGATAACGAGAGACCCCGCTGCACCTGCTGACGAACCAAGGACGCTTACTGCTCCCGATGTCCCGCTTGCGGCTCTTCTCCATGTCCGGATGGAAATCGGGGGAGATTTGCTTAAAGCCCCTATTTCAGAAGACCAGGTATCCGAATTGGCGCTGGCCAATGAAATGGAAAAGCCGGCAAGCCACAGGATCTGCGGGTCAAAAGCATATATGATGCTGAAAACCGCAGCAAGCCCCCCATTGGCTGCGACCTGAAGCCAGTTTCTCCTCGCTCCCTTTCCCAGCTTTTCTTCCATTGCTGCTTTTTGATTCTTTTTATATACCGACCATAAGCTGGATGTTATAAAAAACAGACCCAGAAGAGCCAGCCCCCGCCAGCCGGTTCCAATCACTATGCTTATCCCTGCTGCTGCGGCTGCAATGCTCCCTGAAGGGGCCAGAAGCCTCAGCTTCATGCTTACGGCAGATGCAAGCAGCACAAAAGCTGCAAGCCATAAAAAATCAAACATTATCAGGAGCTGTAATGACCATGCCGATTTTTTTATCATGAGGCTCAACAGGGACTTCAGGAACCATTTGCATGCTGAAGGCGAGGGAGATGGTGTCCCCGATAAACCCTGCCAGGTAGCGGTCATAATAGCCTCCTCCGAAGCCAAGCCGCAAGCCGCCTGCAGAATAAGCAAGCCCAGGAACAATCATCAGGCCGATTTCCCCCGGCTCTATCTTTTCTGTCAATGATTCAACCGGTTCCAATAAGCCGTAATACACAGATTCCAGCTCAAGGAAGGAAGACAGAGTCCTGAATTCCATCCTTCTATCCTCCGGAAAGCACTTAGGGACTGCGACCCTTTTCCCTTCCTCCCAGGCCCGGCGGATGATCTGCAGGGTATCAGGCTCAGGGAACCTGGAAACCGTTATGCCGATCGTACCTGCCCTTTTCCAGCTTTCTTCATTATATAGCCTTTGTGCAAGCTGATAGGAATATTGTTCATATTCCTGCTTAGCCATTGCCGAAAGCTTTTCTTTCACTTCTTTTCGAAGCTTGTTTTTGTCTGCCAAATCACTGTCTCTCCTTCCAAGCATTTTTTTCATCATAGCATATTCAGCTTGTTAAGAGGTTTTTGCCAAGAAGAAAAATAAAAAGCCCGGACGGATCCGGACTTCGAAAAATAGGCACAAAAAAAACAGTGGAAGAATCCACTGTTTATTTTGTTTCGCGGTGCAATGTAACACGCTTCAATCTTGGGCTGTATTTCTTAAGCTCAAGACGATCTGGGTTGTTACGTTTATTTTTTTTAGTAATATAGTTACGATCACCAGTCTCTGTGCAAGCCAACGTAATGTTCACACGCATGTAATTTCCCTCCAAACTATGTTTCATCCTAGTTCGTTCATACGACTTTTCTATAATATCATTAATTCAGCTTAAATGCTAGTCCGTTTTTCATGACTTTTAAATTTTTGATTTCAAACAATTTTATCCGGCGGCCTTATGCTGACAGAAGCACCCTCCCGGACCATTTCTTTCGCTGGTACGGAGATCTCTAAAAGCAGCACACTGGAAGACTCGCCCCTGATCATCGGGACATAATTCAATATCCCCCTTTTTTCATGCTTCCAGATCTGTCCGTCCAGGGCAGCACTCAAAGACAGAGCCGAAAGCTGCGCCTGATTCCTGCCGGGTGAATCTGGAGTGATCAGGAACAATTTGTTATTCCATGCGTGGTAAATCGCTTCTTTAAAAGGAGAGACAAATGAAAAAGCTTCGCCCCCTGCTTCCGGATAAAAAGCAAACAGCAATTTAACAGAGACAGAAGAAGCTTGATCATTCGCCACACTTGCAATGAATAAATCAGATTCTGTTCCGGCCTTTTCATGGCTAAAAGAGACCGTAACTCCTTTTTGGGGATAAATGTCTTCAGAGCGTCCATTTTTCTGCCAGCAGGTCCTGCCTTCCAGCCATATTCCCTGCCTGACGAGCAGTCCCCCGCCTGCGCGTCCGCTATTTTGATCCAAATCATGCAGATTGGCTGATTGTCTCATTTCTTCACACCTTTATCCCTTCAATGTAGTCAGTAATCAGCGAAATGAATAATGGCCGCTAGATTCTGCAGCCCAGCACACAGTCTTCAATCACCCTTTTGGTTTCTTCAGCAATCCTGTCCCAGCTGAACATCTGCAGAGCCGCAGCTCTTCCCATGCTCCCGATCCGTCCGGCTTCTTTTTCATTGCACAGGAGGAAAGCTGCCTGTTCCTTAAAGCTCAGGGCACTTCCCGGCTCCATCAGCAGACCTGTCACTTTATGGCTGACAATCCCTTTCAGGCCCCCAGTGTCGGACACGATGGTCGGTTTGCCATGCATCATCGATTCCAGCGCCACTATCCCAAAAGGCTCATATTCACTTGGAAAAACCGCGATATCACATAGTGAAAACAAAGCGTTGCGCTGCTCGTCCCCAATAAACCCTATAAAAAAGACGGTTCCGGACAGCCCCATTTCTTCCGTTTTCCTTCTATAGTGATCCAATAGCGGACCTTTTCCGGCAATGATATAATACACATCCGGAAACTCATCTTTCATGAGGACAGCTGCATCCAATAGGGTATCAAAACCTTTTTCTTTCACCATTCTGCCAAGGGAGAATACAAGCTTCCTGTGCGGATCAACCGGCAGCATGCTTAGGCAGCCTGCATCCGGCTTGAGACAATCTCCAGGATGGATTCCATTGGCTATGATGTGAACAGGCTTCCCTTCTATTTGAAAGATCTTCTGAATCTCTTCTCTCATATATCTGCTGCAGACAATCAGCATGTCTGCAGCTTCAGCCAGCCTGCTTTCCTTCTGATGGATGAACTTCTGGATTTCCGTGTAAATGCCATTATTCCTTCCATGTTCTGTTGCATGTATAGTAGCCAGCAGCGGTATCCCGAGCTCAGATTTCAGCGATTCTGAGGCTGGCCCTGCAAGCCAGTCATGTGCATGGATGAGGGAAAAGCGGTGGAGCCGTGCCAGCTGAAGCCCTTTTTCAGCCATGGCAAGATTCAAGCTTCCTATCCAGTACAGAAAATTCTCTTCTGCTGCAGCAAGCGGCTTCACCCGATGGACGATGACTCCGCCTGACTTCTCCTCCATCGGCGCCCCGTCTGTACTGGCAGTCAGAACATGAACTTCAAAGCCCTTCCCCGCAAGACTCGATGCCAGTCCATGGACGTGCCGGGAAAGCCCTCCGACAATATTTGGCGGGTACTCCCAGGACAGCATCAGAATCTTTGGCAAACTGCCCGTCTCTTTAATCTGTCCTCCTCCGCCTCCAATTGCTGCAAGAATGGGTGATTTCCCCTCCAGCTCTTCCGGGAAGGTCTCTCCTCCCTCTCCAGCGGCTAATAGCTCCTCAAGCTTCCTGAATGCCTCAGCATGCTTCTCTGATTCCCCCCGGGATTCGGGGAATGCTCCGACGGTATTCAAGAAAAACATCCACTCTCTTGTCATTTGTGTATGGAT
The DNA here is from genome assembly GCF_984799205.1 of Bacillus sp. SRL543. Lineage (NCBI taxonomy): Bacteria > Bacillati > Bacillota > Bacilli > Caryophanales > Bacillaceae > Bacillus > Bacillus sp. SRL543. The sequence continues at coordinate 3,423,817 of NZ_OZ481794.1, forward strand.
CCTAAGCTCCCGGCTATTTTTCATAGATCCCGAAACCCTCTCCAGCTTCCTTTCCTGAAAGAAGCCCTCCTCCCATAAGCCGGATATCTCTTCAAACTGAATTCCTCCGTCTTCTAAAAAGGAAGAAGAAAGGTGGACCCGTTCCAATTCCTCAGCAGCTTCAACGGATGAGTCCGCTGATATAGCGGACAGTATCTCAAAATTAGAGCCATTGAAATCGTGCAGGCTCACCGCCGGCATTCCGCCAACCCTTTCTTCAGCCCCCCGGAACGGATAGACAGGGACCATGATCACCCCGTGCGGAGATAAGACTTCTCTCTTCCTTCCACCCTTCGGTGCCGGGTCTGCATAACCGATCGTCCTGCCGTTTATATAGCTGTATAGGATACCCGCTTCAGCCAGATAAAGGTCAAGTCCTTGCTCGTAGGCACCTTTGGGAAACCAGAATCCTTCTGGACGGATGGAAAAATAGTCATTCAGGATGGACATTCCGGTATCTATCTGATTTCTTAATCCATTTTGAGTCGAAAGGAAAGGCAGGACTGCCGAACTTGCCGGCGAAGCAAGCAGCTCAAGCTGTCCGCTTTTGGCCAGCTGGCGCACAAAGTTATTCAGCCTTCCCTGATGCTCCTCCCATATGCGGAGCGCCTTGCCGGCATGTTTGTCCTTTTTTAAATATTCAGCCATTTCCTGCTGAAAATCAGGCTGATCAAGAAGCTCGAAGTAGATGGGCGTCACTGCCAGCTTAATCCCATGTTCTTTCTGGGCATAGCCGAGAAATAGAATGAACTTTTCGGTAAAAGAAAAAATTTCACCCTGCATCTCCCGGCTTTCTGAATAAAAGTTCATGACAGGCGCTTCTGCGTATACAATGAATCCTCCTGTAGCGGCCAGTTTAAACGCCTCCCTTATCATTTGTATAAAAGCTGTAGGTGCTCACATGTTCAATCCAATTTGGCGGAGCTCCAGCTTGGTGTGCTTTTAGATCGTCCTTGAGACGCCCTGCCTGTTCCACGGAATCCCTCGGGATCTGGACTGAATTGGATCTCATAAAGGGGATGAACCTGCCATGGACCCTGGCTCCTGCCTCGACGCAATAAGACCGGTCAGGAGACAGGCCTTCGAAAAGCATGGAAGCCTGTCCAGTCCCGAGGACAAGTTCCTGGAAGCTGTGTGCATTGCTGCCATTGAAAAGTATGCTGGTGATATCATAAAGCCTGATTGCGTCCTCCAGCTCACTCTCCTTGATTTCAAAGTATGACGCAGCAAGGGTCCTCTTCACGGGTGCCATCCTCCAGAAGGAATATATGCTTCCATCCTGCACCTGCCAGGCAGCTATCCCTTCTTCTTTCATGCTATAATCCGCAGGCATCCGGACCGCTTTCATCGCTGCATGCTTTTTTTCTTTTTCATCCGCTAGACCGTCCGCCTCTTTCAAGTGTTTCATCCACTGATACTGCACTTTTCCTCGTGTTGTTCCCAGCTCTTTTGCAATTTTTCTGAAGGAAAGCCCTTTTTCTCTTAATCTGATAATTTCAGATAGCATCTTGCACCTCCTGTCAGCCAACCTGCCATTATATGCCCTGCCGGCCCATCTTAGTACTTTCATGTTATCACTGAACCCGCGGCCCCACAATGAACGCATTTTGTCGTATTATGCAGGTCCTTTGAGCCGCTTGCGCTAAAGGACAAAATAATTTCTCAGCATGAGTTTAGAACCAGTCATCACGGCCGATTTCTTTTTTAAACTCAGCCAAAAGTACGGATTATGCTGATAAACCCACTTTTCCTGCGAGATAGAGTCGAATTTTGTCACCTGTAGTGGTAAAATTACTGGGGCACTAAAAAATTATTATTGAGGTGAATATAATGGGTTATGTAATGATCGGGCTGATAGCCGCGGCAATACTGCTTCTCATACTCTCGTTTTTCCTGAAAGATCCATATAAAAGCATTCGTGAAGAAATTGACCAGGTATCAATCCACCAGATACAAGAACTCTATTTAATAAAGAAAAAGCTGAAGGTGCTTGAAGAAGAGCTTTTAGTAGACGGAGCAGATGCCAAACCGGCAGGCAGGCCGCTCTCTCCAGGGCCGGTCAATCCCATCTTGAAGAATCAAGTTCTCTCCCTTTCCCAGCAGGGACTGTCCATCGACCAGATTTCAAAGCAGTCTTCCCTTTCCAGAGACTCTGTACAGGAGATCGTCAATGAATTTTCTGCAAGGAGAGAATATTCATGAACAGACTGACTTTGCGGGCATTTTCACTTGGGATGCTGATTACAGCCGGGCTTATCGGTGCGATTTATTTTTTTTCAATGGACGATTATATCAATCTTTCAGATTCTAAGGCTGCCAAGGCAAGCGTAAAGGAAAATGGATATGTCCTCTTAACGGAAAAGGAATACAATGAATTGAAGGGCAAACCTGCTAATGAAACCGAAGGCGGCAAGACAGAGGGCCAAGCCGCTGAAAAGCCTGCCAATGAAGGCGATAAGAAGGCAGATGCAGCGGAAAAACCCAAACAAGATGAGAAGGAAAACGAAGCAGAACCAAAAGTGATCACTTATAACATCACGATTTCAAGCGGGATGGATACAGGAGAGATCGCAAGCCAGCTTGCTGCAGCGAAAATCATCACCAATGAGTCTGCCTTTAAGCAGTACCTCATTTCCAGCGGCATGCATACAAAGATTCAGCTTGGCACTTTTGAACTGAACAATGAAATGACTTCCCAGCAGATAGCGACAGTCATCACAAAAGGCAGATAAAGAAGCAGAGGATGAAGCATGGCTTCATCCTCCTTTTTTATATAGGAAAACCCCGGAGAATCCACAAGATTCTCCGGGGTTTTTTGCTTTAGCTGTTCAAATCATAGTGCCTTCCTTTAACCAGGTAAAACACACTTTCGGAGATGTTGGTCACATGATCTGCAGCTCTTTCAAGATAGCGGCAAATAAAGGACAACTGGGTGATCTGCGGCAGATATTCAGGCTTTTGCAGATTGATCTGCAGGAGCTCCTGTATCGTCTGGCCGTACAGGTCATCAACCTGATCATCCATTTCTGCCACTTCCTTCGCTTTCCTTACATCTTCTTCATTAAAAGCTTCAAGCGACATCTTAAGCATTTTGGAGGTGATTTCATACATTTCCTTGATATGGACGATCGGCTTAACATGCTCCTCGCTTCCGATGCGGATGGTTGATTTCGCGATGTTGACGGCAAAATCGGCTATCCGTTCAATGTCGGTAGCAATCTTGATCGCCACAATGATTCTTCTTAAATCTATTGCGACCGGCTGCTGCTTCGCGATCAGGAGGATGGCCAGGTCATTGATTTCCTCGTACAGCACATCAGCTTTCGTATCGTCCTCCATGATTTCAAGCGATGACTCAATATCCTTGCTTTCAAGGGCATTAATTGCCCGGAGCAAAGCCTGGTCAGCAAAATTGCCCAGTTCCATCAATTTATTCTGCAGCTCTTTTAAATCAAAATGAAATTTTTCGCGGATTGCCATATTATAAGCTCCCTTCTTTTCCTGTAAAGTGGATTTTCCTTATTCTCCGGACATCAGCCAAATCGGCCTGTGATATAATCTTCCGTCCTCTTATCAACTGGATTGGAGAAGATTTTATCTGTATTGGAAAACTCAATCACTTCACCATTCAAGAAAAAGGCAGTCTTATCTGAAATACGGGCAGCCTGCTGCATATTGTGGGTGACGATGATGATGCTGAATTCTTTCTTCAGCTCCTGAACAAGCTCCTCAACCTTCAGGGTGGATATAGGATCCAGGGCAGAGGTCGGCTCATCCATCAGGATGACATCAGGTTCAATGGCGAGGCAGCGGGCGATGCAGAGACGCTGCTGCTGGCCCCCTGACAGTCCAAAGGCATTTTGGTTCAGGCGGTCCTTTACTTCATCCCAGATGGCCGCTCCCTTCAAGCTCTTTTCCACAATCTGATCAAGGATCTTTTTATCGCGGATTCCATGGATCCTAGGTCCGTACGCAACATTTTCGTAGATGGATTTCGGGAATGGATTAGGCTTCTGGAATACCATGCCTACTTTTGTGCGCAGTTCCTCAACTTTATAAGACTTATCAAAAATATTCCTGCCTCTGTAAGCAATTTCCCCTGAAGTCCTGACTCCGGGAACAAGCTCGATCATCCTGTTCAGTGTTTTGATATAGGTGGATTTCCCGCAGCCTGAAGGTCCGATGATGGCTGTCACTTCATTTTCATAGATATCCAGATCAATATTCTTCAATGCATTATTATCGCCGTACCATAAGTTCAGCTGATTCGTTTTATATACGATGCTTTTTTCATTAACAGACCCCTGGGTGCTGCCTTTTCTAACAGCTGGTGCATTCACTTTATCTTGTGTTGCATTCATATGAAAAACTCCCCTTCATCCTATATTATTAGCTCGACTGATTTGCTGCCCCTGGGCAGACTGAAATCTGAAAATGTCTGAGAGCCTTAATATCTTTTCTGAAATTTATTCCTGATCAGAACGGCAACAGAATTCATGCCGATAAGAAGCACGAGCAGAACAATGATTCCTGCGGCTGCAAGCGCCTGGAACTCCTCCTGCGGCCTTCCGGTCCAGTTATAAATCTGCATTGGCAGTACAGTGAACATATCAAACACCGACCTTGGCAGGAACGCCAGGAACAGCGGCAGTCCAAGGACAACCAGCGGCGCCGTTTCCCCGATGGCCCGTGAAAGCGCCAGGATTCCGCCTGTCAGTATTCCGGGTACCGCTGCAGGCATGACAACCCGGACGATGGTTTGCCACTTGGTGGCACCCATTCCGTAAGAAGCTTCCCTCAGCTCTTTCGGAACCGAACGGATGGCTTCCTGTGAAGCCACAATGATGATAGGCAATACGAGCAGGCTCATAGTCAGCCCGGCTGCAATAACGCTTGTGCCAAACCCTGCCGCTCTTACAAATACAGTAAGACCAAGCAGCCCGAAAACGATCGATGGCACACCTGCAAGGTTTGAAATATTCACCTGAATGAAATCAGTAAACTTATTTTTCTTTGCATATTCTTCCAGGTAGATCGCTGTTCCTACTCCAAGCAGAAGCGATACCGGGGCAACGACGCCCATGAGCCAGATGGTCCCGATCAAAGCTGTTTTAACCCCTGCCAGTTCAGGCTTCCGGGATGGCAGGCTTTGAAGGAACTGCATATCAAGGTAACCGGCTCCTTGAGTGAGTATCCGATACAATAAGATGCCCAAGATCAATAATCCAAACATGGTGGCTGCCAGGAATATCAATTTAAACATTACATTCATATACAGCCTCGGTTTCATTTTGTTAACGACAGAAGTATGGTCAATCAGCTTCATCAGTATTCCTCCCTAAAGCGGCGGGAAATGAACTGGGCAAACAGATTCATTACTAAAGTGAACAGGAAGAGTGTAAATCCAACCGCGTATATGCTGTAATAGATCGTTGTCCCGTAGCCGGCATCACCCTGGCTGACCTGGACTATATAAGCTGTCATGGTTTGGATGCTGTTTGTCACGTCCCATGAAAGGTTCGGCGTCGATCCGCCTGCCACTGCTACAATCATTGTTTCTCCAATTGCCCTTGATACAGCAAGAACAACGGAAGCAATAATGCCTGATAATGCTGCCGGCAGGACAACCTTGAAGGCCACCTCAAGCTTAGTCGATCCCATTGCAAGAGCCCCTTCCCGCATTGCACGCGGAACCGAAGACATTGCGTCCTCCGAAAGGGAAGCTATCATCGGCGTAATCATGATGCCGATCACAATTCCCGGGCTCAGGGCATTAAAGATTTCAAGAGAAGGAATGATATCCCGAAGGATTGGCGTTACAAATGTCAGTGCAAAAAAACCGTAAACAATCGTCGGTATGCCTGCCAGCACCTCAAGGATCGGCTTAATGATCCTTCTTGTCCTGTCAGATGCATACTCACTCAAAAAGATGGCTGATGCGAGTCCGATCGGCACCGCAACTATTACCGCAATCGCAGTAACTTTCAAAGTGCCTGAAACAAGCGGCAGGATTCCATAAGACCCCTGTGATTCAGAGAAAGGGTACCATTTCTGTGCTGTCAGAAATTCTCCGATGCTTACCCTGTCGAAGAAGATAAATGTTTCTACAATAAGAGTCATGACAATGCCGATTGTCGTCAGCACTGAAACTGCAGCTGTCAGCAGCAGAAGCCAGGGTACGAGTTTCTCAATAATGTTTCCTGCATTTTTCTTTTGCTTTTTTTCCTGAATCATTTCCTGGACGGAAAATGTGTCCGATGACTTTATTAGTGCCAAAATGAAAACCCCTTTCATCCGCATAGCAAGATGAGAAGCACAGGTGACGCGCTTCCCATCATAAAATTTTAAATATTATTTAAGGCCTTCTAATGTTGTCATTGCCTCATCATATTCTTCATCCTTCAGCTTTACATAGCCTACATCTTCAGAAAGGACGCCGGCATTTTCAATCGTATATTTTACAAACGCATAAACTTCTTCATTTTTAAGAGATTCATTTTTAACATAAGTGAAGAGCGGCCTTGACAATGGTGCATATTCTCCGCTTTCTACTGTTTCATTGTTCGGTTCCACAGGGCCGTTTCCGCCGTCGATCGGAACTACCTTCAGGCTGTCTTTGTTTTCAGCATAATAAGCATAGCCGAAGTAGCCGATTGCGTTTTTGTCTCCTGTAACACCTTGTACCAGTACATTATCATCTTCAGAAAGTGTTGCTTTTTCAACGATAGGCGCTTCTTCAAGGATTACTTCATCAAAGTAGTCATATGTGCCGGAATCTGTACCAGGTGAATAGAATTTAATTTCTTCTTCAGGCCAGCCTTCACGGATATCGGACCATTTTTTCACAGATCCATCTTCAACCCACATCTTCTTCAGTTCTTCAACAGTCAGGTGATCAACCCAGTCATTGTCTTTGCTTACTACAACAGAAAGGCCGTCATTGGCAAGCTTGAATTCTGTGTATTCAATTCCTTTGCTTTCAAGTTCTGCTGCTTCTTCATCTTTAATCGGGCGGGATGCGTTGCTCAAGTCTGTGTCGCCGGCGATGAATGCCTTAAAGCCTCCGCCAGTACCTGATGATGCAACAGAAACTTTTACTCCAGGCTGTTCCATTCCGAACTCTTCAACGACAGCTTCCATGATTGGATATACAGTAGAAGAACCATCGATATTGATTTCGCCTTGAAGCTGCTTATCTTCATCACTTGCTTGCTCTGTGCTGTTGCCTCCGTCTGTTTGGGAACCATTTGTTGTTCCTTCTTCAGAGTTGCCGCAAGCTGCTGTGAATGCTAGCACTGCCCCGATCATTGCTGATAGTGCCAAGTACTTAAAGCTTTTCATTTCTTTATTCCCCCTAAGAGATTTGGTTGTTTTGTCCTACGAGTATTAGAATAAGGCTTTTCTATTAATCTGGTTTTAACTAAATGTAAAGCTTTTGTAAATGAAGTCTCCTTTTGTGTTAATTTGTCGTATTTGAGGGAATATTGATATATTTGAACATAGAAAAAAGCCTGTCCCCGGAGGAGACAGGCTTAGAATTCAGAAATATAATGAAACATTTTCGTTCCAGGCACTTCGCTTTCCGCGGGGCGGAGTTGAGCCTTCTCCCGCAGGATGTTGAATCCGCTTCTTTGAATTGCCTGGCACGAGAAAAATGCGAATGCATTTTATGAGTAGTCTGCGTGCCTTGCACTCCAACCAACATGCTTTTAAAAACTTCATAAATGAAAGCTCAATTTGTTTAAAACTTCTCTAAAGTTGCTGTAATGAATTTAACCCCGTCATTACAGTCCTGCTTCTTCACGTTCAGCTTCCTGGCCTTCTTTCACATCTTCAATATTCTCCACTTTTTGGACTGCTTCTTCTTTGTCTTTATTTTCTTCGGCACGCTTCTTCTTCAGATCGAAATAGGCATCCAGTACCCGCTCGCCGATTTTTTTGTTGGCTCCATGATCGACGCTTCCCTGGTAGGCCCATGGGACAAGAACAGCCATGGCTACCTCAGGATTGTCTGAAGGCGCATAGCTTACAAGGCTCAGGTTCATGGTTTCAGGCGGCTCTTTGCCGAAATCCTTCCTTCTTGGCCCATCATAGAAGGCCTCCGCAGTCCCGGTTTTCCCCGCAGGCTTATATGTTTTCCCTTTTCCGCCAAAACTTCCGTAAGCTGTGCCGCCCGGCTCCTGCATGACCCTCCTGAAGCCTTCCTGAACGCGTTTGATCCAGTTTTCTTCTATATCAAGCCTGTTCAGAACCTTCGGCTTGATTTCCTCGAGAATTGGCCCCAGTTCACTATTGTCCATCAGAGGCTCACGGATTTCCTTGACGATATGGGGCTCCATCCGGTTGCCGCCGTTGGCGATTGTGGAAACATATTGGGCAAGCTGCATATTGGAATAGGTATCATATTGCCCAATTGCAAGGTCAAGCATGAAACCAGGCTTGTCGCTCATCCCCTTGAAACCGGTCTGCTCATTCGGCAGGTCGATTCCGGTCCTTACCCCCAGGCCGAACTGTGCGAAGGAATCCCGGATTGTATCAAATCCTTCTTCATCGAGCGGCAGCGGCCTGTCCGGCTTATAGACACCGTTCCCGATCCTGATGGCTGTCTGGAACATATAGACATTGGAGGAATATTTCAGCGCATTGATATCATCAAGCGGCCCGAAGTTCTTCCATGACTTTTTGACAGGAGTGCCTTTGATCCGCAGAGGACCATCGAAAATGACTGACCCCGGCTGGATGACCCCTTCTTTATAGCCGGTAAGGATGGTGGCCCCTTTTACGGCAGATCCAACATTATAGGTTGTCGTAATATTTCCCAGGGCATCATCCTGCATCTCGCCATCAACGATCTTCTTGCCGGCCATAGTCAGGATTTCCCCGGTCATCGGATCCATCAGGACTGTATATGCCCGGTCAAGAAGTGCGGTTCCGGATGAACGCTTGGCAGCCCGCAGCTCTTCTTCAATAATCTTCTCTACTTCCTTCTGAAGTTCCATATCGATGCTTAGGACAAGATCTTTTCCCCTTTGCCCTTCACTTATTGTCTCGGTTTTCAAAAGGTTGCCGCCTTTGTCGGTTATATTTTTAACCTTAGCTTTCTGGCCATGAAGAACATCTTCATATTGCAGTTCAATATAGCTTTTTCCGACCCGGTCGTTGCGGCTGTAATCGCGGGCGAGATAATAGTCAACCTTTTCGGCAGGCAGGCCTTCATCCGATTTTGAGATCCTTCCCAGCACCGATTGCAGCGTACTGCCAAAAGCATAATATCTTTCCCAGTCTGTTGTAGTATCCACTCCAGGAAGAAATTGAAGATTTTCACTGACAACAGCAAATTCTTCGTTTGTGACGTCTTTATTTTTTACAATCTGCGGAGTCAATGCATATCCGCTTGTGAAATCCCTGTAGATGGCCAGTATTTCAAGATCTTTTTCAGTGAGGGAATTCAGCTCTTCCTCAGTGATGCGATCCAGTTTCAGATCATAAACTTTTTTATTGTACTCTTTATCATCTTCATATTTTTCCTTTAAGGCATCAAGTTCTTTTTGTGTAACTTTTTTATCTGCTCTATCCTGGTTCTTTATGATCCAGTAATCTTTCTTATCTCTCTCCTGGACTTTTTTTGTATCCTTGGCAATCAGGCTGGCCAGGTTTTCCGCCACCTTGAGCATTTCTTTCTGGCTTGCACCTTTATTGGTGTAAGTGATGGCATTCTGCGGCGTATTGTCCACAATCACCTTACCGGTGCTGTCAAACATCTTGCCGCGCGGGACTGGATTATTGACAGTTACGTCCTCCGTCCTCTCAATTTCCCTTTTATAGTCATCCCCATACACAATCTGAACGACGCCTAGGCGCAGGATCAGCATGGAAAACAGCAGAAATACAGCAAAGAACAGCATGTTCAGCCTCATGGGCACATGATTCTTCTTTTTTCTCTTTTTATTCAAAACAGCAGCACACTTCTTTCCTTATGGATTGTCTTCTTATATTGTAAAAGAAAGCAGAAAATATTTCTATAAACAGCCTGCTGGATTTAAAAGGAAATAATCAGTTCTCTGCATACCAAAAAAGAGGGGGGCTAGCGCTCCCCTCTTATGCAGGCTTGATTTGAATTTTTCGATAGAAGAAATAAATCACTGAATGGCCTGCCCCAACGAACAGCAATAAAATGGGAATGCTCTTCTCCTCGCTGAAAAAGGTGACTGCCCCCAGGAAGCAGAGGATGGATACAACTCTGCCCATATTCAGGAATACTTCCCTGACGACAATGTACTCGATCCTCATTTCAGCTGCACGCCAGCCTGTCCCAATGACATCATAGGTCATGGAAACATAGGGAACAAGCAGCAGCGGGTAAGCAATGGCAATTGAGGCCGCATACATGAGCAGCCTTGCGTACGTAACATCAATGATGATAAAAAAGATGCTGGCATATAGAATCAGTCCGCCAGCCAGGATCGATTTTTTGCGGTATTTCTTTTTTATGAGCCTTGATGCAAGATAATACGCTACAAAGGCAATGCCTGAATTGATCAGCCCGAATGTCCCAAGGGCCATTTCACTGCCTGTCGTTAGGAAAACGAATACAGAGATGACAAACACGAAGGTACCTTCCCGGAGCCCCTGAAAAAAGTGGGCATTTGTGACCAGCTTCCAGTTAGGGTTATTATGTCTTTCTTTAAAAATGCGGACAAACCAATAGGCCCCTTCCGCAGGTCGGCGCTTCAGGAAAAAGCTAAAAAAAACAGCAAGGGAGAAAAGGACCAGAGACAGTCCGAAAACAATCGAATACCCTGTGAATTTTTCAAGCCTGGAAATGATGAAGCCAGCTGAAATGGGTCCAATCATCCCTCCCACAGAAGAAAGGATCCCGAGAAACCCGTTAAAAAAATCCCGTGTATCCGGCTCAGTGATTTCAAAGGTAAGCACATTGAACGCCAGCCAGTAGAATCCATAGCCCATACCAAGCAATCCTCCCAGGAGCAGCAGGAACTGCGATGCCTGTGTGCCGATGATCAGGACAGTCAAATAAAAAAGTGCCAGGCAAGTGACGCCGATCCGCAGGACAATGACCCTGTCAATTTTCTTTGCCCATCTTCCTGCAAGTATGAATGTTAGCGGCTGAATGACGACAATTGATAAATTATACAATCCCAGATCCTTGAATTCCCCGGATTGCTTCCATAAATAAATGTTTACAAATGTGTTTGAAAGAGCAACACTCAAAGAATAAAGCCCCCCGATTAAAAGCAGCAGGGTCAGGTCTTTATTCAGCTCGATATTGCCGATCAGTTTATTCATTTTGCCCATATTATAAAAACTCCCCTTTGTTTCTAAGGGTAGTCTTCTACAATGGGTACTTGCTTATTCATCCCGGAACGCAGAGATTGCATGCAAAAAGGCAGCAGACGAATCTGCTGCCTTTCAGGCTGTAATCATTATTTTGCTGAGCTGTAGCGCTTAGACACTTCTTCCCAGTTAACTGCGTTGAAGAAGTTGTTGATATATTCAGGACGGCGGTTTTGATATTTAAGGTAGTATGCATGCTCCCAAACATCAAGGCCAAGAATTGGCGTTTTGCCTTCCATTAAAGGAGAATCCTGGTTTGGAGTGCTTGTTACTTCAAGCTCACCGTTGTTGACCACAAGCCAGGCCCAGCCTGAACCAAAGCGGGTTGTCGCAGCTTTTGCAAACTCTTCTTTGAAGCTTTCGAAGTTGCCGAATTTGCTGCTGATGGCATCCTGAAGCTCGCCTGTCGGCTCGCCGCCGCCGTTTGGAGAAAGGATCTGCCAGAATAAAGAGTGGTTGGCATGTCCTCCGCCATTGTTTCTTACAGCTGTGCGGACTGATTCTGGAACAGCGTCAAGATTTGAAACGACTTCCTCAACTGTTTTGGAAAGAAGCTCTTCATTGCCTTCCAGCGCGTTGTTAAGGTTTGTTACATATGTGTTATGGTGCTTCGTGTGGTGGATGTTCATTGTTTCTTTGTCAATGTTTGGCTCCAGCGCATCGTAAGCATAAGGTAATTGCGGTAATTCAAATGCCATTAGTAATTCCTCCCTATGTATCATGGATTAGCTTCAGACCGTCATCTATTCCATTTTTCAGAAAATAGAATCGTTCTAAAAGGCTTTAATGTTAGATTACCAAACTTGGGTAATCCTTTCAAACAAAATGCTTTGTCTGACAGATATACAATACCCTCTGCTCTGACTTTTATGCAAAAGACAATCACAAAACGAGAAAAAGAAAATATACGATCATGACTGTCTGGATGAATCCTTTTGCCGCTATGCTGCTGACAAAGCCGACAACTGAACCCATCCCGATCTTTGCAGCTTCCTTGATGCCCTTCTTATTGACAATCATTTCTGCGGCGATGGCGCCAATGAAAGGACCAATCAGTATCCCAAAAACCGGGATGATAAAAGGGCCGGCCAGAATGCCGATCGTGCTTCCCCAGATTCCTGCCTTTGAACCTCCGTATTTCCTGATGCCAATCAGATTCGCGGCATAATCGGCGCCAAACAGAAGAAGGACGAACATCCCCTGGATGAGCCAGAACAGCCACCCGAATGGCTCAAAGGAATAAGAAAGCCCATACACAACAAACCCTCCGACAATAAACAGGACGCTCGGGATGATGGGCAGGAAGAGGCCTATAAAAGCAATCGCAAATAATATGATGATTATCGTCCAGTATACATATTCCACTTGATCAGCACCTTTGATTTTTATTTTTCTGCCCCTGTCTGAAAAAGGAAAAAGCAAGAGGTTTCCCTCTTGCTTACTATACACTAATTATCTTCTCCTAAAACGGCCTCTGCGATATTCACAGCATGGTCGCCGATCCGCTCCAGGTTGCTGATGATATCTACATAGACAATTCCAGCCTGGCCGGTGCATGCCCCTTCATTCATCCGGATGATATGCTGCTTTCTCAGCTTTCTTTCCATCTTGTCAATTTCCTCTTCTTTTTTGACAACATGCCTTGCAGCTTCCTTATCATTATGGTCAAGCGATTCGAGGGATTCTTTCACCGTAGAAATCGTCAAAGCGAACATATCTTCAAGGTCATTCATCGCTGAATCAGTGATTTTCACTTTATTGGCCTGCTGATATTCAATCAGCTCGGTGATATTTTCAAAATGATCACCGATCCGCTCGATATCCCTGACCGTATCCATCAGGACCGTATGCTCCTCGGATTCGTTTTCTGAGAGAGAACTTGTCGATAAGTTAATCAGATAATCTGTAATCTTGCGGTCAAGATTATTGATGGCTTCTTCGAGCTGATACGTGCTGTCTGAATGCTTTTTCAGCTTTGTCTTTAAGAATAAGTTTGTTTCTTCAAGGCCTTTAACCGCGAAGGACCCCATTCTGAGCACTTCTTCCTTCGCCTGTCCAAGGGCGATTGAAGGAGACTGTTCAATAAAGACAGGATCAAGATGCTTTGCTTTATAGTCGACAACTGAATCTTCGCCCGGGATCAATTTTGTGACTATGAAGGCAAGTGCAGCTACAAACGGGAGCTGAATCAATGTGTTGGTCGCATTGAAGGTCCCGTGTGCAAACGCAATCGTCATTTCCGGATTAAGATTCAGCTTATCCTGGAACATGGAAATCAACAGATTGAACGGATGGAGCAGAATCAGGAAAATGGTTGTCCCGATCAGATTGAAAAGGACATGTACTGCTGCCGCTCTCCTCGCTGCGACAGATGCACCTATGGATGCAAGGACAGCAGTAATCGTTGTACCGATGTTGTCCCCGAAGAGGACTGGCAGAGCTGCATCAAGATTGATCAGATTCTCAGAGAACAAGCCCTGCAGAATGCCAATTGTCGCACTCGAGCTTTGCACGATGACCGTAAACAATGTTCCGACCACTACCCCAAGGACCGGATTGGAGCTCATATTGACCGTTAAATCATGGAATGCTTCCAGCCCCCTGAGCGGCTTCATTCCTCCGCTCATCAGCTCGAGGCCATAAAACAGCGCCCCAAACCCGAAAACAATCTGGCCAATATTATGTACTTTTTTATTTTTAAAGAAGAATAGCATGATGGAACCCAGTGCAATGATTGGAAGTGCGTATTCTCCGACATCAATACCAATGATAAAAGCTGTTACCGTTGTTCCGATATTTGCGCCCATTATGACGCCGATCGCCTGGCGCAGGGTCATGAAGCCGGCACTGACAAGGCCGACAGTGATGACTGTTGTAGCAGAGCTGCTCTGGATAAGGACCGTGACAATGATCCCGGCTAGAACACCCATGACCGGATTGGTAGTAAACTTGTCCAATATATCCCTAAGTTTATCACCGGCCGATTTTTGCAGGCCGTCGCCCATAAATTTTATACCGTATAAGAAAATACCAAGGCCGCCCAAAAATTCAAAAAGCATTTGCTGGATGTTTAGTTCCACCATTTTTCAACCCCTATAACTTTTTAGATTCGACATTAATCTACAAACCCCACATCATTATGTATGATGGGTAAATAAAAAGTAAAGATTCCTTAAGCCAAATTTACAATACCTTAACATTTAAGCCTAATGTTACAATTGTGTTACAATACTGTTTGCAGGTCACACTTGTACATATGGGCCGCTGCGGCTAAAATAAATGGTGAATCTTTTTAAGGGTGTGTCAAAATGAATGTATTTAAACAGTTTATTAAAAGTCTTTATTCCCCCAGGGATATAGCAGCCTTCCGTTTTCAGGGGATCGGGAAGACGATTCTTTATGTTTTCCTCCTTACCCTCCTGTCCGTCCTGCCAACCATCTATTATTTCAGCACGGCCATTTTATCCGGAGCAGATGCCGCCCGCGAAAGCCTGGCAGAGGATATCCCTGATTTCATAATCGAAAACGGGGAACTGAATTCTGATCAAAAAGCTCCAATCATCATTAATAAAGACAGCTTTACCATTGTGTTTGACTCAACCGGAACCGCCAATAAAGAAGATCTGGCCGATTCCGATATGGCCCTCGCCATGCTGAAAGATGAATTTATGTTCGTAGCCGGCGGGCAAGTTCAAACGTATCCCTATTCAATGGCCGGGGACCTGAACCTGACTAAGGAAGATGCAGTCAGCTTCCTGGATTCCATTGATTCAGTACTGGTAATCTTCATCATCATTATGGCTGTTGTCATTTACTTGTTCAGCACTGCAGTTAAATTCATCGAGGTTTCCGTACTGGCGCTGATCGGCCTCCTTCTCCGCAGCATTGCTGGCCGCCGCCTGCAATACAGGCAATTATGGCGGATGGCCGCATACAGCGTCACGCTGCCGACTGTCTTCTTTGCGGTCATGGGCGTTTTGCAGACAAATGTGCCAAGCGGCTTTATGATCAACTGGTTTGTATCCATCATCATCCTGATGCTGGCTATAAAGGAAGTGCCGCAGCCAAAAAACAAGCAGTAAATGTAAAACATCCCGTTATATTCAAACCTGCAGGCCAACGGTTTTTTTAACCGCCGGCCTGCGGGTTTTATTTTTTAGTATGGCAACTTATTATTTATAAAAGCAAACCGAAAAAGGCGGCCCCGACGGCCGCCTTTTATCATCCATTAATATTTAAACAGTGAAATGGTTTTCGCAAGCGAGCCGGAAAGGGAGATGAGGCTTTCCCCTGCATCATGGCTTTTCTTAGTCTTGGCTGCCTGCTCATCAGAAGCTGAAATCATCTGTTCAGCACTGGCGAGTGTTTCCTGGGAGACGGATGCGAACCCTTCCGCAGATGCCTCGGCTTCCGGCAGGATCCCATTCAGGACAGCCAGCCCTTTCTCTGATTCTTTAATCATTCTGCTCACTGATGAAATTTCATGCATGAGTACATCGTAGGTATCCCTGCTTTTTTCAGCTGCCGCAAGATGAACTCCA
Source organism: Bacillus sp. SRL543 (assembly GCF_984799205.1). Taxonomy (NCBI): domain Bacteria; kingdom Bacillati; phylum Bacillota; class Bacilli; order Caryophanales; family Bacillaceae; genus Bacillus; species Bacillus sp. SRL543. The sequence goes on from NZ_OZ481794.1 coordinate 3,439,752, forward strand.
AAGTTTTCCTGCATCTCCCGGAAACCATCTGAAGCTTTTGCGGAAATATTCTCCATTTCAACAATGGTCCCAGTAATTTCTTCAGCTGCTCTTGAGGATTGGTCTGCCAGCTTCCTTACTTCATCTGCCACGACTGCGAACCCTTTACCTGCCTCGCCAGCTCTGGCCGCCTCGATGGCTGCATTGAGGGCAAGGAGCTTTGTCTGTCCTGATATGTCCTGAATGAATGTGACAACCTGGCCGATCTTATCCGAATAATCCCTGACCTCCTGTACTGAGGCCGAAACAGCCTTTAATTCTTGTTCATAGCTTTTCACAGTATGTACAAGTTCTTTATTGCTCTGCTCTCCCTCAGAAGCAGACGCGTTCATCGAGCTGGCGCTGGCGGTCATGCTTCCCATCCTCAGAGAGATGCTTTCAATTGAACTCTTCATTTCCTGAAAAAGCTGAATGCTGGTTTCTGAGCTTCCAGCTGTCTGCTCCGCCCCTGCCCTTACCATGCGTATAGCTTCATTGAGGTGTTCCTGCTCTTCCATCACCATTCCGGAAACCGCCTGCAAGTCTGCGCCTGTCAATGTTAAATCCCGGGTGGTATCCGATATGCGCATGATAAGTTCCCTCATCTGCATCATCATACTTTGAAAACTCTTAATAAGAGATGTAATTTCCGGTACTGTAGTCCGGGTCTCGACCTTTAGATCGAGCCTGCCAGACCTCGCTTCCTTCATAATATCCTTCAGCCCGTTCAGCGGCCTGGTGATGCTCCTGACCAGCAGCGTGATCAGGATGGCGGCAGCAGCTATGCTGGCAAGGGCATCAAAAAGGATGTATGCGGCCATCTCATTTACACTATGGAGGTATTGCTCCTGTGGAATGGCAATCAAAAATACCCCTTTAAGCTCCTGGACATTATGATACGAAAGAGTATATTCCTTTCCATTCAGATTCTCATGGACTATCCCTGTTTTCTTTTTTTGCATGGTATCCAATAATTCTGTCGGGAACTTCAGCGTTGTGTTTTTACTGACATCAAAGGCTGTCACCTGATCACCTGAAACAAGAAAATAGTCGCCGTTCAGTCCATCCTTTGCCAGGTCTGCTTCCTGCCCTTTTAATACTTGATTCACTTTTTTATTGAATTCTTCCTCTTTGCCTACATAAATGAACATCAGGTTTTGTGCAAGCTGGTAAAAGGTTTTGGTCTCTCTTTCCAGCCTTTGTTCCATAAGCTCTATCGTTGTTTCTTTAGATTTCTCATAAGAGATATAGGCCACTGCCGAAATGGTCGCGATAAGCAGTCCCAAAATAAGGAACAGCAGTCTGAATTGCAAGGACAGCCTCGCCATTAATGATTTCCTTGCTGTATCCAATCTGTTTGATTTGTAAGGCTTCAGCAATAGGCTGCCGGCTTTTTTGAGTGTGTTTACATACTGTGTTGTTCCTGCCAAAATGAATCGCTCCCCCTCTGTATTCTCTTCCATTATAGGAACTAATTGTTAAGAGAATGTAAAAAAGCAGTAACATTTACCTAAATCCTTCATTATAAGCTGAGTTTGTTCTAATCTTTATTGGACAAGCATACATTCAGGAAAAAGACTGCCGATCGGAGGCTGTGCCTATGAAACGGGTTGCTGTACTGCTGTTTGCTTCGCTTGCCATATATATCATTTTTTATGATCTGAGCCGCGGGACGCTCCCCGCCCCTGATCAAGGTACTGCGCTTGAAGCCTCTTCCACTGTGGAACCAGCCGAAGATGCTTTAGCATATTTCGAACAGAAGGCTGCTCCAGGAGAAACTGTCCTGACAATCATCGAAAGGCATCTGGACAGCTCAGTTCCTGTTTCCATCTCCCAGGTAGCAGCTGATTTTGAAAAGCTTAACAGCGGAGTGCAGGCCGGGAGGATCCAGGCAGGCAAAAATTATAAATTTCCGGATTACGCAAAAACTAGCAATTGAAAAGATAAATCCCAGAACCATCATTCTTGTCAACTCAGCCGGTTCATTGATACAATAGGAAATAGTTTGACACCGGCAGGCATCTTGCAATGCACTGCCGAAAATTCATCTTATATTGTTCCAATTCCATACTTAAAGGAGCGAATCACCATTGAGTGAAATTATACATCGTACCAAAACCCGCCCGGTCAAAGTAGGCAACCTGACCATCGGCGGCAATAATGAACTTGTGATCCAAAGCATGACGACCACTAAGACGCATGATGTTGAGGCGACTGTCGCGGAAATCAAGCGGCTTGAAGAAGCGGGCTGCCAGGTCGTCCGGGTGGCGTGCCCTGACGAAAGAGCGGCAAATGCGATCGCTGAAATAAAGAAAAGGATCAATATTCCCCTTGTAGTGGATATCCATTTTGATTATAAACTGGCCCTAAAGGCTATTGAGGGCGGAGCTGACAAAATCAGGATCAATCCCGGGAATATCGGCCGCCGCGAAAAAGTCGAAGCAGTTGTCAAAGCTGCAAAGGAAAAAGGCATCCCTATCCGGATCGGTGTCAATGCCGGTTCACTGGAAAAGCGGATCATCGAGAAATACGGCTACCCGACTGCCGACGGTATGGTGGAAAGCGCCCTTCATCATATTAAAATCCTTGAAGACCTTGATTTCCATGACATCATTGTTTCCATGAAGGCTTCTGACGTCAACCTGGCCATCGAGGCATATGAAAAAGCAGCCATGGCGTTTGATTACCCGCTTCACCTTGGAATTACAGAATCAGGGACATTGTTTGCCGGCACAGTGAAAAGCGCCGCGGGCCTTGGTGCCATATTAAGCAAAGGCATCGGCAATACTTTAAGGATTTCCTTGAGTGCCGACCCTGTCGAGGAAGTGAAAGTTGCCAGGGAACTGCTGAAGTCATTCGGCCTCTCATCTAATGCTGCTACGCTTATTTCCTGCCCTACATGCGGCAGGATTGAAATCGATTTAATCAGCATTGCAAATGAAGTGGAAGAATATATCCAGAAAATCAAAGCACCTATCAAAGTGGCCGTGCTCGGCTGTGCTGTGAATGGCCCCGGAGAAGCACGCGAAGCAGATATCGGCATTGCCGGCGCCCGCGGGGAAGGCCTATTGTTCCGCAAAGGGAAAATTGTCCGCAAAGTTCCTGAAGCAACAATGGTAGAAGAATTGAAAATTGAAATCGACAAAATTGCAGAAGAATACTATGCTAAACAAGAGGCTGAAAAGCAGCTTCAAATGAATGATTAGAAACGGCTTGCCAGCCGCTTAAATCAAAGCAAATAAAGACCGGCTCAAATTGAGCCGGTCTTTTTCTGCTCCCGCCTTAAAAGAACGGAAGGATAAAGATTCCGATGATAATGGATACGGCTCCGATTCCGATTGCCCAGGCTCCGGTGGTACGAGCCCCTCTCCTGCGCGCTATGAAGCCGATAATGATGCCGGCGGCGCCAAACAGGATCGGCAGGACAAACAGTGAAAGGATGGAAAGCGCTAAGGCCCCATAACCCATCATGCCGCCTGAGAGGTCCATTCCGCTATTTTCTTCTTCGCGGTAGTCCTCCCGGCCGCTGTCCCTTCCTAACGAAACAGGCGCTGCGATTTCGGCGGCTGTTTCTTCTGTATAATTCCTTGATCCGTATTCATTTTTTTCACCAATCTCTTCACTGTGCCGAAGGTCTTGTTCTTGCTGAGAGCGTTCTTGATCTGCCAATATAATCCCTCCGCTTTCAGAAGCCTGATTTGTTAGTAATGGCAAATTAGCTGCCCCCTTTTATAGGGGCATTATATATTATCTGTACTTTCTCCCTGTTTTACAATGCTAATGTATGGATAAAAAACAGGCAATTCTCCTGCTTCTTCCCCCGCAGTCCTTTTTAGAGTGGACAAGTTCTGGTAAGATGGTAAAAGACATCCATATAAGGAGAACACACATATGAAAAGATTCGGCATTGATATCGATGGGACAGTGACCTGCCCTTCCTCGATCATTCCCTACTTGAATGAAGCTTTCCAATTAAACCTGACACTGGAGGATGTAAAACAATATGACTTAAATCCTCTGGTCGACATAAGCGAAGAAGAATTTGCCCAATGGTTCCTTGATAATGAACCAAGAATTTACGCCAATTCCCCCCTGGCGCCAGGAGCAAAACAGGTTCTTAAAGAATGGGAGCCTGAACATGAGCTTTACTTCATCAGTGCACGCGGCTCATATCTGCAGAATTTGACTGAAAAATGGTTCCTGGAAAATCAGCTGAAGTTCCATCATGTTGAATTGATTGGCTCACATGACAAAATCAGCACAGCGAAGAAGCATCATGTGGATATTTTCTTTGAAGACAAGCATGATAATGCGGTCAGGATACATGAAGAATGCGGGATACCCGTCATCCTTTTCGATACACCTTATAACCGCGACCCGATCCCTGAAGGAGTTATAAGGGTGAAGAGCTGGTTTGAGGCAAAGACAGCAGTGGAACAGTGGCTGAAAGAAGATAAATAACAGAAAAAACCGGCCCCAAGGCCGGTTTTTTCTATTATCAATGAACACAATCCGGACAGCGGCCGTAAATTTCAAATTTATGGCCGGATACATCGTAGCCTTTCAGATTTTCCTGGAGCTCATTCATCGGGCATGTATCAATTTCCTTCGTTTTTCCGCAGTCAAGACAGATAAAGTGATGATGGTGATGATGATGAGAGCATGTAAAACGGAAATGTTTTTCTCCTGACAGCTCAGTCATCTCAAATATCCCCAAATCCACAAATAAAGAAAGATTCCGGTAAATCGTATCAAAGCTTAACCCCGGGTAATCGTCCTTCAATTTATCTAATACATCTTTAGCAGTCAGATATTTATTGCTGTCAGAAAAGAACTGCAGCATTTCTTCGCGCTTTCCTGTATGTTTATATCCTTTTTCTTTTAAAAGAATCAAGGCCTCTTCCACATTCATTGCAATCACCTCTTTAAATCGCGCTGCCTTGCTTCCTGGCAGCTTTTCTGGGCCCTGCCTATGCCCCGGCTTTTTCAGCACCGGAAGCAAGTTTCAGGAACAGGGATTTTATCAGGATGGTTAAAACAAGAATAAGGACGCTGATCATCACAATCGTCCCCCCTGGAGCAAGATCCAGGTAATAGGAAACCGACAGTCCTCCAAGGACAGAGATTTCCCCGAAAATCACCGAGAAAAGAATGGTCTGCTTGAACCCTTTGGCAATGCGGATGCTGGCAGCGACAGGGAGGGTCATCAGGGAGGAAACAAGCAATATCCCGACGATCCGCATGGACGCCGCAATGACCAGGGCAACCATTACGATGAAGATAAAATGCACACTCTTCGCCGCAATCCCGGATGCCTTTGCGTGCTCTTCATCAAAGGAAAGCAAAAATAGTTCTTTATATAATAATACTATAAGAACCGCCACAACGGCGCTAATGATTAAAATTATCCAAAGGTCTGTCCTGCTGACCGCACTTACACTTCCAAACAGGTAGCTGAACAGATCTGTATTGAAGCCGTCTGCCAGAGAAATGAAGATGACTCCGATCCCGATTCCTCCCGAAAGAATGATCGGAATGGCCAGTTCCTGGTAATGCTTGTATACAGCTCTCAGTTTTTCTATGAAGAGGGAGCCTGCAACAGAAAACAGCATCCCCATATACATCGGGTTAAGGCCGCTGAATGCTGCGAACTTTTTTTCCAGGAGAAGGCTGGCTGCAATCCCGGCAAGCGTGACATGGCTCAGGGCATCTGCTATCAGCGACAGCCTGCGGACCACGATGAATACGCCAAGAACCGGAGCAATGGTGCCGATGATAATTCCTGTCAAAAAGGCGTTCTGCAAAAATTCATATTGAAGGATCGCGGATATCATAATGTGCCTCCTTCATGATGGTGATGATGGTGGCCGTCATGGTTAAGGACATGGAGCCCGTGTCCGTAGAACTCAGAAACCTCATTCTGATCGAACTCTTCAAATTCTTCTGTCCTGCCGTGAAAATGAAGATGCTTATTCAGGCAGGCTACATGTGTCACCCTATCAGTTATCGTGCCGATGTCATGTGTTACCAGAACCAGTGTAATGCCCAGTTTGTTATTCAAATCGCCAAGCATCTGATAAAACGACTGTACATTCTGAGCATCGACCCCGACCGTCGGTTCGTCGAGGATCATCAGCTTAGGACTGCTGACAAGAGCCCTGGCAATGAAGACCCGCTGCTGCTGGCCCCCGGAAAGCTCGCCGATATTGCGGCCTGAAAAGGCAGTCAAGCCGACAGATTCAATTGCTTCTGCAACTTTTTCCCGCTCCTGCCTGCCTGCAAAACGGAACAGGCCAAGCTTTTTGGTCAGGCCGCTTGAAACCACCTCAAATACAGTGGCAGGAAATCCGGTATTGAAGGAGTTTGCCTTTTGGGACACAAAACCGATTTTTGACTGATCCCTGAATTTTCCGATCGGCTGTCCGAACAGATAAATTTCGCCTTTTTGGGGCTTTAAAAGCCCGAGGACCATTTTAAGGAGAGTCGATTTCCCTGAACCATTCGGCCCCACGATCCCAAGGAACGCCCCTTCAGGGACAGTTAAATTAATATTTTCCAGCACATTTTCTTTTTCATATCTATAAGTGAGGTTGGATATCTCAATAATGGGTTTTTGGTCTTTCATATTTTATCACCTTTTAACATAAGAATGATTCCGATTTAACTTATGTAGTATAACGGAACTCTTCCCGAATGTAAAGAGAACCGGATTCATTGGCTTATTTTTACACAGTAAGCACTTTTCAGTCACATTTCCGGGCTTTTGTACATATGGTACAGAGGAGGTGGGAGATAGTGAAAATATTTGAGAATATCATCAATCATAAAGTCAGTACGATAACGGCAGAAGAGCTTTTAAAATACGCAAAGCAGTTTAAAATATCCATAAATCAGGCGCAGGCAAAGCAAATTGCCAATTACTTAAGAGGTAAACAGGTCAACATCTTTGAGGATTCAGAACGTTCCAAGATTGTTAAGGAAATCGCCAAAATTGCCGGACCGGACACAGCAAGGGAAGTAAACAAGCTGTTCATGCAATTTACGAAATAGAAATGCGGAAAAGCCTTGCTCAGCCCCGACAAGCATAAGGGCCAAGGAATAGAAGGCGTTCTTTGCCTTCAATTCCTTGGTGACTTATGACTCGAGGGGCTAGGCTTTGGAGCTGGACAAATAGAAATGCGCAAGCGGCTCGCCCAGAGACGACAGCATAAGACGCCTGAGAATAAAAGGCGTTCTTTGCCCTTAATTCTCAGGTGGCTTATGACTCGAGTCTCTAGCCGCTGGAGCTGGACAAATAGAAATGCGGAAAAGCCTTGCTCATTAGAGGAACGCAGACTAAAAACGCCACGTCCTGTGGCAACGTCTGCATGACCCACATCCTGTGGGCCTCAAGCATAAGGCGCTTAGGAATAGAAGGTGTTCTTTACCTTCAATTCCTAAGTGACTTATGACTCGAGGGGCTAGGCTTTGGAGCTGGACAAATAGAAATGCGGAAAAGCCTTGCTCATTAGAGGAACATATACTCAAAACTTCAGTTAAGTCCGCAGCCTATACCCAATATAAAAAACCATAGTTGTTAGTATGGGGCTGTTGAATTCCGTTGCAGGCACTTCGCTTTCCGCGGGGCGAAGTTGAGCCTCCTCACGCTCCGTGCTGCGGGGTCTCAACTTTTTCGCTGCAATCCCGCTGGAGTCTGCGTGCCTTCCACTGCAACCAACAGGGTTATTGTAATTCTTTTCTGCTTAACACCTAATCGGCAGCAACTAATTACCTCTTTAGCCTGAAGCCTCTTCTCATAAAAATACAGCTGCAGCATCCTGCAGCTGTATTTCACTTATTTGCCTTCCAGGATGTCCGCAAGAAGGTTTTCATTGAATTCCTTGCTTCTGAGCATCTCTATTTCGTATTTGTACGGAGGCATCTTGCTGTTCTTATCTTCCCCGACAAAAGGTGTTTCAAGGATTTTCGGGATTTCTGCGAGCTGCGGATGATGGACGATATAGCTTAAAGCATCGAAGCCGATATGGCCGAAGCCGATGTTTTCATGGCGGTCCTTTTTCATTCCGCGTTCATTTTTGCTGTCATTGATATGAAGCACCTTCAGGCGGTCAATCCCCACAATTTTATCGAACTCATTCAAAACGCCGTCAAAGTCTTCGACGATATTATAGCCTGCATCATGCGTGTGGCATGTATCAAAGCAGACCGATAGATGATCATTATACTTGACCCCATCGATGATCATGGCGAGCTCTTCAAAGTTTCTTCCGCATTCAGAACCTTTGCCTGCCATCGTTTCCAGAGCAATCTGGACATTTTCCTCGCCATTCAGGACTTCATTCAGCCCTTCAATGATTTTTTTTATGCCCTCTTCTGTTCCTGCACCGACATGCGCACCGGGATGGAGGACAATCTGGCGGGCGCCGATTGCTTCAGTACGATCTATTTCCGAACGCAAAAAGTTGACTCCCAGCTCAAAAGTCGAAGGATTTGTGGTATTTCCAATATTGATGATGTAGGGGGCATGGACGATGATATTGTCAATTCCATTAGCCTCCATATGGCGCCTGCCTTCTTCAATATTCAAATCCTCGATTTTCTTCCTGCGCGTGTTCTGAGGGGCCCCTGTGTAAATCATGAAAGTGCTGGAGCCATAAGATACAGCTTCCTCACTTGCAGCAAGTAGCATTTTCTTCCCGCTCATCGATACATGCGAACCAATTTTAAGCATTGCATTCTCTCCCTCCGGCAGCACTGCCTTTATTTCTTTTTAAGCCTTCTCTGGCGTTTTTTAATGCTTTCGACTTCCCTTTGAATCTTCTTCTTATAACCGGGCTTTACATTTTTCGGCTTTTTCACACGGGATTGAGCACGGGCATCAATCTCATCTGTCTGCCTTTGCCGTTTTTTCCGTCTGTTGCGGTCGCCTAAATCGATCCATTCACCCTTTTGAAGATCAACATGCTTAAACTCGATTCCCAGCTTTTCCAGCCTGTTCAGAGCATCTTCATCTGACGTCTCATAAATCGTGAGAGCGACGCCGGAAGAACCCGCTCTTGCCGTCCGGCCGACACGGTGGATGTAAAAATCAAGATCTGTCGGCAGCTCATAATTAATGACATGGCTGATTCCCTGGATATCGATGCCTCTGGCAGCAAGATCCGTCGCAACAATATACTGGAATTCCAAATCCATGATCTGCTTCATCATTTTTTTCCGTTCACGCGGGCTGAGGTCGCCATGGATGCGGCCTACCTTCAAACCTTTTTGCATGAGGGCATCGGCCACTTCATCGGCCTTTTTCTTTGTATTTGTAAAAACGATCGCCAAATATGGGTTGAATGCCTCCAGCGCACGGAAGACAATTTCCGTCTTACTTTTGTGCTTTGAAGGAAGCAGAAAATGCTCAATTTTTGCAGCGGCAATCTGCTTTGGCTCTATGTGCACGAATTTAGGGTTTTCCAGATATTTCTTCAGGAAAGGCTTCAGCTTCTCAGGGATTGTTGCTGAGAATACAAGCATCTGAAGCTTTTCAGGCATCTTGCCGGCAACCTGGTCCACATCTTCTAGGAAGCCCATATCCAGCATCAGGTCGGCTTCATCCACTACCAGCATTGGAGCGGTATAGACGAACAGGGCATTTTCCTTAACCAGGTCATTTATCCGTCCAGGAGTCCCTACTACTACCTGAGGCTGCACTTTCAGCTTCTCAATCGTTCTTTGTTTATCTGTTCCCCCAATAAACAGTTTGGAGCTGATTATTTCTTCACCTTCAGCCTGCTCTGTTACTTTAAGGACTTCCTTATATATTTGGGTGGCAAGCTCCCTCGTCGGGGCCGTAATGACAGCTTGGACCTCCTGTCTCGAAGGATCGATCTTCTGCAGGATCGGCAAAATATAAGAATGTGTCTTGCCGGTGCCTGTCTGGGACTGCCCAATCGCACTATCCCCTTTAAGGATGATCGGGATCAGGCGTTCCTGAATTTCCGTGGGCTCATAAAACCCGAGCTTTTTGACAGCTTCTATAATAAATGGCTTAAGTTCGTATCGTTCGAATTTTGTTTCCGTCATAATTAACTCCTTATAGTTAGTGGCCGCTGGCTGAGTGGACAACTTGTCTCACCAGTCTTTGTCCATCATATTATTATAATAAAGATTCATGCAAAAGACCACCAATACTGTTGATATTATTATTTTAGCCATACGGACGCTTTTTAATAAAATCCCTGCCAAGACATGAAAATAAGGAAACCTCCGCAGAAACCTAAACCAATTTCATGACAGGTGCATAGCTTACATAAAGAGAAACTTTTAAATAAAGGAGGCAAATTATGCAGCCTAGACCCCGTTTTCCGATGCAGGGCGGAGGAATGCCGCCGCAATTCAGAGGCCCGGTGCAGGCCAGGCCCAACTTTGGCCCCATGATGGGACCTATGCAGCAGACACGCCAGGGAGGCGGAGGACTGCTGGCCAAGCTGCTGGGCAAAGGCGGAAATCCAGCATCAGCAGCAGGCGGATTGAATAGCATGCGCGCCGCAGCTCCGGGCGCTGCCAATGCAGCAGGTTCAGGCGGATTCCTGAAGTCGATCGCCAATCCGTCCAGCATCTCGGGATTTTTGTCAAACACACAGAAAATGCTCAATACAGCCCAGCAATTCGGCCCGATGGTACAGCAGTATGGCCCGATGGTCAAAAATCTTCCGGCCATGTGGAAATTGTACAGAGGGTTGAAGAGCTCTGGAAGTGAAGAAAGTGAAAAGGAGACAGCTTCTGAAACAAAAAAAGCCCCCTCCCAGCCGGAGAAAAGAAAACCTGAAACAGCCGGTTCCCACCAGCCTTCGGACGCTCCCAAACGAGCCGGAGTTCCAGGAAAAGGCAGTTCTTCACCAAAGCTTTATATATAAATCTGTAAAGAATGCAGCTTTCGGGGCATTCTTTTTTGTTTTGGCTCTCCTCCCTTCTAAACCGATGTAAGATTATTGATTTTTTCTGCCAATTGAATGCCCCCTTTTGTAATATCTCAACAAGTCTTATATAATGTAGGTGCAGTTGATTCTCTTAAAAATAAGTTTCAGTTCCACTGCAATGGGAGGATTGGAGAATGGATGTTTTAAAAATATCGCCGCGGGGCTATTGCTATGGGGTTGTCGACGCAATGGTCATAGCAAGGAATGCCGCTTTGGACAAAAACCTGCCGCGGCCGATTTATATACTTGGCATGATTGTCCATAACAAACATGTCACCGATGCATTTGAAGAAGAAGGCATCATAACACTGGATGGAGAGAACCGTAAAGATATCATTGAAAAAGTCGACAAAGGCACTGTTATATTCACGGCGCACGGCGTCTCCCCTGAAATCCGCGAAATTGCAAAATCCAAGGGGCTCGTAACAATTGATGCCACCTGTCCTGATGTGACAAGGACCCATGACCTTATCAGGGAAAAAGACGCAGAAGGCTATCAGATCATTTACATCGGCAAAAAAGGCCATCCTGAGCCTGAAGGAGCCCTTGGGGTTGCTCCGCATGCAGTATCTCTTGTACAAACTGCAGAAGATGTCGGCAGGCTCACCCTGGACAGCAGCAAGATCATTGTTACCAACCAGACGACTATGAGCCAATGGGATGTTGTCACAGTCATGGATAGAATAAAAGAGAAATATCCTCATGCAGAGTTTCATAAAGAAATCTGCATGGCTACCCAGGTACGGCAGGAAGCGGTCGCTGAGCAGGCAGGAGAAGCCGATGTACTGATTGTAGTAGGTGATCCAAAGAGCAATAACTCCAACCGGCTTGCCCAGGTATCCGAGGAAATTGCGGGCACTACTGCATACCGGATTGCCGATCTTTCAGAACTGAAGATCGAATGGCTGAAAGATGCCAAAAAGGCAGCTGTCACAGCAGGAGCTTCGACTCCAACACCAATCACAAAAGAAGTCATCACTTTCCTTCAGCAGTTCAATCCTAATGACCCGGAAACGTGGAAAACCGAGAAAAAAGTGCCTCTCAGCAAAGTGCTTCCAAAAATTAAGAGGGCCTAAACAAAAGAGCTGCAGCAATCGCTGCAGCTCTTTTCTTTAAATAAACTTGAAAGGATCTGTATGCACTTCTGAGGGAATAAAGTTCACATCATAACCCTTTTCCCTGGCCATTTTTTCAAGGATGAGCGCCACACCCTTCTTCATTACCTTCTCTACATTATGGCCGGGATCAATGATGTTCAGGCCCATCATCATTGCATCATGTGCAGTATGATAATACAGATCCCCTGTTACATACACATCTGCACCTTTGAACTTTGCCTGGGTAAAATATTTATTTCCGTCCCCGCCCAGGACAGCCACTTTCCTGACAGGGGAGTTCAGATCTCCGACTACCCGGACCCTGTCAAGCCCGAATGCCTCTTTGATTTTTCCAGCAAATTCTTCAAGCGTTGCTTCAGGAACTGTTCCGATCCGTCCAAGCCCAAGTGATTGGCCTTTATTTTCAAGGTGATAAATATCATACGCAGGCTCTTCATATGGATGTGCTTTAATCAGTGCAGAAATCACTTTCTTTTCCAGATGATCCGGAAAAATTGTTTCCACCTTGACTTCCTTTACCTTCTCCAATTGGCCTCTCGTCCCGATGTATGGATTGGCTGAGTCCCCGGGCATAAACTGTCCGGTCCCTTCCGAAGAGAAGGCACAGAAGCTGTAATCTCCGATTGCCCCGGCACCGGCCCTGCCCAGTGCCTCTTTCACAGCATCAGTTGCTTCCAGCGGCACGAAAACAGCCAGTTTCTTCAGGCTGGTTTCATATGTGGGCACAAGGACTTCTGTGTTCTCTAAGCCAAGTGCTTCCGCCAGGAGATCATTCACACCGCCCTCAGCCACATCAAGATTCGTATGTGCAGCATATACGCTGATATCATGCTTAATAAGCTTCTCGATAATCCTTCCGGCTGAAGTATCTGTATTGATTTTCTGCAATGGCCTGAAAATCGGGGGATGGTGTGCGATGATGAGCTGAATATTCTTTTCAATGGCTTCATCAACGACCTCCTCCAGCACATCAAGGGCAATCATGACATTATCCGTCTTTTTGTTCAGGCCGCCAATCTGCAGTCCGATTTTATCATTTTCCATCGCCAGGTTTTTTGGTGAAAACTCTTCAAACAAAGAGATGATTTGATGGCCATTAACTTTTTTCACCTTTTACCGCCTCCTCTGCCATAGAAATTTTGCGTCCGAGCTCCTGCCGCCTTATCCTCGTCTCTTCTGTATCTGCAGCTTTATCAAGCTCCTGAAGAATCCTTTGCCAATTCTTCATTTCATGCAACCATTTTTTCTTGAAGACATCTGTTTTCCGCTCTGTGAGGAAGGGCCCGAAAAGATAGGCGCTTTGCTCATCCTTCCCCCTATAGGCGCGTAACGGATCTCCCTGCTCTGCGACCAGGATTTCATAGATCTTTCCATCTTCTTCAAGCATATCCTCTGCTATAAGCTCCCAACCGTTCTCAACCAGCCATTTGCGGATTGAGATGGCGCTTATATTAGGCTGGAGGACAAGCCTTTTCACTGAAGGCAGTTTTACTTTCCCCTCTTCAAGGATGCTGGCGATCAATGCGCCCCCCATACCGGCAATGGCTACACAATCGACTTCTCCTCCTTCAATTACTTCCAGGCCGCTCCCTTTCCTGACAGCTATCTTATCGCCCAGCCCTTCCTGGATGACTTGATTCCTTGCAGACTGGAAAGGACCCTCTGCCACTTCGCCTGCGACTGCAAAGGGCACTTTACCCTTAGAGACTACATGGCATGGAAGATAGGCATGGTCTGAGCCTATATCAGCAAAGACTGCACCATCAGGAATATATTCGGCGACCTTGGCAAGCCGCAGCGATAACTGTTCTGTATTCATCTTTTACATCACACCACTTTACATAGATTCGAATTAACCATATTCTCTTAGTATAAAAAAGCCGGAAAGCAATGTCCAGCAGCCCTGCAAGCCTTTTGAAGCATGCATAGAGTTCTAAAATAAAGAAAAGCCTTTCAAAAGAAAGGCTTTTCTTTAACTGTACATTATTTCAGGCCTGCAAGCCATTCAGCCATTTCGCCAGCTTTTTCCTGCGGAACAAGCCCTGGCGGCATGGATCCTTTACCGTTAACAACGATGTCAGCGATTTCATCCTGTGAGTAGCGGTCGCCAACGCCTGTCAAAGCAGGACCTACCCCGCCTTGATATTGGTCGCCATGGCAGGTGATACAGGTTTGTTTATAAATGTCTTCCGGGTTGGCTGCAACCTCTTCGGTCTGCTCTTCTCCGCCGCCTTCCTGCTCGGCCGCAAGGTCCTTAGCATCGCCCAGTCCTTTGAAGGAAACGAGGAACATTGCCCCAATGCCTAACACAGCAATCAAAAGAAACGGAATTAATGGATTTCGGTTCATGTGTTTTAACCTCCCTTATGTAAGAACATCTCAGTCAAGTATATTATATAATACAAACAATCTCTATTTTACTTGAAAACCCCTGGAAGGAAAAGCCCTAAACTGAACTTTGTCACAGTATGTTCGAAATTGGAAGATTCCGCCTCTATTTTGCCAATAAAATGAAAGAGCTCCATAAAAATGGAGCCAGTTGCCCTTAACAGCCTATCTGCCGCGCTATCACCATACGCTGAATCTCTGACGTGCCTTCGCCGATTTCCGTCAGCTTTCCGTCCCTCATATAGCGCTCTACATGATATTCTTTCATATAGCCATAGCCTCCATGGATCTGGACAGCCTGGTCTGCAATCTCCATGCAAATTTCGGAAGCATACAGCTTGCACATAGATGCTTCCTTTGTAAATGGCCTTCCCTGGTCCTTGAGCCATGCTGCTTTGTAGACCATATTGCGTGCAAGCTCAATTTTCATCGCCATATCGGCGAGCTTGAATTGAATTGCCTGGAACTGGGACAGCGAGCGGCCGAACTGAGTCCTCTCCTTTGCATACTGCAGCGCCTTATCATAAGCGGCCTGGGCAATGCCGACAGCCATGGCGCCTATCCCGATCCTGCCTCCATCCAATGTGATCAGGAATTGCTTGAACCCCTCACCTTTTTTGCCGAGCAAGTGCTCAGTCGGAACACGCACATCTTCCATGACAAGCTCTGTGGTATTTGAAGCATTAAGACCCATTTTTTCGTAATTGTCGATTACCTTAAAGCCTTCTGCATCTGTCGGCACAATGATCGCGCTGATTTCTTTATCCGCTCCGCTACCGCCTGTAACTGCAGTAATGGCCAGATGCTTTGCATAGCTCGCATTGGTAATATAACATTTGCTGCCATTTATGATGAATTCCCCATCTTTTTCTACCGCGCCCGTCCTTGTACCGCCAGCATCTGACCCAGCGTTCGGTTCTGTCAGCCCAAATGCTCCGAATGATTCTCCTGTACAGATCGGAACCAGATACTTTTGCTTTTGTTCTTCTGTTCCAAAAAGATAAAGGGGCGCCCCGCCAAGGGAGATATGGGCAGAATAAGTGATCCCCGTCGAACCGCAGGCCCTGCTGAGCTCTTCTGTCACAATAGCAAAACTGACTGTATCCGCCCCGCCTCCGCCGTATTCTTCAGGGAACGGCAGCCCCATTACACCCATATCCGATAATTTATTAAA
The DNA here is from genome assembly GCF_984799205.1 of Bacillus sp. SRL543. Taxonomy (NCBI): domain Bacteria; kingdom Bacillati; phylum Bacillota; class Bacilli; order Caryophanales; family Bacillaceae; genus Bacillus; species Bacillus sp. SRL543. Next base: position 3,455,417 of record NZ_OZ481794.1, read on the forward strand.
GATTTCTTTCGGAAATTCTTTCGTCCTGTCCCTTTCCAGTGCACCGGGAGCCACTTCTTCATCAGCAAACTCCCTGATCATTTTTAAAATCATATTCTGTTCGGCAGTCAATTCATAATTCATGCTAATCCCCCTCGAAGTTTGTATACGCTTTCATTACCATTATACGAGGAAGGAATTAATTTTCTCAACATTTAAAAACTTTAAAATTTAATTTATTATATGAAAATAGAAATAATTATGATGATAAATCCAACAGCGCCTGAAATTCCAAAATACTGCAGATGGAATTTCCAGGCAGCTCCAACCCAAAGCAGACAATTGAGCATTAAAGCTCCATACAAGGCTGCATTATTGCCGGGGAACAAATGAGATGCGATCTCAACTGATATCAAAAGCAATAATAAAGCAGAAACAGCCAGAGGCAGTTGCGGTGCAATTCCTTTATTAGTAAAATAAATGACAAGAGAAACTCCAGTTATTGTAAAAAAAATCAGAAGGCCCATTTGCAAAATGAAAGATAATTCAGTAAAATAAATTAATAACAGCGATAGAGGAATCAGCAGCAAGAGAATAATATTGTGAAAATAAAACCCTTTTGCCTTTCGCGCTTTATCCTTCGGCCGATTCCCTTCTGTATACAAAGCAAGCAGATAATCACAATAATGCTCAGGAAGCATGCGGTTATCCTTCCAGTATAAAATTTCTTTTACAATCAAGTCTTTTCTCGCTTTATCCATATTCACCCATCCTGTCCGGAATCCAAAGGCATTTTTTTCAAAAAAAATAGTTTACCTCTATTTTAAGAAGTAAACTATTTCCTGACAATGTTTTTTTATTCGAGGAAGTCTTTAAGCCGCTTGCTTCGGCTTGGATGCCTCAGCTTGCGCAGTGCCTTCGCCTCAATTTGGCGGATTCGCTCCCTGGTTACGCCGAAGACTTTTCCGACCTCTTCCAAAGTGCGCGTACGCCCGTCATCGAGTCCAAAACGAAGCCTCAGGACATTTTCCTCACGGTCTGTAAGGGTATCAAGAACGTCTTCGAGCTGTTCTTTCAGGAGCTCATATGCTGCATGCTCAGATGGCGAAGTAGCATCCTGGTCTTCAATGAAGTCGCCAAGGTGGGAGTCATCTTCTTCACCGATAGGCGTTTCGAGTGAAACAGGCTCCTGGGCAATCTTAAGGATCTCCCTGACCTTATCCGGTGTCAGATCCATATCTTCCGCAATCTCTTCAGGAGTCGGTTCGCGGCCGAGATCCTGGAGAAGCTGGCGCTGAACCCTGATCAGCTTATTGATTGTTTCCACCATATGGACAGGAATCCGGATCGTCCTTGCCTGGTCGGCAATCGCCCTTGTAATGGCCTGGCGGATCCACCATGTCGCATACGTACTGAATTTATAGCCTTTACGGTAATCAAATTTCTCAACCGCTTTGATGAGGCCCATATTCCCTTCCTGGATCAAATCAAGGAACAGCATACCTCTACCGACATACCTTTTGGCAATGCTGACTACGAGCCGCAGGTTGGCTTCTGCCAGCCTTCTTTTTGCCTCTTCATCGCCTTCTTCTATCCGCTTGGCCAGGGAAATTTCTTCCTGTGCAGAAAGAAGATCCACACGGCCGATTTCTTTCAGGTACATGCGGACAGGATCATTGATTTTAACACCGGGAGGAACACTTAAATCATTTAAATCAAATTCCTCTTCACCCTTTGCAAGCTCCTGGACATTAGGGTCCGCATCATCGTTGTCGCCGACAAGCTCTACCCCCTGATCTCCAAGAAACTCATAAAACTCATCCATCTGATCGGAATCCAGCTCAAAGTTGGAAAGCCTTTCCGCGATATCGTCATATGCGAGAACCCCGGTTTTCTTTCCGACTTCCGTTAATTGTTCTTTCACTTGTTCCACGGTCAACTCTGAATCAACCTCTTTTGAACGGGCTGACTTTTCAGCCATAAGTCCCCCTCCTTCCAAAAATCACAAACCAATCGTATAAAAGCTTATCTATAGCAATTTACGCAGTTGAATAATTTCCATTGCAATTGATGCCGCCCTGGCAAAGTCATTCTGCCGTTCAGCTTCCTTCCCTTCAGCCTGCTTTTCCTTTATCATTAACATCTTTTGATAATTCAACACCTGCTTAATATAGTCATTGAGCTCCTGCTCTGTCAGCTCATCATTAACCGACATCATCTCGATATCCGCAATGATCCGCTTTAGCTTTGCATCTTCAACGAAATTTAAGAAGGCGCTTGAATCGGGACTGTTCCCCTTCTCATAAAAAGCAAATAAATAAGTAATGATAGCCTGATGATCATCAATGTTAAAGGTGCTGCCTCCGAGAAGCTCCTGAACCTTATAAGCGGTATCGCTGTTTCTCAGCATATGGGCAATCAATCTTCTTTCAGCTGTATGAAAAGCAGGCTTCAGCGAATCCTGGCGCCGTGAAACGATTATATGCTTCTTTTGTGCTGGGGCAGAACTGCCCTGGTTTTTTCGTTTCTCGGCAAAGTAGATCTGCTTTTGCTCCTGCTTCAGCGCTTCCAGCGATAGAGAAAATTCATTTGCCAGCTGGCGCATGTAATGATCTCTTTCTACAGCCTTATCAAGAAGGCTGATTTCCTTAAGTACTTCCTCTATATATAGAAGGCGATCTCCTTCAGCCTGGAGTTTTTTGCCTCTTCTATAATAGAGAAACTTGAACGCCATGTGGGTAATGCTGGATTCGATTACATCACTGCGGAATTTTTCAGCTCCGTACTGCTTGATGTAATCATCCGGGTCCATGCCATCAGGAAGCATTGCAATCTTGATGCCGCTGCCCGCCTCAGACAGCATATTAGCGGCTTTGAAGGCCGCCTCTATCCCGGCATTATCGGAATCATAGCAAATGGTGACAGACTCTGTATTTCTCCTGAGCATTGCAACATGTTCAGGCGTCAGTGCAGTCCCCATTGTGGCAACCCCGTTCTCGACAGAGGAACGGTCGGCAGCAATGACATCTGCGAATCCTTCAAAAAGGACCGCCTGGTGTGTCTTGCGGATTGCCGGTCTTGCCAGGTGGAAATTATATAAAATTTTACTTTTATTAAAGATTGCTGTCTCCGGACTGTTCAGATATTTGGGCTCATTCCCGGCCCCGAGCGATCTTCCGGAAAAAGCAATCGTGTTTCCTTTGCGGTCAAAGATCGGAAACATGATCCGATCGCGAAAGCGGTCAAAGTGACTGCCATCTCTGTCCCTTTTGATGATAAGCCCAGCTCTTTCCATAAATTCAGGATTGAATTTCCTTTTTGCAAGGAATTTGCAGACGAAATCCCATGAATCCAGGGAATATCCGATCTGGAACTTCTCAATCGACTCTTTGGTAAAGCCTCTGTCAAGCAAATACTCCAGTGCGTGCTGTCCATCCTTTGTATTCATTAACAAATGATGGTAAAATTTCCGAAGAAGCTCATGCGCTTCAATCATCTGTTGAAGATTTTCAGGCAGCGAGCTTTGTTTTGCAGATGCGGCTTCGATATCGAGCTGTATCCCGGCTCTTTCTGCAAGTTTGACAGCTGCTTCCTGGAAAGAATAGCCTTCATGCTCCATCAGGAACGAAAATACATTGCCTCCGGCGCCGCATCCGAAGCAATGGTAAATCTGCTTTTCCGGGGAAACAGAAAAAGATGGCGAGTTTTCTCCATGGAATGGACATAAGCCAAAATAATTCCGCCCCTGCTTCTTGAGCTGAACATGATCGCCGATTACATCGGCAATATCTGTAGCCTGCCGGATTTCATCCAGTTTCGCTTCGGAAATTCGCTCTGCCATGAGAACAACTCCATTTTTACTTATGAGGTATTCGTGATAAAAAAGCTATTTTCCTGCAAGATTCGACAAAATCTTTGTCAATTGCTTCACAAACCTGCTCCGGTCTTCCTGGGTGAAAGGCTTAGGGCCTTTTCCGTATTGCCCCCGGCGCCGTGCTTTGGCGCTGAGATACCTCATATCAAGAGCGGTATGGATATGCTCTTCTTCGTATAAGGTTCCCCTGGGAGAAAGAACATAAACCCCTTTAGGCAGCAGGGTTGAGGCAAGGCCGATATCCTGTGTGACCGCAACGTCCCCCTTTTTCACATGATTCATGATGAACAGGTCTGCCGCTTCCTTGCTTGAATCAACAAACTTCCAGACAGCCCCGCCAAAGTCATTTACCATATGTGCGTAAGAAGCAACGAATACTGGTTCGATTTCGAAGCCTTTGGCAATTTCGACAATTTCCATCTTAACAGGACAAGAATCAGCGTCAACCAGGATGCTTCTTTTCCCTAATGTACTAGTAATTCTACATCACTCCGCATATTCCTTCTTTAATAGAGCAACTTTTCATAAGAGATTCATGTCGAATTTTTTTCCGATGCCTGCCTTGACTTCTCACAATAAATAGTTTATTCGTTATGTGGTAAGTCTAAACCTAATGATGAATATTTTTATCACAATTTTTTATTATAGTGCATAAAAGTCAGTTTTGCCATTATTTTTTACTGTCAGCTCTAATTTTTCTATTCAACCGGATAGATTGCACTAGTCTTGCAAATGAATGGTATATATTTCCAGAGCATTAAAGGTTTAGATAATAAAAAATCTCCTAATTGAAGAAGTAAGACAAATAAGGCGGTCGCAACACCTTAATACACTTCAACAATTAGGAGATGGTAAAATGCTCATTGATCATTTACCCAATTCTACTGTCGTTGAAAAGTGTTTGTGCCTATTAAAACTTGAAAATTTCCGAGACCCTTACCTTGACCACGGAGCCAAGAAATTGTTATCGGGTAAAGCCATCCTTTTATTCGTAGAAGCTTTCCTTCACCAAAGGGGTTCCCTTTGGGATTTGGAGGAAAACCTTAAGGCTAAGGATAAACTGCAGGAACTGACAGAACTTGAGGGAATCCACTCCTCCACTCTGTACCGGAAACTTGAAAAACTTCCAACCTGGCTTCTGCAGGATACAGCCATGAAATTATTCTCCCGGATTGATGGCCATTACACACAAAAGGTAAGCACCATGGAAGCCGGGAGGCTTTCGGTAATTGACTCGACTGAAATCTCTTTACCGGAAAAGGCAGGCGAATGGGCGTATTCCTCAAAATCCAAAAATGGCGTTAAAATCCACTTGAAATTGGCCGTTCTGGATGAAAAAACTTATTATCCGGAAGATGCAATACTTTCCACAACAGGCGTTGCAGATAAGGAAGTATCCATTGATTTAGTAGTTGATAAGGATGCCACTTACGTAATGGATCGCGGGTATATCAACTACAGCCATTTCCATAATTGGATTGAGAGGAAAATCAATTTTGTCGTTCGTATTAAAGGAAATTCAAGGACCAAACTCCTCACGGAGCATTCGGTTCCTTCCAACAGCCGAATTGTTAAGGATGCGGAGGTTGAAATCCACGATATCAAGAATGACCGGAAATTCCCTCTCAGGCTGGTGGAATTCCGGGATGAAAAGGACAATAAGTTTCGAATCCTGACCACACGAAGAGATCTTTCCGCCGAACAAGTGGCTGAAATTTACAGGATGCGTTGGAAAATCGAGCTTTTTTTCAAGTGGGTGAAACAGCACCTTAAACTCGTCAAGCTTTACAACCATAAGCCCGCAGCTGTTTGGAATCAATTATGGCTCGCAATGATTGCATATGGCATAAGCGAACTGATTAAAATCGAGACAGGTACTAAGCGGTCAACATGGCGGGTGCTTAAGCTTCTTCGGTTCTATTGGCATGATAGCTGGGACCGGTTTATCCAGGCTCTGGATCGAAAACCTACCAAACCATCAAAAGGAAGAAGGAAAAAAGGAAAGCCAGGTAGACGAAGGAAACATCCTAAAAAATTGAAGACTGTGCAAATCATCCACGGAAACTAAGAAGGAAAATTTTTAAAAAATGCGACCGTCATGTCTTTTTTGGCATGCCCTCATTTTCGAAAAAACAAGCTAATTAAAGCTAGTTTGAACAAATTTCCATTTTTAACCTCTTATTTGCAAGACTAGTGGATAGATTGCCCTAAAATTAGAAAAAGCACATATTCTCAAGAGTATGTGCTAGTTTGCGGAAATATTTCTCCGGTAAAGATTAAAAATGACATTTGCTGTTTCTTCCACTGCCTTATTCGTGACATCGATGACAGGACAGCCGATCCTGGTGACAATCTGGTCGAAATAGCCTATTTCACTTTTGATCCGTTCAAGATTGGCGTAGCTGGCACTGTCACTCAAACCTAGTGAAATGAGTCTTTCCCGCCTGATATTATTCAGTTTTTCAGGGCTGATCTTCAAGCCGAAGCACTTGGAAGGCGATACCTGGAACAGTTCCTCCGGCGGATCCACTTCCGGGACAAGCGGAACATTCGCTACCTTCAGCCGCTTATGCGCCAAGTATTGCGATAAAGGCGTCTTGGATGTCCTTGAAACGCCGACTAGGACAATATCAGCCTTCAGGATGCCGCGCGGATCCCGGCCGTCATCATACTGTACCGCAAACTCAATCGCTTCCACTTTTTTAAAATAGTCGTCATCCAGCTTCCTGACAAGCCCTGGCTCATACAGCGGTGTTTCGCCGCAGATCGATTGGATTCTGTCCATCAATGGCCCGATGATATCAATCGCATAGATATTCTCCCGGGCCGCTGCTTCTGCCATATAACTGCGGATTTCCGGCTTTACCAATGTAAAAGCAATCATTCCCTGGTCCATCTTCGCGAGCGATAATACTTCATCAATATTGAATTTATCCTCTACATAAGGAAATCTTTTTATTGTCAGATCGCTGCCATTAAACTGGCTGATGGCCGCTTTCGTCACTAATTCTGCCGTTTCCCCCACCGAATCGGAAACGACATAGATGATTGGCACTGTACCCATTGCTCATCCATCTCCTCTTCTAAATATCACCTTTGTTCTGCAAGAGCCAGAAATGCCCTTGTCAGATTGGTCTTTGTTATTCTGCCGGTCACTTCAAAGCCCTTATCGGTTTCTTTCACGACCGGCAATGCGTCTATCTGCTTTTCGATTAATTTATTTGCTATATCAATCAATAAATCATCTTTTTTGCAGGTGGTAATATTCGGCATCCTTGTCATGATAATATTCACCGGAAGGGCCGTTAGCTCCTGATTCCCGATGCTTGCCCTCAGCAGGTCCTTCCTGGACAGCACCCCGACCAGCAGGGAAGACTGATCAACTACGAATAATGTGCCGACATCCTCAAGGAACATAGTGACGATCGCATCATAGACAGATACATTTTCATTCACGACAACCGGGATGGATTGATAATCCTTCACCAGCAGCTTCTGCAGACTTTCAGTCAAAAGCTGGGCTCCTGTCTTGCCTGTATAAAAATAACCGACCCTCGGCCTTGCATCCAGATAGCCCGCCATGGTTAATATGGCCAAATCAGGCCTTAAGGTTGCCCTTGTCAAATTCAGCCTGTCTGCAATATGCTCACCAGTTATCGGGCCATTTTCTTTCACGATATCCAATATTAGCTCTTGCCTTTTGTTAAGCTCTATTGTCCTCACCACCTTGCTTGCACTCTAATAATGTCATACTTTTATAAAATTATTATATACTATTTGCTATAAATGAAAAGAATGATTTAACATTTATCCTGGCATGCAGGAAAAAATTTCAAAGAGCCTGTCGGAATTATAGACAGGCTCTCTGCATAATCTTATCTTTTAAAAAGCAAAAAAGCAAAAATTAGTTATTACTTGACCACTATTTCGTTCACCTTGGCAAATGCCTGTATCAGCGATGCGATTTCAGCCATCATGCTCAAACGGTTTTCCTTCAAAGCAGTATTATCAGCCATGACCATTGTATTTTCGAAGTAGGCACCGATCTCAGGTCTCATAGAGACCAGCAGCCTATAATAATCTTCCTCTTTAACACCCTTGCCGATTTCCGCGGAAACTTCAAGGAAACGGCTGTACAGCTCAGTTTCTTCCTTATTTTCAAAAAGTCCCTGATCAACTGCTGCAGGCTGTTCTGCTTTAGAAGCAATATTGAGAACACGGCTCAAAGCCTCCATGCTCTCTTTGAAGCCTTCCTCACCTTTGTGTGCTTCCAATACTTCCGCTCTCTTGATCAAAGAAGCCATTGCACCGATTTTTCCTGATAAAACGGCATCAATAATATCGTAGCGGATGCTGCGCTCCTGCAGAGTATGCTTGATGCGGAGTTTAAAGAAAGACAGCAGTTCTTCAAATACCTGTTCTTCCTCTTTCTTGCCGATGCCTGACTCTTTGACAAACGCAAGCGACTTCCTGATCACTTCTTCAAGCTCCAGCTTCCATCCCTTAACAGAGAGGATCTGGACGATTCCTGCTGCCTGCCTTCTTAAAGCGTAAGGGTCCTGTGAACCGCTTGGGATCATCCCGATCGCAAAAAAGGAAGCAATCGTATCCATCTTTTCTGCCACAGCCAGGACTGCACCTTCATTGCTTTCAGGTGCAGAATCCTCTGCATTCCGGGGCATATAATGCTCATTGATTGCTTTAGCTACAGCGGCATCCTCACCTTTTTGGGCAGCATATTTTTCACCCATGAAGCCCTGCAATTCAGGGAACTCGTATACCATCTGCGATACGAGATCAAACTTGCTGATTTCAGCGGCACGGTCAACCGTTTTCTTTTCTTCGTGGTTCAGAGAAAGCGATTCTGCAAGCCCATTGGCAAGCTTTCTAACTCGTTCAACTTTCTCAGCAAGCGTGCCGATATCTTCATGGTAAACGATGCTGCCAAGCTTCTGAAGCGCTGACTCAATATCCATCTTCTGGTCTTCTTTATAAAAGAATGCAGCATCCGCCAGCCTGGCGCGAAGAACTTTTTCATTCCCCTTCGCCACTTTTTCCAGGTGATTGTGATCTCCATTGCGGACAGTCACAAAGAAAGGCAGCAGCTTTCCTTCTGCAGACTTTACAGGGAAATAGCGCTGATGTTCTTTCATTGAAGTGATCAGCACTTCCTCAGGAATTTCAAGAAATTCTTCCTCAAATTTTCCAAAAAGGGCCGTTGGGTACTCCACAAGGTTTGTTACTTCCTCGAGCAGTTCCTCATCTACTGGAATCACCCAGCTATTTTCCTCTGCCAAGCGTTCAATCTGGCTGCGGATCCCATTTTTTCTTTCCTCCGCATCGACAAGGACGAACTGGCCAAGCATGCTTTTTTCGTATTCTGCAGGCTCAGTGATCTCCACTTTCTCTCCAAGAAAACGATGCCCGAGAGTCCAGTTGGATGCAGGCACACCGGCAATTTCAAACGGGATTACGTCTTGGCCGAAAAGAGCTGCAATCCACTTGATTGGCCTTACATACCTCATATCTCTGTCTGCCCAGCGCATATTTTTAGGGAAAGTAAGGCTTTCCGTGATATCCTTCAGCTCCGGCAGGATAGAAGCAGTCTGGGCTCCTTTGATGAACTTATTTACATGTGCGTACTCAATGCCGTTTATTTCTTTGAAATAGATATCATCCACGCCCAACCCCTGGCCGCGGGAGAAGCCGATCGCGGCTTTTGACCACTCTCCAGCATCATTCTGGGCGATTTTCCTGGCAGGCCCTTTCGCCTCTTCATGGATATCCTCCTGTGTTTCACTTACATCCTTTACAAGGACAGCAAGGCGGCGGGGAGTTGAAAAGGCGCTGATTCCGCCATGCGGCACCTTCTTTTCTTCCAGCCACTTTTCCACTTTGGAAGCAAGCTGGTTCATAGAGTCTGTCACAAATCTTGCCGGCATTTCCTCAAGGCCGATTTCAAGCAATAGATCACGCTTCGCCATTTTCAATCTCTCCCTTCCGCTGTAAAATCGGGAAGCCTAATTTTTCCCGTTCTTCATAGAATGTTTTAGCGACCTTCCTCGCAAGGTTCCGGCAGCGTCCGATATAACCGGTCCTTTCTGTTACAGAAATGGCTCCCCTTGCATCGAGCAGGTTGAAAACATGGGAGCATTTCAATACATAATCATATGCCGGATGGACAAGGCCTTCTTCCATTTGCCTATGGGCTTCTTTTTCATAAATATTAAACAAGTTAAAAAGCATATCCGGATCAGAGGTCTCAAATGTGTACTTGGAATGCTCATATTCAGGCTGAAGGAAGATGTCCCTTACAGTAAACCCGTCGGTCCACTCCAGATCAAAAACATTCTCTTTATCCTGGATATACGAAGCAAGGCGCTCGATTCCGTAAGTGATTTCCACAGAAACAGGCTTGCATTCAATGCCGCCGACCTGCTGGAAATAAGTGAATTGGGTGATTTCCATACCATCAAGCCAGACCTCCCAGCCCAATCCGGCACATCCAAGGGAAGGATTCTCCCAGTTATCTTCGACAAACCGGATATCATGCTCCAAAGGATTGATCCCAAGGGCACGAAGGGAGTCGAGATAAAGCTCCTGGATATTGTCAGGTGACGGCTTCATGATCACCTGGAACTGATGATGCTGATAAAGGCGGTTTGGATTTTCGCCATACCTTCCATCCGCAGGGCGGCGTGAAGGCTCTACATAGGCCACATTCCAAGGCTCAGGCCCGATCGCACGCAAAAACGTATACGGGCTCATCGTCCCTGCCCCTTTTTCGACATCATAGGCCTGCATAAGGATACAGCCCTGCTCTGACCAGTGCTTCTGCAAAGTCAGAATCATATTTTGAATATTCATCCTGGCACCTCCAATAGGTATTTGTGTTATCAGAGCACCGGGACAAAATACAAAAAACTCCCGTCCCTATGCTCCAAGAAGCATAGGGACGAGAGTTACCCGCGGTTCCACCCTATTTGCTGCCATCCAAGGCAGCCACCTTATGTGCCAAAAGCACGCAATCCGCTCAGGAACGCCTTTCACCCAAAACCCGTAATCCGGCTCACACCATCCCGGACTCGCTTCTACAGACCATTTGGACTACTTCTTTCCGTCAAAGCAGAACTATTAATTATTGAGAATCATAAAACAAAAAAACTTAAAAGTCAATATCGAAATGCGGAAGGGGCCTGGGTATCGGCGACAAGCATAAGACGAGCCGGACGGGAGGTTGTTCTTTAACCTCCTGGCCGGATTGGCTTATGACTCGAGCCGATGGCCCCTGCAGCTGGACAAATCGAAATGCGGAAGGCGTTTGCTCAGCCCCGACAAGCTTAAGACAAGCAGAGCGGAAGGTTGTTCTTTAACCTTCTGATCTGCTTGGCTTAAGACTCGAGGGGCTAACGCCTGCAGCTGGACAAATCGAAATGCGGAAGGGGCCTGAGTATCGGCGACATAAGACGAGCCGGAATACTTCAGGCATTACCCTTTTTCAAAGAAACCGCCCATCTTGTCCATCTGGTCAAGGAATTTTCTCGTTTTCAGGCTGAGACCGGAATATTCATTATAGTAGGCTGAGATGATTTTTTTCAGCTCAGCTTTAGTTTCCGGCTTAACTGAAATATTTCCAAGCCTCGACAGATCAAAATAATAAAAAAGACGCAGGAGTTTTAAAGCTGCCGGCGAAATCTTATAGTGATATGGGTCCTTTTCAAGGCAGCGGTGGCAAATCAGACCGCCCTCCCTGATGGAAAAAGAAAAATGCCCATCAGTACTTCCGCAGATGGAGCATTTATCCAGGACTGGATAAAGTCCAAGGGAATTGAGCATTTTCATTTCGTAAATATTTACCATGATCTCAGGGTCATAGCCTTCATTAATGTAACTCAATGTCTGGTGGAGCAGTTCAAAATGAAAGGGATTCGGCCTTTTCTCTTCAACTGTTTTATCAGTCAGATCCACAATATAGCTGGCATATGCCGTCAGGAAGATATCCTCCCTGATTGAGCGCATGGATGAGACCATTTCACCCTGCTGCATAAGCCCCAGCCCGCTGCTTCTCTGAACAAGGAAGTAGCCATAAGTAAAAGGCTGGGTGACAGCCGAAAGCCTGCTGTTAGGCTTTTTTGCACCGCGGGCCATCACGCCAACCTTTCCCCATTCCCGGGTATATAGGGTAACTATTTTATTGGTTTCACCATAATTCACTGTTCTCAATACGATGCCTTCGCATTTTTCAAACATTTATGCCACCATCCCTGCAAGAGACAAACCTATGAGATGGGAAAGTCAACTTCTGCTAGTTCATGTTCACTGCTTCCGGGCACATCCTGAGTTTCTTTTTCAAGCTCCTTAAAAAGAAGATATGTGTCAATATTACCTGTCTGTTTAAAGACCTTCCAGGTAAAATCCAACATTGGAAACCCCACCTTTCAATTTTTAACTAGCAATTATTAATTCCTTACCTTTATCATAGCCTGTCATTAAAAAATCATAAGACGTAATAATTGTTAATAAAAAATCTGCATAATTCCAGTTGAGGTGAAATAGGTTAGTTATGGCTGAATTGACCCTTAATAGTCATCCTCCCTGAATCCGAAATCACGCAGCTGGCTCATTTTGTTGCGCCAATCCTTCTGCACCTTTACCCAAAGTTCCAGATAAACCTTTGAGCCCAGCAGATTTTCTATATCTGTCCTTGCCCGCTTGCCGATTTCCTTGAGCATTATGCCCTGTTTACCAATGACGATCCCTTTTTGGGAGTCGCGTTCTACTATGACAGTAGCCATAACATTAATAACATCCTTGTCTTCGCGCCGCTCCATCTTGTCAATCACTACAGCAAGAGAATGCGGAATTTCCTCCCTGGTCAAGTGCAGGGCCTTTTCCCTGATCAGCTCGGATACAATGAACCTTTCAGGATGGTCTGTCACCTGGTCCGCCGGATAGAATTGCGGGCCTTCCGGGATATACTGCTTGATCTGCTCCAGCAGTGTGTCCACGTTGTTCCCTTCCAGCGCTGATATCGGGATGATTTCCTTAAAGCCGTATTTCTCTTTATACGATCCAATGATGGAGAAAAGCTTATCAGGGTGAATCTGATCAATTTTATTTATGACAAGGAAGATGGGAGTCTTCACATTTTGAAATTTCTCGATGATGAACTCCTCGCCGCGGCCGAAGCCTTCTTCAGCATTCACCATAAACAGGATGAGGTCCACTTCTTTCAGCGTATTCTGCGCTACCTTCATCATAAAGTCGCCCAGCTTATGCTTTGGCTTGTGGATCCCTGGTGTATCAATGAATATAAACTGAGCATCATCGGTTGTAAGCACACCCTGAACCTTATTCCTTGTGGTTTGGGGCTTATCGCTCATGATGGCGATTTTCTGGCCAATGACTCTGTTCAAGAATGTTGATTTACCAACATTAGGCCGTCCGATAATGGATATAAATCCGGATTTATGAGTTTGTTCGCGATTGCTATTCCATTCTTTATTCATTAAGGTCCTCCGGTGAAAAAGCTCCAGGCAGCAGCTCTTCTACTGTTAATTCATTTATATCCCCTTTTAAATTCGACAAAACCACTTTCATCGTATTTGGGCATAATTCTGAAATAACCTGGCGGCAGGCTCCGCATGGGGGAACCGGACGCTCTGTATCAGCTATGACTGCCATTGCTGTAAATTTTTTTTCTCCTTCGGAATATGCTTTGAAAAGGGCGGTGCGCTCAGCACAATTGCACATGCTGTATGCCGCGTTCTCAATATTGCAGCCATGATAAACTTTGCCTTCTTCAGTCAGGAGGGCTGCTCCCACCGGGAAATTGGAATATGGCACATATGCTTTGTCCCTAGCCTTTTTTGCTTCTTCAATCAACACTTCCGTTTTCATCAGTCATTCTTCCTTTCGAAGGAGATGAATATTCTCCTTCTTATATTTTACCTTATTTTTGCAAGATTTTCATCGATTGTAGCAAATTCGTAATAAATAATTTGAATTTTCCAAAAACGTTTGTTTCTTTTTTGATTGTATGCTCTGTCATTTTAACCAAATCAGACAGCGTTTTCAAGAAAGCAATGAAATATGGGCCCGCTAATCTTGCCCATTATACTGGTATGTATAAATGGCAGGCGAACAAAAAAAGAACGGCATCCCTGCAGCCGCTCTCTATTGAAAAAGTGCCCATATTTTCGGAATGAATATGATGGCGCCGATGGCTGCGGACGCAATGGCAAACACCAGGACAGCTCCTGCTGCAGCATCCTTGGCCTGCTTTGCCAGCGGGTGCCATTCTTCCGTGGACAGGTCCACAGCCCTTTCGATACTTGTGTTGATCAGTTCAAGCGCAAACATCCCGCCGATGGCAAGTATGATGAACATCCACTCGGCCTGGCTCAGGGAAAAGCCGGCGCCTGCTGCAATGACTGCAGCAGATGAAAAGGCGTGTATCCGCATATTCCTTTCCTGCCTCAATGCATTGCCGATTCCGGCAAAAGCAACTGCAAACACAGGCCACAAGCCTTTGCCGGCACCAGGCTTCTTATCGTGTAAGCCCGTACTCATCAAGGATGTCCTTCTGTCTGCCGAACATTTCTCTTTCTTCTTCATCTGTTTCATGATCATATCCAAGGAGATGGAGGAATCCATGGACAGCCAGGAAGCCCAGCTCGCGTTCAAAAGAGTGTCCATACTCACCGGCCTGTTCTTCTGTCCTTTGGATTGATATGATGATATCCCCGAGCACCCTCGGAATACCTTCCCCGGCAATTTCGGTTTCTCCTTCCCCAAGCTCTTCCATGGCAAAGGAAATAACATCGGTAGGCTTGTCTTTATCACGGTACTCCCTGTTTATTTCCTGAATCCGGTCATTCGTCACGAAGGTCACGGACAATTCCGAACCCGCTTCGATATTTTCCTTTTGTGCCGCAAAATTCAGCAGCTTTTCAACCTGCTCAATATGGCTGCTTTTTACTTCATTCGTCTCATCCATAAAATCAATATTTAAACTCATGCTTGCTTCACCTTCTGTTTCGTGGATTCTGGATATTCTATTCTGGAATGGAAGATTCCCTTAAGAGTTTCACAAAATGCATGTGCAACGATTTCCAATTCCTTCAGTGTCAAATCACATTCATTCAGCTGTTCATCCTGGAGCCTGTCTGAAATGATATTTCTGACAAGCCTTTCTATTTGTTCAGGTGTCGGATTGGCCATGGACCTGACTGCCGCTTCGACACTGTCGGCAATTCCGATGACCGCGATTTCCTTTGACTGTGCTTTCGGCCCCGGATACCGGTAATCGTCTTCGTTTACATCCATCCCATTTTGCTTGGCCTTATGGTAAAAATATTTCAGCAAAGAGGTGCCATGATGCTGTTCGGCAATATCGACGATTTCTCTTGGCATTTTGTGCTTCCTGAGCATTTCAGCGCCGTCGACAGCATGCGCAATAATAATGTTCTTGCTCGTCTGCGGCGGCAGCCTGTCATGCGGGTTTTCGATATTCATTTGATTCTCAATGAAAAAATGGGGCCTCTTTGTCTTTCCGATATCATGGTAATAGCAGCCTACCCTGGCAAGAAGGCCATTTGCCCCGATTGCTTCACATGCAGACTCAGCCAGATTGGCCACCATTACACTATGGTGGTAAGTACCTGGCGCCTCAGTCAGGATTTTGCGGAGGAGCGGATGATTTGGATTTGACAGTTCAATCAGCCGCATGGCTGAAAGGATGCCAAAGCTTCCCTCAAAGAATGGAAGCAGGCCGATGGCCAGCACCGATGAAGCCACTCCTGAAATCAATGCAGTCACTAAATGGAAGCTGTATTCAACTGCCTCAAAATGAGTGTTCCTGAGCAGCATGAGGGAGATGATCACAACAAGGTTCACACCCGCTGCAAATAGTCCGGCCTGAAGGATCTTGGACCTGTTGTTTTGCTTGTTTAAGAATAATATGCCCGCAAAGCCGGAGCAAATGATATAGATGCCCATATTAATATTCAATGTCCCGGCAGTGCCTTCATTGAACATAACGCTTCCGCAGATGGCCAGGACAATTGTGATCAGAATGGCAAGCCTTTCATTGATCAGTATCCTGATCAGCATGGCTGCCATGGCGGCAGGGAATATGAAACCAATCTCTGGATACTGAAGCAGCTGCAGCAGGCTTACGCATTTCATCAGCAAAAGAGAAAGGATGAAAATCAGGCTGAACAGCAGGAGGAAATTCTGCTTAAGCTCCTTCTGGACATTAAGCTCATAAAAGTAATAATAAAGTGCAGCCAATATGATGCAGACAATAAGGCCCAGCCCTAAAAATGGCTGAATGCTTTTCTGGTTGTCCAGAAGCCCCGTTAGCTCCAGCTGCCTGTATATTTCCCGGTTTATCAGCTGGCGCTCTTCGGCAATGATCTGGCCTTGGAGGATTTTGACCGGCTCTACATTCTCTACAGCCTGCTGCCTGAGCTCTTCAGTTGCAGCCGGGTCATAGAATTCGTTCTGGATGACCGCGTATCTGCCAAGCTCAATAGCCGAGCTTCTCAGATTCGGGCTCAAGCTGGTATACTTCAGCTCTTCCTCCACCCTTTTCTTGCTGTTTTCCACTTCATCAGCAGGGATCTTGCTGCCCATCACATTGTTGATCGCAGTTACAGTAAGATCCCTTGCAATCGTGAGATCATCCCTGGAAGCCTGCAAAAGCGGTGACAGGACTGCATCCGATACTTCCTTTGTCACATTATCTGTCAGCTTTTCCTTGAGCATTTTCAGCTTTTCCGAAGAGGAAGGCGGGACATAGGCAGTTTCCTGGTCTCCCTCACCCTGTTCATTCCCGCTTTGTGCCGCATCCTCTTTTATCTCTTCGTTTACTTCTGCTGCTGAATCAAAGATGGAAGTAACGAGATCGACACGATTCTGATTGATTTCCTTTTTAACTATGTATACATCGGTCACCTGGTCGGCAGCCGCCTTCTTTTCCTTCTCGGTGTTCGCCTTGTCTTCTATCGTAATCGGTGAGCGGATTGTCTGTTCAGCCACGGAAAACAAGCTTATGTCGAGCTTTTCAGGCTTTACATTGCTGTACATGGCAGCATATAGTACGATGCCGAGCAGAAGAAATAAGACGGCTCTAAAGAATGTCATATCCAACAGGTTTCTGACCTTTGCCAACTGGCGCTGTAATTTTTCCATGCTTCCCCCTCCTATCCGGGCATAAGCCGGCCGGATAAGCTCACATTTAATTTGAACTATGATTATGTAAAATGATAACAGTTTTCCCGCCAAGTTTCACCCTCTAATCGAATCAACTTGCCAAAACAGAAGGTTCGCCTGTCACTTAAACGGAATAAAAACCGCCCATTCAGGACGGTTTTTATCAATGGTCTGTTTTTTCGTAAGCTGAAATGATCCGTGCTACAAGCGGATGCCGCACCACATCGCTTTGCTCCAGATAAGAAAATGAAATCCCTTTTACAGCTGACAGGATCTCCTCCGAAGCAATCAGCCCGGAACGGACGCCCTTTGGAAGGTCGACCTGGGTGCGGTCCCCGGTGATGACCATCTTGGAGCTGAAGCCCAGCCTGGTCAGGAACATTTTCATTTGTGCCTGTGTCGTATTCTGCGCTTCATCAAGAATGACGAATGCATCATCAAGCGTACGGCCCCTCATATAGGCAAGAGGGGCAATTTCAATGGTCCCCCTTTCGATCAGCCTTTGAGTGTGCTCGGCGCCTAGGATGTCATGCAGGGCATCGTACAGCGGCCGCAGATACGGATCGACCTTTTCTTTCAGATCTCCGGGGAGGAAGCCAAGGCTTTCCCCTGCTTCAACGGCGGGCCTTGTAAGGATGATTCTCTTTACATTTCCGTTTTTAAGTGCATTGACGGCCATCACAACAGCCAGATAGGTCTTGCCTGTACCTGCAGGGCCAATTCCAAACACTAGGTCATTTGTTTTAATCGCATTTATATATTGGCGCTGCCCAAGCGTTTTCACCCTAATGGACTTGCCTTTTGCATTCTTCGTTATTTCTTCTTCATACAGGTCGCTGAAATATTCGAGTGTGCCTTTTTTGGCCATCTGGATGCTGTACATAACATCCCTGCCGCTGATATTGATTCCTTTGCGGATCACATAAATGAGTTTGTCCAGGATCTGCCCGGCAAGCTCCACCGCATCTGCCTCGCCGGATACGAAAATCGTTTCTCCCCTTGTAACGACAGACACATTAAGCTCTTGTTCAATTATTTTCAGGTTGGCATCCGAATTCCCGATCAGTGCTATTGCTTCATTAGGATCTTCCAGATGAACATTCATGGTTTTTAAGTCTTCTGTCATTCTGTGTCTCCTTGGATAATGGATTGTCCTTCTGCAATATTCTCAATAATTTGGAAATGTATTGCTATAAATACTTTACCATTCTCGACGGATTGGTGCAAAATTTTTTCTCCCTTGATCTTAGCATCCTCACTCAAGCTGTTTTTTATATCTTTTCTCGCCAAATCTTTTGCCACTTCAAAGGCTTCCTCATTGGAGTAAATCCTTGTAACGGTTTCGCTTTCCCGCATAGTCCTGCTTGTAAAGCCAAGAGGGAGAGTCCATTTCAGGAATTTAATATCCTTTCGGTTCTCTTCTATCTCATATTCACTGAATTCCGGTTTGCCAAACCCCCAGACAGGAATGGAGAAACTCCCAATGTCAGCATAGTACTTTCTTTTTTCATTCCCGCTGAACACCTGGAGAGTGCTTTTCAGCGGGAGCTTCACCTCTGATTTATACCATGTCTCCCCCCAGATTTCCCCCTTTGCCGGGACAGTCTGTGTTTGGCCGTCCTGACCAATGATGCCTGAAACCAATAATTGGCCAGGGATGACATGGTCATTTATGCTGACCACTGGCTTTCCTTCTTCTACAAACATGTCCAAAATAACAGCCTTCTTTTTGGCAACCAGATGTCTCGGGCTTAAAAGCTCCGGTTTATCCGGCTCATTTTTCTCCACCACCTGGAAGTGGTAGGTTGTCCCCTTGAGCTCCACACCTACCCAGGTGATTTCATCCACTTCGTTGGATAGCTCACGCTGGATTCCTTCTACATTTTTTACAAAAAACTGGAGTTTCCCTTTTCGTATGCCCATTTCATCCAGCTGCTTGCGGATTTTATATTCAGTGGCAGGGTCTGCCCCTTTGACTTCGATTCCCCACACCATATTGGACAAAAGTACAAGAATGATCAGAAAAGAGGCGGCTCCAAAAAGAAACCCGCTGTTTTTAAGGCTTCTTTTCAGCAGAAAGGGCAAGCCGGCGCGCTGCAGGAATTCAACCCTGCATCCGCTCTTCCTTACTGCAGCACGGAGCTTCTTTACGTCCGTCAGTTTTATTTTGAAGGTAACAGCTTCCTCTCCGTGCCTTTTAACCTGCCAAACCATGATGCCGTTCCTGGTCAGTGAGTTGATCAGCCGTTCAATGCCGGAGCCTGCAGCCTTTACAGTGATTATTCCAGAATAAAAAGCAATCCATTGATTCTTCATTTTCCTTCCCTCCGGATTCTCTTTTTCAGCCAGCCACGCGGTCAGCGGATCGTCCGCCGGCCGGCCTTTATTCGTCTATATACTGCACCTGGTCGATTTTGCCTTCCAGCAGTATTTCTTCAGGGAGAATTGTCTTAATGACAAAGGTGCTTCCTTTGATGAGCAGCTGCCCTTGCTTGAGCAGGAGCCTGAGCTCTTTATCACTAAAAGCAATCAGTCCGCGGTGGTTCTCAATATATATATGAATTTGCCCAATCATGGTTATCCGGGGTAAATCCATCATGACATCTTGAGGAAGCTCCATTTGGTTGGTCATCCAGCTGCGAATTAAATGTCCCCACTTTTTAGCCATAAAAAAAAGAACCCCCTTTCATCTCATATGTATGAGATGGAAGAAGGTTCTAGCACTCTTTTTATTCGTTATATCCTGGCCGGTTCAGCGCCGGTGTGCCCTGCGCGGGTTCTTTGAACGGGGCGGCCCGAGGATTTCGGCCCAGACAACAGCATCTGCAAGCTTCTCACGGCTCACCCCAATACGGCCTGCCGGTTCAGCAGGCATGCTCTTTACAGGTTTATCAGCAGCGCTGCGTGAATTCTGAATCCTTCTCTCGAGCAGATCCTGCCTTTCAGAAAGCCTCCTTGCACGCTCATCTGCCAGTTCCTTTTTCTCCTGATAATAAGCCTCCATGCTATCCAGCGCTTGCCGGCCTGCTTTTTTAACCTGTACCTCCGGCTCTAGTTCAGCATCCGCATATGGGACCCGGTCCGGCTCTGTATTCCCTGTATTCTGCACTGGACCTGCAGTCCCGCCGCGTTTCGCCTTGCTGAAAAGCGACGAGATAATACCGATCAATACAACAAGAATAAATGGGTTTTCCAGAATGAATTCCAAGGAGAATCCCCTCCTTTCCTTGCACAAGCCGGCTGGTTAGTTCTTATTTTTCCCATCCTGGCCTGGATCTGTCGTTCTTCCGATTGAACCCCTCATATCAGTATCCGCGGAAATATTCTGGATGTTCATGTAATCCATTACTCCAAGATTCCCTGAACGCAGCGCCTCTGACATGGCAAGAGGGACTTGGGCTTCGGCTTCGACAACTTTTGCCCTCATCTCTTCTACCCTTGCTTTCATTTCCTGCTCCTGGGCTACTGCCATTGCACGTCTTTCCTCGGCCTTCGCCTGGGCAATCTTTTTGTCTGCTTCAGCCTGCTCAGTCTGAAGCTCGGCACCGATGTTCTTGCCGATATCAACATCCGCAATATCTATGGATAGAATCTCGAATGCCGTACCTGCATCGAGGCCTTTGGACAGGACTGTCTGCGATATCATATCAGGATTTTCAAGTACTTTTTTATGATTATTGGAAGAACCGATGGTTGAAACGATCCCTTCGCCAACACGGGCAACGATGGTTTCTTCCCCGGCTCCCCCTACAAGGCGCTCAATGTTTGCCCGGACCGTAATCCGCGCTTTAGCTTTGACTTCTATCCCATCCATTGCTACACCGGCAATGAACGGGGTCTCAATCACTTTAGGATTGACGCTCATCTGTACGGCTTCCAGAACGTCCCGTCCCGCAAGGTCGATAGCAGCGGTTCTTTCAAAGCTCAATTCAATATTGGCACGGTGTGCAGCAATCAGTGCATTGACAACCCTATCCACATTTCCTCCAGCAAGATAATGGCTCTCAAGCTGATTTGTCGTAACTTCCAGACCCGCTTTATGGGCTTTGATCAAAGGATTGATGACCCTATTAGGGATGACCCGGCGGAGCCTCATTCCAATCAAAGTGAAAATGCTGACTCTGACGCCTGCCGCCAGGGCGGAAATCCACAGTGCCACTGGCACGAAAGTAAACAGCACAGCCAGCAGGATGACTGCCAGAACTACGGCTATTAATATAAATACAGTTCCTTCTCCTAACATTTTGTTCCTCCTTAATATCTATTTGTCTCCCCGTTTTTCGGGGGGATCCATTCATTGATCAGCTTTTTTATCCATATTGAGCAATTCCCTCACAACAATCCGGGAGCCTTCTGCTTTTACGACCCTGATCCTGGCCCCTTTCTGGATGAAACCGCCTTCGCTGACAACATCGATTCTTTCATCTTCGAACACAGCCGTCCCGGACGGCCTCAGGGCGGTTAGAGTATAGCCTTCAAGGCCAAGAAGCTCTGCACGCGTCCTGTTTGAGATATAACCTTTCTCAGTGCTTGTCGAATCGCTCAAAATAATTTTCCTGAAAAATTTCATCTTTTTACCAAACACCTTTATCATTAAGATGGATGCCAAAATGGAAATGCCGATGGCAATTATTATAGAGACGGCTGTATGGACAACATTATCAGTTGCAAGAAACAAGCTCCCCATAACCGAAACAAGGCCAATTGCCCCGGCAATTCCCCCTGGGAGGAAAAACTCCAGGATGATCAGCCCCAGGCCGACCAGAAACAAAACGATGGATTCATATCCTGCCAGGCCTGCGACCATATGGCCGTAGAAAAACAGCAGGAGGGCAGCAAGCCCCATAGATCCCGGGATGCCGAATCCCGGTGAGTAAAGCTCTAGCACAAGGCCAAGGCTGCCGACGGACAAGAGAATCGGCACAACAACAGGGTGGGTGATGAAACGGGCTATTTTCTCTGCAAAGCTTTCATCCAGGCTCCGGACCTCTGCCCCAGAGTAGCCAAGCTTTTCCAGCAGCTCATCAAGAGATGAAACCGTACCTTCAGAGTACCCTGCCTGCTCTGCCTGCTCTGATGTCAAAGTGAGAAGCTTCCCTTTTGGGGCGCCATATTCCGGCAGATCAACCGACTCATCTGCCATCGCCAGCGCAATCTCCGGATCTCTGTCAGACTGGGCAGCTGCGCTTCTCATCGCACTAAGCCAATAGGACTCCGCTTTCTTTCCTGCAGTGTTGCCTGATTGGTCGATGATAGCAGCAGAACCCATGACAGCTCCCGGCACCATATATATTTCATCCATATTCAAAGAGATATAGGCGCCGGCCGACAGGGCCTGGTTATTCACAAATGACACGGTCTTCAATTCTGTTTCCGCAAGCAGTTTGCCAATTTTCCCGGCTGCATCCACTGCGCCCCCAGGTGTATTCATTTCAAAAATAATGGCCGATGCCCCATTCTCTTCAGCCGTGCTGACAGCCCTGTTCAAAAATGCAAAGAGGCCTTTTTCCACTGTTTCTTCAATTGGGACAACATATACCACTTCGTTATCAGCATTCCCGTTTTCCGGGAACAGCATGATTAACATGATACCGAAAAATGCCAGCAGAGTGACTGCCCTTCTGAGAGCCACCATATCCTCCTCCTTTCACAAACAAAAGTCAATCTTCTTTTACTTACGTTTCAGAAAGAAAAAAGATTCATCTTTAGCACATATTCTGTTCTTAGCTTTATTTTCCTATGTAGTAGTTTTTATCAGCGGCCCACCTTCCATACGTACCCTGAAAATTATTGGAGTATGCCCTAAAATAAAAAGACCGCAGGCAGAATGCTTGCGGTCTTTTGGCATACTTTTTCATGAAAGGTGTTGTTGTACAAGTTTATTTACAAGTGAGCCGTCCGCTTTGCCTTTTACTTTAGGCATAATGGCTGACATCACTTTTCCCATATCTGCTTTTCCTGACGCTCCAGTTTCTTCAATTGTCTCCTGGACAATCTTTGATACTTCATCCTCAGACAGCTGCTTGGGCATATATAGCTCGACGAATATCAATTCGTTCCGCAATTTTTCAACAAGGTCTTCACGACCTGCTTTTTCAAATTCATGGAGGGAGTCCTTGCGTTGTTTCACTTCGCGAGAAAGGACAGTTAACTCCTGCTCTTCGTTAAGCTCTCCGCCAAGCTTGATGGCTTCATTCTGCAGAGATGCTTTAATCATCCGAATGACAGTGAGTTTATCTTTTTCTTTGTTTTTCATCGCTTGTTTCATATCATCATTTAAACGCTCGAGAAGACTCATAGTTGATACACCCTCTCTTAGAACTTACGTTTTCTAGCAGCTTCGGACTTCTTCTTGCGCTTTACACTAGGTTTTTCGTAGAATTCGCGCTTTCTCGCCTCTTGTAAAGTACCTGTTTTAGATACAGAACGTTTGAAGCGACGAAGAGCATCTTCAAGCGATTCGTTCTTTTTAACGACTGTTTTAGACATTCTCTTTCCCTCCCTCCGAGCACAACACACTTACATCAGAAACATAGATTTCCATGTACCTTGCAATTATAATATATCAGTGATACAAGGTCAACTGTAATTCATCACGGGCAGGTGCAGTTTTTTTTCTGAAGGCACTGTCCTTCCAAATAATTTACCATAGAAGCTGAAAAATTAAACCTTTTACGCCAGGCATGTCCAGTCTCGCTCCATCATAGAGATTAAATGAAGGAGTGAGAAAGCATGCTGCTGATTTGCCTGTTTTTATTTTTGATTATTTTTTTCATATACGGAATGACTCTGTTAAGATCCGGATTATACGGGCTGTCAGGCGACACTTTTAAGCGGAGGATCGCTGGTTACACCCATTTTCCCTGGCAGGGGATGCTTGCAGGCATCCTGATCACCGCTGTCCTGCAAAGCAGCTCTGCTGTCATGGTGCTGACGATCGGGCTGATTTCCGCCCGGATCCTGACTTTCCCGCAATCAATCGGCATCATATTGGGGACAAATATCGGAACTACTTTTACAACAGAATTCATTACCTTTAATATTGAATCTTTCATCATCCCCCTTGCAGTGATCGGAGCGGCCCTGTTCTTATTTGGCAGAAAGGGGCTGAAGCATATCGGCATGGGTGTCCTTGGCATATCCATTGTGCTTTCCTCAATGAAAGGCTTTGAATATCTTGCATCGCCGATGAAAGATGTACCATTTCTAACGGAAATTCTCGAGCTCATGGACACCAGCCATCTGGCAGGGGCCGCAGCAGGCATGGTGCTGACCGCCATCATCCAATCCAGCACTGCCGCTGTCGGGATCATCATGGGGTTTCTGAACGGCGGGATCATGGAACTGGATGCTGGCATAGCCTTTATGCTCGGGGCCAATATCGGGACCTGCCTTACTGCCTATCTTGCATCCATTGGCGCAGGGAAGGAGGCGCGCCTCACCGCCTTTGCACATATCTGGCTGAATATAGCGGGAGCAGCCCTTTTCCTCCCTTTTATAGGCTATCTTTCCTCTTTCGGTGAATGGGCAGCTGCCGAGCCGGATGTCCAGCTGGCGCATGTGAGTGTGTTATTCAATGTGCTTACCTCCTTAATGGTCCTTCCTTTTGCTGAACACTTTGGAAAGTTCATCATGAAAGTCCATGATAGATAAAAAAAAGACAGGCACCAGCGCTTGATGCTGTCCTGTCTTTTTCATATTAATAATCTGAATCGCTTGTTAATCCGTTAACGATCGCCACACCTGAGCTTGCCCCGATTCTTGTAGCTCCTGCTTCGATCATCTGCTGGGCATCTTCTGTGCTGCGGACACCGCCTGATGCTTTAACACCGATCTCAGGACCGACTGTTTTTCTCATCAGCCTGATATCTTCAACGGTTGCGCCGCCAGTGGAGAAGCCTGTAGAAGTTTTGACAAAATCTGTGCCCGCTTTTACGGCCAGCTCACATGCCAGGACCTTCTCGTCCTCTGTAAGGAGGGATGTTTCAATAATGACCTTTGTGAGTGCCTTCCCTTTTGCCGCATCAACGACTGCACGGATATCTGCTTCTACAAGATCATTGCTGCCGCTCTTTAATGCGCCGATATTAATAACCATGTCTACTTCAGTTGCGCCGTTTTCAATGGCATTTTTAGTCTCAAATGCTTTTACCTCAGAAGTTGATGCCCCCAGCGGGAAGCCGATGACTGTGCAGACATCTACGCCTGATCCCTTCAGCAGTTCACTCGCGTAGCTGACCCACGCAGGGTTAACACAGACAGACGCGAAACTGTATTCTTTAGCTTCTGAACAAAGAACCTCTATCTGTTCTTTTGCCGCATCCGCTTTCAATAATGTATGATCGATCATTTTTGCTACATTAGCTGCCATATCAATGGTTCTCCTTTCAAACAAACAAGTTGTCCGTACCTCTACATCATACCATTGTCTTCCCGAAAAATGTAGCTGAAATTATAGGTTTTAATCATTTTTTGCAATCGTTTTCTTAGTCCTGTCTATTTTTTCTTTATCAAAAGGGAAATATGCAGCCCGAAGTATCCTCAGGCCACTTTTTGGCAAATAAAAAAGAATGGGAAAGCCTCCCCATTCTTTTTTATCCAATACTTAAACAGCCGCTTCCTCGTAAACAGCATCCTCGTCAACGACGCGGACAAACTGTCCTTCATTATAAGGATAGCCTGCCTTGGATATCTTGACTTTTACGATTTTCCCTACCATTTCTTCGGATGCAGGGAATACGACTTTCAGGTAATTGTCAGTATACCCGACATAAAGGCCGCTCTCAGGATCTTCCTTAAAGATTTCCTCAGGAATGACTTCAAGCACTTCATTTTCAAACTGTGATGCATATTCCTTTGCCAGCTGATCGGAAAGGGAAATAAGGCGGTGCACCCGCTCATTCTTGACTTCCTCATCAATCTGGTCTTCCATCCGGGCTGCAGGTGTACCGGTTCTTTTTGAGTAAGGGAATACATGCAGCTCAGAGAATTTATGCTCTTTGATAAAATTGTAGGTTTCCATGAACTCTTCTTCAGTTTCTCCAGGGAAGCCGACAATAACATCAGATGTGACAGCAAGGCCGGGAAGCGCCTCTTTTAGGCGATCCAGACGCTCTGCAAAGAATTCCATTGTGTACTTTCTTCTCATTCTCTTAAGTACAGTGTTAGAGCCTGACTGAAGAGGTATATGCAGGTGCCTTACAACCACTTCAGACTTGTCCATCACCTCGATCACTTCATCAGTGATCTGGCTTGCTTCAATAGAGGAAATGCGCAGACGCTTCAGGCCTTTTACCTGTGCCTCTAAATCCCTTAGCAGCATGGCAAGGTTATAATCCTTCATGTCTTCTCCATAGCCGCCTGTGTGGATGCCGGTCAGGACAATTTCCTTATAGCCGGCATCGACAAGCTGCTGCGCCTGGCGGATGACTTCCTGCGGATCGCGGGATCTCATCAAGCCCCGCGCCCACGGGATGATGCAGAATGTACAGAAGTTATTGCACCCTTCCTGTATCTTCAGGGAAGCGCGTGTCCTGTCTGTGAAGGCAGGAACATCCAGTTCCTCGTACACGCGGTTTTTCATGATATTCCCTACCGCATTGATCGGCTGGCGTTCTTGTTTATATTGTTCGATATACTCCAGCATCTTGACCCTGTCCTGTGTACCCACGACGATGTCCACTCCAGGTATGGCCATGATTTCTGCAGGGGAGGTCTGGGCATAGCAGCCGGTTACACAGATGACGGCATCAGGATTTTTCCTGATCGCCCTTCTGATGACCTGGCGGCTTTTTTTATCGCCGGTATTGGTTACTGTACAGGTATTGATTATATATACATCGGAAGCAGATTCGAAATCTGTCCGTTCGTAGCCTTCTTGTTTAAACAATTGCCAAATTGCTTCTGTTTCATAATGGTTCACTTTACAGCCAAGTGTATGAAAAGCAACTGTTGCCATTGAATTCACCTCATTAGTTCAAAATGATAAGAAACAGCCGCAAGCGCATATAACGGCGCTGTTTCAGTACGCAATATCCTTGGGCCAAGTCCGCATGACACAAAACCATTGTCCTTTAAGAGTCCAACTTCCTTTTCCGAGAGGCCGCCTTCTGGTCCAAACACCATAAGAAGGGACTGCCCTTCTTCCATTCCTGCCAAAAGAGCTGCAAAAGCAGAGCTTTCCCCATCTTTGGCGTCTTCTTCATAGGCAATCACTTTATGGTCATAGCTTTTGCACAGTTCAATCAGTTCTGTCATGCTGACAGGCTGAAGCACATCCGGCTGCAGGTCTCTATGTGATTGCTCGGCAGCTTCTTTAGCGATTTTCTGCCAGCGTTCTGTTTTCTTCCCAGCTTTCTTTTCATCCCATTTTACAATTGAACGGGCTGCAGTAAAAGGGATAAACACGGAAGCTCCAAGCTCTGTCCCCTTTTGGATGATCAGCTCGAGCTTATCCCCTTTAGGCAATCCGCTCGCAATTGCAGCTTTGACCGGAAGCTCTGCGCTCGCTTCCTTCCATTGTACTACTTCGGCAATCACTTGTTCATCGGTAATTTCTGCAATCCGGCATTCTGCACTTCTGCCCCCGCGGACCGCACAAATTATGCTGTCCCCTTCCTTCATGCGCATGACCCTTGTGATGTGGTGAAAATCATCGCCTGCTATGCTGAATCTGCCATCTGTATCCCGATCTGTGAAATATCGCTGCATGGCTGCACCTGCCTACCTTTCGTTTTTGCAAATGCCGTACGGCTGCAAATCCGCCAAACGGAAAAAAGGGACACTTGAAAGGCATGGGTCTATCCCAGCTTCAATTACTCCCATTTTTCCGTCCAGCCAGATATTTGTCTTATTTATTCCTTGCAATGATGGCGACCCAGTCTTCCATTTGAAGGATTTCTTCAATATCGAAACCTGCCTGGATGATTGCATCTTTGACCTGCTGCTTTTTCTGCTGGATGATGCCTGAGGCAATGAAACAGCCGCCCTTTTTAACTGTTCTGGCCACGTCATCTGTAAAGCGCAGGATGACCTCGGCCAGGATATTGGCAACCACGACATCGGCTCCTTCCTGCACTCCGTTTAACAGGTTGTTCTGCGACACACTTACAGTCTCATGGACCTTATTCAGCTTGATGTTAAGCCTTGCTGACTTTACTGCCACTTCATCAAGATCAAGAGCTTCCACCTTTTCAGCTCCAAGCATGGCAGCAGCGATGCTGAGCACACCGGAACCGGTTCCGACGTCAACTACTCTGTCTCCTTTTGCTACCGTACGCTCCAGTGCCTGGATGCACATGACTGTCGTCGGATGAGTCCCAGTCCCAAAAGCCATCCCTGGATCAAGCTCGATAATCAACTCATCGCTGCTTACAGGAGTATAGTCCTCCCAGGTCGGCACAATGGTGAACCGTTCAGATATTTTAACAGGATTATAGTACTTTTTCCAGGCAGTGGCCCATTCCTCTTCGTTCACTTCACTGATCGTCACTTTGTTAAGCCCGATATCAATATTGTATAAAATGAGGCCATTGACCGCTTCTTTAATTTCGTCAACCGTTTCCCCCAGGAAGCTGTTGACCGGAAGATAGGCTTTCACAATGACGCCTTCCTCTGGGTAATCTTGGGGATTCAGCTGGTAGATTTCACCGAATTGATCTTCTCTGTCTTTAATCAAGTCAAACGGATCCTCAATGACAACACCGCTTGCTCCGGCTTCATGCAAAATGTTTGAAATCGGTTCAATCGCCTCATTTGTTGTATGAATGCTGATTTCTGACCATTTCATTCTCTACCAACTCCCATTTCTTTATTCACCCTTGAAGGCTCTTTTCACCTTTGCGAAAAAGCTTTCTTCCTGTTCTCCCTGCGGCAGCTGGCCGCTCACTTCGGCAAACTCCTGCAAAAGCTGCTTCTGTTTTTCTGTCAGCTTTGTCGGTGTAACAATCCGCACAAGTATGTGCTGGTCGCCATTTCCATAGCCCCTCACATTCGGCACTCCTTTTCCTTTCAGGCGGAAGCGGGTGCCTGTCTGTGTCCCGGCAGGAACCTTCAATTTTACTTTGCCATGAAGGGTCGGCACCTCGATTTCATCTCCAAGCGATGCCTGGACAAACGTAATCGGCATTTCGCAGTAAATATCGTCGCCTTCACGTTCAAAGAATTCATGGCCCCTCACATGGAAAACTACATAAAGATCTCCTGGAGGGCCCCCGTTTATGCCCGGCTCTCCCTGCCCAGTTACGCGCAGCTGCTGTCCGTCATCAATGCCGGCCGGGATCTTCACATGGATTTTCTTCCGCTTGGTCACTTTGCCTGTTCCGCCGCATGTTTGGCATTTTTCTTTGATTTCTTTGCCTGTTCCGCTGCAGTACTGGCAGACCCTTCTGTTGACAATCTTTCCAAATGGCGTATTCTGCTCAACATTCAGCTGGCCTGAGCCATGGCAATGCCGGCATGTTTCAGGCTTTGTGCCAGGCTTGGCCCCTGACCCGTCGCAAGTCTCGCAGGTTTCTTCCCTCGGTATTTCAATATCAGTTTCTTTTCCGAATACCGCTTCTTCAAAAGAAAGGGACATTGTGTACTGAAGATCGGCCCCCTGCCTTGGTGCATTCGGATCCCTTCTCCTTCCCCCGCCTCCGAAGAAAGTGCTGAAGATATCCTCGAAGCCGCCGAAGCCGCCGCCGAAATCTCCGCCTCCAAAGCCCTGGTTGGGATCTGTATGGCCAAACTGGTCGTAATGCGCGCGCTTCTGATCATCACTCAAAACTTCGTATGCTTCTTTTACTTCCTTGAATTTCTCATCTGCATCCGCTTCTTTATTAATATCAGGATGATACTTTTTTGAAAGCTTGCGGTAGGATTTCTTTATTTCATCCTTGCTGGCACTTTTGCTGACCCCCAGGACCTCATAATAATCCCGTTTGTTCATGAATTTCACACTCCCCGGTCATTTCACATAAAGATTATTGTATCATTCTATAAAGAAAAAGTGCAATAGTTAAACTAAAAGCGGAGGGCGCTTGCCTAATAAGGAACGCAGGCTAAACACCTTGCCTGTGCCCCCTCCTGGTAAAGAAAAAAGCCAAAGCCAAGTGAAACCTGACTTTGACTTTTTTTACCCTGCTGCTTAGCTATTATTTTTTGTCGTCGTCGTTTACTTCTTCGTATTCTGCATCAACGACATTATCATCTCCGCCTTGGCCTTCAGCACCCTGGGCTGCCTGGGCCTGCTTCGCTGCTTCTTCATACAGCTTCATAGAGAGATTCTGGACGATTTCCTGAAGGGCATCCTTCGCAGTACGGATTTCTTCCAGCTCGTTCTTTTCGATTGCCGCCTTCAGCGCATCTTTAGCTTCGTTCGCTTTCGCAACTTCCGCTTCGTCCACCTTGCCTTCAAGATCCTTCAGAGTCTTTTCGGTAGTGAAGACAAGCTGGTCTGCCTCATTGCGAAGCTCAACTTCTTCTTTGCGCTTTTTATCTGCCTCTGCGTTTTCTTCCGCTTCCCTGACCATTTGCTGGATTTCATCATCAGAAAGGCCTGTGGAAGATTTGATTGTGATGGTCTGCTCTTTGTTTGTTCCAAGATCTTTGGCGCGAACATTGACGATGCCGTTTTTATCAATATCGAATGATACTTCGATTTGAGGAACGCCGCGCGGTGCCGGCGGGATATCAGTCAATTGGAAACGGCCAAGCGTCTTATTGTCAGAAGCCATCGGGCGTTCACCCTGAAGCACATGAATGTCAACAGCAGTCTGGCTGTCAGCCGCTGTAGAGAATACCTGGGACTTGGAAGTCGGGATTGTAGTGTTGCGCTCAATCAGCTTCGTGAAGACGCTGCCCATTGTTTCAATCCCCAGTGATAATGGGGTTACATCCAATAGCACTACATCTTTGACATCTCCGGAAATGACGCCGCCCTGGATTGCTGCACCCATTGCCACTACTTCATCAGGGTTGACGCCTCTATGAGGGTCTTTTCCAACTTCCTTCTTGATTGCTTCCTGAACGGCAGGGATACGGGTTGATCCGCCGACAAGGATTACTTTATCGATTTCTGATGGAGAAAGGCCGGCATCTTTAAGCGCCTGGCGGGTAGGTCCCATTGTACGTTCTACAAGGCCCGCTGACAGTTCATCAAACTTCGCCCTGGACAGTGTAACCTCCAGGTGAAGGGGACCTGCATCCCCTGCAGTGATAAACGGAAGCGAGATTTGTGTAGAAGTGACGCCTGACAGATCTTTCTTCGCTTTTTCAGCTGCATCTTTCAAACGCTGAAGCGCCATTTTGTCTTTTGAAAGGTCGATGCCGTTATCTTTTTTAAATTGCTCAACAAGATAGTCAATGACTACCTGGTCGAAGTCATCTCCTCCGAGACGGTTGTCGCCGGCAGTTGACTTAACTTCAAAGACGCCGTCGCCAAGCTCGAGGATGGATACGTCAAATGTACCGCCGCCAAGGTCATAAACAAGAATTGTCTGGTCTTCGTCCATTTTGTCAAGGCCGTATGCAAGAGCCGCTGCTGTAGGCTCGTTGATGATGCGCTCTACTTCAAGGCCGGCAATCCTGCCTGCATCTTTTGTTGCCTGGCGTTCAGCATCATTGAAATAAGCTGGAACTGTGATAACAGCTTTTTCAACCTTTTCGCCAAGATAATCTTCTGCATAGCCTTTAAGATACTGAAGGATGATAGCAGACATTTCCTGCGGCGTATATTCCTTGCCTTCTGCTTCCACTTTATGGTCTGTACCCATATGGCGTTTAACAGAAATGATTGTGTTTGGATTTGTAATAGATTGGCGCTTAGCTACCTCGCCAACCTGGCGTTCGCCGTTTTTGAATGCGACAACTGATGGAGTTGTACGGTTTCCTTCCGGATTCGGAATTACTTTAGGCTCTCCGCCTTCTAGAACGGATACACATGAGTTTGTAGTACCCAAGTCAATGCCAATAATTTTGCTCATGTTCCTTTACCTCCCGATATATGTAGTGTTATTGGTTTACTTTTACCATTGCCGGACGGATGACCCTGTCCTTAAGCAAGTAGCCTTTTTGGAATTCTTCAACAACCGTGTTGGATGCAAAGTTTTCGTCTTCAACCTGCATGACAGCTTGATGCAGATGCGGGTCAAATTCTTTTCCGACAGCCTCGATTGCTTCGGCGCCTTCTTTTTTGATTGCCTCTGCCAGACTGCGGTATACCATTTCCATTCCCTGCTGGAGCGTTTTGGCCTGCTCATTGTCAGTTTCCATATTCAGCGCTCTCTCAAAATTATCAAGGGCTGGAAGCAGTTCAGTAATCAGTTTTTGTGCTCTATATTTTTCAGCCGCCTCTTGATCAAGCTTTGCCCGGCGCCTGGAATTATCAAAGTCTGCCTGAAGACGGAGATAGCGATTTTCAGCTTCCGCCAATTTCTCCTCAAGCTCTGCAATTCTTTCATGCGCAGTTTTCAGCTCTTCGGAGTCTTCTTCCCGGCCTGCTGATGGTTCCTCACCATTTCTACCAGTTTCAGATGTTTCAGCTGATTCTCCGAACACTGATTCTATCGGCTCATTGCTTTCTTCTGCAGTGGCTGCTTTGTGTTCTTCGTTTAAAAAGTCCTTATTGTCTGCCAACTAGTTCACCTCCCTTAAAGGTTAAGCATGCCTGGCCTGCCTTGCATGCCAGAGGACGCTGATCGGATATAAATATTTAAACGCAAGGAAAGGGATGGAAGAAAGCTTCCACCCATATCAATATTACCCGCGTCAGCTCTTTTGATACAGCTTCGTCAGGACGTCAGTGAGGTCTGCGCTGATAATCTGCAGCAGGCTGATCACCCTGGAATACTCCATCCTCGTCGGTCCAAGGACCGCGATGGTCCCCAGCTGTTCTGCACCCATTGAATAGGTGGCAGTAATGAGGCTGCAGTTTTCCATGGCCGAGTTTTCATTCTCTCTGCCAATCTTAATATTGATTCCTGATTTGTCTTTGCGTATTAAATCATAGATGCTTTCTTCCTGCTCAATCATATTCATCAGATTCCTGATCTTCTCGATATCATGGAATTCAGGCTGGCTGAGCATGTTCGTCTTGCCGCCGAAAAAGAGCTTTTCATTCGCAGAGAGCTTCAGTATGTCGGCAAAAGAATAGAGCAGGAGATCATAATGGTTGACATGCTGCCTGAGCAGGAATGCCACTTCTTTGTAGATCTTATCGTTTAGATTATCTATAGGCACACCGGCCAGCCGCTCATTCAAAATATTGACCAGTTTCTCTATCTCCCCAGGGTGGATGTTTTCAGGTATGCTGAACATTTTGTTTTCAACATGCCCTGTATCAGTCACGATGATGGCAATGGCCGTATCCTTGTTCAAAGGAACAATCTGGATTTTTCTCAGTCTGTTTTCTTTTACTGCAGGACCGAGGACAATTGACGTATAGCTGGTCAGTTCGGACATGATTCTGGCAGATTTCTGCACGATCTTTTCGAGCTCATAGATCCGCTCTGCAAAGAGGGACTTGATTGTGAAAATATCCTGCTGATTCAGCTGCTGGGGTGACAATAGATGATCAACATAATAGCGGTAGCCTTTTTCAGAAGGGACCCTTCCGGAAGAGGTGTGTGTTTTCTCGATAAAACCCAGTTCTTCTAAATCAGCCATTTCGTTTCGGATTGTTGCCGAACTGAAAGAAATTTCTTCTTTTTTCGACAGGCTTCTCGAACCGACTGGCTGGGCAGACCGAATGAAATCATCAACAATCACCTGGAAAATCAATAATTGACGATCTGTTAACACGTTTATCACCTCTGTTAGCACTCTTCAACAGCGAGTGCTAAATCTAATAATAAATTATCAAATTTATAGGCGCGATGTCAATCATTAGATTACGCCGATAAAGGATTGAAACACTTCGTTCCCGAGAAGCCGCCCTTTTCGCGTCAGCCGGATCGATTTCCCGCCAGCTTCGATCAGCTCTAATTTCTTGAGCTTTTCCAGCTCGCTCTTGAACAGTTGGAGCGGATTTTCTTCAAATTTATCCAGAAAACGGGACACTTCCACACCATCGGCCTTTCTAAGTCCCAGGAACATTTCCTCTTCCATCATTTCAGCTTTTGTCACAATATGCGATTCCATGACAGGAAGTTTGTTTTCCGCCAATGGCTCCATATATTTTTTCAGCGGCCCGTAATTGGCATTCCGGCTTCCTTCTGTATAGCCATGGGCCCCTGCTCCAAATCCATAATACTCTTCATTATTCCAGTATGTCAGGTTATGCCTGCTTTCAAAACCGGGAAGCGCAAAATTGCTGATTTCGTATTGCTTGAAGCCCTCCAGCTCCATCCTTTCCATAAGAAGCTCATACATAGCTGCTTCTGCATCTTCACCTGGGGAAGGGAGCTTCCCTTTTCTCATAAGATTATAGAAGACGGTCTTTGGTTCGATGATCAGGGAGTAGCCGGAATAGTGCTGGATATCAAGGGTAAAGGCAGTATCGAGCGTCTCCTTGAAGTCAGCAACAGACTGGCCCGGCAAGCTGTAAATCAGGTCTACGCTGATATTGCTGAATCCTGTTTTCCTCGCAAGTTCGATTGACGCAAATACATCCTTTGCCCTGTGTGTCCTTCCAATCCTCTTCAGCAATTCTTCATTGAAGGTCTGGACTCCAAAGCTCAGCCTGTTCACCCCGGCATCGTAAAGTGCCTTCAGCTTATCTTCGGAAAGGTCGCCCGGGTTTGCTTCGAATGTAAATTCCGCTCCTTCCTCCAGGAGCATATGCTTTCTGATTGAAGCGCACAGCATCTCGAGCTGGCGCGCATCCAGGGAAGTCGGTGTCCCTCCGCCTACGAAAATTGAAGTGAAAGGGCTTGAAGCACGATCCTGAAGCGTCAATTCCATTTCTTTTTCAAGGGCCTGCAGATATTCATCAACCGGCTGGCCTTTGAGAAACACTTTATTAAAATCACAATAATGGCATATATGTTCACAAAACGGTATATGGATATAAGCCGCATTTATCATACATCGTCACAACCTTTAATAATTTGCTCAACGGCAGGTGCTTTTTTTTCAATGAAAAAAGAGGCTAGAGCTGCTTGTATGCAAGCATATCTAACCTCCGGCAACAAATCAAACCTGGAGCCTGTTACTTCTTGGGGGTCGTATCGTCCATTTTCAGGACCGCCATGAATGCTTCCTGAGGAACTTCCACAGAACCGACCTGCTTCATGCGCTTTTTCCCTTCCTTCTGCTTTTCCAGCAGCTTTCTTTTCCGGGAAATATCTCCGCCGTAACATTTGGCCAATACGTTCTTCCTCATCGCTTTAATCGTTGAACGCGCAACGATCTTTTGCCCGATTGCAGCCTGGATCGGCACCTCGAACTGCTGGCGTGGAATCAGTTCCTTCAGTTTCTCTACAATGACTTTTCCGCGTTCATAAGCGAAATCTCTATGGACGATAAAGCTGAGCGCATCGACCTTCTCAGCATTGAGCAGGATGTCCATTTTGACAAGCTTGGATTCTTTATAGCCAATCAGCTCATAATCGAATGAGGCATAGCCTTTTGTGCTGGATTTAAGCTGATCGAAAAAGTCGTACACAATTTCCGAAAGCGGGATCTCATACACTATGCTCACTCGGGTCTCATCCATATATTGCATATCAATGAAAATACCGCGTTTTTCCTGGCATAGCTCCATGATTGCACCGACATAATCATTTGGCGCCATCATCGTTGCCTTTACATAAGGCTCTTCCACACGGTCAACTTTCTGCGCATCAGGCATATCTGAAGGATTGTCCACTTTCATCAGAGTGCCGTCTGTCATGACAACATCGTAGATAACGCTTGGGGCAGTTGTGATCAAGTCAATCTTGAACTCCCGCTCTATGCGTTCCTGAATGATTTCCATATGAAGCAGTCCAAGGAATCCGCAGCGGAAGCCGAAGCCCAATGCCTGGGAAGTTTCCGGCTCGAACTGGAGCGCTGAGTCATTAAGCTCCAGCTTTTCAAGAGCTTCTCGCAAATCATTGAATCTGGCGCTGTCAATCGGATACAGGCCGCAGTATACCATTGGATTCAGCTTCCGGTAACCTGGAAGCGGTTCAACAGCGCCATTCTTTGCGCTTGTGATCGTATCGCCGACACGCGTATCGCCGACATTTTTGATCGCTGCAGTCAGGAAGCCTACATCCCCGACAGAAAGCTCAGGCAGCGGAGTTGACTTCGGCGTGAAAACGCCTACCTCCGTGACTTCGAATTCTTTTCCGGTCGCCATCATCTTAACCTTATCGCCGACCTTTACAGTCCCATCTACAACCCTGATATAAGCGACAACGCCTCTGTATGCATCATAAAGGCTGTCAAAAATCAGCGCCTTCAGCGGGGCATCAGGGTCTCCCAGTGGAGCAGGAACTTTTTCAACAATCTGTTCCAGGATATCCTCAATCCCTATTCCCGCTTTTGCAGATGCCAGGACGGCATCACTCGCATCAAGCCCGATGACATCCTCGATTTCGCCGCGCACCCGTTCAGGATCTGCACTTGGAAGGTCGATTTTGTTGATGACCGGTACGATTTCAAGATCGTTATCAATGGCAAGGTACACATTTGCCAGAGTCTGGGCTTCAATGCCCTGCGCAGCATCGACAACAAGCACTGCGCCTTCACATGCAGCAAGGCTTCGGGACACCTCGTAAGTAAAGTCGACGTGCCCGGGGGTGTCAATCAGATGGAAGGTGTAGATTTCTCCATCTTTTGCTTTATATTTTAATTGCACAGAATTCAATTTAATTGTAATCCCGCGTTCTCTTTCCAGATCCATGGAATCGAGCAGCTGATCTTTCATTTCCCGGGCCGTCAAGGCATTCGTTCTTTCCAGGATTCTATCAGCAAGCGTGGATTTCCCATGGTCAATATGGGCAATGATTGAAAAATTCCGGGTTCTGGATTGTCTTTCTAGTCTGTCTTCTCTATTCATAGCGTTCACTCCTACTATACTCGCGCATATACACTATTTTTGATTATATCAGCAGGGATTGGAACATTCAAGGAAAAGCGGAAGCACTAAGAGGTCCTCCAAAATAAAACGGCCATCCCCTGGACAGCCGATTGTTCTCCATTATTTTATCAGATCAGCCACTTTTTGTATGGCGCTGTCTGCGGCCTTTGAAAGCCCATCGGCAAGATCCCTGCCGGCAGAGGAAAAGAAATTATATGCCTTCATTTCCTCCAGTTTTTCTTTTTTCTTTTCAAGATCATGTGAAGATACGTCCCGTCCGAGGATGGAGGCCTCCAGATCCCCGGTGCTGCTTTCATTAACAGAGAAAGCAGCATTCAGCCCTTTGTCATCATAGCCTCTCATGGCCCTCGTCCCTTCATTGGCGTGCTGCATGCCAAAAAGGACGCCAATGAACATCAATGCTGCAGCAAGGAAAGCTTTTACCATGAACATTTTCATCTCAATCACCTTTTTCATTTCTTGTCAGCAGGGTCTTTTCCGGCAGAGTCTACTTTCTCTGCCTGCCAGTGATAGTCGCTGAACACTTCTGCCAGAGCTTCAGCTGATCTGTACAGCTCCTCGAAGGTATTGTCCACCCCTCCGATTTCAACCAGTATTGCATTTTCAGACAAATCCTGATTGAATTTTCCATTTGTCAGGCTGCCTTCCTTTGTGAATGCCCCCCTGCTCAAGCCTTTATATCTTTTTTCCAAAAGGTCATGGAGCTCTTTGGCAAATGAGAGATTCCTCTCATATCCTTTGTGCTCAGCACCAATGATAAAAGCGATTTTAGCAAAATTGACATCATTTATTTTTTTCGTTGTATCGCTTTTTCTTTTGGCGTCCCGATGGATATCAATTAAATAAGCCAAATTATGATCAGCTGCCAAAGCAGTTTCAACGGCTTCCCTCGACTGGTCATAAGACCGTGAATAAGCCCAGTTCTTTCTGCTTAAGTCAGCCTGGATGTCAGTCTTGTCCACCGCGGCGCCAATGCCCTTTGCGTCCAGGGCTGACTTCAGGCGGTCTCCCACTTTGGTGATATTGTGTTCAGGATGAAATGCCTGATCAATATCTTTCACTCCATCCAAGTAAGGAAGGAAAGATTCACGATTATGCGAAAAGTAAATATAAACGATTTTTTTGCCGCCGGTCGATACCCTTGCTTCTTCACTGTTGCCCGGCACCTTGCCGCCATTCAGCAGGGAAGCTTCCTGTTCAGCCCGCAGCACTTCCACTGGCGGCGGGGATTCGATTGGCATAATGGCATTATTCGTTCCTGCACCTGCCGTGAGGAGTTTGCCTTCATAACCTCGAAAGGCAGGCAGTTCTCTTCCAAGAAGGCTGCGCGGATCATTTAGGCGTCTATTGAACAGCTCGAGTATAAAGCTGTACAGGGAAGGATGCACCGGCTTTTCCGGCAGCGCTGCATGGAAATGGCGGTTCTCCAGGCCAATAAGCCGGTACAGCCCCTCCGCTTTCACATGGGACAGTGCAGCCCTGATAGATTCAGGGGCAATCCTTTGCTCATGGTCTAAAGAAACAACAGCCCCGCTGACTGCAAAAACCAGGCAGGAAAACAGCAGGCAGGCGGCACATGCCTTCAGAAATCCAGTCCCTTTCATTCCCTGGGAGTTATTAGTCCGTTTCGCTGCTTTCATAGGTCCACCTCTTCAGCAAGAGTCTAGTAAATCATATGACTATGCTAGAGTAGATAGAACCTAATGCAGGCTACCTCGTGTAAAAACCGGAGTTTTCCTGGTTGATTTTGCTATGGAGGGCAGCATTCAGCCCATTGGCTATCAGATTGGACATATCCTCCATAAACACATCGACCTCTTTCGGCGTTACCATCAGATTATGGCCGATAGGGGAAAGTACCTCATAAATCAGTTTTCTTTTTTCTTCCTCTGGCAGTGTGCCGACTATGCCAAGGAAAGTCTGACGCTGCTGTTCTTCAGGCAGGTCTTCCTCTGTGAGCTTCTTCCTTTTCCCAAAATTCATGCCTGCAGGGGCGAGCGCCCGGGAAGGCCTGTCACCTTCCTTAAGCTCCCTGCCGAAATGCTTAAGAATGAAATCGATCGTATCGCTTGTAATGCTGACTGCATCCACGACAGTCGGCACCCCGATCGCAATCACGGGAATACCGAGAGTTTCCTTGCTGAGCTCCTTCCGCTTGTTGCCGACCCCTGAACCAGGGTGAATGCCTGTATCAGAAATCTGGATGGTAGAGTTCACTCTTTCAATCGAGCGCGCGGCCAGGGCGTCCACTGCAAGTACAAAATCCGGCTTCGTCTTTTCCACTACCCCAAAGATGATATCGCTTGTCTCAATCCCGGTCAGTCCCATAACGCCCGGGGCAAGGGCACTTACCGGCCTGTAGCCCTCCTCGACATTTTCCGGCTGCAGCTGATAAAGATGGCGTGTGACCAAAATATTTTCACAAACCTGGGGCCCCAGTGCATCGGGAGTGACATTCCAGTTCCCTAGGCCGACGACAAGGCAGCTTGCCTCTTTATTGATTCCCATCCCTTCAATGAAGCGGGCCAATTCTCTAGAAAACACATTTTCAACCTTCTGCTGAAGCTCTGTGTCCTGCTGCCGTATTCCCTGGACCTCAATGGTTAAATATTTACCTTCTTTTTTCCCGAGGGTTTTGGATCCCTCTGATGTGACCTCCACATATGAAATCTTGAGATCATCTTCTTCTTTTTCTTTAATTATGACCCCTTCAAGCTGAGAGAGATCCTCTTCTTTTCCGAGATTTTTTGAGCGTTCATCTATTACAATCTCCCTGGCTTCAATGGCAAGGTCGGTTCTGATCGAATAGCTGCTAAGATCTAAAGGCTCTTTCACATCTCTACCCTCATTTCATTGATCCGGCAAAGCCGGTGCTTTTCCCTAGCTTTGCCTGAACAACGCCAATTCATTCAGAAGCCTTTACAGCCAGAAGCTTAAGTTCATTCCTTCCCAAAAATTCATAAACTGCTTGTTTAGCGCATTCCTGAAAAAGAATTGATTTTAAACTACAGTATTGCATTATTGGCATGCCTTTGATAAAATAGCACTTGTTCTTAATTATTGTTAATGAATGATATGAAAGTCGAGTTAATATAATCTCGATTGCTTTTTTTCTAGGAGGTGAATGGAATGCCAAACATTAAATCTGCTATTAAACGCGTAAAAACAAGCGAAGCCCGCAATGCTCAAAACGTGACTGTTAAGTCTTCAATGCGTACTGCTGTCAAAAAAGCTGAAGCTGCAATCGTGAACGAGGATACAGCTGCTGCTAAGACTGCACATGCTAACGCTGTTAGCCAGCTTGACAAAGCTGCTGCAAAAGGCCTTATCCACAAAAACGCTGCTGCACGCAAGCAATCTCGTCTTGCTAAAAAACTAAACTCTTTGAACGCGTAATCGTTTAAAGATTCCCGGCTATCTTTCCAGATAGCCTTTTCTTATGCCTAAAAAATAGGCTGTGTAAAACATTGATGTGATTCTGGGCTCATTTCAGCTGCGCATGCGTGTGAAACAAAGTTTCACACGCATGCGCAGCTGGATGAATATGACACACTAACAGAGCATAAAAATAAAAAATGGCCTTTTGGCCATTTTTTATTGCCTATTTATGGAGAGCATGGTCGTGCAGCCTGAACAAGAACATCTCAATCAGCATTTCCTTGTTCATGCCGCCGGTTTTCATATCATAATCCGCTTCTGCCAGGAGCTTCATGATGCGCGACAGTTCTTCATCTCCGAAAAGCTGGGCCTGTCCGGCTGCAAGCTTGACCCGGAAGGGATGGACCTTTAAATATCCAGCAGTCTGCTGCTGGCCGTATCCTCTCCTCGACAGCTCCTTCACCTGGTATATCAGCCTGAATTGCCCAGTCAGAATAGAAAGAATCTTAATCGGCTCTTCATTTTGCTTTAACAGATCATAATAAATCCGCAGGGCCTGGTCTATTTTTCTGTGGACAACCTTGTCCACAAGAGTGAAAATATTTTGCTCAAGCGATCTTGCGACCAGTCTGTCAACGGCATCGGCGTCAATCAGCTTTTCCTCGTCTGCATATAAAGCCAATTTATCAATTTCGCCTGTCAGCATAAAGAGGTTTGTACCTGCCAATGTCAGCATAAGCTGTACTGCCTCTTCCTCAATCTGGACACCGTTCTGGGCAGCCCTTTCCCTGATCCAGACTTTCAGCTCCTGTTCCCCCAGCTTTTTGGCCTCAAGTACACTTGCTTTCTTCTTCAGTTCCTTGGTAATCTTTTTTCGGTCATCCAGCTTTTCATATGGTGCCGTGAACACAACGATTGAATATGGAGACGGCTCTTTTAAATATGATTCCAGCTTGGCCAGATTGTGCTCAGTCTTCCCTTTTGTTTTTTCTGAAGTCAGAAAAGACGGATTCTGAAGGAAGATGAGCCGCTTGTCCCCCATGAACGGGAAGGTCTCCGCATCTTCCAGTGCCGCTTCTATCGGTGTTTCCTCCAAGTCGTATGTAGACAGATTAAAGTCGCTCTCATCTTCAGACAGCACATTATTGATGAGCAGCTGTTTTGTTTCATTAATCAAAAAACCTTCTGTTCCATATAATAAATATAGCGGGGTGAATTGTTTGTTATTTATTTGCTTCCACACATCTAAAACCAATTGTCTCTCGCTCCGATCAATACTTTTTTTCCTACTCCTATCCTAAAGAAGACCGGACGATTTGACAAGCATTCAAAAGAACTGGGCTCGCCGACGCCCAGTTCCCCATCTATATTGAACGTCGCCAGCCAAGGCCTAGGATACTTGATTGGCGGCGGTGCGAAAGCTTTATGGTCTTATTTTTCCCGCGTGAAATCAAACTATTTGTGACAACTCTTTCTAGACCAGGAAAACGCGCAGACGAAGTCTGGATTTTTTTTTATATATCGCTTATACTAAAGTTGATATAGGAGGGGTAGACTGTGAACGAATTTGAAAAGAACGTCCAAAGCAAACGCAACGATGCTGTTGATTCCGGCGTAGGGTTTGCCGTATCTTTCGGCTTTTTCGCATTATTGTTTGTCATTGCAACAGTCATTAAATTCATTGGAGCGTAAAAACAGCTACATAGCGTAAATTTTTGGAGACTGCACATACACATGCAGTCTCTTTTCATTTTGTGCGATGAAGCCTGAGGTGACTGGGAAGGGCTTTCTTAATCATATATTATGGGAGCCGGAGGGAAAACGTTCCTGCCTTTTCGGTAAATGTGTAGGTAATAGCCCCATGAAGATCAGTTCTTAAGACTTTTATTTTCTCAGAACTCAATCTTGATAGCACTTCTTGATGAGGATGCCCATATCGATTGTTCCTCCCGGCAGAGATGATTGCCGCTTTGGGCTCAATATGCCTCAGAAACTGGCTCGAACTCGAAGAATTGCTGCCATGATGCCCCGCTTTTAGTATGTCAGTTTTCAGGTGAGGATATTTCTTGATGATCCATCCTTCGCCCTCCTCTTCAAGGTCGCCAGTAAAGAGCCAGCGCAATCCTCCTGTTCTCGCCAGGATGACAAGTGAGCCATCGTTTTTACTGGCATATTCCCGGCCCTGGATGGGGGAGATGATTTGAAAGCTGCTGCTGCCGCTTTGCCATCCGCTCCCTGATTCAGCATAAATCACTGGTATGGACAGATCTTCCGCCCTCTTGACCAGCAATCTTTCAAGCTCCCCGCTCTCACCACTGGATGGAAAGACGACTTCATTGATTTTAATCTCGTCCAGCACAGCAGCTGCACCCCCTATGTGATCAGCATCACCATGTGTCAGGATCAGCCTGTCCAGCCGGGAAATGCCCCTGCTCTTCAAGAATGGCACAACAATATCCTTCCCTGGATCAAATAAATCTTTTCTTTTTTCCCACTCCTCGGTCTCAAACTGCAGCCTGCCGCCTGTGTCGATCAGATAATCTCCCTTTCCATATGGCAGGGAAATGAAAATGCTGTCGCCCTGTCCGACATCCAGAAAGGTGATTTCCCCTTTTGGAGAAATTCTCTGCTCCAATGGCTGAAATGAAAAAAGCAAAAGCACGCCTGCGGCCATTTTAAGAAAGCAGTGCTTTTTCTTCTTTTCCCAAATGATCATTAATGCCGGCACTCCTGCAATGTACAGAGCCAAAGCAGGTCCAGATGGCTTTCCAAGCACCAATACAGCGCCAGGCAATGATCCGAGCTTCCCGGCGGTCATATTAGCAATGTCAGCGATCCATTCAAGCGCGCGCAAGATCAGTCCCGCATTTTCCCCTGAAAGTATATGAATAAGGAATCCAATCAGGATGCCAGGCAAGAGGACGAATGAAAAGAAAGGGATATAAAGAAGATTGGCGAAGAGGGCGAAAAGCGGGATTTCATAGAAGAAATACAAGATGACCGGGGCTGAAGCAAGCTGGGCAACCAATGAAACAGCAATACTTTGGGATATCCAGCTGTTCAGATTTTTAAAGATATAGGGAGCAGAGATAATGAGGGCAAAGCTGACACAAAAAGAAAGCTGAAATCCAGGTTCATAGACCATATATGGGGAGAAGAGCAGGCAAGCGGCAAACACAGAACTTATGACATCAATCGGCTGAAGCTTCTTCTTTCCTCGAGCAGCCAGAGAATAGGCCAGCATGCACATCAGCATCAGCACCGCCCTGATGACAGAGGGAGCCCCGCCAGTCAGAACAGCGTAAACCGGCAGAAACAGCAGCAGCAGAAACTTCATCCTAACGCTCGAAATGCCGGCTCTTTTCCCAATATAAAGGATCATGCCTGCAAGAAGGCCGACATGAAGGCCGGATATCGCCAGAAGATGGACAATGCCGAGCTTTTGGTAATCCTCGAGCAAGGCGGTGTCCATCAGGCTTCTTTCCCCAAAGACAAGGGCGGCTGCAAGCGGCGCAAGGCTTCCAGGGAAATGTGCTTCAATATAAGATATACCTGACTGCCTCAGCGTCTTTATTTTTGCTATAAGATGTGTTTCCGGGCCGGAACAGCGGCTGAGCAGCAGCGAATCGGCTTCAAGAAGCCAGAAAGTTTTCTTTCTTTCCAGATAGAGCCTGTAGTCAAATCCGTTCGGATTGACAGACTGCATGGGCTTTTCGAGAGTACCCTCCACATGGCATACCAGCCCTGGAACCAGATTATTCCGCAGCAGCAGCTTTTCTTGAACTGAATCCAGCTTATAGGCAAGAAGCAGCTTCTCCCCCGTTTTTCTGTCCCGGGAGTTAATAGAAAGACGGTTTCCATCGACCTTCATTTCTGACAGCTCCAGCTGAAAATTTTTCTCGGCTCCTGTTAATACACTGTGGTTCCCCTTCTCTGCAAGATAGCCTCTGCAGGCAAAAATAAGCAGCGTTAAAAATAAAAGAAGAATCAACTTTTTTGAAAACTGTTTTATTCTAGCAAGTGCACAGATCAGAAATATGATACAAAATGACAATGCCATGTTCCCTTCCAGCACAATCATCAGTCCGGCCAGGGCAGCAGCAGCAAAATAAAAAGAATTCCCTCTCACCGATACCTCCTGTCCAGTTATTCAGCAGTATTGCCGTCCCCGGCCGCAAACAGCTTTTCGGCTTCAGCCTGAAGTTTGCTTATCCGTTCAGGT
The DNA here is from genome assembly GCF_984799205.1 of Bacillus sp. SRL543. NCBI lineage: Bacteria > Bacillati > Bacillota > Bacilli > Caryophanales > Bacillaceae > Bacillus > Bacillus sp. SRL543. Next base: position 3,500,096 of record NZ_OZ481794.1, read on the forward strand.
CCTGCCCCGCTTTGCTTCAATTCTTCCAAAAGGCGCAGAATATAGTCAGCTTTTTCTGCAGCGTATAGTTCAATGGAGATTTCTTTGCTTCTTACCTGCTCCACCCTCACTCCTGCCTGTTCAAACAGCTCAATTGCATAGGGATGGTTCTTATAGGCTTCAGCGTAATAAACGGTCGCAATGCCCGCCTGGATGAGGGCCTTGCAGCATTGCAGACATGGAAAATGTGTGACATAAATGTCCGCCCCTGAAGTCGGAACACCGAATTTGGCACATTGAAGGATGCTATTCATTTCAGCATGGATAGTCCTGACGCAATGATTGTCAATAACATAGCATCCATGGTCGATGCAGTGGTCGCCGCCGGCGATTGAACCGTTGTATCCGCCGGCGATGATGCGTTTGTCGCGAACGATCGTAGCCCCCACTGCCAGCCTTGTACAAGTGCTCCTTAAAGCAAGCAAATGGCTTTGAGCCATAAAATATTGATCCCATGATAAACGCTGTTCCATTTTTCTCCTCCTAAAACCTCTTTGTCTAAAATAAAACCCTGCTACAAGTGTAATCCCTTTTTCAAAAGCCCGTCAATGAGGCTCATTGCAATTTTATATAAGCTTTGAGCTTTTCGAAGGTTTTTTCGCCTATCCCGCTTATCTTCATCAAGTCCTCAAGCGCCTGGAACGGCCCCTCCGTTTCCCTGTACTCAATGATGGCCGCGGCCTTCGACGGGCCAATCCCAGGAATGGCCTGAAGTTCCTCGCTGCCCGCACTGTTGATATTTACCAGCTCCTCTTCCCCCGAATCTGCACTTACAGTTCCAGTAGATTCAACTTCCCCCGGGATTTCCTCTCCTTCTTCCGGTACATAAATGACCATTTCATCGCCCACTCTCTGGGCAAAGTTAATCCTGGTTTCATCTGCATTTTCTGACAGCCCGCCTGCCTTCTGAATAAGATCGGCCACACGCTCTCCTTCGGCTGCTTCATATAGCCCCGGGTTCTTCACATTCCCCTTCACATCGACCTTAATGACAGGCAGTGCATTTTCTTTTTCCTCTTCCCTTCCCTCTCCCTCTTCCTCCTCCTGGTCAGGCAATGCCCCCAGGTCCTCTTCCAGCTGCAGACTGTCAAGCGGGTCCGTATCCCCGCCGTTTCCCTGAAGGTAAAAATAAAACAGCAGAACTAATATTAATGCCGCCCCAACCGCAGCCAGCGGACGGCGCTTGATCCATTCCAGCATTCTTGGCATCCCCTTTCAAGGTATATTTGCGTTTTCGATTACATATCGTTATATGAGATAGCTTGCTGTCAAAGGAGGGTTACTTATGAAGGTCGGTTTTATCGGTACAGGGAATATGGGGAAAATTCTGATCCAGGCCATGCTTGATGCAAAAGCCATTTCCCCCTCCTCTGTTACCATTACTAACAGAACTTTGGAGAAAGCGGCAGAAATACAAAAGGAATATAGCGGCTTGAAGCTTGCGGAGGGAGCAGCCGAAACGGCTGCTCAGTCGGATTTGATTTTCATCTGTGTGAAGCCTCATGATTTTGCGGATGTGATCCAGGAGATCCGGCCAAATTTAAGCAGCGAAGACTGCGTGGTATCGATAACAAGCCCTATCAGTGCTGAACAGCTGGAATCTTTTGTCCCCTGTTCAGCAGCGCGTGTGATTCCAAGCATCACCAACAGGGCACACGCAGGGGTTGCTCTCGTTACTTACGGTGAGCATTTCAGGGAAGAATGGAAGCAGAAACTCATGCCGCTTGTCGAGGCCATTGCCAAGCCTGTGGAAATAGAAGAAGAAATAACAAGGGTTTCATCTGACATCGTGAGCTGCGGACCTGCATTTTTCAGCTATCTGACACAGCAATTCATCAATGCCGCCGTTGCGGAAACAAAAATAACCCGGGAGACTGCCACAGTCCTTGCAAGCGAAATGCTGATCGGAATGGGAGAGCTGCTGAAAAAGGGGCATTACACCCTTCCCGCCCTGCAGCGGAAGGTGTGTGTTAAGGGAGGAATAACCGGTGAAGGAATAAAGGTGCTGGAGAAAGAATTAGGTGATGTTTTCCGGCATGTGTTCCAGGCAACACATTCTAAATTCGAGGAAGACCTGACACAGGTCAGAAAACAGTTCACTGTCCATTAACATTCTCTTTTGCATTTAAAAATTCCTTCTTATTCATGGACTCCCGCCAACTTTTTTTTTAGAGCCTTCCGGGAATGCCGGATAAAGCAAAAAGCCGCCCCCTTTGGGAGCGGCTTTCTGCTAGTTCTTGCGGCATATGAAAAATATTCTTTCCGACTCTTGCGACGGAAGCTCCGTCTCAAAGTCCGCTGTTATTTCCAGCAGGGTAAAGCCGGCTTTTAAAAGCCAGTCTTTATAGATGTCAATAGGATAAGTGCGCTGCAGATGAAGCTCATCATATCTGTCATATTTCATGAGGGAAGGATCCAGCTGAAAAAAAGTCAATTCATGTTCGACACTGAAAGGATGCTCCCCCGGGAAGCATTCCCAGATATAGGAGATTTCATCTTCATTCAGCGCAAAAGTCTGATCCTTGAAGATATGCTCCATCTTATAAACTGAATGTACATCAAAGAAGAACAAGCCGCCTTCTTTCAGGTGCCTTCCCACACTATGGAAAGTCTGCTCAACTTCTTCTTCACTCTGGAGATAATTCAGGGAGTCGCAGAAGATTCCTGCAATATCATACTCGCCCAGCCCCTCAAGCTCTGCCATATCCTGCTGATAGAAAGAGATGTCTGCTCCCTGTTCCATTGCTTTCGCCTGGGCGACAGCGAGCATGTCCTCCGATAAATCCACTCCGGTTACAGTGTATCCGGCCTGTGATAGACGGACAGAAAGCTCCCCGGTGCCGCAGGCTAGATCCAGCAGGCGATTACCAGCGATGCCGTGCTTCGCCGCACTGCTTTTCACTGTCTCCACCCAGCCTTCATAAGGCACATCCTTCATCAGTGCATCGTAAAGGTAGGCGAACTTCCCGTAAGTCATTGTCCGAGCACGCTCTGTACATCCACTGAAGGTGCATCGCCCCACAGGCGTTCTAAGTTATAGTAGCTTCTTTCATCCTTATGGAAAACATGGGCTACAACATCCCCGAGGTCAACCAGTATCCATCTGGCCTCGTCAAACCCTTCCATCCGGTTGACTGTATAGCCAAGCTCTTCGCCTTTTTCTTTCATTTCACGGGCGATTGCCTGGACCTGCTTATCAGAATTACCGTGGCAAATCAGAAAATAATCCGAAATCAGGGATATTCCTTTCATATTCAATACCATAATATCTTCTGCTCTTTTATCATCGGCTGCTTTTACAGCCATATCCAACAAGGCGCGTTCACTCATTTAATCAGTCTCCTTTTTCATTACAAGATCATTATACGACAGAAAAGTCAGCGGAAACACCGGCTGATTTTTCTTCATTAAAAACATAATGGTATTCTGCATCGCTTTTATAAGGGCTTTATCAAGATCTGCTTCTGCAAGCTTCCGGACTTCCTCTACACCTGGAAACTGCCTCCCGGGTTCTATATAGTCCGCAAGATAAATAATTTTATCAAGCAAAGGCATTTGCGGCCTCCCTGAGGTATGATAGCGGATTGCATCCAAAACCTCAGGATCCGTTATACCTGCCTCGGTTTCTGCAAGGTAGGCACCAGCTGGGGCATGCCAAAGCTCGCTGTTGTACTTGAGAAGCTCCTCAGGCATTTTTTGCTCAGTTATGATCCGCTTCATTTCTTCCTTTGGGCGGAACTTTGCATAATCATGGAAGATGGCTGCCGTTTCAGCCTTCTTAGCATCTGCACCATAAGTGCGGGCAAGGACAATTGCAGTCTCCATCACCCCGATCGTATGCTGGTAGCGGTGCTCAGTTAACTGTTTTTTTACTATTTCCAGATAAATCTCACGATCCATACAAATGATTCTCCTCAATATATCTCCTGACGCTGTCCGGTACAAGATAGCGGACGGTTTCCCCCCGGCTGATCCTTTTCCTGATCATGCTCGATGAGACGTCCATCTGCGGCACATCAACCGGGACAACCGGATATTCAGTATGGCTATTGTAGGACGGCCTCCCGACGCCCGCAAATACAGCAAGATCAAGGAGGTCATTTATTTTATACCACTTCGGCAGATACTCAATCATATCAGCCCCGATGATGAAATAGAATTCGATATCCCCATTCTGCTCTTTAAGCAGCTTCATTGTATCATAAGTATAGGATGGCCCCTCGCGCTCCAATTCAATCGTCTGGATTTCAAAACGCGGGTGCCCCTCTATTGCCAGTTCCAGCATTTCTACCCTTGCTTGATCAGATACAGCTGAAGACTTCTTTTTATGCGGCGGGTCCTGGTTTGGCATAAACCAAACCTTGTCCAATGAAAGGGAATGGAGCACCTCATTTGCTATCAGCAGATGGCCATGATGGGGAGGGTTGAAGGTTCCTCCAAGAATCCCGATTCTCTTCACCTGCAGTCCTCCTTTTGCCGCCTCTTGGCTGCAAACATGCCTTCATTATGGCAGCTGGATTTGTTTGTTTTCTTTTGATTCTTTATAAAGGACGATCATATTGCCGATGATCTGCACAAGCTCTGCTTTAGTCCCTTTAACGAGCCTTTCTGCAACTTCGTCTTTATCTTCATCGCAGTTCTGCAGGATACTTACCTTAAGCAATTCCCTTGCTTCCAGCGCTTCCCCGATCTGTGCGATCATATTTTCGTTTACCCCGCCTTTTCCAACCTGAAAAATCGGGTTCAAATGATGCGCCTTTGAGCGCAATAATCTTTTTTGTTTTCCTGTTAACATGTTTGTCCTCCCAGTTGTGTAATAACGCCTGCTTCCATCCTGTCGGTATCCGGAAAGATCCCTGTCCACCTTTCGAAGGCCAGTGCCCCCTGGCAGACAAACATTTTCAGTCCATTCTGGATGGATGCACCTTTATTTTTAGCTTCCCGCAAAAATTTGGTTTCAAGCGGGTTATATATAATATCGCTGACCAAAGCATTGGCCTTCAGGTTATATAGTCCAAAGGGCAATGCATTTATGCCGGGCAGCATGCCGATCGGTGTTGTCTGGATGATGATATCATACTCACCCAGTTTTTCTTCTGCCTGCTGAAAGCCAAAAGCACCCGTCCTGACAGGAAAGGGGCATTTATCCGCCAGAGCCTCCGCCTTTGCGGCTGTCCGATTGCAGATATCAATTGTCTGAACGCCTTTTTGTGCAAGCGTATAGTAGATTGCCCTTGCCGCTCCGCCTGCTCCGGCAATCAGGATTTTTTTCCGGCTGAAATCAGGCATCTCAGAGGCCAGGCCTCTCACAAAACCCTCCCCATCCGTATTGTATCCAATCAGTTTGCCATCCTCATTGAGGACAGTATTCACTGCCCCGATTGCCTCTGCCAGCGGATCGATTATATCCAGGAAAGGCATGATTTCGGTTTTATGGGGTACAGTGACATTAAAACCGGCAATCCCGATTGCCCGCAGCCCCTTCACTGCGTCCCCTAAATCTTCCCGGCTGACTTTTAGCGGCATATAGCACCCATCCAGTCCATATACATCAAACAGATCATTATGCATCGCAGGCGACATTGAATGGCCAATCGGATCGCCGATTACAGCATAGAGCTTTTTCAAGACCCTCTCCCCTTTCTGCTAAATCAGGGATTTCCTTATCATTGCCTGGACTCCTTTAGGCACATAAGCGGCAACCTTCGTTCCCGGCTCACTCACTGTAACCCAGCCCAATCCTGAAATCACAATATCGGTTTTCCCTTCTTTGACGGTGAATTCCTGCCTGACAAGCTCAGGGAATTCATCCATCTGTTCAGGACGCGGCGGCGTCAGCATTTCCCCTGCGTGCTTCTCATACAGTTCATCTGCATTTTCAAGCTTTGTGCGATGGATATTGATTTCGTTGGACACATGGCAAATGAATGCCTGTCTGCTTCCGCTGATAAAATCAAAGCGCGCAAGTCCCCCGAAAAATAAGGTCTGCCCTTCATTAAGCTGATATACCTTCGGCTTGATTTCTTTCTTAGGCATGATCACCTTTAAGTCCCGCTTATCGACAAAGTGGGCCATCTGGTGATGATTGATGATGCCCGGTGTATCAACAAGAGCTTTGCCGTCCTCTAAAGGTATCTCGATAATATCCAAAGTTGTCCCAGGGAAATGGGAAGTTGTAATGATATCCCCTTCTCCTGTTACCTCCTTAAGGATCCGGTTGATGAAAGTCGATTTGCCGACATTTGTACAGCCGACTACATATACGTCCTTGCCTTCCCTGTACTCATCTATAGCAGAAGCCACTTCCTGGATGGACTGCCCTTTTGCAGCACTCACAAGGAATACGTCTTCCGGCCGAAGCCCAAGGTTTTTGGATTCCTGCTTCATCCAGCTGATCAGCTTATTCCGCTTGACCGATTTGGGAAGCAGATCCGCTTTATTTCCAACCAAAAGAACCTTATTGTTCCCGACAAAACGATGCAGGCCAGGAAGCCAGCTTCCATTGAAGTCGAAGATATCGACAATCTTTACAATCAGAGCATCGCTTTTCCCGATCTCATTCAGGATTTTAAGGAAATCATCATCGGTTAAGCTGACATCCTGGACCTCATTATAATGCTTGAGGCGAAAACAGCGCTGGCAGACAATCGTCTCTTTTTCTATAGCAGATTTTGGTGCGTACCCGAGCTCCTCGGGATTGCCTGTCTGGACCTTCACTCCGCACCCTATACATACAAATTGTTCACTCACGCATTAATCCTCCCATTGAATCTTGCCTTTTTTTCTGAACCAATTCAAAATCCGCCTTTCAACTTTGCGGTTAAATCTTGTTACAAAACCGTCCGTCTGGGCAACGGGGACGACGAGGATCGTATGAAACCCGCTCCTGTTGCCGCCAAGAACATCGGTAAGCAGCTGGTCACCTATTACAACCGTTTCTTCCTTTTTCAGGCCCATCTCACCAAGCGCCCTGTTAAAAGCCCTTGTCATCGGCTTCCGCGCCTGGTAGATAAACGGGATGCCCAGTGGCTCAGAAAATGCCTTTACACGGTTTTCTTTATTATTTGATACAATCGTAACCTTGATATTCTGATGCTTCATTTCCTCAAACCATTTAATGAGCTTTGGGGTAGCAAGAGGCCTGTCCCATTCGACCAGGGTATTGTCCAGGTCGGTGATGACACCCTTAACGCCCTTTCCCTTAAGGCTCTCGGGTGTGATTTCGAATATATTTTTAACATGCTGATCAGGCAAAAAATGCTTTAACATTGAAAACACCTCATTATTTTCATCCATTTTTGCAATGTAACCATCATACCCAATTTTAACCGCCAGTTCAAAATAAATCTTGCAAAGAGCGATCCATTTCATAAAAGATGCCTGCCAGGCTGCAAATGGAATCTCAGCTGGATTCCAAAGGCTGTATAACATTGCTGCTGATTTGGGGATCATTTTAACCAGATATGCTGATATGCATGAGAAACAGCGTTTCACACGAATGGGCCCGGATCAAGATGGCGCACTAACAGAGCCATTCCAATAGAAACCCAAAAATTTTTCGACAAAATTCAAAGCGCTTCCAGCATGTGGATAACTTTATTCACAAAACCCACTATGTTTTATATAATATTTTCCCCTTTATAAACAAAATAATCACAGGTTATCCACCGGTACATGTGGATAACCAGAACGGTTGTTCCTGCCGTTTATTTCTGATAGAGTAAGGGTACAACAAAACATCTTACATTATATGTATATAAATAAGCTTTTTAGAACCGCTATTTTATCGGACAGGAGGTACGAATTTATATGCGAAAGCTGTCGGACGAATTGCTGATCGAATCTTATTTCAAAGCCAGGGAGCTGAACCTAAGCCCTGACTTCATCCGCTTGATTGAAACAGAAATCCACAGGCGTTCATTGACACATAAGATAAGGGTTTCCTCCTAAACAACAATGATACATAAACATTCCAGCCGGCATGAAAGAACGCAGGGTGAGCCCAGAGCTCACCCTTTTGCTTTGCCCTCTATTCATATCCGGAATCACGGCTGCATGAATTCCCCTATTGCTTCCCCGACTTTGATATGTGCTGGAAGCTGCAGATTTTCCGCAGGCTTGAAGGTGCCTGCTTCAAATAAGAGAACAACCGTCGATCCAAAGGAGAAAAAGGCCATTTCTTTTCCTTTTTCAAGCTGGTCCCCTTCATGGGTCGCTTCAATAGTATTGACAAACATGGCGCCTACCTTAACGATGGCGAGATGGCCATAAGTGTGGGCTACCTCCGTAACAGTGCGATAGTTCTTGGATAATGGCGCTTTGCCGTATTTCAGTCCATGCTTATTGACTGGATAGGATTTGCCGCCCAGCGTCCACTGTCCTTTTACAACCCCTGTCACCGGGCTGTGGATGCGATGATAATGGCTCGGGCTTAAGTAAAAAATCATATATTGCCCATTTCTGTATTTCTTCAGGGCATCCTGATTTCCCAGCATTTCTTCGATTGAATAGACCTTCCCTTTAACGCGGATCATGTGGTCATCCTGAATGATGCCAATATCCTCAATCACAGCATCAACCGGACTGCTTGCAGCAGCCGGACTGGCGTCCGCCGGACGAAGCCCTTCCTTCAGCTGCCGGATGAAAAAGTCGTGGAGTGTAGGATACTCGCCGATGGACTTTTCCATTTCTTCCATATTGATATTGTAGGCATTTGAAAATGGCCGGATCATAAAGCGGCTCTTTTTCGAGCGTGCAAATTTGCGCAGCAGCGCAGAGGTCCCTTTGCCGTTAGTCAGTTCAATGAACATTCGATATATTGGACGAATCAAGTTTTCAGCCTCCAGAGTTTGAGAATGCTCTTTACGTACATGCATAAAAGACTTAAAATAAAATATTATTATATAACAAATTGAAAATAAGTTGTATCCTTTCCGGCTTATAAGGAGTGAAGAGATTGTTCTTATTGGAGGTTTTTGACAGCACTGTCAAAAAACTAAAGACCCAGACAGCGAACGCTTTGACGCTCTTAAACCTTTCGCTCGGCGGTTTTGCCATCATCTACAGCCTTAAAGGCAGCCTGAATCTGAGCCTTCTGCTCATTTTTATCGCAGCACTTGCCGACCGCTTTGACGGCATGCTGGCCAGAAAGCTGAATATTGAATCAGAGCTTGGCAAACAGCTGGATTCCATGAGTGATATTATATCATTTGGCGTGGCTCCGGCGTTACTCATTTATCAATCTGTTTTGTTTGACTTCGGGGCTCCCGGGTCCTTTTTCACCGTCTTTTATATAGCATGCGGCGCTTTCAGGCTGGCACGCTTCAATATTTCCGAAAACACCGGCTACTTTACCGGGCTGCCGATCACTGCAGCAGGCTGCCTTGCCACAGTCAGCTTCCTTGCTGTCCCATACTTTCCGCAGCATTTTTATTTATACCTCATGATGGTCCTTTCCCTGCTGATGATCAGCCCATTCAGGCTGAGGAAAATGTAAAAACTGAGAAGCATTAAAAAACCGCACAGATTATGTGCGGTTTTCTTTATGATCACTTTTCAGTCAGGCTCAGGAATTCTTCGACATCATCCATGCACAGCTTTACCGCTTTTTCCCAGAAGTCCGGCTTAGTCAAGTCTGCGTTCAGGTGCTTCATCGCCAGATCCTCGACTGTCATGGAAGCCGTATCCTTAAGCAGGCTGATATACTTTTCTTCATATCCTTTTCCTTCTTCCAATGCATTGGCATAAATGCCAAGGGAGAAAAGGTATCCAAATGTATAAGGGAAGTTATAGAATGGGACCCCGGTAATATAGAAGTGAAGCTTTGATGACCAGAATGATGGGTGGTACTCATCCAGGCTATCGGAGTATGCTTCTTTCTGGGCGTTAAGCATCAGTTCATTGAGCCGCTCACCGCTTACCATGCCATTTTTGCGCTCATTGTAAAAGCTTGTTTCAAAGAGGAAGCGGGCATGGATATTCATCAATAGCGCCACTGAACGCTGAATTTTATCCTCCAGCAGTGCCAGCTTTTCCTCTTCCGTTGCCGCATGTTTCACAGCTGCGTCAGCCACGATCATTTCAGCAAATGTAGAGGCCGTCTCGGCAACATTCATGCTGTAATTCCTGTTTAGCGGATGCAGGTCTTTCATGGCATAAGTATGGAAGCCATGGCCCAATTCATGCGCAAGCGTGGACACGTTTGAAGGAGTCCCTGAATAGGTCATGAAAATCCTGGACTGGCTGCTTTCAGGGAAATAGGTATGGAAGCCGCCTGGACGCTTGCCGGGACGGTCCTCAGCCTCGATCCACTTGTTTTCGAAAGCCATTTTTGAGAAAGAAGTCATTTCCCCGCCAAATTTCGAGAATTGTTCCAGGATGAATTCCGCTCCCTCCTGATACGGCACCTTAGTCTCTGTGGAACCAAGCGGAGCATCCAGATCATACCAGCTGAGTTTCTCAAGGCCAAGCAGGCTTGCTTTGCGGTTCAGGAACTTCACCAGCGGCTGTTTGTTTTTGGAGATGACATCCCACATCGCGTCCAGTGTTTCTTGCTTCATCCTATTGAGCTCAAGCGGCTCCTTCAGCACATCATCCCAGCCGCGCATTTTGTACACATTCAGCCTGAAGCCGGCGAGGTGGTTAAGCGTCTTCGACAGATAATCCTGTTCTTTTTTCCAGGCAGCTTCCCACTCAGTAAATACATCCTTCCGCACATTTCTGTCCGGACTTGAGAACTTATTGGCCGCCTGCCCGACAGACAGCAGCTGCTCCTGTCCTTTATCACTGAAAGGAATTCTGACTTTCCCTACAATTACATCATACATCTGGCCCCAGCTGTGGTACCCGTCAATTCCAAGCGCATTGATGAGGGACTCTTCCTGCTTGGACAGCTTCTCGGCTGCCCTTTCACGGCGCTCTGTCAGGACGAACTCAAGCTCTGACAATTTATCCGCCTGCAGGAGCTGCTTCCAGTCTGCTTCCGAAAAACCGGCCAGCTTCTCGTCAAAATCGGTCAGCGCATTCTGAAAGCCTGCACTTAAAACCGTCACGGCTGCACGCAGTTCATTGGCTTTGCTGTCAGCCATATTCTGCGCTTCAAGGCAGCTTACAAATGCCCCTGCCTGGCGCAGCTTCTTAGTGGCTTCTTCAAATTTCCCGATCAGATTCAGCAGGGTCTTCTGATCCTGCTCTGCTGATGATGGCTGCCAGCCTTCTGTAGACGTGACAAATTCCTCAATCAGCTTTTTCGTTTCATCTATATGGACTGCAAAATCCCTGGAGGAGCTTCCCCCTTCGAAAAAAACATCCAAATCCCAAACCTCTGAATATGTAGCTGTTGCCATAATTAGTCCCCCCTTATGTATTCCTCTCTATTATAGGTTTATTTTTCCGAAATTTCTATCAATATGCACGATAACAAGGGAAGGCCGCGCCGCCTTCCCCCTTGCTGCTGCTAGCAATTGCCGCCATAATAGGTCCATCCCCCGAACACGATCAGAAGGATCAGAAGCACGACAATCAGCGCATACCATGCCCCTCCTGCCCTGTAGTATGGCACTGGCGGAGGCGGCGGATAGTACGGATATGGGTAATACACTGCTTACTTACCTCCCTTCAGACTAAGGCTGCCAGGTGAAAATCATTTTCTTCTTCTGATGCCATTTTATGCAGTGCAAACGCCCCTGTTTGGGCAGGCATGCCGGTTTTTGCAAAAAAGCGCACAAGTTTGTAGCATTTCCTTCCCGGCTGAATAACCTGCAATATAGGCTCACTGGAACGGGGGGATTCCATGAAAATCATTTCCATTTGCCGGAGATGCAAAGGAACAGGCCGTGCTTCAGCATGCAGGCTGTTCAAGAAAAGCTGCACGCTTTGCGGAGGGACCGGAAAAATTAAAATCGCAATCTCTGATCGGCCAAAAAGCACTGGGCATTCCTAAGATATTCATTTTATAGGAAGCTAGTTGTCAAATGGACAAGCAAAAAGAACCTTAAGGCTCTTTTTTGTTTTTTCTGATATAATATTGATCAGCACACCGGCTCATTAAGCAGCCGGAATGCTGACTATACATAGCTGGAGTGAATTCAATGAAGTTCAGAATAGCATTATATGCCCTGTTTTTAATCTTGTTGATGCTGGCGGGATGCACCCCGGAGGAGGAGCAAAACAGCAGCCAGGAGCAGGATCAGGCCGCGGCAGAAAAAGACTATGAAATTAAGAAGGCAGCTAAACAGCAGATGAGCAATATTTATGGCCTTGGCTATCCTGGAAATGATGATGCACTTTATACAGCCGAAGAAGACGGCTTGAAGTTCTATAAAGACGGCCAATGGCTTGAACAAAATAAAAATAAGCATATGTATACGGGCTTCCAGGCAGTCGGCAGCGGATTCATCGCAAGCGGAAAGCCTGCAGAAGGAGCTGGTCTCAAAAGCCCGCTCGGCATTATCAAAAGCAATGACAAAGGCGCTACCCTGTCACAGATCAAGTTCTATGGAAAGAACCAGTTTTACTTCCTGGCTGCAGGTTACAGCGGAGAAACATTATATGTCATCAGCCAGGATCCTGAATCAGAGCTTGGCGCCGGGGTTTTCCGTTCAATTGATAAAGGAGAGAACTGGGAGCCAGCAGAATTGGAAGGCTTGGAGTCCGATACACTGGGAATGATAGCTGTCCACCCTTCAAAGGACGGCATGATGGCCATGTCAACCCGTTCAGGCATCTTCCTGTCCAATGATTACGGAAAAACGGTCCAAAGAGTTTCAGATCCTGTCATGACCACTGCACTGGCATTTACGGAGGACAGCCTGATCTATTCCTCCGTGGAAAATGAAAAAATCCTATTAAAAAGCATTAACCTTGCCAGTTTGGAAACTGCGGGGCTTGACATCCCTTTTCTGAGTTATGACAATCCGATCACTTATATTGCTGCCAATTATAAAAAAGCTGGCACCATCTCATTTTCCACCTATTTATATGATATATACGAATCTGCTGATTCCGGAAATCACTGGAAGCAGCTGCTGAAGAATGGAAGAATCAAATGATGAAGAAGGGCACTATTCCCAGTGCCCTTCCTGTTAAGCAGGGATTATTTATCCCCGCTTTTTCTTTTCTCTTTTTCTGCCCGGTAAAATTCGTGGAACATTTTCATGAGCGCCCGCTTTTCAATCCTGGATACATAGCTCCTCGAAATCCCAAGCTCCTTGGCAATTTCCCTTTGGGTCTTTTCTTTTTTCAGGTCAAGCCCAAATCTGCCGATGATGACTTCTTTCTCCCGGTCATCCAGCACATCAATATACTCCTTCACCTTCTCCAGTTCCATATTCAGCTGAATCGTGTTAATGACATCTTCTGACTCAGACTTCAGGACATCGATCAGGGAGATTTCATTTCCCTCTTTATCCTGGCCGATCGGATCATGGAGAGAAACATCCTTCTTTGTTTTCTTAAGGGCCCTGAGATGCATGAGTATTTCATTTTCAATGCAGCGGGCCGCATAGGTGGCAAGTTTTGTGCCTTTCCCTTCCGAATAGCTTTCGATCGCCTTGATCAGCCCAATGGTGCCTATAGAAATGAGATCTTCTGAATCTTCTCCTGTGTTCTCAAATTTTTTCACAATATGCGCCACCAGCCGCAGATTGTGTTCGATCAGCATATTGCGTGCATGGGCATCGCCTTCTGCCATGAGCCGCAAATACTTTCTCTCGTCGGCAGCAGAGAGCGGCTGGGGAAAAGCATTGTTTTTTACGTAAGAGACAAGGAAAACAATCTCCTTCACCAAATAGCCAAGTGCTGTTGCAATTCCTGACATAAATGCACCCCCGCTTTCTAGGACTATTGCCTATAACTCATTCCTATGAAAGCGGAAGGCAGGTTTTGTCTGTCCAACATATTTTTTTCCAAACATTCATGCCGTGCAGGATTCCCGGTGTGCTGTACAGCATTAGACAAAACAGCTTATTCTCTATAGAATGAAAGGACATGATATGAAAGAGGTTAACTTATGCTACCGCAAAAATTAATCATTATATTGGTTCTTATTATAGTATTTTTATCAACCGCAGCGGAGTTTATCTTTGAAGGAATTTCTGCGAGGGGGCTGTTTTTGCTGGCAGCGACGGCCGGCTTGACGTTTTATCTGTGGAAGCGTCCGGAAAAAGAAAAATAAGCTTAAGACGGGGATTTGTCAGAATAGTGGTTCTTGGTGATTTCACTGGAACCGCTATTTCCGGGATGAAGCAGAATAATGGTTCTTGCTCACTCCTCTGGAACCACTATTTTCGGAATGAAGCAGAATAATGGTTCTTGCTCACTCCTCTGGAACCACTATTTTCGGGATGAAGCAGAATAGCGGTCCTAGCTCACTCCTCTGGAACCACTATTTTCGGAATGAAGCAGAATAGCGGTTCCAGCTCACTCCTCTGGAACCACTATTTCCGGAATGAAGCAGAATAGCGGTCCTAGCTCACTCCTCTGGAACCACTATTTCCGGAATGAAGCAGAATAGCGGTCCTAGCTCACTCCTCTGGAACCACTATTTCCGGAATGAAACAGAATAGCGGTCTTAGCTCACTCCTCTGGAACCACTATTTCTAAAGTGAAGCAGAATAGCGGTCCTAGCTCACGGTTCCGAAATCGCTACTACAAAAAAAGAAGCACAAGCAGGTCCCAGGGTTGCCCCCAGTCCCGCTTGTGCTTCTTTTCTGTCATTCCGCCCCTACCTCGGCTGAAATGATCAGGCCGGCTGCACAGCAGACTACCAATCCCATTACAATCATGAACATGGTCAGCACTCCCTATGGTTAGTCATTTTCTATCTTGAATGTACCATAGGGAAGCAGCATGACAGCGCCCTTGTTGTGAAAGTTTAGTTAACCTTGTTTTTTAGCGGCCTTTTTCCGAAACGGCAGTGTCAGCAGCAATACGTTCAATAGCATCATTCATTCCTCCCAACCGAACAGTTAGGTGGAGTCCTTCTCCACCCAGAAGATTGCTTGACGGCCCTGCATTAAGTAAATCATTTAAAATTCCACCTTTCGCGAAGTATTTTTTTAAAACAGATTAAAATGGACGGTACATAGAATATTGGCGATCCTTGTTTTGATCATGAATCTTTTTGGCTTGCTCCTGCATCATGATTTCTTCTGCAGTCATCGTTCGCTTTCTGATCGTAATGGATAAAAATAGAATATTTAGTGTCATAATGTCTCACCTCCCTTGTCATATCCCGCGGGCATGCAAAAAGGCCGCAGAGGATTATCCCCTGCGGCCTTCAAATGGACATAAAAAGCCGCAGGGCACGATTCACCCTGCGGCACGGATATGCTAATTTATGCTATGCATTGAAATTAAGCGTTCCATTCCTTAAAGGCTGAATACGTGTTAAATTTAGTTGTTTTTGAATTCATTCCAATTACATTGATCATTTCGTTCAGCCTCCTTTTCTAGAAATTTCGCTTACATTGGTAAGTATATCCACTTTTAATTCATTTGTAAACCTAAAATTTGCCTATTTTTTAATTTTTTATTCCATCTCATTTCAGGCAGCTTTATAAAAGTTTGGAAAATAGCGGCTGGAATGGATCCCGCCAATTTTTAAAAAGAAGGCTTTGTTAAACATTGTTGTTTTTGGGCTCATTTTAGCCAGATATTCATTCTGCCGCCAAGAAAGCTTGCTTTCTTGGCGGCAGAATGAATATCTGGCTGCATTTCAGCTGTGCTGAAATGCGTGTAAAACAAAGTTTCACACGAATGAGCCCAAAATCAACAAGCTATACTAACACAGCAAAAAGAAAAGGGTTCGGAGCATATCGTCCCGAACCCGGCTATCTATAAATCTTTATTTTTTCATCAGAAACTCTTCGCCTTCGTCCATCTCGCTGAGCTTGCTGCGCAGCTTCCTGGAAACAAAGAAGAAATATATAGAACCAAGCAGAAAAACGGTTGAAGCGGCAGCCATGATATTAAGGCTGAAAACTTCCTTCCCTTCCTGCGGAATGATAACACCCAAATAGAAAAACGCACCGACTGCCAGTAGAGCGACAGCAAACCTCTTGTAATCTACCATCTTCTCATAAAGCTGTTTAGCCTGAGTCTTCATTGCGTTCACCTGCACTTTTCTAAGTTATGCATCTACCATAACATAATTGCTGCAGGTATTCGATGTAAATAACTGTAAAACCAATATCCGACAAAAAGGGAGAGCCCTCTTCAGGCTCTCCGCTGTTTTAGTTTTCCAGTGCGTTTTTCAAGTCTTCAATCAAATCTTCACTATCTTCAAGTCCGACAGAAATACGCACAAGTCCGTCAGTAATGCCGAGCTCAGCACGGCGTTCTGCCGGGATGGAGGCATGTGTCATTCTGGCTGGCACTGAGATCAGGCTTTCAACTGCCCCGAGGCTTTCTGCCAGGGTGAAGTACTTTACCTTGCCGAGGAGCCGGTCAGCATTCTCTTCGCTGCCTACATCAAAGGAAACCATGCCGCCAAAGCCCTGTGCCTGTTTTTTGGCCACATCATGATTTGGATGCGATTCAATGCCAGGATAGTACACTTTGCTTACAGCAGGGTGATTCTGCAGGAATTCCACAATTGCTTGTGTGTTTTCTTCTGTCTCTTCCATGCGCACGCCAAGGGTCTTGATGCCGCGCATCAGCAGCCAGCTGTCCTGCGGTCCAAGCACCCCTCCTGTGGAGTTCTGGACAAAATGCAGATCTTCTGCCAGCTTGCTGCTGTTCACAACAACAAGGCCGGCTACAACATCACTGTGGCCGCCGATATATTTTGTGGCACTGTGAAGCACGATATCTGCACCAAGGCTGATCGGCGTCTGCCAGTATGGAGTTGAAAATGTATTATCAACAATCGTCAGCAGGCCATGCTTCTTTGCAGCTGCTGCAGCTCCTTCAATGTCAGTAATTTTCAGAAGAGGATTTGTCGGTGTCTCAAGATAGACAGCCTTCGTGTTCGGCTTGATTTCCGCCTCGATATTCTCAAGCCTGCTAGTATCTACAAATGATGATTCGATCCCAAAACGATTAAGTACTTTGGACATGACACGGTAAGTCCCGCCATACACATCATCTGTCATGATTACATGGTCACCGCTGTTGAACAGCATCATAACAGCTGTAATGGCCGCCATGCCGGAACCGAAGGCAAACCCTGCCTCGC
Source organism: Bacillus sp. SRL543 (assembly GCF_984799205.1). Taxonomy (NCBI): domain Bacteria; kingdom Bacillati; phylum Bacillota; class Bacilli; order Caryophanales; family Bacillaceae; genus Bacillus; species Bacillus sp. SRL543. The sequence goes on from NZ_OZ481794.1 coordinate 3,517,311, forward strand.
CGCCTTCAAGATCCTTGATCAGCTCTTCAAGCGCATGCCTTGTCGGGTTTCCTGTCCTGGAATATTCAAAGCCTTTATGTCCGCCTACACCATCCTGCTTATAGGTGCTGACCTGGTATATCGGAATATTGACTGCCCCAGTATGCGGATCGCCCGCAATGCCGCCGTGTATCAGTTTTGTTTTTCTTTTCATATCAAATGCCTCCTTCGTAAATCTTTTTGCTTAAATAGCGTTCACTGCTGTCAGGGAATATCATGATGATATTCGTCCCCGGCTCCGCTTCCCTTGCCTCGGCCAGCGCTGCATGAAGGGCTGCGCCTGAGGAGCTGCCGACAAGCAGCCCCTCTTTTTCTGCTGTTTCCTTCACAAGCCTGAATGCATCTTCATCAAGGACAGTATGAATGCTGTTAAAGTACGCATCATCCATATATCCCGGCAGAAATTCCATGCCGATGCCTTCCGTTTTATGCGGCCCGGATTCTCCGCCGTTCAAAATCGATCCTTCCGGTTCCACAATGACGGTTTTGATTTCAGGATTTTTTTCTTTTAAGTATCTTGCCGTCCCCATGAAGGTTCCGCCAGTGCCGGCTCCTGCCACAAATATATCTACATTGCCGGCCATCTGTTCCCATATCTCAGGACCAAGGGTCTTGTAGTATGTTTCAGGGTTGGCAGGATTGCCAAACTGCCTTGGATAATAGGAGCCCGGTGTTTCCTCCAGGAGCTGCTCAGCCTTAGCAATTGCACCCTTCATTCCAAGCTCGGTCGGTGTATTAATGACCTCCGCCCCCAATGCCCTCATCAAATCCTGCTTTTCAAGGCTGAATTTTTCGGGCACGATGACTTTGACGGATATGCCTTTATTCAAGGCTGCCAATGCAAGGCCAATTCCGGTATTTCCTGCTGTAGGTTCAATCACCGTACCGCCTTTTTGCAGCTTGCCGCTTTCAAACGCTTCATTCAAAAGCTCCATTCCGAGGCGGTCTTTTACACTGCCGCCCGGATTCATGAACTCCAGCTTGGCAAACAGCCTGACTCCCTCAGGCAATTCGAAATGCTGCAGCTCTATGATTGGTGTATTGCCAATAAGCTCATGGACACTTTTAAAAACTTTCAAAGAGTCTCTCTCCCTTTTTATCCTAACTTATGCTTTCTCTTTAAGCGAAGAAACAATTTTCATAACTAGATTCGCCGAATGCAGGGCTGCTTTCTCCAGGAACTGGTCAAAAGAAACATCGGATTCTTTGCCGGCTATATCTGATAAAGAACGGATGACCACAAATGGGGTGCCAAACTGGTATGATACCTGGGCAATCGCTGCGGCCTCCATTTCAACAGCCTGCAGATCCGTAAATTTCGTCCTGATCGCTTCCACGCGCTCCGGATCGCTCATGAAGGAATCGCCAGTTGCAATCAGGCCCCTGACAGTCTGGATGCCGCTGATTTCCCTGGCAGAGTCCTCGGCAATCTGGATAAGCTCATCATTTGCCTCAAATGCTGCAGGCAGCTGCGGCACCTGCCCGTACTCATAGCCGAACGCCGTCACATCCACATCATGGTGGCGGACTTCAGTCGAGATGACCACATCGCCCACATTCAGTTCTGGATTGAAGCCGCCGGCTGATCCTGTATTGATGATATAGTCAGGCTTGAAGCGTTCCAGGAGGATCGCGCTCGACATTGCCGCATTTACTTTGCCGATCCCGGAGCGCAGGAGGATGACCTCGGCTCCATCCATTTTTCCTGCAGTGAATTCACAGCCGGCAATTGTTTCCGCTGCTGCACCTGAAATATTTTCCCTTAATAATGCCACTTCTTCTTCCATTGCCCCGATGATTGCTATTTTCATGATAAAACCTCTTCCTTAAATTTTTTCACCTTCCATCAGCCACACAAAGTCATTGCAGCGGGAAAAATTCGCCTTGAAGCCATTCTGCTCCAAAATATTCCTAAGAACCGGGATGGTTGTGTAATATTCACGCTGCAGGTCCTCTGCAAGATTGTGGAAGCCTTGTTCTTCTGCATCTGATATCGCTTTCTTATAGGCTTCTTCAGACTCATACATAGTATCCGCAAAAACTATTTTACCACCTGTGGCGAGCAAGTGGCTATATGATGCAGCCGCTTCGTTCTTTTCTTCATCGGTCAAATGGTGGAAAGCATAAGTAGACACGATTGTATCGACCGGTTCGCCGGCAGGATACGAAAGAAAATCTCCCTCTGCAATTGCTGCCTGCTCCCCCAGCTTTGCTATAGCAATCTTCCTCATGGCAGGAGAAGGCTCAACACCTGTTACCCGGAGACCTTTTTCAAGCAGTTTTGCCGTCAGGTTCCCCGTGCCTGGTCCAAACTCCATCACATGGCCGGATGAGCGGGCTGCCACTGCATCCAGGATACCCTCATAATTTCTGAAAACCTCTTTATATTCAAGATCATGGCCAGTCACACTGTCATCATATGAATCCGCCCACTGCTCAAACAGCTCAATAAATTCTTTTCCCATTTTTTTCACTCCCATTTTGTATACTCATAAATCCTATAAGTATACTATGAATTAAAAAATGACTTGTTCTCAATTTATCATAGACTTTTTTTTTATTCAACAGAAAGCATGCAAGAAGTTCTTCCGCAAACCATTCAATTTTGGCGGTCCTGTACAAAATACGAAGAACTTACTGTAAAATAAGGATGATAAAGCAAGAAGGGAAGATGAGCATGAATTTTCAATTTGATATGATTGAAGACAAAGTTGAATTTTTTGAGGCCGCAGATTTAAAGGCCCTGGAGAAAAAAATAAATGATCAGATTGAAGTAAACAAAGCGATCCTGCTGACTGTCCACCATGTCTCCCATCAAATGCATGTGGATGAGAACGGAAGGACTTACTTTACTGCCGCCGTTCTCTTTAAATCAAAACATAAATAAAAACTGGCCCACCGGAAATCTGCATATACAGATCATCCGGCAGGCCAGTTTTTACTTTAGGCTGTTTTCGTATAGATTATTGCTTTCGAAAAAATCCCAAGAGCCGGATTTTTCGACTTTCTCTTTGAAAAAAGAGAGCAGCTCTTTTCTTATCATGATAGTTCATGGTAAGCAGGGTGATATCTGTATAAATATTTAATGGAAAACAACAAAGGTTAAGAAAAGAGCCTTACTTTATTGAATGCTGTTCAGCTGTTCCATTTTAACAGGCTTCCACCCTTGTCCGTCCACCCATTCGATATAGACGCGGTATTTTTCCTGCTGGTCTTTCGTCGATACGGTCCCGACCGATTGATTTGGACCGTCATTTCCCAGGAACCAGATGGTCATATTGCTTTCCGGTATTCCAGTGGCATATGTGATGGCCTGGACCATCTCATTCCAGTCCACACCTTCATAGACGGCAGTATGCTCGCCTGTCTGGGAAGTGCCGACCGGCTGCCATGAAGGATTGACGATGGTCTTTTCGACATCAGGTGCACTGCCGCCGTCGGTGACCTCAGCATCTTCATCTGCTGCCTGGTCTTCTTCTGTATCTTCCCCATTATCTTCATCGGTATTTTCGGCATCCTGGGCTGATTCTTCAGCTTGATCTGTTTCTTCTTCCTGCCCAGCTGTATTTTTATCAGTGTCATTGTCATTATTTTCCGGATCAGCTTTTTCAGACGCCGGTGCCTGCTCGGCTGCTTCATCATCATTGCCGCCCAGGAAAATCGCTGCTGACACGATAATGATCAATAAGAGCACAACCCCGATCAGCGTATTTAAAATGATGTTGGTTTTCCTTCTTTTAGCCCGCTTCCCTGAACGGGATGATCCGTTTGATTCTTCGAAATTGCCATTCACGTGTTATTTCTCCTCCCCATATGTATGGTTGTCAACATTCTACCATGACTGCCGGCAAAACATGAAGGAATTTGATGCTAGAAAAACTTGCCGCCCCGGCGGTTAGCTTCTATTCTATACCCTCCTCAAACTTATGGACGGCTTTAACCATATCTGCAAAAAACGGATTGACTCCCCCCTCATCCGCTTTGACTCCAAGGTTGACTGTGACAAGGGCGTATCTCGGCTTTTCGTAAGGAAAATATCCCGCAAACCATTTGTTATGCAGCTGGTTTCCATCTGCAAACTGCCCTGTTTCAGCTGTTCCTGATTTTCCGGCAACTGCATATGGGAGCTCTTTGAACCATCTGCCGGTTCCTTCTTCATTGACAACAACTTCCCTCAAAAGCTTTTGCAGTTTCATAGCCGTATAAGGGGAAATTTTGCCGCCCCCTAAATCTTTGGACGGAAATTTCAGCAGCGAGGTTTCATTTTTATATTCAATTTCCGAGGCAACACGGATGCTTTCTTTTTTTCCGCCTTTGGCAATGGTGGCCATCATATTCGCCACCGCAAGCGGGGTGGCCCTGACTTCATGCTGCCCGATGCCGGTCAAGGCGACAAAATTGCTGTCATTCTTTGCTTCCTCTGAAAAAAACACCCGGCCATCGTCCTCCCCCGGGAGCTGATGGAAATCAGAAAAATGATAGATGTCCCCTTCCCAGCCGGCTTTTCCGGTCAGCGACAGCTTTTCAGCGTATTCTTCAAGTATAGCCGGGTCAATATCCTTCAATTCTTTTGCGATTGTAGCAAATGTATTATTGCAGCTCCTTGCAAAGCTGTCTGTAAAATTCAGCATTCCATGCTGGTAAACCGTGTCAGGCTGCCCATTGAGTTTCCTGCTGCAGTCAAACTGCCTATTCGGGCTGTCCAGATTATAATCAATGGCTGCAGCTGCCACCACCGTTTTAAAAACGGATCCGATAATCTGCTGTTTGATCATTGCGTTCACCAGGCCGCCGTCTTTATAAGGAGCCGATTTATTGATCTCCGGCCTGGACACCATGGCAAGGACAGTATTAGTCTCAATATCCAATAAGACAATCCCCCCATTCTGGATTCCATGCACATCTGCCAGCCGTTCTGCTTCTTCCTGAAGGGCGGCATCCAGAGTGGTTTTGATGTTGACAGGATAAAAAGGGTTTGCCGGCTCGACATATTTGACGTTTATCCCAAACAGCGGGCCTCCCGCCGCGTCCACATGGTAGACGAGCTTGGATTCGCCGTCAGGCAGCAGAAACTCATCGAAGCTTTCTTCTAGACCGGAAACGCCGATCACGGTATTCTCAGGAAGGTTTTTGCCGGGATAGCGCTTTTGCACCGCCTCTTTATTCTGTCCGGTGATGCCGATCAGCTGTTCTGCCAGATTATTGGCCAGGCTGTATTTCTTTTCAACGGCAAATACACCCGGTATTTTGAGTGAATTGATTTGTTCTACCTGTACATCCGTTAATTCGAGAGGCTTTGGCTTACCATAGGCAAACGGCTTTTTTGCTCCTTTGATGCTGTATAAAAGGGCAGTTTCCGATATACCTGTGATAGAAGCGACCTTTTGCGAATCCCAATCCATATTTTTCAAAAATGGAAATAAAACCAGCACAGGTATTTCCTGATGGGTCAAGGGCTCGCCATTTCTGTCCAGGAATGAGCCCCTGCCGCTGTCGATCACCATCTCCTGGGAACGCTGCCTGACGCTTGCATCCAGAAGATTGATATTATGGGCAGAAAAATGCTCTGCTGAAACAAGCTGGATCTGGATGAGCCGCCCGATCAGCAGTACAATACCCAGCATGAATATACTTATGACAATGATGGCCCTTTTTTTCCACATAAAAAACACCTCGTCAAAAGTGTTGACGAGGTGTGCCCATTTCAAACCATGTTTATGAAAAAGAAGATCTTATTTAATGCTTGTGATGCGGACGCTCATATCCCCGCCTGGCGTCTGGACTGTCACTTCATCTCCGACCCTTTTGCCCATCAGGCTCTTGGCGATTGGTGAATCATTGGAAATTTTCCCTTCAAACGGATCTGCCTCTGCACTTCCGACGATTGTGTAAGATTCTTCTTCGCCATCAGGAAGTTCAACAAATGCAACAGAGCGCCCAAGCGTCACTGTGTCGCCGCTGGCTTCGTCTTCTTCAATGATTTTTGCATTGCGGATCATATTTTCAAGGGTCGTGATGCGCCCTTCTACAAATGCCTGCTCTTCTTTCGCTGAATCATATTCAGAGTTCTCGGAAAGGTCGCCGAAGCTGCGGGCGATTTTAATGCGCTCTACAACGTCTTTGCGCTTCACTGTTTTTAAATGTTCCAGTTCCTGCTCAAGCTTTTCTTTTCCAGCCTGTGTCATTGGGAATACTTTTTCTGTAGCCAATATCCTTCACTCCTTCTAGGATCACAACCCCCATTAAGATTGTGCATTAATAAGTATGTAAGCATTTGCTTTACAGGCAAATGCACAGGAGCGCGTCCTTTTGGCAAAGGGCGCGCATGCTTTCTGTTCATTAGACTTATCTTAACATTTTTTCTATGCTATTGTTTCATAAAAATGACTTTTGTTCAAGAATTGTATGAATTTTTGTTACCATCAGGTCAATGGCGACATGGTTATGGCCGCCCTCCGGGATGATGATATCAGCGTATCTCTTGGTTGGCTCGATGAATTGGTTATGCATCGGGCGAACGACATTGACGTATTGCTCAATAACAGAATCCATCGATCTGCCCCGTTCCTTAATATCCCTGAAGAGGCGGCGGATGATGCGCAGATCTGCATCTGTATCGACAAAAAGCTTCATATCCATCAGGCTTCGGAGCCTTTCATCCTCCAGTACAAGGATGCCTTCCAAAATAATGACATCCTTTGGCTCCATATGGATGACGTCGTTGGACCTTGTATGCATGGCATAATCATAAACAGGCTTCTCAATGGCTTCATAGCTCTGCAGCTTTTCGATATGCTCAATCAGAAGGTCATTATCAAATGCAAGCGGATGATCATAATTAGTTTTCAGCCTTTCTTCAAAAGGAAGATGGGTCTGATCTTTATAATAATAGTCCTGCTCAAGCATTAAGATCGAATGGCCCTTAAAGCTTTCGTAAATCGCTTTAGTCACACTTGTCTTTCCGGAGCCGGATCCGCCGGCAACACCAATAACAACAGGTTTGCGATTCATTATGTTAAAACTCCTTCCGCATCATGTTGTTAGGGTATACCGGCTTGTCCAGTTTAAATTGGACGATTTGCATCGGGTGGCGGGCAGCATCCAGTTCGTTGCCTTTTTCATCCCAGATTTTATCGACCACCTGTGTAAAGTTCTCGATTTCCGGACCGAAGAATTCAACTTCCTGCCCCGGTGCAAATTTATTGCGCTGCTGAAGTGTAACGATTTGCGTTTCTTCATCATATCCAAGGACCAGGCCGGCAAAGTCATTGGTCGTCTTTTTGCTATGATTTCCAAACATTTGCTCTTTATACCCTGGAACTCCTTCGAAAAAGGCAGGCGCCGTTTCCCTGTTCGCACATTTGTCCAATTCCTCAAGCCATTCCTGCCTGATCACGAAATTGTCGGGATCGGCACAATAAGCATCAATGACTTTCCGGTATACACTGACTACTGTCGCGACATAGTGGATCGACTTCATCCGTCCTTCAATCTTGAGGCTGTCGATGCCCAATTCAATCACGCGCGGAATGGATTCTATCAGCTTCAGATCCTTCGGGCTCATGGCAAATGATGCATCCTGTTCCTGGAATAATGGCACTTCCTCAGAGCCTTCCAGCTTGTACAAATCATAATCCCAGCGGCATGACTGGCAGCAGCCTCCGCGGTTGGAGTCCCTTGCCGTCATATGGTTGCTGAGGGTGCATCGGCCTGAATAAGCGATACACATGGCGCCATGGATGAATGTTTCAATTTCAATATCCACTTTTTCCTTCATTTCACGAATTTCTTCAGCACTTGTTTCCCTTGCAAGCACAACCCGCTCAAGCCCTTCTTCCTTCCAGAACTGGACGGCCTTCCAGTTTGACAGAGACTGCTGTGTGCTCAGGTGGACCTCGATTTCCGGTGCAACCCTGCGGCAGGTTTCAATGATCAGCGGATCAGCTACTATGATACCGGCCACTCCTGCTCCCTTGAGGCCGAGAAGATAATCTTCAAGGCCGTCAATATTTTCATTATGCGCAAAGATATTGGTCGTTACGTAGATCTTTGCACCATAGCTCTTCGCAAACTCTACGCCTTCCTTCATTTCCTCAAATGTAAAGTTGCCGGCATTAGAGCGGAGACCATACTCCTGGCCGCCGATGAAAACGGCATCTGCGCCATAGTGTACGGCAATTTTCAGCTTTTCCAGGTTTCCGGCCGGAGCAAGAAGCTCAGGCTTTTTCACGATTACCCTTTTGCCGTCCACTATTTGCGAGATATTATCTTTAACTGCGTTCACGATAAAACCTCCTGATTATAAGTCAAAATAGGCTTAGTAGTTGATTTAATATACTGTTTCCTTGAAGAAGAAGCCGGTATCAAGCGGCCTGCTGTCCGGCTGGATTTCTTCCGCCCCATTCAGCAGATCATCTTTCACTTCTTCGTATTCGTCCGGGTTTTCTGTACACAGATCGATCGCTTTGCGGTACAGCTTTGTGATTTCCAGGATATATTCTGCCGACTTCAGGATTCCGTCAATTTTAAATGAATCTACTCCGGCATCGACCATTTCCTGAAGCTCATCGATAATGCAAATATCATTGGGGCTCATGATATGGGTTCCGTTCGCATCTTCAAAAATCGGATACTTGTTTTCCCGTTCTTTGTCATGAAGGAACATATTCTGTTCTTTTGCCCGGTTTTCAACTCTCATCGCTTTCCCCTGATATTCATAATAGTTGCCGAGCAGAGAGCGCTTAGACTGGAACATGGCCGTCATCCCTTGCACCTGTACCTCAATCTCAACGTCTGCGTTTTCCTTGATTTCAATGATGGAATCCATATTGATCTCACGGGCGAGCACAGAGCGCTTAGCACCTTTTCTTCCCCAGTAATTGCATGTATACCAGTTCGTGGCCGTTGTTTCTGTGTTCCAGTGAAGCTTCATGTCAGGTGCAGCCTCACGCGCTGCCATCAATACTGCCGGATCTCCGAAAATAACCGCGTCTGCACCGGCTTCCTGCATGAAACGAATATAGTCTCCAAGCTCGTCCACTATTTCATTATGAAAAATGGCATTCATGGCCACATACACTTTTTTACCTTTTGAATGGGCCAATGTGATCGCTTTTGCCACTTCGTCCCTGTTAAAATCACCGGCCAGCCTCAGGCCGTATCTCTGCTCACCAACTACAAAAGCGTCTGCCCCTGCTTCAGCAAGCGGAATGATCTCTTCTGTACCTGTTGGTGTAACAAGCAATTCAGGCTTTTTCATTATGGTCACCTCTTTTTACTGATTGCAACGCCGTCTCCGACCGGAAGAATGACAGTATCATAATCCGGATGGTTCATGAGCCATGCGTTGAACTCGCTGATTTTCCTCACAAGACTGCGGATGCGTTTATTCTCGATCTCACTTTCACAGACAAGCCCTTTGAACAGGACATTGTCTGTTATGATCAATCCGCCATCAGAAAGCTGGCGCTCATACATCTCAAAGAATTTTTTATACTGGCCTTTGGCCGCATCGATGAATACCGCATCATAAGGGCCGTACTGGGCCGTTTCCCCTTCGAGCTCAAGGGCGTCGCCCGCAATCAGGGTGATCTGCCCCTCACGGTCCGCAGCCGAGATAAACCTTCGTGCCGCTTCCAGGCGCTCTTCGTCCCTTTCAATTGTCACTATATGTGCATCAGGCAGGGCGAACGCCATCCGGAGGGCAGAGTAGCCAATTGCTGCACCCACTTCCAGTATACGCTTTGAACTTTGGATCCTGAGTATCTGGAGAAGCGCTTCTATCCCCGGCAATTCCATGATGGGTACACTATTCTCTTTTGCATACTCTTCCATTTCATGAAAAAGTCCCGGCCGTTTTGGAATCAGTTCCTCTATATATCCATGTACTTTATCTGTCAGCAAGCAGTCTTCCCCTCCATCCTTTAAACGCCTGCAGCCTCCGTTTCAGGCATGAAAAAATAGCGCACAACAGAGCGGATGTTTTGCAAAGCCTGAAGAAGGCCATACAGAAAAGGGCTTTGATGAAGCCAATCCATGCTTGTCTGTGGTTCACGCTATCACACATGCGTATGAAGGATGCACAGGCTTACTGTGCAGAAAGATTATAATTGCTATATTGGCAGCTGCCGGCATCTCCGCCACAGCCTGCCTGGCCGATTGAATCAGCTAATTAAACAGTCGTTAAAACACTTGAACTATTTTACCATAAACAAAAAGGGAATGCGAGTATTTCCGCATTCCCTTTTTCTGTCCTCCTGAACGCTTCGAAGCAAGTGCCGCAGGCGCTTGGAGCCTTAAATCATTTCTAATTATTTGTTATGTGTTCTGCTTTCTTCTGATTATGCTCGTCAAGCGTGCTTGAGAATAGAACTTCTCCTTCCGGGGTGGCAAGGAAGTATAGGAAATCCGTGTCCTCCGGGTTAAGGGCCGCTTCAATGGACATGGTGCCTGCGTTGGCGATCGGGCCAGGGGTCAATCCCGTGTTTTTATACGTATTGTACGGTGAGTCCACTTCAAGGTCCTTATAAAGGACTCTCGACTTGTGCTCGCCCTTTGCATATAGGACTGTCGGGTCAGTCTGAAGCGGCATGCCCGTTTCAATCCTGTTGTAGAATACGCTGGCGATTTTATTCCGGTCCACCTGTTCGGTGGCCTCTTCCTCGATGAGAGAAGCCATTGTCAGAAGCTGGTGCGGAGTCATATTCTGCTCTTCCGCCTGCGGGCTGTATTGTGCCAGCACCTCTCTTGTCTTATTGAGCATAACCTTGACAATCTCTTCTACAGTCGGATCTTTTTTATAAAATGGATATGTTGCTGGGAAGAGATAGCCTTCCAGCGGATATTTGATATTTTCATTCAGAATTTCTTCTGTCAGCATCTCAGGATATTGTTCCATCAATGTGCTGATGAATTCCTTATCATTAAGCTTCGCAAAAACATCCTCTTGCTTCTGCCCGGTTTTGTCCGCAATTATTCCGGATATCTGGTCAAGCTGATTGCCTTCAGGGATAGCCAATTTAAACACAGCTTCCTGCACGACCTTTCCAGTCTTCAAGCTTTCGATAATCTCAGGGATCGTCATCGAAGGATTCAGAGGATAATCCCCGGCCATGAATCCGGACTCATTTTTAAGCTTGACATAGTATTTGAAGACGCGGGCATCCTTGATGACTCCTTTATCCTCCAGGAGCCGCGCGATTTCACCTACGGAAGAACCAATCGGTACTTCAACGGGAATTTTCTTCTTATTACCCGGGTCGGAAGGCTCGAGAGCCGACTTTATGTAAAAATAGCCTCCTCCGGCAACGAGACCGGCTGTAAGCACAAGGACAGCCGCTATGATCAGCACAATTTTGCGCACTACCTTGGCCTCCCTCTGACGCTCCAGCATTTTTTGCCGAATCAGGTCTTTTTTAGAATTCTTTTCTTCAGCAGACATCTAATCCCCCTCAGTGTACAGGATTCTAAGGCTGTTTGGCCTGTTCCTTTATATATATAATCTCGCATTATTATACTATACTTTCAAAATCAGCGTGCGAAATTTAGCGAAAAACCGAAAATTTTCCACTTCTTCCCTTTGAACTCTCCTGATCCTTTACTATGGATGCTGCCTCGGACAGGCCAGACAAAAAAACGCAAAAAAACCGGCCCCTCTATAGGACCGGTCCGGCTCTTATTCTTCGCCTTCTTCTTCATCAAGGAAGGTATTGAGCATTTCCTCAATCATATCCCACTCTTCATCTGTTTCAACCGGGAGCAGGTCGCCTTCTTCACTTTCCCCAGGCACATATGCAGAAGCATGGATCTCGATGTCATCCTGATCATCTTCATCTGCTCCTACAGGATAGTATAATACGTAAGATTTGCCAAATTCCTCTGAGTCGAATGTGAAGAGCACCTCACATAATTGTTCGTTGCCGTCTTCATCTACGATTGTAATGTTCTTTTCTCCGTGTTCCATTATGCCACCTCATCATTTCCGGCTGTCCAGGTATCCTTGAAGGATCATGCTGGCAGCCATTTTATCGATTACTTTTTTCCTTTTTTTCCTGCTTACATCAGCTTCAAGCAGAATTCGTTCTGCTGCCATTGTAGTCAGGCGTTCATCCCATAGGACAACCGGGAGCCCGAATAACCTTTCAAGCTCGCCGGCAAAGAACTGGCTTGCTTCCCCCCGGGGGCCGATCGTCCCGTTCATATTCTTCGGGAGGCCTACCACAATGGTGCTGACATCGTACTCTTTAATTATTTTACCTAATTGATCAAAACCAAACTCTTTTTCTTCTTCATTAATGCGGATGGTCTCCAATCCCTGCGCAGTCCAGCCAAGCTCATCGCTCAGTGAAACGCCCACAGTCTTGGAGCCTACATCCAGCCCCATGCTTCTCATAATAGTCTATCCCTCTCGCTGCTGCTTTAAATACGATTTGACCAATTCCTCGATTATCTCGTCCCGTTCAAGTTTGCGGATGATATTTCGTGCATCTTTATGGCGCGGGATGTATGCAGGATCTCCTGAAAGAAGGTACCCGACAATCTGATTAATGGGGTTGTACCCTTTTTCTTGAAGTGCTTCATAGACTTTCAGAAGAACATCATTTACATCATGTTCAAATGGCTCCTCAGGAAAATTGAATCTCATTGTCTTATCAAATGAGCTCATCACATTGCACCTCGCTTTTCTGCATTGCGGCCGGAGCCGGCACAGCTCCCAGGAAGCTTGTACCGGCTTTTCGGCCCCGCACAGCAAATGTTAATAGTTACCTACATTCTACACTACTTTCAAACGATATCAAACGGATTTTACCCATTCTTCCACAAATTGAAGCGCACTTTCCAGTTTTTCAGGATCTTTTCCGCCTGCCTGCGCCATATCCGGACGGCCGCCGCCTCCGCCGCCGCAGCGTGCTGCCACCTCTTTGATGACTTTGCCGGCATGATAGCCTTTTTCGATATAGTCCTTGGTCACAGCAGCGATGAGATTTACTTTCCCTTCATTCACACTGCCGAGCACGACTACAGCTGAACCGAGCTTCTGCTTCAGGTCATCCGCCATATTGCGGAGATTGTTCATATCCGCTGCCTGAACCTTTGCAGCAAGATAGGTGATCCCATTCTCTTCCTTCGCTTTCGAAACAAGGCTTCCCGCTTCAATATTGCCCAATTTGGCTGAAAGGGATTCATTTTCGCGCTGAAGCTGTCTCATTTCGCCAAGAAGCGCATCCACCCTTGAAGCTACATCCCTAGGGCCCGATTTCAACGACGATGCTGCCTCAGACAGGATATTGACCTGTTCTTTCAGAAGTTTGTAAGCTGCTTCGCCAGTAGCTGCTTCGATCCTTCTTGTCCCGGCGCCGATTCCGCTTTCGGTGATGATTTTGAACAATCCGATGGCTGACGTATTGCGGACATGGCAACCGCCGCAGAGCTCAAGACTGTAATCGCCCACTTGGACAACCCTGACGATATCTCCGTATTTCTCGCCGAATAATGCCATTGCCCCCATTGCCTTCGCTTCATCGATCGCTTTGTTTTCTATGACAACATTCAGGCTGCTCCAGATTTTTTCATTGACGATTTCTTCTATCTTTTCGAGTTCATCTTCCTTCACTTGCCCGAAATGGGAGAAGTCAAAGCGAAGACGGTCCGGACCAACAAGTGAGCCAGCCTGATTCACATGGCCGCCAAGCACATCCTTCAGTGCCTGGTGCAGGAGGTGGGTAGCTGTATGGTTCTTAATGACTTTGTTGCGGGAGTCCGGGTCGACTTTCGCTGTGACGCCTGCTCCCGTCTCAAGGATGCCGCTTTCCACAACTGCGCTGTGCAGGTTCTGGCCGTTCGGCGCTTTTTGGACATCTTTGATGATGACCATAACCCCTTCGCCTTCAAGAACGCCTTTATCGGCAATCTGGCCGCCGCTTTCTGCGTAGAAAGGCGTCTGGTCAAGGATCAGCTGCACTTCGTCGCCTGTCCCTGCTGCTTCAGCCACTTGCCCGTCCTTGATGATGACAGCAACGACGGATTTCGTTTCAAGTCCCTCATAGCCGACGAACCGGCTTTCAGTCTTGATGTCGCCAAGCACACCTTCCTGGACCTTCATAGACCCGACGTCCTGGCGTGCTGTACGCGCGCGTTCACGCTGGCCTTCCATTTCAGCTTCAAAGCCATCCTGGTCGATCTTCATGCCTTCTTCTTCGGCATATTCCTCTGTCAATTCAACAGGGAAACCGTAAGTGTCATACAGGCGGAATACGTCACCGCCCGGAATGATATTGCTGCCCTTTTCTTTTTCCTTCTTAATAACGGATGAAAGGATGGAAAGGCCGTCATTCAAAGTCTCGTGGAAGCGCTCTTCTTCATTTTTAATGACCTTCTTAATGAATTCCGCCTTTTCATTCACTTGCGGGTAGAAGTCTTCCATGATTTCTCCAACAACATCCACCAGTTCAAACATGAAAGGGCGGTTGATATTGATCTGCTTTGCATAGCGGACTGCCCTGCGCAGAAGCCTGCGGAGCACATAGCCTCTCCCTTCATTGGATGGAAGGGCGCCGTCTCCGACTGCAAAAGCAACCGTCCTGATATGGTCGGCAATGACCTTGAACGCAGTATCCTGTTCAGCACTTTCGCCATATTTGCTTCCTGAGATCTTTTCCACTGCAGTGATGATCGGCATGAACAAATCTGTATCAAAATTGGTTGCTACGCTTTGGACCACAGATGCCATCCGCTCAAGTCCCATGCCTGTATCGATGTTCTTCTTCGGAAGCGGTGTGTAGGTGCCGTCCGGATTATGGTTGAACTCGGAGAATACCAGGTTCCACACCTCGAGATAACGTTCGTTTTCCCCGCCCGGATACAGTTCAGGGTCGTTTTGATCATTGCCGTACTCTGGTCCCCGGTCATAGAAGATCTCGGTATTCGGGCCGCTTGGGCCTTCTCCGATATCCCAGAAGTTGCCCTCAAGGCGGATGATCCTTTCTTCCGGCACTCCGATTTTATTCGTCCAGATGCTGAAGGCTTCTTCGTCTTCCGGATGGATGGTGACTGACAGCTTTTCTTCGTCAAATCCAATCCAGCGCTCGTCTGTCAGGAACTCCCATGCCCAGTCGATTGCTTCTTCCTTGAAATAGTCGCCGATCGAGAAGTTCCCCAGCATTTCAAAGAAAGTGTGGTGGCGCGCCGTTTTACCGACATTCTCGATATCATTTGTCCTGATTGATTTTTGGGCGTTGGTGATCCTTGGATTTTCCGGTATCACCCTGCCGTCAAAATACTTTTTCAAAGTCGCCACACCGCTGTTGATCCATAGCAATGATGGATCATCATGGGGCACAAGAGGCGCACTCGGCTCTACAGAATGGCCTTTTTCCTTGAAAAATTCCAAAAACAGCCGGCGTATTTCTGAACCTGTAAGATTTCTCATTAGAATTTCCTCCTGATCTTATTTTGCCGCCAATGCTTGAGTGCAGGGCAGCGAAGAAGTCTTAAAAACAACAAAAAAAGCCCTCATCCCTGGACAGGGACGAGAGCTTGCTCGCGGTACCACCCTGATTACGAAAGTAAACTTCCGTCTCTCAAGCTCCTTAACGCGGAGAACGGCAGGGATTAGCTGCACTCAGGATTAGCGTTCTGTTATCCTTCATCCGGAATCCTTTCAGCCGCGGAATTCCTCTCTGGTGCACCACTAAAAAAGAGATGCCAGGATGGTCTATAACGTACTCGATCCTTCTTCATGTTGTTTCTATCTTCAATTATCGTATAGTCGCATTATACTGATATGAAAAATGATTTGTCAATCTGTTCTTTTCAGGCGGCTTCATTTTCCCTCCTGCGGCCATGCTATTCGGCTGCCGGTCTGGCTGCAAAATGCCTTCTTGCATGGATGGCGCCTACTTTAAGGACGGCCAGCACCGGAACAGCCAATATCAGGCCGGCAACACCGGCGATCTCCCCGCCGGCCAGCAGGGAAAACATAATGAGGAGCGGATGCATATGAAGGCTTTTGCCGACAATCAGCGGAGACAGGATGTTGCCTTCCAGGAATTGAAGCACCATGACGATGACAGCCGCAAAAATGACCATTTTTACCGACATGGTTGAAGCAATCAGTACAGCCGGCACAGCCCCGATGATCGGGCCAAAATACGGGATGACATTCGTTGCCCCGATGACCGCCCCCAGGAGAAGCGGATACTTTATGCCGGCAATCCAGAAGAACAGGGTACTCAATGCACCGATGACTGCACACACAAGCAGCTGCCCCCTTATATAGCTTCCCAATGACTTGTCTGCATCCTTCAGGAACAGCATGCCGCTTTCTCTCCACTTTTTTGGGGTGAGATACCAGACAGCTTTTTTCATCAGCAGGAAGTCCTTCAGCATATAAAAAGATATAAAAGGAATGATGATGAGAATCAATGCAAAGTTCAGGATGGCCCCTGCAAATGCCATCGCCCTTGAGAGCAGCCGGTCAAGAGATGCTTCGAGCGACTGTATGCCTTCATCAATCCTCATCTGGACAGGCTCAGGCCATTGGGAAGTTTTTGACTGGAGAAGGAGGAGCCACTCCCTGTACTGGTCGGCCAGCTGAGGGGCATGCTCAGCGAGGTCCCTGATCTGGACTATGATGGCAGGGAGCCCCTTATACAGCGCATAGCCCGCTCCGCCAAAGAACAGAGTGTAGATGATAATGACCGCCAGCCCGCGGTGCAGGCCTGTTTCATGGAGCCTCTCGACTACCGGATGAAGAAGATATGTAATGAATGCTGCCGCTGCAAAAGGAAAGATAACAAAGAAAAGAGTCCTGATGACCGGGAGCCATAACGGCTGAAGCTTCAGGAAAATGAATAAAACAATGAAAAGCAGCAGAAGGAAGCCAAGCCTGTAAAACCATTTCAACCGGATATCCATATTTCCCACCTCACTTGTAGTGTGAAGCAGAAAGCTTTAAATATACAAAAATCCCCCGAAATGGGGGATAGAATTATGAAAATGAACGGACAATCCTGTTCTGGAGTTTCTTCATCTGCCTTGAAGACAGGATGTCATTTTTTTGCATATAACTTTGGGCTGCCATGCCGGCGCCGATGAGAAGAGCGGTTGTCATCAATCTGTTCATGCTGTCACCTCTTCTATTTATAGGATATTATAGCGGCGGTCATCTTCATCAAACAGGTCATCCAGGGAGCTCAAGGTTCCGTCTTCCTCTACCTGATGGGTGCTGATGACTCCTTTTGACAAAGACAGCTCGATGAAGCAGCTCCAGCAATAATATTGGTTGATGCCGATTTTTCCAATATCCTTGCTTTGGCAGTTAGGGCATTTTAACATTGATGGACACCTCGCATTGTTTGCAAGCCAGCTTGTTCAAAAAGAGCAAACGGCTATTTCTTAGCGTTAACAATGATGGCATCCTTTCCAAATGCAGGCGGTTCATCTGAATTGACTACCTTTTTTCCTTCGGTTATATCCGAAAAGAAGCCATCTGATAACTCATACCCTACAATGGTGCCCAATTCTTCCAGAAAATATACATCCTCCAAAAGGCCGAGCTGCTCCCCCTCACGGGAAATCATCATCTTTCCGCAGATCCGATGCTGATTTTCAAAGGTATACCCCGAAAGGCGTTTTGCCGGGGAAAGCCCGGAAGCTGTTTTGATCATCACTCCGCCGCTGCCAAAAGCCGAAATATATGCAAAGGGTATCAGAAAGTTTTTTTTCAGGAATGCGCCTTTGCGGAGGAGAAGGCCGGTAATGCTCCCTTCCGGTGAAATGCATATATCATGCACCTCACCGACTGAAGCCCCGCTCTCCGTGTCAAAGACTGGCATCCCCTTCAGCAAAGAAAAAGTCCGCAAAGATCGTCCCACCTTCCCGAACATTATTATTGTCTGCTTCCACCCTTGAATTATTAGGCAAAAAATTTACCTGAACTAACAGGAACAAAAGCGCAAGTGCCTTGATCACCTTAAGGAACGCAGACTAAGAACGCCACGTCCTGTGGCAACGTCTGCATGACCAGCTTCCTGGGGCCCTCAAGACGAACCTCCCGGAAAGGCGTTTTGGCTTGTGACCTCGGCGCAGCTGCTGGACGCGGATCAAGAATTGGAAATTTTCCACAAGTCTTTCAATTTACACATTCCTTAACAGAAAAAACCTGCCAGGCGATGCGCCGGACAGGTCCTTCCTCATTCTTTTTCAGCTTTTTCAATGATTTCATTTCTTTCTCCGCCATCTGAAAGCTCCTCGGAGAATTGCAGTTCGTCTCCGTCTCCGATCAGCTCTGATGATTTAATTTCTGCAGCGGGGAGATTATTGTTCGGGGCGCTTTCCTGATTCCATTTTCTCATTTTCAAACACCTCTATGACTGATGATGTGATATCTTTCAGTCTGCTCAAGACAGGCTGGATTATGCTTTCTCTTCCAAAAAGTCATAAGGAGTGATCGAGCCCATGCCAATCATTGGATCTGCATTCATCAGCTTTACTTCGTATGGAACGTCTTCGGCTTCTTCGTCTGCTTCTTCCTGGCCTGTCTGCTCTGGAGCTTCCCCAAGCGCATCCTGAAGCCGTTTCGTCAGGGAAGTCAGTCTTGCCTGCTCATCCGCCCTCTGTACTCCGGATCGCAGAGCGGATTCTTCCCCGCAGAGAATGAGAAACTGCCTGCTTCTCGTTATGGCAGTATAAATCAGGTTCCTTCTGAGCATGCGGTAATAGCTGCGGACGATCGGCATGATGACAATAGGGAACTCGCTTCCCTGCGATTTATGGACAGAGCAGCAGTAGGCAAGCGTGATCTGGCTGAGGTCCTGCCTCGTATAGGTTGCTTCGTTGCCATCAAAAGAAACGACGATCATATCCTGCTTCTCGGTGTTTTCCTTCGCATAAAAGACTGATACGATCTCGCCCATATCGCCATTAAATACGTTATTTTCCGGCTGGTTGACCAGCTGCAGAACCTTATCGCCCACCCTGTATTTCACATCGCCGAAAGAAAGCTCCTTCCGGGTGCCATCGGGGTTAGGATTCAGAATCTCCTGAAGGATCTTATTCAGATTATCAATACCTGCCGGCCCCCTGTACATGGGGGCGAGGACCTGGATGTCCCTGGACCTGTAGCCTTTTTTCCTGGCATTCAGGACCACCTTTTCAACCACATCGGCAATTTGGGCAGGATTGCATTTAAGGAATGACCGGTCGGCCTGCTGGACCGCGATATCATCAGGAAGGCCGCCTTTTTTGATTTCGTGCGCCAGATCGATGATGGATGAACCTTCTGCCTGCCGGTAAATATCTGTCAGCCTGACAGTGGGCACTTTTTCTGAAAGAAGGAGATCTTTCAGCACCTGGCCGGGGCCGACTGACGGCAGCTGGTCTTCATCTCCTACCAATATGACCTGGATGTTTTCCGGCAAGGCCTTGAACAGCTTGTTCGCCAGCCAAATATCAACCATGGACGTTTCATCGACAATCAGGATTTTCCCTTCCAGCGGGTTGTCTTCATGGTGGTCAAAGCCCTCGGTGCCATTCCACCCGAGGAGCCGGTGTATCGTAACGGCAGGAAGGCCGGTCGATTCGGACATCCTCTTGGCTGCCCTTCCTGTCGGGGCGGCCAGAAGAAACGGGAAAGGTTCTTCCTTTTTATAATCCTTCGGTTCCAGTGAGCAGCCATGCAGCTCAGCATACAGTTCGACTATGCCTTTAATGACTGTCGTTTTTCCCGTTCCCGGCCCCCCCGTCAGAATCAGCATGGGGCTCATAAGGGCAGTCTGGATCGCTTCCTTTTGTGTAGGGGCATACTGCACACCTATCCGGTCCTCAAGGCTGCCAAGCGCAAGCAGGAACTCCGACTCAGGGAACTGTTCATCATACTCGGTTTGCTGCAGCAGCCGCTTAATGCTCGTGACAAGCCCTTTTTCAGCAAAATAAAGGGAAGGAAGATAAACCTGCTTATCTTCTGCCATGATCTTCCCTTCTTCTTCAAGCTTGATGACCTCCTGCGAAATGGAGCTGTATTCAATCTGGTCGCGTTTATTTTCTTCAAGCAGAGCCCTTGCTTTTTCCAGGAGGGTGCGGGCATGCACATAGACGTTTCCGTTCTGCATGCTTTCTGTTTCCAGGATATACAGGCATGCCGCCTTGATCCGGTCGGGATGGCTCCCTGAAATGCCGAGCTGGAAGCCAAGCTCATCTGCCCTGCCAAAGCCTATGCCTTCAATATCTTCAACCAGCTTGTATGGATTGGTCTGCAGGACCTGGATGGTCTCATCCTTGTACATCTGATAAATTTTCATGCTCAGCTGAGGGCCGAAGCCATACTGATTCAGTGCAATCATTGCCTGTTCCAGACCCTGATGCTCCATGAGTGTGTCATAAAGGACCTTTGCTTTTTCAGGAGGAAGTTTCGGTATTTCGTCCAGGAGGGAGGGCTGGTTCAGGATTCTGGAAATCGCATTTTCCCCAAGTTTATCTACGATGGATTCAGCCGTCTTTTTCCCGATGCCTTTAAAAAGCTCGCCGGAAAGATAGCCTACTACGCCTTGCTTGGTCTGGGGGATGTCCTTGCGGAAATGGCTCGCCAGGAATTGAAGCCCGAATTTCGGATGCTCCTTGAATTCCCCATAGAAAATATACGATTCATGGTCATGCACCTTCGGAAAATAGCCTGTGATGACAGCTTCCTTATCCTCATATTCATGATTAGTTTCTTCCACCCGGATCCGGAGCACCGTATATAAATTTGATTCATTATGAAAAATGGTCACGAGATGCTTCCCTTTGACGAATTTGCCCTGATCGGCAAACAGATCCAGAGAATCCTGCTTCTCCATCATCATTCCCCCTTCCTAAAAGCAGGCTGATTTTTTTCCGGTATGTCAGCTTTTTTCAATCAATTTCTTTCCATATCCTGCAAGCATGTGATCCGGCTGTATTTCCAGTGCTTTATCGAACATAGAAAGCGCCTTTTCTGCTTCTTCCTTGAATCCATAAGCTACGCCAAGATTGTAGTATCCATCGGCATGCTCCGGGTCAATTTCCACACAGCGGCTGAACTGGACGATTGCCTCGTCAATTAATTCCTGCTGGGCCAGGCATAGTCCGTACTGGAAGTGTGCTTCAGCATCGTCCCCATTCAATTCTGTGCTTCTTTGCAGGTAAGGCAAAGCCAGCCTGGCCTGGTCCAGCTGCATCAGTGTGAGTCCGAGCATAAAATAGTTATCGGCTGATTCGAGCCCTTTTCTCATTGCCTGTTCAAACATGTTTTTGGCAGAGTCCAGCTGGTCTGATTCGAAATAAAGATTGCCTGCGCTGTAATAGGCAGCAGCGGCATTTTCATCGATTTCAATGGCCTTTTCATAGAATTTAAGGGCTTGTTCGTTTTCCCCTGCAGCGGCAAGAACATTGCCTAAATTTATATATGAAACAGGATCCGTTCCATTTTCACTGATAGCCTCCATGAAGACCTTGGCTGCTTCCTCCCATTTCCCTTCCCTCATAAGCTCGATTCCATGCTGATTTTTATCCATGTAAACCACTCTCCATCTATGTAATGCAAGGAGGCACGCGCAGATGGCGTCCGCCCTGTTCCTTAAAAAGCAAATTGCCTCGGAAGGCGTCTGCAGAAATTATATCATAAAGAGGCAGCCGATTTCCGCTTGGCGAAAACCCCATTATGATACTTCTTTCCAGAAGAAAGCCCCGATTCCAGCTGGACCGGGGCATTGCTCAGCCGACATATGTCAGCATTTGTTCATTGTTGAATACGCGGTCGATCGTTCCGCCTCCAAGGCAGACTTCACCATCATAAAACACGACGGCCTGACCTGGTGTAACAGCTCTGATAGGCGAATGGAAGGTTACCTTAGCCTGTCCATTCTCAAGCAGTGTAACACTTACAGCATTATCCGGCTGGCGGTATCTGAATTTTGCCGTGCACTCGAATGTTTCGCCTGGCGCCTTTGATACCCAGCTGACATTGTCAGCAATGATGGAATCAGAATAGAGCTTTTCATTGTCAAAGCCCTGCCCGACATATAAAACATTGCGCTTCAGGTCCTTCCCGATAACAAACCACGGATCACCTGCACCGCCGATGCCAAGTCCATGGCGCTGGCCGATGGTATAGTACATCAAGCCGTCATGCTTCCCTACCGTTTCGCCTTCCATGGTTTCCATGCTGCCAGGCTGGGCCGGCAGATAATTGCCGAGGAACTCTTTGAAATTGCGTTCGCCAATAAAGCAGATTCCTGTGCTGTCCTTTTTGGAAGCTGTGGCAAGGCCTGCTTTCTTGGCAATTTCCCTTACTTCGGATTTCTCGATGCTGCCGATCGGGAACATGACCTTGGAAAGCTGCTCCTCAGTGAGCTGATTCAAGAAGTATGTCTGGTCCTTGTTTTCATCAAGTCCGCGAAGCATCTTCACGCCATTTTCCCCATGCTCCACCCTCGCATAATGCCCTGTTGCGAGATAATCGGCGCCAAGGCTCAGCGCGTGCTCAAGAAATGCTTTGAATTTGATTTCCTTGTTGCACATGACATCAGGATTTGGCGTGCGGCCTGCTTTATATTCATCAAGAAAATACGTAAATACTTTATCCCAATACTGTTTTTCGAAATTGACTGCATAATAAGGGATGCCAATCTGGTTGCAGACCCTGATGACATCTTCATAGTCTTCTGTTGCGGTACAGACGCCATTCTCGTCCGTATCGTCCCAGTTTTTCATAAAAATGCCGATAACATCATAGCCCTGCTCTTTAAGAAGCAGTGCGGCCACAGATGAATCGACACCTCCTGACATTCCGACGACTACCCGGGTATCTTTAGGGGATTTTGTCATCTTCCTCACCTCTCTTGTGTTTCGGCTTTTATCGTAAAGGGCAGAAAAGTTTCTTTCTCCCCTTTTGCTGCTGCCAATATAACAGAGAGCTTATTTCCTAAGCCTCTGGATGATTTTTGCCGTTTCTTCCCCGGCTTTTGCAATCTGCTCCACGGAATTTGTAAATCCGAAGCTGAAGCGGATCGAATTGGCCAGCCGTCCGGAATTCTTTCCAAACATGGCTACCAGGACATGCGACGGATCGATCGATCCTGCTGTGCAGGCTGAGCCGCTTGATGCGGCAATCCCTGCCAGATCGAGATTGACGAGCATGCTTTCGACATTGGTTCCGGGAAAGCTTAAGTTTAAAACATGGGGGAGCGTGTTATCAAGTAATCCGTTCGGGCAGAATTCCACACCGGCTTCCTCAAGCTTTGACATGAAGACCCGCTTGAATTCACGGTATTTCCGGACGCTTTCCTCCCTGTTTTCGGAGGCAATGCTGACAGCTTCCTGAAAACCGGCTATAGAAGCAACATTCTCCGTGCCTGCACGGCGCTTCCTTTCCTGCTCTCCGCCATACATCCTCGGTGAAAAAAGCTTTGCATCCTTGTTTTTGTACAGAAAGCCGATCCCTTTCGGCCCATTGATTTTGTGGGCTGAGACTGAAAGGAAGTCCGCATTCAGTTCACCTACATCCAGTTTTTCCAGCCCGTATGCCTGGACGGCATCGGTATGGAAATAGGCAGGATGATCCTTCAGGAGGGCGCCAATTTCCCTGATTGGCTGGATGGTCCCGACCTCGTTATTGCCGTACATGATTGTCACAAGGGCCGTATCATCCCTCAGCGCTTTCCGGACATCTTCCACTTTTATAATCCCGGTTTCATCTACAGGGAGATAAGTGACTTCAAAGCCCTGCTGTTCAAGCTGCCTGCAGGTATGGAGAACAGCATGATGCTCAATTTCCGTTGTTATAATATGCCCTCCGTCCGGGCGGCCTGCAGCAGTTCCAAGGATCGCCAGGTTATCAGCTTCTGTGCCCCCGCTCGTAAAGATGATCTCACTTGCTTGCGCGCCGATGCTCCTGGCAAGGAATTCCCTTGCTTCATCGACAATATTACGTGCACTTCTACCATAAAAATGGATGCTCGACGGATTCCCGAAATCCGACTGCATTACTTCAAGCATCCGCTCAATGACGCGCGGATGCATGGGAGAGGTTGCAGCATGATCAATATAAATTCTATCCAATCCATTCACCTTCTAATTGAATTCCTTTTGTACAGATATGCCCAGCATCGTATTTTTAAAATTATGCCCGCTGGCCAGAAAGCTGATACTGTCTCTGCGGGAACTAAATATAAAACATATAAGCATCAGATTCGCCGCTGTCTGTATGGTTTGCCAGGTCCTCAAGCGTCGTGCTGTCCAGCACTTCCTTGACAGCATCCCTGATCCTCATCCAAAGCTCCCTTTTCGCAGGCTCTTCGTCTTCAATGCCTTCGACAGGGCTGATCGGCCCTTCAAGTACTCTGATGATATCGCCTGAAGTGATATCGGCAGGCTCATGGCCAAGCACATATCCGCCATAGGCACCGCGAATGCTTCTGACAAGTCCGGCGTTGCGTAGCGGAGCAATCAGCTGCTCCAGATAGTGCTCGGAAAGATCGTTCGTCTGGGCGATGGATTTCAGGGAAATCGGCCCTTCTCCATGTTTTTTAGCCAATTCAATCATAATAGTCAGGCCATAGCGGCCTTTAGTGGAAATCTTCATGAACTTGCACCTCGATCTTGTTCTTTTAGTGAAGGAGCACCAATGCCTCCCTTTTTGCTGTGCAGCTTTTCAAGCCATTTATCTGTCAATGTCTGGCACTGCGGCAGGGCAATTCCAACCAGCGGCCCGATGACGAGCGTATAAAGAATCGTCGCCCAGAAAATCGGTCCGCCGAGCAGCCAGCCTGCAGCCAGGACCAGCAGCTCCATAGCACCGCGGACATCGCGGATTTTCCATCCTGTCTTGGCTGCCAGGGCAATCATTAAACTGTCGCGAGGCCCTGCCCCGAATTGGGCGGAGATATAAAGCCCCATTCCATAAGCATTAATAATGATGCCAGCGCCAAGCATGACTATTTTTCCAGCCAGGCTGCCAGGCGTCTGCATGAAAGGCAGCATCATGTATAAATCAATGAACACTCCGATTAAAAGCATATTCAGAAATGCCCCGAACTGGGGGATCTCACCTGAAAGCAAGGCAGCGGCCGTCAGGATGACCAGCCCCACAATGATTGACCAGCTTCCGATTGTCAGTCCTGCCTGGTAGTAAAGGCCGACATGGAGCACATCCCATGGTGTCGCCCCAAGCTCTGCTTTGATCAGGAGAACGATGCCAAGCGCCATGACGAGAAGGCCTGAAAAAAACACTAAAAAACGGGGTCCTGTCTGCCCTCTTCTTTTTCTGATCATTGGTCTCTTCTGCTCCCTGTGCCAGAATGGCTTTTTATATTAAAATTTTACCAAAATGCTTAGTAATTATATAGACTTTTGACATTATAGCATATATTCCCGTCTTTATGCAGAAGAGTCCCGCCATTCTGCAGCCGGCAGGAGCTTTCCTTTTTCTTTAGAAACCCATTTGCGGTAAACTGATAATAGGAATCGGATCGGGAAAACAACATGCACTAATAATTAAACTGCTGGAGAGATGCATTATGAATACCAAGCCGCTTGCCTTCCGCATGAGGCCTAAATCAATTGAAGATATCATCGGCCAGGAGCATCTGGTCGGCGAGGGGAAAATCATATACAGAATGGTGAAGGCAAGGCAGCTTTCTTCCATGATCCTGTACGGGCCGCCGGGGATCGGAAAAACATCGATTGCCAGCGCCATTGCCGGCAGCACACAATTTGCCTTCCGGACATTGAATGCTGTAACAAATAATAAGAAGGATATGGAAGTTGTGGCTGCTGAAGCCAAGATGTCCGGAAAAGTCATTCTCCTTCTTGATGAGGTTCACCGCCTGGACAAAGCCAAGCAGGATTTTCTCCTTCCTTACCTGGAAAATGGGATGATCGTGCTGATCGGCGCCACTACCAGCAATCCTTACCATGCGATCAATCCTGCAATACGGAGCCGCTGCCAAATCTTTGAGCTTAAGCCGCTTTCTGAAGAAGATATAAAGAAAAGCCTGCTCAGAGCCCTGCAGGACAAAGAGAACGGCTTTGGGAATGAAAAAATTGAAATAGATGAAGATGCCCTGTCCCATTTGGCTTCTTCCTCCAACGGGGATGTGCGCAGCTCCCTTAATGCCCTTGAGCTGGCTGTCCTTTCAACAGAAAAAGATGAAAAAGAAGTCATCCGGATTGGTCTTGGAACTGCCGAGGAATGCCTGCAGCGAAAAAGCTTTGTCCATGATAAGGACGGTGATGCACACTATGATGTGCTGTCAGGATTCCAGAAAAGCATCCGCGGCAGCGATGTAAACGCCGCCCTTCATTATCTGGGCAGGCTGATTGAAGCCGGTGATCTTGTGAGCATCAGCAGGAGACTGCTCGTCATTGCTTATGAAGATATTGGTCTTGCAAGCCCGCAGGCTGGTGCCCGCACGCTCGCAGCCATTGAAACCGCTGAGAGAATCGGATTTCCGGAGGCACGCATCCCGCTTGCCAATGCTGTCATTGAACTGTGCCTGTCTCCGAAATCAAACTCAGCTTATTCTGCCCTTGACGCAGCAATTGCCGATATCCGGGCCGGCAAAAGCGGCGAAGTGCCCCAGCATCTGAAGGACGCCCACTACAAAGGCGCCAGCGAGCTTGGCAGAGGAATCGACTATAAATATCCGCATGATTATCCCGGAGGCTGGGTAAAGCAGCAGTACCTGCCTGATAAAATAAAGAACAAAATCTATTATGAGCCCAAAACAACCGGGAAATTTGAGCAGGCCCTCGCAGCTATTTATGAGAAGCTTAACAAAAGTAGATGAAGACTCGCACCTCACAAAGGGCTGTCCACATACAGGGACAGCCCCTTTTGTTGAATAAGATCATTTGTGCAGGTGACGATAAGAAATAAAGGAAAAGGAGGGCGGAGCATGACAGCAAAAAATAAAAAATGGACTGGCGAAGAGGACCAAATCCTGGTTGGCGCACTGGAAGAAGGGAAAAGCCTGGGGAGGACGAAAAAGGCAAGTTATGAGGATGCCGCCAAAAAGCTTGAAAGATCTGCTTCTGCCTGCAGGACAAGATATAACAGTCTGCTGAAATATGAGGACGCTCCTTCTGTGAAGCAGGACGATCGTGAAGCCCCTGTTCCCGGAGACACCCTGGGCCTCAGCAAGGGAATAGCTTTCCTTCAAAAGCTGCAGTCCCTGATTCCGCTCATAAATGAACAAAAAGAACTACAGGAGGAGTCGGCCAAACTCGCAGAAAGAAACAAGCTTCTGGAAAAGGAATTAGAAGACAAACATTTAAAACTTCAGGAATACCTTCAGAAATATGAGGAAATGTTCGGGATACTAAAAGAAGCAGGGATCATGGCCGAGGAAGCAGGTATTGGAGTTAAAGTGCTCCATTAAAACCATAAACCGTATCAATGCAGTGTTAGGAACACAACTTTATGAGCAAACCCAAAAAAATAAGAGTATTAGGCTTTTTTCGTAAAGATTGTTGCTTTTAATTATAATAATAAACAATTTATATTTTATGGTATTACCTCCAAATTCGTGGCCAGCAAGCCTTAAAATAAGCGGAGATTCTCCGGTTAGGATGCTTAATATGGCACGGGTGGGTGTAAATAAGCGGAGAATTTTCGGTTAAGTAGAGCGAAGTTGCCCATTTTCCTGTTTTTTGAGACGATAGACGGAATTTCTCCGTCTATTTGAGCTATTTTTAGAGCTTTTTTGAAATTAGAGGGAATTTCTCCGCTTATTTTTAAACCTGTCAATGATCCCCTCAATCAGTCCGAACAGGTCAGCTCTTTTATGGCTGGGCGGGGAAAAAACGCCCCCTGAAAAGGTATTTTATCATGTCTTATAAGGATGACAAGATAGCAACAACCTATGCGAAAAGAGCCTATATTAAAGAATCTAACTGGAATTGACTGCCGATCTTTGAACTGCCGAAATAAGTTATGAACCCTGTTGATTGGAGTGGAAGGCACGCAGACTCCTGCGGGAAATAGCGGAAGAGTTGAGACCCCACAGGAGCTTGCTCCGAGGAGCATTCCTGTAATAAAGTAATTGGGTTATTTTTCGGGATTTCTGCGATGTGCATAAAAAAAGTCCCCCTGGTACGATAGAGAGTGTCATGCATGACCTCGAATTAAGTACCGAAGGGAGACTTCTACTATGGATATTACACAAAATGAACGACTTAGGCAAATTAATGAACACACACTGATCATTGGAATCGATATCGCCAAGTACAATCATGTGGCCCGGGCCATTGATGACCGCGGTATCGATTTATCCAAACGGCTAGTTTTCCCTAACTCGTTAGAAGGATTCAACCTTTTACTTCAGTGGGCAAGGCAACTAAGCCAGGAAACAGGTCGTCCAAACTTGATGATAGGCATGGAGCCCACAGGCCATTATTGGTTGAATTTAGCCTATTTTCTTAAAGCTAAAGGGGAAAAAACCGTCGTTGTAAACCCGATGAAGGTCAAAAAATCGAAAGAGCTGGATGATGATTCCCCCACCAAAAATGACACGAAGGACGCCAAAGTAATCGCCCAGGTCATACGTGCGGGCCGTTATCATGAACCTATCTTACCTGAGGGGTTATATGCAGAGCTTCGTGAAGGAATCAAACTGTTTGACATGATTCAAGAGGACCTGTCTTCGATTAAAGCACAAATGCATAATGTGCTGGATCGGTATTTCCCTGAATTCTTAACAGTCTTTAAAGAATGGAACGGCAAAGCAGCGCTACAATTCTTGAAGTGCGGTTATCTGCCCGAAGATATTCAGCAAAAGACAGAAGAAGAACTTCTTAAAGAAGTAAAGCCGGTGGCCCAGAATACTCCAATGTCGAAGATATCCCGCCTTAAGCAGGCGGCCGCCTCAAGCGTTGGAATGACCACTGGTCTCCGGATGGCCCGCAAGGAGATTCTATATCTTGTGGATCAGTATCATTGGTTATCAGAACGCCTCCAAGACCTTAAAGTAGAATTGGAGGAGCTGGTGCGGCAGGTTCCAGGGGCGGAGAGGATGATGGACATCAGAGGCATCGGGTCTATGACCGTCGTTGGCTTCTTTGCCGAGGTTGGCGACCTCTCAAATTACCGAGATCCACGCCAAATTATTAAATTAGCGGGACTCAACCTGAAGATGAACCAATCCGGCAAGCACAAGGGGCAGACAACCATTACCAAACGCGGAAGGCGGAGACTGCGTGCCATTCTGTATCAAGTCGCCCGCCCGCTGGCCTGTCACAATAAAGGGTTCAAAGCCCTCCATTATCACTACAAAAACAGGGCTAAAAACCCTCTAACGGGGAAACAGTCCTACATTGCCTTAGGCCGTAAGCTGATCAAAATCCTGTTTGTGATTGGAACACGGGAGTGTTCTTTCAGTGAAGAACGCATGATTCATGATATCCCACATTTCTCTGATGTACAGGTAGCTGTTTAAATCAAATTCCGTTTCTTGTATTGTTTGTTTATACTGTTTCTAAATCAAGACAGAAGAAGCACGGATAAGCCGGTCACCATTCCGAGCATTAGGGCATAGACCCACCCGAGGAGCATATCCGGCATCCACACATGGCTAGGTCGAACGAAGGAATTTGCGCGCATAGACGCCGAGAGAAATGGGAGGGTCCACCACCATGTCGTAAGTGGAGATCCAAAGGTGCGATTATCAATTTACTTCCTATAACTGGTAATTGATATATCCGGTCTATTGAGACGCAAAGTCCACTTCCAAATTCTTAAAAATTTGGATGAAAATGTTCATCTACGCCGTCCCCCTTCTTTATAGTCAAGAGATGAAATGGGAGTAAAACAAAGCAATTATAAGAAAACGGTCGTTTTCATGAGGGAGGCTCAACTCCGCCCCGCGGAAAGCGAAGTGCCTGGAACGCAAATCAACAGCCCCCTTTAAAAAGGAGGATTCTTTCCTAATGCAAGCAAAATCAATTTTATGCGCAGCAACATGCAATGCAAGAGCATCACATCCACTGCAGTGCTCTTTCCCTTCCCAAAGAACCAAAAGATAGAGAATGATGTCCTATTCATACTACCTAACGGAATTGACCACTGTTTTTGACTGCCGATAAATTTATCAAACCCTGTTGATTGGAGTGCAAGGCACGTAGACTCCTGCGGGAAATAGCGGAAGAGTTGAGACCCCACAGGAGCTTGCTCCGAGGAGGCTCAACTCCGCCCCGCGGAAAGCGAAGTGCCTGGAACGCAAATCAACAGCTCCCTTCAAAAAGGAGAACTTTTTCCTAATGCAAACAAATTCGTTTTTGACCAATATAAAAGAGCACCGCATTAACCGCAGTGCTCTTCCACATGGTTCCTTATTTATCATTCACCCTGCTAATCTTAATATCCTTCAGCAGATCCCTCACCACATAGCTGGCCATGACCAGTCCGGCTACAGAAGGAACAAATGCGTTTGAGGAAGGAGGCATTTTCGCTTTGCGGATTGGGGCATCGTCCTTGCCCACTTCCTTCCTTACCTCCTCACGGATCACAATCGGACTTTCATCCGAGAACACAACCGGAATCCCTTTGCGGATCCCTTCCTTGCGCAGACGTGTGCGGATGACCTTGGCAATCGGATCGGTATGCGTCTTAAAGATATCGGCAATCTGGAACCTGGTCGGATCCATTTTATTGGCTGCCCCCATGCTTGAAATCATCGGGATATCCCTCTTCAGGCATTCCTTGATCAGATGGATTTTATAAGAAATTGTATCACTGGCATCCACTACATAATCAAGACCGTATGCAAAGATTTCCTCATACGTCTCTTCTGTGTAAAACATCTTTAATGCAATAACTTCACAGTCCGGATTGATATCCTTAATGCGTTCCTTCATTAAATCCGCCTTCGGTTTCCCGACAGTCGAAACCAAAGCAATGATCTGGCGGTTGACATTGGTAATATCAACATCGTCCTTATCAATTAAAATCAGCTTCCCGACTCCTGAACGCGCCAATGCTTCTGCAGCAAATGATCCTACCCCGCCAATCCCGAGGACTGCCACTGTGCTGTTTTTCATTGTTTCAAGGCCTTCCCGGCCAATCGCAAGTTCGTTTCGTGAAAATTGGTGCAGCATCTATCTCAACTCCATTAAATTTATTTGAATAAATATGCCAGTATCAGGGGCTTTTTCAGCGCATATGGCCCCCTCATCTCTTATGTATCTATTACCCGATAATGAATATATCATACTTCATTATAAAAACAAGTATTTCTATAGGAATTAGCAGCGGTGGACAATAAAAAACCATGCTTTCCAGCATGGTTTTGCATTCATATTAAGAAAGAGTCCCAATTGTGCCGTCGCCTTGGATGCCTTCGTTTTGAACCCGCACTCAGCAGGTGGGTGCCCTATTCCCGCTTTTGTAAGTCCCCTAAGCCAGAGGCGTTTACGCCGCAAGGAAATCCGGGCTCCCGAAGGTATAATGTTAGGTCAAAATGTCAGGTGAAACAACGAACACATTAGGACTCTTCTGTTATTGATAGTATAGTATCATATCCCGCATGCCAGTATCAAGGAATAAGGGATAGGTAATTACTCACTTTTTTTCAGCTTAAGCTGCAGATGAAGGTCGTTCAGCTGGGCCTCGCTTACTTCGCCAGGCGCATGGGTCAAAAGGCAGCTTGCACTTGCCGTTTTCGGGAAAGCGATCGTATCCCTAAGGTTCGAGCTTCCGGCAAGCAGCATCACAAGGCGGTCGAGGCCAAGCGCAATGCCGCCGTGCGGAGGAGTGCCATATTCAAATGCTTCGAGCAGGAATCCGAATTGCTCCCTTGCCTCCTCCTTGCTGAAGCCGAGGACAGAGAACATTTTTTCCTGGATTTCGCGTTCAAAGATACGCAATGAGCCTCCGCCGAGTTCATATCCATTCAGCACAAGGTCATAAGCCTGGGCCTTTACCTTTGTAGGATCTGTATCAAGGTATTCCAGGTCTTCGCGGTTTGGCATTGTAAATGGATGGTGGGCAGCATAATAGCGGCCTTCTTCTTCGTCAAATTCAAGCAGCGGCCATTCTGTCACCCAAAGGAAATTGAAGAGGGACTGGTCAATCAGCCCAAGGTCTTTGCCAAGCTTCGACCGCAGGGCTCCAAGAGCGTCAGCGACGACGCTTTTCTTATCGGCCACAAACAGAAGCAGGTCTCCTGTCTCGACTCCCAGCAGTTCTTTAATAGCTGCCTGCTCTTCTTCTGCAACAAATTTCGCGATCGGCCCTTTCAAGCCTTCTTCTTCTGCTTTCAGCCAAGCCAGACCCTTGGCACCGTATCTTGAAGCAAATTCTGTCAGTGCATCGATGTCCTTGCGGCTGTATTTGGAAGCAGCGCTTTTCACATTGATTGCTTTGACTTCCCCGCCGGAAGAAATCGCGCCTGCAAATACTTTGAAGCCTGAATTGCTTAGTGTTTCAGAGAGATTGACAAGCTCCATAGCAAAACGGGTGTCCGGTTTGTCAGAGCCATAGCGGTCCATCGCTTCCTGGTAGGTGATGCGCTGGATCGGCAGTGTGATATCAATGCCCTTCACCTCTTTCATGACCTTTGTCATCATCTGCTCGGTCATGGAAATGATGTCTTCCTGGCTCATGAAGCTGGTTTCAATATCGATTTGCGTGAATTCCGGCTGGCGGTCTGCACGGAGATCTTCATCACGGAAACAGCGGGCAATCTGATAGTATCTTTCAATTCCGCCGACCATCAGCAGCTGCTTAAAGATTTGGGGCGACTGCGGCAAAGCATAGAATTCACCTGGATGGACCCGGCTTGGAACAAGATAATCGCGGGCGCCTTCAGGTGTGCTCTTCGTCAGGATAGGCGTTTCAATATCCAGGAAGCCTTCACCGTCCAGGTAATCGCGGACAGCCTTTGTTACCTGATGGCGCATCTTGAAGGTCTCAAACATGACCGGACGCCTGAAATCGAGATAACGGTATTTCAATCGCACATCCTCTGAAACATCAGTCTGGTCGGCGATCACGAACGGCGGTGTCTTCGCTTCATTTATGATTGTTACCGCTTCTGCACTGACTTCAATTTTACCCGTAGGCAGGTTTTCGTTTACAGTGCCAGGTTCCCTGGCAACAACCTTTCCTTCAACACTCAGAACATATTCATTCCTGATTTTTTCAGCAGAAGCAAGGGCCTCCGGGGAAGTTTCAGGATTGAACACTACCTGTACCAGTCCTGTGCGGTCCCTCAAATCAATGAAAATCAATCCGCCCAGATCGCGGCGCTTTTGCACCCAGCCTTTAAGTGTCACTTTTTCACCGATGCTTTTTTCTGTTACTTCTCCGCAGAAATATGTTCTCCCAAACATACATTAACCCCCTATTAGCTCTTTTAATTGGTCTATGAATGAATCCAGGCTGACTTCGGACTGTTCGCCGGTTCCCATGGACTTCACATTGATCTTGCCTGCTTTCAATTCATCTTCCCCAAGGACGGCTACATATTTTGCGTTCATACGGTCAGCTGCCTTAAATTGTGTTTTGATCTTTCTGTCCAGATAATCCCTTTCTGCGGAGAAACCGGCCATGCGCAGCTTATGCAGGAGGC
The DNA here is from genome assembly GCF_984799205.1 of Bacillus sp. SRL543. Lineage (NCBI taxonomy): Bacteria > Bacillati > Bacillota > Bacilli > Caryophanales > Bacillaceae > Bacillus > Bacillus sp. SRL543. Next base: position 3,550,931 of record NZ_OZ481794.1, read on the forward strand.
CGACAGAATAATCCTTTGCCTCTTCCCCAAGCGCCACGAGATAGCAGTCGATTCCTTCATTAATTGGAAGCTTGATGTTTTCTGCCTCCAGAGCTGCCAGAAAGCGCTCAATGCTGAATGCGAAGCCGATGCCAGGCGCTTCCGGGCCGCCGATCTCCTCAGTCAGGCCGTTATAGCGCCCCCCGCCGCAAAGGGTTGTTATCGCCCCAAAGCCCTCAGCGTCGCTCATGATTTCAAATGCGGTGTGGTTATAATAATCCAGGCCGCGGACGAGATTGGGATCGACCGTAAAATCAATAGAAAGATCCGTCAGGTACCGCTGCACTTTATCAAAATATTTTTTTGAATCTTCATTCAGATAATCAAGAATGGAAGGTGCTGTCTGCATCAATTCGTGCTCCCTGTCCTTTTTGCAGTCCAGGATCCTCATTGGATTTTTTTCCAGCCTGTTTTGGCAGTCTGAGCAGAATTCCCCGATCCTCGGCTTGAAGTGGGCAATAAGCGCCTCGCGGTGGCTGTTCCTGCTTTCTTTATCTCCAAGGCTGTTGATGACCAGCTTGAGCTTCTTAAGGCCCAATTCTTTGTAGATGCCCATAGCCAGGGCAATGACTTCTGCGTCAATGGCAGGGTCAGAGCTTCCAAGCGCCTCGACCCCAAATTGGATAAACTGCCTGAAGCGGCCTGCCTGGGGGCGTTCATAACGGAACATCGGGCCGGTATAATACAGCTTCACAGGCTGGCTGGCATACCCATGCATTTTATTTTCGACAAAAGAACGTACAGTTGGTGCCGTACCTTCAGGCCTCAGTGTCAGGCTGCGCCCGCCGCGGTCCTCGAAGGTATACATTTCCTTTTGCACGATGTCAGTTGTATCTCCGACCCCTCTCAGGAAGAGTTCGGTGTGCTCGAAAATCGGCGTCCTGATTTCCTGGTACTGAAACCTGCTGCACAGCTCCCTCGCCTTTTCTTCAATATACTGCCATTTTTCCGATTCTCCAGGAAGGATATCCTGTGTCCCTCTCGGTATATTCATTGCCATATCCTGTTTCCTCCTAGCATTTCTATGTATACTAACAGGGCACACCCGGGACATGCGCCAAGCTTTCCTAAATGCAAAAAACTCCCGTCCCTTGTATTCCCATACAAGGGACGGGAGTTAGATCCCGTGGTGCCACCCTAATTGAAGGCATAACCATCATGCACTTCCACTTTTACAGTTAACGCCTGTCAACGTTCAGCCCCTACTAAAGCGGTCAGCTTTTTCAGGGAGAATCCTACGGAGTGTTCATTCATTAAGCTGCCATGCAGAAATGCTTTCAGCCCAGGGCATTTCCTCTCTTTTCACACATTTCTCAACTACTGTTCTCCATCATCAGTGTTCAATATGAATAGTGATTTTATTTATCTAATCATAAAGACCATTTCAGCCATTGTCAAGGGGTAAAAGAGCCGGTAACAGTAATTCCGGAAGACTCACTCTGCCGGTCCGGCTGCACCTGCTCTAAGAACGCTCAAGCTTCCTCTTCAGCTTCCTGACATCCCCGATGCTGAGGCCGAATTCCGAGGCAAGTTCGTACATGCCGGACCCCTGCTCCTTCTGGATGAAATCGTGAAAGTCTACACCAAACAGCTGATTGCCGTTCTCATGGGCATGCATGCCCTTTTCTCCAAATCTCATCAGACCACCCTACCCAAAAAGTTTTTTATTCTTTCAGTATGTCTTGAAAGCACCCGGAACATTCCCTTGGCAGCCAATTATTTTACCTTTTCAGCTAATGGCTAAAATTGGACAGCAAAATTCCGATATTAACAGCAGGGGTTTTATGTTCTAAAATAGAACTTATATTTATACACTCCAAGATTTTGCAAAAGGAGGGGACTTTTTGTTAAAAAGCAGCAAAACACTACTATTTCTATGCTTCATCCTTTTGGCAGGGGGAGTATGGAGGCCATCTGAAAGCACAGCCGCGTCCGGCGGGACTGCATTGATCGCAGACAGCGGAGTAAATATCCGCAGCGGCCCGGGCCTCAGCTACCCGATAGTCAAACAGGCAGACAAGGGAGACAGCTATCCGATCCTGAAAGAAAGCGGAGACTGGATGCAGCTCAGCCTTTCCGGCGGGGCGAAAGGCTGGGTTGCAGGCTGGCTGGCAGTGAAGGAATCTGCCAAAAAAGAATCTGCCACTGTATCTTCCGGCGGGACTGTCACGGCCAATGGATTGCGGGTCAGGTCAAATCCCGGAACAAATGCCTCGGTCATAGCTGTCCTGAATAAAGGGCAAAAGGCCGACATCATGGAAAAAGAGGGAAGCTGGGTCAGGATCACAGGCTCATTCGGGAATGGCTGGGTCTCCGCAGATTTCATCACGGCAGGAAGCAGCAAAGCCGCTGCGTCAGCTGAAGGAACGGTCACAGGCGATTCATTGAACGTCAGGAGCGCTCCCGGAACACAGGGTACGGTCCTCGGAAAGCTTCAAAGCGGTGACAGAGTCAGCATTGTATCCAATAACGGGAGCTGGACGGAAATTATTTTCCGCGGAAATCATGCATGGGTGAGCAGCGAGTTCATTTCCTCTTCAGGAAGCAGCAAAAGCTCCAATCCGAGTGCCGGCAGCAGCAGGAAGCCAGCAGGAGGATTGACTGGAACGGTCACAGCACAGACTCTGAACCTCAGGGATTCAAGCTCCTTGAATGGGAAAGTTATCGGATCGGTTTCAAAAGGCGAAACGTATTCAATTATTGAAGAAAAGAACAATTGGGCAAAAATTGAGTACAAGCCCGGTTCATATGGCTGGATTGCAGCATGGTATCTCGATAAGTCCGAGGTTTCCTCAGCCAACGGCAGCAAACCGGCAAAAGGCAGCACCATCACCATACTACATAACGGAACAAATATAAGAAAAGATGCCAGCACTGGAAGCTCTGTACTCCAATTGGCCAACGCAGGGGAATCCTTCGAAGTGCTTGGCCGCGAGAAAGACTGGTACAAAATCAGCATGGATGGGAAGGCAGGCTATGTAGCCGGATGGATCGTTTCCTTGAGCGGGAGCTTGCCCCAGATTGAAAAGCCGGGGGCGGAGCTTCACCTCCAGGGGAAAACCATCGTCCTTGATCCCGGACACGGCGGCCGAGACAATGGCACAACCGGAGCGCGGGGCACCCAGGAAAAAACCGTCACCATCAAAACAGCCCAGCTTCTGTACAGCAAGCTGAAGGCTGCGGGCGCCAATGTAATTTTAACAAGATCCACTGACACTTATATCCCGCTCAGCTCGAGGGTTGGCTCTGCATCATACCATAATGCCGATGCTTTCATCAGCCTGCATTATGACAGCATCAGTGACAAAAGCGTCCGCGGCATGACCGTTTACTATTATCATGGATTCCAAAAGGCACTCGCCGAGAGCGTCCACAGTTCCCTGACCGCCCAGACTAAACTGAAGGACCGCGGTGTGAGGACGGGTGATTATTTCGTCATCAGAGAAAATAATAAAAATGCCATTTTGCTTGAATTAGGATATCTGAGCAATCCGGCGGAAGAAATGCTTGTTACCTCCCCGCAGTATCAGGAGGCAGCCGCAGCCGGCATATACCAGGGTCTGGCCAGGTATTTTAAAGGATATTAAGCAAGAGAGAGTCCTTCCATTGAGAAGGGCTCTCTTTTTGTGCAAAAAAAAACAGCCTTCTCAGACTGTCATTTGCTTTCTATTATCAGCGTGACCGGCCCGTCATTCACGAGGCTGACGTCCATCATGCTGCCAAACTGCCCTGTTTCTGTTTTGATGCCCTTTTCCCTGAGAAGCTTGTTGAATGCCTCATAGATTTGAAGGGCATGGTCAGGCTTGGCTGCTTCCTTGAAATTTGGCCTTCTCCCTTTACGGCAGTCGCCGTATAGAGTGAACTGGGACACAGAAAGGATTTCTCCCCCAACATCGTGCAAAGATTGGTTCATCTTGCCTGCTTCATCTTCAAAGACGCGGAGGTTGGCAATTTTGTCAGCCAGATATTCTGCATCTTTCAACCCGTCCTCATGAGTGACGCCCACAAGCAAAACAAAACCGCGGGAAATGCTGCCTACTGCCTTTCCTTCTACTGTGACACTCGCTTCTTTGCTTCGCTGAACAACAACTCGCATTTTGTATTCCCCTTAGTTCATGATGCGTCTGACAGAATAGATATCAGGAATCTGCTTGATCCGGTCCACAACTTTCTGCAGATGGCTGACATTTGTAATTGCGATCGACATATTGATGGTAGCCATTTTGTTGCGGTCCGATTTGCCTGATACCGCAGAAATATTCGTTTTTGTTTCATTGACGGCCTGCAGCACTTCGTTCAGGAGGCCGCGGCGGTCATAGCCGTTGATTTCAATTTCAACATTATATTCTTTTTTATCATTAAGGCCTGTTTCCCATTCAACCGGGATGAGCCTTGCTTTGGCATCGGCAGTATCGATATTGGTGCAGTCTGAGCGGTGTACGGATACCCCTCTGCCTTTTGTGATAAAGCCGACAATTTCATCTCCCGGCACCGGATTGCAGCAGCGGGACAGGCGGATCAAGAGATTATCGATCCCTGAAACCCTTACGCCTGATTCCCGTTTCTTGACCGACGGGAAGGATTTCAATTCCGAAACAGCATTGGAGATATCGTTTTCCTGCTCCATATCACGCTTTTTCCGCCATTTTTCGGTCAGGCGATTTGCGACCTGGAGAGCCGTGACGCCATTATAGCCGACAGCTGCATACATATCCTCTTCACTGGCAAAATTGAATTTTTCAGCCACTCTCCGGACGTTCTCTGCAGTCAGGATTTCTTTGATGTCAAAATCCATATTGCGGATTTCTTTTTCAACCATCTCTTTGCCTTTTTCGAAGTTTTCGTCTTTCTGCTGCTTTTTGAAGAATTGACGGATTTTATTTTTCGCCTGTGTTGTCTGGGCAAGCTTCAGCCAATCCTTGCTCGGCCCATAGGAATGCTTGGACGTGAGGATCTCAAGGATATCTCCGGTCTTCAATTTATAATCCAGGGTGACCATTTTTCCGTTGACCTTTGCACCGATTGTCTTATTGCCGATCTCCGAGTGGATCCGATAGGCAAAGTCAATCGGGACAGACCCTGAAGGCAGCTCGATGACGTCCCCCTTTGGCGTGAACACAAACACCATATCAGAGAAAAGGTCAATTTTAAGCGACTCCATGAATTCTTCAGCATTCACGGCATCATCCTGGAATTCGAGGATTTCCCTGAACCATGTCAGCTTTTCTTCAAAAGAAGAGCCCTCATTGACCGTTTTGCCTTCTTTATATGCCCAGTGGGCCGCAATCCCGAACTCTGCAATCTGGTGCATTTCGGTTGTGCGGATCTGCACTTCAAGCGGGTCGCCCTTTGGGCCGATGACCGTCGTATGCAGAGACTGGTACATATTCGCCTTCGGCATGGCGATATAGTCCTTGAACCGCCCGGGCATAGGCTTCCAGCATGTATGGATAATGCCGAGGACAGCATAGCAGTCTTTAATGCTGTTGACGACGATGCGGACGGCAAGCAGATCATAGATTTCATTGAACTGCTTATTCTGGAGCGCCATTTTCCTGTAGATGCTGTATATATGCTTCGGCCGCCCGGAAAGATCTGATCTGATGGACACTTCATCCATCTTGCCTTTCATTTCGCCAATGACTTCTTCCAGATAGAGCTCACGCTCGGCACGCTTTTTCTTCATCAAGTTGACAATCCGGTAATACTGCTGCGGATTGAGATAGCGGAGTGCTGTATCCTCGAGCTCCCACTTGATTTTCGAGATGCCGAGGCGGTGGGCAAGCGGCGCAAAGATTTCAAGCGTCTCATTCGAGATCCGGCGCTGCTTTTCAGCAGGAAGGTGCTTCAGCGTCCTCATATTATGGAGTCTGTCAGCAAGCTTGATCAGGATGACCCGAATATCCTGGGCCATGGCGACAAACATTTTCCGATGATTTTCGGCCTGCTGCTCTTCCTGTGATTTATACTTGATTTTCCCCAGTTTTGTCACGCCGTCGACTAGCATTGCAACTTCCGGATTAAAGGCCTCTGAAATATCCGCCAACGTGACTTCCGTATCTTCAACTACATCATGAAGAAAACCGGCAGCAACTGTCGATGGATCCATTTCAAGATCGGCCAGGATGCCTGCCACCTGGATGGGATGGATGATGTATGGCTCCCCGGATTTCCTATATTGTTCGCGATGGGCATGTTTCGCAAATTCATAGGCCTTCCGCACGACTCCGGCATGCTCCTCATTTAAATATTCTCTTGTCCTCTCGATGACTTGATCGGCGGTCAGTACCTGGTCGTTCGCCATAGAATCACCTTTATCTATATAAAGTTTAATAAGAATCCAAGCTTGCCCGGATTCTCCCTGATATCTCCGTTTACAACCATTCCATTAATGATTTAACAGAAAAAAGAATGATTGTTACTATTATCGAAAAAAAAACCGTGGATGTAAAGGGATTGGAAGTTATTTTTATATAGAAAAGAAGATTTTTGTCGAAAAAGCTCTATTTTCGGCGGATTTTATTATTTTGCTGCAGGAATTTGGCAGAAGAACAAAAGCACAAGCGCATTGATCACCCCGACAAGCACAAGCCAAACCTCCCGGCTTGTGATCTCGAGGGGCAGGGGCTGCTGCTGGACGTTGATCAAGAATTGATTATGATCCACAAGACTTACATTTAAAAATTCCTAAATACCAAGAAAAGCGGCACACCATTTAATGGTGCGCCGCTTCTTTTAAAGCAATTTACCGAGGCTGCGCCTCAGTAATTCATTAATGTAAGGATATCATAGCCGTCAAGCTTGCTGCGGCCGTCAAGGTAGGTTAATTCAATCAGGAATGCAATCCCGGCCACAACCCCGCCAAGCTCTTCGACGAGCTTGATTGTTGCGTCAATTGTGCCTCCGGTTGCCAGCAGGTCATCAGTGATCAGGACGCGCTGCCCCGGCTTGATGGCATCTTTATGAATGGTCAGTACATCTTTTCCATATTCAAGGCCGTAGTTCACCTTTACCGTCTCGCGAGGAAGCTTCCCTTCTTTTCTGACAGGCGCAAAGCCTACACCGAGGGAATATGCAACAGGGCAGCCGATGATAAAGCCGCGTGCTTCCGGACCGACAACCAGGTCAATCTGCTTTTCTTTAGCATACAGAACGATCTGGTCAGTCGCATATTTATAGGCATCGCCATTATCCATAAGCGTTGTGATATCTTTGAATCTAATTCCAGGCTTTGGCCAGTCTTCCACTATCGTTATATATTGTTTCAAATCCATTCTTCCATTGCCTCCTCAGTATGAACCGCCCCTTGAATGACTGCATCGAACCAGTTTTTCAGCTCCTGGTATGAAGAATACAGCAAATCATTTTCAAGGGTATATTGTGCATGCTTCCTTTGATATGTCGGGGATTCTGTCAAGTCCCGCTTGTTTGCTTCTTTATTAAGGGCTAAGAACCCATTTTCCATTTTAGCAAAGTCCAGCTCAAAAAACACCTTTGACATAAAATCAATCGTTTCCCTGCTCCAGCCTTTATGTTTGGCCAGCTGGTCCCCGAATTTCCTTATGTCGAATTGGCCTCTTTTGGCCAGGAACGAATAAAACCATTTAAAATGGTCCCTGTTCGGGATCGTACTGAAATAATCGCTTTCTTCTTTATAAAAGTGGACATAGATCCTGGCAGGGGCTTTGCCGCGAAGGAGCTTTTCCAGGACCTGCTTCGAAGGAGGCAAATCCACAAGGACTATATGCTCCTCTTCGATGGCCAGTGCTTCCGCTTCCGCCTCGGTGTTTATAAAGAACGTTGCTGCCTCCGGCAATGAGGAAATCTTTTCACGGTTTTGGCCCTCAAAGCAAATCCACTTTGTCCGGCTTTCAGGAAGGAGTTCCTTCAGCTGTTCAAATCTCTTGATCCCTCTCAGGTCAAAAAGCTGCCATTCAGCGACAGACAAATCGTGCATAAAAATTTGCGGTTTTCTTATATTATTCCATTCATTTATAGATAATTCACCAATCACGGATATCCGGGAATCTGCCGAAATATGATGGAACAGCTCCCCAAGGCCGAACCCGATTCCGTCCAAAGAGGATGAACCTTCACCAAGTGCCATTTTCAAGTGATTCTGGCCGGAGCCGATCTTTTTCATGCTGGCGATCGGGGCATCCTTAATCAGGACGCGCGGTTTAGGATTGTCCATTCCAAAGGGGGAAAGAAGCTGCATTTGTTCAATCGCCGGCAGGGTGATATCTTCAACAGTTACCTCGGCGTCGAGGCTTGCGACCGGTATAAAATCCTCGTCGCTAAGCTGCTCCTTCGCGAGGCTGTTAAGCCTTTCCCTCAGCTCTTCCACATCACTGAGCCCAAGCGTCATCCCTGCAGCCATCGGGTGACCACCGAAATGGGGCAGGATGTCCCTGCAGGCTGACAGATTTTTATACAAATCAAATCCGGCAATGCTTCTGGCAGACCCTTTTGCCGTCCCCTTTTCTTTATCAAAGCTGAGGACGATGGCCGGCCTGTAGAACTTATCAACAAGCCTGGAGGCGACGATCCCGATCACTCCTGCATTCCAGCCTTCCTTACCGATAACCAGGACGGAATTTTCCCCTGCCGGGTATTTTTCCTCGACTTCTTTGACTGCCTCTTCAGCAATACGGCTGACAATTGACTGCCTTTCTTTATTCATGCTGTCAATTTCTTCAGCAATCATAGCGGCTTCTTCCCGGTCTTCTGTCAGCAGCAGCTGAACGGCTGGATCAGCGCTGTCCAGCCTGCCGGCCGCATTCAGCCTTGGAGCCAGCATGAATCCGATTGTTTCTTCATCCACTGCAGATTGCTCCACATTGGCCAGCTTGAATAATGAGAGCAGGCCAGCTCTTTTAGTCGCCTTAAGCTTCTTGATCCCTCTCTGAACAAGGAGCCTGTTCTCTCCTTTCAGCGATACCAGGTCAGCCACGGTTCCTATAGCGGCAATTTCCAGAAGCTCCTCAGGAAGTTTTCCCAATAAGGCATGAGCTACCTTAAAGGCCACGCCCACTCCGGCAAGCTCGCGGAAAGGATAAAGGCTTCCCTCAAGCTTCGGGTGGATAATAGCCAGGGCCTCCGGGAGAACCGGCCCGGGTTCATGATGATCGGTAATGATCAGGTCCATGCCCAGTTCTTTGGCAATGGACGCCTCATGGACTGCTGATATTCCAGTATCCACTGTAATGAGCAGCTTGATGCCCATTTCAGCTGCATGCCTAAAAGCCCCTTCATTCGGGCCGTATCCCTCCGTAAACCGGTTAGGTATGTAGAAATCTACATTCGCACCAAGGCTGCGGAGCGTTATCATCATAACAGAGGTACTTGTGACTCCGTCTGCATCATAATCTCCATATATTAAAATCGGTTCATTTTCGTTTATCGCTTTATTTATTCGTGAGACTGCGGCATCCATCCCGGCCATGAGGAAAGGATCATGGAATTCCCCATTCTGTCCATACAGGAAGTTCTGTGCCGATTCAGGAGTATCGAGCCCCCGATTCACTAATAATGATGCCACAATTGGACTGAGTTTCAATTCGCTGATCAGTGTGTCAGCTTTTTCATTATCCGATTGACGAACAATCCATCTTGTTTTTGACTTTAACATACGTTCACCCCTCAGCTTTTCTATTATACAAGAGGGAGTACCGGGATTCAATGAATTCCTGGGGCCGGCCGGCAGCAGAAAATAAAGGAAGCAGCAAGGCTGCTTCCTTCTAATGAATGTCTCTTTTCAAATAATCTTCGTCACTGTCTGCCGCTGATTCTGCGATTTCCTTTTCAGCACCGGCTTGAAGCGCTGCCTTCTCCTTCTCAAGCGATCTCACCTTCCGCTGAAGGGCAAATACCCTGAACACACCGACGAGCCCGACGATAAGGCCCCCCATCAGCACAGAGCCAAGGATGACCAGGATAAGCGGCCATTCACTTTCTCCGAAAACATAGTTGACTGTAACAGGATCCACATTAATAACAGCAAATACCGCGACAATGAGTGCAAAAAGAATCCCAAATATCAAGGCCCATTGAACTTTCACTCCACATCTCTCCCTTCTTTAATCTGGATTGCCGGGATTGTAAGGGTTGATATGCACAAAGACATTATGCACATTCTTCTGGTTCATCAGCTTCTCTTTAACTTCCTTTCCCACCCTGTGTCCTTCCTCGACTGTCATATGGGGGTCGACTGCTATCTTCAGGTCTATGATGACATAATGGCCATGCTCCCTTGCATGCAGCTGATTGATCTCTTTCACTTCCGGAACAGATAGAACTGCCTTGCGCAGTTCTTCCGTATCCTCATCATGAAGCACATGGTCCAATGTATTGTGAATCGATTCTTTGCCGAGGGACCATGCCATTTTTATGACGAGCAGTGAGACCAGAAGCCCTGCAACAGGATCTCCATACTCCAGCCATCCGATTCCGGTTTTCCCTCCGATGACAGCCGCCCCGATCCCCGCCAGGGCGGCAATGGATGAATAAACATCTGAACGATGCTCATATGCATTGATGATTAATGCATCACTATTAAGCTTTTTTCCCAATTTATACTTATAACGAAACATCGCTTCTTTTACAATGATGGAAATAAGGACGGCGACGATAGCTATTGCTTTGGGCGGCTCGATTGGATGGAAGAAAGCCTCAAAGGAAGACTTGCCGATTTCAAATCCCACAAGCATCAGCAGGACAGCAACGATGATGGCGGCAATTGATTCTGCTTTTCCATGGCCATAAGGATGATCCTCATCCGGCGGCTGCTTTGCAGCCCTAAGCCCTATATACACGGCAAATGACCCGGCAATGTCTGAAGCCGAGTGGACCGCATCCGCGATCAGCGCCCGGCTGTTGGCATATACTCCTACTACATACTTGAGGATGGCCAGAACGATATTTCCGACAATGCCGACCATGGCTGCAAATTCAGCCTGTTTAAAACGATCTTTGTTAGTATCCAAGTCTCAACTTCCTTCCCCGCAGTTTGATTATTTATAGTGTATCCGAAAATCGGCAATCAAAAAGCACTTAAGGGTTAAAACAGGAAAAAACACAGGAAAAGTTTTCCTGTGTTTTTTTGAAACTGATCAGACCTGCGGCTCGTCTGATTCTTTGCGTTTTACTTTTTCTGTTTTGATGACGCCTTTTTTCTTAAGCTCTTTATTTTTCCATACAAGCCACAGCTGGGAAGCAATGAAGAGTGAAGAATAGGTTCCGGCTACAAGGCCGACAAGCAGTGCGAATGAGAAGCTGCGGATCGATTCGCTGCCGAATACAAGCAGGCCGATAACGGCGATGACGACCGTAATTACAGTACTCACAGAACGTCCGAGCGTCTGCCTCAAGCTCTTGTTGACAACCTCCGCAATATCATCGAAGGTTTTGAGCCTTTTCTTTTTATGCATGTTTTCCCGGATCCGGTCAAACGTTACAATCGTATCATTGATTGAGTAACCCACGATTGTGAGTACTGCCGCAATGAAAGTGATATCCACCTCAAAGCGGATGATGCTGAACAGGGCGATGATGAAGAATGCATCATGCAGCAGGGCAATGACAGCTGCGAGCGCCATGTAAATCTCAAATCGGATCGTCACATAAATGATGATGCCGATAGAAGCTATCAGCACAGCATAGAAAGCATTCTTTGCAAGTTCTTTCCCGATTGTAGGAGAGACGGTGCTGACATTAGGCTCCCCGCCGTATACATCAGCAAAGTGATCTTTCAGCTCAGCGATCTTATCTTTGCCAAGCGGATCCTTGAATCGGGCCACCCCGACCTCTCCGTCATCTCCTGAAATGATGACATCATCTGTCTGAAGATCGACTGCGCTGAGCTCTTCCTGGATTTCACTTTTTGTCAAAGTCTGCTCTGTCTGGATTTCAACCCTTGTCCCCGCTACGAAATCAATGCCGAGATTCAGCTTGAATACAGATATGGCGATGATGCCGGCAACAGCCATGGCAATCGAGAAGATGAAAAACTTCCTGCGGTTCCCCACAAAATCAAACCGGTCGTATTTAGTAGGCAGGTCAAGCGTGTCATAGTTCTCGGCAATATCTTTGATTTCACTCTTCTTGACCCCAAACCAGGATGGCTTTTTCGTAAAGATCCTGCTGTTCACCCACAAGCCAAGCAGCAGGCGCGAACCGTAGACAGCGGTGATGAAGCTGGCCAGGATGCTGAGGATAAGCATGGTGGCAAATCCTTTGACTGAGCTTGTCCCGTAAAGGAACAGAACGATTGCGGCAAGAATGGTAGTGATATTGGCATCAAGGATTGTAGAAAGCGAATTTTTATTTCCTGCCTGGAATGCCGATTTGACTGACTTTCCGACCTTCAGCTCTTCCTTGATCCTTTCATAGGTGATGATATTCGCATCTACTGCCATGCCGACCCCGAGGATCAGTGCGGCAATACCCGGAAGCGTCAGTACACCATTCATCCAGTCGAAGACAAGCAGGACCAGATAAATGTATATGGACAATGTTATGGTTGCAATTAAACCCGGGAACCGGTAGAACACCAGCATGAACAGGAAGATGACAAGAATGCCGATGATTCCCCCTGTAATAGTTTTCTGCATGGCATCTTCACCAAACTTGGCGCCGACACTCGTGGAATATTCCTCGGTCAGTTCCACAGGCAGTGCTCCCGCCTTCAGCAGGGAAGAAAGTGTTTTTGCTTCTTCAAGGGTAAAATTCCCGACGATCGAAACAGTATCCTGATTGAATACCTGGCTGACCTGCGGGGCAGAAAGGTACTTCGGATCTTCTTTCTGTGATTCTTCTTTGAAAGAATCGCCTTCTTCATAATCCAGCCAGATGACCAGCAGGTTATTAGGCGATCCCATGTTGACGATTTCCTGGGTCACTTCCTTGAACTTTTCGGCACTCTTCAGCGTCAAGGAAACGCTTGGCTTGCCATTTTCATCAAATGTCTGTTTTGCTCCGCCTTCTACAAGGTCGGATCCATTCATCATTTCACGGTCATTAACATCCCTGAAGGAAAGATTGGCTTCAGTGGAAAGCAATTCACGGGCTTTATTCTGATCATCGACACCGGCCAGCTGCACGCGTATGCGGGTATCGCCCTCGATCTGGATGCTCGGCTCACTGACGCCCAGGACATTGACACGCCTGTCCAGCGCTTCAGCTGTGCTGTTCAGCACCTCTCTAGTTACTTCCTTGTCATCTTTGGTACTTACATCGTAAAGTACCTCGAAGCCGCCCTGAAGATCCAGGCCGAGCTTGATATTATTCAGTATGTTTTTGGTTGTGCCCCCCATCAGACTGCCGATCAGAATGACAATCAGGAAGAAGGCAACAATCCTGCTGCGCTTTACCATTGTGCTGTTATATCCCCCTTAAACTTCCGGCTATGCAGGCGTTCCCGCAAGGAGTATCCTGCAGCGCCGGGTGCTGCTTGCAATCTTAAAGCGTGCTCCGCTGGACGGCCTTCTATTTGAAGACGCCTTTGCGGGCAGCTTTATTATAAATAGACCGAAAAAACCAACATATCCATTATGAAATAGAATGGAATGGCTGTCAATTTGTCCCTTCATAATAAAATGGCTATTACTGCAAAAAAAAGAATTGTGCATACAGCAATCACTGCTTACAGCTCTATCCCTATTCCAGCAGCTTCCTTCTGTCTTCTTCGCTCAATTCCGCAAGGCCTTTTCCTTTGAAAGCCTCGACCGTTGCATAGCTGAAATAATCAGCCGCTTTGACTTCCATGATACCGTTCACTATTTTGAATAGTCTGGCATCTTCATCCGGTCTCCGCCATTTTTTTTCAGTCAGATATCTCCAAAACTCTTCTTCTGCAACAGCTCCGTAATTAAGCAGCCGGAATTCCTCCAGCTTGCTTTGCAGTGCAGGCTGCACCTGCTTGCGGAACTTTTCATATGCATGGCCTTTCATCAATAAGGCTCCTCCCCCGCTGTTCTATCAGAAATAGAAAAATCAAGATAACTTGTCATGCTTTGTCCTAATTGCGGCATATAGTTAATTGTATATGATTATACCTATTTTGAGAAGGCAGGGAACAGGATGTCGAAGTTTTTAAGAGGAACGATTATTTTACTGGCTGCCGGACTGGTGACAAGAGTGCTTGGATTCATTAACCGGATTGTGATTGCCCGCTTCATCGGCGAAGAGGGCGTCGGCTTATATATGATGGCTTTCCCCACTTTGATTCTCGTCATCACAATCACGCAGCTTGGCCTGCCTGTTGCCATCTCCAAAAATGTAGCAGAAGCAGAAGCCAGGGGCGATACGGCAAAAATCAAAAAAATCCTGGCTGTATCTCTCGCTGTGACCATTTCTCTTTCTGCCATTTTCACGCCGGCATTGTTTCTGCTCGCTCCAATTTTATCTGAAACTCTTTTTACTGACCCAAGGACACATTTGCCGCTGCTCGCCATTGCGCCCATCGTGCCGATTGTAGCTGTATCTTCTGTCATAAGGGGATATTTTCAGGGAAGGCAGAACATGAAGCCTGCTGCTTATTCACAGGTTCTTGAACAGATTGTCCGGATCGGGCTCATCGCGCTGCTGACGAAGACTTTCCTGCCTTATGGCATAGAGTATGCTGCCGCCGCTGCGATGTTTGCTTCTGTGATCGGGGAACTGGTTTCCCTTCTTTATCTTGTGGCAGCTTTTAAACTGAAGAAAAGATTCAGGCTGAGAAAGAACTTCTTTGGATACGTCCAATCCGGCAAAAGCACTTTCAGCGATTTAATGAAGATTGCCCTGCCGACAACCGGCAGCCGGATGATCGGCTCGATCGCCTGGTTTTTTGAGCCGATCGTCGTTTCGCACAGCCTTGCACTTGCCGGAGTGGCCGCCATTGCAGCCACAAAGCAATACGGTGCCTTGACAGGCTTTGCCATGCCGCTGCTCATGCTGCCGTCATTTGTCACGCACTCCCTTTCCACCTCGCTTGTCCCGGCAATCAGCGAAGCCAACTCCAGAAAGGATATGAAGCTGATTGAGCACAGGCTCCAGCAGGCGCTCCGTTTTTCATTTATTACAGGGGGGATGGCAGTCGTTCTTCTCTATGTCCTGGCCAGCCCTTTAATGGAGGTCATGTATGGAAGTTCGAACGGAGACCAGTTCATTAAGCTTATGGCTCCTTTCTTTCTGTTTTACTACTATCAGGGGCCGCTTCAAGCCACCTTGCAGGCACTCAATCTCGCAAGGGCAGCGATGATCAACAGCCTGATCGGATCGATTGTCAAGATCGCGGTCATTTTCCTGCTAGCCAGCCAGCCGGCATTCGGCATAAACGGGGTGGCTCTCGGCATACTGGTCGGATTTGTTCTTGTCACACTGCTCCATTTCGCAACCGTACTGAAAACAATCTCGTTTACTTTTTATATCATGGATTATGTCAAAACCTTTGTCGTCATGGGCCTGGCCGGCTGGGGAGGCCATACCGCCTTCAGCATTTTGCCCGGGGGGATGTTTCTGGCCTTCAAGGTTGTCATATCCACACTGATCATGGGAACACTGTACTTGATTTTCCTGCTCATCTTCAGGCTGATCACCAAGGAAGATATACTGCGGATCCCGGTCATCGGCCCGCCGCTTTCAAAGTTTGCCTGGAAATGATGCAAAATAAAAATGGCGTCCTGAACGCCATTTTTTTGATCGTTTTATTTTTCATTGATAGGGTCGATATAAAGGTTTCCGTTAGAGTAGCTGCAAAAAGATATCTGCTTGATTTCATCATAGCCTTTTTTCTTCAGCTGTTCTGTCAGCCACTGGCGCGACTTATGGACAGAAGCGAGATTGGCTTCCTGGAGGTTTCCGTCTATGATCAGAGGATGGTCTATGTCGCTGCCTTTCATGTTATCCTTTTGAAACACAGACAGCTTGCCTGAAGGCTCAAGGATTGCAAATTCGACATCTGCTATGTTTTTGATATCTTTATCCCGCAGCTGGGTGAGGAGATCATCGAAGTTATATCGCTGCTGCCTCATCGTATTTTCATCGATTTTCCCCTGATTGATGATGATGGAAGGTTTGCCGTCCACGATATCCCTGAATTTTTTGCTTTTGAGAGAAAGGATGGCCAGCACGATCTGTATAACCATCAGGAGCATCATTGGAAGTATATTTTTCACCAGGCTGCCATTAGGATTCTCAATCGCAACCACTGCCATTTCGGCAATCATGATATATACCACTAAATCCAGCACGCTCAGTTCGCCAATTTCCCTCTTGCCCATCAGCCGAAAAATCAGGAGGATGACCCCATATAAAAAAAGTGTCCTCACAATGATTATCAGATATTCTGCCAAAACTGCCTCCTCCTCTTTCATCACATTCCAATATTAGTATGCTCACGTCCAGGACTGTCATTAAGAAAGCTTTTTCCATTTGGCTCTGTTGGTGTTGTTGGCCTCATTAAAGCCAGATGAGCTGAAATGCGTGTGAATCCGGTTGTTACACGCTTGAGCCCAAGATCAGCAGCAATGCCTAACACAGCCTTATATTCCGAAAAAAGCCTTACATCATGCCAAAATATTTTATTCTAAAAAGCTGCTGCCGCGAATATGCTTGTACTAGGATTTATCGTTTGAAGGGAGAGGAGATCAATGGAAGAATCTAAACATATGGGAAGTGCGGTGCTATACGGAATAGGAAGCATCTTTATCATTGCGATTGCCAGCAGCCTGGTTTTCTCGCTGCTCTTGAAATTCACTTCTATGGACGAGTCATCCATAAAGCTTCCCGCAGAAATCCTGGCTTTCATATCGCTCTTTGCCGGAGGCTTCATTTCCGGGGGAAAAGGAAAGCAGAAAGGCTGGCTGCTGGGCGGGCTGACAGGTGCGATGTATACACTGATCATTTTCCTGTTCCAATATCTTGGGCATGACAGCCTGTTTTCCGCTGAACAGACGATTTATCATACATGCTTCCTGCTGGTGTGCATGATGGGCGGGATCCTGGGGGTCAACATATCTTCTAAACCCAGGTCAGCATAGAAGCCTTAAACCAAAACGCTTTAGTTTACAAAAGGCAGTAAAAAAGAAGCAGCACAATTGCCTGCTTCTTTTTTTTAATTATGATTTCGCCAATGTTGTTTCGGCTGCTGCCCGTACTTCCCTGATCGCAGCGCGATCATATGTAAGTCTGCTGCCGTCACCGCATTTGATGACAATCTTATCCTCATCGATGGCATCGACAATGCCATGGAGGCCGCCGATCGTCACAACCTTATCTCCCTTTTTCAGATCCGTCTGCATCTGCTGCACAGATTTCTGGCGCTTTTGCTGCGGACGGATAAGCAGGAAATAAAATAAGATGAACATCAGCAATAATGGTCCTAATGTACCTATAATATCCATTCCTTCTTTTCACCCCTTTCATGTATCAGAAATTTTTCGCATTCGGTTTATTGAAACCATAACGTTCGAAAAATTCTTCTCTAAAATCACCCAGGCGATCTTCGCGGATTGCTTGTCTGACCTGTTCCATTAAGTTTACCAGAAAATAAAGGTTATGGTAAGTTGTAAGTCGTATGCCGAATGTTTCGTCGGATTTAATCAGGTGGCGGATATAGGCCCTGCTGTAATTACGGCATGTATAGCAGTCGCAATTTTCATCAATCGGGCCAAAATCGCGTGCAAATTTGGCATTTTTGACGACAAGGCGCCCATTGCTTGTCATCAGTGTCCCGTTGCGGGCAATCCGTGTAGGAAGGACGCAGTCGAACATGTCGATGCCCCTTATGCTTCCGTCAATCAAGGAATCCGGAGATCCAACCCCCATCAGATAGCGAGGCTTATCCGCCGGAAGAAGCGGCGTCGTAAATTCCAGCGCCCTGTTCATGACATCCTTAGGCTCGCCGACAGAGAGGCCGCCCACTGCATAACCAGGGAAGTCCAGAGATACAAGATCGCGGGCACTCTGCTTCCTCAATTCTTCGTATTCGCCGCCCTGGACGATCCCAAAGAGGCCCTGATCATTCGGACGTCCATGGGCATTCAGGCATCGCTCTGCCCAGCGCGATGTCCGCTCCACTGATTTCTTCATATACTCATATGTAGCCGGATAAGGAGGACATTCATCAAAGGCCATCATGATGTCAGAACCAAGGTCATTCTGGATTTCCATCGCTTTTTCCGGTGAAAGGAACAGCTTATCCCCGTTCAAGTGGTTCCGGAAGTGGACTCCTTCTTCTTCAATCTTCCTGAATTGGCTGAGGCTGAATACCTGGAAGCCCCCGCTGTCTGTCAGGATGCTGCCATCCCAATTCATGAATTTATGGAGGCCGCCTGCTTCCTTGATAATATCATGACCCGGGCGTAGCCATAGGTGATATGTGTTGCTGAGGATGATCCCGGCACCCATGCCTGCCACTTCCTCCGGCGACATAGTCTTAACAGTGGCCAGTGTTCCTACTGGCATAAAGACTGGCGTTTCAAACGATCCGTGCGGGGTGTGCACCCGTCCGAGCCGCGCCCCTGTCTGTTTGCAGGTTTTTATCAGTTCATACCGTATTGCTGTCAAGTTATTCGTTCTCCTTCCATAATCCATGCTAAATGATCAGCATGGCGTCTCCAAAGCTGAAAAAGCGGTAGCGCTCCTTCACTGCCTCATTATAGGCGTTAAGCACATTTTCCCGGCCTGCCAGGGCACTGATCAGCATGATCAGGGTCGATTTGGGCAGGTGGAAATTGGTGACCATCCCATCGATCGCCTTGAACTCATAGCCAGGGTAGATAAAGATGCTTGTCCAGCCGCTTCCTGGCTCGAACTTGCCTTCATTGGCAGCTGCAATCGTTTCAAGCGTCCGTGTGGAGGTCGTGCCGACAGTGATGATCCTGCCGCCATTTCCTCTGACTTCATTCAGAAGCCTGGCGGTGCCTTCTGTCACCTGGTAGTACTCGGCATGCATACTGTGCTCATGGATATCCTCAACACTGACAGGCCTGAAAGTCCCAAGCCCTACATGGAGGGTTATAAACGCAATATGGACACCTTTTGCCCTGATTTCATCCAGCAGTTCTTCGGTAAAATGAAGCCCGGCAGTCGGGGCGGCAGCCGATCCCCTTTCTTTTGCATATACAGTCTGGTACCGCTCGCGGTCATCCAGCTGCTCCTTGATATAAGGCGGCAGGGGCATTTCCCCAAGCTGTTCCAGCACCTCATAAAATATGCCTTCATAGTCGAACTTCAGCAGTCTTCCCCCCTGCTCTTCCGTACCGGTGCAGACAGCTGACAGAAGGCCGTTGCCGAATTCGATCCTCGTTCCTTCCTTGACTCTTTTAGCCGGCTTTATGAGGGTTTCCCACACATCTCCCTCAAGCTGCTTGAGAAGCAGGACTTCAATTTTTGCGCCGGTTCCTTCCTTGGCGCCAAACAGTCTTGCCGGCAGCACTCTCGTATCATTGAGCACAAGGCAGTCGCCCGCGTTCAAATAGTCAGGCAGCTTTTTAAACGTTTCGTGCTGAAGTGCACCGTTTTCTTTATTGAGCACCATCAGCCGGCTGCTCGTCCTGTCTTCTAAAGGAGTCTGTGCAATCAGCTCCTCAGGCAAATGAAAATCAAACATTTCTACTTTCATGGTGTTTCACCCTATCTGTTTTTTTAAACCGTCTTTAATTACTCAATAAGTCGAGCTTCATTCCCCGGGCAGTTCAAGGTTAAGGTGTTGGTAGACAAGATGCGTCACAATCCTCCCCCTTGGGGTTCTCTGCAGAAAGCCGATCTGAAGCAGGTATGGTTCATATACATCTTCGATCGTATTCGATTCTTCCCCGATCGTAGCTGCTATCGTCTCGACCCCGACTGGCCCGCCGCGGAATTTCTCGATGATCCCTCTTAATAATTTATGGTCAATATGATCAAGGCCTAAACGGTCGACCTGCAGAAGCTCAAGTGAATCATGGGCAAGGACAGCATCGATGCTGCCGTCCCCTTTGACCTGTGCAAAATCCCTTACCCGCCTCAGGAGGCGGTTGGCGATCCGCGGAGTCCCCCGCGATCTCCTGGCAATTTCAGAAGCTGCCTGATCGTCTATGCTTGTCTCAAGGACATCGGCCGTCCTTGAAACAATATTCTTAAGCTGGCTTTCATTATAATACTCAAGCCGGCAGAGGACACCGAATCTGTCTCTGAGCGGCGCTGATACCGAACCGGCCCTCGTGGTCGCCCCCACAAGAGTGAACGGAGGCAGGTCGAGCCTGACCGACCTCGCACTCGGCCCTTTGCCAATGACGATATCAAGGCAGAAGTCCTCCATCGCCGGATACAGCACCTCTTCTATCGAACGCGGCAGCCGGTGGATTTCATCGATGAAGAGGACATCACCCGGCTCCAGCGCAGTCAGTATGGCGGCCAGGTCCCCCGGCCTTTCAATGGCAGGGCCGGCGGTTGTCCTGAGATTGACCCCCATTTCATTGGCTATGATTGCGGCCAGCGTCGTTTTTCCGAGTCCCGGGGGGCCGTAAAGAAGGACATGGTCCAAAGTCTCTCCGCGGATCCTGGCAGCCTGGATGAAGACCTCCAGGTTTTCCTTCACTTTATCCTGCCCGATATATTGCCTCAGCGTCTGCGGCCTCAAGCTCTGCTCAAAGGAAACATCCTGAAGGTCCGCTTCGCCGGAAATGATCCGATCTTCCATAAGCTGTATTCACCCCTTGGCTGCCAGCACTGCAATAGGAGACTTCCGTCCTACTTAAGCAGCAGCTGCAAGCCTTTTTTAATATATTCATCTGTTGTAAGCTTCTCTTTTTCCAATGCCGGTTTGATGCGCTTGACTTCTTTTTCGGAATAGCCGAGCGCCCTGAGTGCCAGGATGGCTTCCTCAAGAAGAGCAGCGCTTCCTGTGGCAGCAGGCTTGGCCGCATCAGGATTGAACAGATTGGGAAAGAAGTCCGGAATGGCATCCTGCAGCTTGCCTTTCAGATCAAGGATCATCTGGCGCGCCGTTTTTTTGCCAACGCCCGGGAACTTGACAAGGAACGCTTCATCTTCATCCTCAATCGCCTGGACGACCTGTGCGGGCTCTCCGGAAGCAAGGATGGCAAGGGCGCCTTTAGGGCCGATGCCGGAAACGTTCAGCAGCTTTGTAAACAGCATTTTTTCCTCGCGGGAATGGAACCCGTATAAAGCGAAAATATCTTCCCTCACATAATGATAGGTGAAGATCTGGATTTCCCCGCCCTGCTTATTGGAATAGCTGAATGGGTTGGGAGTGGCAATCTGATAGCCTAAGCCATTATTTTCAACCACTATGTATTCAGGGCCGATAAATTCGACCGTGCCTTTTATATATTCAAACAAATGTCTCGCTCCCCAAATTTTCTGTACCTCATTCTATCATACTACAAAGATTTGCCGAAGAAAAAAGTTGCAATTTTCAGGGTTATTTCTATATAATATGAGAGGTTTTAAAAAATGACTGGGGGTCACTTAATTGAAGAAACTATTATCTCTTTTAGCAATTTTCACACTATTATTCGCTGTTGCCGGCTGCTCTTCAAATGAAGACGAAAGCAAAGAGGAAAAAGGCACCGAAGAAAAAACTGCTGAGCTGAATGAGGCTGCTGAATCAAAGATCTACAATAGCATCCGCATCGCAGAGCTGAAGGTAAACGAGGTTTTCAACAAAGAAACAGCTGCCGATGAAGAAACGATCGTCATTAACTCAAGCTTTGCTGATGAAAGCTCTGCAGCCGCTTTCCTGTCTAAATACTACAGCGAAGACCTGGCAAAAGAAATGTATGCACACTATGCTACAGATCAGAAATCTGAAGATGGCAAGATGATTGTCAATACTGAGCCATTCTTCAATCCTTCTATCCTTGATACAACGCAGGAAGACGTCAAGATTGAAGGCGACGCAGACAAAGCCACTGTGACAACTGCCGAAAATGCAGTGTATACAGTTGAAATGAAAGACGACACTTATGTAGTAACAGGCTATGAAAAGTAATGAAACCAGCCCTGGCCAATAGGTCCAGGGCTTCTTTTTTATCCGCATTTGTATTTGCTACTGGCCGATTCCGCTTTTTGAATAGAACTGAAAGGCCTCCAGCACCTCTACATATCTGTTCTTCGTCATGATAGGGATGCCCTTTTCGAGCTGTTCCCTTTTCTTGCTTTCAAGCTTTCTTATATCAATCTGAAAAAAAGACTGGATGATGCGGCTTTTGTCCGGCCTGCCGTTATAGATGGTCAGGATCCCTTCATCCGTCAATCCAAAATATCCGTTTGATTTTAATAAAGGTGAAATGTCGTCCACCTGCTGGCGGAAAACCATTTGGCCTTCATCCATTTCAACCAGCTGCCATTCGTCATACTTGGACCAGAAATCCTCCAGGGACCAGACGGTTTCCTGAATTTCCTCTTCGCTCATTTCCCCATCGAGATACACTCTCTCCAGTATGACTGAAAGCTCGAGCGGGCCGCTTTCAGATGCCCGCACCGGGTTTCCTGTAACTGCCCCTCCGATTCCTGCAAATGATGCAGCTATCAGGATAAATGAGGCAAACAGCCGGATCGGATTGGTTCTCATAACAGATCACCCCTGGTTTGGATTCCAAAACTTTATTTGTAGTGTTTCCAGGCTCCTGTTAAATATGCCATTTTTTTAAAAAACTTGGCTTTGTCAGGGTTATCTGTTGATTTTGGTCCCATTGCTGTGAAACTTTGTTTTCACAGCCAAAGATTTTAATAGCAGGAACAATTCGACCCCTCGGGCACAGTCAGAAAAACAGCCTCCTCAGCATGGAAAGCATTAAAAGGAAAGCGATGGCGAATAATATGATGACCATGATTTTTTCCTGCTTATTTTCTTTTTTCAACTCCTTGTCCTCCCTTTTTTCTCATTCTATGTAAAGAAAAAGCAAAGCCGGAGCTCTGCTTTTTCAACAATCAGCGGCTGCTGCCATTAAGCTTGTGCCTGAGGGAATGGAACATATCTTTAATGTCCAGGTCGATCTGTTCCCGCGGCCCTCCATCCCGGAGGTCGTTGTCTATGTTGCGGATGCGGCTGAAGGTGCCTTCATCGGTTACCACTGTACAGGACCTCCCGCGCAGGTAAGGAGATACGGCCTGCTGTATGTCCTGCTTTGTCTGATCTTCCCTGCTGTAGTCGGCGAGATCGACGGCTATGAGCACATCGCTGCCATAAACGACAGAACGGACATCTTCCACATTCCGGACAGCTGCCGTTTCATCGCCTATCTTTTCCGCAAGCTCCCCTTCATATGCCGTGTAATAGGACCTTCTAGCTTCCTTTGTATTATCATCAAGATGCCCGTGGTAATTGGCATCACTGCGGCTGAAGCGATTATCGCGCTGGTAGAAGTTCTTGTCATAGTCTGCGAGCGGACTGGACGGATTGTCACTTTTCCGGTCCATGCCTGCACCCAGGGACTCTGTGCGGTGTCCCGCTTCAGATGCATTTTCTCCCATGCCGCAGCCTGCCAGGCCAAGGCTTAATAACGCTGCAAACGGTACTGCCAGAATTTTTTTGTCCAAGCAGCTGACCCCCTTCGCCAATAATGAGCTGAGCTCCTTAGTAGCTTTCCAGCGAAGGTTCGTTTTCATGCTGAAAGATTTGCCCAGCTATTCCGGCAAATCTTTCGCAAGGTTCATCAGCTCTGTGATAAAAGCCTTTCTTTCGGTGAACTGCCCGGCGGTCATATCGAGCACCTGCCTTGTTTTATAAGGGTTGCTGTATGTTCTTTCCCTGACTAATCTGTTCCATTCCCGAAAAATATCGGAGGGAAACGCCAGGGCATAAATAAATCCCTTTTTGTTAAGATAAGAAGCCATCACATCATACTTCGCCAGCTCTTCGGCTGACCAGCCGATAAACGGCAGGATCCGGTTGGCATACTGAAGATAGTCCATACACACTGCACCGATGCTGACCAGATCGAAGTCAATCAAATGGACTTTCCCGCCTTCATCTCTGAGGAAATTGTGGTGAGCCACATCACCATGAAGGACTGTCTCACTTTCAGCTGCAAAAAACTCCGCTTCCCGCTCCATTCCTTTGATGGACCAATCCGCCCAGCCCATCAGCTCTTCCATCATTTCTTTCTGGACAAAAAATTTAACGACTGGCTGATTGCTTAAAAACAGCGCTGCCCTTTCGCGCCATTTTTCTATCTGGCTGTATCGCGGCAGCACCCTTTCATAGCGCCCGGCAATCTTCGCTGCTGTTTGATGGTACCGGCCTAAAAGTGCCAGCCCGGCGCTGCGGTCATCTTCATTATCGTAAGAAAAAGGGACTCCGGGAACAATGTACTTCATGACTCCATAATAATGCCGGCCATCATAAAGTGGCTGTACAGAAGATACTGTTTCAAAGCTGCAGGCGGAATCAAATCCTTCTTTTTTAAGGGAAGAAGTGAAGGCCTCCTGGACTTTAAGGCGCTGGTATGAGGGATATCCCTTCACCACATACAGGCCCTGGCCGGTATCAATCAGCATGACATTGTTTCTGATCGGCGAGATTTTTTTTATCGGAAAAGGGAGGATTTGACGCAAATAGGAGAGGAGACGATTGCAAAAAGAATCGTCTCCCCAGCTTTTATCCATTAAATTCATAGCTCTCATCGTCAAAGCGCGGCATTCCGAATGCCTGGCCGCCCATCGGGCCATATCCCTGCGGCTGGCCCATGTATGGAGATTGGCCGTAGCCCATCTGCTGCCCATACTGAGGCTGATACGGGGCTCCATAGCCCATTTGCGGCATTCCCATCCCCATGTGATGCATTCCTTGCTGCATACCCGGGTGCATGCCCGGCATCATTTGCGGCATGCCTGAGCCGCATCCGCAGTCATCAGACATTCCCTGGACGCCCTGCTGAGGCATGAGCGGCATCTGTGCTTCCGAAGGCATGAGCGGCATCTGGCTCTGTGAAGGCATTAATGGCATCTGGGCCATGCCTGGTGATTCGTATCCTTCCATTGCCCCCTGTACCATAGGCTGCTGAGGGTATCCGTATGGCATACCTGGTTCACAGGCACCGTGTCCAGGGCCAGGCATTACCGGTGAAACCGGGTGCAGGCAAGCTGGGTATGGAGGAAATGGATATTGCTGCTGCATGGCAGGCATGGTCTGGGTCGGCTGGAGCGGAAGCTGCTGCTGGGACATAGGAGATAATGGCAGCTGCTGCTGCTGATCTGACATTCCCATAACACCTGTCGGCTGGGCATACATTGGATTCGTGTTGGCCATAGGCATAAAGGAAGAAGATTCTTCATAATGGTGGTGCATCTGGCCGGCACCTTCCATTCCAGGCATCATGCCATGGTGGTACGGCATCTGCTGCTGGTATGGCATCTGCTGCTGGTATGGCATGGAAGCCCCCTGAACCTGCGGATATGGGCCAGGCTGCTGATAACCATGCCCCGGGTTCACCGGAGATCCTTGATAATAGTTTGGCTGATAAGGGTACATAGGCTGTTTATAACCTCCTTGCAGCGGCATCTGCGCTGTTTCTGGACTTTCCATTTCAGGGCTCTCTTCACCAATAGGCTTAAGGCCAGGAAGAATATTCATCGGCTTCGGCGGCAGCTGCGGCTGCTGCTTTGGCATAGTGATCGGCATCTGGGCTGCCGGCTCTTCCATCGGCTTCGGCTTGTATTCCTGCTTCGGCATGGCCTTTGGCTTTGGCTGCGGCTTAGGGGCAGGCATGTTCATCATATAGTAATTGTTAATATCAATATCCGGAATGATCGGCTGCGGCATTTTTGGAACAAAAGGTGCTTTCGGCTGTTCCATCTTTGGAGCCGTCACCTGCGGCATTGGTGCTTCTTTCTTTGGCTGCGGCGCTTCCACAGCCTGCATTGGCTTTTCTTTTGCAAAAGGATGCTCTGCTTTTGGCATTTCCTTCTTCGCGCCCATATTGATTTTTGCTTCAGGAGACATTCCCATCGGGGCTTCTTTCTTTATACTTCCCCCTGCTGTAGGAACTTTTATCTTCATCCCGGGCATAATCATATCAGGGTTGCTGAGCTGCGAATTCATCTTCTTCAGCTCTTCAAAGTTCACGCCGTACTTCTTGGCGATCTTCCAAAGAGTATCCCCTTTCTGTACGATATGGATCTTCACTCTGATATCCCTCCTATGCATAAGTCCATACATTGTATGACGGAATGGGCAAATTGCTAATCATTATCAAAAAAACTTATGCGGTTCTGGATCAACTTTGTGCCTCAGGCCGTGCAGCGGTGCCATACAGCGCCTTTTGAAAAAAACAAAATAAAACAGTCCCTTCGTCTTCCATGATATGAATGGCAGGCTTGCCATATAACACGGAAGAAGAGGGACTGCTGAAAAGCTTCGATATTTATTTGTTTTCATTCTTTAAACAGATCAGGACCGGGCAAGCATCCTCTCAAGGGCAAGCCTGGCATTGGAAGCATCAGGCTCCGGGACTGTAATCCTGTTCACTCCATTCCCTTCCGCCGCCATCTCAAGCGACCAGGTCAGATGCGGGAGGTCGATCCTGTTCATGGTCAGGCACGGGCACATATTCGGGTTGAGCGAGATGATCCTTTTGTCCGGATGTGATTGGATGATCCTGTTCACAAGATTCATTTCTGTCCCGATCGCCCAGGCCGTTCCCGGGGCAGACTTTTTGATTTCCTGGATAATGTAATTGGTCGATCCTGCCAGATCAGAGAGTTCCACTACCTCCCTCCGGCATTCAGGATGCACGATGATTTTCATGTCCGGGTTGTCTGCCCTAACCTGCGCGATGTTCTGGACAGTAAAGTTTTCGTGTACAGAGCAATGCCCTTTCCACAGGATTACCTTTACATCCTCCAGGAGGCCATCATATTCCAGAATCTCTGAAATAGGATTCCAGACGGCCATCCGGTCAAGCGGGATGCCAAGATTGAAGGCCGTATTCCTTCCTAAATGCTGATCAGGCAGGAATAGCAGCCTTTCTTTTTGCGTAAACGCCCACTCCACCATCTGCTCTGCATTTGAAGAGGTTACGGTAGCTCCTCCATGCGCCCCGACGAACGCTTTAATGGCGGCCGTTGAGTTGACATAAGTAAGCGGCAGCATTGTGTCCCCGAACATGGCCGTCAGGCGGTTCCATGACTTTTCTGTCTGGCGGATGTCGGCCATATCTGCCATAGAACAGCCGGCCCTCATGTCCGGCAGATATACTTTTTGATTTTCTGTGGTCAGGATATCTGCTGTTTCAGCCATGAAATGGACTCCGCAGAATATAATATGCTCTGCTTCTTTGTTCTCAGCAGAAAGCTGGGCAAGCTTCAGCGAGTCCCCTGTGCTATCGGCAAATTGAATGACTTCATCTTTCTGATAATGATGTCCCGGGATGAATAGCTTCTTTCCAAGCCTGCTTTTTACAGCCCGCACCCTCTCCTCAAGCTCTTCCGCTGACATCGATTTATATTTTTCCGGCAGCATTTTTGCCCCTTGCTCCGCTATATCAAAGATATTCATCATTTTACCTCCTGAAGCATATTGACTTTTACGCTGATATCCAGCGATTTGACAGAATGCGTGAGATAGCCGAGCGAAATATACTCAACTCCCGTTTCCCCATATGCGGCAAGAGTCTCCATAGTAATTCCGCCTGATGCTTCTGTTGTGATTCCTTCCGGTACGAGCGGCAGCCATTCGCGGATTTCTTCGGGAGTCCGGTTATCGAACATAATGACATCCGCCTTCGCTGAGACAGCCTCAAGCACCTGTTCCTTTGTTTCTGTTTCCACCTCTATTTTCACCATATGCCCCAATCTTGACCGGACCGCCTCGACTGCATTTGAAATGCTGCCTGCAAAAGAAATATGATTATCCTTGATCATGACTGCATCATACAAACCATATCGGTGGTTAAAGCCCCCGCCTGTCCGGACTGCATACTTTTCCAGCATCCTTAAACCGGGGGTCGTTTTTCTTGTATCCGTGATCCTCGTGCGGCTTCCGGCCATTAACTGTACAGCACTGTTTGTTTTTGTAGCAATCCCGCTCATCCGCTGCACCAGATTTAAAATGACACGCTCCCCTTTCAGGAGGCTGTGGACCGGCCCGCTCACCCTTGCAAGAGTCTGGCCGGATCTTATCTGACCGCCGTCTTTTGCGAGCAGCTGTATATCAACGGCACTGTCCAGTAAAGGAAAGCCCGTCAAAAGAATATCAGCTCCGCAGAAAATGCCATCTTCTTTGGCCAAAAATACAATTTCCCCCTGCTCTTCTTCACCAAATATCAGTTCACTGCTTATATCCCGGTCCCCGATGTCCTCGAGAAAAAATTGTTCAAGTAGCAGCCGCAGCTTTAATCTGTTCATTCTTCCCATCCTCTTCTCTTTGATTTTCCTGCTGGACTATTTGTACTTTCAGCCATTTCTGGTCATCCTCAAATGGAAAGTCGCTGCGGAAATGCCCTCCGCGGCTTTCTGTCCTTTTTAAGGCCGCTTCTGTGATGAGCCATGATGCTATCAGCATGAAAATGATCTTTATTTTCTCCGGCCCAAGCCCGTCGAGTGGATTATGGACCCACTTCTCCACTTCAAACCTCTTCAGCCATTCCCTTTGCGAAAGAAGGCCGGAACGGGTACGGACTATCCCAGCGTTTTTCATCATTCTTTCCTTTATTTCCTTTATATCCGGCAGCTGCGGCACAGGATTGCATGCCGGTTTTGGGATTTTCATGGCCCGCGCCTCATTGCACTGCACCGGACAGGATAAGATATACCGGGCAAGCCGCCTTCCAAAATAAAGCCCTTCAAGCAATGAGTTGCTCGCCAGCCGGTTTGCGCCATGCACACCCGTACAGGCAGCCTCCCCTATGGCGTAAAGGCCCTTGACTGACGTCCTGCCGTCCAGATCGGTCCTGATCCCGCCCATCAGGAAGTGGCTGCCTGGTATGACCGGCAGCAGCCCCTGCTTCAGGGAAATCCCGTTTTTCCTGCACATCTCCGTTATCGTAGGGAACCTGGCCGGGAAGTTCGGGATAGCGGAAATATCAAGGAAGATTTCAACTCCCTTATTTATATAATCAAAAATGGTTTGCGATACGATGTGGCGCGGAGCCAGATCCTTCATTGGGTGGACGTTCTCCATGATGGCGCGGCCATCCGCAGTGACAAGCCTTGCTCCTTCGCCCCTTACAGCTTCAGAAATCAGTCCTGCGCCTTTTCCGCTGATTGACAGCAGGGTAGGGTGGAACTGAATAAACTCCATATCTGCAACCGCTGCCCCTGCCCTGTAGGCTAAGGCGATTCCATCTCCTGTGACAGTTTCTGCATTGGAGGTAAAACTGTACAGCTGCCCGCAGCCCCCGGTGGCCAGCACAATGTGATCTGCGTAAATTTCAGCCCGGCTCCCATCCTGCCCTATGCCCCTTACCCCATAGCAGCCAGAATCATTTGTCATAAGATCATAAACAAAAAAGTCTTCAATGATCTCTACATTTTCATTTCTTTGTCTTATTAAAAACTCAATAAGCTTCTTTCCGGTTGCGTCGCCGCCCCCATGGACAATCCGTTTCTCACGGTGCGCCCCTTCCATCCCAAGGAGCAGCTCCCCTGATGGACTGCTGTCGAAAGGGCATCCGGAAGCAAGCAGATCATTGATCAATTGAGGAGCCGCTTCTGTCATAAGCCTTGCCGCCCTCACATCATTATGCCAGCGTCCCGCTTCCAATGTATCTTCCAAATGGAGAGAAGGACTGTCCTGACTGCCGAGGGCTGCAGCAATGCCGCCCTGAGCCATATAGGAATTGCTATCTGTCGCTTTCGATTTTGTGAAAATAATCACATTCATATCACGGCTGAGCTCCTTTGCCATTTGCAAAGCTGCCACACCGCTTCCAATGATGATGACATCGGTGCGATTCGCCATTCTTATGCCCTCCTGTTTTACAGGTGTCTTGACACCTATATTTACATAGATTTAAACTTATGACAAGTGATTTTTAACATTAATAGATTGGAAGTTGGTTTCCT
This sequence comes from Bacillus sp. SRL543, assembly GCF_984799205.1. NCBI lineage: Bacteria > Bacillati > Bacillota > Bacilli > Caryophanales > Bacillaceae > Bacillus > Bacillus sp. SRL543. The sequence goes on from NZ_OZ481794.1 coordinate 3,580,964, forward strand.
ATGAAATATTTTGATTATGCTGCAAGCTGTCCATTGGATCAGGATGCGGCAAAAGTATATTTGAAAGCGGCCGGGGAATATTTCGGCAATACAGGCAGCCTGCATGACACAGGCAGCCGGGCGGCATCCCTTCTTGAAAGCTGCCGCTCCCAGCTTGCCCTCATGCTTGGGGCCGAAAAAGAAGGCATTTATTTTACAAGCGGGGGAAGCGAGGGGAATTTCCTTGCCATCCATGCCCTGCTTTCTGCTGCGGGAAAGAAAAGAAAGCATGTTATAGCAGGCAAGGCAGAACATTCTTCTGTCCACAGTGCGCTCAGGCGTCTTATGGAAGACGGCTGCGAAATAACCTTCCTTCCTTTTGATGAAAAAGGAAGAATCAAAACATCCGACTTTGAAGCCGCCATAAGAGAAGATACAGTGCTGGCTGCCATCCAGCACAGCAATTCAGAAATTGGGACCATCCAGCCATTGATGGAAATAAGCGCTCTTTGCCGGAAGAATGGAATCCTGCTGCACAGCGATATGGTACACTCGTTCGGGAAATGGGATGTAGCCGGCATCCTTGATCATGTAGACAGCCTTTCTATTTCCGCACACAAATTTTACGGCCCTAAAGGAACTGGGGCTGTCTACGTCAGACCCGATCTTTCCTGGAAGCCTTATTACCCGGGCAGCTCTCACGAGAATGGTTTCAGGCCCGGCACAGTAAACGTCCCAGCCATAGCGGCTATGGCAGAAGCAGCAGGAAAGGCTTACAGCAGCCTGGCTGACTTTTCGATGCTTGCTGCCAGGCAAAGAAAAGAATTTCTTGAAGTGCTGAAAGAGGCGGACCTTCCCATTACGGTATACGGTTCCGGCTGTCCCGGGGAGCAGCTTGCCTCTACAGTCGGGCTTGGCGTCAGGGGCATTGAAGGACAATGGATCATGCTTGAATGCAATCGGAGAGGATTCGCGATATCAACAGGCAGCGCCTGCCAGACAGGGATGCAGAATCCTTCCAAGACCATGAAGGCTATGGGGCTGGAAGATGCGGCAGCAAAAGAATTTATCCGGATTTCCTTTGGGCGCACCTCTTCCCTGGAGGATATCAAAGAACTTGGCAGCAGCATCGCCGGCATCATCAGGGAATACAGCCTGCACCAGCCTGCCGCTGAATGATCGCTTTCAGGAAAAGGCTGTGTTAGAATGGTTCATTATAAATGGTGTTAGGAGAGTTTTTATGAACGGACAGAAAAAAGTGCTGGGGGATGAACGGCGCACCATGCTGCTGGATCTCCTGAAATCGCGCCAGGAGCCTGTCACAGGGAGCGAACTGGCCAGAAAAGCGAATGTAAGCAGGCAGGTCATCGTCGGCGACATCACGCTTCTTAAAGCAAAGAATGAGCCGATCATCGCTACCAGCCAGGGATATCTCTATCTTCAGCAGGTCCCTCCCGCCCAGCTGTTTGAACGGACAGTCGCCTGCTCCCACTCTCCAGACAAAACAGAAGATGAGCTGAATCTGCTTGTAGACCACGGGGCAACGGTTAAAGATGTAAAGATCGAGCATCCTGTGTATGGAGATCTGACAGCATCCATCATGGTTTCCAACCGGCGCGAAGTCAAGCAATTCCTGGAAAAAATCAGGAAAACCAATGCTTCCTTCCTCTCAGAGCTTACCGGAGGCTTTCACCTCCATACAATCACCGCTCCTTCAGAAGCAATCCTGGATGCGGCAGAACAGGCCCTGGCGGAAGCTGATTTCCTCGTTGACCTTCCATAGAGGATACGCATGTAAATATATAAAAGAAAGGCCAGGCTTCACAAAGCCTGGCCTTTCCTTTATATCCGTTCATGTATGCTGGGCGCCTTATCCTTCGCTTTCCTGCCAATCTGGAAATACGGATAGCTTCCCAGTATCTTCACTCCGCACCCCAGCGCTTCCAGCTCCGCAACCGCTCCGGGTATCAGGATATCGTCTGCTTCCATATCAATATCAATGATGAAAAAATAATTTCCCAGGCCCGTTTTCATCGGCCTTGATTCTATCTTCGTCAAATTGAGCTTTCTCCACGCAAATGCAGATAAAACCTGATGAAGCGCGCCCGCCCGGTCTGAGGGCAAGGTGGCCATAACGGTTGTCTTGTGGCCAAGCGCCTTTAATCCATCAAGCTTAACAGGTTTTTTCGAAATAACGGCAAAGCGGGTGTGGTTATATTGAAAATCATGAATATCCCTCTTCACAATAGAAAGCCCATATTCCTCTGCAGCCAATTCATTGGCTATGGCAGCTGCCTTCATTTCCGGATTTTCTTTTACAAATTGAGCGGCTGCAGCCGTAGAGGTCATATTTTCAGATGGGATGCCCCTTAAATCCTGGTGCAGGAATTTATGGCATTGGGCAATCGCATGAGAATGGCTGTAAATGATTTCAGTATCCTGCCACTTTTCTGCATGTTCCGGATGCACCATGAGATGCTGGCTGATCGGAGCCGTTATTTCCCCGCAGATCGGCAAATCCACTTCATGGACCAGATAATCCAGTGTAATATTGACAGATCCTTCAAGCGCATTTTCAATCGGAACAACCGCAAAATCAATTTCGCCATTCAAGACAGCATCCATGCAGCCTGGAATCGTGCGGTAAGGGATAGATTCCATCCCCGGAAACATTGCCCTTACTGCCAAGTCGGTGAATGTGGCCTTTGGCCCCAGATAGCCTGCTTTCATAGTCAATACTCCTCCCAAACAGATCCACAGCTTTTTTATATACTTTAACACTTCACACTATGTATGTCCTTAATTTTTCAAACTTTGAAAAAGATTAAATTTATACTTTCGTTAATGGAGGCTGCCAAGATTAAAAAAAGGAGCCCGAATCAGGCTATGCACCCGATCCCAGCACCTCTACTTTTTCAACAAATTCCAATTTCCTCAGCCTGGCCAAAAGCTCATCAATCTCTATACCCATGCCGCTTGTATTTAGGGACATGGTGACATTCGCCCTGCTCTGCAGAGGGATGGTCTGATGGATCGTCAATACATTGCAGCCTGAGGATGCTACGGTCCCCAGCAGCTGGGACAATGTTCCTGACCTGTCCTCCAAATGGAAAAACAGGGTGATGAGCCGCTCCTTGATCACTGTATGGAAAGGAAAAACTGTATCCCGGTATTTATAGAAGGCACTTCTGCTTAAGTCAACCTTTTGGACAGCGTCCCACACCGATTCCGCTTTTCCCCTATCAATCATTTCCTTCGCTTCCAGCGTTTTTTTCATGGCTTCCGGAAGGACATCTTCACGGACCAAATAAAATTTCCTATCTGACTTATCCTGTCTCATTCCTTCACCCCTTCGCATAAAGCAGTGTCCATCTCATATGTATGTATGAAAAAAGCCAAGCAGCCCGCGCCGGCCCATCAGGTGCCGGCGCAGCTGGCTTTACTGGCTATTCAACAAATTCAAATTCAAACTCAAGCAGCTTGATCGTGTCGCCATCCTTGGCTCCGCGCTCCCTCAATGCCTCGTCCACGCCCATGCCCCTCAGCTGGCGGGCGAAACGGCGGACAGATTCTTCCCTTGAGAAGTCGGTCATCTTGAAGACTTTGATTACTGCATCTCCGGAAAGGACGAAGCTGCCGTCCGGATCCCTTGTGATCACAAACTCAGTCTGCGGTTTTTCATGTTTATAGACTACCCTGTTTATGCCGTTGTCCTCTTCTTCTTCTTCCATTAGAGGGAATTCAGGTGTTTGCTCAATTTTGTCAGCAACCGCAAACAGCATATCCCTGAGGCCCTGCCTCGTAATGGCGGAAACCGGGAATACCGGATGATCCTCGGTCAGCCTGCTCTTAAATTCTTTCAGGTTTTCCTCTGCATCCGGCATGTCCATTTTATTGGCTACAATGATCTGCGGGCGCTCTGTCAAGCGAAGATTGTATTCTTTCAGCTCTTTATTGATCGTAAGGTAATCCTCATAAGGATCCCGGCCTTCCACTGCTGCCATATCAATGACATGTACAATGACGCGGGTCCTTTCAATATGGCGGAGGAACTGATGTCCCAGCCCGACGCCCGAGTGTGCCCCTTCAATCAGCCCAGGCAGATCGGCCATTACAAAGCTTCTTCCATCTTCTGTTTCAACCATACCCAGATTCGGGGCGATCGTAGTAAAATGGTACTCGGCAATTTTCGGCCTGGCTGAAGACACGACCGAAAGCAGGGTCGATTTCCCGACGCTCGGGAAGCCGACAAGCCCTACATCAGCGAGAAGCTTCAGTTCAAGAACCACTTCCCGCTCCTGGCCTGGCTCGCCATGCTCTGACAGCTCTGGTGCAGGATTGGCAGGAGTGGCGAATCTTGTGTTGCCGCGCCCTCCGCGGCCGCCTTTTGCAATGATGGCCTTTTGTCCGTGCTCAGTCAGGTCTGCAATAACTTCGTTCGTCTCTGCATCGCTCACGACCGTTCCCGGCGGAACCTTGACAACCATATCCTTCGAGTTTCTGCCATGCTGGTTTTTGGACATTCCATGTTCACCGCGCGCTGCTTTGAAATGGCGGTTATAACGGAAATCCATGAGGGTCCGCAGACCTTCTTCCACCACAAACACTACATCTGCGCCTTTGCCGCCGTCCCCGCCTGCAGGGCCGCCCTTCGGCACGTACTTTTCACGGCGGAAAGCAACCATGCCGTTGCCTCCGTCGCCGCCTTTCACATATATCTTCGTTTGATCGACAAACATATTAAAAACTCCTCCTGTCTGCTGTATCTTCACAGTAATGCAAAGATGCACCAGTAAAAAATCTGCTTTGCCCTAAGCAAGTTCAGCGGCGTCTTTCCCCCAGCCTTCCTGCCCGGCTCACCCAGCTGCTATAATCCCCCGCTGAATGGCATAAACACTTCCAGGGCCATCTCCTGCCCAGAAAGCTCCTCAATCTTCATCCTGATGGCCTTATGCGGCTCCTCCAGATAAGACCTGATGTATTCTCTCTCTAATATTATTCCGCTAAAATCAAAAAACAAACGGATTCCATCCTCCTGAGGCTCTACCAATACAGATAAATGGTTATCATGAAAAGGTTTAACCGAACCGTCCAGCACTGCAAAAAAGGACCTTGTCCAGCTTTCAAGCAACTGGTCATCCAGTTTTCTGCATTTGACGTCATCCAGCACCTCATAATCAATCTGGAACGAATGGTTTTCCCAATTGTAGGTAAACAGCAGGGAGGCAAATTGAGGAATATTCAAGTTGGAAAGCTTTGCTTCATTCTGGGCTTCTACAACAATTTCGTCGATGATTTCCTTGGCCCTGTCATATTTGCTTAGGGAAAGATTTCCTTTAATTAATTGTATTTTATTCATCCAGTCATGGCGTGCATGCCGCAAAACCTCAACTGTGCTCCAATCTTTTTCCATAAATGCACTCCTACACAATTATTAGTGTCATAAGATTGCCTGCTGATAGTATATCAAAAAAGAAGATAGGAGTAAGCAATTTCCTTTAAAAATGGCTTTGTTAAACATTGTTGTTGATTTTGGGCTCATTTTAGCCAGATATTCAGCTGTGCTGAAATGCGTGTGAAACAAAACAGAGTTTCACACGAATGAGCCCAAAATCAACAAGGTACACTAACACAGCCTTAAAATTTAAATATCCCGGCGGCCGGGCACAAGCCGGCGAACCGCGGAAAAGCCACGGCAGCCTGTTTGGGATCCATGCCCTTTCCGCGGTTCACGCTCGATCATCAGCTCTATGACAGGAATCGCATTTAAAGGAAAAAAGAAAACTCTAACCTGTCGGTTAGAGTTTTCTGTAGTAAGCTTAAGCTTCTTGAGCAGCTGGATAAACGCTCACTTGCTTGCGGTCACGGCCTACACGCTCGAACTTGACAACTCCGTCCACTTTCGCGAAAAGAGTATCGTCGCCTCCGCGTCCAACGTTCACTCCAGGGTAGATCTTTGTACCGCGCTGACGGTAAAGGATAGAACCGCCGGATACGAATTGACCGTCTGCACGCTTAGCGCCAAGGCGCTTAGAGATTGAGTCACGGCCGTTCTTTGTAGAACCTACTCCTTTTTTAGAAGCGAAAAACTGAAGATCTAATCTTAGCATTTGTTTCACCTCCTATTTTTTGAAGGTTATTTTTATGTGCTTGCCATACTCGCGCTCAATCGTCTCCAATGAAACAATCATGCCCTCCAGCAGCAGCTGGACTTTCTCTTGCGTCTCCTCAGGAAGATCCTGCGGGATATCGCATCGGAGAAAGCCGCTGTCTTCCTGTTCGATGCCAGGCTCGACTCCTGTCAGGGCCATGATGCTGTTGATGGCACCGATGGACACTGCAGAAACGCCTGCACATACGATATCTTTGCCATGATTGGCAAAGAGGGCATGGCCACTCAAAGAAAAGGATTTGACGCGGCCGGCTTCAGTACGAATAATCGTCGTATGGATCATCCTGCCAACCTTAAGCGTTGATCTTTTCGATTACAACTTTAGTGAACGGCTGACGATGACCTTGCTTTTTACGATAGTTTTTCTTCGCTTTGTATTTGAAGACAATGATCTTCTTTGCACGGCCTTGTTTTTCAACTTTAGCCGTTACAGTAGCGCCTTCAACTACAGGGCTTCCTACCTTTACATTGTCGCCGCCTACGAATAAAACTTTGTCAAAAGTAACTGTTTCGCCTTCTACAGTGTCGAGCTTTTCAATGAAGATAGCTTGGCCTTCTTCAACTTTGATCTGCTTTCCACCAGTTTCGATAATAGCGTACATGAACTGCACCTCCTTATAGACTAAGACTCGCCAATTGCAGGCGTTCTGCCGTAAGCAAAAGCTTTAATACCTGCTCTGAGCGGTTGTAGCATGGTGCGCTACAAACATAACATAAAAATACTATCATATATTCACAGGGTGTGTCAATACATGATCCCAGTTTTCATCAGAGAGCTTCATTGCTTTTTATGCTTTGCTTCAATTTCCTTAAGGCTTCCCAGCTGGCGGATTTCATAAAAGGGAGTCCTTGAGTCTTCTGCAGCAAAAAACAGCCTGAGACCGCATGTATCTTCCAGCCTTTTCCGATGGATTCCCTGCTCGCCGGAAAAGACGTCCAGGACGTCTGCTGAAAGCCTGACCAGGGCAGCTTCATAATCGCTCCCCCGATGCTCCCAAATCTCCCGTTCAAGCCGGAAGGCCGCTGTCTCTGCACTGATCATCCGCCCGGTCCCTTCACAGGCCGAGCACTTGACGGTGAGTGATTCAGAAAGGGCCGCCCGCGTCTTTTTCCTTGTGATCTGCAATATGCCAAGTGGGGTGAACCCGACGATCCTCGTTCTCCGCTCATCTTTTCGGAGCTCTTTTTCCATCATCCGCAAGATATGCTGGCGGTCTCTTTCCTCTTTCATATCAATGAAGTCAATCAGGATCATGCCGCCGATGTCCCTGAGCCTGATCTGCCTCGCAGCCTCTGCCGCAGCCCACTCATTTGTCCTGAGAACCGTGTCGCGCAGGTTTTCCCGGCCGGAGTATTTTCCGGTATTCACATCAATGACAGTCAGCGCCTCTGCTTCGTCAAAAATAAGATATGCCCCGTTATCAAGCCAGACGATTTTTTTTAGGGCCTTCTCGATTTCCTGGTCAAGATTATAGGCAGAGAAGATGCTTTCCTTATTATTATAAAAGACAACCTCGGCTTCTGCCGCTGCTTTTTCAAGCCTCTGCTTTACAGCAAGGTCGTCAACCAGCACCTCGCCGGCTCCAAGCCTGGCCATCTCAGCCGCCGCTTCCTCCAGAAAGGTTTCTTTTTCTGCAAGCTTGGCAGGCTTTTTCACAGAGGAAGCCGCCTTAGCGAGCTCCATGTGTTCGGCACGAAGCTCTTCCAGTTCTGTTTGCAGCGTTTCTTCTGATGCTTCTTCGGCAGAAGTACGGAAGATGAGCCCCTCTTCTTCTTCCTTCAGTTTCATCCCGAGTGTCCTCAGATCTTCCCGTAAAACTTCATCCCCGATTTTCCTCGAAACGGCCACATACCGGCCATATGGCATATAGATAAGCTTTTCTCCCTGAAATTCGATGATATTGGTAAGCCGGGGACCTTTCGTCCCTGCCGCATCTTTTTCAACCTGGACAAGCAGCTTTTCACCTTCACGGACAAAAGAAGAAATAGATTTTTTGTCTTTTTTCTCTTTATCTTCGGTTGAACGCATATATGACGCTAGCCTGTCGCGGTGCAGAAACCCGCTCTTTTCTTCGCCAATCTCAACGAAGGCAGCATTCATCCCGGGCAGCACCTTTGCTACTGTCCCGAGGTAAATGCTGCCGACTGCTGAAAGATTTTTCGGCTGGTCGATGATCACCTTTTCCGGCTTGCCCGATTCGTTCAGCACGGCATAGCGTTTTTCCCTTGTTGCATAATTGATGACTAATTTTTTCAACTTTATTCCCCGCTTTGATCGATAAAATCTTTATCTATCATTATCAAGCTTTAATAGGCATAAAGCAAATCAGCCATCCGGGCTGTAGTAAGCTTTTCGGAAAAATAAGCATGAAGCAGCTCATTTTCGTCAAGGGCAGCATGCTCCTTCCCATCCTTTTCAACAATGATCGGATGCTTGGTGCCGCGCTGGAAACGCTCAAGCACTTCGTAAACCATCTCATCTTCCTGGACGATCAAAGGCTTCAGTACTTTGAATTCATTCCGGTTCCCATAATACCGCTCAAGCAGGAACCTCATAAAGATAAATCGCCGCTGCTTCCATTCAAAATGCAGCGAAAACAGCAGGAAGCCGAGCACAATCCAGATATTCGGATTAAGGGGAGCTGCCAGCAGCATAACAGCTGCAAAAATGATGGCAGAAGCAAGCGAAATCCTCAGGGCCTGTTTGTGGGCATCAGGGAACGCCTTCTTCTGGGAGAGGTATAAAAACAGCAGCTTCCCCCCATCAAGGGGCCAGATAGGCAGGAGATTAAAGATCAGGATCATCGCATTATATTGAAAAAAAAGCTCGAACAGTGCTCCATCCAGCACTGACAGCCTAAAGAGGATGAAGGAAAAGGCAATCAGCCAGACATGCTGGAGCGGCCCGGCCAAAATAACGGCCGCTTCTTCCTTCAGCGGCCTGTTTCCATGCTCATCCATTTCGGCTACCCCGCCAAACGGAAGCAATGATATTCTTTTGATTCGCCAGGAGAAGTGTGATGCCGCCCATGCATGACCCATTTCGTGCACAAAGACGATCAGCAGGAGCATCATCACCTCCTGAAAACGGGCCGTTGCCACTGCCAGCCCGATGACAGCCCAGAGCAGAGGATGGATATGGACATATTGAAATAAACGGAGCCATTTAATCAAATTGCATCACCTGGATCGGATCGATAAAATCATCACCTTGCTTTAGTGCAAAATAAAACAATCCTTTGCCGCTCTCCAGCACTTCGGCGGCTGTTCCCACTGCGACGCCTTTGCCGATATAATCATAAAGGCTGACCTTGATTCCGCTTAAATTGCCATACCATGTCTCGCTTTTATCAGCATGCTGGACAACGACCGTTTGCCCAAATCCTTCTTTAATGCCGGCAAACTTCACCAGTCCTTCATTCACGGATTCTACATTTGCATCCTTCGCAATTTCAATGGTTACCCTCTGGCCTGTCTCATTGAACTCTTCAAGAATCCTGCCGGAGGCCGGAAGGGCATACTCCTGGGCAGGGACTGACTCATCCCGCTCTTTTTTCGAATCGGTAAAAGGCACCAGTGCTAAAGGCTCGCCGAACTGCTCTTCATACCATTCCGACACAGCCGCAAACTGAAAGTCAGTTTCCATCGTTTTTGCCACAAAGCTTTTGGCCGGCTCAAAGGCGGCCGACGGGTTTTTAAAAAGGATGGCCGTGACCAGCACAAGGCAGGCAGAGGCCAGCAGCTTAAAAAAGAAGACTTCCTTTTTGAAAAGGGGATGCTCCCCTTCTGGAGATGCGCCTTCATAGGCAGGCATCTTTCCGAAGCCGTGCTTTTCCTCTTCTTCTGCCCAGGGAAGCCTGTGCTGAATCTGTTTATTTATCCGCTCCTGGTCTTTTTTCCGCTTTTCAATTCTTTTGCGTATTTCGTCTGCTCTTGAACGCATAATCTCCCCACCTGTCCCTAAACTGATTTGTACAAGTCTATGAGGGGTTTGGGGGGAGTATGACATTTTGGGGGAGAAAGAGGGGGGAGATTGATTGGGAGCTTCGCTGCTTGAATATTATATAAAAATCCAAAATAAAAAAGCCGAAATTAACGGCTTTTTTGTTCAAGAATAGATTTTTTGCTGCGCTTAGTATGGGGCTGTTGATTTGCGTTCCAGGCACTTCGCTTTCCGCGGGGCGGAGTTGAGCCTCCTCGCGCTGCGCGCTGTGGGGTCTCAACTTTTCCGCTGCAATCCCGCAGGAGTCTTCGTGCCTTCCACTCCAATCAACAGGGTTTTTTAAACTTTTATGGCAATACAACCAATTAAAAATAAAGATTAATTACACCAATTAAATCTTTATGTTGCTTTTAAAAAAACCGACTTGAATGGATGCATTATGCACCAGCTTTTACTTAACGCCAAAGAATCTTTTCAGTTTGGTGAACATGCCTGTGTTTTCTTCTTCGAGCTGCTGAAGCGGAACGGCTTCGCCGAGGATGCGGCGGGCGATGTTGCGGTAGGCGACTGATGCTTTGCTGTTCGGGTTGAGTGCTATCGGCTCGCCATGGTTGGATGCTTTGATGACTTCGTCGTCGTCAGCAACGATCCCGATCAGGTCGATGGATAGATGGACCGTGATTTCATCCACATCCAGCATATCGCCATTTTTCATCATATGGCTGCGGATCCTGTTGATGACAAGTTTTGGCGCTTCGACATTCTCTTCCTTTTCGAGCAGGCCGATGATCCTGTCGGCATCACGGACGGCTGAAACCTCCGGAGTTGTCACGACAATCGCCCTGTCTGCCCCGGCAACGGCATTTTTGTATCCTTGTTCGATCCCTGCAGGACAATCAATAATGATATAATCATAGTCCTGCTTCAGCTCTTCTACCAGCACCTTCATCTGTTCAGGATTCACAGCGGTTTTATCACTTGTCTGGGCAGCAGGCAGCAAATAAAGAAGATCTTCAAAGCGCTTGTCCTTCACAAGAGCCTGGTGGACTTTGCAGCGGCCTTCGATCACATCCACCAGATCATAGATGATGCGGTTCTCAAGCCCCATCACCACGTCCAGGTTGCGCAGGCCGATATCCGTATCGACCAGGCAGACCCTCTTGCCCTGCAGAGCCAAAGCCGTGCCGATGTTGGCGGATGTGGTCGTTTTGCCCACACCGCCTTTGCCTGAAGTAATTACAATAGCTTCTCCCACACTAGTGTCCCCCTTCCAATCTCGTTAAGTTTGGTCTGAGATGCATCAAAACCTGCAATCTATCAACTATCATTTGTTCATTTCCGTCTATGTAGGCACATTCCATTTCCCTCATATCCTCATCCTTGCTGTGATCCGGCGCCCGGTTGATGCAGTCGCTGATCCTAAGCTGGGAAGGCCTCATCATGCTTGCCGCAATGACAGCCTGCCGGTTCCCATAGCAGCCGGCGTGGGCAATTCCTTTTAGGCTGCCCATGATAAAAATGCTTCCTCCTGCCATGACGGTCCCGCCTGGATTAACGTCCCCGATCAATAGCAGGTCGCCCGGAACTTCAAGGACCTGGCCTGAGCGGATAATCTTTGCCACCGACATAATCTCATTTTCTTTTTTCTCCCTGTCAGCTTCTTCCTTAGTCAGAACATTGGAGCTGACAGAATCAACGACAAAGTTCTTCTTTGCCCTGATCAAGTCTTTCAGCTCTTCCTCCTGACCAGCGGTAAGATAGCGGTTGCCAGCCTGCACCCTTACAGACATCAGCGGGCGGTCAACATTGGTCCTGGCACTTTCGGAAAGCTTTCTATCAAGCTCCTTTTTCAGGTCCTCATAGGAACAGGAATCGTCCAGATGAAGAGTCAGGCCATCCTTTGTCCCTTTTATTGTCACATTCTGTGTTTTCTTCATTGCAAGATGTTCACCTCAATAAGAAAAGCGCAAGCGCCTTGCTCACCCCCGACAAGCACAAGACGATCCTCCCGGAAAGGCGTTCTTTGCCTTTTTGGAAGGATTGGCTTGTGACCTCGAGGGTAGGCGCTGGAGCTAGACAGTGATCAGATTAGAAAAAAATAAACTTTCTTATTTAGATTAGAAAAACCTGGCATCTGCCAAGTCATTTCAGCCGGCTGTCCGGCTTCCCATCCTTTTCAGAACAGCCGGGCTGTCACTGGCAAGGATACAGAGCCGTAAGTCATACATAAATTTAATGTATGCCTTTTCTGCGGCTCCACATAATACAATTCGACATAAGCTCACAAAATCCTTTTTTTCGCCTGTGCTGTTTTGCCTGCTGCTTTACTATTTTTATCGGCTGGCCAGCAGCGCTTTCCACATTATTGGCCGTATTCATCAAGCTCGCGTGCAAACTTTTCGAAAAATTTCTTAAAAGGAAAGGACACCAGAACAATAAAAGCCAGGTTCAGCACAAGCGTCGGCAGCAGCCGCTGCTCAAGAAATGCTGTAAATTCCATACTTGTACGGTGGATAAGAAAATTCATTTCATACACCCCCAGCTCCAGCAGCGAAAGCTCAAACAAAGTGATGAGGGCGACGACAGCAAGATTGGTATGCAGGATCCGGATGACCTTGGACGCAAGATAGGCCAGCAGCGGCAGCATGAATAAATAAATGCCGATGATATCTGTATAAACAATGTCAAACAGCAGGCCAAAAATCAGTCCGTATATGATCCCATGTTTTTTGCTGCCGTAGATGGTCAGGAAAATGATGATGACCGCCAGGAAATGAGGAACCATAATCCGTTTGCTGTTATACAATTCTGCAGACAGCAGCTGGACAAAAACGCTGTCCAGGACGAAAAAAAATAAAACGAGAAGAGGAAGAAGAAACCGCTTCATTCTTTATTCCTCCTCTTCTTCCAATTTATCCAGATCGTGCTTCTCCATTGAGAGCTTTGCGACCATCACATGCTCAATATCATAAAAATCAGCTCCGGGCTTCACATAAGCAGTCTGGTTCAAGCCGAACTCATCGGGCACAACTTCCTCTACTATCCCTACAGGCAATCCAGACGGAAATACACCGCCAAGTCCGGAGGTTGATACAGCTTCTCCTTTTTTAACTTTGGCATCATACGGAATCCGCTTTAGTAAAAGAAGTTTCCTTTTCGTATCATACCCTTCGATCGTCCCATAGATTTTTTCATTGATGACGGCAGAAATCCGGTTGGCAGGATCGGTGCTGCTGAGGAGCTGGACGCTTGCAGAAAGAGGGCTCGTATTTTTCACTTTCCCAATCAAGCCGCCGGCTGTTATAACAGCCATATCTTTTTCCAAACCGTCTTTTTCACCTTTATTGATGATCAGCGTCTCTTCCCAGCGGTCGGGATTCCGCGCGATCACAGTCGCCTGGATGGGCTTATATTTGCTTAAATCACCTTTTTTATCGAGAATCGTCTGCAGTTTTTCATTTTCATCCTTCAGGCGCTGGACATCGGCCTCAAGCATGGCAAGCTGATCAAGCCGGCTCTTCAGTTCCTTGTTTTCTTCATATGTATTCTGCAGATCTTTTACATTTTCGAAGAATCCGGCAACATAGCTGGCCGGCCTGGAGACAATGGTCTGCGCCCAGCTCGCTGTATCTTTCACAAATTGCTCTGCCCATGAAAGCTTTTCCCTTTCCTTCAGGGAAAATCCGATTAATGCCACCAGAATAATGATACTGACAAGCAGGATGATCAGGCGTTTATTCAGGAAAAACTGTGGCATGGTTCACACCTCTATTTCTTTAAAAGAAGAGACTCCAGGCTATAAGCGAATGACTGCTTCATGCCCGGAGCCGCCCTTTTTGTTTATTAATAAGAATCTTTGGATTTGTTTTTGAATAAGTGAATATGGTCAAGCGCCTTCCCTGTTCCGATCGCCACGCAGTCAAGCGGATTTTCGGCGATGAGCACAGGCATTTTTGTTTCCTCTGCAATCACTTTGTCCAAATTGCGGAGAAGCGCCCCTCCGCCGGTCAGGACAATGCCCCGGTCCATGATATCAGCAGCCAATTCAGGCGGCGTCTTTTCGAGGGTGACCTTCACGGCATCCACAATGCTGTAAACAGTATCACGAAGGGCAGCTGCAATTTCCTCTGCAGTGATTTCAATCGTTTTCGGAAGTCCAGTCAGAAGATCGCGCCCGCGGATTTCCATGTTTTCAATGCCTTCAGGCTCACCGGCGGAGCCAACTTCCATTTTAATGGATTCAGCCGTGCGGTCTCCGATCATCAAATTATAAGTTTTGCGGATATAATTGATGATCGCATCATCCATTTCATCTCCGGCAATGCGGATCGACTGACTCGTAACGATCCCGCCAAGTGAAATGATCGCCACTTCTGTCGTCCCGCCGCCGATGTCAACAACCATGCTGCCTGTCGGCTCCCAGACAGGAAGATTCGCACCGATTGCAGCTGCAAACGGTTCTTCAATCGGGTAAGCATCGCGGGCGCCAGCCTGGCGTGTAGCATCAATGACGGCACGCTGTTCTACAGCTGTGATGCCTGATGGCACACATACCATCACATAAGGCTTGCCGGCAAAAAAACCTTTCTTGACAGCCTGTCTGATATAATACTTCATCATAGTAGCAGTTGTTTCATAATCAGCAATGACGCCGTCCTTCATAGGGCGCATCGCCACAACATTGCCCGGCGTACGGCCGATCATATTCTTTGCATCATTGCCGACAGCGACAATGCTTTTAGTATCGGTCTGCATGGCAACAACAGAAGGCTCCCTTACAGCGATTCCTTTTCCTTTTACATAAACGAGTGTATTGGCAGTCCCCAAGTCGATCCCGAGGTCCCGTGTTCCGATTCCAAACATAGCTGTATCTCCCTTTCTGATACGAAATGCAATTTTTAAGGTGATTTTTATATTCGAAGAAGGCTGAAAAAGCAGCCTAAATAGCAATTGGCAGACTTATTCTAGTCTAAAAAATCATAAATAATATTATATCTTAACAATCGGTAAAATCATAGTGTTATAAATAACCTTTTTCCTTTAAGCTGACAAATTTGTTTTCCCCGATAATCAAATGATCGAGCACATCAATACCGATGATTTTCCCGCACTCCGCCAGCCTTTTCGTGACTTCTATATCCTCCCTGCTTGGGGCAGGATCGCCAGAAGGATGGTTGTGGATGCAGATGATGGACGCAGCCGACCTCCTGAAGGCCTCCTTGAAAACTTCCCTGGGATGGACGATCGAAGCATTCAGGCTGCCGATAAAAATGGTCTGCTTATGGAGAACCTGATTCTTGGTGTTCAAGTAAAGGCAGACAAAATGCTCCTGAGAGAGGAAGCGCATGTCATTCATGACATATTTGGCGCCATCTTCAGGTGAACGGATCACAAAGCGGTCATCATAGGAAAGGCTGGAAATCCGCCTCCCTATCTCGACCGCGGCCAGCACCTGGATGGCCTTTGCCATGCCGATCCCTTTGATGCTGGTCATCTCATCAAGCGTCGCATCCTTCAGGAGGCGGAGGCCTTCAAAATGGGTAAGAAGCCTGTTTGACAGCTGTAGCACAGACTCCTCTTTTGTCCCGGTCCTGAGCATAAGAGCCAGCAGCTCATGGTTGGACAGGCTTTCCGGGCCATTCTGGACAAAGCGCTCGCGCGGCCTTTCATCCTGCGGAAAATCACGGATCATCAATGATTCTGTTTTCAATATGTTTCCTCCCTTGCCGGCGGGAAAGGGAGGCAGATGAGCGCCATGTGTTTAAAAAGGCAGCTGGAAACCGGCCTTTTTCAATTCTCTTGCTGTTCTTGAAAGCGGGAGCCCGACGACCGCGAAATAATCACCGCTGATCTTTTTCACGAGCGTTGCGCCAAGGCCCTGGATCCCATACGATCCAGCCTTGTCGAAGGGCTCGCCGCTTTCGATATATGCCGACTTTTCGTCATCTGTCAGCTCCCAAAATTCCACATCCGTTTTTTCAAAAAATTCGTACTTGCTTTTTTCTGGAGTAATAATAGAAACTCCCGTATAAACAGAATGCACCCTGCCGGACAAACGCGACAGCATATCAAATGCCTCGCCGCGCCCATCCGGTTTTCCCAGAATAAGACCATCAGCAAAGACAATCGTATCCGAACCGATGACAAATGAAGACGGATTCTTCCGGGCGACGGACTCTGCTTTTCTGGCAGCGAGCTCCATGACAACTTTTTCGGGAAGCATCCCCGGTTCGAATGTTTCGTCCACATCACTGCTGGAGACTTCAAATTTCAGCTGAAGATTTTCAAGAAGTTCTTTTCGCCGTGGAGAAGAAGAGGCTAATATGAGGTTCTGCAAAAAAATCACCCTATCCTTTACTTGTATCATTTTGGGAGATACAAACTAATCGTACCAAAATTTATAGGTTCTAACAATTTTTAAAAGAGTTTTGTCAAAAAAAATGGGAGCTTGTCGAATAATCTCCGACAGCCCCCTATAATGTGCGATATTTCCTGGAAAATATTCACCCTTTTATTAAAGGGCTGTATACGCTGCAATGAATGACAGCAGATGCTGCTGAATCGCGTAATAGCCTTTTTCATCCGGGTTTTTCTGATAGCTGGCCATAAGATCTGCTGCTTCTAGGAGCTCCTTCTTCATGACCCCGGCACGGTCCGCAGACAGCTTTGCATCATCAAGGCCGGCAAGCTGTGCTGATTTATCGGCAGCCTGTTTTAATGCCTCTTCCGGGATCGCGGCTCCAGGTGAAGCAGCCCCAATTCCGGTAGCCATGGACTGGTATATTTCCGGAGCCATTTGCAGGAATTTCTTATCTTCCTCCTGCAGCTTCTCCAGTGTTTTTCCGCCGGCAGCCAATTCCTTGGCGAATGCATCCATGCCCTTGCTCTTATAATCTGTTCCAAGCTGTTTCGCATCCTCCAAGGAACCGGCAGCTCCAAGGAACAGATATGATTTCCCTTCCATCTCCATCAGCTGTGCCGGAGCACCTTTCTCAAAAATCGTGCTTTGGATTTTTTCAGCTGCATCCTTCGTCGAAAAGACACCGCCCTGGACAACAAAAACAGATAGAGGCTCTAGGGACAGTGTTCCGCTTCCCGCAGCACTTCCCGGGTCCGCGCTGCTGACATTCCCTGCTGCTGTCTGTGCAGTGCCTTCCGGCTCTTCAGCGGTGCCGTCATGAATCACCATCTTCAGCATCAAAAATCCTAGGCTTGTCCCGAACAGCACTGCAAAGAAAACAGAAACCACGACCGAACGCACCAGTGCTTTCTGATTGGTTGGTTTCCCCGGCGAGCTGAAGATACTGCCTTTTTTCCCGCTGCCTTTTTCCGGCTTTGCAGCAACCGTATATTCCTTCGGTTCTGGATCTTCCTCCATGATCTCAGGGAGAATCCAGTCAAACTCATCATCTGCCCCTTCACTGGCAGGAGCTGCCTCCATTTCAGCAATGTTTTCGTTCTCTGATAGAATCTCTCCCTCTGCCGGCTCTTCCTCCACATTCTCTTTTGGCGGTATTTCTTCTACAGGATCTCTTTCCTTTTTAGCATTTTTATTTTTATCTTTCACATGCATGACTTCCCGATCGTTGCCGTTCAGCTTAATTGTAATTGTCCGGCCGTTCCCTTGGTTTTCCACAGCTTGTCCTCCCCGTGTCGATTGCTGGATTTGCCTTCATCCTAACACAGGGACAAAAAAAAATAACAAGACTTTTGTCGTCTTGTTATAGGATGCTTTCGTCAAATTTTTCAGTTGTCTTTTACAATCAAATCTATTGATAGCTCGCGAACCGGGATCGGTTTGCCTGATGTCCCCTGGTAAGAGCAAAGATTTCGGTTTTCGCCATACAGGCATACAGTCCTGATATGCTCGCCGTCTATTTCTACATAGCTGGCGTCTGAAGGTTCAATGTAATTGCCAGTATACGGATCCTTAAAAGCTTCCATGAAGCCGGCTTCTGAAACCATACTGAAAGTAATCCGCTGAGCGAGTGTATTGCCGCTAGTCACTTCGCGCTTTACAAAATAGCCCGCTGCTTCATTCAGCGCATAGGCATTGCCGACAAAGGCTTTATCCCGGGAATTCTGGACCAAGCTCAGTATGGAAGCAGTGGCGATTGCGGCAACAATTCCCAGGATTACGATTACAGCCAGCAGTTCTATTAAAGTTAATCCCTTGTCATTCAGTCTAGCAAAGCTCTTCATCATACTAGACCCCGTTTCTATAGAATAGATTAAGGCTGAGTATCTTCTTTTCCCTCGACGCCCTCCAGGCTGGAGAAACCGCTCAAGGGGTTCTGCTTATTAGAAACAGCAGGAACGTCCAAAGGAGGCAGTTCCTTTTGCAGCTCTTCCAGATTAGGATAATAATAAGCAGCAAGTGAGACTTCAAATTCTACATTTTCCGAATCCTGATCAACTGAATAAATTTCGGGCAGTCCGTTGAAGTTAAGGACCTCCACCTTTACGATCCGCTTCAGCGATTCCAGGCTTTTGATGAATTTCTCCATCTCAAAATAGGTTGCTGCTTCGCCGTTCAGCGTCATGGAGATTTTCCGGATCCCGTTGGGGAGGACCTCTTCAACAGGTGAATCCACTTCGCCAGTGCTGCCACCGGCATCTTCCTGACCACCTGATGTACCCTCTTCCTGATTAGAATCATCTTCTTTTGCAGCTTCGGCAACAAGATCTATTTCCTCATCACCTTCTGTTCCGTCCAGCTTTAGCTCTATGATATTCGTATCAGAAATAACTTCTGCTTTTTCAAGGTCAAGTAAAAGCTGATCGAGCATCCGTTTGACAGGCACCTGCTTCTGCAGCTCCATTGTGCTGAGAATCGTCTTTTCACCGGTTTCAGCCAGTTTGTTTTCTATAATAGTCAATTCCTGGCTGGCCAGCTTCAGTTCGGTTTCCTTTCTGTCCAACTGCTCATGGACAGGCAGAATAAGCAAATAATAGGCGCCAGCGACTGCCCCGCCAAGTATAAGGATGGAGAGAAAAATGATCAGCAGATGTTTTTTGGATAATTGGAGGTTCAAGGGGCAGTCCCCCCTTCAGCTTCCTTCTCCTCAATTTCTTGCTTAAGCAAGCTGGAGTTTATCTGCAATTCATAAGCTGCAAAATAACGCGGCAGGATTTCTTCTTCAGCCGCAGAGGTCTCTTCATCATCATCTTTCAGAACATCTGTAGTTTTTGCCTCAGTCAAAACGGCCTCGTCGAGCCATCCCAAAGAGAGCAAAGAATTCAAATAATAGGCAGCCTGACTTTTAGTGTCAAACTGTACAATTTGCTTGATTTTGTTTTCTTCATCTTTTTCAAACTCAGTTATGTAGCCTCTTTCCGGCAATAGCTTTGTCACTTCATTCAAGATGTACACCATGCTGAAAGGCTGCTCTTTTGCCCAGGAAATAGCATTCTCCAGTTCCCCAGCTGAATTGGAAGATTCATAATCAGCAAGCTTCATTCTTTGTGCTTCCAGAATTTCGTTCGTCTGGGCAATTTGATTTTCAACCTGTTTTATTTCTTCTTTTTGGCTGCCTAAGTAAATATAGAGGGACACAGACAAAATGACAGCTGCCAAACCTGCAGCAGCCAGGGAGATGTATGCTGCTTTGCTTCTCTTTTCTTTTTGGGGAAGTAGATTAATATCTACAAGCATGTCTACACCTCTTTCAAGCCCAAGCCAACATTAAGATTAAATTGGGGCTTAATCATTTGTTCTGTTTTATGTTCCCCGTCGAGGACGGCCAGAGGGGCGTCAAACCTTTCCGCAAGACTTAAGCGGATGTCTTCCATCCAGGGGTGATCGCCATCAGCCAATATCTTAGTGATCTGTTTATTGCCCTGATTCAAGGAATATCTGTAGAAGTTCATGACCCGATCCAATTCTTTGTAGATATCTTCGAGCGGAAGGAGAACCTCGCTTTTGTCGCCTTTATACACCAAACCGCTCCCCGGTTCTGCTTCCCATTTATCATGATCTGCTTCAATCATAAGGTGGCGCATAAAAACCGGTTCATGTCCTTCAAAAATACTGACATTCACCTGCTGTGCATCAAACTGCACCATCATGAGATGTTCATCAGGAGCCGGAAGGTCGTATTCGTAATAGAGGCGGTACAAGGCAAGACAGGAGATATCCGCAGAAGACGGCCTTAAACCAGCTTCTTCAAAAAGGGAAACATACTCATTTACAACCTCTTCAGGAGCTGCAAACAGCAAAATTTGCCTCTTTTCTGATTCCTCCTGCAAGGGGGCAAAATCAAAGACTGGATCCTCGAAAGGAAGATGAATGCTAGTCCCGAGCTCCATATACAGATAACCTTTAATTTCTTCACTCGTCACATCTTCGGGAATATCCAGTTTTCTAATGATGATAAAAGGGTCAGGCACTAAAAAGGAGATATTTCTTTTCTTGATCTTCCAGTCGCTCACGCATTCCTCAAGAATGCTGGAAAGTGTTTCAAAATCCTGGATCCTGCCTTCCCTAATAATTCCATTCGGCAAAAAACGCTCTTCACAGCGCAGAGGCTCGGGCTCATTACTGCTCTTCAGTTCGGCCATCCGGATGACATGATCCTTGATCGTAATATTGATGATTCGATTTTTCCCGAATGAAAATAGAGGGGCCATATCAATTTCTCCTTAAATGAATGAATAAAGATACCAATCCAGAATACGTTGGCCAAAAAAATAGGCAGTAAGGCTTCCTAGTGCTATGTATGGACCAAAAGGGATGGGCTTTCCTTTTTCCACCTTTCCAATCAGCATCCCCACAATGCCAAAAACCGCTCCAAATAGGGTTGCAAAGAAGAACGTCAAAAGGACAAGCTTTGTTCCAAGAGCCAGGCCGATTACGGCAAATAGCTTAATGTCTCCCCCGCCCATGCCCCCTTTGCTGATAACGGCAATGAACAGAAGAAGGAAAAAGCCAGCTGCCGCACCCAGCAGTGAATCCCACCATGGCGACAGAGGAAGGAAAATCCTTTCCAATAAAAAAATCACTGCGAACACAAGCAGGACTTTATCTGGAATAATCATATATTTAATATCCGATACAAACACAATGATCATCAGAGAAATCAGCGTCCAAGCGATGATCAGCTCCATTGTCCATCCCATCAGGAGCGGGGCAAGGACAAATAACAGGCCGGTCGCCAGTTCAACAGCAGGATACAGAAATGAAACCGGCGCTTTGCAGCGCCGGCATTTCCCTCCCTGCAGCAGATAGGACACTACCGGAATCAACTCATAGGGCCTTAAAGTATGCTGGCAATATGGACATCGTGACCGTGGCTTGACTATTGACTGCTTTAACGGGATCCTCAGGCCTACTACGTTGTAGAAGGAGCCTAGGAGGAGGCCGTAGAGGAAGGTTAGAATCCCATACATAAATTAACCCCTTATTAAGGATTTTTAGAAGCTGGAGCCGTAATTGTTCTTGTTCCCTTACCATTGTCAGCGTCTATTGCTTTAATGTCCGCTGCTGTGAAAGTAATAACTGCTTTATTGTCAAAAGTTTTTTTACCTGTAAGATTAAATGTTGTTGTTGTTCCATCAGAAGTCACAGTTACTGTATAACCTGTATCCAAGTCAGGATTATCTACATACGAAGCTAAATCTGTAGCAGTCAAGGCTGCAGCAGGTATACCGTTCGCTGCTACATACAATTTTGCGGAATTCAACACTTGAATCGCATCCGCCTTAACAGCATCTTCCTTCGACTTCTGAATAATTCCCCCAATACTCGGAATCGCAATCGCCGCAATAATCCCCAAAATAACAATAACTGCAAGAAGCTCAATCAGCGTTAAACCTTTTTCATTTTTAAGTCTTTGACCTAATTTCTTAATCATATTTCTCTCCCTTTCATTGTGAGTTTCAGCCCATTACTTTAGTAGGTTACTCCTATTATACTAGATTCTTACAATAACTAAAGTCGTATTTTAAATGATTTTGTAAATTTTTCGCGTTATCCGACATGGTTGAAGATTTCAAACATCGGCACCATGATGGATGTGACGATAGTTCCTACAATTCCGGCCAAGAATACAATCATTAATGGCTCAATCAGTGACTTCAGCCGGTCTGTCGAACTTTCTACTTCTCTTTCGTAGAAGTCAGCTACTTTTGAGAGCATTTCATCCAGGGACCCGGTTTCTTCTCCGATGGCTATCATCTGTGATACGAGCGGCGGGAAGACCCAGTGTTTTCTCATTGGTTCAGTAAGCGAACGTCCTTCTTCAAGCGAAGTTCTTGATTTTTTCAAGACCTTGGCAACAACCTCATTCTCCACCACATTCTCCACAATAGCTATTGCCTGAAGAATGGGTACCGAACTTGCAAACAAAGAGCTTAATGTTCTCGTCATCCTTGCAAGAGCCGCTTTCTGAAGCATCTTTCCAAAAATCGGCATTCTTAACAATGCAAAATCCAGATAGTATTTAGAGCTTTTATTGCTTCTAACAGCAGTAAAGCCGATAAAGACTGCTATAAACAATATCACAACGATCCACCAGTATGCCTGCATAAATTCACTCGAACTTAGAACAAATTGGGTGATAGCAGGCAGTTCGCCTCCAAAATCCTTAAACATTTCTACAAAGGTAGGCACCACACTTACGAGGAGGAAGATGACTACCGCAACAGCAATAATGGCTACTGCCACCGGATAAGCGAGTGCAGAAACAATCTTTTGTTTAGTGAAATGCTGTTTTTCAAAATGGACAGCGAGCCTTTCCAGTGTATCATCCATATTACCGCCTGCTTCTCCAGCTTTAATCATATTGACAAACATACTGGAAAAGATTTTTCTGTGCTTTGCGGCAGCGTCTGATAAAGGATTACCTTCTCTAAGATCCTGCTCAACTTCTACTAGAGCCTTTTTTAAGGCCTTGCTTTCAGTTTGTTCAGAGAGTATCCCAGTAGCATCCACCACCGTCACCCCCGCCCGAAGCAGCGTAGAAAACTGCCGCAGATAAATGACAAAATCCTGCAGCTTCACTGGATTCCCAATCGTCAGTTCTTTTGTAAGCAGCGTTTCTGGAATCTCTTTAAGATCACTAACCCTAATACTATCCTTCTTTAGCTGCAACATGGCCTCCCGCTTTGAGGCTGCAGTTATAATTCCAGACTTCTTCCCTTTCATGTCACGGCCGCTGTATTTATACCGGGGCATATCAATTCACCTTTTCCTGGAGGTATGGCATGGCCGCCTCCTTGGATACTTTTCCTGACTGCACGAGCTCGTTAATGCTTGCATCAAGAGTATGCATGCCCTGAGCCCTTGAGGTTTGCATGATGTTGGCAATCTGATGGACCTTTTCATTGCGGATCAGATTGGCCACTGCCGAATTATTGATCAGGATTTCTGTTGCAGCCTTGCGCCCTTTCCGGTCGATGATAGGGAATAGGCGCTGGGATACAATTGAAACAAGTACAGAGGCAAGCTGTATCCTGATCTGTGCCTGCTGGGATGGCGGAAACACGTCGATGATCCGGTTGATCGTCGCTGGTGCACTTGAAGTATGAAGGGTACCAAAAACGAGGTGCCCCGTTTCAGCTGCGGTTATCGCCGTCTGAATTGTTTCAAGGTCACGCATCTCCCCGACCAATATGACGTCAGGATCCTGCCTGAGGGCAGCCCGCAAGCCATTAGCGAAATTATTTGTATCAAAACCCACTTCACGCTGGTCAATGATGCAATTGCCATGCTTATGCAGATATTCAATCGGATCTTCAAGCGTGATGACATGCTTCCTCATATTTTGATTCATATAATCAATGATGGAAGCCAATGTGGTAGATTTTCCGCTTCCTGTCGGGCCTGTAACCAGTACCAGTCCCTGTGGTTTTCCTGCTATCTTCTTGAGAATATTCGGCAGCTCCAGCTCATCTATCGTTGGGACTCTTGTCGGCACTACCCTGACGGCCAATGCAATGCATGAACGCTGAAAATAGGCATTGACCCGGAAACGGGATACCCCCTGGACACCATAGGAAAAATCGAGTTCTCCTTTTTCCCTGAAGCGTTCCCACATATTTTCCGGGATGATGGCTTTAGCCATTGACTCTGTATGTGCAGGAAGCAGATTTTCTTTGCCATATCGCTTCAGCTCGCCATTGATCCGGAATATGGGAGGCACTCCAACGGTCAGATGGATATCGGAGGCTTTCAATTCGAAGCCGGCTCTTAAAAGAATATCAATTGCTTCAGTCATGATCATTGCTCCTAATCAGGTATGGCGACACGAAGGACTTCTTCTGTCGTCGTAATGCCTTGTTTTACTTTCAGCAGGCCATCATCAATCAAAAATATAGTCTTATTCTTAATTGCAAGCTCACGAAGCCTTGTAAAGGATTCCCCATTCATGATAACCTTTCGCATTTCATCATCGATCACTAGTACCTCATGGATGGCAATCCTGCCTTTATAGCCTGTCATATTGCAGGAAGAACAGCCTCTGCCGCGCTTGATCGTTTCTACCTTCATGCCGCGCCGCGAAAAGATTTCAATCTCTCTTTTTGTAGGCGCCTGAATTTCTTCACAATCCCGGCATACACGCCGGACAAGCCTTTGGGCAACAATTCCGCTGAGCGAGGATGCTACCAGGAAAGGCTCTACTCCCATATCAAGGAGCCTTGTTATTGAACCAAGCGAATCATTCGTATGCAGGGTGCTCAGAACAAGGTGGCCTGTCAGAGAAGCCCTGATGGCAACCTCTACTGTTTCTTTATCCCGGATTTCCCCAACCATGATGATATTGGGGTCCTGTCTCAGGATGGCCCTCAAGCCTTTGGCAAATGTCATCCCGACATTGGAGTTCACCTGGATTTGATTGATGCCTTCGAGCTGATATTCAACAGGATCTTCGACAGTGATGATATTGACTTCTTCGCTGTTCAGCTGATTAAGCGCTGCATAAAGTGTAGATGATTTCCCTGATCCTGTGGGGCCTGTCAACAGGACAATGCCAGTCGGCTTATTGATCATGGAAGTGAAACGGTTCAAATTAAGTTTGTTGAACCCAAGCTTGTTCATGTCATTCAATGAGCTGCCCAGGTCGAGCAGACGCATAACGATTTTTTCGCCGTACACTGTCGGCAAAGTTGATATACGGAGATCGATAGGATGGAAATCCAGATTTATCTTAATTCTGCCATCCTGCGGCACTCGGTGCTCTGTTATATCAAGGTTGGCCATGATTTTGATCCTGGCTGTCAGCACGCTTTGCATGTGCTTCGGAAGCACTCTTTCTGTCCGGAGCACCCCATCAACCCTGTACCTTACTGCCACCTTTGTTTCCTGAGGGTCAATATGTACATCACTTGCTTTCATGGAGGCAGCGTTCCCGAGGATTTGATTGACGAGCCTGACAATCGGTGAATCCTCGTCGGCGATTTTATCATCCTGCAGTTCTTTTGTGCCTGGTGAAGCATCAAGCAGCTCTTCAAAGCCTTCGTCCATATCATAGTACTTATTAATGGCGCGGAGGATATCATCCTTCGTAGCAATGGCAGCCTCTACATGGAATCCGGTTGACAGCCGCAGGTCATCAATCGTGTAAAAATCCATAGGGTCAGCCATGGCGACGAAAAGCTTTTCCCCCTCTTTCTTTAAAGGGATGATCAGATTTCTCTTCGCCAGGTCTTTGGAAACCATACTGAACAGCTTTACATCAAACGGATAGCGATACAAGCTGACATGCGGAATTCCAAGCTGGAATTCAAGCACTTCAATCAGCTGCTGTTCTGTAATATAGCCCCGCTGCAGGAGAGCGTCCCCGATCCTTTGATCCTTGTGCTTTTCCTTCAGCGCCTGCTGCAGCTGTTCTTCCGATATCAGACCTGAATCAACAAGCAAATCTCCTAAACGCCTTCTTGTCTGTTTCATTGATATCCCTGCTTTTTCTTCGTATTATTTGGCTGCTTCATTCGGCTTTCCCCAAAGGCTGTCAGACTCTGTATCAGACTGGCTGGATTCGTCTCCGTTTTGAGGACCGGCGGGCTTTTTACCGGATTCTGCATCATTTGAAGAATCCTCAGGATCTGGATCTCCAATCGCGCCGTTCTGTTCTTCCGGAAGCATATCCGCAGTTTCTCCATTGTTTTCCTGTACGCTGCCTCCGTTATTCAAGTTAGCAGACTCTTTAACTGTTAAACTATGAATGATGACTGTATGTACCGGAAGATAAAAATCTTCTGAAATGGCTTCTGTTTCAATGATGCTCCCATCGCTGTCTACTGTATCCCGGTAGACCTTGATCAGCATCCCGTCCACTCCTTCAACAGCGGTCCTTTGTTCTCCAAATCTCAGCTTTGCATCAAATTGGACGACAGTCTTCGGCTTAAAGGCTTCCTTGTCCTTTAATTGGATATTATAAGAATAAACAAAGCTCTGTCCCTTAAGGGCTGCATAGAAGAGGTTGTCATTATACGAAAACTCAAGAATGTACGCCTGGTCATTGGGATTGGCAATAATTAAATCCATGTTTTTGTCTTTGCTGACCTTCGCTTCAAACCCTGGTTCTGCATAATCGGGAAGATTTCTTCCGATATGGCGCTCAGCAAAAGTAAAATTGGTCGGCATAACAGCTTTATAAATGGTGCTGGCTACAGCACCGAGAGATTGTTCATTGTAAGTAACATTGCTTTCTTCCAGGAACTCAAGCAGGGAAAAGGTTGATTGCGGCAGAATTTCGATTTTCGGAAACCTTTTGGCCCAATCAGCCAGATCCTTTGCCGTTTGTTCATCCTTCAAAACAGCCTCCGACAGCGTTGCCGCATCTTCCTGAAGCGGAAGGTAGTTTTCAAGCTTAATGGCATGTTCTCCAGACTGAAGCGCTGACGGATACAACAAAAGGTCTGACTTGAACCTTGAAAACTCAAAGCTTTCCGAAGCTAAATCAGGAGAAATCCCAGCCAGAATATCCTTTACATCTGCTTCCTCAATATTGGCAATCAAAAGATTTTCTTCGCCAGATACTGCTGAGCCGACCGTTTGTTCCAGATCGAAAGTAAAGAGATCTGAAGGCAGGCTGGCTGCCTTCTCTTTATATTTTAGAACCAGCTTCGTGCCTCCGACCCACTCCGCAGTTTTGCCAGCCAGTTTTTCCATTGCACCAGAATGATCAAGTCCCGATATATCTGTATCGGCAATGATAGTGCCATTTTCAAATGCTTCATTTGGATTTACAGCATTATTGAATGCCAAAGCTCCAAATTTTGAAAATGAATAGATGTAAGCCGTACACAGAATTAAAACGATTGAAAGCTTTACTATTTGTTGAGACTTCACAGCAAGATGCCCCCCTTGCATTAGGCTTCGACATTCATGGATAATTCAACAACGATATTAGGGCCTTCCTCTTGAGCATTATGAATAAGTTCTTTTGTTAAAATCGTTCCCTTGCTGATGATCACTTCACCGTCCAAACCGTATATATCCTTCAGGACAGCTTTTCCAGTAAGAAGTTCAACCTGCTTTTCCTTTAGAAGCTGGACTTCTTCATCGATCTCGAAATTGCTGCGAGCTTCAGTGGCTTCCTCGTTTTTATATTCGTGCGCAGCCTGGTTCGGATCAAGAAGGGCTGCATCAGTTAAGAAGCCATCAGCGGCATCTTCTTTTACAATAATGATGTCCTTGCCATATGTTAATACAAAATCAGAACGCAGGATTTGTTCAGTGCTGCCGGTCTTAATGTCCATTCCAAGGATATTGCCTGTCTCATCATCCACATAGAATTCGGAAATTTCGCCGATCAATTCCCCTTTTCGAGTCATGACCTTTGTATTGGTAATCCTGATTTTTTTGTTTACAAGCTGATTGGCAATCGGGATTTCATTCAGGTCTATAACAGCATTATCGCTTTCTACCGTTACAGCATATTCACCAATACCGACCACCTTTTTAAAGGGAATGGCTTTGACGCTCACTTGCCAATCTTCGTGCTCAATGGTCAGGAAATCAATAGAGCCTTTTTCAGGATTAATGACTAAAGATTTTACTTTTCCTACTTGCTGTCCATCTGAAATACTGATAATCGGGAGACCCGTAATTTGTAAACTCGTTTTCAATTTATGTCACCACACCTATATTTTAAATTCGTTACATTCATAACAGTTATATTACAGCTTTTTTCCTCAAGCAACACTCTATTTCGACAAATATATTTTTTGTAAAAAATGGATTTCCTGTAAAATTACCGGAAATTCTTTGTATTTTGATTCCAAATCATCCAGCAGCAGCTGAAGCTTTTGATATTCTTTTGAACCTGCATAGTGCTTAATGAGCAGACTTGCAAATGTATAATAATCAGAAAGCGGAAGGCTTGGGCTTAAACAGCTTTTAACCATCTCTTCATATTGACTCATTCCAATAACATTTTTAGATGCTTGCAATTGAGCCAGCAGATTGTGAAGAAGCTGATTCTGCAGCATTGCCTGTTCATTTGTTCCTCTATCGTTCAATTCCTCAGAATCAAGGTTTTCATATGGAGCATCGCTGTTTTCCAAGGCTGGGTCCAATTTTTCAAAATCGGTTAATATAAGGCCGTTATTTTCCTGGGCAGGGTCTTCGTCATTATGAACGGCAGCTTCATAAGAATATTCTTCTGCCTCTTTTGCCTCAAAAAGTAATTCTGCCTCAGCTTGTCTGTTTAACTCATAAATCTCTTCAATAGTGTCCCCTGTGCTAATTGGAATATCAGATTCTTCGTTAACAGATGTTTCTTCCTGCTGCACAAATGGAATATCACTTATTTCTTCGCTGTCGTTTCCTCCTGGCAAGTCAGTCTCTTCAGACATCAGCTTTTCTAAATCTGCCATATATTCCGGAACAGGAAGATCTGATTCCCCTATTTTGGTCTCTTCCTCTTCTTCTTCCTCTTCAGCCCCTGTTAAGCTGAACTCGAGAATAGGTTCTATTTCCTCATCATCCTGTAAGCCTGATTCATATAATGCTAGTTCTCTCTCGTTTTCAGAGTTGATGTCTGCTAATGGAGTAAGTTCCTCTATTTCCTCAGCAGATTCAAGATTTCTTCCTGAAAATAAATCTTCCAGATCTTCTTCTTCCAACCCGGCACTGAAATCTGCCGATTCACCCTGTTCGCCAGCTTCCTCCATAACCGGTTCGGTTTCAATTGGAAAATCCGGCGCAACTTGTACACCTGCTTCCTCTTCTGCAGCTCTTTCTAAATCAGGCTCAATCTTCATAGCAGTTGACTCTTCATGAGGATAACTGAAGCCTATAAAAGGATCTTCTTCTGTTTCAACATCAGAATTAGAAGAAAACAAGGCATCAGGCATTCTGCTTCCCATGAAATAAGCAGCCGCCAGCACTAAAACGAGCAGAAG
Source organism: Bacillus sp. SRL543 (assembly GCF_984799205.1). NCBI lineage: Bacteria > Bacillati > Bacillota > Bacilli > Caryophanales > Bacillaceae > Bacillus > Bacillus sp. SRL543. Next base: position 3,610,408 of record NZ_OZ481794.1, read on the forward strand.
CAGTATAATCTGCCACCACAGAAAGCTTGCTTGTGCAGCAACCCCCATTAGTGCAAACAGCAGGGAAACAGAAATAGTAATCATCTTGCCTTTCAATGTCAGGCCCATAGGCAAGAAATAAACAATTGGGATGAGCAGCAATAGAGAAATCATTGCAAATATATATGTGCTCAAAAACACTACTCCTTTCAGTAGTAATTTAGTCCTATTGAACTTTTTGCTTTAATCTCCTTTTATATTTCACTTGTCTTTTTCGACCTATTAAGACAATTATAGCTATAAAATATTGTATAATATAAGAAGAAAGAATGAAAGAAGGGTCTTTATGAAACTTAAAAAAATTATAAATAGTTCCAATGGACTAACCCTTGTTGAAGTCCTCCTGTCCCTTACAATCTTAAGCATCGTTCTTTTAGGCTCAATGAAATTTTTCACACAGGCATACAGCTATACCAGCGGCAGCCAAAACAAAACTGCTGGCATTAATGTAGCAAGAAATGCTTTGATGTACATAGAAAATGAAAGTTTTATAGAAATCAGAAAAAAATTTGTTGATGATCCTGCTGAGAATATGAAGATCACAATTTGCGATGTGAGCTACAGGGGAGAATGGAAAGATGGAAGCAACCTGCATTCAACTGAGGCTGAAGATGGTCAAAGCTGCACGTCTACTCCGATAGTAATTAATAATGTAGAATACGATGTTACAATTGCGATGCCAGAAGGACATGTTGCTGAACCTGCCGCATCCTCCATCCCGCTTAAGGCCACTGTAGAATGGGAAGGCAACGAAACGCCAGTCGAAATTGAAGGAGCCATTAAAAGTGAAGATCTTCGATAATAAAGGTTTTACCTTATATGAATTGCTCGCTGTTCTAGCAATAACAGCTATCGTATTGCCGGTAATATACGGCGTTTTCTCTTCAGGCATTAAGCTTTATAACAAAATTCAGGTCGAAGGGCAGCTGCGTGATGATGCAGACTATACCTCTACTATGATTATGAATGCTTTCTATTCCTACCCATTTGATTATGTTAAAAGCTGCGGTGATGGATGCATCGAGCTGGTCAATTCAACCTCTACCGGAGTAGACAAAGTTAAAAACAACAGCAATGGGGCAACATTTTATGGGGTGTACCGCAATAAGAAAAATACAATCGAAACCTCTGTGAGAATCGAATTGACAGAAAAGGATACAGAAGATGGAACATTGCGGGTTTTCGAAATTGACGGAAAACCGCTTGAAGTAGAATCTGATTTTAAGAACTCAAAGCTTGTTTATAACTGTGCTAATGAGGCTGAAGAGGCTGCATGCGGAAAGGGCATGGTCAATCTGGACTTCAGCCTGGATAATCATCGTCTGGAAGAAGCTCTAGACCTTCACAGCAAATTTGGTTTTTCTGCAGGAGGGCCGCCTGATGAAGAATGAACAAGGAAATGCTTTAATTACCGTTCTGCTCATTTCCCTTATATTCACTATTCTGGGATTGAGCATTATTGCTTCTGCCATTGGAGGTGCCAAAAGAACGGAGACGAGGGAATCGGACATCGACTTAACATACAGCAGTATAAAAGTGCTTGAGAATATGACTGCTGACCTTTCCCGCTCCTTGTCAGCTTTGGATTTGGAAGATTATATGAATTATGACAAAAAGGAAGTGGAAAGCGGCTATAATACCCTGCTGAACAGTATTTTAGAAGATGTGCTTGAAAAAAGCAGGGCTGAGAACGCAGCACAGCTTGAGTGCATCAATATTGTAGATATCAGCGAAGGTTCAGAAGTTCCGATCGATCCTGCCGTTACCTGTGGGAAACAACTCTCTTTCGATCAGGCCGACTATGCAATTGAAACAAAAGCTGATTTTACCAGGGTACTTGATTTAGTTTTAGTGACTAATAATCCTCAGGAAACAGAAGGCGAGATCTCCCGTACCATCAAAAAGCGGATCATTCTGTCGCCGCTGCCAAGCTTTTTAAAGTATGCGGTCGGCTCAGAGTCGGATGAAGAGGATTCCGGCTTATTCTTAAATGGCTCCCCTAATATCGTTGGTAATACTTATGCGAACAGGCTGTATATCGACGAGGACGCTCACTATGAAGATGACGGGGGAACAGAGAAAAGACATGGAACACCAATGCCTTCCCTAATGGGGGATTTGTACAGCAGTTCATCCCATCTGCTTGACATTGTTAAAGATGAAGATAATTTCTACAAAGGGGACACCCCTCCATTAAAGCATGACAGCCAGTTTTTCAATATTGATTACGATAAAACCTTCAGGCAAAGTCTGCGGGATATGCTGAAGGATACTGAAATCAGCCCATCCGTCGCTGATGAAGGGACAAGCTTTAAAGAAAAACTCAGAAGCGAAATTTCCGCCTTGCCTGTAAGGGCTTATGAAATTACGGAGGATGGCTTTGTAAAAGTGATTGAAGGGCAAAGCAGTCCATTATCTACTCTCGGTGATAATATAACTCCTGCCGCTGGCAGTTATATTATTGACAGCAGTGAACAGGGACTTTATATATCGGACGACTTTAAGATATATGGAAATCTTGTGGTCATGAGCACACAAAACCCGATTACCTTCGCCGGTAAATTGATTGTTGAAGGAGACCTTTATCTTACCAGCTATCAAAATCTAACGTTAATGGATAATGTATATGTAACAGGTAAAACCTACATTTTGAACTTAAATGGAAACCTCGATATACAGAAAAAAGTCATATCTGCAGATTCAATAATGGCCGAGTCCCATGAAGGAGCCAAATTAAAAGCAAAAGGCGATATACTGACAGGGGAAAGCCTGACCATTCTGCCTTCCAATACTTCTATAGAAATTGGAGAAAACATCATCGCTGCCGATAAATTTACAGTTAAAGGAGAAAACTCTGATGCCGTCCAGGAAGACGACGCCGTGGAATTTGATTCCGTTGTTTATGCAGGGGGGAAGGCTTCCATTTCTAATGCAAATATTCTAGGTTTATCGAAAGATGGTGAGGAACAGCAAATCATCTTGCTGGCCAAAAAGGATTTAATGATTACAAGAATCGATGAATTTAATAACTATGATGATAAAAATGAGGATGCTAAACCTTATCTTCCTGAAAATGATTCAAAGATCAAACCGCTAAAAGGATTTTTCTATACTGAAGAAAATGCTGTGCTATATGGAGTAGGATCGCTGTTTTATATAAACGGCGGAATTTTTGCCAAGGAGAATCTGACGATTAATGCAATCCGCGGAGAAGTTGGTTCAAATATAGATAATCTGCCAACTTCAACACAGGAAGGGAAGTTCTCCAGATTTGCAGTAAAATACGACCAGGATGTACTTCTAAAAAGGATTGAATTATTACCGCTCGCTGAACAGCTGCAAATATTCTCAGATGAACTGCTGGTAGAATAAGAAAAGGTGCTGCACTTGCTGCAGCACCTTTTCTTGTACTTCATAAATTTATTTACCAGCGTCCTCCGCTGTCTGAACCGTCATTTCCAGATCCATCCGGATTGACTACTTCAAACAGAGCCGAAGCTTTTGGTTTGGATTTATCCCTTTGTTCCTCGGCAACAGCTGAAATAGTTAAATAGCCAATATCCTTCGCTTGTAAATAGAACTGGTCTCCAACTTGAGTTATCTCTATAGTTAAGTTCTGCTTCTTATCGATCGGACCATTCGGTTGTTCATTTGAAAATACATTAACTATTTTTTTCTTTGTAGCTTTTTCTGGATTGAATATCAATAGTGATTCAATATTGACTTTCTTATTCTTCTCCAGCTTATAAACGGCTTTCTTAAATTTAATCTCTTCAAGGGCAATGTATGGATCTTTGACGATTATTTTGACCCTTTTTTCGAGCTTTGATCCATCAGTCGTTTTGACGATTAATTCTGTTTCACCCTTTTTATGACCATAAACAGAACTATCTCCCACCAGGCTTGCTATTTCGGTATCTGCTATTGATATCTCCAAATTTTTATTGGTTGCATCCACCGGCAGGATTTCTACTTTGTATGCTGCTGTTTTATCTATTTCCACTTCAATTGGATTAGGTGAAATGCTGATAGATTCTATTCTTTTCTCAATTGTAAGTGTTTTTGTAACTGGCTGGTCAGTAGCCGAAAATCCCCCAACTGCTTTAATCATAATGGTGTTTTCCCCAGGCTCTGTCAGAAGGATGTCTTCATCTGGTGAGAACTCTTTCCATTCAGTTGTGCCTTTTTCGTTTATGATTTTGTAATAATATTTAACACCCTGGCCTGCCACCAGCTTTGTCAGTTTAACGTTGACATGTTCATTCACCTTGTCGCTGCTGTTATATAATTTACCCGTGTCTGCACCTTTCATTTCATAATCAAGGACCAGATAAATTGTAGCCTTGCTGCCATCACTGTATATAACTTCAATTGATTTATTGTTATCAGTGAAACGCATATCCATGATTGGCTTATTAAGCAGCCCCTGATCATTCGGGAAGCCTGTCTGCGCCAGCTTTTTCCCATTGTCGCTAAGGTCTATCTTGCTGATGATCCCTGCTGCATCACCATCATACGCCTGCTGCTTTGTCGTGTCCTTCAGCCGGACTTTCATATTAATGACCTGGCTTGAAGCCGCGATTGTCGTCTGCTGGTTTCCAAAACGGCTATCCTTATAGTATAAAACAGCAGCCGGCATTTTGACATTGCTGAGCGCCCAGTCGCCCTTCAGCTTGAAAGCTCCTGTCACTAGCTCAGGTGTAAAACGGCCATTGCTGTAGCCGACCGAATTTGTTAAAGATAATTCAATCGCTTTCCGGCCGTCCGGAAGATCGATGGCTGCTGCTCCTGCTGAGTTTACCAGTGAAACCCCTTCAGGAAGCGGCTGCACTATCCTCAAATTTGTCAGCGAGCCTTTTACAGTATTGTTGACAAGGCCAAACGGATTTAGCGAATACTGCACTTCAAATTCATTTGTCTTCTCACTCGACCCGCTCATTTTAATAAGGTTGTCAGGAGTGTTGATTGTCCCGCTAAGGCCCATGGTCCCTTTGAAGCCAGGTGGAGCGTCAGCTTTCACCTCAATTGTCACTGAGCCATGAGGCTTTGTGATTTTACGCCCGCTCAAATCTGTATAAACCATGCTTATATTATCAAAAGTATAAATACCCAGATCTTTAAAACTCAGCGGGAGGTTTAAATCTATAGGCTGTGGTGCATTCTGATTTATTGGATACGGCAGATTGAACTTGATGCTGGCGAAGCCGTGTTCATCAATTCTTGCTCCGGTGCCTTCAATCAAACTTACCTTATTGCTGTATTCCTTCAAATCTACCTTTATCTCCCCGCCGATGGCTGGCGTATCCATGTCAGCAGAAATATCACGGAAAATGGAAGCAATATTTTCCTGAGTTGCTTGCCTGGCCGCTACACCTGTTACAGACGAAAGGCTCCTCAAATAATTCATATCAACCTCAGTGTTATTGCCAAAACCTATGGAAAAAAGCTTTATATCCTTCTCTGCAAGTTTTTGGGCCATATTGACTCCATGGGCTCTTATACTGTCAACGGTTTCGTTAACTGTTTTGCTAATAGAAGTCTTTTGACTGCCATTATAAAAATAAACTGAGTTGCTTAAGTTAGGCTTTTGCCCATATATTTCATAATGCACTTCCTTCACTGCTGATACGTTATCGCAGCCCCAGAAAATATATGCACAGGATCTGTAGGTAACCCTTTCATTCACGTTTGAAAACGTCGGCTCCCCATCCGTCATAAACAATACATATTTATTATTAGTGCTATTCCCAAACATACCTAAAGCAGCATCCAGAGATTGCGTATAGTTCGTCCCTCCAACTGCTGAAAGGCTATTAGAATTGGAGTTAATCAGGTTAAGGCTGGCTACATTATTGTTGGGAGAAAATGTGACAACCTTCCCTGTTTCAACATCATCATCGAACGGCACAAAGCCAAACCGGTCATTTGGCCCGGCATTTTCCTTAAAAAAGTTCACAGCTGCCGTCATGGCATCTTTGGCGCTCTGGAACTTTTGCGGATTCTTGCCTGAGTCATTCATCGAACCCGACTTATCAAATACAAACACTACATCAATCGGGTCGCGGTTGGCATTTGTGGCTTTGCCTTTGGGCGTCAGGTGGAAATCGATGCTTCCCTCGGCATTGCCGTTCTGCGGTTTGACGATGACAGATTGCGATGCCTTTGCGCTAAAATCCACCCCTGCCTCTTCTGCTGCCATTGTGTCCTTTCCTGTATAGGAAAGCATAAGGATCAGCAGCTGCAGCATCAGGATGGCAGATATAGCTTTATTATATTTCCTCATCATGTTCCCCCTTTCTCATTTTCCTTTATATAAAACTCTCAGATGTCAGCTGTGTCATTTTTACTATTATTATACCAATTTACCTATAGATTCCAAAGCTTTATCTTGCGGAATTTATCATATTTTGCAGTTTGATTCTTCAACACAGGAACTTACAAAAAAGAGGAACAAATAAAAAAATCCCTCACATGGGATTTTTCTATTTCACATACTCCGCCACCCGATTCCTCCCTGCCCTTTTCGCGCCTACATACAAAGCGCGGTCGGCATGGCGGATGAGGGCGAGCGGATCATCTGCATCCATTGGTGCAGAGGCGACGCCGATCGAGGATGTGATGCTGACAGGGAGGCTGGAGCCGTCTCCGTCCATATGCTGGCTGATGGTAAAAGGCTGGGTGGCGATGGCAAGGCGGATGACTTCGGCCAGTTCAAGAGCATCCTGCTTTTCCGTGTCAGGGAGCAGGACGACAAACTCTTCTCCGCCATATCGAGCTACAGTTCCAAATGGCTCGGTAAGCATGGAAAGCCTTTCTGCCAGCTCGACCAGGATCTCGTTCCCGCTCTGGTGCCCAAAAGTATCATTGACGCTTTTGAAATGGTCGATATCCAGGATGATGAGCGAGAGGACGCTCCTTTTTCCAGCTTCCATCTCAGTGAATTCTTCTGCAAGAAGTCCGTCAAAATAACGGTAGTTATACAGCTTCGTCAATGCGCATCGTTCGCTGTTTTCCTTCGTCCTTTCATAGTTCCTTGCATTTTCAATGGCGACGGCAAAGTGGGAGCAGAGGATGTCCACAATCATCAGCTGATATTTCTCATAGGCCCTTTTCTTTCGGGAAGCGAGAAGGAGAACGCCGACAACTTTGCTTGAGCGGGCGATCGGGACGCAGAGGACGCTTTCGACCTCTTTCGGCATATAGCCTTTGGCAGCCTTCTTCCATTCTTTTTTCGTGCTGAAAAGGGCAGCTTTCCCTGTCGCCCATACAAGCCCGCTGATGCCCTCATTTCTGCGCAGCGGAAGTGCTGACGGTGCAGTCCTCTCTCCATCCTCTACCTGGTAAAGAAGCTTGAGCTCCGACTCATCGACCACATCGAGGATATACGCATAGTCAACCGGCAGCATGCCGATCAGCTTTTCGATAAAAAGCTCCATCACTTCATTCCTGTTGAGGCGCTCAGCAAGCTGATGGCCGATTTCGGCTGCTTTGTGCAGATAATCGTTCACCTTTTCACTGGAATTATAGAGTCCAAGGATGATAGACAAACTGGCGAACGGGACGCCCACAAACAGGATGGATAATAGCCCCACTTCACGATAGAGGATATAAAGCATGAATCCAACTGGCAGCGTCATAAGCGATGTAAGCGACTCCCATATAAAATCCTTCCCGAAGAAATCTGTTTTCTGCTTGTGCAGGAAAAAGAGGATCAGGGAAAGGACAAGCTGATTCACAACATAATAGACAATCGGATACAGAATGGACAGCCATAAGGATGGGCCGTGCTCCATCAGGTCGGCTCCCTGCTTCCCGCCAAGGGAATAATAGAACACCCCGCTTATAAAGGACACCACAAAGAACATGAATGAATTGAGCGGAAACCTGTAGGTCTGGCTTTTCGTTAGCCTGAGCTTCAGGAGGAGAAAGATGACTGAAGCCTGTACAAGGAGCAGCTCGATAAATATGCCGAAAGATAAAAAAACGGCAAATGCCACCCACTGCAGCATGAACACCGGTACATTATTGATGATGATCGGCATGGATGACACAAAAAACATCAGCAGCATAAATGCCAGCACATCAATGTTCAAAGCCCCAGGCTGCGGGGGATAGAGGGTATAGGTAAGCCAGACTCCGGCAGGCACAGTCAGCGCCCAGATGATCCATATGTATTTTATCGCTCCCTGCTTAACCATGATCTCCATCCTTCCGCCTCAAAAACCCTAAATATATCCAAACTGGTAGAATAGTCACAAAATAAATATTATTGTATCAAATTTCCAAATATTTGTCACTCTAATAATGCGCTGCTCCGCCAAAGTATTTAACATTTTTCCCCAAGCAGCGATTTCAGGAATGGTTTAACGGCAGAGAGGAAATAGAGCGATCCTGTCACTACCAGAACATCAGCAGAATGCAGGCTCGTCAGCTCTGCCCCGATGGCCTCTTCCCAGCTGGCATATGCCGCTTTATTTTTGGATGCACTGAGGCCGGCAAGCATTTCAGCATCTGCAGCCCTTGGGAAATCAAATTGGGTAAATGTAATTTTATCGGCAGCTTCATCAAGGATCCTGATCATACTATCCAGCTTTTTGTCTGACAGTGCCGCAAAAACAATGGAAATGCGTTTGCCCGGATACCTTTTTTCCAGCTCTGCTGCAAGAGCCGTGATGCCTTCTTCATTATGGGCGCCGTCCATCAGGATGACAGGCTCTTCCGAAAGAAGTTCAAGCCTGCCTGGCCAATAGGCTTCAGCAAGGCCTTGTCTGATATCTTTTTCTTCGATCATGAATGAGTAGTACTGATTTAAGAGGCCTGCAGCTGCAACAGCCAGCGCGGCATTCTTTGTCTGATGCGAGCCAAGCATGCTGATTTCCAGGTCCTTATATTCGCTGAAAATCGTGCTGACGGTGAATCTTTCTCCATGGTCAATCGATTCATGGCCCATGATCCCGATTTCACTGCCTAGCCGGTACAGCTTTGCTTTTTTCTCTTTGGCGGTTTTCTCAATAACAGAGAGTGCCCCTTCCTGCGAAACTGCCGTTATGGCAGGGACGCCGCTTTTGATGATTCCCGCTTTTTCAAAGGCTATCTGTTCATAGGTATCTCCAAGGATCGCCGTGTGGTCAAGGCCGATGCTGGTAATGACGGATAGAAGCGGGTGGACAATATTGGTCGAATCAAACCTTCCTCCCAGGCCGACTTCAAACAGGGCGATATCCACCGGGTTTACATCGGCAAAATAACGGAAGGCCATTGCAGTGATGACTTCAAATTCAGTCGGTGCCCCAAGCTCCGTCTTTTCAAGCTCCTCGCTGAGCGGGTAAATATCGTTAACGAGACTGAGGATTTCTTCATCCTTCACAGGCTGGCCGTTCAGGCTGATTCTTTCATTGAATTGTTCAAAATAAGGGGAAGTGAACGTTCCCGTTTTAAAGCCGGCATTTACAAGGATGGAACGCAGATAGGCAACCGTTGAGCCCTTGCCATTCGTCCCCCCGATATGTACACTCTTGAGCCTTCTCTCGGGATGGTCCAATTTTTCCATCAGCCATTCCATCCGCTTGAGCCCTGGCTTGATACCGAGGCGAAGGCGGGAATGGATCCAGGATACTGCTTCTTCGTACGTTTGAAACATAGTGTCTGCCTCCTGACATAGGAAACCATACGGAAAGACGAATCCTGCCTGGATCCGCCTTTTCCTGTATGGGTGGTTTACCCTTTTAGTTCATTTAAGCGAGCTTCGACAATTGCTCTCTTTTCAGTATAATCTTTTTCTTTGGCGCGCTCTTCTTCGATGACCTTTTCAGGCGCTTTTTTAACAAAGCCTTCATTGGAGAGCTTCTTCTGTACACGCTCGACCTCTTTGTTCAGCTTATCCCACTCTTTTTGCAGCCGGGCAATTTCTTCATCGATGTTGATGAGGCCCTCCAGCGGCAGGATGATTTCAGCTCCGGAAACGACTGCTGTCATCGCCTTATCAGGTGTTGCGGCAGTGCGGCTGATTTCAAGCTCTTCCGGATTGCAGAAACGCTCAATATAAGCTTTATTGGATGAGAGTGTAGCAAGAACTTCCTCATCATTCGGCTTCAGGATCATCTTAATCTTTTTGCTCAATGGTGTATTCACTTCTGCACGGCTGTTCCGGACAGATCGGATAATTTCAACAAGCAGCTTCATGTCTCCTGCTGCCTTCTTATCAGAGTATTCTTCCTTCACCTTCGGCCATTCGGCGATCGTGATTGATTCGCCGCTGTGAGGCAGGTTCTGCCAGATTTCCTCTGTAATGAAAGGCTTGAACGGGTGTAGGAGCCTCATGGTATTATCCAGTACATAAGCAAGGATCGAACGGGTCGTTTTCTTCGCAGCTTCGTCTTCACCATAAAGCGGAAGCTTCGCCATTTCAATATACCAGTCGCAGAAATCGTCCCAGATGAAGTTATAAAGCACCCGGCCGACTTCCCCGAATTCATAGCGGTCAGAAAGCCTGGTTACCGTTTCAATCGTTTCGTTCAATCTTGTCAGGATCCATTTATCAGCTACTGACTTTTCTCCTGTCAGGTCGATGTCTTCATATTTCAGGCCGGCCATATTCATAAGAGCAAAGCGGGAGGCATTCCAAATTTTATTGGCAAAATTCCACGTCGCTTCTACCTTTTCCATGCTGAAGCGCAGATCCTGTCCAGGCGAGCTGCCAGTCGAAAGGAAGTAGCGGAGTGAATCGGCACCATACTGGGCAATTACGTCCATCGGATCTACTCCGTTGCCGAGTGATTTGCTCATTTTCCTGCCTTGCTCATCTCTTACCAGTCCGTGGATGAGTACATCCTTGAATGGGCGCTCTCCTGTGAACTCGAGGCCTTGGAAGATCATCCGCGATACCCAGAAGAAAATGATATCATAGCCTGTTACAAGGCTTGCAGTCGGATAATAGCGTTTGAAATCAGGATTTTCTTCATCAGGCCAGCCCATTGTAGAGAATGGCCACAGGGCGGAGCTGAACCAGGTATCAAGAACATCATTATCCTGGGTCCAATTCTCCGCATCAGCCGGCGGCTCGGAATCTACATACACCTCGCCTGTTTCCTTGTGATACCATGCCGGTATCCGGTGGCCCCACCAAAGCTGCCTGGAGATGCACCAGTCGCGTATGTTTTCCATCCAGCGGAGGTACGTGTTTTCAAAACGGTCAGGGACGAAGTTGACTTTGTCTTCCTTCTGCTGAAGGGCCACCGCTTCATCTGCCAGCGGCTGCATCTTGACGAACCACTGTGTGGACAGATACGGCTCGACAACAGCTCCGCTCCGCTCAGAATGGCCGACAGAATGCATATGCTCTTCAATTTTGAAGAGTACACCGCTGTCCTGCAGGTCCTTCACGATCTGCTTGCGGCACTCAAAACGGTCGAGGCCGTTGTATTTGCCGGCATTTTCATTCATGGTTCCGTCCTCGTTCATAACAAGGATGCGCGGAAGATCGTGGCGGTTCCCGATTTCAAAATCGTTCGGGTCATGGGCAGGAGTGATTTTTACTGCACCAGATCCGAATTCCTTATCCACATAATCATCGGCAACAATCGGGATTTCACGTCCGGTAATCGGCAGGACAACCATTTTTCCGATCAGATGCTGATAGCGTTCGTCTTCTGGGTGAACCGCTACCGCTGTATCGCCAAGCATGGTCTCAGGACGGGTTGTGGCAACCTCAATATATCCTGACCCGTCAGCAAGCGGATAGTTCATATGATAAAAGGCGCCCTGGACATCCTGATGGATAACCTCTATATCTGAAAGAGCCGTCTTTGTTGCAGGATCCCAGTTGATGATATATTCGCCGCGGTAGATCAGCCCTTTTTTATAAAGAGAGACAAATACTTTATTGACTGCCTTTGAAAGCCCCTCATCCATTGTGAAGCGCTCGCGGCTGTAATCGAGCCCGAGGCCAAGCTTAGACCATTGCTGGCGGATATGCTCTGCATATTCCTCTTTCCACTTCCAGGTTTCTTCAACAAATTTTTCCCGGCCAAGGTCATAGCGGGATTTCCCTTCGCTTTTCAGCTTCTGCTCGACTTTCGCCTGTGTTGCGATGCCGGCATGGTCCATTCCCGGAAGCCATAATACATCATAGCCCTGCATCCGCTTCATGCGGGTAAGGATATCCTGCAGCGTCGTATCCCAGGCATGGCCCAGGTGCAGTTTGCCTGTTACATTCGGCGGCGGGATGACGATGGTATAAGGCTCTTTGCTTTCATCATCCTTCGCTTCAAAAAATTTGCTCCCGATCCACCATTCATACCGTCCTTTTTCAATATTCTGGGGATCATACTTTGTTGGCATCGCCAGTTCATTATTTTCCATTTGATTTCCTTCCTTCCTTGTATCTATGCGTGTTTTAAGTACCTGGACAAATAAAAAACTCCATTCGTCAATAAAAGGACGAATGGAGTTGATTTCGCGGTACCACCTTTTTTCCGGGCAAGTATTGCAGTCCTGCCAGGCGCTTAATAAGATAACGGTTTTCCCGTCTTCCACTACTGTGAACAGATTCTGTTCGCGGAAGAAGCTCAAGGGCGACATTCCAATGATTCTGCCTGAAAAACCTCTCAGCCTCCGGTTTTCCTCTCTTTAAGCAGCTTGCACTGTACTCTTCCCTGTCAATGCTTTTCTGATGATATATATGATATAGTACCGAATTTCGCTGTTTATAGTCAATAAGTATCGGCAATATTTTTTAAAATCATACATCACCCCGTACGATTCTAAAAAATAGGCACTTAACCAGGGAAGGGGTCATAGAATGGAGTAAAAGAGATTAGGGGGAGAACAGATGAAGAGGAAATTCAATCCTTATACTTTGCCTCCGTGGCTGAGGACCTTTAGAAGCGTTTGTGCCCAATTCATTATTCCCTTCTGCGTTTTTCAGGGAATACGGACCATTCTCATTCCGACCACCTTTGATGTTCTTTTGCTTTCGGTCTTTATTTTGCTTGCTTTGGCGCTGCATCTTGAATTCATTTAGAGCCCTCAGGACGAATTGTCCGGGGCTCCTTCCTGTTCGGCCTGTGCCTTTGCGGCTGCTTCCTGGGCCTGCTGCTTCTGCCTCTCGACTTCATCGATCCTCATGACAATGTATTCGGTGTTCTTCAGCAGCCAGAATTGCCGCTGGAACTGCTGGACAAGCTTTCTTTCATTTGCGGCACCGCGGTTTTTGTGATAGGTTTCCGCCTCCCTCAGAACAGGGCCCGGATGGGCAAGATAGCTCTGGAACAAAAGCATTTCATCCTGCTTGAACGGCATATATTTGAAGTAAGTATACAGCCATTCAACACTTTCATCGCTCCGCTTCGGGTAACTTCTGAGCGATCGTGACAGAAACGGCAGGAGATCATGCAGCGGGGAAGCCTGGCGCGACTTTTCAAAATTGCTGAAATAGCCGTAGCCTCTTTCATCATACAGAAAATGCTCTGTCGAGACCTTCCCATGGATAATGACGGTCCGCGCTTTTTCATCATCTTTCGTTTTTTCATGCCAGTCCTTCAGTTTGCCTTTCGAGAATTTCAGGGCCTGGGTTATATCATGGTAATACAGGCAGAACAGAAGCTCAAATGGCGCCATATACTGCTTTCTTTCGCATTCTTCAATGAATCCCTCACAAAACTCGGTCTCTTTCTCCCAGGCAAGCAGGGTCTTCTCATAATGCTCCTGCCGCTCCTCACCGGTCACATTGACTTCCTTCAATGAGAGCGTATGCAGCCTTGCAAGCTCCCGGAACATCTGCTGATGGCGTTCAAATCGGTTTTCCTTTTCTTCGTTGGCCAGCCATGGCATTAAATAATACAGTTCACTTTCATGAAAAACAGCATAGCGGCCGTCTGCAGCCGGATATATCGGTACGATCCGGTTGTAGCCTCTCTGATAAAGGGACTGCACCTGCCTGATAAAATCGGTCCCTTGCTGGGCTTTCAGCTTTTTCAGAGCAAATACGCCTTTATCGGAATAAATCTTCCTGGTCCTGCCGTAGTCCTCCACAAAGTGGGGCTGGACAGCATAGTGCTTTAAAATCGGGGAAACCGCTGCTAATCTGTTGCTTCCTTCCATACGAGTGTCCCACTTTCTTATTGGGTTGGTGATACTCCGGAAATAAAAGAAACAGTTGAACAGGTACCTGCATACCTGCCCAGCCTGTTTCAAACTTGCCTTATTGGCTGCAGCCGGCTATTTCTGATAGGCATGTGCAGGAACATAAAGCACCTGGCCTTCATAAATATCCTGGCTCAGCTCCAGGTGATTGACTCTTAGCAGCGCCGGAACAGGAACCTCATATCTTTCAGCGATGATATCGAGCGTATCGCCCTGCTGAACGATGCACACCTTCATCCTGGCAGACTGCTCTTCTTCCTTTCGGGCAAGAAACTCAGCCAGCGACAAGCTCTTGCTTTTTTTCTTAGCAGCTGATTTCTTCTTCTTTGGCGCCTGGTCAGAGGAAGATTCGCTTTCTTCCTGCTGCGCCTTGAAGCCGGTCAGTATTTCTGCAGGCTGCACTTCTGTCTTCTTATCGCCGGCATAAGTATTATCTGCTGGAATTTCACTCCTGAACGATGAAAAGGCAATGTCAGGCACTTGTTCTGCTGGTTCAGCATGGTATGCTGCTTCTGGTGCCGGAAGCTCATGATCTTTGCTGATGGCATCAAAAAACGCCGCAGGCTTTTCTTCTTTTTCAGCCTCCTCCGGCTGCTTTCTCGCTTCGGCAGTAAAAGGGGCAAATATATCTGATCCCTCTGTGTTTTCTGTTTCTTCTTCCTCTTCCGCTCCTGCCCCGGCTTTATAAATAGAGTCCTTGTAGCCAGTATATTCCGGGAGCTGCACCTCTTCATTGTTCTCTGTTATTAACTCTGCCGGCGCTGCCGAACGGAATAAAGGCTCCAGCTCCTTTTCAGTCTCCGCTTCTTCTGCCAGCAATGGCTCAAAATGATCCTGCTGCGGCTCCTCTTCCTGAGCATCTGCCTCTTCTTCCTGCTCTTCCGGCCTTTCAGCGTATTCCTGTGCACCATCCTCCCCCTCATACTCAGCGGCAGGATGCTGCTGTTCCCCGTACAGGCCGGTGATGGTCAGATCAGCTGTCAGCCTCATGCAGCTTCTTTCCTGAAACTGATAATCAAAAGAATCAATATAGACATCCAAATCATAGACGCTTCCTATCCTATTATTCGGAATGGTTATATCAACCGGAAAATGGTGAGAAAATTCGAAGATCCCCCCTTCCCTCTCTTCAACGGATTGAATGAACTTTGGACTGGAAAACGGTTCTTCCTGTTCAGCTTCTTCATTTTTCCTGTACTCTCCTGCCAGTTTCAGCGATCCTTGGATTGATACATATTGTTCATGCTCCTGGATGGTTATATTCGGATCAAGCGAAATAGAAACAAGCTCAGATACTTCCTGTCCTTTTTGGAACCAGACGGATTCTTCCAAAGAAAAGCGCAGGCAAGATTGATCTTCCTGGGACAAAGCGACTCCCCCTTTCAGCACTTTCACGTATAATCACTATGTCATTAACACTCTATGAACGGCAGATATTAATTATGATTAGATTGTGAAAACTTATGGGCAGGAAGGAGACGAGAAAGGGCAATGTACTCTAGGAGGGGACTATTATTATTAAAGACGCGCTGGGAGCAGGGCTGGTCAAACGGAGATACATTAAAAAACAGGCCGGATTCATCCGGCCTGCTTCAATCAGCCTTTCAGCTTGGAAAATGCAAGCTCGGCTGCGTTCAGTGTTTTTTCAATATCTTCATCGGTATGGGCGGTTGATAAAAATAGACCCTCGAATTGGGATGGAGGCAGGAAGACTCCTTCATTTGCCATTTCACGGTAATAAGAAGCGAAATAGTCCAGATTGGAGGTTTTAGCTTTTTCATAGTTGATCACTTCTTCGTTTGTAAAGAAGAAGCCGATCATTGAACCGGCACGGTTAACGGTCAAGGGGATATCATGCTTTTTCGCTGCTGCATAAAGCCCTTCTTCCAGCCTGTCTGACTTCCGTTCAAATTCTGTGTAAGATTCAGGGGTAAGCTGGCTCAGCGTTTCGTATCCGGCAGTCATGGCCAGCGGATTGCCTGATAATGTTCCTGCCTGATAGATCGGGCCGCTCGGGGCGATTCTTTCCATGATTTCCGCTTTTCCGCCATAGGCGCCTACCGGCAGGCCGCCCCCGATTACTTTGCCGAGGCAGGTAATGTCAGGCGTAACGCCGCAATAGCCTTGCGCGCAATTATAGCCGACGCGGAAGCCTGTCATGACTTCGTCAAAAATCAGCAGTGTCCCATATTCACTCGTAATGTCCCTTAATGCTTCAAGGAAACCTGGCAGCGGAGGGACAACCCCCATATTGCCGGCAACAGGTTCTACGATGACACCTGCAATATCATCACCGAATTGCTTAAAAGCATATTTGACGCTTTCCATATCATTATAAGGTACTGTAATGGTATTTTTGGCTATGCCTTCAGGGACCCCGGGGCTGTCAGGAAGTCCGAGCGTGGCGACACCTGAGCCTGCTTTGATCAGCAGGGAATCGCCATGGCCATGGTAGCATCCTTCGAATTTCAATATCTTATTCCGGCCTGTATATCCGCGGGCAAGGCGCAGGGCGCTCATTGTCGCCTCTGTACCTGAAGAAACCATCCTGACGATCTCGATGGACGGCACCCGTTCAATCACAAGCTTGGCCAGCTCATTTTCGGCAATGGTCGGGGCGCCGAAGCTTGTACCGAGTTCCGCGATCTTCTTGATCCCTTCCACGACCCTGTCATTTGTGTGCCCAAGGATTAAAGGCCCCCAGGACAGCACATAATCGATATATTCATTTCCGTCAATATCATAGATTTTCGATCCTTTTCCGCGCTCCATGAAAATCGGATCCATATTGACCGATTTGAATGCACGGACCGGGCTGTTGACGCCGCCTGGCATCAGCGATTTAGCTTCCTTGTAGGCTTCAGCCGACTTAGTATAAGAACGCATGCTTTTCCCTCTTTTCTTCTTTTTGGATTATTCAAGAATAGGATGGCTTTACCTAGCATTACTGCTGTTCTTTAATCCATCTTGCGGCATCTTTGGCATGATAGGTGATGATCAAATCAGAGCCGGCGCGCTTCATCCCCGTCAGCATCTCCATCACAATGTTCTTCTCGTCAATCCAGCCATTTTGCGCAGCTGCTTTCACCATTGAATATTCGCCGCTCACATTATAGATGACCATTGGCAGGTTCACTGCATTTTTCACGTCTCTTACAATGTCCAGATAAGGCATTCCAGGTTTTACAATCAGGAAGTCTGCACCTTCGAGCAGGTCGGCTTCTGCTTCCCTGAGAGCCTCCATGCGGTTTGCCGGATCCATCTGATAAGCTTTCCGGTCCCCGAATTGAGGGGTGCTGCCGGCTGCATCACGGAAAGGGCCGTAGAATGCAGAAGAATATTTGACTGCGTATGACATGATCGGCACATCCAGGAAGCCAGCTTCATCCAGTCCGGCCCTGATGGCTGCAACGAAACCGTCCATCATATTGGAGGGGGCAATGATGTCAGCGCCTGCTTTAGCCTGGCTGACTGCCGTCTGGACAAGGAGCTCAAGGGAAGGATCGTTCAGCACCTTGCCATCCTCTATCAGCCCGCAATGGCCGTGGCTCGTATATTCGCACAGGCAGGTATCAGCGATGATGACCACTTCGGGAAACTTAGACTTGATCAGCCTTGTGGCTTCCTGGACAATTCCATGATCATGATAGGCCTGTTGTCCGCATTCGTCCTTTTCCAGCGGAATCCCGAATAAAAGGACAGATTTGATTCCTAACGATACAACCTCTTCCATTTCTTCCTCAAGGCGGTCAAGAGAAAGATTGTACTGGCCTGGCATAGAAGCGATTTCCCTTTTAATGTTTTCTCCTTCTGCAACGAAGATGGGATAAATCAAGTCTTCAATACGGAGATGATTTTCCCTTACAAGCGCTCTCATACTGGCAGTCTGCCGTAAGCGGCGGTATCTGCTGAACTGCATATCCATTTTATTTCCTCCTCGGATTCAATTCACTTACAATGCTTTTTACCATTTCTTCAATTGTATATTCTGCAGGGACCACCCGGACATCAAGCCCGAGCTCTTCTGCCTTTTTCTGTGTAACCGGGCCGATGCAGGCTACAAGGCAGCCCCTGATATTTTCTTCAGCATCAGACTGGCGGACAATTTCCATAAAATGCTCAACTGTCGACGGACTGGTGAAAGCCAGTACGTCCAATGACCTGCTTTTCAGCATCATGGCAAGCTTTTCTGCGCTTTCCTCAGGAAAGCCCGTTTCATAGATAATGATCTCCTTCGGCTCAGCACCCGCCTGCCTGAGCTGGTCTGCAATATAGCTCCTGGCTTTATTGCCTTTTGGAATCAGCACCTTCATGCCATTTTCAGCAAAGGGAAGGAACTCTTCTATAAATCCCTCGGCGGCAAATTCGGCAGGAGTAAAGCTGACGGCAAGCCCAAGCTCTTTTGCAGCTCTCTCTGTTTTCGCGCCAATGGCGGCAATCCTGGGAAAGGATGCGTTTTGTCCGGCAAAAGATATAAAAGTTTCAAGAGCATTTTTACTTGTGAAAATAACCCAGTCGTATGCAGGAAGCTCCCTGACAGCTTGAAGGATTTCTTCAGTTTCTGCTGCCGGCCTGAATGCAAGCAGCGGGATCTCAACCGCTATGCCGCCATAGCTGCGGATCAGCTCCGAAAATGGTTCCGCCTGATCCTTCCCCCTTGGTACAAGCACGTTTTTGCCTGCAAGAGGAAGGCTCTCGCCGGTCATTCTCCGTCAAGCTCCTTTTTCACGTCATCAATAAGCTTTTTTGCGCCCATTTCAATCAGCTTTTCTGCAGCTCTCAGGCCGACTTCTTCAGGATCGGCACCTTTGACTTTTTCTTTATAAATCGTCTTGCCGTCAGGTGATGCCACAAGGCCCGTGAGCTCGATTTCGCCCTGGCCATTCAGCACGGCATACCCTGCAATCGGCACCTGGCATCCGCCCTCCATTTTATGCAGGAATGCACGCTCGGCCAGGACTGTCTGATTGGTTGTCTGGCAAGTGAATTTGCTCAGCAGCTCCAGCAGCTCCTTGTCGCTTTCGCGGCACTCGATGGATAAGGCTCCCTGTCCAACGGCCGGCAGGCAAACTTCAGGCTCCAGGAATTCCGAAACAGTATCAGATGTCCAGCCCATCCTTGATAGACCAGCTGCAGCCAGAATGATGGCATCATACTCATCTGTTTCAAGCTTTGCAAGTCTCGTATCAATATTGCCCCTGATCCATTTGATTTCAAGATCAGGGCGCTTCGCGAGCAGCTGTGCGCCCCTCCGCAGGCTGCTTGTGCCGACTACCGATCCCGGCTTTAACTGATCCAGCGTCTGATGCCCTTTGGAAATCAATGCATCGCGGTGATCCTCTCTTTCAGGGATAGATCCGATAACAAGCCCTTCCGGAAGGACCGCAGGCATGTCTTTCATGCTGTGGACAGCCATGTCGATTTCCTCATCGAGCATAGCCTGCTCAATTTCTTTTACAAATAAGCCTTTTCCGCCCACCTTGGATAAAGTCACATCAAGGATCCGGTCTCCTTTAGTCACGATCTCCTTCACTTCAAACTCGAAAGAATCGTCTATCTTCTTCAACTGGTCCATCACCCAGTTTGTCTGTGTTAATGCAAGCTTGCTGCGTCTAGAACCGACAATAATTTTTCTCATGACAGCCTCCTATGTATAGGGGGCAAGGCTTTTGCCAAGCCCCCTGATATAAACCATTATTACGAATTCCAAAAATGGAAGGATGAAAGTCTTCCAAACAGGAAAAAGTTGATGAGTACAATTAAAAAGGATGCGATATTCCACAGGGCCAGCGATTTGCCGGAAAACCCCCTTGCCACCCTCACATACAGGTATACGCTGTATACGCCAAGCACGATGAATGAGCCAATGACCTTCGCATCATACCAATGCATATCAGCTACCTTAATATAGGCCCACTGCGTCCCGAGGATCAGACTTATAATCAGCATTGGTACACCGATTACATTTAATACATATGACATATGCTCAAGCCTCGACAAATCTGCAATTCTCAGGAGCCTGGATCCCCATTTCTTCCTCTTTAGCAGGTCATACTGAATAAGATACAGCAAAGAGAAGACAAATGACAGTGAAAAGGCGCCGTATGAAAGGATTGCGACTGTTATGTGGATCAGGAGCAATTCCGATACAAGCTGCTGGGCCATGACTTCAGATTCGTACTGAACAGGTGCGAAGGTATGGATGGCCATGATGACAAAACCGAGCACATTCGTGAAAAAGACGATAAAATCCACCCTGAGCAGGCGGTTGATCCCGAGCGAAAGGGTGATAAGCACCCAGGCATAAAAATAGAGCCCTTCAAAAATGGTCAGGACCGGAAAACGCCCTGTGTTCTTCATATATAGAAACAGAAAAACCGTCTGCAAAGTCCACACAAATGCAAGTAACCAGAAGGCAACCCTGTTGGCCTTCCGGTTATTGTGAAGAAAGTCGATGAAATATAAAAGCACGCATAAAGCATACAGTACGACTGTTAGTTCATGCAGCCTTGTCATATAGATGTCAAACATTGCCCAGAACCCCGCTTATGATTGAAGGGAAGGCACGGCTTGCTTCACTGCTGCCCGCATTGGTGCTGCTGCCTTCACTTCATCATCATGTTCTGCAACTAGGTCTTCTATATTGAAGATTTTCACAAATAAATCCAGGGCCTTATCGGCATCAGCTTGTGCAGCCATTTCCTTGGCCTGCAGGATTGGATCTTTCAGCATCTGGTTGATGATGCTCTTCGTGTGTTTGTTCAGCACTTTTTTGTCGCGCTCACTGAGATGAGGCAGTTTTCTTTCAATGCTGTTCATGGTTTCGGACTGGATGGCCAAGGCTTTCTCACGCAGGGCGGAAATGACTGGAACAACCCCAAGGAGGTTGAGCCATTGCTTGAATTCCACAATCTCGCCTTCAATCAGCAGCATGATGCTTGCTGCCGCTTTCTTGCGTTCCTGAAGATTTGCCTCTACGATGCCTTCCAGGTCATCAATATCATAAAGGAAGACGCTGTCGAGCTCGGAAAGTTTCGGATCAAGATCGCGCGGCACAGCAATATCCACCATAAAGAGCGGTTTGCCTTTGCGCATCTTCTCTACATGAACCATCATTTCTTTCGTAATGACGAATTCCTTTGCACCTGTAGAGCTGATGAGGATATCAGCTTCCATTAAAGCGCACTGCAGCTCCTGGAGGGTCTTGGCTTCACCGTGGAATCGGCTCGCCAGATCCTGAGCCTTTTCAAACGTTCGGTTGATGACAGTAACCTTGCTTGCCCCGTTGGCATGCAGATTCTGAATGGCCAATTCTCCCATCTTCCCTGCACCAAGGACAAGGACATGCTTCCGGTCAAGGGAGCCGAATATCTTCTTGGCCAGCTCAACGGCAGCATAACTGACTGAAACCGCATTTGCGCCGATTTCAGTTTCAGAATGGGCTTTCTTCGCCAATGTAACAGCCTGCTTGAAGAGCTGGTTAAATACAGTGCCTGTCGCCTGCTTTTCCTGTGAAGCCAGGAAGCTTGAACGCACTTGTCCAAGAATCTGCGTTTCGCCAAGCACCATGGAATCCAATCCGCAGGCAACTTTAAACAGATGCTCTACAGCACCGTCCTGTTCGTAAACAAACAGATACGGAGAAAATTCTTCATGGGCCATATCAAACCACTCAGACAAAAATTCTTTTATATAATAGCGGCCGGTGTGAAGCTGATCGACCACTGCGTATATTTCAGTGCGGTTGCAAGTAGATAGGATGACATTTTCCAGGATGCTCTTTTTGCTGTTCAATGCCATCATGGCATCCCCCAGAGAATCCGGATTGAATGTCAAACGCTCGCGGATTTCGACAGGGGCAGTTTTATAGTTTAAGCCTGCTACAATAATATGCATAAAGTGTTTGCACCCCCAGCTAAGTACGTAGTTCAATATAATAATTATAACATTTTTTTCGTGTGAAATTGTGAACAGATGATGAACACATATGGTAATATAAATGATTATATAAAAGGTTGAAAAACTTTCCCGCCAAGGCTCTATAAAAGCCTGCAGGAGCACAAAGCCCCAGCCGAAATTACATATATCGACAAAAAGGCTTACTTATGTACAGTACCAAAAATAAAGACGGGATTCAAGTGAACCTTACTGGAAGTGGTGTAAAAATGAAAAATCAGCGGATATTCCCAGGAATCATCCTCATAGGCTTCGGTGCCTTTTTCCTGATGCAGCGTTCCAATGTACAAGTATTCCAGGAATTTTACTCCTGGCCCACACTTTTGATGATTGTCGGAATCGCTTTTTTATTCCAGGGCTACGGAGCCAAAGATTACGAAGCTATCCTCCCCGGCATCATACTAACAGGGTTTGGATTCCATTTCCACATCGTCAGCCGCCTCGAAGTGTGGCCGGACCATATTGGCACCTTCATCCTGATCATTGCCCTCGGATTCCTGCTCAGGGCCCAGAAGACGGGGGCCGGCTTTTTCCAGGGGCTCCTTTTTCTGGCCATCAGCATCCTGCTCCTGTTCTACAGCAAAGCAGAAGGGCTATTGGGACCTGTGGGGCCGGGCCTTTCTTCTCTCTTGAAGTTCTGGCCGGCTGCGCTCGTGCTTATAGGGCTGTACCTGCTCATCTCAAAGAAAAAGTAGGCTTATACTGCCTATCATTCCACACTTGTACAAAGATAAAACACCCACCCGGGTGTTTTATCTTTGTTATGCAAAATTTTCTCTGTCCTACAGCACAGAGTCGAGGAAGCTTTTTGTCCTCTCTTCCTTCGGATTCAGGAACAGCTGCTCCGGATGCCCCACCTCGACAATCCTTCCTTCATGCATATATACCGCAAAATCGGCGACTTCCCTCGCAAAGCCCATTTCATGCGTCACGACGATCATGGTCATCCCTTCCCTGGCAAGGTCCTTCATGGTGGCAAGCACTTCACCGACCAGCTCCGGGTCAAGTGCTGATGTCGGCTCATCAAACAGCATGATATCAGGTTTCATGGCCAATGCCCTTGCGATGGCCACCCTTTGCTTCTGCCCCCCTGACAGCTTGGAGGGATATACGTCCTCTTTATCCGATAATCCGACTTTTTTCAGGAGCTCTTTTGCTTCTTTCCTGGCCTGCTCTTTTGGCACCTTTTTCACATGGACCGGGGCCTCCATTACATTCTCGAGGACCGTACGGTGGGGGAACAAATAGAAATGCTGGAACACCATCCCCACTTTTGACCGGATCCTGTTCAGGTCATGCGTTTCTTTTTCGACTTTCTCTCCTTCAATGAAAATGCTTCCGCTGTCCTTCATTTCAAGGAAGTTAAGGCATCGCAGCAGCGTGCTCTTTCCTGACCCGCTTGCCCCGATCAAACAGACTACATCACTTTCTTTCACTGTCATATCAATATCCTTCAAGACATGAAGATCCCCAAAGGACTTATTCATTTTCTCCACTTTTATCATGACTGCTTCTTCCATTTGCCAAAGCCTCCCTCTTTAATCGCTGATCGCCATCCGCTTTTCAATTATGCTGACCAGGAATGAGAATACGAGCACCAGTATGAGGTAATAGACTGCAACAATCAGAAGATAGCTCATATAATCATACTCATTTGATCCATAAGTGGTCGCTACGTTGAAGAGCTCGTACATCCCGATGAACGAGGCCAGGGATGAATCCTTCAGCGCAATGATGAATTGATTACCTAGCGGCGGCAGGGCCCTGCGCACTGCCTGCGGAAGGATGATCCGCCTCATTGCCAGCCCTGCTGACATGCCGAGCGACCTGCCTGCCTCCATCTGGCCTTTTTCAATAGACTGGATAGAGCCCCGGAAGATTTCTGCAATATAGGCTCCATTATGAAAAGCGAGCCCGAGAACGACGGCAAGGAATTGCGAGATATTCAGCGACGTCAGTCCAAAGTAAAAAATAAAAATCTGGACGACTAAGGGCGTTCCCCTTACAAGGAAGATATATATATCTGCAATCCATTCAAGTACCTTGATTCGCGAGATTTTCAAAAAGGCAAAAAACAGCCCGATGAAGATGGCTATAAAAACAGAAACAATCGTCAATTCAAAGGTAAGAAGCATGCCTCTTAAAAAAACGGGATAGGTTTCTAAAAACTTTCCGGCAAGTTCCATAGGCTTTTCCTCTCTTTAAACGTAATATTGAGCGTCTTTTTATGTACAGGAAGAGGCGAATGCAAGTTTCGGTGCATTCGCCTGCCCCTTTATTCCTTTTCAGGGTCTACTGTAATATCCTCACCGATGTACTTCTTGCTGATTTCTGTCAAAGTTCCATCTTCATGGAGCTTTTCGAGCGCTTCATTGATTTTCTCAAGCAGCTCTTCATTTTCCTTGGCTACGGCAATCGCCTGTTCGCTGCGTCCAAGCAGCTCCCTGCCTTCGATTTCCATCCCGGAACCGATGGCCTCTTTGCCTGTGATGAAGTCCGTGATCACTGCATCATGCTTCCCTCTGCTCAATGCTTCAAGCGCAGTTACATCACTATCGTAAAAAATGATGTTATCTGTCACTTCTTCAGCAGAATCAGCATAGGTAGAACCCTTGGAAACAGCTATTTCCAAATCCTTCAAATCATCCAGAACCTTCGCTGAACTGTCCGGGCGGACAAAGATCTGCGGCCCTGAGTAATAGTAAGGAATAGAGAAATTAACCGCCTTCAGTCTGTCTTCATTGATGGTGTGGCTCGCTACCGCAGCATCGAACCGCCCTGATTTGACGCCTTCCACAATGCCGCCAAACTTGAATTTTTTCTGGACCGGTTCAAGGCCCAGCTCCTTGGCCACTGCATCTCCGACTTCAATATCAAATCCGGTCATTGTCCCATCTGCTTCTGTCACGCTGAAGGGCTTGAATTCACCTGATGCAGCATATGTAAATTTCCCTTCGTCCGCAAGCTCCGCCCCGCCGGAGGAAGCTTCCTTTGTCCCGCATGCTCCGAGAACGGCGGCACAGCATAAAATAACAATAGCTATGATCCATTTTTTCAACTGTTTTCCCCCTCAATGTTTTCTGGATTTCATTTCAAACTTATTACCCTTATTACCATAACATTACACTTACTTTTACCACAAAATTCAAATTTAGCTATATTTTCAGTTAATGATGCTGATACCGCCCTGAGAGACACTCAGCAGAGCCATTCTATTAAATAGAGGAAAATACTGCCTTCTTCTCCCGTTTCCTCATGGAAAACAGCCATGTGGCTGCGGAAGAGCTGATTATTCGCATAAAAAAAAAACGCCAAGCGGCGTTTTTTAACTTTGCATATATTTCTTGAGGATTCCCCAAGCCTCGTCCTTGCCTTCTCCGGTCTCGGACGAGAACAAAACAATTTCATCCCCAGATTCAAGGTCAAGAGCCTCTTTGGTGATTTTGAAGTGCTTCTGCCTTTTCGTTTTAGGAATTTTATCAGCTTTCGTTGCAATGATGATGCATCGGATTCCATGATGCTTCAGGAAATCATACATCATGATATCATCTTTTGTCGGCGGATGACGCAAATCGACGATCAGGACAGCAGCCTTCAGCTGCTCCCTGGAGGTAAAGTATGTTTCAATCATTCTTCCCCATGCTTCGCGCTCCTTTTTGGAAACCTTGGCATAGCCATATCCCGGCACATCGACAAAATGCATCATTTCATTGATCAGATAAAAATTCAATGTCTGGGTTTTGCCCGGCTTTGAGGATGTTCTCGCCAGGTTCTTGCGGTTAAGCATTTTGTTGATAAATGAGGATTTGCCGACATTGGATCTCCCTGCCAGGGCGAACTCGGGCAGGGACTCTTCTGGATATTGCGCCGGCTTAACCGCACTTATAACGATTTCAGC
This sequence comes from Bacillus sp. SRL543, assembly GCF_984799205.1. Taxonomy (NCBI): domain Bacteria; kingdom Bacillati; phylum Bacillota; class Bacilli; order Caryophanales; family Bacillaceae; genus Bacillus; species Bacillus sp. SRL543. Next base: position 3,636,443 of record NZ_OZ481794.1, read on the forward strand.
ACTATTTACTTTCATTGCTGTGCACTCCATTCAGGGCGTGCTTGAGAACTTCGTCAACATGTGATACGAGAACAAAATCCAATTCGTCGCGGACACTCTCTGGAATATCATCAATATCTTTTTCATTATCTTTAGGAAGGATAATTTTAGTCAATCCCGCTCTATGGGCACTTAAAGTTTTTTCTTTCACTCCGCCGATCGGCAATACCCGGCCGCGAAGCGTTATTTCTCCTGTCATCCCCACTTCTTTGCGAATCGGATTCCCCGAAAGCGCCGAAACAAGGGCAGTAGTGATCGTAATCCCTGCAGATGGACCGTCTTTCGGAACGGCACCTTCAGGCACATGGATGTGGATATCGTACTTTTCATGAAAATCTTCCTCTATGCCCAGCTCCTTCGCTTTTGAACGGACATAGCTGAATGCAGTCTGTGCAGATTCCTTCATGACGTCCCCAAGCTTGCCGGTCAGCACCAATTTGCCTTTGCCTGGAGATAAGGATACCTCAATCTGCAGTGTATCTCCGCCTACCGTTGTATAAGCAAGGCCGGTCGCAACGCCGATCTGATCCTCGATCTCGGCCTGGCCGTATCTGAACTTCGTCTTGCCAAGAAAGTCTTCTACATTTCTTTCAGAAATGATGACTTTCTTTTTCTCGCCTGAAACGATAATTTTCGCAGTCTTCCGGCAGATGGAAGCCAGCTGGCGCTCAAGCCCGCGGACGCCTGCTTCTCTTGTATAATAACGGACGATTTTCTGGACGGCGTCCTCCCTGATCTGCAGCTGGGATTTAGAAAGCCCATGCTCGCTGATCTGCTTTGGCAGGAGGTGGTCCTTTGCTATATGGATCTTTTCGAGCTCCGTATAGCCCGCAATCGTGATGATTTCCATCCGGTCGCGGAGAGGCCCCGGTATTGTTGCCAGATTATTCGCTGTTGCAATAAACATAACCTTCGAAAGGTCATATGTTTCTTCAATATAATGGTCACTGAAATTGTGGTTCTGCTCAGGATCCAGGACTTCCAGCATGGCTGAAGAAGGGTCTCCCCTGAAATCATTGGACATTTTATCGATCTCATCAAGCAGGAACACCGGATTGATGGTCTCTGCCTTTTTCATGCCCTGGATGATCCTGCCCGGCATGGCGCCGACATAGGTCCTTCTGTGTCCGCGGATCTCAGATTCGTCCCGCACCCCTCCAAGGGAAACGCGGACAAAGTTGCGGTTCAGCGATGCAGCAATCGATTTGGCAAGGCTCGTCTTACCAACTCCCGGAGGCCCGGCCAGGCAAAGGATGGGACCTTTCAGCGAATTGGTGAGCTTTTGTACAGCCAGATATTCCAGCACCCGCTCCTTGACCTTTTCAAGGCCGTAATGGTCTCTATTCAGGATTCGCTCGGCATTATGGATATTCAGGTCATCAACAGTCGCCTCTGTCCATGGCAGAGAAACAAGCCAGTCGATATAATTGCGGATCACGGCGCTTTCAGCAGAGCTTGAAGGCACCTTTTCATAACGGTCAAGCTCTTTTAAGGCAGCAAGCTTCACATGGTCAGGCATACCGGATTGTTCGATTCTGTCATTAAGCTCAGCGATTTCGCCTGTTTTGCCTTCTTTATCGCCCAATTCCTTCTGTATCGCCTTCATCTGCTCGCGGAGATAGTACTCCTTCTGCGTTCTTTCCATGCTTTTTTTGACGCGCTGCCCGATCTTCTTCTCAAGGTTCAGGACCTCTTTTTCATTGTGGATGATCTCAATGACCTGGTTCAGCCTTTTTTTGACATCGATCATTTCAAGAATGTCCTGCTTTTCCTTCAGCTTCAGCGGCAAATGGGAAGCGACGATATCTGCCATGCGCCCCGGTTCCTCAATATCGGATACAGAGGAATAGGTTTCCGCAGAAATCTTCTTGGATACCTTTATGTACTGTTCAAAGTACTCAAGCATCGTCCTCATCAGCGCCTGGTCTTCGGCATCTTTTTCTTCTCTGTCATCAAAAGTATCGACACTGACTGTATAATGATCGCCCTCATCGTTGAGCTGGGCAATTTCTGCCCTTTTCAAGCCTTCCACCAGCACACGGATTGTGCCGTTCGGAAGCTTCAGCATCTGCTTTACGCGGGTAAGAGTACCCATTTTGTATAAGTCATCTTCCGCCGGCTCATCTATTGAAATATCCTTTTGAGTCGTCAAAAAAATAAGATGGTCATCTACCATTGCTTTTTCAAGCGCCTGCACGGATCTTTCCCGCCCAACGTCCAGATGAAGGACCATTGTAGGATAGACGAGCAAGCCCCGAAGCGGCAGGAGGGGGACGATGATGTCTTTCTTATTCGCCATAGTTTGCACCTCCAAATGCAAATCAAATATATTATCTGCCTCTTCCTTATTCTTTGCACTAAGCCCGCAAAAAATGAGAAAGGGAAACCAAACAATCATTCCAAACCCGCATCATATCACAGGTCAAGCCTTTGTACAATTCTAACTTATTTATTTGTGGGTGTCTATTAATAGAAATGCGGAGGGCGCTTGCCCAGAGCCGACAAGCATAAGACGAGCAGGACGAAAGGTTGTTCTTTAACCTTATGCTTAGCCTCTCCCACTTCACATCCGGCTTCATTGATTATATGACGGATGGTTTCCTGTTAGACAGCTTATTTCTCCTTTATCCTGCCATAAAAAAATAAAACTCCGGTTTGAAGCATCTGCTGCAAACCGGAGCTCCTTTACATACTTTCTTTCTTAGTGAGCTCAATGGGCGCTGTGATGGACTGGTCTCTTGCATAATCCTTCAGCAGAGCTGCAGTGAACACCTGGCTGAGATGGCTGACAGGAACAATATCAATTCCCTCTATCTCGTTCAATATGTTTTGCATATTTTCCTCAGGGATGATCACGGTCCGGACTCCGGCCTTCTGGGCAGCTTTTACTTTGGCGTATACTCCGCCGATCGGCTTTACATGGCCGTGGATGCTGATTTCGCCGGTCATGGCCACTTCCCTGTCCACCGGCCTTTTATATATAGCAGAATAGATGCCCGTCGCCATGGCGATACCCGCAGACGGCCCGTCAATCGGCACTCCGCCAGGGAAATTTACATGAATATCGTAATCTTCAGCAGGGACTCCCATCGTTTTCAAAACAGTCAGGACATTTTCAATCGATCCCTTTGCCATACTTTTCCTGCGGATCGATTTTCCGCGGTCCCCGATGCTTTCTTCTTCAACTATCCCGGTTATATTAATGGAGCCTTTTTCTTTTGCAGGAATGACTGTCACTTCAATCTCCAAGAGGGCGCCTGTGTTGGGCCCATATACAGCAAGGCCGTTCACGAGGCCGACCGCCGACTCTCCGTGGATTTTTCTTTCCATTCTCGGAGACAGCTGGCTCGAGTTGATGACCCATTCGATATCCTCATCTTTTATGTAATCCCGGTCTTCGGTGATGGCAACCCCGGCGGATATTTGCACCAGATTAACCGCTTCGCGTCCGTTTCGGGCATATGAGGCCAGCGTCTTTAAGCTTTTGCCGCTGATTGGCATTTTGACCTTATCCGCTGCCTTGCTGCTGATCGTTTCTACTTCATCTTCAGTCAGCTCCTTAAAAAATACTTCCATGCAGCGGGATCTAATAGCAGGCGGAATCTCACTCGGAGTCCTTGTAGTCGCCCCCACAAGCCTGAAATCGGCAGGAAGCCCATTCTTGAAAATATCATGGATATGCTGAGGGATCTGCGTATTTTCTTCATTATAATAGGCGCTTTCCAAAAAGACCTTCCGATCCTCCAGAACTTTGAGCAGCTTATTCATTTGTATAGGATGCAGTTCCCCGATTTCATCTATGAAAAGAACGCCTCCGTGCGCATTTGTGACAGCCCCTTGCTTCGGCTGCGGAATGCCAGCCTGCCCCATTGCCCCTGCCCCTTGATAAATCGGATCATGGACAGAGCCGATTAACGGATCTGCAATTCCCCTTTCATCAAAGCGGGCCGTTGTTGCATCAAGCTCGACGAAAACGGATGATTTCCGAAACGGCGACTTATCCTGTTTCTTTGCTTCTTCCAGCACCAGCCTTGCCGCAGCGGTTTTACCGACTCCCGGAGGCCCATAAATAATGACATGCTGGGGATTCGGCCCGCAGAGCGCCGCTTTTAATGATTTAATCCCATCTCCCTGGCCGACGATGTCTTCAAAGCTTGCCGGACGGACTCTTTCCGAAAGCGGTTCAGTAAGTTTGATGGAACGCATCTTTTTCAGCTGATCCATTTCTTTTTTGGACTCCCTGTCAATCGATACCTTTTGTGTACGCTGGCTTTTTAGCAGATTCCAGAAATAAAGCCCAATAATGATCCCGAAAAACAGCTGGATGAATAAAGCTATCCCGGTCCAACTCATAGTATCCCTCCTGCACTTTTGTTCAAGCTGATACTTGGTAGTATCTCCTTGTACAGGTTGGAATAAACAAGAATACACTGTAAAAAACTTCCTCCATAAAACATAATCAGGATCATCATCCAGCCCACGAATGCAAAAAAAGCCGGGCAGAGAAAACTCCGGCCCGGCTTTTTTTATTACATTATCATGCAGATGTTTTACGCTCTTCTTCCACAACAGTACCGTCATTCAGCACTAGCTTTGGAACGCTGTTGTCTGTAACTGTCTCTTTTGTGATGATGCATTTAGAAATATCATCACGGGACGGGAGATCGAACATGACGTCCAGCATAATGCCTTCAATAATTGAACGGAGTCCGCGGGCACCTGTTTTGCGTTCGATTGCTTTTTTCGCAATCTCAATCAGCGCGCCTTCTTCAAATTCAAGCTCAACATTATCCAGCTCAAGCATTTTTTGGTACTGCTTTACAAGAGCATTCTTCGGTTTTGTAAGGATCTCGATAAGAGCATCCTCATCCAGCTGAGAAAGGCTGGCAATAACCGGAAGACGCCCAATGAATTCCGGAATCAGGCCGAATTTCAGCAAATCTTCCGGAAGGACTTTGGAAAGCAATTCCTTCTGGTCAAGCTCCTGCTGTTTCTGGTCAGAACCGAAACCGATCACTTTCTGGCCAAGTCGGCGCTTGATGATCTGCTCGATGCCATCGAACGCACCGCCGCAGATAAATAGGATATTCGTTGTATCGATCTGGATGAATTCCTGGTGCGGATGCTTCCTGCCGCCCTGTGGAGGAACACTTGCTACAGTCCCTTCCAGGATTTTAAGCAAAGCCTGCTGAACACCTTCACCTGATACATCCCTTGTAATGGATGGATTCTCAGATTTACGGGCTACTTTATCAATTTCATCGATATAGATGATGCCTTTCTCGGCCTTTTCCACATCATAGTCTGCAGCCTGGATCAATTTAAGGAGAATATTCTCCACATCTTCCCCTACATAGCCTGCTTCCGTAAGCGATGTTGCATCAGCGATCGCAAACGGAACGTTAAGGATGCGGGCAAGTGTCTGGGCAAGGAGGGTTTTACCGCTTCCTGTCGGCCCAATCATGCTGATATTGCTTTTTGAAAGCTCGACATCATCGATCTTGCTGTTCGAGTTGATTCTCTTATAGTGGTTGTAAACAGCCACTGACAGAGATTTCTTAGCCTGTTCCTGACCGATGACATACTCATCAAGAATATCACGGATTTCAGCCGGCTTAGGCACATCCTTGAATTCCACTTCTTCTTCTGTGCCAAGCTCTTCTTCTACGATCTCCGTGCAAAGCTCGATGCACTCGTCACATATATATACACCTGGTCCGGCAACTAATTTACGTACTTGATCCTGTGTCTTCCCACAGAAGGAACATTTTAATTGCCCTTTTTCATCATTAAATTTAAACAATGCCTTCACCCCTTGAATTACTTCTGTGCCTTATATAAAGCTTGCGGATCACTGCAAACAATTTTTACTATTCAGCTTTTTCAGCTTATGGAAAAACGGCTGGGAGAACCCATAAAACATCCCTGTGCCTTTATGTCCTTTTTGATTGCATCTTATCAATCGATCGTTGGGAACAGCTGCACAGGAGAAAACTTTAACAGTTATGTATTGCATTGTAACACATTTAACAACTGGACAGGAAATGATAACTCTTAGAAAAGTATGTTTCAATTTCTGTCTGCTGATCCGCATTTAAAAATATGTACCCAATAAGCTTATCCATAAAACAGAGAGTTAAATCCCGATTAAGGGATATTTAATTACGGCGGTTATGTATAGAGTTTTTCCTGTCCGTTTTTAACTCTTATATACTATATGCTGCTTTTTATTGTATAAAACAAGGCACGATCAAATCGCGCCTTGTTTTATTAAAAAGTTTATGCAGCCAGCGCTGCTATTACGATAGTTAAATTTTTCTATTAAGCAGTTTTGCTGTTTTCGATAAGGAAATCAACTGCTTTTTTCACTTTAAGATCAGCTTTTACGCTTTCAAGACTTCCAAGCGCCTGCTTGATCGCATCGGCAGTCATGTTGTACATTTCAGCCATTTTATCAAGCTCAGCAGTAACCTCTTCGTCTGTTACTTCAATGTTTTCAGCTTTAGCGATTTCTTCAAGAGTCAGGTTAATGCGCACGCGCTTTTCGCCTTCTTCTTTCATCTGCTCGCGCAGGGCGCTTTCGTCCTGGCCGGAGAACTGGAAGTAAAGCTCAAGGTTCATGCCCTGCATCTGAAGACGCTGTTCGAATTCCTGCATCATTCTGTCGACTTCATTGTCGATCATTACTGCAGGAAGGTCGATCTCAGCATTATCAGCAGCTTTTTCGACTACAGTGTCGCGAAGGTTGTTTTCAGATTCCTGCTTCTTGCTTTCTTCAAGGCGGGTCCTGATTTTTTCCTTAAGGGCATCAAGAGTTTCAACCTCTTCGTCAACATCCTTTGCAAACTCGTCATCAAGCGCAGGAAGCTCTTTGCCTTTGATTTCGTGAACAGTTACTTTGAAGACTGCCTTTTTGCCGGCAAGCTCAGCAGCATGGTATTCCTCCGGGAATGTTACTTCAACATCCTTGGATTCGCCTGCAGCTGTTCCTGCAAGCTGCTCTTCGAAACCAGGGATGAATTGGCCTGAACCAAGCTCAAGGGAATAGTTCTCAGCTTTTCCGCCTTCAAAAGCTTCGCCGTCAACAAAACCTTCGAAATCCATTACGACTGTATCGCCGTTTTCAGCTTTGCCTTCTTCTTTAACGACCAGTTCAGCCTGGCGCTCCTGAAGGGAAGTGATTTCGTTGTTAACATCTTCTTCAGTCACTTCAGTTTCAAGCTTTTCAACTTCAAGGCCTTTATATTCGCCAAGCTTTACTTCAGGCTTGACTGTAACAGTCGCCTTGAAGATCAGGCTCTTGCCTTTTTCGATCTGCTCAACATCGATTTCCGGACGGTCAACAGGCTCGATCCCTGTCTCGTCGATTGCACTTGCATATGCTTCCGGAAGAAGGAAGTCAACTGCATCCTGGTATAAAGATTCAACGCCAAAGCGCTTTTCGAACATTCCGCGCGGCATTTTTCCTTTACGGAATCCCGGCACGTTTACATTAGCAACCACTTTTTTGAATGCAGCGTCCAAACCTTCTTTGACTTTCTCTGCATCTACTTCAATTGTGAGAACCCCTTGGTTCCCTTCTAGCTTTTCAAACTTAGCAGACATACTATAATTCCCTCCAACAATCTATTGTCATTACCATTTTAGCGGACTTTGTATGAATATGGCTTTAATATCATAGCATATTCATCTTTTTGATATGTAAAATAACTATTTTTACACATAACAGCCACTATATTATAACATACGTTCTCTCTGTTTCAACAGAGATACTCAAATATTGGGATAAGAAATTTCTTCTATCTTCCCTATAAAAATCCTGGATGCAAGAAGATCCTTTTCTGCCACCCCATACTGGAGGGCCATTTCCCCGGGATCTCCGTCCATCCCGTAAAATGAACAGCCGACAAGATGGTAGGCAGCCGCCCAAAGCTCCGGCTGATAAGGATCCAGCTTGAACGGATACAGCAGGAAGAACTGCCTCTCGAGCAAAGCGATGATATTTTCCGCCAGGACCGGATCTTCGTGTTCAAGCTTATCTTTTACCGATGCTTCAATCGCCCTTAGCTGCTTATGGTCATGGACATCGTGAAGGGCGGATGGGATGAACTCCTCATTCATCCCGAGCTTTTTTACACTCACCGGCTTATCATATTCCTGCTCTTTCAGTATGTTCATAATCATCGTTTTCAGGAAAGGATGCCCTTCCTCTGAAACCAGATAAGACTTCAGCTCGTCGAGATAAGGCCTGATGTTGATGTTTGCAAGATTGGCCAGAAGCAGGATCTGCTCTTTCGGATCCTGATAGGACAGGAGGTTCAGCTCCTTATCCCTGTATTCTTCATGGAGCTTTTCTTCTGCATCGGGATCCGGGCTTCCCTCTGCCATGCGCCTGCTGAAGTGCAGCATCTTTGAGAAGTGCTCCAGCTTATCCTTCGGGATCTCCCTTTCCTGGAGAAGGGCTTCGATGGTGGCGGCTATTTCCCCATATTCATGGAGCTGGACCATGATCATCAGATAAAGGTCTGCGATTTCAAAATAGTCTCCAATCCCCTCCTGAAGCATGGCTTTGGCAAGATTCTTGGCTTTTTTAAGCGCTCCGGCCTCAAAATAGGCCAGGACAAGCCCAATATGTATGTCACTGCTCTCGGGATCAAGCTCTTTGGCATCCTCAAACAGCTTGATTGCATCTGAAAAATTCTTTCCCTGCAGACTCTCAAGTCCTTTTTCCAGCAAACGCTTTTCCAGACCGGGAAAGGGGATGATGTTGCTGCTGTCGTTCTGGCTCCGCTTAGTCATGAAAAACCGCCTTCCCTGTTAATATTGAAGATAGTATAGCATGCATGGAAAGAAAAAAGAAATTCGGAGGGAAGAGTCTTAAAAAGGGATGCCGGTATGCTTTCATGGAGGAAAATAAAGAGATCCACATAAGAGTGGATCTAGCTTGTTTTTTCATATGCTTCTATTTTTTCCTCCAGCTGAAGCGTGATTTCAATTTCATCCCAGCCATTGAGGAGCATCGTTTTCCAATATGTCTGTATTGGAAAGGCTGCAGAAAAGCCATCCTCACTATAGACAGACTGCGTTTCAAGGTCCACTGTCAATACGAGTTCTGTTTCTGCTGCCTTAGAAAGAAGCTGTTCTGCCTCCCCCTGGCTCAGGCGGATCGGCAGGAGCCCGTTTTTCAGGCAGTTCTGATGGAAGATGTCAGCGAAAGAGGGGGCAATCACCGCTTTGAATCCATAGTCCTGAAGAGCCCAGGGAGCATGCTCCCTCGAAGAGCCGCAGCCGAAGTTTTCATTTGAGATCAGAATTTCAGCACCAAGGTTTTCAGGCTTATTCAATTCAAAAGCAGGATCCGGCTGCCCACCTTTAAAGCGCCAGTCATAGAATAAGTATTTTCCAAACCCGGTTTTCTCGATTCTTTTCAAAAATTGCTTCGGTATGATCTGATCTGTATCGACATTTGCCCTGTCGAGCGCGGCTGCTTTGCCTGACAGCTTTTTGAAACCGCCCATTCTATCTCCTCCTATATGATGATTGATTCTTCCATCAGTAATTTCCGGACATCGACAAATCTTCCATGCACTGCAGCCGCTGCTGCCATGAGCGGGCTGACAAGGTGGGTCCTTGCACCGGATCCCTGCCGCCCTTCGAAATTGCGGTTGGAGGTGGAGGCGCAATGCTCTCCCGGCGGCACGATATCATTATTCATGCTGAGGCACATGCTGCATCCGGATTCCCGCCATTCAAAGCCGGCTTCGATAAAGGTCTGATGAAGCCCCTCTTTTTCCGCCTGTTCCTTTACTCCCTGCGATCCCGGTACTACAAGGGCCCTGACGCCCGCATGGACTTTTTTGCCTGCGGCAAACTCTGCCGCCTGCCTTAGATCCTCGATGCGCGAGTTTGTGCATGACCCGATAAACACATGCTGAATGCCAATATCACTGATCTCCTGCCCCTCAGAAAGCCCCATATACAGAAGCGCCCGCTCAAGGGATACCCGCTCTGTTTCGTTCCTGCAATCAGCCGCAGAAGGTATCCTGCCGTCAACTCCTGCAGCCATGGAAGGATTGGTCCCCCAGCTGACCATCGGAGGAATTTTTCCGGCATCCAATGTGATTGTCTTGTCATATACTGCATCTGCATCTGACGCGAGAGCCCTCCAATGATCTATGGACAAATCCCACTCCTCGCCTTTCGGGGCATATTTCCGTCCTTTTATATAGGAAAAAGTCGTCTCATCAGGACTGACAAGCCCGGCCCTGGCTCCTCCCTCTATCGACATATTGCAAATAGTCATCCTTTCTTCCATGGACATGCACCTTACAGCTTCCCCGCAGTATTCAATGACATGCCCTGTTCCAAACCCGATGCCGAATTTTCCTATGATGTACAGGATGACATCCTTGGCCGTAACCCCGTTCTCAAGCTGGCCGTCAATCTGCAGCTTCATCGTTTTCGGCCTGGACTGCCATAGGGTCTGGGTTGCAAGCACATGCTCCACCTCGCTTGTGCCGATGCCGAAAGCCAGCGAACCGAATGCACCATGGGTGGATGTGTGGCTGTCCCCGCATACAATGGTCATCCCCGGACGTGTCAGGCCAAGCTCCGGGCCGATGACATGGACAATTCCTTGATCAGGGCTGTCCATCCCCGCAAGCGGTATACCGAATTCTGCGCAGTTCTTTTCCAGGGCAGTCATCTGGTTTTTTGCGATCGGATCATCAATTTGATAGCGGTTGATTGTCGGGACGTTATGGTCCATAGTAGCAAAGGTTTTGTCCGGGCGCCTGACCTTCCTGTTTTTCATCCGCAGGCCGGAAAATGCCTGAGGGGATGTTACTTCATGCACTAAATGCAGATCGATATAAAGCAGATCAGGCTTTTCACTTTCTGTATGGACGATATGCTGATCCCAAATTTTCTCCACGATTGATTTGCCCATCTATTTAATCCCTCCATCTTCTTCGGGCCCTCTCCCGGAATCATGATATAAACAATCACGGCTGGAACACCAGCCGTGATATCCTGAACGATCAGGCGTATGCCCCCATGATCTGCACGATTGCTTCATTATCGAGCAGGACAGCTTTGATTTCGTCGATCATCATTTGTGTCGAAACTGCCTTCCCCCCTGAAGCAACATCGGCTGTACGGACGCCTGACTCAAGAACTTCCCCGACAGCCTTCTCGATTGCAGCCGCCTCTTCTTCCATACCGAAGGAGAGGCGAAGCATCATGGCCGCGGAAAGGATCATCCCAACCGGATTGGCGATGCCTTTGCCCTCGATGTCCGGGGCAGATCCATGGATGGGCTCATAAAGATATGGCCCGCTCTCAGACAGGCTGGCAGATGGAAGCATGCCGAGCGACCCGGTCAGGACAGAAGCTTCGTCACTTAAAATATCGCCAAACATATTTTCGGTGACAATTACATCAAACTGTCTGGGATTTTTGATGATCTGCATGGCCGCATTGTCGACAAGCAGATGCTCAAGCTGTACATCTGGATATTGGGAAGCAATTTCCTCTGCCGTTTCCCTCCACATCCTGCTTGATTCAAGAACATTTGCTTTATCCACGCTCGTTACCTTCCCGTTCCTTCCGCGCGCCAGGTCAAAGGCCAGCCTTACAACTCTCTGGATTTCTTCCTTTTTATAAAATAAAGTGTCCACGGCAGATTCTTCCCCGCCGTCCCTGGTCCTTTCGCTCGGCTTTCCAAAGTAAAGTCCGCCGGTCAGCTCTCTTACCATTAAAAAATCAGTGCCTTCAATGACTTCCTTCTTCAAAGGAGAGGATTCTGCCAGACTCGCAAAATAGCTGGTAGGCCGGAGATTGGCATATAAATTAAGATCTTTGCGGATTTTAAGGAGGCCGCGTTCCGGCCTAAGGCTTGGATGAAGCCTCTCCCAGCGCGGCCCGCCGACAGCCCCAAGCAAAATGGCATCGCTGCTTTTACAGAGTCCGACCGTTTCATCCGGCAGCGGCACCCCGGTGGAATCAATTGCTGTTCCGCCAATTTTCCCATAGACGAATTCAAATGTATGCCCAAATCGTTCTCCTGCAGCCTGCAGCACTTCAACTGCCCCTGCTGCCACTTCTTTTCCGATGCCGTCACCCGGCAGCACTGCGATCCGCTTTTTCATGCCTATCCCTCCGCCTTAGATTTTATAAAGCCACTTGCGTTTTTTCTTCTAGATAAATGACCCGGTTCACAGCGTTCAGATAAGCTTTTGCAGAAGCTTCCAGAACATCCTGCGCAAGCCCCCTCCCGCTCGTTTCCCTGCCGTTGTATTTCATTTTGACGAATACCTGCGCAAGGGCATCCCGGCCAGCTCCGACCGACTGGATCCGGTAATCAAGCAGGTTCACTGTACCGTTCACTGATTTTTCCAGCGTGTTGTACAGAGCTTCAATGCTGCCCGCCCCGGTTGCCGCCTCCTGGATCACTTCATTTTGCCTGCCTGACAGTGTAACTGTGGCAGTCGGCACTTGATTGGTCCCGTATTGGACCTGAATCTGCAGCAGCTCATAGAATTGCTGGTCTTTTGACAGCCTTTCCTCCAGGACGATCGCGGCTAGATCATCATCTGTCATCTCTTTCTTCCTGTCTGCCAAATCTTTAAAAATAGCAAACAGCGGCTTGATTTCATCTTCCGGAACAGTGAGTCCCAGCTCTTCCAGGCGGGATTTGAACGCATGCCTGCCAGAATGCTTGCCGAGAACCATAGAATTGGAGTGGAAGCCGACAATTTCAGGCGATATGATTTCGTAAGTCGTCTTCTCTTTGAGCACGCCATCCTGGTGAATGCCTGACTCATGGGCAAAAGCATTCCTGCCGACAATTGCCTTATTCGCCGGGACAGCCATGCCGGTCAGCTTGCTGACCAGGCTGCTTGTTCTGCTGATTTCCTCAAGCTTAAGGCGGGTCCCTGCCTGATAATGGTCCTGCCGTATGTGCAGGGCGACGGCAAGCTCTTCCAGCGCAGCATTCCCGGCCCGTTCACCGATGCCATTGATGGTCCCTTCAATCTGCCCTGCACCATTTTCGATGGCGGCGAGGGAATTGGCAATCGCCATGCCGAGATCATCATGGCAGTGCGCCGATAATATGACTTTATCAATGGAAGGAACATTTTCTATTAAGTATTGAAAAATCTTCCCATATTCACCAGGGGAAATATAGCCGACCGTATCAGGTATATTGATGACCCGCGCCCCGGCCTGGATGACTTCCTCAACGATGCGGGCCAGAAAAGGCAGCTCCGTCCGGCAGGCATCCTCTGCCGACCATTGAATGAGCGGGAATTTCCCGGCTGCATATTTTACAGCAGAAACCGCCGTCTCCACGACTTCTTCCTTTGACTGCTTCAATTTATACTGCCGGTGGATAGGGGAGGTTGCGAGGAAGACATGCAGCCTCGGATCCTCCCCCTCCCTCAATGCTTCCCAGGCTGCATCGATATCTGACATCACCGATCTTGCAAGCCCTGTAACCGAGCAGTTCCTGATGAGGCCGGCTATCTCCCGGACTGAAGTAAAATCGCCTTTTGAAGCTGCCGGAAAACCGGCTTCTATAATATCGACATTGAGCCTTTCAAGCTGTTTCGCAATTTCCAGCTTTTCAGAAAGATTCAAATTGACTCCCGCAGACTGTTCCCCGTCACGCAAAGTCGTGTCAAAGATATTAATGGTTCGCACTGACAGCCACTTCTTCCTTTTTCTCTTTATTTACAAATGGCATCATTTTTCTCAGCTCCCTGCCGACCTGTTCAATCGGATGCTCATTTTCGCTGGCATTGATGCTGTTGAAGACCGGCCTGTTTGCCTGGTTTTCAAGGATCCACCCTTTCGCAAACTTGCCTTCCTGGATATCCTTCAGGACTGCCTTCATCTCCTGCTTCACTCTATCGTCGACTACCCTCGGCCCGCTGACAAAATCGCCCCATTGCGCCGTATCGGAAATGCTGTATCTCATTCCTTCAAGACCGCCTTCGTACATCAGGTCGACAATCAGCTTCAGCTCGTGGAGACATTCAAAGTATGCAAGCTCCGGCTGATAGCCTGCCTCGGTCAATGTTTCAAAGCCTGCTTTCACAAGTGACGTGAGCCCTCCGCACAGTACAGCCTGTTCGCCGAATAAATCGGTTTCTGTTTCTTCCTTGAATGTGGTTTCCAGCGCCCCTGCCCTCAGAGCCCCAATCGCTCTGGCATAAGCAAGCGCAAGCTCCTGGGCTTCTCCCGTTACATCCTGATGGACAGCAAATAATGCCGGCACCCCTGCTCCTTCCTGATATGTCCTTCTCACCAGATGGCCAGGGCCTTTCGGAGCCACCAGCAGGACATCACAAGTCTTTGGCGCAACAATCTGATGGAAGTGGATATTGAATCCGTGGGCAAACAGCAGGGCCTGATTTGTAAGATTCGGCTCAATTTCTTCCTTGTAGACTTTAGGCTGAAGCTCATCCGGCAGGAGGACCATGACAATATCGCTTTGTGCAACAGACTCTCCGACAGCGAATACCGGGAACCCGTCTTCTGCAGCTTTATCCCATGACTTTCCTTTTCTCAGCCCGATTACGACATCAGCACCGCTCTCCCTAAGATTTTGGGCATGTGCATGGCCCTGCGATCCATATCCGATCACCGCTACCTTCTTTCCGTTCAAATAAGCTGGATTTGCGTCTCCGTTATAATACATTTTCGCCATGTTTCATTCTCCCTCTCGTGTTTGGATTATTTTATATAGAAATGTTTTTATACAATTGAATAATTTTTCGGCTGTCCCTGGTTCCTCTGGCTGCCCCTGGTAAACGCTGTTGTCCCTGTCCGGGCGATTTCCTTTATTCCATAAGGCTTTACGAGTTCAATGAAGGCTTCTATTTTTTCCGATTCTCCCGTGATCTGGATGACCAGGCTGTCTTTGCCGATATCGATCACAGAGGCCCGGAATGGCTCAATCAGCGAATATAATTCACTTCTTGTCTGAGGCAGCGACAGCACCTTTATCAATGCAAGCTCCCTGGCGACAATCTGTTGGCCGCTGATATCATTCACTTTTAAAATATCAATCTGTTTATTGAGCTGTTTTGCAATCTGCTCTGCGGCTGATTCATTGTCCACATGAACCGTACAGGTGATCCGGGAAATACCCTCCTGCTCGGAATGCCCGACCGAGATGCTTTCAATATTGAAGTTCCGCTTTGAGAACAGATTGGTGATTCTATTGAGGACCCCAGGCCTGTTCATCACGGTTAAACAGATGATTCGTTTCATGGTTTTACACCTTCCATCTCATGGTGCCCTCTGCCCGGGGCGATCATCGGAAATACATTTTCATCGGGAGCTATCCTGAAGTCGAATAACACCGGCTCATCGCTTTTGAGTGCTTCATCCAGCACCTTTACGGCCTCTTCTTCTGTGCGGATTTCATAAGCTTTGATGTCGTAAGCTTCCGCCAGTTTGACAAAGGAAGGCTGATACTGGGCTTTGCTGTGCGAAAAGCGGGAATCATAAAAGATTTCCTGCCACTGCCTTACCATCCCAAGCGCCCTGTTATTGAAGATGGCTATTTTCACCGGGAGATTAAGCTCACGGATGAGGCCGAGCTCCTGCGCAGACATCTGGAAGCCGCCGTCGCCAACAACCGATATGACCAGGGAATCCGGGGCAGCGAGCTGCGCCCCGATGGCCGCCGGCATCCCAAATCCCATCGTGCCGAGCCCGCCTGAAGTGACCCATTTTCCTGCTTCCTTAAAGCGGTAATATTGGGCCGCCCACATTTGATGCTGGCCGACATCCGTCGTAACAATCGCATCTCCCGCCGTCTTTTCAAACAAAAGCTCCATGACCCGCTGAGGCTTTAATTCAGCAGACTTTTGGAAATGGTAAGGGAATTCATCTTTCCAGCTTTTAAGCTTTGCCATCCATTCGCCATGTTCGGGCGGCCTTCCCTTCTGGCCGGCAAGCTGGCTGAGAGCTTCTTTTGCATCAGCCACAACCGGAATTTGGGTTGGGACATTTTTGCCGATCTCAGCAGGATCGATATCGACATGTGCAACTTGTGCGCCAGGTGCAAAATAGGCAAGATTGCCGGTGAGCCTGTCATCAAATCTCGCGCCGATATTGATCAGCAGATCGCATTCATGCAAGGCCATGTTGGCCGCATAGCACCCATGCATCCCGGCCATCCCGATAAACAGGCTATGGTCGGCCGGAAAGCCCCCGAGCCCCAGAAGGGTATGCACTACCGGAAGCTGCTGCTGTTCGGCATATTCCTTAAGGAGACCTGATGCCTTTGCATGGAGGACGCCGGCACCTGCCAGGATGACAGGTTTTTTTGCCCGGCTTACCGCCTCTGTCAGCTTGCGGATCTGGAGAAAATTGGGCTGCAAGGTCGGCTGATAACCCGGGAGGCTGATTTCTGCTTCCTCGGGCGGCTGTTCGGCGCCCGCTGCGATATCCTTGGGAATATCGATCAAGACCGGCCCCGGCCTTCCTGTAGAAGCGATATGAAAGGCCTCCTTCACAATCCTCGGGATATCACCTATATTCCTAGCCTGATAGTTATATTTTGTAATAGGGGTAGTGATCCCGAGGATATCAGCCTCCTGGAAAGCATCCGATCCGATGACGCCTGTTGCCACCTGCCCCGTAATGACAACGAGCGGCAAAGAATCCATCATGGCGTCGGCAAGGCCTGTAACAATATTGGTTGCCCCCGGTCCCGAAGTGGCGATGACAACTCCAGGCTTGCCGGAGATCCGTGCGTATCCTTCTGCAGCATGGATGCCTCCCTGTTCATGCCTGGGGAGCACATGAAGTATGCCAGAATCATAGATTTTGTCATAAATCGGAAGGACCGCCCCTCCCGGATAGCCAAAAATCACTTCCACCTGTTCCTTCTCCAGTGCCTGCAATAACAATTCAGCACCGGTTGCCGGCTTTGTGCCGGTTTGATCTTCTGCAAAGGCAGCTTCCTGCAGCATCCTGATAAAACCTCCTTTTTTCTGAAAGAAAAAAACAATATAAAAAGCCTTCCCATCCCCAATAATGCCTGCTTCAGCAGACGAAGGGATGAAAAGGCTTTGTCAGCCTGTTCCACGGTACCACCCTGATTCACGCAATTTGCGTGCACTTATGGACAGCAGCTGCTGCCCTTTTTGGTAACGGGTGCTTTCACACCCGGCCGGCCCTACTCGTTCAACTTTCAGGCTGGCGCTCTGAGGGGAGTTCATTTTGCGGCAGGATTGCCGGCTCTCAGCCTGCCCGGCTCTCTGTAAATCCTGGTCCGCAAACCTACTTATCCTCATCTGCGCTTTTCAAATATAGTGATATTCTGTCAGCTTACATGGGATTCAAAATGCTTTGGAGCCACTTTAACACCTTCTGAAACCACTCTCTCCCTGAATTTCACCAGGAGCTCTTTAGTATGCGCCCCCGGATGCCCTTCACCGATTATCCGGCCGTCCACCTTTACAACTGCAATGACCTCGGCGGCCGTCCCTGTAAGGAATACTTCATCCGCCGTATAAACATCATGCCTTGTGAAAGGCTCCTCCTTCACTTCATAGCCAAGCTCCCTGGCGATTTCCATGACCGCATTGCGGGTAATCCCTTCAAGCGCCCCAACGTATCCTGGAGGTGTATAAAAGCAATTATCTTTGATGATGAATACATTATCAGCCGATCCTTCCGCCACATAGCCCTGATCATTCAGCATAAGTGCTTCGCTCACATTTGCGAGGCGGGCCTCAATCCTTACCAGCACATTGTTCAAATAATTCAAAGACTTAACTTTCGGGCTCAATACATCCGGCCTGTTCCTTCTGGTCGCTACTGTGACTATCTCAAGCCCTGTCTCATACAATTCTTTCGGAAAGATGCTGAGCGGCTCGACAATCACTACAACATTTGCTTTTTTGCAATTGTAAGGATCCAGCCCCAGGTCGCCGACTCCCCTGGAAACAACAATCCGGATGTAAGCATCTTCATAAGGATTTTTTTCTACAGTGGCAACAATGATATCTGTCAGTTCTTCCTCTGTATATGGCATTGTCAGCAAAATGGATTTGGCTGAACGATAAAGCCGGTCCATATGCTCCTTCATCCTGAAGATGTTTCCGCTGTATACCCGGATCCCTTCAAAGATTCCGTCGCCATATAGGAAACCATGGTCATAAACGGATATTTTCGCATTTTCTTTCGTCACAAACTCCCCGTTTAAAAATATCAATTGCTCAGACACGAAAAACACCTCTTCAATTTAATGTATACACGCTTTAAACGGTTGAAATGACAGGTTAAAAAAATATGGGTTCCATTCTTTCGCTTCTGGTGTGAAGCGGTTTGTTTTATTATTTGAGGACTATCTTACGCTCATTTTTTTTTGGAGTCAACACCATTTTCAAGAATTATTTGATAATTTAGATTAATCAGACTTATTGAATGCGCTTACATTGCTTGTATATGTGATTTTAGTAAGAGGAAAAAAAATCAAAAAAATCTTTTCTCCCCCTGCCCCCGGATTATCAATTCTAATTCCTGTATACATATTGTCTGGAAAGGGGTTTGCTGATAATTTTTTGAGTTTTGTATGGGTTTGTGGATTTCCGTTCCAGGCACTTCGCTTTCCGCGGGGCGGCGCTGCAATCCAGAGGAGTCTGCGTGCCTTCCTCTCCACTTAACAGGCTCTCAAAATTTTGAGGTGATTAAAGTCTTTCCCAATGCTTTTTCAGTATAGAGATGCTGCCCCAAGGATTTTCAGCTGTAATTTTCATGAACATATAATATAGAAGAAACCGGTTAATCATGTTAGGAATACTGACATACAAAGAAGCGCTTTCATTTTGTGAGAGATATAATATTTACTTGCTGCAATTCCCGATTAAACAATCTTTGGGTATGAATTTAAAAAAGAGGAGATCTTTCAGAGGCAGACCAAAAATGCAAGCGCCTTGATGAGCAACGGCAAGCATAAGCAATCCAGCTTATGACCTAGAAGGGCCAGGCAGTGGAGCTGGACGTATATAAAGAATTAAATTCATCCAGAAACTAATTTCCCATATAATAAAAAAACCGCTATTTGACATGTGTCAAACAGCGGTAATATAGGTGTATGTAGTAATGGCGTCCCAGGAGAGATTCGAACTCCCGACCGACGGCTTAGAAGGCCGTTGCTCTATCCTGCTGAGCTACTGGGACAATAATTTTCAATAAGTTATCGCGAGGACATTTTTTATTATAGTAGACAAATAAATGAAAGTCAACAACTTTTCAGGAAAAATATAATAAACCTGGCATCTTCTTTTTTAAAGCTGATAAAGCTCCGCTATTGAAAGAGGGGTTGCCCCCTCACACAATAAAGGATTTATTCTCTTTCAGGCAGCTGAAAACTCTGTGACAACTGTTCAAGCTTCCCGGCATCCAGGTCATATACATCCACACGGACTTCCCTCCCTGCCGTTTCCAGCAGCAGATAGGTCCTTTCATAGCGTCCCCGCGGCAGCCGTATGCTCCCCGGGTTCAAAAACAGCCTTCCATCAATCATTTCTGCCCCAAGCTCATGGGAATGCCCGAAACAGATGATATCCGCACCTTCCTCTTCGCCTTTATACTTCAGCTTCATAAGGCTGCTCTTCACCCCGTACAGATGCCCATGCGTAACAAAAATCGTCAAGCCTCCAAGAATTTTGGCAAAACGGTCAGGGTAGGCAGGATCATAATCGCAATTTCCCCTTACTCCAGCAAAACCCGACATAGCCGGATGTCCGGCAGGCAGCTCGGAATCTCCGCAGTGGATCATGAGATCAGCATCTTTTCCATGCTTCTCAGCGAGCTGTGCAACTTCCTCCTCCAGTCCATGGCTGTCGCTTACGAGCAGAATTTTAGCCATTGGCACCATCCCCTTTAAAAAGGGTCCCCAAACTGTTTTCAAGCTTTTCCAGGGCCTTGGCCCTGTGGCTGATCTGGCTTTTCTCTTCAGGAGGGAGCTCTGCCATGCTTTTATTTTTTTCAGTCACAAAGAAGATCGGATCATAGCCAAACCCATGGCTGCCCCTTTTTTCAGTCAGGATCCTGCCCTCACACGCGCCGGAGACGGTATAAGCATCCTTGCCTGGCACGGAAACAGCCAAGGCGCAATAAAATCTGGCTGTCCTCTTTTCTTCCGGAACACCTTCAAGCTCTGCGAGCACCTTCTCCATATTCGCTTCATCACTTTTCTCTTCTCCGGCATACCTCGCTGAATAGATGCCAGGCCTGCCCTCAAGGGCATCGATCATAAGGCCCGAATCATCGGCAATGACGATTTTTCCCAAAGCTTTAGAGACAGCCTCTGCTTTTAGGACTGCATTTTCCTCAAATGTGCTGCCAGTCTCTTCAATATCCTCAAATTCAGGGAAGTCGAGAAGGGTTTTCACTTCATAGCCCAGAGGCTTGAACATCCGGCTGAATTCCTTCGCTTTCCCTGCATTTTTCGTTGCAATAATAACTTCCTGCACAGTTTTCATCTCCCTGGATTTACTTTTCGATCTGTGAGCTGATTTTTTCGCCGAGCACTTGCTTTTGGATATCAAACAGCCTGCCTACGCCTTCTTCCGCTGCTTTTAACAGCTCCGTCAGCTGGCTCGCTGAAAATGTTGCTTCTTCTCCTGTACCCTGAAGCTCCACAAATTCGCCATTGCCAGTCATGACCACATTCATATCCACTTCGGCCTTGGAATCTTCTGCATAATTCAGGTCAAGGACCACCTGCTTGTTTTCGAGGATTCCCACACTTGTAGCTGCAAGGAATTGCGTAATCGGATATTTTGATAACTTCTTGCTGGCATACAGCTTTTCAACAGCAATTGCCATTGCGACAAATGCACCTGTGATGGAAGCTGTCCTTGTCCCGCCATCAGCCTGGATCACATCGCAATCCAGCCAGATCGTTCTTTCACCCAGTGCCTCGAGGTCTACGACAGCTCTTAATGCACGTCCGATCAAACGCTGTATTTCCATCGTGCGCCCGGTGATTTTCCCTTTTGCAGCTTCACGGATATTCCTTTGCTCTGTTGCACGGGGCAGCATGCTGTATTCAGCAGTAATCCACCCTTTTCCTTCGCCTCTCATAAATGGGGGCACCCGCTCATCAATGCTGGCTGTACAAATCACCTTTGTATTGCCCACGCTGATCAGCACAGAACCCTCTGGATGCATCAAATAATTCGTTTCAATATGTATCGGCCTTAACTGCAGCTGTTCACGCCCGTCTTTCCGCATATTCATTCCTCCTTTGAACCTGTTCCGGCTGTCTGTATCCGGAATCCAATAAAGAAGAGGCGGCAAATAATTGCCTACCTCTATCCTTGTCATTATATAGTATATCAAAAAAGTTTTTTTAAAAACTACCTGTATTCACATTTTCAGGCCGTGTAACCGGTTCTGTCAGTTTTTCGCCATTCTCATCTACAAGCTCTGCCTTCCCGTTTACAGTGACCGCAACACTTTCAATGCCTTTTTGTTCTGTCAGAGACAGTACAAGCGAATTAAGAAGGTGCTGGGAAATGATTTTTTCCTCAAAGCTGCCATAGACAGATTCGTTGAAATCCACTGTTGCCAGGCCATTTTCAATCTTAGGATCGCCAGTAAGCTCAACCTCCGGCATAAAGTCTGTAAACAGATTGGATGTGAAGCTTGGGCCCTTGACGAGCTCCTTCACTACCGCTTCCACCTGATTGTCTTCCTGGGCGCTGATGCGCTTGGTCACCGGTACATAATAATAGGCGCCTTCTTCACCGCCAAGGTAATAAACCGTCAGGGATTTTGTATTAGAAATATCCACTGCATCAGAAGTGTCCATATTGATGCCCTTTGACCTGGACAGGGTTTCGCTGATCGGCGTCCCATTTACAGGCATTTCTGTCAGTGCATGGCCATTCATCTGGAGCTTCACTTTCTCGATCGAATCGAATTGTGTGAGCGTCCAGGTCACAGACTCAAGGATTTTTTCTTCATCCTCGGCCTGGTATTCTCCGAACTCTTTCGAAAAATCAACGGTTGCCACCTTATCCTTCACGTTTACGCTTATTTTCGTATCTGCAGGAAGGACTGCCCTGAAGTCATTCGGCAGCATATCGGTAACTGGCCCGTTCTGCACGAGATACTCCAGCGCCTGTGTAGCAACGGACTCTGTTTTCGGCAGAGTCAGCGTCTGCGGCACTACATAGCCATTTTTATCAACCAGATATAATTCGGTCTGGACAGACCCCTCTACCTCTGCCTCTTCACCAGCCTGCTCTGCCTCAGTCCCAGCCGTTTCCTCAACAGCCGTTTCACCATCTTCTGTATAGCTGACCTCTTTCGGAGGATCGATCTTTTCTTTTTCCCCGATCCCGAACAGCCCGCATCCGGATAAAAGCACAGAAGAAGCCAGTACTGCTGAAACCATTGTTGCCTTTTTATTTATAGACATATTAAATCCCTCCCAGAACAGTTTGTACTACATATATACGAGCCTTCCGGAAAAATAGACCCCTGAGAGAAAAATAATTGGGACAAACGAAATGTGAAGGGCGCTTGCTTAGCCCCGACAAGCATAAGACGCTTAGGAATAAAAGGCGTTCTTTGCCTTTAATTCCTAAGTGGCTTATGACTCGAGGGGCTAGCGCCCGGAACTGGACAAAACGAAATGTGAAGGGCGCTTGCTCAATTAAGGAACGCAGACTAAGGACTCCTAATCCAGCGCCATGCACATCCCCCGCTTTCTGCACAAAAAACAAGCAGACCCTTTAAGGGCCTGCTTGTTTAATATGTTCGCTGCCTGCTGTTCAAGATGTGACGGCTGCTTCATTCTTCACCAGTACTGCTTTGATTGTGAAATAGTCGATTTCATCCCCGAGGAGATCTTTGATGGGCTTGAGTTTTGTATCTCCGCTTTCACCAGCTGCCGACAGGATCTTCTGCTCTGTTTCTTCATCGAACAAATCAGACCAGTTGAACGGACTGCCCTCAGCCACTGCCCGGAGGACATGGTTTTGGACCGTCACTAAAGAAAAGCCGCGCTGCTTGGCAATCTCTTTTATGCCCATCCCTTCCATATAGTGATTATAGGAAACCATATAGCTTGGCTCCTCATCTGCCTTGAGCCTGTCAGCCTGTTTTTCCACTTTCGGCGGAAATGCAGACGGCGGTTCAATATTGTTTTCCTGCATATATAATTTGATTTCCTCAGCGAACATGCTGCCGTATTTATCATACTTCATCTGCCCGACGCCTTTGATCTGCAGCATAGACTCCCCATCAGCAGGGTAATACTTGCTCATTTCACGCAATGTGCTATCAGGGAAAACAACATATGGCGGGATTTTCCCCTGTTCAGCCACCTGCTTACGCAATGCACGCAGCCGCTCAAACAGGTCATGGTCCCCTTCAGCTTCGGGCTTCTGTTCGATCGCCTTTGTTTTGCGCATCATGATTGTTTCCTGCCCCTTAAGAATCCCCTGGACCCTTGATGTCAGCATGATCACCGGATATTTTCCGTCTGTCAGGCTGAGAAATCCTTCAGCAAGCAGATAGTTAATCACAGCAGCAATTTCTTTTTCCGCACGATTTCGCATCAATCCATAGGTAGACAATTCATTGAATCTCATATCGCGGATTCTTTTATTATTGGAACCTTTCAGTACCTGGGCTGTAAGACTCACTCCAAAGCGCTCACCCATACGTTTTATGCAGGAAAAAATCATCTGGGCTTCAAGTGTAATATCAATCTTCTCTCTGTCATCGATGCAATTGCTGCATTTTCCGCAGCGGCTTTCATCGCTTCCATGGTCGAAGTACTCAATGATGTATGATTGAAGGCATTGCTCTGTATGGCAGTAGTTCACCATCCGGTTCAGCTTGCTGAATTCAAGCTCCCTGTTCCGGCTGTCCAGCCCGGTTTCCTCTATCAGGAACTTCTGCAGCTGGATATCCTGCTGGGCGAAAAGAAGGATGCATTCGCTCTCCTCCCCGTCACGCCCGGCCCTGCCGGCTTCCTGATAATAAGCTTCAATATTCTTCGGCAGGCTGTAATGGATGACAAACCGGACATTTGATTTATCAATCCCCATGCCAAACGCATTGGTGGCCAACATGATGTCTGTCTGGTCATGAACGAAATCGTTCTGGGCCGTTTTTCTGTCTTCCTCATTCATGCCGGCATGGTAGCGTGAAGCAGGGATGTTTTTCCCTTGTAAAAATTGCTGCAGCTGGTCCGTTTCCTTGCGGCTGGATGTATAGATAATACCCGGCTGCCCTGGATGCTTACGGATATAGCCCGCAATGAATTCTCTCTTATTGACACCTTTGGCCACTTTAAAAGCCAGATTTTCCCTGGCAAACCCGGTAATGAAGATATCTTCGTCCCTTATCTTCAGCAGCCCGCAGATATCATTGGCTACATCCTCGGTCGCAGTGGCGGTCAGTCCGACAAGGGTCGGCCTGCCGTTCAGCTGTCCGAGCGCAGATATGATGCTGCGGTAGCTCGGCCGGAAATCATGGCCCCATTGGGAGATACAGTGCGCTTCATCGAAAACTATCATAGAAATATCGATAGAATTCAGCAGATGGATGAATCCAGTGGAATCAAACCGTTCCGGCGCAGCATAAACCAGCTTATATTCTCCATTCCGAATCCCTGAGGTCCTTTCCATCAGCTCCTGCTGTGTGAGGCTGCTGTTTATGAAAGTGGCGGACACGCCTGCTGCAAGCAATGCGTCTACTTGGTCCTTCATTAAAGAAATGAGCGGGGAAATGACGATGGCGGTGCCAGGCATCGCGAGTGCGGGAATTTGAAATGAGAGGGATTTTCCTCCTCCTGTCGGGAGGATGCCAAGGGTATGGCGGCCATCCATTACATTCTGGATGATTTCCTTTTGGCCATTACGGAAGGTGGAATAGCCGAAATATTGCTTTAACAGCTTTTCCGCTTGTTCTATCAATATCATCACCTTTTTCTTTTAGAGATACTAGAATTGTACCATTATCGGAAGCCTTATGCTTTATTTCTGCTATTAACTTTTAAAAAACATGAACAGCAAAAGCCCCCAAAAAGGAGGCTATGCTTCCAGCTTTATTTTTTCAATATGGTCAATGGGTTTTTGCAGCCATTGGCCCGCAATCTTTGTAAAAATGCTTATGGATCCTGTCGCAAAATATTTATGGACAGGCTCGTCCGCACTTTTATTGAGCAAACCCCTGTAGTCCAGTATGGTACTGACTTCCCTTGCGGTTTCTTCACCCGAGCTGATCACTTTCACACCCGGCCCCATGACATTCTTAATCAAAGGCTCAAGCAGCGGATAGTGCGTGCACCCAAGGATCAGTGTATCAAGATCTTTGTTCCTTAAAGGCTTTAAGGTTTCAGCGACAATTTTCTTGGCTACCGCACTCCCGTATTCCCCGCTTTCCACAAGCGGTACAAATTTCGGGCAGGCCAGAGGTTTCACACATACCTTCCGGTTAATTTGCTTAAGTGCCTTTTCATATGCTTTGCTGTTAACCGTACCTTCCGTGCCGATGATTCCGATCTTATTGCTTTCGGATACCTTTATAGCCGTCCTTGCCCCAGGATAAATCACCCCGAGGACAGGGATAGGGAGCTTATCCTGTATTTCCTCAAGCACGACCGCGGTTGCCGTATTGCAGGCAATCACAAGCATTTTGATATCCCGGGTCAATAAAAACTCAGTCATCTGCCATGTAAACCGCCTTACTTCTTCAGCCGTCCTCGGACCGTAGGGGCAGCGGGCAGTATCTCCCAAATAAACGATATTCTCATTAGGCAGCTGCCTCATGACTTCTTTCGCCACTGTCAGGCCGCCGACCCCAGAATCGATGATCCCTATTGGTTGCTTCAAACATACCGCCTCATTTTTCGCGCATATCTTGGTGTAATTGCGTTAAGTTGTCCTTCAGTACCGTTACCTCATCCTTGGAGAAATTCTTGAGAACCTCACGCAAGTAAATCTGCCTCTTGACGATAACTTCTTCGATGATCCGCTCTCCCTCCGGCAGCAGATGGATGCGGACGACCCGCCTGTCATTCGGGTCCTTCACTCTTTGGACAAGCTCATTCTTTTCCATTCTGTCCACAAGATCTGTCGTTGTACTGAAGGCTAAATACATTTTATTAGAAAGCTCGCCGATTGTCATGTCCCCTTCCTCATGCAGCCACTGCAGGGCAACAAACTGAGGGGGCGTAATTGTATAATTGCTTAAGATTTCCCGGCCTTTTTGCTTAATGATGCCGGATATGTATCGAAGATCTTTCTCGATATCTGCAACAATATCAATCGTTTCGTTTATGTCTTTATTTTTTCCATGCGTCATCCCATACAACTCCCATTTTTGCATTTCCAGTCTGTATGCAGGCGGAAAGATTGCAGCTCTTTGCTTTATTGTCTACTTTTTTCATCTAATTTTCAAGATGGAAATCCAGGCAATGCAAGAAAATCCGTCAATTCAGCAGGCTTCACGTCCCCGCCCGGCACTCTCTGTCCTGCAAACCGGTCCCCTTAAATATAATAACCGGCAACCTTATGCAAGATTGCCGGCCATAATCAAAGTTCTAGCTCTCCCATTCGAAGGAGCTCTACAACGGCTTGAGAACGCCCCTTAACGCCAAGCTTTTGCATAGCATTTGAAATATGGTTGCGAACCGTTTTCTCGCTGATAAATAGTTCACCAGCGATTTCTTTCGTTGTCTTGTCTTGAACTAATAACTCGAATACTTCTCTTTCACGTTTGGTGAGTAACGGCTTGTGAGTATATTCGTTCTCCTTCAAGTATTGTAACCCTCCTTGCCTTCGCCAGCTATGAACCGCGGGATGGGTATATATTTAGTCACCATATCATATGTAATCTGTACTGGCGGAGTGACTGCATTTCCTGGAAGGAGTGATTATTTTTTTAAAAAGGGCTATTGCCTGGTCTAATTGGATATCCGCGCCATACAGCCACATGATTCATGATTCATGCTCCATACACCTGCTCCCCAAATTATATGCGCCAAAGGAGCAGGTGTGAATGAACCTGTTCCAGAGCTTAAGCGTGGATGGTTTTTCCGGCTGAAAGAAGATTCCTCATTTCCTCTGTCCAAGGTATGCCTTTGCCTGTTTTCCTGGATATCTGCACGATTGTCCCTCTGCCCGCAAAGCAGACTGCGCCATCTTTCCGTTTAGCCATATAATGCAGATCCGCGGACGACCGCCCAATGCTTTCTGCCTTTACATATATGCTGAGGCTTTCATCGAAAAATACCTGCTTCAGAAAATCGCACTGCAGATCGGCCACAACAGGGATTGTTCCGTTCTCAGGCTTCAGCCATTCCTGCATGAAGCCGATGCTCTTGAAGAATTCTATCCTTGCTTCCTCAAAATACGTGAAGGGAACGGTGTTATTCAAATGGCCAAACATATCTGTTTCCGAAAAACGGACTTTGACTGGATGGGAAAACGCAAAACTTTCCTCCCAAGCCGCAAAATCATCAACATAATTCATTTTACTCATGACGCTGCCTCCAATAATGAATGAACATTCAGTCGTTTTATATCATTATAATTTCTTTAGACGCATTTGAAAATACTATATGCACAAAAACCCCCTTTCAGCGTGAAAGGGGGCCTGTTCTATTAAGCCTGGTCGCTTCCGAAGAAGCTTCTGAATGACTGGATTGTGGTATCCCGGTTCAATGCTGCGATTGAAGTTGTCAAAGGGATGCCTTTCGGGCAGGACTGAACGCAGTTCTGGGAATTTCCGCAGTTCGCCAGTCCGCCATCGCCCATGATCTGCTCCAGGCGCTCGGATTTATTCATTTCACCAGTCGGATGGGCGTTGAACAAGCGCACCTGAGATAACGGGGCAGGACCGATGAAATCGGCTTTGCTGTTCACATTCGGGCAGGCTTCGAGGCAGACGCCGCAAGTCATGCACTTGGACAGCTCATAGGCCCATTGGCGCTTCTTCTCAGGCATGCGCGGTCCAGGTCCAAGGTCATATGTCCCGTCAATCGGAATCCATGCTTTCACCTTCTTCAGGGAGTCGAACATGCGGCTCCTATCCACCTGGAGGTCGCGGACGACAGGGAATGTGCGCATCGGCTCAAGCCTGATCGGCTGCTCCAGCTTGTCGACAAGCGCTGTACAAGATTGGCGCGGCTTGCCGTTGATGATCATTGAGCAGGCTCCGCATACTTCTTCAAGACAGTTCATGTCCCATGCGATCGGCGTTGTGCTTTCCCCTTTGGAATTGACCGGATTGCGGCGGATTTCCATCAGTGCTGAGATAACGTTCATATTAGGGCGGTAGGCCAGTTTGAACTCTTCCTGATAAGGGGCTGAATCAGGCGAGTCCTGCCGGGTGATTTGAAACGTAACTGTTTTGTTTTCAGACATCGTTTATTTTCCCCCTTTTTTCTTAGTGTAATCACGTTTACGAGGCGTGATCAGGCCTGTATCAACTTCCTCATAATGGAATTGAGGCGCTGAATCAGGACCAGCGAATTTAGCCATAGTCGTTTTCAGGAACTCATCATCATTGCGGTCAGGGAATTCCGGCTTATAGTGCGCTCCACGGCTTTCATTCCGGTTATAGGCACCAATGGTGATGACCCTGGCAAGCTGAAGCATGTTTTGAAGCTGGCGTGTGAAGACAGCTCCCTGGTTGCTCCATTTTGCCGTATCATTGATATTGATTTTTTTATAGCGTTCAAGCAATTCTACGATTTTTTCATCTGTTTTTAACAGCTTATCATTATGGCGGACAACTGTTACATTATCTGTCATCCACTCGCCAAGCTCTTTATGGAGAACATATGCATTCTCTGTTCCATCAAGGGACATGATGCTGCTCCATTTTTCTTCTTCCTGTTTGACAAAACGGTCGAAAACGGAAGAGGAAACATCGGCTGCACTCTTTTCAAGGCCAGCGATATACTCGAGCGCTTTCGGTCCGGCAACCATGCCGCCGTAGATGGCAGACAGAAGGGAGTTGGCGCCGAGGCGGTTTGCACCATGCTGGGAATAATCGCATTCCCCTGCGGCAAATAAGCCTGGGATATTCGTCATCTGATCATAATCGACCCACAGTCCGCCCATAGAATAGTGTACGGCAGGGAAGATTTTCATAGGGACCTTGCGAGGGTCATCCCCCATGAACTTTTCATAGATTTCAATGATTCCGCCAAGCTTGATGTCAAGCTCTTTAGGATCTTTATGGGAAAGGTCAAGATAAACCATGTTCTCGCCGTTGATGCCCAGCTTCTGATTCACGCAGACATCGAAGATTTCACGTGTTGCAATATCACGCGGCACCAGGTTTCCGTAGGCAGGATATTTCTCCTCCAGGAAGTACCATGGCTTTCCATCTTTATAAGTCCATACACGGCCGCCCTCACCGCGCGCCGATTCGCTCATCAGGCGCAGCTTGTCATCCCCTGGGATGGCTGTCGGGTGGATCTGGATGAATTCACCGTTTGCATAATAAGCTCCCTGCTGATAAACGATTGATGCAGCAGAGCCTGTGTTAATGACAGAGTTGGTTGATTTTCCGAAAATGATGCCAGGGCCTCCGGTTGCCATGATAACGGCATCCCCTGAGAAGGATTTAATCTCCATTGATGTGAGATTTTGAGCAATTACCCCGCGGCAGATGCCTTCATCATCGACTACAGAGCCGAGGAACTCCCAGCCTTCATATTTTGTTACAAGGCCTGCTACCTCATGGCGGCGCACCTGCTCATCCAATGCATACAAAAGCTGCTG
Source organism: Bacillus sp. SRL543 (assembly GCF_984799205.1). Lineage (NCBI taxonomy): Bacteria > Bacillati > Bacillota > Bacilli > Caryophanales > Bacillaceae > Bacillus > Bacillus sp. SRL543. The sequence continues at coordinate 3,666,271 of NZ_OZ481794.1, forward strand.
GCCGGTCGTGGCCCCCGCAAATGCTGTCCGGTGATGCTGGGTTCCGCCGAAACGCCTGAAGTCCAGCAGTCCTTCCGGTGTACGGTTGAACATGACACCCATACGGTCCAATAGATGGATGATTCCAGGCGCTGCTTCAGTCATGGCCTTTACAGGCGGCTGATTGGCAAGGAAATCTCCCCCGTAAACCGTGTCATCGAAATGCTCCCAAGGTGAATCTCCTTCACCCTTTGTGTTGACCGCTCCATTAATACCGCCCTGGGCACAAACAGAGTGAGAACGTTTAACCGGGACCAGAGAAAACAATTCAACCGGAGTCCCTGATTCTGCTACTTTAATTGTTGCCATCAAGCCGGCCAGTCCGCCGCCGACAACGATTACTTTTCCTTTACTCATCATGGCTCACTCCCTTAATACTAGTACAGCTCTATTTCAAACTAAGCCTGAGCGCATTTTCCCATGCGCTGCGCTGAAAATTATATTATTTAAGCACATAAACATTTTGGACCGCGGAGCTGAAAACTCTGAATCTCTTAAACAAATGCCGTGATCGCGCGGATCCCAACAATGGAAAGGGCGATGAATATTGCGATTGTAACATAAGTGGAAATCAGCTGTGAGCGAGGAGTAACGGTGATTCCCCAGCTTACTGCAAAAGACCACAAACCGTTTGCAAAGTGGAATATTGTAGAAATAACGCCGACAATGTAGAACCAGAACATAAACGGATTCGACAGGATATTCTCCATCATCTGGAAGTTTACATCTGCACCGAAAGCGGCAGCAACCCTGGTCTCCCACACATGCCACGTAATGAAAACAAGCGTCACTACACCGGAAACGCGCTGGAGAAGGAACATCCAGTTACGGAAGAATCCGAATCTGCTAGCATTATTCTTAGCAGTAAAAGCAATATAAAGGCCATAGATCGCGTGGAACAGCAATGGTAGGAAGATGACTACAGTTTCTAAGACATATCTGAATGGAAGCTGCTCCATAAAGTGCGCTGCCTTGTTAAACGATTCTTCTCCTCCAGTTGCAAAATGGTTCACTACAAGATGCTGAACAAGAAACAGCCCAACTGGAATGACTCCAAGTAATGAATGCAGTCTGCGATTAAAAAACTCCCGATTACCTGCCATTGATTTACCCCCCCTGAATTTTAAAGAAATGATGCAAAGGCTTTTTCTATGAAAATATTATTTCTGGAAAATAGGGCCTTTCCACCATCGAGAAAATGTAATTATTCATTTTCTTACAATTAAGTAACATGTCCATTTTACTCCCATCGGAATAGAGCGTCAAGAAAACGGATACATAAAATATATGATATAAATAAAATTTTTAAAATATATTGATATTATATAAAGAACGAAAATCCACTCTCTGGCTATGATTCCGCATGTATAGGAGAATATATTGAAATAGCATTTTTTTCTTATAGGTCTTGAGCTGTTTTTTCTTGAATCTGTGCTTTATTCTTATCCGGATTGTATATAATAGAATCATAGAAAGAGGGGAGACGATTGAGCAATATGACATCCGCAGAAACAAAGGCCGGGCACGGGCCGGAAACCGTCCCTGCTTTCGGCTATGAATTGATAAGGGAAGACGTTCTTTCAGATATGCTGGGCAAGGATGCAGCCGAAATCCTATATTGGGCCGGCAAAAGGCTGGCCAGGAAATACCCGCTCCAAACAATGGAAGCAGTCATTGAATTTTTTGAAAGCGCCGGCTGGGGAAATCTTGCTGTAAAAGAAGAAAAAAGGAGCGAAGTGGAGCTCCAGCTTTCCAGCCCGCTTTTTGCCAGGCGCTTTAAGGAAAACCCGGACTGCACCTTCCAGCTCGAAGCCGGTTTTCTTGCACAGCAGCTGGAATCTCAAAAGGAACTGCTGTCAGAAGCCTTTGAACATCCCAAAAAAAGGGGCGGCCTTGTCCTTTTCACAGTAAAGTGGGATAAAAGAGACCGCATCAGCCCGCTCTAAGGGAAGGACCGCTGAAGCAGCACAAAAGAAGAGATGGCATGATGCGGGGCCCGCACCCGGGAAGAGAATTCTTCTTGGATGCAGCCCTGCGCATCTGCCATCTTTTTGATTTAAAGGCTCCTCGCCGGGGTGCCTGACAGTTCGAACGCTTCGTGGAGGGCTTCCACCGCTTTAACCATAAAGCTGTCACCGATGACGGTCGATACCTTGATCTCAGAAGTGCTGACCATCTTGACCTGAATCCCATTTGAAGAAAGCACCTCAAACATCTCTGCTGCCACCCCAGGATTCGACACCATGCCCGAACCGACGATAGACACTTTTGCAAGTCCTGATTCTGATTCGATCCGGTCATATTTCAGTGTATCCCGATTATTTTCCAGCACTTTTAGCGTCTCTTCCAAATCATCATTTTTAATTGAGAAAGACAGGCTTCCTGTCTGCCCTTCGGCCACGCTCTGAATGATGATATCTACATTGATATGATGGGCAGCAAGCGTCGTGAAGACAGTCGACAGGCCCTTCAGGGTGTCCTCCAGCCCAAGGATTGCTATCTTAGTAATCGCATTTTCAAATGCTACTCCCCGTACAACTAAATTTTCTTCCATTGTTGGCTCCTCCTCAATGATCGTTCCTCTTTCCCTTTCAGTGCTTGATCTTACTTCAAGCGGCACTTCATAGTTTTTGGCAAATTCAACTGCCCTCGGGTGAAGCACCCCTGCCCCGAGATTCGCAAGCTCCAGCATTTCATCATAGGAAACGGACTGCAGCTTCCTCGCTCCTTTTACATAGCGCGGATCAGTCGTATAAACTCCTGTCACATCTGTATAAATATCGCACTTATCCGCTTTAAGCGCTGCTGCCAGCGCCACTGCAGTTGTATCCGATCCCCCGCGTCCCAGCGTGCTTATGCTCCCGTCCTCAGTTACTCCCTGGAAGCCGGCAACAACGACGATCCTGCCTTGATTAAGCTGGTTCTGGATTTTCTCCGGATCGATATGTACAATCCTTGCGTTCCCATGCACAGCCTCCGTCTCTACCCCCGCCTGCCAGCCAGTGAAGGAGATGCTTTCATAGCCCTTCTCATTCAAAGCCATGCTAAAAAGGCTGATTGTCACCTGCTCCCCTGTAGTCAGGAGCATATCCATTTCACGCTTGCTTGGCGCAGCTGAAATTTCCCTGGCCAGGCCGACAAGCTGGTCAGTCGTTTTACCCATTGCAGATACAACGACAACCACATCGTTGCCTCTATTTTTTTCTTCAATTGCGCGCTCTGCTGCATTCAAGATTCTTTCTGTGCTGCCAACAGAAGTCCCTCCGAATTTCTGGACAATTAATCCCATCGTTTCTCCTTCTTTCATCTGGATATCGTGTTTCCGGCCGCCTGACATTTAAAAGAGAGGCCATCCATTGCTTATTTGAACACAAAAAAGCAATGAGAATGACCATCTCATTGCTGTGTTTAGAATACATATATAATATGCCCACACAGTGAGATAGCTCTCCAAGACGGCACTGTCTTGACAATCCGGTATTTATTCAATACAGGACCAGAAAAGAAAGAAATGAGACTTTCTTTTCTTCGGCAAACATTCCCTTTCAAAGCTTTTCATAGAAACTCATCTTTCTCTAAGCTTTTACTGATGAAGTTTGCACCTCTACCTTCACTTTAATGCTATAAAGTGATATTGCTATAAAGTTGAGACCATTATAACATAGCCCTTTTTTGATATCAATGCTATTCAGATAATTTATTCTTTAATTCCTGAGCGACATTCGCTGGAATTCCGACAGCTGTGAATTCATCCAATCCGGCTTCCTTCATTTTTTTCACGGATCCGAAGGTTTTCAATAGCAGCTTCTTCCTCTTTTCCCCAATTCCCGGAATGTCATCCAATAGTGATTGGAAGGCGCTTTTTCCCCGGAGCTGGCGGTGGAAGGTGATGGCAAATCGGTGAACCTCATCCTGGATCCGCTGCAGCAGATAAAACTCCTGGCTGTTCCGCTCAAGCGGAATGATCTCCAGCGGATTTCCATATAAAAGCTGGGAAGTCTTGTGCTTCTCATCCTTGGCAAGGCCGGATATCGGGATATCAAGCCCCAGCTCATTTTCAAGCACATCCCTTACGGATTCAATATGGCCTTTCCCGCCGTCGACAATAATAAGATCCGGAATGGGCAGACCTTCTTTCAGCACCCTGGTGTACCGCCTCCTGACAGCCTCGCGCATGGATTCATAATCATCCGGTCCCTTGACTGTCTTGATCTTATATTTTCTGTATTCACGCTTTTCCGGCTTGCCGTCAATGAATACGATCATGGCGGAAACCGGGTCCGTTCCCTGGATATTCGAATTATCAAAGGCTTCAATCCGGTGCGGCGTATAAATGCCCAGCTGCCGGCCAAGATTTTCAACCGCTTTGATGGTCCTTTCCTCATCCCTTTCTATGAGGGAGAACTTCTCCTGAAGGGCGATCCCGGCATTTTTCCCAGCAAGCTTGACAAGATCTTTCTTTTGGCCGCGCTGCGGTTTGAGCACCTTAACTTCCAGGAGCTTTTCTGCCATTTCTTCGTTGATAGAATCCGGCACCAGGATTTCACGCGGCTTGAAGTGGTTTGCCTTTGTATAGAACTGGCCCATGAATGTGAGCATTTCTTCCTCCGGCTCTCCGTACACCGGGAACAGCGAAACATCTCTTTCAATCAGCTTACCCTGCCTGATAAAGAAGACCTGGACGCACATCCAGCCTTTATCAACGGCAAAGCCGAATACATCACGGTCAGTAAAATCGGTCGATGTCATTTTCTGTTTTTCCATTGTCGCTTCAATATGGGCAATCTGGTCCCTCAGTTCCTTCGCCCTCTCAAAATCCAGTTCCTCTGCTGCAGCCGTCATTTTCACCGTAAGCTCTTTCTTGATGTCTTTGTAGCCGCCGTTCAAAAACCGTGCAATCTCATCGACAATATCTTTGTACTGCTTTTCGCTGACAGGCTTAACGCATGGCGCCAGGCACTGGCCCATATGATAGTAAAGGCACACCCTGTCAGGGAGGGTGGTACACTTTCTAAGCGGATAGATCCGGTCAAGCAGCTTTTTCGTTTCATTTGCCGCCTGGACATTCGGATATGGCCCAAAGTACTTCCCTTTGTCTTTCTTGACATTCCGGGTTGTGATCAGCCTTGGATGGCGTTCAGCTGTCAGCTTGATGAACGGGTAGCTTTTGTCATCCTTCAGCATGACATTGTATTTTGGGTCATATTTTTTGATCAGGTTCATTTCAAGGATAAGGGCTTCCATATCCGATGATGTAACAATATATTCAAAATCTTCTATTTCATTTACAAGGCGGAGCGTTTTGCCGTCATGCGAACCGGTGAAGTAGGAGCGGACACGATTTTTCAGCACCTTCGCCTTCCCAACATAGATCACGGTTTCCTGCCTGTCCTTCATAAGGTAGCAGCCAGGCTGATCCGGCAGCAGCATCAGCTTATTCTTAATTCTTTCATTCATGTATTCACCCCCGGGGCAAAGTCAATCTATATACACGCAATGCGCTGCAGTATTATTAAAATGTTGCCCTTCCATTTTAATAAAAAAAACTGAAGGAAAAAAGCAAAAAAAAGAAATGAGGGCAAGATTACTATTATAGAAACTCCATTGGATCACGTCAACATATTCATTCAAGGCATCTGATCCCCGGCAACAGAGACATAAGGCAGGATGATACATAACAAAACCCCGGCTCTTAGAACCGGGGCCATCTGTATGGCTTACGCGTGTTTTGAAAGAAGTTCGGAAAGAGCTTCTTTTGGCTGGAAGCCGACAACTTTGTCAACGACTTCGCCGTCTTTAAGAACCAGCAGTGTAGGAATGCTCATTACACCGAACTTGCCTGCTGTTTCCTGGTTTTCATCTACATCGATCTTTACGATTTTCACTTTGTCGCTCATTTCGCTGTCAAGCTCTTCAAGCACTGGCGCAATCATCTTGCATGGTCCGCACCATGGTGCCCAGAAGTCAGCAAGAACCAGGCCTGAGCCAGTTTCTGTTGCAAAAGTTTGATCAGTCGCATTTGTAATTGCCATAATATATGCCTCCTAAAAAGTATAGAGTTTGCCGGGAAGTCCCGTCTGGATTCAGATTGAACAATACAGTTTTACCGGGCAGCCTATCTTTGCCTGGCTCCCGGATCAAAACCGCCAGCTCGAATTCTAATGACAGTATATCACCGTTTCCCTGCCGAAGCTAATTATCTGTTTCGTCCGTAATATACCCTTTTAACGCTGATATATTCATGATTTTGCCCCTGAATCAAACCAGGTGCAAAAAGAGAAAGAGCGGCTGGTGCCGCTCTCCTCATTATGCGTTTACAACAACTTTCCTGAATTCCTCTGTCAGCAGCGGGAGTACTTCAAATAAGTCTCCGACGATACCATAATCAGCCACTTTGAAGATATTGGCTTCCGGGTCTTTATTGATGGCTACAATTACTTTTGAGTTGGACATCCCGGCTAAATGCTGGATGGCTCCGGAGATGCCGCATGCGATATAAAGATCTGGCGTAACTACTTTTCCGGTCTGGCCGATTTGAAGGGAATAATCGCAATACTCTGCATCACAGGCACCGCGGGAAGCTCCTACCGCTCCTCCTAGAAGATCCGCAAGCTCCTTCAACGGCCCGAAGCCGTCCTCACTCTTGACTCCCCGTCCTCCTGCTACGATTACTTTCGCTTCAGAAAGGTCTACCCCTTCTGATGCTTTTCTTACCACTTCTTTAATGATTGTACGCAGGTCTTTGATTTCAACAGAAAGTGAAGCTGTATCCCCAGTGCGTGACTCATCCTTTTCAAGCGGCGCGATATTGTTTGGCCTGATCGTTGCAAAGATCAGCCCGTCTGTGATGATCTTCTTTTCAAAAGCCTTTCCTGAATAGATCGGGCGTGTGAATACAATATTTCCGCCGCTTTCTTCGATGCTGACTGCATCAGAGATAAGGCCGGATTCAAGCTTTGCTGCGATCCGCGGCGACAGGTCTTTCCCGAGCGCCGTATGGCCGAACACAATCCCTTCCGGATTTTCCGAATCCACGACAGCCAGCAACGCCTGTGAAAAGCCGTCTGAACTATATTGCTTCAGCTTCTCATCCTCCACAGTGACAACCCTGTCTGCTCCGTACTGGATCAGCTCTGCTCCCAATGAGCTGACTGAATCCCCGATCAGAACGCCGACAACCTCTCCTCCTTCAGATGCAGTTTTGGCAGCTGCAATTGCTTCGAACGACACATTTCGCAGTGATCCGTCCCTGACTTCGCCCAATACCAATACTTTTCTAGCCATTTTGTGTACCTCCTGAGTATTTATTCTGTATCAATGAATTAAATGACTTTCGCTTCAGTGTGAAGAAGGCTGACAAGCTCTTTGACCTGGTCTTCAAGGTCACCCTCCAGCACTTTACCGGCTTCCTTCTTCGGAGGAAGATATATTTCGATCGTCTTTGTCTTTGCCTCTACATCGTCTTCTTCAAGGTCAAGATCATCCAGTTCAAGCTCCTCAAGCGGCTTCTTCTTGGCCTTCATGATTCCCGGAAGAGAAGGATATCTAGGTTCATTCAAGCCTTGCTGGGCTGTAGCCAGAAGCGGCAGGCTCGTTTCAATCACTTCGGAATCACCCTCAACATCGCGGACGATCGTTGCTGTTGTTCCGCTGATGTCCAGTTTGGTGATGGTTGTGATATAAGGGATGTCCAGCAGTTCTGCGACACGCGGCCCGACCTGGCCTGAGCCCCCGTCAATGGCCACATTTCCTGCGAGGATCAAATCGGCTTCTTTGCCTTTTAAGTATTCGGACAGAATCTTGGCTGTTGTGAACTGGTCGCCTGCTTCCACATCATCTTCCGTATTGATCAGGACCGCTTTATCAGCTCCCATCGCAAGTGCAGTGCGCAGCTGCTTTTCAGCTTCCTCCGTTCCTACGGAAATGACCGTGACTTCACCGCCATGCTCATCCCTTACCTGGATGGCTTCCTCGACGGCATACTCATCGTACGGATTAATGATGAATTCTGCGCCGTCTTCATTGATCTGGCCGCCTGAAATGGAGATTTTTTCCTCAGTATCAAAGGTTCTTTTCAATAATACATAAATGTTCATTATGTTCCCTCCCAAATTGATAGGTTAGATGAATTGAATAATTGTGTGCGTTTACATTTTTGAAAAGATAATGAGTTTAAAAGATTGGGAAAATTCAGGGTGTAGTAAATCCCCAGCCATGAAGCTGAGGGAAATACTCTTTTACAGCACTTATTTTCCTTTGAAATCAGGCTCTCTTTTTTCAATGAAAGCAGAGATCCCTTCCTGCCCATCTTCAGAAGCAAATACTTTTCCGAAGAGTTCAGCTTCTTTTTCCACCCCATTATAAAATTCAGCATGCTTGGAATAGCTGAGAAGCTCAATGGCCGCTTTCAGCGCGACCGGGCTCTTCCTGGCAATTTTCTTTGCCATTTTAAACGCATTCTCCAGCAGCTCTTCTTCCGGGAATGCGTGGTTGGCCAAGCCATACTGGACTGCCTGGATGCCTGTGATCGGATCACTTGTGAACAGCATTTCCGCTGCCAGCGCAGACCCTACCAGCCTTGGCAGCCGCTGTGTGCCGGCAAAGCCCGGTACAAGGCCAAGCTGCAGCTCTGGAAGGCCCAGCTTGGCTGTTTCGGAAACAAGCCTGAAATGACAGCCCATGGCAAGCTCAAGCCCCCCTCCGAGCGCCGCTCCGTGGATAGCTGCAATGATCGGCTTAGGAAATGATTCCATCCTTTCAAACAGATCCTGGCCGGACTTGCCCAGTTTAGAAAAGTCGCCGCTGGACTCTATTTCTGTAAATTCTTTGATGTCAGCGCCCGCTGAGAAGAAGCGGCCTTCCCCGTGGATGAGGACCACCCGGACCCCGTCTGTTTCTTCGATTTCATCCAATACACTGGAAAGCTCTTTCAGCAGGCCGGAAGAAAGCGCATTTGCAGGAGGCCGGCTGATTGCAATTTCGGCAACCATATCCTGGTGTGACCAAGTTAAATACTCCATGTTTACCCTCCTATAATCGTCGGTTTACTCTTATATCAGAGTCTGCCTGCACTAGCGGCTGGAACAGCCGTGCACAAGCAGTTTATGGACAGCAGGGGCCAGATCAGTCAGGCTGTACTTTTGGTCATTCATGACCCAGGTTGTTACGGTTTCGTCTATTGTGCCGAAAATCATCTGCCTGGCCAGCCTGATATCAAGCGAGGGTGAAAATTCCCCTGTTTCAATTCCTGATGCAAGTATCTGATCGATCGCCTTCAAATAACCTTTCAGCACGTCATTGATTTTTAAGCGCAGATCTTTATTGGACTGCCTTAATTCAAGCTGGGTGACAATGGCCAGGTGGTGATCTTCAGATAAAAGCTTGAAGTGATTTTCGACCATCATTAATAACTTCTCTGTGGCTGAATCATTTCCTGCAATATTCTGTTCGATTTTTTCAACAAAAGATCCCATTTTTTCTTCAAAAAGGGAGATCAGGATATCTTCCTTATTCTTAAAATATAAGTATATCGTCCCGTCAGCCACCCCGGCCTGCCTCGCAATTTTCGAAACCTGGGCCTGGTGGTAGCCGTTTTCTGCTATAACCACTACAGCAGCTTCAATGATTTGCATATATTTAGGTTTATTCTTCTTCAACATTTTTCCCCCGTTCAATTTATCAAAAAGCGCAAAGAAAGGGATAATGCTGTCATGCAGATTGTTCCTTTGTGCTAAAATGAATGAATCATCATTCATAATTTTATAATAGTATTACAAGCAAAAGTTGTCAAGAATTTGTCATGATAAATTTTCTTATGGGCGCTGCGGCGGACAAGCTCTATTTTTCAAAATAAAGAGTCCGAATGGAGGTCCGGCCTCAAGAAGGATCTGAATCTGTTTGTTTATACTTTACTCTATTATCCGCTATTTTGAAAAGAATCAGGCTTGCTTTTTCTGTTCTTCTTCCAATTTCTTTTTCTCTTCTTCTACAAGCGCCCGGCGCAGTATTTTCCCGACGGCTGTTTTCGGAAGCTCACTCCTGAATTCATAGATCCTTGGAACCTTGTAGGCAGCCAGATGCTTCCGGGCAAACTCATTCAATTCCTCTTCGGTTGCCTCATGCCCCTCTTTCATGACTATATAGGCTTTGACCGTTTCCCCCCTGTATGGGTCAGGAATCCCTGCAGCGACAACTTCCTGTACGCCCGGATGTTCATAGATGACTTCTTCTATTTCACGCGGGTAAATATTGAAGCCGCCGGCAATGATCATATCTTTTTTGCGGTCCACAACATAGAAATAGCCTGATTCATCCATATACCCAAGATCCCCTGTAAGGAGCCAGCCGTCCTTTAAAGTCTGGGCCGTATCCTCCGGACGGTTCCAGTAGCCTTTCATAACCTGAGGGCCCTTTACTGCTATTTCCCCCACTTCCCCGGGAGGCAGCTTTTCGCCATTTTCCATGGAGAATACGGCAGCATCTGTATCAGGCCATGGAACACCTATGCTTCCTTTGACGCGGGGACGATCCCATAAATAGTTTGAATGGGTGACCGGAGAAGATTCTGTCAGCCCGTAGCCTTCAACAAGCTTGCCTCCCGTCACTTCCTCAAAACGCTGCTGTACTTCAACCGGCAGGGGAGCCGAGCCGCTGATGCAGGAATCAATCGATGACAGGTCATATTTCTGAAGATCCGGATGGTTGAGAAGCCCTATATAGATGGTTGGCGCTCCTGGAAACAGGGTTGGCTTTTGCTTTTGAATGGTTTTCAAGGTTGTCTCGGCATCAAATTTCGGAAGAAGGACCATTTTATACGCCTGCATGATGGAAAGGATCATCACGGTGGTCATCCCGTACACATGAAAAAACGGCAGCAGGCCGAGAACAATTTCTTCCCCGCGGCGGCATTTGTAGAGCCAGGCCTGGCACATGGAAGCATTGCTGACAAGATTCCTGTGGGTAAGCATGACCCCTTTCGGAAATCCTGTGGTTCCGCCTGTATATTGCAAAAGGGCGATATCCTCTTCGTAGTCGAAGCTGTACTCCTTAAGGCGGCCGATTGGACGCTTCAATATTTCCTTCAGCAAATGATTATTTCCTTCATGCTTTACATTGACTACGATGCCATATTGCTTTTTCTGGATGTATGGGTAGGCCAGGTTCTTCGGGAATGGCAGCGCATCTTTGACAGCGGTTACAATAATATGTTCGATCCCTGTTTTTGGGACAGCCTTTGAAACACGCGGAAACAGAATATCAAGTGTTATAATGGCTTTCGCTCCGGAATCCTTCATCTGGTACTCAATTTCTCTTTCCATATAAAGCGGATTGGTCTGGACTACCACCCCGCCCGCCATCAGGATGCCATAGTAGCTGATGACCGACTGCGGAGTGTTGGGAAGCATGATGGCCACTCTGTCCCCTTTTTCGATGCCAAGCCCCTGGAGATAGGATGCAAGCTTGAGCGCCTGCTCATACACCTCCTTAAACTTAAACTCCCTGCCCATAAAGTGAATGGCGCTTTTAGATGGGAATTCCTCTGCCGCTCTTTTTAAATACTCCTGTACCGGTTCGTCTGTGTATGTCAAAGTCGGGGGGATATCTTCCGGATAGCTTTGAAGCCAAGGCCTTTCTTCTGTCATTTTTTTCCCTCCTTCAAAATAATTTGTTAGAACATTCTAACTGTTCACATTCATTATAGTATAAGGGAATAATCATGACAATCTGTATGAGCCAAAGGACCTGCTGTTTCGTTCTTAAAAAATAAAAAAACTGCAGGCATACCCGGCTGTGCGGGTTTGCCTGCAGTTTCTCCCGCCATATCCCGGCGGTTTTATATCTATGCGATGAAAAATATATACACGGCTCCGATGACTATGAATAGTCCGCAAAGCACCAGCAGAATTTTCGCCAATTTTTCCACAGTACTCCCGCTCCCTGTTAGATGCCTGCCCCGATGACGTATGACAATCCGATTGAGATGATCATGGAAATGAATCCGACCGCCTTGTTATTCTTTTCGATTTCTTCATCGATCCTGAACTTCGGGGTCAGGAATTCATAAATGAAATAGCCTGTCAGCAAAAGGAAAAAGCCAAAGACCCCCCAGCCGACCATGGTGAAAAGTGAATCATGCTGGGAGATGGAATGCCTGAAGATGTTGGCGATCCCGAATATCTTCCCCCCTGTTGCCATGGCTACAGCAATATTGCCATTTTTGATTTCTTCCCAGTTTTTATATTTAGTGACAAGCTCAAAGATAGCTAAAAACACAATCATGCACAAAATGACGACACTGTAATAAGCTGCTGTCTGGATATACTCATTTTCCCAAAAACCGTTCATTCAGACTCTCCCCATCATTTGAACTCCACCACGGTTACCCCTGATCCGCCCTCACCCGCTTCCCCGAAGCGGATCCGCTTTACAGACCGGTGGTTCTTCAAGTATTCCTGCACGCCCTGGCGCAGGGCCCCTGTCCCTTTTCCATGGATGATCGAGACACGGGGATAATTGGACAAGAGCGCATCATCAATATATTTCTCTACTCTGATCAGCGCATCCTCATACCGCTCGCCGCGCAGGTCCAGCTCAAGGCCCACCTGTGAATCCCTGCCTTTTACAATTGCCATCGCCTTGGTCTCCTTCGGCTTTGGACTTTTAATGAATTCCAGATCCCGCTCTTTTACCTTCATTTTCAGGATGCCGATCTGGACCTGCCATTCATCATCTGAAGCTTTTTCAAGCAGCAGCCCTTTTTGGCCGAAGGTAAGCACCTTCACTTCATCCCCTGCAGCAAAATCATGCTTGTCAGCCTTCCTGGCCTCTTTTTTGCTTTTGCTAATTTTCGGCGCAGCATCATCCAGCTTCTTCCGGGCGTCGATCAGCTCATGCTCTTTCACTTCAGCATGCTTTTCGATGCGCATCTTTCTGAGATCCCGGATGATCTCTTCTGCTTCCGATTTAGCTTTCTCTATTATGTCAGCCGCTTTGGCAGCAGCCTTTTCCTGCATTTCATCCTTCTGCTCATAATACTCCATCATCTGTTTCTGCATGTCCTTATGGAGCATATCAGCACCGCGCAGCAGCTCGTGGGCCTCTTCCAGCTCTTTTTCCGCCTGGCGCCTGCTGTCTTCAAGAGATGCAATCATATTCTCAATCTGGCTGCTGTCCTCGCTCACATGGGAGCGTGCAGATTCGATGACTGAATTGCCGAGGCCAAGGCGCCTTGAGATTTCAAAGGCGTTGCTCCGTCCCGGCACCCCGATCAGGAGCTTATAAGTAGGGCTGAGCGTCTCAATATCGAATTCGACACTTGCATTGATAACTCCTTCCCTGTTATAGCCATATGCCTTCAATTCAGGATAATGGGTGGTCGCAATGACACGGCTGCCCCTTTTGTATACCTCATCAAGGATTGATATGGCAAGGGCTGCCCCTTCCTGCGGATCTGTCCCTGCCCCGAGCTCATCGAAAAGGACGAGGCTTTCGAAATCTGCCCTGGCTAAAATATCCACAATATTGACCATATGGGAAGAGAATGTACTCAAGCTCTGCTCAATGGACTGCTCATCCCCGATATCGGCATAGACAGCCCCGAATACAGACACCTCTGATCCATCCAGAGCAGGAATCTGCAGGCCTGCCTGGGCCATGAGGGTACACAATCCCACAGTCTTAAGCGTTACAGTCTTTCCCCCGGTATTCGGTCCTGTAATCACAATGGTCGTGTAATCCTTGCCAAGGGAAATATCGTTAGCAACCGCTTCATCTATCGGCAAAAGCGGATGCCTTGCCTTGAACAGGTTGATCCTGCGCTCATTATTCACTTCCGGCTTGGATGCTTTCAGCCTCCTGCTGTACCTTCCCTTTGCAAACATAAAGTCAACCTCTGCCAGGACCTCAACGATAATATCGAGCTCCGGCTGAAATGCCGCTGCACGCCCGGACAGTTCGACCAGTATGCGTTCAATTTCCTGCTGTTCCTTCACCCTGATGCTCTGCAGCTCATTGTTCAGCTGCACGATTGCCTGCGGCTCAATGAACAGCGTCTGCCCTGATGAGCTCTGGTCGTGGATGATTCCCCCGTAATGGCCGCGGTATTCCTGTTTGACCGGGATAACAAAGCGGTCATTCCGGATGGTGATAATGGCATCTGACAGCATTTTCGCCGCATTGGAAGAGCGGATCATGCTCTCCAGCCGCTCACGCACCCGGGACTCCCTTGTGCGGAGCTGTGTCCGGATGGACCGGAGGGCATCGCTCGCACTATCCAGCATTTCGCCGTTTTCATCGACTGCCATGCGGATGGCCTCTTCAAGCTCAGCCAGCACAATCACCCTGTCCATATACTCAGTCAGGATCGGCAGCTCAGATTCTTCGTTTGAAAAATCATCAACAAAGCGCTTCAGCTGTCTGCTTGCATGGATGGTGCTTGCGATCTGCACCAGTTCCTGAGGGCTCAGCATGCCTCCTATCACTGATCGTTTCACATGGGGACGGATATCAAATATGCCCCCAAGCGGAATATTGCCTTTTATCCGCAGCACTTTAACCGCTTCATCTGTTTCCTCCTGCAGCCGCACCACTTCTTCGTAATCGGCAGAAGGAAGGAGCATTTCTGCTTTTCTCCGCCCCAGCGAAGATGAAACATGCTCAAGCAGCTGCTCCCTGACTTTATTAAACTCAAGCACTTTAAGCACCCGTGAATCCATGGAGTAATTCCTCCCTTTTTCTTTCTAGTCCTAATCCTTCTCTATATAAGCCCCAGGCACGGCTATTGATTCTCCGCCTTCGCCAAAGGGATCACTCAATCATTTCGTTTAAGGAAGGAAAGAAGTTCTTCCATACTGTAAGCATTTATCACATTTTCCTTCCTCAGCCATGCCTTTCTCCCTGCTGCAGCACCGATTTCCATATGGATGAGAGTATCAAGCTTATGCGCATCTGTATTGATGACAAGCTTCACTCCCGCCTCCTGTGCCTTCCTTAGGTGCTCTGCGGCCAGATCAAGCCGGTTGGGGTTGGCGTTCAGCTCCAGGGCAGTATTTGTCTCCCTGGCAAGCTCGATCAGCATCTCCATGTCCACCTGATAGCCTTCCCTCCGGCCGATCAGCCTGCCGGTCGGGTGGGCGATGATATCCACATGGCCGTTCATCAGGGCCGTCTTCAGACGGTCCATTATTTTTTCCTTAGGCTGGCTGAAAGACGAATGGATCGAGGCGATGACCACATCCACTTCTGCCAGCAGCTCATCATCGAAATCAAGTGTTCCATCCGGAAGGATATCCATCTCAATCCCTGATAGGATCGTTATATCATCATACTTTTCATTCAGGATCCTTATTTCTTCCATCTGCTTGCGCAATCTCTCCGGCGTCAGGCCATTCGCCACCTTCAGGTACTGGGAATGATCAGTGATGGCCAAATATTGATAGCCTCTTTTGCGGCATGCCTCTGCCATTTCTTCAATGGTGTGGGCACCGTCGCTCCAGGTGGAGTGCATATGAAGATCTCCCTTTATATCTTCCAGGGAAATGAGCGCCATGCCTGCCTTAAAATCTTCTACCTCACGGCCGTCCTCGCGGATTTCCGGAGGAATGAAAGGAAGGCCGAAATGCGCATAAAAGGCTTCTTCATCCTTAAAAGTAAGAGTTTCACCCGTTTCAGCATTCTCAACACCATACTCGCTTATTTTTTCTCCGCGTTCCTTTGCCAGCTGACGCATCCGCACATTATGGTCCTTAGAGCCGGTAAAATGATGAAGCGCTGTCGCAAATTCATCCTGTGAGACGATCCGGAAATCAGCAGACACATCATACTGATGATCAAATGTCAGCGAGACCTTTGTATCGCCTGCAGCAATGACATCCTTGATGCCTGGAAGATTGAGCAGGGCTTCTTTCACTGCTGAAGGATCATCGGAAGCTATGATAAAATCCAGGTCCTTGACTGTTTCCCGCATCCTGCGCAGGCTCCCTGCCCTGGAGAACCTGATGATCGATTCCACCCCTGCAAGCCTTGCTTCAATATCCTCTGCAATCGGAAGCATAAAGGCAGCAGGGAGGCGGTCCGGCCTTTTGCCGGCATTGGCCAGCGCTTCAAGGATTTTTTCCTCTGTTTTCTTTCCGAAGCCTGCAAGCGCCTGAACTCTGCTGTCCCTGCACGCCTGCTCAAGGTCTTCAGCATCCTCTACCCCAAGCTCCTTATAGAGCTTTGCTATCTTCTTGCCGCCAAGGCCCGGGAGCTGGAGCAGCGGGATAAGGCCCGCAGGCACTTCTTCCTGCAGCTCCTTCAGCACGGCTGATGTTCCTTCTTCGATATATTCCTCGATGACCGCTGCCGTCCCTTTGCCGATTCCGGAAAGCTTGGTAAAATCCTTTATTTCTGAAAACTTGTCATCATTTGCTTCCAGGGCTCCTGCAGCCTTCCGGAATGCCGCAACCTTGAACGGGTTTTCACCCTTCAATTCCATATATACTGCTATTGTCTCCAATAGTCTTACCACATCTTTTTTATTCGGGTTCATTTTCTGCACCTGCCTTTAGAACATTCTCTCTGCTTATCCTTACCCTGAAACAGCGATTATTCTCCCATTACATCCAGGAGAGCATATAAGTATAATAGCAAACATAGCCTTCTATCATGATTTTTTAAAACCATGTGTTAAACATTACTGTTTTGAGCTCTTTCAGCACAGCTGAATGGCATGTGAAACAGAGTTTGACATACATGAGCCCAAAATCAACTGTGAACACTCATGCAGCTTTATAAAAAGAAAACTCCTCTGCGCTAAGAGAAGTTATGCAGCCTTATATTCAATCCACATTTCCTTAAGCTGCTGCGAAAGTGCAGGTGTATGGTTTATGATGAACTTTGCCGTGCCTGAATCACTGATTGGCTGCTGGACTGCTTCCACAGGCAGCAGTGCTCCTATGTATAATAAGATAAAAATGATAAGATAGACTTCAGCAAAACCGAGCAGTCCGCCTGCCCAGACATTAAGCTGCTTCAGCACTGGCAGTGAAGATACAAAATCCAGCATGCTGCCGATGATCTGCAGAATGATTCTCACAGCAAAAAAAATCACGACAAAAGCAATGGCGCGATAATAGGCATCCTCCATATTGGCATTGTCGAAAAACAGCTGAAGGGAAGAATCGCTTCCAAAATTCGGGTAGGGCACCCAGAGGTTCAGCTTTGGAGCGAGATCATCGTAGTACATATTAGCTGCGATAAAAGCAACGATGAAGCCTGCTAGATGGATGAGCTGAAGGATAAAACCCCTTTTTAATCCCATAAAAAATCCAAATATAAGTATTACCAAAATAGCGAGATCCAACATGACCCTGTTCAGTCCTTTACTCTTTTTAATTCATCTTCAAGCCGTTCAAGGCGGTCTAATATCTTAATATAATCATTAACGGCATTGACTGCCGTCAGGACGGCAAGCTTGCTGCTGTCAAGTGAAGGATTCATGGAGCTTATTTCGCGCATCTTTTCATCAACCATCGAAGCGACAAGCCGGATATGGCCTGAGCTTTCCTGGCCGACGATGACATACTGCTGTCCATAAATATCAACACTTGTGCGGTTTTTCTGCGTATCTGACAACGCTAATGCCCCCATTCCTTCCAAATCCTAATCTATATGATAACATGAACGTAAAAGAGTGGGAAGTCAAAGCCTGTCAAATTAAGCCGCATCAAGGGGAATGCTGCTGTTTTAAAGACCGGACAGCCATTTGCAGGAGGACTGATGCCGGGTTAATCTGCGGATTCAATTTTGATCTGTATAGTTTTGTTTATACATATATATATTTCTTTTAGGAGTGGTAGAGATGAGCCATGTTGTACTTCAGAAACGTCCCTCGGAAATCGAAGAAATGAAAGCTTACTATAAGCCGAATCTGACTGGGAAAACACCCCAGGGAGGCATTTTTGCCGCCAAAACGGCAAACTGCAGCATAACTGCATATAAATCCGGAAAGGTACTTTTCCAGGGAGCAGGCAGCACCGCTGAAGCAGCAAAGTGGGGGACCCCCGCTGAAAAAAAGGATGCTCCAGCTAAAAGCCCTCAAGGTTCCCACCTTCCTCCTTTCTTTGAAAAACTGTCAGTCATCGGCTCAGATGAAGTCGGGACAGGCGATTATTTCGGACCGATTACGGTAGTTGCCGCCTATGCCAAGAAAGAAAACCTCCCCCTGCTGAAGGAGCTGGGCGTAAAGGACTCAAAAAATCTAAAAGACGAACAGATAATCAGAATTGCCAAGGAAATAAAAGAGGTTGTGCCGTACAGCCTGCTGACCCTTAAAAACAGCAAATACAACCAGCTTCAGCAGTCTGGCATGTCCCAGGGGAAAATTAAAGCCCTCCTGCATAATCAGGCAATCGGAAACGTACTGAAAAAGATGGCCCCCGAAAAGCCTGAAGCCATTCTGATTGACCAGTTTGCCCAAGAAAATGTGTATTATAATTACCTGAAAGGGCAGTCTGTGATCCAAAGGGAAGATGTCTTTTTCAGCACAAAGGCTGAGGGAATCCATCTTTCGGTCGCTGCTGCTTCCATACTGGCCCGCTATGCCTTCCTCCGGTATTTCGACAAGCTCAGTGAAGAAGCCGGATTTACCCTGCCAAAAGGGGCCGGGGCCCAGGTCGATAAAGCAGCTGCAAGGCTGATCAAGGCTAAAGGCCGGCAAGTTCTGCCTGATTTTGTAAAATTGCATTTCGCTAATACAGAGAAGGCTTCGCGGATTGCGGGTATATAGACATAGATCTAAAAGAAAGCCTATAGCTGATTCAATTTGCAAACAAAAGGGGTACGGAAAAAATTCTTCCGTGCCCCTTTTAAACGTTGCGTCTTTTAAGTGCAATGTATGCAGACTCCTGCAAGATTGCAGCGGCAATACTAAGACCCCTCAGCACGAAGCATGAGGAAGCTCAAAATCGCCCCGGAAAGCGAAGTGCCTGTAATTAATATCAACAGCCTCATTAATTGGTCCTGCAAACTTGCCCAATTAATTTTAAGAACCCTGTTGATTGGAGTGCAAGGCACGCGGACTCCTGCGGGATTGCAGCGGCAATGCTGAGACCCCGCAGCGCGCAGCGGGAGGAGGCTCAGCGTCGCCCCGCGGAAAGCGAAGTGCCTGGAACGGAAATCAACAGCCCCATTTATTAGTCCTGCAAACTTGCCCAACTAATTTTAAGAACCCTGTTGATTGGAGTGCAAGGCACGCAGACTCCTGCGGGATCGCAGCGGCAATGCTGAGACCCCGCAGCGCGCAGCGGGAGGAGGCTCAGCGTCGCCCCGCGGAAAGCGAAGTGCCTGGAACGGATATCAAAAGCCCCATTTACACTAGCAACTTCCTGCAAATTCAATTTATCCATACAAAAGGCAGCCTGGCGGCTGCCTTTCATATTAACCGCGCAATACTGCCCCGGCTTTTTCTTTAACTGCTTCAAGCACCTTTTCATGGGCTTTGGCAATATCTTCATCTGTCAGTGTTTTCTCCGGATCAAAATATTTCAGAGAGAATGCAAGCGACTTTTTGCCAGCCTCCATTCTGTCTCCTTCATACAGATCGAACACTGCGACTTCCTTCAGAAGGCTTCCGCCAGCTTCCTTGATGATGCGATCCAGCTCTCCTGCTTCTTTTTCAGAATCAATCACAAGGGCGATATCTCTTGTAATGGACGGGTAGCGCGGAATCGCTTGATATTGAAGCGGCGCAGTTTCTTCTTCAAGCACATCCTTGAGGGAAAGCTCAAATACATAGGTTTCCTTCAGGTCAAGATCCTTCTCGACTGTTGGATGGACTCCCCCAATAAAACCGATTTTCTTGCCGGAAAGGACGATTTCAGCCGTTCTGCCCGGGTGCATGCCGTCGATTGCGGCACGCTGGTATTCAACTTTTCCTTCAAGGCCGAGGCGGGCAAACAAGCCTTCCGCAATTCCTTTTAACACGAAGAAATCGACCGGCTTTTTCTCTCCCTGCCAAGGGTGGGAGTGCCAAAGGCCAGTGATGGCCGCTGCGAGATGCTCGCGCTCCTCTGGAAGACTCTCACTGCCATTGGATAGAAATACGGAACCTGTCTCATATACGGCGAGGCTGTCATTCTGGCGGGCTGTGTTGTACTTCAATACCTCCAGCAGCTGCGGAACGATGCTTTGGCGCAGGATGCTGCGGTCTTCACTCATCGGCATTGCCAGCTTGATCGGTTCGCGGCTTTCAATCGCATATTGGCCTGCTTTCTTTTCGCTGGTCAAAGCATAGGTCACTGCCTGGTATAAACCGGCACCTTCCAGGTAGCGGCGGACAATGCGGCGTTTCTTCTGATAGTCCGTCAGGCTTCCAGGAGTCGATTCGCCGGAAGGCAATGTAACAGGAAGGTTATCATAGCCATACAATCTTGCCACTTCTTCAACCAAGTCTTCCCCGATCGTAATATCACCGCGGCGGCTTGGGACTGTTACGGTAATGGAACCATTGTCAGCAGATGCTTCAAACTGAAGGCGGGCAAAGATATCTTCTACTTCTCCCATTGCCAGTTCAGTTCCGAGGACCCTGTTGATCTTTTCCAGCGAGATGGAGATGACAGCTGGCTCAAGTGTAAGATAATCAGCTTCAACGGCTCCTTCAAGAACTTCGCCTGATGCATACTTCTCCATCAGTTCAGCCGCTCTTTCTGCAGCAGCACGGACACGGTTAGGGTCTACTCCCTTCTCATAGCGGGTGCTGGCTTCGCTTCTCAGGCCATGATCCTTTGACGCTTTGCGGATCGTCCCTGCTGTGAAATACGCAGATTCAAGAAGGACTGTCGTTGTATCTGACTGCACCTCGGAGTTTGCGCCGCCCATTACACCTGCAAGCGCTACAGGCTCACTTCCATTTGTAATGACAAGATGATCTGTGGAAAGCTTCCTTTCTGCATCATCCAGTGTGACAATGGTTTCACCTTCATTCGCACGGCGTACCAATATTTCTTTAGAGCCAAGGCGTCCGTAGTCAAAAGCGTGGAGCGGCTGGCCGTATTCAAGCAGAACGTAGTTCGTGATATCAACCACATTATTATGCGGTCTGATGCCCTCTGCCATCAGCCTCGTCTGCATCCATAGCGGCGAAGGCCCGACTTTCACGTTTTTAATGACTTTTGCCACATAAAGCGGATTGTCTTCCTTGGCTTCAACATTAACAGTAATATAGTCAGAAGCTTTTTCAGCTGATTCTGCTGCCTGCGGTGATGGAAGCTTCACTTCTCTTCTCAGGATGGCTGCAACCTCATAAGCAACGCCGAGCATGCTCAGGCAGTCTGCACGGTTCGGTGTGAGGCCAAGTTCAAGGATATGGTCGTCCCTGTTCAGCATTTCAAGCGCATCCCGGCCCACTTCCGCATCATTCGGGAAAACAAAGATGCCTTCAGAGAATTCCTTGGCCACAAGCTTGCTCTCGATTCCAAGCTCCTGAAGAGAACAGATCATGCCGTTTGATTCTTCACCGCGCAGCTTTGCCCGCTTGATCTTGAAGTTGCCCGGCAGGACAGCGCCTACTGTTGCAACGGCAACCTTCTGGCCTTTATCCACATTCGGCGCACCGCAGATGATTTGTACAGGCTCTTCTCCCCCTGTATCTACAAGGCATTTATTCAGCTTGTCGGCATTCGGGTGCTGCTCGCGTTCCAGCACGTGGCCGACAACTACCCCTTTAATGCCTTCGTTCAATGTTTCGATGCCTTCAACTTCTATTCCGCTCTTAGTAATCTTTTCTGCCAATTCTGCTGCGGAGATGCCGGATAGATCTACATATTCCTGCAGCCATTTATATGAAACCAACATAAAGCAGTCCTCCTATTCCTGTACTGAAAATTGTTTCAAGAAACGAATGTCATTTGTATAAAAATGGCGGATATCATCTATGCCATATTTCAGCATTGCAATCCGCTCCACACCCATGCCGAATGCAAAGCCGGTATATTTCTTCGGATCATAGCCTGCCATCTCAAGCACATGCGGGTGGACCATGCCTGCACCAAGCACTTCGATCCAGCCGGTGCCCTTGCAGACACTGCAGCCTTTCCCGCCGCAGATTTTACAGGAAATATCCACTTCAACTGAAGGCTCTGTGAACGGGAAGAAACTCGGGCGGAGACGGATTTCCCGTTCATCGCCGAACATCTTTTTAGCAAAGACTTCAAGTGTGCCTTTTAGATCCGCCATGCTGATCCCCTCGGCCACAACCAGCCCTTCAATCTGCATGAACTGATGGGAGTGGGTCGCATCATCGTTATCGCGCCGGTATACTTTGCCCGGGCAGATGATCTTGACGGGCCCTTTTCCTTCATTGGCCTCCATTGTACGTGCCTGGACAGGAGAAGTATGAGTGCGGAGAAGTGTTTCCTCCGTTATATAGAAAGAATCCTGCATATCCCTGGCCGGATGTCCCTTCGGCAGGTTCAGCGCTTCAAAATTATAATAATCGCTTTCCACTTCATAGCCCTCTGCTACTGTATAACCCATCCCGATGAACAGATCTTCAATTTCTTCCACGATTTTTGTCAGAGCATGATGAGTCCCGGTTTTGACAGGACTTCCCGGAAGGGTGATATCAATGGTCTCTTCAGCCAGCTTTTGTTCAACGGCTGCCATCTCAAGTTTTTCCTGCTTTACTTCAATGGCCGAAGAAATGCTGTCGCGCACTTCGTTTGCCAGCGCCCCCATTTTCGGGCGCTCTTCGGCCGATAATTTGCCCATCCCTTTCAGGACTTCAGTAATCGGGCCTTTTTTGCCAAGATAAGATACGCGGATATCATTGAGCTCTTTCAGGTTCTCAGCTTTTTCAACTGAAGTTAAAGCTTCCTGCTGCAATTCTTTTAAACGGTCTTGCATCTTTTTTCCTCCTTTTTACTTATCAGCGGTATTTTTAGGCAAAATAAAAAACCCCTCCCTGTTAAGGGACGAGGTTTTGGATTCGCGGTACCACCCTTATTAACAGCTGCCTTTCAAAAAAGGTGCTGTTCGCTTCATTCAGATAACGGCTGTGCCGGGGGCATCTTTCGATTTGCGCTGTCTGCAAATGATCCCGATGCCAGCTCAGGAGGTGAACTTCACTTGTAAGACACTCTAAAATGCTTTCAGTCACGGCATTTTATCCCTGTTGAGCTCTTATAAGCTACTTTTCTCCATCAAAGCTTTTTATGTAATGCAGTTTTGCTGTTTATTATAGTATATTCTTCTCTTTGTTTCAAACTCTTTTCAAGTTTTTGCTGGCCCAATTCAATTCTTTAGATAATACATAAGGATGCCTGCTGCAACGGCGACGTTAAGCGATTCACTTTTTCCGTAAATCGGGATATAAAGATTCTTATCTGTCCTCGCAAGAAACTCAGGACTCACCCCGCTGCCTTCATTTCCAACCAAAAGCGCAAAGCGTCCGGCCGGCTGGGTCTCCTTATACGGAGATGCATTTTCAAGGGCGGTCCCGTAGACCGGTATGCCCTCTTCCTTCAGACTGTCCATCCACTCATGGAGTCCGCCTCTCAGGATCGGCAGGTGGAAATGGCTGCCCTGTGCAGAGCGGAGCACCTTTGGATTATAGACATCTGCGCTGCCTTTCCCTACAACCACTGCATCAATTCCGGCAGCATCTGCCGTTCTGATCATGGTTCCCAGATTGCCTGGATCCTGGACGGCATCTATCAGCAGGAAGGTGCTTCCCTTTACAGAAGACAGCAGCGTTTTTTCTTCCTTGCATACCGCGATGACACCCTGGGGTGTTTCGGTATCTGAGAGTGATTTTATGATTTCATCAGTTACCATTGTTACCGGCAGTTCGCCGTAATTCCAGCGGGACGGAAGCTCCGCATTTTCACTGAAGAGCAGCTCTGCGGCGTTTCCGCTCTTTAGCGCCTCTTCTGCCAGATGATAGCCTTCGGCAAGGAACATCCCTGTTTTGTCCCGCTCTTTCCTGGCCAGCAGCTTCCTCCATTGTTTGATCTGCGGATTGTTTGCAGATTGAATATGCTTCAACACGGTCTCTCCTTTTTCTTTCAGCTTTCAATTTTCTTATTATAGCTTACCCTCTGTACATAATAAATCCAAAAATAGAAATCATATTAAAGAATTGAATATGAAAGGGGTGCGTGCAGATGAATCTGAATTTGCGCAATGCCATTATCCACAATGTTACCGGCAACTCTCAGGACGAGCTGAAGGAGACGATAGTCGACGCAATCCAGAACGGCGAAGAAAAAATGCTGCCTGGCCTTGGCGTCCTCTTTGAAGTCATCTGGCAGAACTCATCAGAAGAAGACAAAAAAGAAATGCTCCACACATTGGAAAACAGCCTGAAATAGGGCTGCAGCGAAAAAGGGTGACAGGCACCCATACCAATTTTGAAAGTGGTATAGGTGCCTGTCACCCGTTACATTTTATTCGAAAGTGATTCTATCAACAGTTTCTTTGTCCAAACGCTTGATGACTTCAACAATGAGTTTAACTGCATTTTCATAATCATCGCGGTGAAGCATGGCTGCGTGTGAATGGATATACCGTGTTGCAATCGTGATGGCCAGGGATGGCACCCCATTATGTGACAGATGGATGGCGCCTGAGTCTGCACCTCCGCCGGCAATGCTGTCGAACTGGTATGGAATATTCATTTCGTCCGCTGTATCTGTGACAAGGTCGCGCAAGCCTTTGTGAGAAACAAGGGATGCATCATAAAGGATGATCTGCGGCCCTTTGCCCATTTTGCTCAATGCTTCCTTCTCAGAGATTCCAGGTGTATCCCCCGCGATTCCTACATCCACGCCAAATCCGATATCCGGTTCAATGAGATTGGCAGCTGTCTTCGCCCCTCTCAGCCCTACTTCTTCCTGAACTGTACCGACGCCGTATACTACGTTTGGATGCTCGGCATCTTTAAGGTGCTTCAGCACATCGATGGCGATGGCACAGCCGATGCGGTTATCCCATGCTTTGGCAAGCAGCATTTTTTCGTTATTCATCACAGTGAATTCAAAATAAGGGACTGCCATATCACCAGGCTTAATTCCCCATTCCATTGCTTCTTCGCGGCTGGAAGCACCGATATCGATGAACATATCCTTGATGTCGACCGGCTTCTTGCGGGCTTCAGCAGGAAGGATGTGCGGCGGCTTGGATCCGATGATGCCTGTAATGTCCCCTTTGCTTGTTACAATGGTGACGCGCTGAGCAAGCATAACCTGGGACCACCAGCCCCCGACCGTCTGGAAACGGAGAAAGCCTTTGTCATCAATGCTTGTAATCATGAAACCTACTTCGTCCAGGTGGCCGGCAACCATGATTTTCGGTCCGCCCTCTTTTCCTGTTTTCTTGGCCACAAGGCTGCCAAGGCCATCTGTTGTCACTTCGTCTGCAAATTCAGTTATGTATTTCTTCATGACTTCGCGAACTTCGCGCTCATTGCCCGGAATGCCTTTTGCATCGGTCAATTCTTTCAGCATCGTCAGCGTTTCATCCAATTTTGCCATATGTTTCGACTCCCTTAATATTTATTTTCTTCTCTATTATACCTTACTGTCCAAAAGTGTAAAAAGAAAAATCCCAATCTTGCGGATTCCCATGATGAGGCAAGGCCCTGCTAGTACTAGTACCCTTGGCGCTGCCTTTCATAATTCACTTCATTTTTTTCCACATACGCCTTTTCGATCTGCTCTTCAGTGAACCCAAGCATTTCTGCAAGACTTATGTAAGCACTGAACAGCCCATTAAAATCTTCAAGGGTCATGGAAGCTTTGAATACATCAACCAGGTGATAGAGATGCAGGAACTGGCGTGACAGTGATTCTTCCTTCCCATTTGCCTCGATGCGGGCACATTCCTCAAAACCGCACTCAATCCCGAGTGATAAGATGAAATGGACGCCGTCGACGAATTCCTCAAGGATCACAGCAGGCTCAGATGCTGGCTTCTGGCTCCAGAATTTGAAGCACCTCGTTTCATTGGCCAGCTCGCCCAGCTCCACCAGAAGGGCAAGGATTTTCCTCTCAAATAGATTATCTTCTGTTAGTTTATGCTCTGTCTCGATATGATGGTCAAGCGCTTTTTGCATTTCAAAAAGCCTGTTAATATTCATAGCAGAAAAACTCTCCTTTCAAACTTCCCCGCAGGTTCTGTCACTGGCAGGGACGGACCAAAAAAACACCCGTCAGAAAAAATTATAACAAATTAAAAAAAGAACGAAACTTTTTTGAGATATATCCGTAAATAAAGATAAAACTGTGACCAAGTGGAGGTATTTTATGATGTGGGCGATACGCTTGCTTTTGTTTGCACTCATTTTATTTCTCATCTACACATGCGTAAAATATATAATCAACCCAAAGCGGAAGCTCGAGCTTGCTCATGACCAAAAGCGCTATTATTTCCTGGACGACCAGAATAATGTCCGCAAAAATTTCCTGATCACGTACAAGGGCGTCCTGCTCGAGGGGGAAAAATATCTGGGTACCACGGAAAATGCTTTCGAGGTTGTTTCCATCTTTATATGGCCGCACAGCCCGTCCTCCCTCAAAGGAATGGTAAGGGAAGACTTCCAATTCATTGAAAGAAAGATTTCGGAGCAATATCCCAACGCAAAGCTTGACTGGAAAAGCCCTATCAAGGAATTCATGAGCAAAAGTACAGACACCATTAAACTTTAGTATCTGTTAGTTTTCCAAGTTGATTTCGTGCTCATCCTTGCCAATTTTAAAAAGAAGAAAGAGGCGCCAATCATCTGACTGGCGCCTCTTTATAATAGGAAGGCTCTGCTGTTCTTATGCAGCTTCCCTGAAAAACTCCCGCCATTTAATGACACTCATTTTCTCCCTGAGCATATATACAAATACTCCAAGGACCAACAGGATTGTTAAAGCGGCCGGCAGCGAAAAGCGGCTGATGAAACCGCCAAACATGGTATAGCAAACCGCCATTGGCAGATTGGTCACCCAGCTTCCTTTCACAAACTCCCCAAACCGTTTATATCGCTCGAGCAGACAAAAGGTAAGCAGATGATAGTGCACGAAAGGGATCAGCCGGAGAACGGCCACCTGGCCTGCGGTAAGATTCCTGTACTCCCCGAACCAGCGTTTTTTCAAAGAAGAAAGCTTACTGCGGGCAGCAGGCATTTTTTCCAGCATCCAATAAAAAAGCATATTCCCAAGCAGCAGTCCTGCAGCAGAATAAGCGGCGCCCGGCACCATGCCGAATGCCGCCCCTCCAGCCATGCAGATGGCTGCAGCAGGCACGAAAAGAAATTGCCTGAGTGCGTGAAGCAGGATGAATAAAAACGGAGACAGCCAGCCGCCTGTATGGACGGCGGCCAACACGAGAGACAGCATTTCATTCATGGGTGCCACCTTCTTTGCTGTTAAATCATGATGTTACTTTAACATATAGCAAATGATCGACGCTTATGACCAAACGGCGAGCAAATATATACAGACTGCTGCCTCAAGCATGCTCAGCGCCGGCAGCCCGTATTTAAAAGCGTCATGCTTTGTTTTATGCCTGAATTTGTTCATGCCTGCGTACATCCCCGGGGCCCCAAAAACAAAAGCTATGGTCCAGAGTGTTCTTTCGCTTATCCGGTATTGATTTTTCCGTGCTTTTTGTTTATCTGCCCTCATAATAAAAAAGCCTGCTGCATTGATCAGCAGCAAATACAAAGCAGCCCATTCCATTATCCGCCGTCCCCTTTATGTATAGTCTTATTATTGAAAAAAGCCATCCTCTTAGCGAGAATGGCTTTCTAAAGGCCTCAGCCTTATTACTTGCTCAGGTTCTGCTTTGCAACAGAAGCTAATTCAGCAAATGCTTTTTCGTCAGCAACTGCAAGCTCAGCAAGCATTTTACGGTTCACTTCGATGCCTGCAACCTTAAGGCCATGCATCAAACGGCTGTAAGAAAGACCGTTCATGCGGGCAGCCGCATTGATACGAGTGATCCATAGTTTACGGAAGTCGCGCTTTTTCTGGCGACGGTCACGGTATGCATACATTAATGATTTCATAACCTGCTGGTTAGCAACTTTATATAATGTATGTTTTGAACCGAAATAACCTTTGGCTAATTTAAGAACTTTTTTACGACGTTTGCGAGTAACTGTACCGCCTTTTACACGTGGCATATCTTTTCCCTCCTATATTCGGAAATTACTTAATGTTGTCTAGCATATGGCGAATGCGTCTGAAATCGCCTTTGGAAACAATCGCAGCTTTACGAAGCTTACGCTTTTGTTTAGTTGATTTGTTAGCAAATAAGTGGCTAGTGTAAGCGTGAGAACGTTTCAGTTTGCCTGAACCAGTCTTCTTGAAGCGCTTAGCAGTACCGCGGTGAGTTTTCATTTTTGGCATGTGGAATTCCCCCTCTTTACTTGTCGATTTTAGGTGCTAAGACCATGAACATGCTGCGTCCGTCCATTTTCGGATGTGATTCCACAGCTGCAACTTCCTTGCAGGCTTCCGCAAAACGGACTAAAACACGCTGACCGATTTCCTTATGTGTAATCGCACGACCTTTGAATCGGATCGAAGCTTTTACTTTATCGCCCTTTTCCAGGAACTTAATTGCATTTCGCAGCTTTGTATTAAAGTCATGCTCATCAATAGTCGGACTTAAGCGAACTTCTTTGATATTGATAATCTTCTGGTTTTTGCGAGCTTCTTTTTCCTTCTTCTGCTGCTCAAACTTAAACTTTCCATAGTCCATGATACGGGCTACAGGAGGTTTAGCATTTGGCGCAACAAGAACAACGTCAAGATTTACTCGTGAAGCAATTTCAAGCGCTTCAATCTTGGACTTGATTCCCAATTGCTCGCCGTTTTGGTCAATTAGACGAACTTCACGGGCACGGATTCCCTCGTTTAACAACATATCTTGTTTGCTAATAGTTAGCCACCTCCAAGGTTTTGTGCGAATACAACGTCTGAGTCAAGAGCAGCACAAGCTGCAGAACCTGCACCGAATCCCACGCTGCATCCAGCATGACAATGACAATATTACATCATAAAGCTTTTTAGACATATAAAAAAGTGCGGATGAAATCACCCACACTTACGAAACGACAAGTTAAAAGCTGTTTCCGTAAAACCTGCCAACTGCTCTTTGCGTCAGCCAGGTGAGAAGCGGGTGCTTCTTCTTTTCCTCAAAGCCGTATTCAATTTACCTAAGTAACTATATCACAAATGATATTTTCATGTCAAACGAATAGATGTTTTTATCACAACGATTTGAATTCTATCAAAGAAATTGATTTCTGGCAATAGTTTTCGCGGTTTTTTTTCATAATCGATATAATTATTGGCTGAATTAAACATTGTTGTTGATTTCGGGCTCATTTAGCCAGATATTCAGCACAGCTGAAAGGCGTGTGAAACAGAGTTTCACACGAATGAGCCCAAAATCAACTTTGCTAACAAAGTTTAACTATTAAAAAAAGAGGCCGAAGCCTCCCTTTAATAATTGTTATCTCGCTGTATCTTCCTTCAGTGCATCCTTGAATACATCAAATGACATTGTCTCAGACTTCTGCTCACCGTATTTACGGACATTGACCGCATTATCTGAAACTTCCTTGTCGCCAAGAACAAGCATATAAGGAATCTTTTGCATCTGTGCTTCGCGGATTTTGTAGCCGATCTTCTCATTGCGGGCATCCAATTCCACTCTGTATCCTTGAGCCTGGAGCTCTTCCTGGACTTTTTTCGCATAGTCGAAATGGGCGTCCGGAGAAACAGGGATCACCTGTACCTGTACCGGTGCCAGCCATGTCGGGAATGCTCCTTTATATTCTTCGATAAGGAAAGCCACAAAGCGTTCCATTGTTGATACGACGCCGCGGTGAATGACGACCGGGCGGTGCTGCTTTCCATCTTCGCCTACATAAGTGAGGTCAAAGCGCTCTGGCAGAAGGAAATCAAGCTGTGCAGTTGAAAGGGTCTCTTCTTTGCCAAGCGCCGTTTTCACCATCACGTCCAGCTTAGGGCCATAGAAAGCTGCCTCTCCTTCTGCTTCATAGTAATCAAGCCCAAGCTCGTCCATTGCTTCCTTCAGCATGGACTGTGCTTTTTCCCACATCACGTCGTCATTGAAGTATTTCTCAGTATCCTGAGGGTCACGGTAAGACAGGCGGAAAGAATAATCTTCAATGTTGAAGTCTTTATATACTTCAAGAATCAGGTGGACGACGCGCTTGAATTCTTCCTTGATCTGATCAGGGCGCACAAAGATATGGGCATCATTCAAAGTCATCCCGCGGACACGCTGCAGTCCTGACAGCGCCCCGGACATTTCATAGCGGTGCATCGTGCCAAGCTCCGCAATCCGGATCGGAAGCTCGCGGTAGCTGTGAATGCTGTTTTTATAAATCATCATATGATGCGGGCAGTTCATTGGACGGAGGACAAGCTCCTCGTTATCCATTTCCATGACAGGGAACATATCCTCCTGGTAGTGGTCCCAGTGTCCTGAAGTCTTATAGAGATCAACATTTGCCATTACAGGCGTATAGACATGCTCGTAGCCCAGGCGCTGTTCCTTGTCGACGATGTAGCGCTCAACGATGCGGCGGATGGTTGCACCCTTAGGCAGCCACATTGGCAGTCCCTGGCCGATTTTCTGGGAAGTCATGAAAAGATCAAGCTCTTTGCCGATCTTCCTGTGGTCGCGCTCTTTCGCTTCCTCAAGCAGGCGCAGATGCTCAGCCAGGTCTTCTTTCTTAAAAAACGCTGTCCCGTAAATGCGCTGCAGCATTTTATTGTCGCTGTCTCCGCGCCAATATGCGCCGGCAATGCTGAGCAGCTTGAATTCCTTGATCTTGCCTGTTGAAGGTACATGGACGCCGCGGCAGAGATCTGTGAAATCGCCCTGTTCATAAAGGGTGACAGTTTCCCCCTCCGGAATGGCTTCAATCAGTTCAAGCTTGTACTCATCTCCGATTTCCTTGAAGAACTCGACCGCTTCTTCGCGGCTGACCGCCTTGCGGTTCACATCAATGTTTTCATTGACGATTTTGGCCATCTCTTTTTCAATCAGCGGCAAATCTTCAGGAGTTAATGACTCTTCAAGATCGACATCATAATAAAATCCGCCTTCAATGACAGGGCCGACACCGAATTTGGCGCCCTTGTGCAGGCGTTTGATGGCCTGTGCCATCAAGTGGGCTGTACTGTGGCGAAGAACCTCGAGTGCTTCATCACTGCCCTGTGTGACGATTTCAATGGAACCGTCTTCTTCTATCGGCCTGCGAAGATCGTACATTGTGCCGTTCAGCTTTCCGGCTAGCGCTTTTTTCTTCAATCCCGGGCTGATGGATGCAGCCACATCCTCTGTAGATGTCCCTTTCGGAAATTCCTTTACAGCTCCATCCGGAAAAGTCAATTTAATTACTTCTGACATGAAAATTCCTCCTTATGTGATTAAAAAACAAAAAAACCGTCCCTAAAGAAGGGACGAGCTGTATTTAACACGTGGTTCCACCCAAATTCCCAGACGCAAAAAATCACGCAGTCCGGCTTAGTGAGGGATATAACGGTCCCATGCCCGCCAGCCAATACTTGGGCCAATGATAAACGGCGAATCTCTTCGTCGTCTGCTGCACCCGGCTATTTATACGGGCGCAAAGTCACTGTCCTTTTCCTGGCTGTTGTTCGGAGGCGGTAAGCATCTCATCCGTGCTGGGAAGTTTTCAGCCTTGGCTTCCCTCTCTTTGAACCGTAATGGAATACCCTTGTCCTCGTCGCTACATTTGTGGTGTTTGAATTATTATGTACGTTATTATAGTAGTTTATCTTGGAAAAATCAAGGGATTTCAGATTTTCTCCCTGCCTGCTGCAGAGAGGACCTTTTTCAGTTCTGTAAAGGCTTCAAAAGGCTGGATGAACACTCTTTCCTCAAAGATATTCCGGACGGTCCGGGCGAGCGGAGAGTCTGGTTCATCTGTATAAAGATATATGGCGGTCGGCGCCATCGAAAGCAGCGGGGCGATTGTAACGGAATCGACGTATACCGGATGATTAAAAAGCAGTCTGCGGTCTACCATCTTCAAGAGCTCTGCCCGCTTGATCTCAGAGAGCCCGCCATCATAAAAAGCATTTTCCTCCCCCATCAACAGATGGACAGCACTGCGCTTAGGGGCCCTGCCCTTCAGGAAGTCCCTCAGCATATGGATGAACATCTGGTATTCCTGTTCCATCTTATATTCATCAATGGAAAGCGCTGCATACCGTTCAAGCTGGTCCATCATTGGGCGGAGACGGAATTTTACAAAAGAATCGAACGAAAATGAAGTGATGTTCCCTGACATCAATTCATCAATCGCCACACTAAGGCTTTCCTCCGGTCCAGGACCTTCCAGAAACGCAGATAGATCGTCCCTGTTTCCCTCCAGGATGGAATGGATAATATCCATTATCTGCTGCTGTTCTTCCTCATCTTCATAAAAATACTGCTCCGAAAGAATCCTGCGGAACCAGTCATCCTGCTTAGTTTCTATAATGAAATGCATAATCGCCTTTTTTACAATGTCTGCATGTTCCTGTAATCCGCCCTGCCTGACCTGAACAGTATGCCCGTCTTTAAGTTGAAGTGCTGATATATGACAGGATGACAGTCCAAGCTCCAGGAGATCCTGCAGTTTCCTCGCATCCTGCTGATTTTGGAAAATGATTTCAATCAATCATATCCCCCCTTGTTTATTAAACAATATCCGAAGCTGCAGCAAGCGCTGGGAGATATTCTCTCCTTCCTGACCATACGGCTTCCTTCGTTAATATCCCTGATTCCATGTATATGGGAAACTTGTACAATTTAGAAGCAAATGCGGAACAGAAGGGGATAAAAAAGGGGGGGAAACAGTTGCACACCAAAATAAAAACTGCCTTTGCAAAGGCAGTTTTCATCATTATTCTTTATACACGGCGGTTCGGCCCGTCAACGAGAACCGGCTCAGACAGGTAGCGGATGCGCTCCATGATCCGGCGCGCCTTCATTTTTTCTTCTTCACCGCGCTGGCTGTAGGTCAAATGGTGCTCCAGCCCCTGCATATCAAAATTGGATGTAAAGAAGGTTGGCAGATTCTCCAGCATCCTGAACTGCAGGATCGGCCCCAGCACCTCATCCCTTGTCCAGCTGGACATTGTTTCGGCGCCAATATCATCAAGCATCAGGACCGGCTCGCGCTTAATGGCCTCAAGCTTTTCATTTAAGGTTGAATCTCCGATGCTGCTTTTCATTTCCCTTAAAAGCTCCGGGACATAGACGATCATGGACGAGATTTTCTTCTTGGCAAGCTCATTGGCGATTGCACCAAGCAGGAAGGACTTGCCGACCCCGAACTTCCCGTAAAAATAAAGTCCCTTCTGCCTTGTACCCGGCTTATAATTCTCGACGAAGCTTTCCGCTTTATCAACTGCATCCAGTCTGGTATCCAGGTAAACATCAGCAAAGGAGGCGTTGACAATCTCTTTTGGAATATACAGGCTCCGGATCAGCTTCTCATTTTTCTTCCGTTCATCATGGATCACCTTGCGCGGGCAGCGATTGTATTGGACATCAATGATCCCTCTCCTGATGACCAGTTCAGGGTGATAACCCTGCATCATATTTTTGCATTCCCCAAGGCTTGGACATTCTCTGCATTCCTTGCTCTGCTGTGCATACTCCGAGAGCTTGATCATGCTTCTTTCTGCCATTTCATTTGTAATTTCTGCACGATGTTCCTGGAGAAAAGCTTTTACATCAGGATGAGAGAAAATTTCCTTTTTTTGCTGCTCGTACCTCTTTTGAAAGCTTTCATTGCCTGCAAGTTTTCTCAGTGTCTCATTGATTCTTTCCATTCTGCCACCTCCTTATTTCCGATATTTTTTAAGCCTTTCCTCCAAGGCCCGCCTTTTTTCCTCATACTGAGAGTCATCTGCGGCAGCAGCTTTTTGCGGCGGCTCTTCCTGCTGCTCATCAAACCAGTCTGGCAGCGCTTCTTTTCTGATCGGCTTTTTAGCTGAAGCAGGCTTTGACTTTTTGCCTTCTGCCCACTCCAGATACTGGCGGTGTTCATTTTTGGCCAGCATCATCGCTTCTTTAACCGTTTTAATCTGTTTTCTTGCCCAATGCCCGGCAATCTTTTCTACATATGCTTTCGTCAGTTTCATATCTGTCTTTAGCATAACATACTGAATCAGAACATTAGCAACGCCAGGGTGCAGCTTCTGCTGAAACATAACGTCCTCTATGATTTGCAGATCACCCTTGGAGGGATCTGCCCCGCCGGATATATCCTTTAACAGCTGGCGCGGAGAAGTGATCTCCATATATCTGATCAATTCTTCTTCCTGTGTTTTCGGCTCAGCGGCCTGTACCTGATGGATGCCTGGCTGGATCCGGTCTATGAGGGACGGCAGCTGGTCCTGATGCTCAAATTGATACCAGTCACGTGCCGACTTCCTCAATTCTTCAATATTGATGTCATTATCTTCCGTCATGGCACTGATCAGGATGTTTTTCATCTGCAGGGCATCAATGCCATAAAGGAAGGACAGGTTGCTGATTGCCTCCCGGACCTTCGGGGTCAGCGCCGACTTGGGAAGAAGTGATTCATTCAGGCCTGCTGCAAGCAGTTCAAAATCAAAGGATGAGCCTCCGATTTTTATCTCTTCAGGGCTTGTTCTGCCTATGAAGGTAAATCCCTCTTCAAGCGACACATCCCTCCCTGTATCCTGGTCAGGTGAGAAAGCGGCAGGATGGCCTGATTCATACACATCCTGAAAGGCTTTAGTCACTTCGTCATAACCCTGCATCACGCCGGAATCATGGTCACAGAAAAATCGTTTAAGCCTCAGAAACTGATTTTTGCCGATTTTGCGATACAGATAGATGTTAAGCATTCCATCCAGGAAAAACTGCTCCGGACTCAGCGGCGGCTGCAGTTCGTATATAAAAGAGCGGCTGCCTTCATCATTTTTTACGAACGCCTTCAAAAGGCCGATCCCTTCAAGCTTCAGTCTTGCTTCATAGATTTCCTTTAAGTTCATCCCCATGAAATTCATCAAGCTATGATGGGTATTTGATTGAGACCAGAGCCTGTTTTCCTCCAGTTCAGCCCATAGCGTCATATATAAACTGAGACAGGATGCCCCGATTAAGGGCTGGTACAGCAACGTAAGCACCTTTCGGTCATAATCATGCAAAAGACCGCTCGCGGCCACTGCATAGCGGTCAATCGGAAGCATTTCTTGCCAATGCTGAGTCATAGCTGCCAACCTTTCTACGATCTTCGGGAAACCAGCCAAAAAAAGAGCCAAAGACAGTCTTTAGCTCGGCTCTGGCTGCAGGCACCTCAGTGCATCACTTCCAAAAAATCATTGTTCTTTTTTGATCAATTCTTTCAGCTCATCGATAAATACGTTGATATCCTTGAATTGCCGGTAAACAGAGGCAAACCTGACATAAGCAACCTCATCAATTTTGGCCAGTCTGTCCATGACCATTTCACCGATAAATTCGCTTTTTATTTCAGAAACCCCCTGGCTGCGAAGCTCCTTCTCCACTTCTGATGTCACTTCTTCAAGCTCCTTAAGGGCAACAGGGCGTTTTTCACAGGCCTTGATCAGGCCCCTCAGCATCTTATCGCGGCTAAACTCCTCGCGTGTGCCTTCCTTTTTTACGACAATGAGGGGTATCTCCTCCACCTTCTCGAACGTGGTGAAGCGATAGCCGCATTTCTCGCACTCCCGCCTTCTGCGAATGGAACGGCCGTCATCGACCGGACGGGAATCAAGGACGCGTGTATTGTTATTCTGGCATGAAGGGCATTTCATACAATCAGCTCCGTATCCTCATTCATGTACTTGCTGGCCGTTTCTCTGCACGAAGGCCATTCTGTTTCTATCATATAAAAAACACATCAGCGGTACAAGCTTCCGCTATTCAGCATTCCTGCCGGAACCAAGATATGTAAGCTCTTTATCCAGCCTGCTATAGAAACCTGTGATTTCCTTTTTCAGGGCAGGAAATGCTCCAGTAGGGGAAAATTGCTCAGTCGATATATTTACATCAATGGCAGACTCCATTCCCCTTACAGACACAATGGTGATAATGGCAAAGTACTTTCTGCCGCGGGTGATTTCCGCAGCCATTTCTCCATGCTCCTTGGCAGAGCTGATCATTTTCACGCTGGGATCCTTCCGCAGAACGTTTTCTGCAGTTTCAAAAGCCTTATTAAAGCTGGCCTTATAGTATCTTGTCCGCAGATTCTCATCCCGATGGCTTTCACTTGTTTCACACTGTTTTTGAAAGCGGCCGAAAACTGTCCGAAAAATTGACATCCATTCACCCTCCGAGTTATCACTTTTCTTTATTTTAACACAAGAAAAGCGCAAGCGCCTTGCCAAAAATGGAACGCAGACTAAGAACGCCACGTCCTGTGGCAGCGTATGCATGATTAGCTTCCTGGGGGCCTCAACACGATCCTCCCGGAAAGGCGTTCTTTGTCTTTTTGGGAGAGTCAGCTTGTGACCTGGAGGGGGCAGGCGCAGCTGCTAGACAGTAACCGCAGTTGTAAAAACTATCTTATTTTTTTGAGATCGTTCTGACCTGCTGTCCGGCCAATATAAAAAGAGGTGTACGGATACACCCCTTTGATTTGTCAATTTATCAGTTTGTCATTTTTATAGTGCGTTTGCTTGAGCTTGCTTAACTTGAACAGGACCCATGCCGCGAGGAATTTCGATATTCTCACGCGTTTGAGCGCCTAACTCTTCCGCAATATAGTCTGCAGCAATGTTAGGATCAAGATCTCCGCATGTGTATACATCAATGCTTGCATAGCCATGCTCCGGGAAGCTGTGGATTGTTAGATGAGACTCGGAAATGATTACCACTCCGCTTACTCCCTGCGGCGCAAACTTGTGGAACGCGACTTCGCGGATTTCTGCACCTGACTTCAATGCAGCCCCCACAAATGTCTGCTCAATAAATTCCATATCATTCAACTTTTCAAAATCGCAGCCCCATAGCTCTGAAATAACATGACGGCCCATTGTTTCCATATTCAAATTTCCCCCTTTTTAAAAATACAAGCGAATTAATGAGCTTCTTCATTTTTACTGGCCAATAACTACCACGGGGGAAAGTTAGTCCAGAGAGGTCCTAACCCTTTAAGTAGCCATCACTGCCAAAATTCAAGAAGTTCACGAGGAATAGTATACTTTGTTTATATTTTTTTTGCAACAGGAGTTTTTGATTTTTTTAGATGTGTATTTTATCTTAATTAATAGATGGAAAAAGACTGGAATAAATCTCAAAAAGCTGGTTTTTTAAGGGTTAGCCATAGGTATGGGGAGGTTGATTTCCGTTCCAGGCACTTCGCTTTCCGCGGGGCGGCGCTGAGCCTCCTCAGAGCAAGCTCTTGCGGGGTCTCAGCTTTGCCGCTGCAATCCCGCAGGAGTCTTCGTGCCTTCCACTGCAATCAACTGGTTTTTAAAATTTTTTTAAAGGCAAAAGCCTAGTACAAAAAAATAAAAACAGGGGAACGGAAGATTTCTTCCGTTCCCCCTGTTTTCTAAAACAAGCGTGCTTTAATAAACAAGCATCAGCTTACAATTTCTCAGTGTTGTCAGCCTGCTTTTACTTCTGTTAGTTTAGTCATTTTTCCTGCGACAAAGTTAACGAGGTCGACGACTCGGCAGGAGTAGCCCCATTCGTTGTCATACCAGGCGAGCACCTTTACTTTGTTGGGGCCGATAACCATTGTTGAGAGGCCGTCAATGATGGCAGAATGTTCATTTGTATTAAAGTCGACAGATACGAGCGGCTCTTCTGTGATATCCAAAATGCCCTTCATGCCTCCCCTTGCTGCAGCTTCAAAGGCATCGTTGATTTCGTCGGCCGTCACTTCTTTATTCAGGTCCACCACAAGGTCAACCAGCGACACATTTGGCGTCGGGACACGGAGGGCCATTCCGTGAAGCTTGCCCTTCAGCTGGGGGAGTACTAGGGAAAGGGCTTTGGCGGCTCCTGTCGATGTCGGAATAATCGATTGTCCGCATGCCCGTGCACGGCGCAGGTCCTTATGAGGATTGTCGATATTTTTCTGATCGTTTGTGTAGGCATGGACGGTCGTCATCAGTCCGTTTTCAATCCCGAATTTTTCATCAAGCACCTTTGCGACAGGCGCCAGGCAATTTGTGGTGCATGATGCGTTAGAAATGATGTCATGCTCATATATATTTAATGCGCTTTCATTTACTCCCATCACAATAGTAACATCCTCATTTTTACCCGGGGCAGTCAGTATAACCTTTTTAGCTCCCGCCTCTAGATGGAGCGCTGCTTTTTCGCGGGAATTGAATTTGCCTGTTGCTTCAATGACAATATCGATCTCCAGGTCCCTCCACGGGAGCTCAAGGGGATCCCTGCTTGCCAGCAGCCTGATGCGCTTCCCGTTTACGATTATTGCATTATTTTCAGGAATCACTTCGCCTTCAAACATACCGTGATTCGTATCATATTTGATTAAATGAGCCAGAGTTTCAGCAGGATAGCTGGCGTTGATTGCTGCAATTTCAAGATTTTCCTCCATAATTGCCTTTCTGAACACCATTCTTCCGATCCTTCCAAAACCATTAATCGCTATTCTCGCCATCATTATACGGCCCCTTCCGAATAAGTGTTATACTTTAGCTGTTTATCCTTACGATTAGTATAACATATATAAAAACTTTTGTGCTCATGATTGTGCACATTTTCAAAAAGTCTAATTATTCAGAATAACATTTTTGGACCTTATTCAATATAGTCTGCTTCACACCTTTTATGAACGGAAAGACCAAAGCAAAAGCTATAAACATTTAGCTTCATTAAGCATAAAAAAGAGGGAAGGCATCAGCTCTTCCCCTTTTCCTCCGGCAGCCACAGGTCCAGCAGCCCCAACAACTGCTTCTTCGTCTCTTCAATGGTGCCATTATTATTAATGACGGCATCTGCCAGCCTTACTTTTTCAGGAAGAGGCATTTGAGAATTGATTCGTGCCTCCGCTTCTTCCTCACTTAAAGAATTCCGGTTCATCAGACGCCTCAGCTGAGTTTCCCCATCTGTATAAACAAGCAATGTCTTATCAGCCAAATGTTCCAGCTTGCTTTCGAACAGCAGCGGTATATCCAGCACTACAAGCTGCTCCCCTTTTTGGATGGCCTGTTCTTTTTTCTCCAGCATCCTTTTACGGACAGCAGGATGGACAATCGCATTAAGAGCAAGCCGTTCCTCTTCATTGTGAAAAATGATAGCGCCTAGCTTTGTACGGTCAATTTCTCCATCTGGCTGCAGGATCTCGGTTCCAAAGCGGCTGACAATACCATCATAGGCTTCTTCGCCCTTTTCAACCGCAAGCCTTGCTTCCAAGTCTGCATCAATGACCGTAATCCCTTTTTCCATCAGCATGGCGGATACGGTACTTTTTCCGCTGGCGATGCCTCCGGTCAACCCTATTACTAACGGCATATTCTGTCCTTTCCAGACTCGTTATATTTTCCAGATTCCAATGACAATCAGCAAAAGCCCAGGTATGAAAGAAAACCGCTGCACCCAGCTGCTGTGGCTGAAAATGGCGCCGATCTTCATTCCAGCAAAAACAAAAAGCGAGCTCATCGCAGCCACCGCGGCGGCTAGATAGCCAGGAGAATAGCCCAGCATAGCGGCTCCTATCCCGGCTCCAAATGCATCCAAAGATAAGGCAAGGCCCAGCATAAATGCTTCTATCCCTGTAATCGTGCCCGATTTGTCAAAATCGGCAGCCAACGGCTTTTGCAGGATGTTTATAACAAGACCTAATGATTTAATTTCAAAATTAACAATCGTTTTTTCGTGGGGAAGTACATCCTTTGATTTTTCCGGACGGAAAAACTGGTATAAGACCCAGGCTCCAAGGAGAATCAAAAGGATTCCGCCAAGACTCTCGGCAGCTTGAGGTGAGAGAAAACTCTCGATCACATGGCCGATGGTCATTGCTGTTATAAGCGTTATAGCCGAACAGCAGGCAATAATCATAATCGACTTAAGGGGTATGCTCATTTTCCTTAACCCATATGTCAAGCCAACACTGAAACTGTCAAGACTGACAGCAAATGCAAGCATAAGAAGTGAGAGAGTGTGTACCATGGATCATGCTCCTTCCTCCTGTAAATCGCTAGGATAGTATATGGAAGAAGCCAATCCAATGTTAAACGAAATGCGGAAGCGGCTTGCCCAGGGACACAAGCATAGAGCGCCAGGGAATAAAAGGCGTTCTTTGCCTTTATTTCCTGGGTGACTTATGACTCGAGTCCCTAGCCCCTGCAGCTGGACAATCGAAATGCGGAGGGCAAAAGACCCTCTACTTCACCTGGCACACAGGGCAAAAGACTGTGCCCCGCCCGCCGACGATGATTCTTTCGAGTGTGCTGCCGCATGATTTGCATTCCTCTCCTTTTCGCCCGTAAACGAAAAGCTCGAGCTGGAACATGCCGATCTGGCCCTGTGAATTCACATAAGACCTGATGGTGCTCCCTCCCTTCTCAACTGCTTCAGAAAGTGTGGCGACAATTTCCTTATGCAGCCTGCCTATTTCATCACCAGAAAGAGAGCTGGCCAGCCGTTCAGGGTGGATGCCTGCTCTGAACAGCGCCTCATCCACGTAGATATTCCCCAGTCCAACGACCGCTTTCTGATCTAAAAGAGCAGTTTTGACCGCTCGATTTGTCCCGGCAAGCCGCTGCTGCAGAAACTGGGGTGTAAATTCTTCCGAAAAGGGCTCAGGCCCCAGCTGGGACAGGGGCAGACTCGCAAATTCCTCTCCCTTGGCAAATAGATGCATTGTACCGAATTTCCTTACATCCCTGTAGCGGAGTTCAGAGCCGTCTGTGAAATGGAAGATAACATGGGTATGCTTATCCTTGTCCTCTTCTTTTGAATAAAGAGCATACTTACCTTCCATGCGGAGATGGGAAACCAAAGCATAATCATCTGTGTAAATGATCAAGAACTTCCCCCGCCTCCCGACATCCAGGATAGTCTGTCCGGCGAGGGCATCGGCAAACTGCTCAGCTTCGCCAGGCTGCTTGATCATTTTCGGCCAATGGATGGAAACTTGTCCGATCTCTTTGCCGCTGACAAGCTCCTTCAATGTTTTCCTGACCGTTTCTACTTCAGGCAATTCAGGCATGATTCATTCTCCTTTCTATCTCTTGACCCAGACTGTCGGCAAGGAAGAAAGCGCCCGGCTGTATCCAAGCGCTTTCCTCCTTCTATTTCGCATCAAACCATGTTGGTCCGTAAGAAAAATCAACTTTAAGCGGAACATCAAGAGCCACTGTGTTTTCCATCACATCCGGCACAATTCTCTTCAAAGTTTCTATTTCTTCCTCAGGTGCTTCAAATATCAATTCATCATGCACAGATAAAAGAAGGCGGGCTGCCAGTCCTTCTTCACGGAGCCGGTCGGCCATATCAATCATGGCTTTTTTGATGACATCGGCAGCGCTTCCCTGTATAGGGGTGTTCATGGCTGTCCGTTCTGCGAAGCTCCTTAAATTGAAATTCCGGCTTGTAATTTCAGGAAGATACCTTCTTCTATGAAGAAGGGTCGAAACATAACCCTTCTGCTTCGCCTGCTGGATGATGTCATCCATATACTCCTGGACACCCGGATAGCTTTTCAGATAGCGGTCGATGAACTGCCCGGCTTCCTTCCTCGTAATACCCAGGCTTTGCGACAGCCCGTAGTCGCTGATTCCATACACAATCCCAAAGTTGACTGCTTTAGCATGGCGCCTCATGTTCGAAGTCACTTCATCCTGTGTAACATGGAATACCTCCATTGCGGTCTTTGTATGAACATCCTGATCTTCACGGAAAGCCTCAATCAGCTTTTCATCGCCGGCAATATGCGCCAGCACCCTTAGCTCAATCTGTGAATAGTCGGCTGCAAAAATGACCCAGCCTTTTTCAGAAGGAACAAAAGCCTGTCTGATCTTTCTGCCTTCTTCAAGGCGGATCGGAATATTCTGCAGATTTGGATCTGTCGAGCTGAGGCGCCCCGTCTGTGTGAGTGCCTGATTAAAACGGGTGTGAACCTTACCGGTTTTCTTATCGGTCACCTTCAGCAGCCCTTCAATATAAGTCGACTGAAGTTTGCCCAGCTGCCTGTACTGAAGTATTTCCCTGATGATCTCATGTTTCTCCTCCAGCTTTTCCAGGACATCGGCAGAAGTTGAATACCCTGTCTTTGTCTTTTTAACAGGAGGAAGTCCGAGCTTCTCAAAGAGAATGACCCCAAGCTGCTTAGGGGAATTGATATTGAAAGCTTCGCCGGCAAGTTCGTGGATGCGCTCCTCAATATCTCCCAGCTTCTGGTTGATCTGTTCTCCCATCGCTTGAAGCCTTTCGAGGTCGACCTTGACGCCCTGCGACTCCATATCAGCGAGAATAAGCGAAAGCGGCATTTCCAGATCATAAAAAAGCTCATACTGCTGGTTTTCCTTCAACTCATCTTCAAGCTTGTCCTTAAGCGCCTCCAGGGCTGCAGCTTTTCTGGCAAGATGCTCCGCAAGCTCTTCCTGTGCAGGAATTTTTCTTTTTGCACCTTTCCCGTAGGCCGCATCATCCGTCTGGACACCATTGTACCCGTGGCGCTTGGCAACCGAAGCAAAGTCTTCAATCGATTCTGACGGATTGATGATATAGGATGCAATAAGAAGGTCAAATTCCACCCCTTTTAAGTGGATGCCGTGGTGGCGCAATGCAACCTCCGTCCGCTTGGCATCGTAGACAATCTTCTTTTTCGACTCATCCTCAGCCCACTGCTTGAAGGTATCCGAGCTTAAAGCAAGATCAGCCGGAATAAAATAGACCCCATTCCCGCTGGCAGCTGAGAGGCCGGCGATTTTGGCTGTATGATAATTCTCCTCAAGCATCTCGACATACAGTGCAGTTTCATCCGCAAATAAATCTTTAAGGATATTTTCTGCTGTTTCAAACTGGATGTCCTCAAGGGGTGCGGCAGTTTCTTCAGTTTCCCCGCCCCCGATTTTCTCAAGGAGCGAGTTGAATCCAAGATCCTTGAAGAGAGAGACGACTTTAGCCTGGTCATAGCCTGAATAGCCCGCATCTTCTACCTTTACTTTAACAGGCGCTTCCCTTGTGATGGTAGCGAGCTCCTTGCTCATCACCGCAAGATCTTTGTGCTCTTCAAGCTTTTCCTTCAGCTTCTGGCCGCTTACACGATCAATGGATCCCAGCAGATTTTCAAGCGTTTCAAATTCCTTCAACAGCTTGATTGCTGTTTTCTCCCCTACCCCGGGCACCCCTGGGATATTGTCTGAGCTGTCTCCCATCAGGCCTTTCATATCAATGATCTGACCGGGTGCCAGGCCATATTTTTCCCGGATATGCTCTGGAGTATATTCCTCGATATCCGTTATTCCCTTGCGGGTGATTCCGACGGTAGTATATTCAGAGCTTAATTGGGTCAAATCCTTATCCCCGGAAATGACCTTCACCTCGAAGCCTTCCTGCTCTGCCTGGAGAGAAAGGGTGCCGATGATATCATCTGCCTCATAATTCTCAAGCTCGTAGCGTGGAATCTGATAGGCATCCAGCAGATCGCGGATAAAAGGGAATTGTTCAGACAGCTCCGGCGGAGTTTTTTGCCTGCCTCCCTTATATTCCGTGAATGTTTTATGGCGGAAGGTTGTTTTTCCTGCATCAAAAGCAACCAGAATATGAGAAGGATCTTCATCCTCCAGGATGCGCATGAGCATCATAGTAAAACCGTAAATCGCATTTGTATGTATGCCTTTATCATTATTCAGCAGCGGAAGTGCGAAAAAGGCCCTGTATGCAATACTGTTTCCATCAATCAATACAAGCTTTTTAGCCAATGGTCCATCCTCCTTGCAGCATAGTTATCGAAAGCCCGGGATGCGCTCTTGGTTTGGCGCCGCCAAGGCTTCAGCCTGGCATTATAGAAGCAAAATAAAAAAACCGTTATTCTTCTTTCATTTTATCACGACTGGATAAAGAAAGAAAAATAACGGCGCTCATCTATTTCCTGCTAGTTTGTATAACCCATCAGCAGGCGGGCATACGGCGAATCGGAAGGAAGCACAATGACAGACTCCCCATCGATCGTCTTTTTATAAGATTGAAGTGTTC
The DNA here is from genome assembly GCF_984799205.1 of Bacillus sp. SRL543. Classification (NCBI taxonomy): domain Bacteria; kingdom Bacillati; phylum Bacillota; class Bacilli; order Caryophanales; family Bacillaceae; genus Bacillus; species Bacillus sp. SRL543. The sequence goes on from NZ_OZ481794.1 coordinate 3,710,509, forward strand.
TATAAAGAGAGTAGAATTCAGGATCTTTTGAAAAAGACTTATTATAGATCCGGGCAGCTTCTGCCTCTCCCTCCGCACGGATGGTTTCTGCTTCAGCCTGCGCCTTAGAGAGCATCTCCTTGACGTTCATGTCTGTTTCCGCTACGATCCGATTATTGTCTGCATCACCTTGAGAAAGGTATTCCTGCGCCTTTGTTTCACGCTCGGAAATCATCCTTGTATACACCGACTGCTCATTCTCACTTGGCAGGTCAGTCCTCTTTATCCTGACATCTGTTACAATGATTCCGTATTGGTCATTGGACAGCATCTCATTCACCTGCTCTGTAATCCGGTCATTGATCGAGCCGCGGGAAGAGGCCTCCTCATCATTGATGATTTCATCATATTCCAAGTTCCCAAGCTCTGCCCTTACAACCGAGTAGATGAATTCCTCCATCCTTGACTCTGCTTTTTCCATCGTCTGGGCATTTGCAATCAGCTTTTTCGGGTCCTCGATCCTCCAGACAGCATAATTGTCGATGATGATTCTTTTCTTATCTTTTGTATTGATTTCCGCCTCATTTACATCATATGTCATCTGATACTTCGGCAAGGAGGTAACACTCTGGATGAAAGGAATTTTATAGCTGAGCCCGGGATCACTTTCGATCCTGACTACCTCTCCAAACTGGCGGATAACCCTATACTCCCCTTCTTTCACGATAAAGAGGTTGGCAAAGACCAGCAGCAGTGCTGCGATGACAACAACAAGAAAGATTCCGATTTTAATATAGTTGCGCCATTGGAACCCGCTTCCGCGCTCATTTATATTCACTACATTCTGATCATCCATTGTTTTCACTTCCTTCCTCTGCAGGCGCCTTAGGCTGCTCCTTCTCAAGAGGCCTGATAGGGAAATATTTCATCGTATTGCCGTCATCATTCATAATATAGATTTCAGCACCCGGAAGAACCTGCTCCATCGTTTCGAGCATCAGCCTCTCCCTTGTGATGTCAGGGCTGTTCTTATATTCTGCGTACAGCTTGTTGAATACGGCTACATCACCAGTCGCTCCCTGGATCCTGGCAGTTTTATCTCCTTTTGCCTTGGAAATCATGGCATCCTCTTCACCAGCTGCTTCATTCATTCTTTTATTCTTGTATTTCTTGGCTTCGTTTATTTTTGTATTCATCGTTTCGCGGGCATCCGTTACATTGGTGAACGCCTTGCGGACCTCATCATTGGGAAGCTCGACATCCTGTAGTTTGACTGCCAGTATTGATATGCCAATATCATATTTTTCAATCAGTTCAGTCAGCAGTTCTCTGACGTCCCCTTCAATCTGAGCCTTGCCTGAGGTCAGGGCATCATCGATCTTGGAATTGCCGATGATACTTCTTAGTGAGGCAGAAGTTGCATCATACATGACCTCTTCAGGATTATCTGCATTAAAAAGGAATTTTTCAGGATTTGTGATTTTCCATTGCACTACGAGATCCGCATGGACAATGTTCTCATCCCCTGTAATCATCTTTGTATCCTTAGGATGTTCCTTTACCTTTCCATCTTTTTCTTCATAGCCAAATTGAAGGCTGAAGGTTTCTTTCGAAAGCTTTTCTACTGACTGAATAGGCCAAGGCATTTTAAAATGCAGCCCAGGCTCATTGATGCCCTGTTCCACTTCGCCAAATGTCAATATGACTGCCTGTTCGGATTCGTCGACCGTATACCAGGTCGTGAATGCTGCAATGCTTAGTATGATAATCAGGACCGCGAGGCCTAATATCGTATAAATCCTTTTTAAGCTGACCATACCCCTGCTCACCCTTTCTATTTTTTTCTCTGCCTGTTAATACGGCTTTATAACAGAAAGGTTTCAATAAGATTACAAAAAAAGCTGAGAAACGGCGAAAGACGAAAGCGGGGTCTGCTTTCGTCTTTCTGGTTTGGCTCCTTGGATGAAGGGGTTTTTCATAAATGATTGTATCAATGGAATATTAAGGAACCATAAACACCATGTAAAGAATGTGTAAACTTAAATCCCTATATAAGCATTTTATGAAAAATTCCTGTGCAGCTGAACTTTAAAAGTCGTTCCCTTCCCCAGTTCACTTTCAACCGTGATGCTCCCTTTGTGGGCCTCAACAAGGTGCTTTACGATGGCAAGGCCAAGGCCGGTGCCTCCGGAATTCCTGCTCCTTGCTTTGTCGATCCTGTAGAAGCGTTCAAAAATCCGGGGAATTTCATCCTGTTCGATTCCCATGCCTGTATCCTTCACCTCAATCTGGACCATATCCCCCTTTTCCTCCAGCGATACGGATATCTTTCCGTCCTGCGGAGTGTACGTAATGGCATTGGTCAGCAGATTGATGAACACCTGCTTCAGGCGATGCGGGTCCCCCTTAATCCATCCATTTCCCGATTGATCGGAATACTCAATATCAATAGCCTTATCTTTTGCCTTTCCCTTCAATATTGCCAGGCATTCGCCAAGAAGGCTGGAAAGATCCATTTCCTGGACAGAAAGCCTGAACCCCTGCTGTTCTGTTTTGGAGAGATCCAGCAGATCCTGAATGAGCGACTGGAGGCGGTCGCTTTCCTTCAATATAATATCCAGAAAAGCTGATAATGCTGCTTTATCATTCATTGCGCCGTCAAGCAGCGTTTCTGAAAAACCCTTAATAGAGGTGATCGGTGTCTTCAGCTCATGAGAAACATTAGCAACAAAGTCTTTTCTCATCTGTTCAAGCTTTTTTAATTCCGTAATATCATGGAAAACAAGCAGAATCCCTTTCCATACATCATTCGTTCCGATGATCGGTACTCCATACACCTCAAAATGCTTGCGCTCAATCGCAACTGGGATCACCATTTGCTTTCTTGTTTTCTGCTCAGTCATAAAGATATCTTCAACCAGGTCGGTTATTTCTTTTTGTTCAATCACTTCATAATAAAGATTGCCGACATAGCCGTAAGGCTCCAGTCCGAAAATTTCATAATAAGGCTTATTCACAAGGCTGATATAGCCCCTGCTGTCGATTAAAATAAGGCCGCTGCCCATATTTTCAATCAGGGTTCCCAGCCGGTCCTGCTGGATTTCCTGAGCCTTGACCATATCCTGCAGGTTTCTGGCAAGAACATTGATCGAAGAGCTCAGCATTCCGGTTTCATCTATATTGTCCTCATACGTCCTTGCCCGGTAATTTCCTTTGGCAAGTTCAATAGCAACGTTTGTAGCAGATTCAATGGGCTTTGTGTACCTTGCGGCAATTTTTGAACCGAGAAGGATAATGACTGCCAGTGCAAGCCCAAGGCTGACGGTCAAAATCCACCAGATCTGCCTGTAGGCTTTTTTCAGCTCTGTCATCTGTGAGCTGAGAAATATATAGCCTTCATTTCCTCCGTCCTGAATGATCGGTTTCCAATAATAATGCAGATCAAAGCCGCCTTCCACCTCGAAGACTTCTTCATCTCTGTCTGTTTTGCTGAGGATCCCCTTTATAATGCCTTCATGCCTGCTATCAAAGCCTTCACTTTCATCTTTGCTGTCATACCGGATGGTGCCGTCCCCATTGACAATGGTGACACGGACGCCCAGCATTTTCCCAAAATCGAAAATGGTTCTTTGGCTCAGCGTGTCAATTCCGCCGCTGTCCTCAATATATGTAGAAAGCATTTCACTTTCCTTGATGAGCCTTTCGTCAAATGACTTTAAGTAATAGCTTTTAAACAGCTGGCCCAACAGAAGCCCCAGGCCTATTAACACAGCAATGATAAGCGTAATCAGGGCAAAAAGGAGCCTCGTGCGGAATTTGGTCATCAGCCCTTCGGCTCCTCCAGTTTATAGCCCAGCCCCCTGATTGTTTTAATATAAGCAGGCTTTTTCGTGTTCTCTTCAATCTTTTCCCGAAGATGGCTGACATGCACATCCACGATTCTTGTATCGCCTGCGAAATCATAATTCCAGACAGCACTCAGCAGCTGGTCCCTCGTCAGCACCCTGCCTTTATTCTGGGCAAGATAAAGCAGGAGTTCAAACTCCTTAGGGGTCAGTTCCAGCAGTTCTTCTGAGAAAAATGCCTCATAATGCTCCGGAAAAATCTTCAGGCCGCCTATCCGGATAGAATCAGAATCTTCTTCGGCCTGTTCCTGCTGCCCGGCCGTCAGCTGAGTCCTGCGGAGAATAGCTTTTACCCGTGCAACAACCTCTCTGGGACTAAAAGGTTTCGTCATATAATCATCAGCGCCAAGCTCCAGGCCAAGCACCTTATCAAATTCATCATCCTTTGCAGTCAGCATCAGGATGGGTGTATGTATTTTTTCCTGGCGAAGCTGCTTGCAGACCTCTATTCCATTAAGTTTCGGCAGCATAAGATCCAGCACAATCAGATCCGGCTTTTCCTGCAGTGCAAGGTCCTTGCCGGACTCTCCATCACTTGCAGTGATCACCTCATATCCTGCCTGCTTCAGGTTATACTCCAAAAGGGTGACAATGGATTGTTCATCATCTACTACTAGCACTTTTTTATCCATAAAGGCCTCCAATAATCTATATTACCCCTGTAAAACCCCCAAGTACCACAACTCTATTATAATATATGGTGCCCGAGGAAAAGCAATAAGTAATATTCAGGGCTAAGAAATAGCATCTGCAGGAAGATGCACAGCCGATACGCAGCATTTAACTGAAAGTTCGTTCAGGCTAAAGAAAAAGGGTCCGGAATGCTTTCATTCCAGACCCTTTAAATCTTGCATTATTCTTTTGTCCAAAATTTCACGATTAAAAGTTTTCCAATGCGCTGCCTTCCATTCCTTCCAGGCGGTACGGAGGGCATACAGTGAGAGAACCGCTTAATGCGAGTTCACCTTCTTCAGTGATGGCCTCCACTTTGATTGTCACAGTATGGCTGCTTTGATTTACGTCATCCACTAAAAATAAAAACTGAATGACAGAATAATGGAATACCGGCTTATGGTACTCAAGCTCCTGCTTAAGGATATGGGAGCCTGGTCCAGGCAAATACTTAGAAACGGCTGAAGATATGATGCCATTCAGCATGATGTTGGGCACTATCGGTTTTTTATATGGTGTCTGGGAAGCATAGTCATGCTGGATATAAAGCGGGTTGCTGTCATTGGTCAAACCAAGATAGAGAAGCAGATCTTTATCCTCTATTTTTTCTGTCAACGTCAGTTTTTCCCCTGCTGTTATTTCTTCAATTCTCCTGCCCAGTTTGCGCTTTTTTCCTAGAAGCAAGGAAGAGCACCTCCAAGTGATGTAATCGTTTACATTTTTATATTTGATAATTCAGTTATTTACATCTGAAAAAATCGGGGGAACTTCCCCCGATTTGATTGACTATCACGCAAGCACTTCCATCACATTGCGGACAGCTTCCGCGGATTTATCCAGCGCAGCTTTTTCTTCTTCTGTCAGTTCCAATTCGATAATCTTCTCGATTCCGTTCGCACCAAGGATAGTTGGGACACCTAAGTAAATGCCTTCATATCCGTATTCCCCTTCAAGATACGCAATGGAAGGGAGCACACGCCGCTGGTCTTTGAGGATGGCTTCGCACATTTCCACCAAAGAAGCAGCCGGAGCATAATAGGCACTTCCGTTTCCTAGAAGATTGACGATTTCTCCTCCGCCTTTGCGTGTACGCTCAACAATTGCATCAAGGCGGTCCTTAGGAATCAATGTTTCCAGCGGGATGCCTCCTGCATATGAATAGCGCACGAGAGGTACCATGTCATCTCCATGTCCGCCAAGGACGAAGCCTGTAATATCCTTCACGGAAAGGTTCAGCTCCTGAGCGACAAACGTGCGGAAACGCGCCGTATCAAGAATGCCTGACTGTCCTATCACACGGTTTTTCGGGAAGCCGGACTCCGTGAAAACTGTATAGGTCATGGCATCAACCGGATTTGTCAGGACGATGATATAGCTCTCAGGAGAATATTTTACAATCTCCTGCGCAACGCTTTTCATGATTTTTTGGTTGGTCTGGACAAGATCATCGCGGCTCATGCCAGGTTTGCGCGCAATTCCGGCTGTAATCACCACGATGTCGGAATCCTTGGTATCTTCATAGCTGGATGTACCTGTAATATTGGCATCAAAGCCTTGGACAGGGCTTGCCTCAAGCATATCAAGCGCTTTTCCTTTTGTCGGGTTTTCCATTTGAGGAATATCCACGAGGACTACATCCCCCAGCTCCTTTTGGGCAAGCAGGAAAGCTGTCGTTGCTCCGGTAAATCCTCCGCCGATTACAGAAATCTTTTTGCGTTTCAATGTCATGACATGTTCCCCCTTAAGGAATGGTTTGGCGCGCAGACTCCAGATGTGAGGGCAGCGGCCGAATATTTCCGATTATGTAAGAGGCCGTCCTCGGATGAGAACCGGCCTCCTGAAAAAAATCGTGCTGGTCTTACTTCATGTTCTTGATCAGCTCATCGCCGAACTCGGAACATTTCACTTCTGTCGCACCGTCCATCAGACGTGCAAAGTCATATGTCACAACTTTGGATTCGATTGTATTTTCCATAGATTTGACGATCATGTTTGCAGCTTCCGTCCAGCCAAGATGCTCAAGCAACAATACGCCTGACAGGATAACTGAAGATGGATTGACTTTATCAAGGCCTGCATATTTAGGTGCAGTGCCGTGGGTTGCTTCAAAGATCGCATGTCCTGTTACATAGTTGATGTTTGCTCCAGGAGCGATGCCGATGCCGCCTACCTGTGCAGCCAGTGCATCAGAGATATAATCTCCGTTCAGGTTCATTGTAGCCACTACATCAAATTCGCGCGGACGCGTAAGGATCTGCTGAAGGAAGATATCGGCAATGGCATCCTTGACGATGATTTTGCCGGCAGCTTCTGCATCAGCCTGTGCATTATTAGCAGCCTCTGTGCCCTGCTCTTCTTTGATGCGGTCATACTGGGCCCAAGTGAATACTTTGTCGCCGTATTCTTTCTCAGCCAATTCATAACCCCAGTTTTTGAATGCGCCTTCTGTGAATTTCATGATATTGCCTTTATGTACAAGCGTTACTGATTTGCGGCCTTCCTTGATGGCATAATCAATAGCTGCACGGACTAAACGGCTTGTGCCTTCTTCAGACACTGGCTTGATGCCGATTCCGGATGTCTCAGGGAAACGGATCTTATTGACGCCCATTTCGTTTTGAAGGAAGCTGATCAGCTTCTTCACTTCATCAGAGCCTTTAGCATATTCAATACCTGCATAGATATCTTCTGTATTTTCGCGGAAAATAACCATATCAGTATCCTGAGGACGCTTGACTGGAGAAGGGACACCTTCGAACCAGCGTACAGGGCGCAGGCAGACATACAGGTCAAGCTCCTGGCGAAGGGCAACGTTCAATGAACGGATCCCGCCTCCGATTGGAGTTGTCAGCGGACCTTTAATCGCAATCAGGTATTCGTTGATAAGTTCAAGTGTTTCAGATGGAAGCCATTCACCAGTCTGGTTGAATGCCTTTTCACCTGCAAGAACCTCTTTCCAGACGATTTTGCGCTCGCCATTATAAGCTTTCTCAACTGCAGCATCCAATACTCTTGATGCTGAAGCCCAAATATCCGGTCCTGTTCCATCGCCCTCGATAAATGGGACAATAGGATTGTTTGGCACGTTTAAAGCGCCGTTCGTTACAGTAATTTTTTCACCTTGCATGGTTTTTCCCTCCAAATTCTTAAGCATAGGCCGGCACACATCTTCCCGGCAATAGGGACCAGCCCGAAAAGCTGGCCGGAATGCCGATCGGTGCGCGGTTTTCTCCAGGAAACGGAAGTTCTGAAAACAACAGCCTGTCAATCTATCATGCTGCCATCTTATCCTCTCTAAAAAGAGGCATCCGAATTCCCTTCTTCTATTACATCAATTTTTTACTGAAAAGTAAAATTGTTTACTATATTATCCGCGTTCTGCAACCGGAACGTATGTCTGCATACCCGGTCCTGTATAGTCGGCACGCGGACGGATGAGGCGGTTGTTTTCATACTGCTCAAGAATGTGGGCAAGCCATCCTGATACACGGCTTACGGCAAAGATCGGCGTAAACAGGTCATGGTCGATTCCCAGGCTGTGATAAACAGAAGCTGAATAAAAATCAACATTCGGCGGCAGGTCTTTCTCGCCTGTCACAATATCCTCTATCTGGGTGGACATTTGATACCAGTGCGGCTCACCAGTCAGATGAGTCAGCTTTTCTGACATTTCCCTCAGGTGTTTGGCGCGCGGATCGCCTTTACGGTATACGCGGTGGCCAAAGCCCATGATTTTTTCTTTATTGTCCAGCTTCCCGCGGATATATGAATCTACATTATTCAATTCACCGATTTCTGTCAGCATCTTCATGACGGCTTCGTTTGCACCTCCATGAAGGGGCCCTTTAAGGGCGCCGATGGCTGCAGTGACACCGGAATATACGTCAGACAATGTCGCTACACAAACACGGGCAGTAAAAGTGGATGCATTCAGTTCATGGTCGGCATGCAGAACAAGCGCCTTGTTGAAAGCTTCCACTGCGATATCTTCCGGCTCATTGCCGGTAAGCATATAAAGGAAGTTGGCAGCAAAAGTGAGATCCTTTCTAGGGGCGATCGGATCGAGCCCTTTGCGCACACGGGCAAATGCAGTAACGATTGCAGGCATTTTCGCCTGCAGGCGGACTGCTTTGCGGTAATTGGCCTCTTCATTCATTTCATCTGCTTCCTCATCATACAAGCCGAGCAGGGACACAGCAGATCTCAGAGCTGCCATAGGATGCACCTTATCAATCGGATACATTTTAAAATGCTCAAGCACTTCCTGTGGCAGTTCCATATCTTCTGCCAGCTGGTTCTTAAGCTCTTCCAATTGTTTGGCAGTAGGAAGCTTCCTGTGCCACAATAAATAGATTACCTCTTCAAAACTCGCATTTTCTGCCAGATCATCGATATTAAATCCCACGTAAGTGAGCGTATCATCAATGATTGAGCTGATAGAGGAAGTAGTTGCCACTACCCCTTCAAGTCCTCGTGTTGCTGTCATATGAACCTCTCCTTTACAAATTGATTTTCCCCTTGCCGGTATGCCTGTAAACATCCCGGCCTGTCCAAAAACAGCACCGGTAAAAGATTATTCTGTTCAGCCCGCCGAGCCTGTTGTGTAATAGACTGCAGAGCTGATGCTGCAGGTTTTTGAACAAAGCTCCGCAAGCCTGATATATCGAGCGCTTGCTCGGAACCAGTATTAAAAAAAGAAAATGCTTTCATTTTTTCGTTGCCGCCTTTTACTGATTCTGGCGGCAGGAAAATGCAAAAAGGTTACGCTTACAAGTCCTATTATAAACAATTATCTGATATTTGTGAACGAAAAGGCACTCGAAATGTGAAAAAATTATTATTTTCGGAGAAAACTATTTTAGAAATTCAAACAGCCTCATTGCCATGTAAGCGATTCCAGCTCCGATCAATGGCCCGACTGCGACTCCCTTAAACAGGGAAACGGCCAGGATGGTGCCAAGGACAAGCGCTGCCGTAATATGCGGGTCCTCGGTCAGCAGCGTCAGCCCGCCTTTTGCAATCAGTGCGACAGCCATTCCGGAAATCAGCGCAATCCAGGCATACGGTGATTTAAACGCTGCTGTCAGTTCCCTGAATCCGATATCTCCGCTTGCAATCGGGGCCAGCACAGCGATTGTTATGACTGTGACTCCCCAGTTGATCCCTTTTGTCTGAAGCACGGAAAATATCTTTGAATCTGCGCCTATGGCTTTTATAGCCACGAGCACCATGACAGCGAGGACAAGAGAGTTATTTTTTGCAGCCAGCCCGATGGCCAGCAGCAGGATCAAAAAAATGAGCGATTGTGACATTTTCTTCTTCCTCCCCCTACACTTTCATTATTTTAACATAATATAAATAAGGTTTTTTCTTCATTTCACACAAATTATTGTGCATGCTTTTACAATGCTTTTCTGGCAGGTATTCTTCCTTATTCTGCTGGAATTGATGCTGCTTATCCGCTTTTCTTTTGAATCAGCTGCAGCAGGACTATGAGCGGCTTTCAACGAATATGTCACTAGATGCGGATTCTGGTTTCTTTAGCGCCTTCCCCTAAAGCTCATAGTTTTTCCGGCAATGCTGAATCTTATAGCAGCCGGAAGCGTAAATATGATGATGGCGCCTGCTGAAAGTGCGTGCATTTACGGCAGAGGGCTGCACTGCCAGCGCAAATTTGAATATCCCAAGGAGGAAAAACGGTTTGAATACTGTTTATCTGAATCGATCTATTAGGTTTGTTGTCGTTATTGGGGCAGTCCTCCTGCTCCTGATTGGTTTATTTTATATCTCAAAGGTAACATATCCTTTTATCATCGGCTTTGCCATTGCGTTTCTGATCAATCCGCTTGTCAATTTCCTCGTCAGGAAAGGGAGGATGCCAAGGGCTCTCGCTGTGCTTATCAGCCTGATTCTTATTTTTGCCTTTTTTGCAGGTCTTATTACGCTGCTGATCGCCGAGATCGTCTCTGGCGCAGACTACCTGGCCCAGGTGGTTCCAAAACATCTCGAAACATTGATTACATATGCCGAAGACTTTTTTGCCGGGCAGCTGATCCCGCTTTACAATCAGCTTACCAGCATGTTCAACAGCCTGGATACGGGACAAAAGGATACCATCCTGGCCAATATCCAAAATGTCGGCTCCAGATTTGGAACGACGGCAGGCTCTTTTATACAGGCGTTCTTCGAAAAGATTCCTAATATTCTTTCCTGGTTTCCCAATGCTGCATCTGTCGTAATTTTTTCCCTTTTGGCCACTTTTTTTATCAGCAAAGACTGGTACAGGCTTTCGATCCTGGGAAACAGGCTGCTGCCTGAAAAAGCAAAAGCCAGCAGCGCAACCGTTTTTACCGATCTGAAAAAAGCCTTATTCGGGTTTGTCAAAGCGCAGGCCACCCTGGTATCTATCACTGCTATCATCATTTTGATCGGGCTGCTCATCCTTCGTGTAGATTATGCCATCACGATTGCCCTCGTTACAGGGATTGTTGACATCATCCCTTACCTTGGCACCGGTCTTATCTTTGTCCCCTGGATCATTTACGAAGCCATTGCAGGAGAAATGAGCACCGCGGTCGGCCTGGGAGTCCTATATGTCATTGTCCTTGTACAAAGGCAGGTCATGGAGCCGAAGGTGCTTTCATCCAGCATAGGCATGGACCCGCTTGCTACCCTGGTAGCCTTGTTTGTCGGCTTTAAGACAATCGGTTTCCTCGGGCTCATTGCCGGCCCTGTAATCCTTGTCATTATCACTACCCTCCATAAGGCGGGCGTTTTCAGGGATTTGTGGCTTTACATCAAAGGAAACGATAGAAGGAAGCCGGTATGAACAGGCAATGAAATGAAGAAAGTCTGCCGGGAGGGCAGCGGGGAGATAAGGAACCCGCTGCTCCAGGGCAGACTTTCTTTCTATCTGATGATTTTAATATTTCCTCTTTGAATTCTGCTCCTGAAGATTTTCATCAGGATAGTTTTGAAGAATATCCTTGAAGGTGGCAGCAGGAGAAGGAAACCAGTTATATCTGTAATGAATCCGGGCGTCAAGAGCAGCGTGCCGCCTACAAGGATGCAGATGCCATCCAGGACCGCATCTCCCGGCAGCTGGCCGCGCGCCAGCTGTTCCTGCACCCTCCGGATTGTCTCAAGCCCCTGCTTCTTTGCCAGGTAAGCACCCAGCAGGCCTGTACAAATGATGAGCAGGATGGTCAGCCATACACCGATGACCTTCCCTGACAGCAGAAGAATTCCTATTTCAGCTGCAGGGATGACAATCAGCAGCAGAAAAATATAGCGCATTTCTTTTCCTCCAGTCTTGAACAGGTGATGGATTATATAAAAAAAGGGTTAAGTAGATCACCCTGTCTCTATTATAAATCTGTATGGCCTGAAAGACCAATTATGCAAAGCAGAGAGATTAAGCCGGTTTATTTTTTGCACAAAAAAAAGAAGGGCGGCAAAACCCTTCTTCCTCTCTTACTTACAGGACGCTTGCATGTCCATTATAGATGATGCCCCTGCGGGAATCGACTGTGATTTCCTGGCCATCCTTGAAAAGGGAAGTGGCATTTTCCGCACCTACGATTACAGGGATTCCAAGACTTAGGCCGACAACTGCCGCATGGCTTGTCAATCCGCCTTCTTCAGTGATCAGGGCACTGCATTTTTCGATGGCTGGAACCATATCACGGTCAGAGCCGACAGTGACAAGGATCGAACCTTGAGTGACCTTTTCTATCGCTTCTTTTGCATCCTTTGCGACAACCACTTTCCCGAATGCTGACTTGCGGCCGATGCCCTGTGCTCTCAGTGCTGCATCGCCAATCACATGGATCTTCATCAGATTCGTTGTACCAGCTTCGCCAACAGGGACACCCGCAGTGATGACTACCAGGTCGCCTGAACTGACAAGTCCGCTGTTCATGCTTTCCTGTACAGCTGAATCCAGCATATCATCAGTAGTGGAAGCTTCCTGCCCGACCTGAGGATATACTCCCCAAACCAATGACAGGCGGCGTGTAACAGATTCACGGGAAGTCACAGCAACGATAGGAGCTTTCGGACGGTATTTCGAAATCATCCTTGCTGTATGGCCGCTTTCTGTAGGAGTGATGATTGCATTTACATCAAGATTCAGGGCTGTATGGGCTACAGACTGGCCGATCGCATCGGTGATATTATGTTCGTTATCCTTGCTGCGGTTGGAAAGGATTTCTTTATGATCGAGCGCAGATTCTGCACGGGAAGCGATATTGTGCATCGTTTGCACTGCTTCAACCGGATAGGTGCCTGCTGCTGTTTCGCCTGAAAGCATAATGGCATCAGTGCCGTCAAAGATCGCATTGGCCACATCGCTTGCTTCTGCACGGGTAGGGCGCGGGTTGCGCTGCATGGAATCAAGCATTTGTGTAGCAGTAATGACAGGCTTGCCTTGGATATTGCACTTCTTGATCAGGCTTTTTTGCACAAGAGGAACCTCTTCTGCAGGGATTTCAACGCCAAGGTCTCCGCGGGCAACCATCAGACCATCAGAAACCTCAAGGATTTCATCGATATTGTCGACGCCTTCCTGGTTCTCGATCTTAGGGATGATTTGGATATGTGAAGCATTATTATCTTCAAGCAGCTGCCTGATTTCCAGCACATCTGAAGCACGGCGCACGAATGATGCAGCAATGAAGTCTACTCCCTGTTCAATTCCGAAAAGGATATCATTTGCATCCTTCTCTGTAATTCCAGGCAGCTTTACAGAAACACCAGGAACGTTAACGCCCTTTTTATTTTTCAAAGTCCCGCTGTTAAGGATCTTTGTATGGATATCACTGTTTGCTTTATCAATTTTTGTAACCTCTAATCCAATCAGGCCATCATCGAGCAGGATTTTAGAACCTGTGTGGACATCGTCAATCAATCCAGCATATGTAACTGAAAATTTATCAGCATTGCCCAGAACTTCATTCATTGAAACAATGATATTGTTTCCGGCTTCCAGCTCAACTGCACCGTTCTCCATATTGTTTGTACGGATTTCCGGACCTTTAGTATCAAGCAGGATTGCGACCGTCTTGCCGGTGCTTTTTGAAGCCTCGCGGATGTTTTTGATCCTCGCTCCGTGCTCTTCGAAATCTCCGTGTGAAAAATTCAGACGGGAAACGTTCATTCCAGCTTCTATCAGCTGTGTCAATTTCTCAATACTTTCACTGGCAGGGCCAATCGTACAAACGATTTTCGTTTTGCGCATATTTCACAAACCTCCTGATATATTTGCACAGTCAGACTTCTCTCACCGTGCCTGGACTTGCTTCTGCAAGCCATGCGTTTACACAACCGGGCATTCCGGCTTCTGAATCCGATCTGCCGGCCCGGAAGAAAGAAGGCGGGGAGGGTTCCTCGCAAGCCTCCTCTATTCTTTTAAATGGAAAGCTCCTGTGACAGCTTGTACAAGTCAAGGTCTACGGTATGCTTTCTGCCCAATGCTTCAATAATATCATAATCAACCAATTTATTCTGCTCCATGCCTACTGCACGGCCGCCTTTGCCCTCAAGGAGCAGCTCCACCGCACGGGCGCCGAGCCTGCTGGCAAGCACACGGTCAAAGGCAGTCGGAGATCCGCCTCGCTGGATATGGCCCAGTGTTGAGATCCGATTTTCCGTACCGGTTGCTTCTTTCAGCTGCTTTCCAAATTCATGGCCGCTGCATACACCTTCGGCAACCACAATGATGCTGTGCTTCTTGCCGCGCTCATTACCCTTTTTCAGGCGGTCTGCAATGTCGTTCATATCGTAATTCTCTTCTGGGATCAGGATGGTTTCCGCCCCGCCTGCAAGGCCAGCCCATAAAGCGATATCGCCTGCATTGCGGCCCATAACCTCAATGATGAAGGTCCTTTCATGAGACGTAGCTGTATCGCGGATTTTATCAATCGCATCAATGACAGTATTCAAAGCTGTATCAAAACCGATTGTAAACTCTGTACCAGGGATGTCATTATCGATTGTGCCCGGCACACCGACACATGGATATCCTTGTTCAGTCAATGCCTTGGCACCCATATAGGAGCCGTCTCCCCCGATTACGACGAGACCGTCGATGCCATGCTTTTTGAGCTGGTCAATCCCCTTTTGCTGTCCTTCTTTTGTTTTGAACTCTTCGCATCTGGCTGAATAAAGCATTGTGCCGCCGCGGTGGATGATATCGCCGACTGAGCCGAGCTCCAGTTTCTTGATATTGCCGCTGATCAGACCGGCATATCCGCCGAAAACGCCGTATACTTCAATTTCATGGAAGATTGCTTTTCGGACTACGGCACGGACAGCTGCGTTCATCCCGGGAGCGTCCCCTCCGCTTGTTAATACTCCAATTCGTTTCAACATAATCACCTCATTAATTATCAATACCAAAAAAACTATGTAAATGGATAAAATCGGAAAGAAATATATTTGAGAGGATAATTCATACCCTCTTATTATAAACATAATAGCAGGGAATATTTCTAAAATACCATGAAGAATTATCTATCTCAACTTAATCATGCACGAAACAGCAAAAGACGGAATTATCGCTAAAATGAAAGCGTTTAATATTGGTGCAAAGGACTTTTCCTATTCTCAGTAAAAGAAAAACGTGCTGAAAGCACGTTTTTTAATTTACCCCGATATAGTCATTCAAAAACGAGTATTCCCCGATTGACTTATATTTGTCATACCTCTGGCTGACAAGCTGTTCCATAGTCAAGCCTTTCAGTTCCTTCAGTGCTGAGTAGAGGATGCTCTCTATTTCAAAGGCCTGTCCCCTCACATCCTTGTGGGCTCCCCCTTTGATTTCCGGGATCACCTCATCAACGATCCCCAGCTCCTTCAGATCCGGAGCGGTGATCTTCATTGACTCTGCCGCCCTTTTTGCCTGGGCTGCATCTTTCCATAGAATCGCTGCTGCCCCTTCAGGAGAGATGACAGAATAGGTGGAGTTCTCAAGCATCATGATGCGGTTTCCTACGCCCAATGCCAGGGCGCCCCCGCTGCCGCCTTCCCCAATGACAACACAGAGTACAGGCACAGTAAGGCCGGCCATCTCAAACAGATTGCGGGCAATTGCTTCACTTTGCCCCCGCTCTTCTGCTGCCTTCCCGGGATAAGCCCCTTTTGTGTCAATGAAGCAGATGATGGGACGGCTGAACTTCTCTGCCTGCTTCATCAGGCGGAGGGCCTTGCGGTACCCTTCCGGATGCGGCATCCCGAAATTCCTGCGTATGTTTTCCTTGGTATCCTTGCCGCGCTGCTGGCCGATGACCGTGACAGGCAGGCCCCTGAACTTCGCTATTCCACCGACAATGGCTTCATCATCTCCAAACGCCCTGTCTCCATGGCACTCAAAAAAGTCGGTAAAGATGTGGGATATATAATCAAGTGTCGTCGGCCGGGCAGGGTGGCGTGCAATCTGCACCCTGTCCCAGGGCTTCAGATTTTCATAAATGTCCTTCTCCAGCTTCTCAAGGCGGTTCTCAAGCTTGGTTATTTCAGCAGAAAGGTCGACTTCTGCATTTTTAGTAAAATCCTTCAGTTCGGCAATTTTCTTTTTCAGCTCTATGACCGGCTTTTCAAATTCAAGTTCTCCTACCATTCGAAGTCACCTCCTTGATGAATGCTGAGTATGTTGGCTACTTTCTCCTTCAGTTCCGGCCTTGGGACGACCGCATCAAGCTGGCCATGCTTAAGCAGGAATTCAGATGTCTGGAAGTCCTCAGGCAGTTCTTCCCTGATCGTCTGCTCAATGATCCTCCGGCCTGCAAAGCCGATCAGTGCTCCCGGCTCTGCAAGATTATAATCACCCAGCGAGGCAAAGCTTGCCGAAACGCCCCCTGTAGTAGGATGGGTCATGATCGATATGATCAGGCCGCCATGGTCGCTGAATCGCTTGAGAGCAACGCTCGTCTTGGCCATCTGCATCAGGCTGAGGACCCCTTCCTGCATCCTTGCACCGCCTGAAGCCGTGAAAATGATGAACGGAACAGACAGCTCATCCGCTTTTTCAATTGCACGGGTGATTTTCTCCCCGACTACAGATCCCATGCTTCCCATCCGGAAAGTCGAATCCATTACAGCTACAGAGACTTTCATGCCTTCCACTTCACCGGTCCCGGTTACGACAGCTTCATTGATGCCTGTCTTCTTGCGATCCTTCTCCAGCTTCTCCACATAATCAGGAAATCCAAGCGGATTCTCAGATATCATATTCCCGTTCAGCTCTTCAAAAGTGTTGGGATCAAGGAAGCTGTGCAGCCGCTCACGGGAATTCATCGAATGATGATGCTGGCAATGGAAGCACACTTTTAAATTCTTTGACAGCTCTTTCGTATACATGATTTTTTTGCAATTAGGACATTTCGTCATAATTCCCTCTGGAACATCATGCTTTGCGGTTTCCGAAGGTATGGTTGCATATTTCTTCTTTTTTGGTTTACTGAATATATCTTTAAGCAAGGTGAACCTCCCCCATTCGTTACATAAGCAATTAATCTCTGGCAAATGCCTCAGGAACTATCAGCCCCAAATATGTTTAAACATTCCTAATGAGTCAGTGGTCAGACCACCGGCCTAAAAAACGAAGCCTTTTCAGGCGCTTCGTATGTTTGTCCCTATCAATATAGAACAATCGCTTTGCAGAATTTGCAAAAAACTGTCACCGCTGCATCGACAATTTCCTCAATTCCCGATACACTCTCCTGACCTCGGACTCTTTCCGGGTAGAAAGGGCATCGATAAGATCGGCATACTCATCAAGTCCGGCATCCGCATTTTGCAGATGAAGTGAATTGTAATAATCCTTCAGGATCAGCCACATTCTGATGAAAAGATGGTTATCTGCAAGGCTGACAATTTTGTAAAAAAAATCATCATCTTCAAAAGCAGATGAATCCACCCACTTCCGGAGCTCCAGAAGCTGGGCATCTTCTGCTTTGCGCATAACCAGCCACAGGCAGTCCATCTCGATTAAGTATTTTGTTTCCCTGACATCATGCTTCGACCGTTCATCCTGCAGGATGAATGTACTCAATAATTGTACAAGCTGGTGCCCCCTGAAGTCACGGATGAATGTACCTTCCCCGCGCCTTGTCTCGATAAGGCCAAGCAGTTCAAGCGCCCTCAGCGCTTCACGGACGGAAGAGCGCCCGACATTCAGGCGCTCTGTCAGTTCCCGTTCAGAAGGCAATTTGTCCCCGGGCTTCAAACCATCTTCCTGGATCATCGATCTTAATTCTTTCACGATTTCAACGTATACTTTGGAGCCTTCCGACAAATTCACGCTCTCTGATCACTCACTTTTTCCAATGACTGCAAGTCTGCTTGTTTTTGCCTTCACTTCTTCAGGATCCACTTTGATCCTGGCAACACCCGTTTCCATGGCCGCCCTCGCTACCGCTGCAGCCACTGCCGGTGCCACCCTCGGATCGAATGGTCCCGGAATGACGTAGTCTGCAGCCAGCTCTTCAGTGCTGACCAGACTGGCAATTGCTTCAACCGCAGCCACTTTCATTTTCTCATTTATATGTGTTGCCCTTACATCCAGGGCTCCGCGGAAGATGCCGGGAAAAGCAAGAACATTGTTCACCTGGTTCGGGAAATCCGACCTTCCGGTGCCCACTACCATTGCACCCGCCTCTTTTGCTTCTTCAGGCATGATTTCCGGGTTTGGATTGGCCATCGCAAAAATAATGGGGTCCTGCTTCATCGTCCTGACCATTTCGGCTGTCAGGGCTCCTTCAACAGAAACTCCGATAAACACGTCTGCATCGACAATAACATCTGCAAGTCCGCCTTGCTTATTGTCGCGGTTCGTGTATTTCGCCACTTCGTTTTTAATATCATTCATGCCCTGAGGACGGCCTTCATAAATAGCGCCTTTAGTATCGCACATGATGATATCCCTGACGCCATAGCTGTACAAAAGCTTAATGATCGCAATTCCGGCAGCGCCTGCGCCATTGGCCACCACTTTGACTTCATTCATCTTCTTTCCTGCGAGCTTAAGGGCATTGACCATCCCCGCAACTGTCACAATAGCCGTGCCATGCTGGTCATCGTGGAAGATTGGTATATTCGTTTCTTTTTTGAGCCTTTCTTCAATCACGAAGCAATTAGGAGCCGCGATATCCTCCAGATTGACGCCCCCGAAGGTTGGCTCAAGAAGCTTTACAGTTTCTACAATTTTATCAACATCAGTCGTATTCAGGCAGATGGGAAAAGCATCGACGCCTGCAAAGCTTTTGAAAAGGACTGCTTTCCCTTCCATTACAGGAAGTGCAGCCTCCGGGCCGATATTCCCCAGGCCAAGTACAGCTGTCCCGTCTGATACTACAGCAACCATATTGCCCTTCATTGTATACTCATATACTGTTTCCGGCTTATCATAGATCGCCTTGCACGGCTCAGCCACCCCGGGCGAATAAGCAAGGCTTAAATCCTTGGCATTCCGCACCTGGACCTTGGATTTCGATTCCAGCTTGCCCTGGTTTTCGCGGTGCATATGCAAAGCTTCTTCTCTTAGTGTCAAAACGGATCACTCCTTCGTTTATACAGAAAGGTTAAATCTAGCTATATTAATGTCTATTTTTAGTGGTCAGACCAGTCAATCTATTTACCAATATAACATATCCTGTTTTGATGTAAAGACAAAACAACCGGTTCTAATGTCGTATTTTCTTCCGCTCCTGCCTGATTTCAGAAAGACTTGCTGCTGATATCTTTCTGTCAGAAGCACCCAAATCCCTGCCTGAACTAAGAAAGAATTCCATTATTTCGATATTACATTTTCAGTGCCGAGCACGCCGCCAAGTTCTTTGATCAGCTTTTCTGAGGCATCTGCCCCATTCCCATCTGCCAGGCGGATCGTCTTTTGTGATCCTGCATAATGAAGGACGACCGGAACAGGGCCTGGAGTTCTCCCCAAGAGCTCCTTAAGCTTATTCAGGATTTCAGGCGTTTCTTTATCTTCCGGGACCTTGAGATAAAGGGTCCTGTCATTTTTGACAGGTTCTGCGGCAGCCTGTACCATCTCTGCCGCACGGTTCACAAGGAACTGTATCTTTCCATCCCGCTCCTCGGCTTTTCCTTCCAAAAGGAGGATAGCTCCCTGCTTCAAAACGGCAGAATCCTTTTTATATACCGCCGGGAATACGACTGCCTCCATTTCTCCGCTCTGGTCATTCAGGGACAGGAAAGCCATGGCCTCACCCTTCTTTGTCCTGATTTTTTTCACTTCAGACAGATAAGCGGCAGTCCTTATATTCCTGCTGCCAGGTTCCATATCTGCAAGCTGTGTGACACCGAGAGAAGCAAAACTCGCAGCATACACGGAAACAGGGTGGTCTGACAGATACAGGCCCAGATACTCTTTTTCATATTGAAGCTTATCTTCAATGCGGATGGGATCATTTTCCGCGTACTTCGGCTTAATGGAAAACTCATCATCAGAGAAGAAATCTTCCTGTCCGGAATCATCCGGCCTAACCAGCTCGGCGTGCTCAATCGCTATATCAAGAGTGGCAAGCAGAACAGCGCGGTCTTCTCCAAATTCATCGAAGCTGCCGGAATGGACAAATGCCTCGAGAACCTTTCGGGATGCTGATTTTGCCGGCACCCTGATGCAAAAATCAAACAAGTCTTCAAAGCGCTTCTGCCTTCGGGCGTGGAAGACATCCTTCAGAACTGAAGCACCTATCCCTTTCACCGCTGCGAGGCTGTAGCGGATGCCCCCGCTTTCCGCCTGGAAGGTATAGCCGCTCGCATTGATGGATGGAGGAAGAAGCGTGAGCCCCAGCTGCTTAAGCTCCCGGATGTACTGGGCAAGCTTGTCTTCATTGCCAGAAGCCTGCGATAGAAGCGCAGCCATAAAGTTCAAAGGGTAATTGGCTTTCAGAAAAGCAAGCTGATAAGCGATAAAGCTGTAGGCAACAGCATGGCTTCTGTTAAAGCCGTAATTCGCAAAGCGCACAATGAGGTCATATACTTCCTGGGCTGTTTTCTCATCATATCCGCTGTTCACGGCACCTGATGTAAAATGCCCCCTCTCCCGGTCCAGCACATCCTTCTGCTTTTTGCTGACAGCCCTTCTCAGCAGATCCGCCTCTCCCAGCGAAAAACCGGCCATCTTGGAAGCAATCTGCATGATCTGCTCCTGATAGACAATGACACCGTATGTTTTCTCCAAATATGGCTTCAGGTCTGGGTGAGGATAGGAAATAGGCTCCTTTCCATGCTTCCTGTTAATGAAAGAAGGGATATTTTCCATCGGTCCAGGCCTGTATAATGCATTGACAGCCACAATATCTTCAAAGCGGGTCGGCTTCAGCTTCTTGAGTACATTCCGCATTCCATCAGATTCAAGCTGAAAGACACCCGTCGTTTCGCCGGCGCTCAGCAGCCTGTATGTCTTTTCATCATCCAGGGGAATCTTTTTTATATCAGGCTTCTTTCCTGTTTTCCGCTGAATGGAGGATAAGATCGTTTCAATAAGGGAAAGATTCCGCAGCCCGAGGAAGTCCATTTTCAGAAGTCCGGCAGCTTCCAGATGCTCCATTGAGTATTGCGTCAAGTAGACTCCTTCATGGCCCTGCTGGATCGGGACAACATTAACGAGGGGAAATTCACTGATTACCACACCCGCAGCGTGTGTAGAGGTGTGCCTTGGAAGCCCTTCTATTTTCAGCGCTGTTTCAAATAACCTCTTATTCAGGCTGGATTCCGCAGTAAAAGCCCGCAGCTGTTCTGATTCTTTGTAGGCTGTATTCAGGTTTGTGCCTGGTCGGGACGGGATCAGGCGCGAAACCTGCTCAAGCTCTTTTGCATTCAGGCCGAACACCCTTCCGGTATCCCGCATTGCCGCTTTGGCTGCCAGCGTGCCGAAAGTGATGATCTGGGCCACATGGAGCTCGCCGTATTTTTGGGCGACGTATCTGATGACCTCATCCCTTCTATGGTCTGGAAAGTCTATATCGATATCAGGCATGGATATCCGCTCGGGATTCAGGAAGCGCTCAAACAGTAGTTCATGCTCAATCGGGTCTGCATCGGTGATATGAAGGACGTAGGAAACCATTGATCCGGCCGCAGATCCCCTTCCAGGGCCTGTAAGGATGCCGTTTTCCCTCGAGAATTTGATAAAATCCCAGACAATCAGGAAATAATCGCTGAACTTCATCTTCTTGATGATGCTTAACTCATATAAAAGGCGCTTTCGGTGAACTTCTCCAGCATCAGGATAGCGTTCGGCAAATCCCTTCCAGCAAAGTTCCTCCAGCAGTGCATCCGCATCCCCTTCCTGGACGGGATATTTTGGCAGATGCTTCTTATCCAGCTCCAGCATGACATTGCACTGCTCCATAATCCTTATCGTGTTCTCCAGAGCTTCAGGGCTTTCCGTGAATATTCCTGTCATTTCTTCTGCTGTCTTAAGATAATATTCATCGCTTTGAAGACGGAAACGGTTTTCGTCCTGCAGTTTATCGCCGTTTTTGATGGCCAGAAGGCATTCCTGGGCAAAAGCATCTTCTTTTTCGGCATAAAATACCTGGTTTGCCGCAGCAGTCCGGATGCCATGCTCCACGGAAATGTCTTTCAGCTTCCTGTTAATCTTCTTTTCTTCCGGCAGGCCATGGTCCTGATACGCCAGATAAAACCGGTCCTTTCCGAAAATTTCTGTATAAACCCGAATGGCTTCAAGCGCCTTATCTTCTTCATCCACGGCAATATACTGTTCGATTTCCCCTTCCATTCCCGGTGTAAGGGCAATAAGCCCGGCTGAATAATGCTTCAGCCATTTGACCGGAATTCCTTCGTCCGCTTTCGTTTGAAGAGTACTCGTTATTTTCAGCAGATTCTGAAAGCCGTCCTGGTTTTGGGCAAGCAGCACCAAAGGGCTCGGCCCATTTTCACCCGTGCGGGATTCTATATCTGCACAAAGGCCGATGATTGGTTTAATAGAATGCTTGAGGCATTCCTTGTAAAACGGAACCGTACCGTACATTACATTCCGGTCTGTCAAGGCAATGGCACTGAAGCCTTTCTGCTTTGCCCCTGCAACAAGCTGTTCAACCGATACCGTACTTGTCAGCAGGCTGTATGCACTATATACATGAAGGTGAATAAATGACATAACCTCACACCCTTAATCCGTCGTTCCATGCACAAAGCCTGGCAGGAACTCTCAACCTCCCCGCCGGCTCCGCACTAGAAAGAAACTTTTATAATATCAATTATAGAACGTCCGTTTCCAAAAAGAAAATAGAAAAGCGGAAGCGGCTTGCCCAGAGACGACAAGCATAAGACGCCGGAGAATAAAAGGCGTTCTTTGCCTTTAATTCTCCGGTGGCTTATGACTCGAGTCTCTAGCCGCTGGAGCTGGACAATACGAAATGCGGAAGCGGCTTGCCCAATAGAGGAACGCGGACTAAGTACGCCACGTCCTGTGGCAACGTCCGCATGACCCACATCCTGTGGGCCCCATGCATAAGACGCTGAAGCTGGACAATACGAAATGCGGAAAAGCCTTGCTCCCAAAAAAAACGATATTATGGCATGAGGTCCACAGCCTGGGGGCCCTTACCTAAGAAATGGATCATTAATATACCGCTCAAGTTTGCCATCCTGAACATATTAGCCTGAGTTTGTCCATATGATGGAATAGGACGGATATATTAATAGATCATTCAAACGAGCGACTATCTCGATAAGGAAGGGTTTACTATGAAACACCAGCCATTTTTTGCTTCAATGATGGAAAGCTATTTTATTGCACTGGGTGTTTTGATCGGGGGATCGATCATCGGGGGACTTGCAGCTTTCCTCACAGGGAAGCCGCCTCTGACTGAAGTGTTCCGCCTCTCCAACATGATCAGGATCTGGGCGATCGTCGCAGCGATCGGAGGGACCTTTGATGCTGTATACAGCTTTGAAAGAGGGCTGTTCCAGGGGGAGACAAAAGACATTTTCAAACAGTTCATGCTTATCCTGTCCGCATTGGGCGGGGCACAGACGGGAGCACTGATCATCAGCTGGCTCACACAGGAGCATATATCATGAGGATCCCTCCTTATTACAGGAAGCCGGCATGGCAGCAGCTGTTTGCCGGCATGGCCATCGGCGGCGCTGTCAGCTGGTTCATCTTCTTATTTATCTTTGGCGTATGGCAGGAGGATTACAGTTTTAAGATCGAAAAGCAGGAAGAAACGATTACAGGGCTAAGAAATGATATCAAGCTATGGCAGGAAAGCTTCAAGGAACAAAACAAGAAAAGCCTCAAACAGATGACTGTCCAGGACATAAAAGTAAAAATAACCAACGCCGATAAATATAAGCTTGATACTTTAAGTGTGCTCCAGGTCGAGGACAGCGTCAAGGAAGATATAAGAATCCTCGTAGCCAAGGATATGGAGAGTGTATCGAGAAGCACCGGACTGATCAGGAAAGTCATTGAAAACCGGACATTCCGCATCAATGATAAACGATACCGCCTGGAAGTAAGTGAGATGGTCATTTTCACAACATTGACGATCTCCCTTAAGATATCTTTTGAAGAATAAGAGAAGGGCGCCAATACTGGCGCCCTTTAAGCCTATTGCAGGCAGATTTCCTCCAAATCTTTGATGACACTGTTCTTTTCTTCCCAGGAATGAATGGAAGCCCCTGCTGCCAAGGGATGCCCCCCGCCTTTGTACTTTTTGGCCAGGCCATTGATGACCGGACCTTTAGAACGCAGGCGGACCCTTATCTGGTCTTCTTCCTCGATAAAGAATACCCACGCTATTATTCCCTGGACATTGCCAAGCACACCGACAAGAAGGGATGCATCGGATGCCTTGAGTCCATATTGCTCCTGAAGCTCCCTGCTGATTGTCACTGCTGCGGCCCCATTGGCAAGTACCTCGAAATTCTGCAGGACATATCCGTTCAGTTTGACAACATTCGGCTTGAGCTCATACATCTTGTCATAAAGATCTGTCCGGGAAAAATTGTAGCGGATCAATTCACCTGCGATTTCAAAGGTTTTCTCCGTTGTGCTTGGAAACAGGAACCGTCCAGTATCTCCTACAATGCCCCCGTATATCAGTCTGGCTGCCTCGTCAGACATCTTCAGGCCGGAATCTTTTCCATCAAGGTAAAATTCATAGATCATTTCGCTGACAGAGCTGGCATCGGTATCGACCCACTTCAGATCGCCATAAGGATCTTCGTTCGGGTGGTGGTCGATCTTGATAAGCTTGTCGCCCATTGTATATCTCTGATCACAGACCCGCTCCTGATTGGCTGTGTCGCACACGATGACCAAAGCCCCTTTATAGGCTTCGTCCGGGATGCTGTCAAGCCGCCTCATGAAATTCAGCGACTCTTCCTCCTGCCCGACCGTATATACTGTTTTTTCCGGAAAAGATGTTTTAATGATCTCTGCAAGCCCGCCCTGGGAGCCGTATGCATCAGGATCTGGCCTTACATGGCGGTGGATGATGATGGTATCATATTTTTTTATTTCATCAAGAATTTTGGATTTCATGATTTTCTCCTTTTAGAAAGTATATCTAATTATTAGCATAGAAGATTCAAAAGAAAAAGAAACGGCCTACGCTTTTTATGGCTTTTCCTCCTGATTATCGTTAAAATAATATAGGTGCCGGCTCACAATCAGGCTGTCACTTATTTTGATTAAAGAATAATGCCCGGAGGAATCCTAATGCCTGTTTTAGTCATACTGATTATTATTTCCATTGCATTTTATGTATTTTATAAAGTGAAGACCGTGAGATGCCAAAGGCCTGCAGAAAAAAAATGGCTGTCTTCGAAATCAAGCATCGCACTCGGACTGTTTGTTGCGCTATTTGGCATCAACCAGCTTTTCCTTTACAGCACAACGGTCACTTATATTGTGGCGGCTGTCTTTATCCTTCTCGGCGGAATCAATGTCTGGGCAGGCTTCAAAGCCTACAAGCACTATCTCCCATATGCCGCACAGGAAGCAGAAGAAATCCGCAAACAGCAAAACTGAAGCCTTTTTCAAAAAGCCGTTCCATATGGGATCGGCTTTTATTTATGGCCTTGCTTTTAGATGCGGAAGCTGCCTCATGGCCAAGGGCGCCTCGCTTTTCTTCCTGTCCAGCTCCAAAGCCTAGCCCCTCGAGTCATAAGCCACGCTGGAATTAAAGGCAAAGAACGCCTTTTATTCCAGCGCGTCTTATGCTGGGCCCACAGGATGTGGGTCATGCAGGCGTTGCCACAGGACGTGGCGTTCTTAGCCTGCGTTCTTTAATATAACAAGGCTTTTCCGCTTTTCTTAATGCCGGTCAATGAGCTGGCACATCATCATGGCTTTTCCAACCAGAGTGCCCTCGCTGAAGACTTCGACGTCTACTTTGCCAAATTTACGCCCTGCTTCAAGTATTTTGGGAACGATTTCGAGTACGCTGTCGATCTGGACGGGCTTTAGGAAGTAGATGGTCATATTCTCTACGACAAGGTCCCCTTTTTTATAGCTTCTCAGGACTCTGTTGGCTGCTTCGGTGACAATGGTTGTGAACACACCGTAAGAGATTGTGCCGAGCGGGTTGGTCATCTGGGGGCTGACCTCACAGCGATATACATCTTCGCTCCTTGCCTTTCCCCGCGACAGGACCAGCTGGCTTGTCACAGTATCATCTATTGTCTCTCCCACCTGCGGCTGCCTCTGGATCATCTGCAGCGCCTTGAGCACATCCTGCCTGCTGATGATCCCCTGGAGCCGATTGGCTTCATCGGCAACGGGAAGGACCTCGATGCCTTCCCAGACCATCATATGGGCGGCAGACGCTACACTTGTCTTCCCATTTACAGTCATCGGGCTTTTGGTCATCAGCTTATCGATAGCTGAGTCCGGAGCATGTCCCATGATATCCTTTGAAGTGATCATGCCCTGTATTTTCATATTCTGATCCACGACCGGGAAGCGGCTGTGAAGGGTTTCCCTGTTGCGGCCATGCCATTCTGATACAGTTTCAGAGGAATACAGGAACACTGTCTCCTGCAGCGGGGTCAAAATATCCTCTACCATGACAATCTCTTTTTTGATCAGCTGATCATAGATTGCCCTGTTGATCATCGTGGCTACGGTGAACGTATCATAGCTTGTAGAGATGATTGGCAGCTGAAGTTCATCGGCCAGCTTTTTGACTTCATCATCCGTATCGAATCCGCCTGTGATCAGGACCGCCGCCTCCGCTTTCAGGGCAAGCTCATGGGCGCGTGTCCTGTTCCCTATGATCAGCAGGTTCCCGGCGCCCGTATAGCGCATCATGGCTTCCAGTTTCATGGCGCCGATCACGAATTTGTTAAGGGTTTTATGGAGGCCGTCGCGCCCTCCGAGGACAGTCCCGTCCACAATATTGACCACTTCAGCAAATGTCAGCTTTTCAATATTCTCTTTTTTCTTTCTTTCGATCCTGATGGTGCCGACTCTTTCGATCGTGCTCACATAGCCTTTGTTTTCTGCATCCTTGATGGCACGGTAAGCTGTCCCCTCACTTACTGACAGCGCCTTTGCTATCTGCCTGACGGAAATCTTTTCACCGATCGGAAGCTCATCTATATATTGCAGAATTTGTTCATGCTTAGTAGCCAAAACCTTCACCCTTTATTTAAAATTGCTGTTCGTCTTGTAAAATTTTCTTATTTTTATTATAAGGTGAATTCCCGGCCGATTCAATTTTACTATTGATGTTATAACAAATATACAGCAGAACCGAAGCCTTCAGGCTACTTGCTGAAGCTCCTGGCTGGCCTCTTTTTCCTTTTGGCTGCTGCTTCCGCTGATAGCCTTGCCTTCGCTTTGGCTTGCGAAAACAGCAGGCCGGATAAATTGCCGGCCATCACAAACAGCGCCAGCAGCAGCCAGGCTCCGGCAAAGATGCCTTCTGCCCCCGGGCTTTCAATCGACAGCTTCGGAACCGCATAGTACAGCATCACCCCGCATAGCAGGATACACAGCAAATATCGATTATTCTTCATTGCAACTCCTCCTTTTTCTATCTTATATCTATGCGGACATGCCTGAAAAATACCCTTAGATCAGAAGGGTTCGGCTGGAGAAAAAAACAAGTGCAGCCGCAGCTGCACTTGTATCACTTATAGTTCGATGGATTCTCCCGCATCAAGCACCTTGCCTTTGCCTTCAGGAAGCATCTCAATGAATTTCCAGGGATCTTGTTTGATCGGCGGGAAGGTATTGAAATGAATAGGCACTGTCACCCCTGCCTGCAGCAGCTCAGCTGCATACGCGGCATCCTCCGGGCCCATTGTAAAGTTATCGCCGATCGGCAGGAATGCAACATCAATCGGATGGCGGTCGCCGATCAGCTTCATATCTGAAAATAATGCCGTATCTCCTGCATGATAGACGGTTTTGCCCTCAGCCATGAAAAGAACGCCGGCCGGCATGCCAAGATAGATGATCTCTTTATTCTCTGTCATCAGTCCAGTGCCGTGGATGGCAGGTGTGAGTTTCACCTTCCCAAAGTCGAATTCATATGCGCCGCCGATGCTCATCGCATGCGTCCTGATCCCCTGCCAGCCCAGATAAGCAGCAAGCTCGGCATTTGCGATGACAAGAGAATCATTGTTCCTTGCCAATTCCACTGTATCGCCAAGATGGTCACTGTGGCCATGTGTCAGAATGATGACATCCGGTTTGACATCCTCTGCTTTCAGGTCTGTCAAATCATTGCCAGTGATAAATGGATCGAATACAATCACCTTGCCTTTTGTTTCAATTTTTATGACAGCATGCCCATGATATGAAACTTTCATTGCTATCTTCTCCCTTCAAAGTCTTATGTAGTTCAATGTTCAACAGAAATACAGGATTTCCTTCTGCATATACTCTTATACCCTTTCTAATTCACACTTAAAAGTTTACAATTAATGTGAAGCAAACACATATACATACGATTTAGGAGGTTTTTTGCATGGACAGCAGAATCAGCAAATTATCACAATGGATGAAGGAAGAGAATATTGATTTCAGCTTTGTCACATCTTCAGATAATGTCTTTTATTTAAGCGGGTTCCTCAGCGATCCTCATGAACGCCTCCTTGGCCTGGGCGTATTCCAGGATGAAGAGCCGTTCCTTGTGTGCCCCGGGATGGAGAAAAACGATGCTAGGAATGCCGGCTGGGAGTATGAAATCATCGGCTACAGCGATACGGATAATCCCTGGGAATTCATCTCGTCGGCCATCCAGAAAAGGAATCAAAAAGTCGGCAGGGCTGCAGTTGAAAAAGAACATATGAATGTAGAGCGGTATGAAGCAATTTCTGCTTTATTCCCTGCCGCCGCATTCTTTTCTGCAGAAGAAAAGCTGAGAAAACTCAGGATGGTAAAAGATGAGAAGGAGCTGAAAATCATCCGTGAAGCCTGCGCCCTGGCCGATTTTGCCATCCAAACAGGCTGTGAAGAAATTAAAGAGGGCAAGACAGAGATGGATGTTCTCGCTGCGGTCGAGTATGCATTGAAGAAAAAAGGGATCAATGAGATGTCCTTCTCTACGATGGTCCTGACCGGCGCAAACGGTGCATCTCCCCACGGGACTCCGGGAATGACCAAAATCAAGAAAGGCGACCTTGTCCTTTTTGATTTGGGCGTGGTAGTCGATGGGTACTGCTCAGATATCACCCGCACTGTCGCTTACGGAGAAATCAGCGAAAAGCAGAGAGAGATTTATGATACGGTCCTGAAAGCGCAGCTGGCTGCCGTGGAGCTCTCAAAGCCAGGTGCTGCCTGCTCTGAACTGGATATGGCGGCAAGGAACATCATCGCAGAAGCCGGCTACGGAGAATACTTCCCACACCGCCTCGGCCACGGCCTCGGAGTGAGTGTTCATGAATATCCTTCATTGACTTCATCCAACTCCCTCCAGCTTGAAAAAGGCATGGTATTTACCATAGAGCCTGGCATATATGTACCTGGAGTGGCAGGTGTCCGGATTGAGGATGATCTGGCTGTAACAGACAGCGGTGTTGAAATTTTAACGAAATTCCCAAAGGAACTTCAATTTGTCTGATAAAAACAAAAGATGATCCGGAGCAATCTGCTCCGGATCTTTTTGTTTACTGCTGCTCTAGCAGTGTCGCTGTATCAGAATAGTCAAGGCCGTGTGCCTCGGCTACAGCTTTATAGGTAACATAGCCATTGAGGGTGTTGATGCCCTTCAGCAGAGCTTCATTGTCTGCGCAAGCTTGCTTGTAGCCTTTATTGGCAATCTGCACCGCATATGGCACAGTAACGTTTGTCAGGGCAATCGTCGATGTGCGCGGAACAGCGCCCGGCATATTGGCAACTGCATAATGGACCACACCATGCTTTTCGTAAGTCGGGTTGTCATGGGTAGTGATCCTGTCAGTAGTCTCGAAGATTCCGCCCTGGTCGATTGCAATATCAACCACTACAGATCCAGGATTCATGCTCATGATCATTTCTTCTGTCACAAGCTTTGGCGCTTTTGCCCCCGGGATCAGAACTGCACCGATCACAAGATCAGATTCTTTGACCGCTTCTGCAATATTATAAGGATTGGACATCAATGTTGTCACATCATTGCCGAAGATATCATCCAGCTGGCGCAGGCGCTCCGGGCTCAGGTCAATGATCGTTACCTTTGCACCAAGGCCGACCGCCATTTTAGCTGCATTTGTACCGGCAACACCGCCGCCGATGATCGTCACCTTTCCGCGCTGCACGCCAGGCACCCCGGATAGCAGGATTCCCTTGCCGCCATGTACCTTCTCAAGGAACTGCGCTCCGATCTGGGAAGCCATCCTTCCGGCAACCTCGCTCATAGGAGTCAAAAGAGGCAATGCATGATTGGCAAGCTGAACCGTTTCATAAGCGATCCCAACCACTTTATTATCAATCAAAGCCTTCGTCAATTCAGGCTCTGGAGCTAAATGCAAGTATGTAAATAAAATCAGGCCTTCACGGAAATAAGCATATTCACTAGGCAGGGGCTCTTTTACTTTCATGACCATTTCCATGGACCATGCTTCCTCTGCACTGTTTACAATTTTCGCGCCAGCAGCTGTATAGTCTTCATCAGTGAAACCGGATCCCATGCCAGCCTGGGTTTCAATTAATACTTCATGGCCAAAATTCAGCAAATTGACAACGCCAGCCGGTGTCATTGCGACACGATTTTCATTGTTTTTTATCTCTCTGGGTATTCCGATACGCATGCTGCATACCTCCTGCAAAATATAGTAAATAGGATAGAACCGATACTACTATAACACCTTTATAGGAAAAGAAGAAAGAAAAATTTTTCCGCCGCCTGTAAACCCTTACATCGCTGCAGGGATAAGCCCTGTGAAATTTTGACTGGTTATTCTGCGCAAACGCCCTCTTTGACCCTCTGGATAAAAAAATATACTCCAGTTCCACACTGATTATTGTAAAATGTATGTTAGAAAGTGAGCTGATGCATCTATGGCTTCTACTGCCAAAATACAAAAAGACGGCCAGGGAAAAATTGAGCAGCTGGGTCTCGAGGCGGTTCCTTCGCATCTTAAACAGACACCCTGGTATGATTATACAGTTTTGCAAATGGCCTTTTCGGTTAATTCAGGGAATTTCCTTGTCCCTGCACTTGCCGTGATTTCAGGGGGACTTTCTTTTTATGCCGCTGTTGCATCCACCATGATAGGTGCTGCTTTCGCCTTTCTGTTTGTGTCCTTTTTGACGCTGCCGGGATCAAGATACGGGCTGCCTGCACAATATGCGATCAGGAGCATGCTTGGGACCAGGGCAGCAAGATATATATCGTCTCCGATCCGCACATTGACGTCCTTATACTGGTTTGCAGTCCAGACGATCGGCGGGACTGCTGTACTGACTGAACTGGGGAGCAGATTATTTTCTATAAAGCTGCCTTTTCTGGCAGTTTCAGTGTGCCTTGCCCTGATCATGGCCATTTTGGCGCTCGTCGGCTTTGATGCAGTAAAAAAAGCAACCCGTTATTTTATGCCATTCCTGCTGGTCGGCCAGGTTGCGCTCTTTGTTCTGCTGATCCAAAAAGCGGGCCAAATCGGCCATACTGCAATGTTAAGCCATGGCGGCTGGGCGTTTTCTTCCTTTCTTTTCTACTCAAGCCTGGCTTTTGTCCAATACGTTTCCGGAGTCAGTGCCTCTTCTGATATGGCAAGGTACGCAAAATCAGCACGCGGCGCTTTTTGGGGGCTTTTTTCCGGGAACACAGCAGGATTTGCCATCACAGCCGTTTTAGGCGCACTGTCTGCAAGCCTCCTGGGAGAGCTGAACCCTTTTGTGTCAGCGAGCACCCTCACATCTTCTGTACCCATTTTGGTGCTTATTTTCGCATGTGCCATGATGTCGATGATTTCCATCAACCTGAATAACGCCTATACAGGCGGGTTCAGTCTGCTGAATACTTTCCAGGGGCTCGGCAGGATAAAGAGTGCAATCCTGTTCGGGCTCGCTGCAGTCTTTCTGAGCTGCTTTCCTGATATCGTTGAATCAGCGCAGAAATACATATCTCTGCTCGGCACCTTTGTCATTCCCATTTCTGCGGTCATTGCAGCAGATTTTCTTTTTGTAAAAAAGCGGAAGCTGGCTGAGACAGATCTGCTGGTCCTGCGGGAGCCTGGTTTTGTAAATAAGCAGGCAATCATAAGCATGGCTTTCGGAGTAATCCTATACAGCCTCCTGCCCGAAAATGCTTCACCCGGCTTCGTGTCATTCATAGCCACCGCCTCCCTCTACATCTCTCTCCGGGTGCAGAAGGGGAGGCAATAATGAGAAAAGTGCAGGACTTACGCCCTGCACTTTTTCCATGTTTATTTTGTTTCCTCTTTGCTGCTGTAAGTGTCCACTCTTCCGTTTTCCTGATCGATGACACCGCTGTTGTACGAATCCATGATTTGTGCACTTACCTCGCTGTGCCCCTGGTCGTCATAAATATAATGAGACTGCCCTTTTGGCTCTTTTGGCATTGTAATAATCCCCCTTATCAAATTAAAACATCTATACTATCTTTCGGATTTCTGTAACAGTTATGCATTTTGGGGTAATGTATAATAAAGGTAAAGGAGGAGATTCAAATGACGCTCACGTATAAAAACATTTTAGTAGCAGTAGACGGCTCCAAAGAAGCGGAATGGGCCTTCAAGAAGGCGGTCGGGATTGCGGTCAGGAACAAGGCAAAGCTGACCCTTGCCCATATCATCGATACACGCACCTTTGCGACTGTTGAAGCTTATGACAGGACAATTGCTGAACGGGCTGACATGTTCGCGGCCGAATTGCTTAAAAAGTATCAGCAAGAAGCATTTGAGGCTGGAATAGAAAATGTGGAATATGTGACAGACTATGGTTCTCCGAAAGTGAAAATCCCCAAGGAAATTGCCAAGGTCCGGCACGCAGATTTGATCATCTGCGGGGCAACCGGCCTGAATGCAGTCGAACGCTTCCTGATCGGCAGTGTTTCCGAGCATATCACCCGCTATGCCCCATGTGATGTGCTTGTGGTCAGGACCGAAAAAGACCCGGAATAAAAGTTAAAGGCCGCTGCTTTCCGGCAGCGGCCTTTATTTTTATGAATAAGCTTTGTCCTTCAGGCGCCCTTTTGCTTTTTCCAGCGCCATTTTAATTTGGGCAAATCCTGTGCCGCCCTGGCTGTTCCTTCTCGCTACAGCAGCCCGGGGGTCAAGGACCTCATAAATATCCTCCTCAAAAAGAGCGCTTGCCTCTTTATACAAATCCATCGGCAGATCGGCAAGAAAGCAGCCTCTGTTCACACAATCAAGAACAAGCTTGCCGACAATTTCATGTGCTTCCCGGAATGGCATGCCTTTGCCGGAAAGATAATCTGCGAGTTCTGTTGCATTGGAAAAGTCTTTTTTCGTGGCGCTTTCCATTACTTCACTGTTAACCTTCATGGACGCGACCATACCTGAAAAGATCTTAAGCGAGCCGACAACCGTTTTGACCGTGTCAAACATCCCCTCTTTATCTTCCTGCATATCTTTGTTATAAGCGAGAGGCAGCCCCTTCAGCACAGTAAGAAGTCCGACAAGATTGCCATAGACACGGCCGGTTTTTCCGCGGATCAGCTCTGCCATATCCGGGTTTTTCTTTTGCGGCATAATGCTGCTGCCTGTCGCAAAGCTGTCATCGAGCTCGATGAACCGGAATTCCTGGCTCGACCAGAGGATGATTTCCTCGCTGAATCGGGACAGATGCATCATCAGGATGCTGCTTGCTGAAAGGAATTCAAGGATAAAGTCCCTGTCGCTCACAGCATCCATGCTGTTTTCATAGATGTCATCAAACCCGAGCAGACTGGCTGTCAGCCCGCGGTCGATCGGGAAGGTTGTACCGGCAAGTGCTCCTGCACCAAGAGGAGAAACATTGATTCTTTTCAGGTTCTCCCTGTATCTCTCCTTATCTCTTTCCAGCATCCAGAAATAAGCCATGAGATGATGGGCAAACGAGATAGGCTGCGCCCTCTGGAGATGCGTATATCCTGGCATGAGGGTTTCCACATTCTCACCTGCCTGGGACAGCAGGGCTGCCTGGAGCTCTTCAATCAGCTCAATCGTAAGCACTGCCTGCTTTTTTAAATATAAGTGCATATCTGTTGCTACCTGGTCATTCCTGCTTCTGCCTGTATGAAGCTTGCCGCCGACAGGCCCGATCTCATCTGTAAGCAGGCTTTCCAGATTCAGATGGATATCCTCCAGCTTTACGGAGAAAGGAAGCCCTTCCTCCTGGGACTTTTCCTTTAACAGCTTGAGTCCCTTCTGGATCTGAGCTGCTTCCTCTTTTTCAATGATGCCGCAGCGGGACAGCATTTCCACATGCGCCAGGCTTCCCTCTATATCTTCCTCTGTAAGCTCCTGGTCAAAAGAGATGGAGGCGCCAAACTCATCCACCCATTCTTCTGCCGATTTAGTAAATCTTCCTCCCCAAAGCTTCTTCACACTGTCACCTTCTTATTTTGTACAATGCTTTGAACCTTGGTCGGCAGGCCCCATAGCTGGATGAAGCCAACCGCGGCATTATGGTCGAATTCATCTTCAGATGTATAAGTGGCCAATTTTTCATCATAAAGGGAATAAGGAGATTTTCTGCCTTCGACAATGCTGTGCCCCTTGAACAATTTCACCCTTACAGTTCCAGTCACATGCTTCTGCGTTTCCTCAAGGAAAGCCGTTAAAGCCTTTTTCAATGGCGAGAACCAAAGCCCTTCATAGATCAGCTCAGTCAGTTTCTTCTCGATGACAGGCTTGAAATGAGCAAGCTCTTTCACAAGTGTCAGGTCTTCAAGTTCTTTATGCGCTTTGATCAGCGTCATGGCCCCGGGACATTCATACACTTCCCTTGACTTGATGCCGACAAGTCTGTTCTCGACATGGTCGATGCGCCCTACTCCATGCTTGCCTGCCATCAGATTGAGCTCCAGGATCAATTCGGATAACGGATAAGCTTTGCCGTTCAGGCTTACCGGAACCCCTTTGCTGAATTCAATTTCCACGATATCAGGTGTGTCAGGCGTATACTCAAGGCTGGTTGTCAGATCGTAGGCCTCTTCAGGCGGAGCAGCCCACGGATCTTCCAGAATCCCGCACTCATTGCTGCGGCCCCAGAGGTTTTGGTCTATGGAGAACGGAGAATCCAGATTGATCGGGATCGGGATATTATTATCTTTTGCATATTGGATTTCTTCTTCTCTTGACCATTTCCATTCCCTTACAGGGGCGAGCACCTTGAGGTCTGGATTAAGCGCCTGGATCGATACCTCGAATCTCACCTGGTCATTTCCTTTTCCTGTACAGCCATGTGCAACTGCAGCGGCGCCTTCCTTTTCAGCCACTTCAACAAGCTTTTTAGCAATAAGCGGCCTGGAAAGGGCTGACACAAGCGGGTATTTGCCTTCATAAAGAGCATGCGCCTGCAGAGCTGCCAATGCATATTCATTCGCAAACTCTTCCTTCACATCCAGCACATATGACTGGACTGCTCCCACCTTCAGCGCTTTTTCCTGGATGAACTTCAGATCTTTGCCTTCCCCCACGTCAAGGCAGCACGCAACCACCGAGTAACCTTGATCGCCAAGCCATTTGATTGCCACAGAAGTATCCAGTCCGCCCGAGTATGCTAAAACAACTTTTTGATTTGACATGAAAATATCCTCCTCTATAGATGAACGAATAAATATTCATTTAAATTATGTTTTTATACATTTTACTAGTTACTACTCTAACAATATTCCAGAATTAATTCAATAGTTATTCGTTAAAATGTATAAAAATTTATGGTGACAGGCACCTATACCAGTCGGCCGACTGGTATAGGTGCCTGTCACCATGTACAATAAAAGAAGCCTATTTTTGGGGGACGGATGAGATGGAGGATGTTTTTGTTTTGGATGGACGCCTGGGGATAGCGGTTCCTGTACTGGATGGCAAGTGGGAAGAGTACCCGCAGGAAGAGCGCCAGCTAATCCTGTATACATGGGAGAAAATCCGCGGGGGGATCCCGGACAGGATATCGGAGCTTGAGTGCCAGATAAACCGCAGGCAGGACCGGCTTGCGGATGAAGAAAACTTCGAGCTTTCATGCAGACTGAACAGTGAGATCGCGGAGCTTGCTTCCATCATCAACGATCTTTGGCTGTGGTACAGGGCCAATCAGGAAATCGGGGGCAAGCTTCATCGCTGACTGGAACACTCCTGTGCAGTATAGAAGACAAGCAAAAAGGCGGGGTGCTATAATAGCGCCCCGCCCTTTTTATCATTTTTGGCGAGAAGACCCCCACTTCCTGCTAAGTGTAAAGTAGGGGAGTTCAAGCAAGATCCTTCTTTACTTCTCTTACAACATGCCCCAGCTCGGGGATGATCAATTTATTCATGGCGAGCCTCACTGCCCCAGATGATCCCGGCGTAGAAAAGACCGCTGTGTTTTCAATGATGCCCGCAGAAGCACGTGAAAGGATTGCCGCCGAACCGATGTCTTCCTGGTAGCTGAGCATACGGAATAATTCGCCGAAGCCGGTGATCTCTTTTTGGTACAAAGCACTCACCGTTTCTATGGTTACATCCCTTAAAGCGATGCCCGTCCCGCCATTGGTAAGAACTGCATCGATCTCCGGATCTGAACATCCTTCAAGGACCGCCTCGCTGATCTTTTCTTTTTCATCAGCAACAATTTGATAGGAAGATACCACATGGCCTTCTGCTTCAAGGAGCTCCTTCATCAGCCTGCCGCTTTTATCAGTTTCCGGGCCCCTTGTATCACTGATCGTGATGATTTTGCATCTGACTGTTTTCGGCGCTTCTCTTTTATGGTCTTCGATGCTCATCGCACGTCACCCTGTTTCTTCAGCAGGTACCGGTATTGATAATATTTATGGGCAAAATCCGTGACCTTCCTCGTAAACTGATAATTGGCCCCTGCCCCTATGGCCATGCTGACAAGCGGGATGCCCTGTATGGATTTCTTTTTGAAAGCTGCTATGGCAAGGCCTTTGAACAGCTGTTTGATCGGCTGCCCCATCCATGCGATGTCCGTCAGCTCTTCCTGCCCCTCATAGAAATAAGCATCTTCCGCATTCTCCAGTTCAGCCAGAAGCTGTTCCCAGGCCTGTCCCTGAAGCCTAGGCGGCATGATCGATGCGCAAAACACCTTTAAAGAGGCCATCATCTCATAAGGCGTGTTCACTTCAATGCCATATGTCATCGCAATGAGCTGGACAGCCCGGAAATTGATGACTGCCATGGCAGGAAGATCGGATCCAAGCAGCAGCACACCGCCGGTCCCTGAAGCTCCTCCCTGTGCAAATGAGTAAAGGCGGTGGCGGGCAATCTGCTGATTGGCTATGTATTGCAGCTGATTAATATCCAATGAAGACAGATCTTCCACTGTTTCAATGCCGGCATCAAAGATGCGGCCTGCAGAAAGGATCCGCTCTTTCGCATCCAGCTGGAGCTGGGAGCTTTGGATCAAGGCATGGAGATGGAAAAGCCAGTTATCCAGGGAAGCAAAAAATTGCTGCTGTGTTTTCTCAGGAAGCAGCAGGAATGCTTTTTCTAAGTATTTGTCATAAGCCAGCTCCAAATCATTGGATTCGTATTGTGCCAATTTATTTTCCCATTGTGCGATCTCAGACAAAGCCTGTTCTTCCCGTCCGTTTAAAGCCATATCTTCATCCTCCTTGCCAGTTATGTATTTTTGTACAGTATAGCATATAGATTGGGGCAATTCCTGTTTCATTGAAAGGAGAAGGCGGAAAAACAAAAGGACAAAAAAGCCTTGGCTCCTTTGTCCTTTCATAATCAAATCTTATTTCGCAAGCCTGACAACATCCCTGGCAATCATAACTTCTTCATTTGTCGGGATGATGATGACCTTAACCGGTGAGTGAGGATAGTTGACAAACGTTTCCTCGCCGCGGACCTTGTTCAATGCAGGGTCCCAATATACGCCCATGAATTCCAGCCCCTGCAGGACACGTTCACGGATTTCGGCGCTATTTTCGCCAATGCCGGCTGTAAAGATGATGGCATCCACACCGTACATGCGTGAAGCATAAGAACCGATATATTTGTGGATCCGGTTTGCAAACACTTCAAGAGCAAGTTCTGCTCTTTCGTTTCCTTCAGACGCCTGTACCTCGATGTCGCGAAGGTCGCTTGAGAAGCCGGAAACGCCAAGCATTCCGCTCTCTTTATTCAGTACATTAAGTACTTCATCAGCTGATTTTCCTGTTTTCTCCATGATGAATGGGATCAACGCAGGGTCAATATTCCCTGAACGGGTTCCCATTGTCACACCGGCAAGCGGTGTAAAGCCCATGGAAGTATCAATTGATTTTCCGCCTTCGATGGCCGCGATGCTT
This sequence comes from Bacillus sp. SRL543, assembly GCF_984799205.1. Classification (NCBI taxonomy): domain Bacteria; kingdom Bacillati; phylum Bacillota; class Bacilli; order Caryophanales; family Bacillaceae; genus Bacillus; species Bacillus sp. SRL543. Next base: position 3,748,985 of record NZ_OZ481794.1, read on the forward strand.
GCGCCGTTCCCAAGGTGGCAGGAAAGCAGGCGAAGCTGCTCAAGCGGACGTCCCAGCAGCTCTGCTGCACGCTCTGACACATATTTATGGGAAGTTCCGTGGAAGCCGTATTTACGGATGCCGAACTTCTCATAATACTCATAAGGAAGGCTGTACAGGAATGAGCTTTCCGGCATGGTCTGATGGAATGCAGTATCAAAAACAGCTACTGCCGGCACATTTGGCAGCACCTGCTGGAATGCCTTGATCCCTGTAATATTTGCAGGGTTGTGAAGAGGAGCCAGCTCGGAAAGTGCATCGATTTTACTCAGCACATCTTCCGTGATAACCGCCGAATCAGCAAACTCTTCCCCTCCGTGGACAACACGGTGGCCAATCCCTTCGATTTCATCGAGGGATTCAATGATCTTTAGATCAGTCAACTTATTGAGCAGAAGCTTGACTGCTACATCATGGTCAGGGATTTCCGTTACTTCCGTCTGCTTCTCGCCGTTAACAGAAATACTGAAAACCGCATCGTTGAGACCGATTCTTTCAATTAGCCCTTTTGTGATTACATCTTCACTTGGCATCTCAAATAATTGAAATTTCAAAGAAGAACTTCCAGCATTAATTGCAATAATTTTCGCCACGTTATGTCGCTCCTTTTAAATGCGGACTCGCATACGTCCTGTATGTTTATGTTTAACCAGTGCAATGGAGGACCAGGGGGAAATACGTATCTCTTTTCCCTCAGGGAGCCAGCCTTTATATAACACCGATGCTTGTCTAATGCCTGATGTGGTACACATTTATTGTGTGCAACTGGCATCATTTTATCTCTCAATTCCCCATTTAATCACTGTACCTGCATGATTTCAAGGAACAATGAAAATTGGTATCGTTTACAGTAAAAATTAAATGTATTCCGATATTTCGGTTATTTAAACTTCTGATTTTCCATTACCCCTGCGGCTCTTCTGCTAAAACAGAACTTCAGGAAAAGAGCGCTCATTTTAGACCGGACTAAAGCCACTGCCTGCGGCAGCATCAGCATGACCCGCCTCCTGCTGCCTGAAGACTTCGGGCAGCCGGGCATCGGGGCAGGGCTCCCCATTGTCCATTGTTCTTTTTCTCTTGCAAAATGAAAAAGCATGATCCATGATCATGCTTTTGACTGCTATATCTTGTTCTCCCTGAACCAGGCGTCCACCTGCTTAAGGATCCTCTCGACCTGTTTAGTTTTTGACAGGCTCGGCATGTTCACAAGCAGGGCTTGCTTCGGGGCTGTGACCCCTTCGCCTTTTTTCTGAAGGATAAAGACGCTTTTTGCCGCCTTTTTATTTTTAAACAGTGTTTCCGGCAGCTGGAGCAGCCCCTGGATGATGCTTGTCTTGCTGATATATTCCTTCAGTTTGTCCGCCTGTTCGCTTTCAAACAGGCCATTAGGCACAATCAGGAATAGATAGCCGCCTTCCTTCACATGGCGCATGCTCTGTTCCAGGAAAAGATGATGGGCATAAGAGTGGCCCTCATCTGCCTTCAATTCATAGTCCTGCGCCCTTATATCATTGGGATAATACCCAACCGGCAGGTCGCTGATGATTGCATCCACGCTTTCAATGAACATCGGCTCAAGGCTGTCCTGGTTATAGAATTGAATGGGATGCTTCTGGAGATTGGCATTGATGTAGGCAAGCTTGATAAGAAGGTCGTCCACATCGGCCCCGGCTGCTTCAATGCTCTTTCCTTCCTGCTGATTGATGACAGTGGTGAGGAGATTGCCTGTCCCGACCGCCGGATCCAGAAGGCGGAAAGATTTCGCCCCGATAAATTTATTCACCAGATAACCCGTCAGCATTCCGACAGCATCCGGTGTCATCTGATGGTTTGGCTGTACATTTTCCTTCATGCCCTTTAAAATTGCCAGCTGAAATGACTTTCTGATATTCTCGCTTGTATAAAGCTCAAAATTCAGCGACTCATAGCTTTTTTTCAGCCTTTTTACGTTTAGCTCACTGAGTCCGTCCTGGAGAATGGACTCTTGAAAAATATTATCGCCTGTTTCTGCTAGCGCCTCTAAATATGTACATTGCAGTTCTTCCTGCAGTATCATAGCTGTTTCATTAAAGACTGAGAACAGTTCTTCTACCGGAGTGATACTCACTGATTCATTCCTCCTGCTAAAAATATTATTGTCTTATTGTAACGGGGTTCCGGCAGGATCACAAGCCCGCCGCCTGTATTCAGGGGAACCGGGAATACAGCCGCTGCATGCTTAAAGGCATACAAAAACCCCGATTGCCCGGGGTTCTTCAAAGATTATTCAGCCTGCCTTGCAGCTTCCACTGCGGCTTCGTAGTCAGGATGGTCAGTTGCTTCGCTCACATATTGGGCATATACCACTTTGTCATTGGAATCAACAACAAACACTGCACGTGCAAGAAGGCGAAGCTCCTTGATTGCAACTCCATATGCTTCTCCGAAAGAAAGATCGCGGTGGTCGGAAACCGTCTGCACGTTTTCAATGCCGGCGGCCGCGCACCAGCGCTTTTGTGCGAAAGGAAGGTCAACGCTCACTGTCAGGACTTTTGCATTATCCAGTTTTGAGGCTTCTTCATTAAATCTGCGTGTCTGGGCGTCGCAAACGCCTGTGTCAATAGAGGGAACAACACTGATCAGTCTTACCTGGCCCTTGGAATCCGCAAGCGTCACCTCAGATAAGTCATTGGCAAGCACTTTAAATTCCGGAGCCTGGTCTCCTGCTTTCACTTCATTCCCCAGCAAAGTAACCGGGTTTCCTTTAAAAGTAATTGATGCCATTGGTTTCTTCCTCCTTATTTTTTCATATATGTACAGTGCAATCATACTTCCTGGAAAATCTTTTTGCAATGAAAAAGGCAATAGAAAAGGCTGTCTCCGGGGAAGAAGGCCAGCCTTTTCAAGCATCCATTTTAGAAGTCCAGGTCATGCTTTGGTCCATTGTATTCGTTTGAGCGGTTCTGGCTGCTTTGACCTTCGCTCTTTCCATCCTGGCCGCTGTTACCTGATCCGTTATTCTTTGACATCATCTGCTGAATTTTATCAACAGCCTGAGGGGCCAAATCAAGGATTTTTTCATATAGATGTGTGCTCTCGTCCAGATGGACCATTTTAACTCCTTGGGAACCTACGATTAAAAAAGCAATCGGCGTAATGGAAACCCCGCCGCCGCTTCCTCCGCCAAACGGATGCTTCGGTTTGCCTTCTCCATCGCGGCCTGATCCTTCAAGGATAAACTCACTGCCGCCTGCTGCAAAGCCGAATCCGACCTTTGAAACGGTAAGGATTACACTTCCATCAGGAGTTTCAACCGGGTCCCCGATGATTGTATTCACATCAATCATTTCTTTCAGATTTTCCATTGCGGTCGTCATCAAACCTTGTATCGGATGATCAGACATAATAAACTTCCTCCTCATTTAAACAGATTTTGTTTTATTATCAGAAAGCACGGATAACGGCTTTGTCCTAAAGTCCGGCATCCCGCCTTTCCAATATTTGATCAGTTTAATTCCTGCCAACATAGCTTGCCCGATGCGGAATTGAAACATACATGAAAAACGGGTTTGGGAAACAGCTGCCTGGAAATGAGGGGTCACCGACACAATGGGCATGTCCTTCATCCTCATATAATGGCTGAAGATGCCGATCAGCCCTCCTTTTACAGACCAGATCGCCCCCGCCAGGACAGCGGTATGCGCTGCATCCCCGATTCCCGCCAATGTATGCCACTCTATATCCCTGACTGCCACCTTCTTCAGGAACCTCCTGATGATAGTATGAAGTCCAAATACATGGCGTATCAGCTCTTCAGCATCCTTGAGGCTGTCAAGGAAATCTTTAGGAGTGAATTTTTTCCGGTCTTCCTGCTTCTTCTTCTCCTTCGGGCCTGCTTCTACTTTCTCTTCAACTACCAGGGAAGGGGAATCATCATCAATTTTTATGAGCGGAACCTGTATGTTATAGCGGATAAGGCCGAACCACGCCCTGAACTTTATTGATACATGGTCATTGTCCTGGCCATGATAGAAATTAAAGAAAACATTAAGCTTTGAAAAAAGAAGAATAATGAGCAAAAGCAGAATGACTGCCGCTGCTGCCCCCAGGATCAGCCACCACATCCGATCACCCCCTATTAACGGGCTGGTGTATTTTTTCGCATTATAATCCTGCTAAAGATATCCAGACGCTAAATCTAGGCTTTCCTTTTGGGAAAAAAAATAAACCTGCCGGCAGCAGGCCGGCAGGCAATTCCTTCAATAATTCTTTATTTTCTTTCATGAATCACGCTTGTATCTGCAAACAGGTCATGAAGCCCCTGTTTTTTCGGCAGAAAAGCGACAATGATGTAGCCAATATAAATAGTGGCGGAAATGAAGCGCCCGATCCACTCCCTAAACAATATAGTGCTCCAGGACATTTCTTCATCTTTAAGGCTGACTACCTTAAGTCCAAAAATCATTTTCCCGAGGGTCTGCCGGAAATACTTTGTCATCAGGACAAAATAGGTGTAGAAAATCACGGCGGCGGCAATATTCGCCGGGGTGAAAATCCCGGAATCAGCAAAGGAAAGACCCGCCGCCCGAAAAATCGGGTACACGATGATGCGGCTGATGCTTCCAATGACAATGAGATCGGCCAGATAGGCCCAGAACCTCATCCAGAAACCGGCAAAGCGGGGTGCTGCCAAATGATCTTCATAAGGCGGGCTGGAAGGTGAATGATTGTCAGCTGGCAAATCTTTTTCCAAATTGCTGTCTAATGTGGTCATTTGCCATTCCTCCTCATTCTGAGTACATATACATCAGGCGCGGGGCATTCGGCTGTGACAAAAGCTTCATCATGCCGGCCATTTCGATATCATCGCCCATCACTTTCCGCGCACCCATGCCGAACAGGGAGCCGATGGCCATATTTTCCGAATAGCTGACTACCTGTGCACCCTTAAGCTTATGGTCTTTCTCCAGTTCTTTGACAACGTCGTCAAAGAAGCCGAAGCCATCAATCAGGTTCAGCTCTTTCGCCTGGCGTCCGTCATAAATCCGTCCGTCGGCAATTTTCCTGACCTGGTCTGCCGGGATTCCTCTTCCTTCTGAAATGACTTTGACAAAACCTTCATAAGAATTGTCAATCATAGACTGGAGGATTTCCCTCTCTTCTTCTGTCATATCCCTTGTAGGACTCATGATGTCCTTATAAGGCCCGCTCTTGATCGTCACAAATTCCACGCCATATTTTTCGGCGAGTCCTGCATAATTGTACCCCTGCATGATGACACCGAGGGAGCCTGTGAGCGTTTCAGGGCTGGCAAAGATTTTTTCTGCAGGCGCAGAAATATAATAGCCGCCGGAAGCAGCCATGGATCCCATTGATATGTACACAGGCTTTTTCGCTTCCTTCTGGATTTCCACGATCTTATCATGGATCTCCGAGCTTTCCACTACCCCGCCCCCCGGGGAATTCACACGGAGAATGACTGCTTTCACGCCATCATCCTCTTTAACATGATCCAGCTTCTTCATGAAAGATTTGTGGTTATAGCCCGGGCTGGCAAACAGGGAGCTGGCATCTCCGGCATCCTGGATCGCCCCATCTACATTCAGGACAGCAATCTTCTTTGTGCTGCTGCCCGGTTCAATGATTTCTTCGGCAAATTCTTCATCTGCCGAAAATAAATCCGCAAAGGTGCTTTCGGCATTTCTGAATGCGAAAGTCGACAGCACACTGGTAATAATGGAGAAAAACAGCAGTGCGCCAGCTATTCCGAGAGCCGCCCATCTCTTTCCATTCATATCTTCTCCTCCTTTTTTCCTTTTCCAAGTGTTAATACGCAATAACTTTTAAAATGTTTCAAAAACATGTACACTGATGACAATAAACGTTATTGCCGCAAAATACCAATCATACGCAAATATTATCATTTTAAATGGGAGGAATGAAAGTGACGCGCCGAAACTTATATTTTCACCATAAGAAAGATTCAGAAATGATGGAAAAAGCAGGCCATCTTTATGAGCTTGCCGAAAAATACGGCTTTACTATAGTCAATGACTTTAAACAAGCTAATATCATTGTAAGCATTGGCGGTGACGGGACCTTTCTTCAGGGTGTCCGCAAGACCGGTTTCCGCGAAGACTGCCTGTACGCGGGCATCTCTACAACCGGCTCATTAAGCATGTACTGCGATTTCCATCTTGATGACACATCCAAAATGATAGAAGCAATGGCTAACGAGCAGATAGAAGTCAGAAGATATCCGACCATGGAGATAAAGGTGGATGATGAATCCTCCTTTTATTGCCTGAATGAATTCAGTATCCGTTCCGCAATCATCAAAACATTTGTAATGGATGTATTTATTGATAATCTCCATTTCGAAACCTTCAGGGGCGACGGAATGATCGTTGCGACCCCGACAGGCAGCACCGCCTATAATAAATCGGTGAACGGCGCCATCGTCGACCCTATGCTCCCTTGCCTCCAGGTCAGCGAACTGGCATCCCTGAACAATAACCGCTACAGGACACTGGGCTCTTCATTCATCCTTAGCAGCGGCCGCAGCCTGACCCTTAGAGTCATCCAGGATGGCAATGACCACCCGACAATGGGAATGGACAACGAAGCACTAAGCATCCAGCATGTCGAAAAAATTGAAGCAAGACTGAGCGGAAAAGAAATTAAAACCGTCAAACTTAAAGACAACTCCTTCTGGGAAAAAGTTAAGAGAAGTTTTCTGTAACAATTAAAAAAGGAAGAGGCCGTTGCCTCTTCCTTTTTACATCCCCAGCCCTTTCCCATGTTTCCATTTCATATTGGCAAATAACTTAGTCTTGGACAGCGAGTAGACTGTCAAAGCAAGCCAAATGAACACGAACCCAATCAGGTGAGTCCCTGTAAATTGCTCATCATATACAAAAATGCCGAGCAGCAGTGTCAATGTCGGGGCGATATACTGCAGAAAACCGAGCATGGAGAGCGGGATTTTCTGTGCCCCTTTGGCAAAATACAGAAGCGGGATGGCAGTGGCCGCCCCTGCACCGATCAGCAAGAGATCCGTCCCTGCTGAAATGGCCAGGAATGACTGCGTCCCATCTGCAAATAGATAGATCAGATACCCAAGTGCCAAAGGCATGACAACCATGGTTTCGAGCGTCAGTCCTATGGCAGATTCCACCTTGATCAGTTTTTTGGCCAGGCCGTAAAGGCCAAACGATAAAGCAAGCGTAACCGCAATCCATGGAAATCTCCCATAAGAGAAGGTCATGATAAGCACACCCGCCGCAGCCAGCAGGAAAGAAACTGCCTGCGCAGAGGAAGGCTTTTCTTTCAGAACGACTATTCCCAGAAGGACACTGACCAGCGGATTGATATAGTATCCAAGGCTCGCTTCAATCATCTGGCCGGAATTGACTGCCCAAATGTATATGAACCAGTTGCAGCTTATAAGCAGAGAGGCAATTGTCAGAGCAAGCATTTGCTTCTTGTTGTCCTGTATCCCTCTTAATGTCTGGATAAAGGCCGGCCATTTCCTTGTAAGCGCAAGTACGGCCAGCATAAAGATGAAAGACCAGAAAACCCGGCTGGCCAGGATTTCATCCGCATTCACATGATTGAGAAGCTTCCAGTAGACCGGCAGTAAGCCCCATATTAAATAAGACAGCCCAGCGAACAGAGCCCCTTGTTTTACTTCATTTTCTATCATAATTGTTTGGCCTCGATTCTTTCTAGTATCGAATAATTATAAAGCCAAAAGAAAAAAACAGGCAACCTATTCGTTTTAACAGGCCTTCGCTCATTTAATCCTGCCCGCGCTTATATACGGTTTTTCCGCCTATGACTGTCTCATTGACTTTGGTACGCAAAAGGGCCTCTGAGTCTTCCTCAAATATATTCATATCCAGGATTGTGAAGTCAGCGAGATATCCTTCCTTGATCATTCCCCTGTCATCTTCATGGCAGACGGCATAGGCGCTCCCTTTTGTGTATAAAGAAACAGCTTCATACATGGACAATGCTTCCTCTTTTATATAGGCAATCCTCCCGGGATCATCGCTGCTGGTCCTTGTAACCGCAGAATGGATGCCGAGGAGAGGATCAGCTTGTTCTATTGGCGCATCTGATCCCCCTGCACAAGGGATGCCCTCATCAAGCAGCGTTTTCCAGGCATAGCAATAATCCATATGCTCTTCGCCGATCCTGCTGATGACCCACGGAAAGTCGGAAGCCAGAAATCTTGGCTGGATATCCAGTATGAGTGGAAGCTTTTTTGCCCTTGGAATCAGTTCTTTCCGCAGTATCTGCGCATGGATGAGCCGGTCCCTGCCCTTTCCTTTCAGAGGATATCTTTCGATGCTGTTCAGCGACATCTCAAAAGCCTTGTCACCGATGGCATGTATAGCAACAGGCATGTCCAGTTCCCTGGCCTTTTTCAAGAGTCCATCAAGCTGATCCTGTGTAAAAATGGCCACCCCTGAGGTTGATGGATCATCTGCATACGGATGGCTCAGCAAAGCTGTCCGGCCTCCCAAAGCACCGTCAGAAAAAATCTTCATTGCCCCGAATTCTATCCACTCATCCCCGCCAAGATAATGCCCGCCCTCAAGCTTCATCTCATGGATAACCTCATGATGGACGAGCAAATGTGCGCGGAAAGGCAGCTTATCTTCACCGATGACCTTCTTGAATGTCCCATAAGTTCCCTGGAAGCCCCCATAATAATTCAGGTCCTCTGTATGTGCCCCTGTCAGGCCCAGTGCATAGGCATCCTGGATGGCTGCACGCATTGCCGTTTCAAGATACTCTCCCGATGCACCCGGCAGAATAGAAAAAATAAGCTCCTGGGCCTGATCCTTCAGCAGTCCTGATGGCAGGCCTGCTTCATCTGTTTCAATGACCCCGCCTGGAGGGCAGATTGTATCCGCAGTAATTCCGCCTGCTTCCAATGCTTTAGAATTGACGGCGATTGCGTGCCGGCATATCCTCTTCAGGCATACAGGGTGGTCAGGGACCGCTTCATCAAGCTCCCTTGCCAATATGGGGTCAGGGAGGTCCCATAGATTTTCATTCCAGCCTTCGCCGATGATCCAGCTGCCTTCGGGAAACTTCCCTGCATACTCCTTCACAGCCCCAAGCACCTCTGTCTTTGAGGTGCAGCCGGACAGGTCAAGCCTTATCAGCCTTTCCCCATGTCCGATCAAGTGCATGTGGCTGTCCACAAATCCGGGCAGCATCAAGCTTCCCTTAAGATCCCTTATATCAGCAGATTTAACAGAGTAGTTTTTTTTCAATTTTTCAAACGGCCCGACTGCCAGAATCTTTCCATTTTCCGTCATGACCGCTTCGGCTTTATGCCCTTCTTCCTGAAGAGTGTATATATGTTTTCCATGCCATAGTGTCCGCATCTTCTTTTTTGCTCCTTTGCTTCCTATTCTGCACTTTAAAGATCCGCAGTGCCTGCTGCTATGATTATATCTTCTTTCGGGACACAAAAAAACTGAGCTTTAAAAAAGCTCAGCGGAAATCTTTTTAGAGGAGCTCCCAGCTGGATACCAGCTTAGCTTCGGGCAGCCTCCTCCATTTCTTTTTTCCTCAGCTCCACCCTGCGTATCTTGCCTGAGGCAGTCTTTGGGAGCTCTGGAAGAAACTCGATCTTGCGCGGATATTTATAAGGTGCTGTCAGCTCCTTTACATGCTCCTGCAAAGTTTTGACAAGTTCCGGCTGATCTTCGGGGATAGCATCCTGCAGGACGATAAAGGCTTTGACGATTGCACCGCGGATTTCGTCCGGGCTCGCCACGACAGCACATTCCTTGACGTACGGGTGCTTGACCAGGGCATCCTCCACCTCAAACGGCCCGATCGTGTATCCGGAGCTGATGATAATATCATCTCCACGGCCTTCGAACCAGAAGTACCCGTCTTCATCTTTCTTCGCTTTGTCTCCGGTTACATAATATTCACCCCGGAATTGCATAGCTGTCCGTTCGGGATCTTTATAATAATTTTTAAATAATGCGGGAGTTTCAATATGAACGGCGATGTCCCCCACTTCCCCGGGATCACATGCTTGCCCGTCTTCATTGACGATTTCTACCGTATTGCCCGGGATCGGCTTGCCCATAGAACCGGGCCTAAGCTCCATGCCCTTGGTAATGCCTACGAGCAGGGTATTTTCTGTCTGGCCATATCCGTCACGCACCTCGATATCAAAATGCTTTTTAAAAGTGTCAATCACTTCGCGGTTAAGCGGCTCCCCGGCTGAAACTGCACTATGAAGTTCCGGGAGGCTGTATTCAGCAAGATTGTCGGCCTTAGCCATCAGTCTGTACTCTGTAGGCGTGCAGCAAAGGACATTGACTTTGTAATCCTGAAGAAGTGAAAGATATTTTTTCGGCTCAAATTTACCTGAATACACCAGTCCTGTTCCCCCTGATCCCAGCACAGAGAGGAAAGGGCTCCATATCCATTTCTGCCAGCCGGGGCCGGCAGTTGCCCAGACAGTATCCCCCTCATTGATGCAAAGCCAGTTGGGCCCGGCTGCACGGAGGTGTGCATATGCCCAGCCATGTGTATGTACAACGCCCTTGGGATTGCCCGTTGTACCGGAAGTATAGGACAGGAAAGCCATATCATCTCTGCCAGTCCCGGCTGTTTCCATGATATCAGAGGCTGCGTCCATCTTTTCATCCAGCGGGATCCAGCCTGGCACAGGCTCTCCTATCACAAACTTAGGCAGGTTCGCTGCTTCAGAAACATCTGCAAACTGCTCTGTAAACGGCGAAAAGCATACAATGGCTTTCACATCGCCATGATTGATCCTGTACTGAATATCTTTAGACCGGAGCATCTCAGAGCAGGGAATGACAACCAGCCCCATCTTAAGTGCTGCTATGTACGTCTGGTAAGCCTCTATCAGGCGCGGGACCATGATCAGGATTACATCTCCCTGAGTCAGGCCGTTTTCCGAGAAAACGTTTCCAATTTTATTGGCATTGGACATGAGCCCGGCATATGTAATGTCCTTTTTCTCTCCTTCCCCGCTTTCCCAAAGGAGGGCTGACCTTTCAGGACCTTCAGCAAACTTTTCCATTTCAGAGACCAGATTATATCTTTCCGGCGCCAGCAGATCTTCACGCTTCATATTACATGTCCTCCTATTCTGAAATTGTATCGTTATGTTTATAGTATACATAATTTTTGAAAAATTTTAAAATGTATAACAAAAAGTAAAGGAGCAGGCTGGTCAGCCTGCTCCTTTGTAGCCATATTATTTATTTTTCAATTAACGTTGGAAACCTCCAAGCTGTTGTTCAGCCATTTGAACTAAACGCTTAGTGATTTCTCCTCCTACTGAACCGTTAGCACGTGAAGTTGTTTCTGCGCCAAGGTTTACACCAAATTCAGTAGCGATTTCGTATTTCATTGAGTCAAGAGCTTGCTGTACGCCAGGTACTAGAAGCTGGTTAGAGTTGTTGCTGCTTGCCATGTGATCTCACCTCCTTGTGAGTTTAGAATGTGTAGAATCACATGGCTTCATACAAATTTAAATTGGTAATGTTTTCAACATTCCGTCCGGTTTTTCATTCTCCCTAGAAAAGATCGTCCTCACTGTCGTTACCGGCTTCATACGGCTTGATATGGATGGTTTCAAGATTGTCCACGGCTTTTTCAATGAGCGTGTCAAAATCAACGAAGCTTTCATAAAATGCTGCCTTTTCAAGCTTAGGCTTCGTTTTCGGCGAAGCCGGGACAAATACGGTGCAGCAATCTTCGTAAGGCCTGATGGATATGTCATGGGTATCAATATCTTGAGCAATCTCAATGATATCCGATTTATCCATGGCAATCAGCGGACGCAGGACCGGGGTGCTTGTCACTTCGTTGATGGCGTACATGCTGTCAAGTGTCTGGCTTGCAACCTGCCCAAGGCTTTCACCGGTGATGACTGCGAGCCCTTCATGCTTCTCCCGGATCAGATCCGTAATTTTCAGCATCAGCCTTCTTGTTGTCGTCATTGTATAATTTTCAGGCACTTGCTTTTGGATGAGCTGCTGGATCTCTGTAAAAGGAACAATATGGAGGACCATCTGCCCTGAATATCCTGCAAGCTTTTCCGCCAGGTCAACCACTTTTTGCTTGGATCTCTCGCTGGTGAAAGGCGGGCTGTAGAAATGGACTGCCTCTATGGCAAGCCCTCTCTTCATGGATAGATAGCCTGCAACCGGGCTGTCTATCCCTCCTGAAAGCATGAGCATCGCCTTGCCGCTCGAGCCTGCCGGCATCCCTCCGGCCCCCTGGATATTTTCACATGACAGATATGCGGCTTCCGGCCTTATTTCAGCCTGGAGATTGATATCAGGCTTCTTCACATCCACCTTCAGGTCTTCCATATTCCTCAGCAGATGAGACCCGAGGGCATGGTTCAGTTCTCCGGTATCAAGGTGAAAGCTCTTATCCGCTCTCCGCGCCGATACCTTAAAGGTATTTCCATCCTGGTACACCCGCTTAAAAAGTTCGAGGGCAGCTTCCTTGATTTTTTCTATATCTTTTTCAGTTTTCACAGCAGGACTAAAAGATTGGATGCCGAAGACCCCTTTCAGCTTCTCGATGATCTCATCCCCATTTTCGCCGTTAAGCTGGATGAACATCCGGTCCCTCTGCCCCTCGATCCGGATGGCCGGATAGCTGTGCAGCACTTTTTTAATGCTTCTTTTCAGCTTTTCGACAAACTTCCCTCTATTTCTGCCTTTTGTTGAAATTTCTCCATAGCGGATTAATATACGGTCATAATTCATCTATTTCAATACCTTCCTCAGCTTTTTTGCTGTTTCTTCTATCGCCTGCAGCACAGCTTCTGCTTCCTCTGCTGTATTATCATAAGAAAGGCTGATCCTGATGCTGCTTGCGGCAGCCTCTTCAGGAATGCCCATCGACAGCAGCGTCCTGCTGACAGCCTTCTTTTTCGAGGAGCAGGCGCTTGTGGTTGAGACATATATATTTTTTTCTTCAAGGGAATGCACAAATACTTCTGCCTTTAAGCCAGGTGCTGAAAAATTCAGGATATGCGGCGCCGAGCCTTCAAGCGGAGTATGGACGGTGATTCCTTCCATGGATTCCAGGCCTTTCCTCAGCACAGCTTTCACGTGATTAAGCTCCTCCAGTCCAGTCCTGCACCTCTCAAGGCTGATTCTCAGTGCCTTGGCCATACTGACGATTCCAGGCACATTCTCCGTCCCGCTCCGCTGGTTCCATTCCTGGCTTCCGCCGGAAAACAGGGGAGAAAGCTTGATGCCTTCCCTGATATATAGCACACCTGTACCCTTGAGGCCATGAAATTTATGGGCAGAAATGGTGCAAAGATCTATGTCATTCTCACGAAGAACGAGCGGAACCTTCGCAATGCCCTGTACATGATCTACATGGAAAAGCACTTTTGAATATTTTTTAAGCATTTTGCCGATTTCAGCAATCGGCTGGATAGTGCCGACCTCATTATTGACATGGATGACGCTTACGAGAATCGTATCGCTGCATATGGCAGCCTCTATATCCTCAGGCCTGATTCTTCCGTCTTGATCGACAGGTATATACGTAACACGGAATCCCAGCTCTTTCAGCTGTTCAAACGCTTCTGCCACTGAAGAATGCTCAGAAGCAGTCGTAATAAGATGGCGTCCCCTGCCTTTATGCATCATTGCAGTCCCTTTTACAGCCAGGTTGTTTCCTTCGGTTCCGCCGGAAGTAAAGAATATTTCTTTCTGATCGGCCCCAAGCAGATGCGCGATCTGCAGCCGGGCCTGTGAAAGGAGCTTTTCTGCCATGCCCCCGATCCCGTGCAAAGACGAGGGATTGCCAAAGTAATCTGAGGCCACCTTATTAAATGAATCAAGCACTTCTTTATATGGTTTTGTTGTTGCACTATTATCAAAGTAAATCATGGGTCTTCCCCTTCCTTGAAAAACCGTTTAGCCAATAGTAAATCTTATCATACTAGGACAATGTTTTCATCTGCATAATTTTATATATTCTCTTTTGGAAGCCTAAACAGAACAAAAGCCCGGAAAATGAGTCAGAATGTTTTGATTATCATTCCATTAGACATATTTTCAGCTTCCTGTGTTAGTATGTAAAATGTTCTAAACATTTCGATAGACTGTCATGGAGGATTATTATGAATAATAAAAGCCTATCCGGCAGAGAAACAATTGCAATAGGACTAATGCTTTTCGCTCTTTTCTTTGGGGCAGGAAATATGATTTTCCCTCCATATCTCGGCCAGGAATCTGGTGTCAGCATGGGAAAAGCCATCTTTGGATTTCTTATTACCGGTGTCGGTCTTCCGCTTTTGGGAGTCATCAGCATTGCCAAAGCTGGAGACCTCCGTACACTGGCCGGCAGGGTCCATCCTATTTTCGGGGCTGTCTTTACTTTGCTTCTGTATCTGGCCATCGGGCCGCTGTTTGGAATTCCGCGGACCGGGACCGTCGCATACGAGATTGGTGTTACTCCGTTTTTGCCTGATACCGTATCTAAGTATGGGATGGCGCTGCTTATTTATAGCATTATCTTTTTTGCCGTCACAGCATGGCTTTCAATGAATCCATCTAAGCTCGTGGACAGGATCGGGAAACTATTCACGCCGATTCTTCTTGCTATATTAGCTGTTCTGGCTGTAAAGAGCATAATCACCCCTTTGGGAAAGCCAATGGCTGCCAAAGGTGCATATGCCGAGACTCCTTTTTTTAATGGATTTCTCGAAGGCTACTTGACCATGGACGCAATCGCAGCCCTTGTATTCGGCATAGTTGTGATTGGATCAATAAAGGAAAGAGGCATCAGCAGCCCAAGGCAGATTGCCAAAACATGCATCTATTCCGGACTCATTGCTGCAGCTGCCCTTATGCTTGTTTACCTTTCGCTCGCATATATTGGAGCATCCAGTGAAGAATCCATTGGATTCCAGGAAAACGGGGGAGCTCTTCTTTCCGCCGCCGCTTCCCATCTGTTCGGATCTTTCGGGGCTGTGATCCTTGGGCTGGCCATTACTTTTGCCTGCCTTACCACTTCTATTGGACTTGTTTCTTCCTGTGCGCAGTATTTCTCGAAAATTTTGCCGGCCATATCTTACAGGACCTTTGTGCTGACTTTGTCCTTTTTCAGCATGGTGATCGCGAACATCGGCCTGACGCAGCTCATTTCAGTATCTTTGCCAATGCTCACCATGATCTATCCGCCGGCAATCGTACTGGTGTTGCTTTCTTTTCTTCACCATGCCTTTGGCGGCCACAGAGCGGTTTATATAGGTGCCCTGATTCCGACAGGCCTGATCAGCATGATTTATGCCATAAAAGCTGCCGGTGCAGATACCCGTATTTTTTCAGGTTTGCTGGGATTTCTTCCTCTCTATGCAGAGGGAATCGGCTGGATCCTTCCGGCCATTGCCGGAGGCCTGCTCGGCCTGCTCATTGCCCGCAGGGGCAGGAAGGCAGCCGAATAGCCTGGTCCATTATTTCCCTAAAATAAAAAACCAGATCTGCCAAAGCAGATCTGGTTTTTTATGCATTTTCTTTTTCGCCGATCATTTCTTCTATTCTCTTCAAAGCTCCGGGCTCTATCTCTTCAATAGACGAAGCGGCCTGCTCCAGTGCCTCTTTATAATTATAGTTCCTGAATGAATCCTCCGCTTCCCTCAGTGCTTTAGCAATCGAAGGATACTTGCTTCTATATCTGTTTCCATACTGGATAACCTTTTCGGCCAGCTGGACGGTCTCAATCATTTCAGCCGTGCTGTCTGCAGCTTTATCAGCCGTCATGACCGCTATTTCCAGGTACTGCTGGACTGCAGGTATATCCAGGGGCTGTTCATCAAGCTTATCGATGACATTTTGGATGCTTTCCTTCGTATCTTCCATCAAGTACCGGTAGTTCTGGGACAAACCCGGTATATTGCTTTTGGATACAAGCCTGATCGTTTCGGCCAGCTTCTTGCTTATTTCCTTCACCTTTTCCCGTGCAGCAAGCTCGTCCTTCCTTAAGGCCTGCAGCTTTTCGGCAAAATGGACCTGCTCATCAGACAATGTTTCCAGTTCATTCTTGATATATTCCAATTCTTCCCCGAGAACCGAATGGGCAGAGCTTTGGGTGCTGATTTTATGCTCAAGTATTTCAAAGCGTTTAAAAAGCTTGGCAAGCTTCGTTTCCAGCAGGCTGTGTGTTTCTTCGTCCTTTTCCTGGAGATGGTAGCTTTGCTGGACGATGCCGAGCTCCTTTTTCAGCATAAAGTTCGCATCCTTGGCATTATACAGTTCTGTGCGGACCTTTTCATCATGCGATTGGATGAACTTCCTTGCGTACACTTCTTTTTCAAGCAGGTCATAGAGCGCATCGATTCTCTGCTTGATGTCCTCAAGGCCCTTCTGCGCTTCTTCAGTCTCTGTGCGTTCGATCCTGGCAAGATAATCTGCCGCTTCTTTCTCTAATGACTCTGTTTCCTTCTCCACGTCCACATGCCCGAGGATATAACCCTGCTGCTCCATCTCACGGAAACCTTCTCTCACCTCGAGAAGCTGGGATGGGATATTGGACCCGGCATCCACCAGCAAATCGGGGATTGCTTCCATTTTCTTCTGGATGCTGTCAAGCTGGGTCTGGATGGTCAGGACGATTTCCCTTGCCTGCAGATAGTCGCCGTTTGCTGTCCGGTCCTCAAAGTCCTGGAACTTCGCAAATGCTTCATCAAGCTGGATGCCCAGGATGGTTTCAGCCTTTCCATAGGTATGCCGATGGGCGAGCAGCGCCTTTTTGCATTCCCTGTACAGATCTTTGAGTACATCAATCTCGGTGCGGTTCTTTTCTTCGCTTCCGACCAGCTCATTGATTTCAGCAAGGAGGGATTTTATTTTATCCTCTATGCCTGCAAGGCTCTCACCGATTGCCTGCTGAACTTCCTTTGCCTTCTTAAAGCGGTAGCGGTCGATATATTCCTCAGCATCAAACAGCAGCTCCTCCACACCAGGAAGCTGCCCTGTAACGATATCATCCCACTCATTTCTCCAGCGTTCGAACAGTTCCTCTGTCTGGCCTGTCATATTCAGCTGCTTGACCTTGGACATCTCGTCGAGGACCGGCCTGTCCGTTATATCCATCTTCCAGCCTTCCAGCCGGTCTATTTCTTTATAATACTTCTTTTTCATTAGATATCCCGTCAGAAATAGTGCAATCGCAATCACTATTCCTCCAATTATGTATTCCATTGAAAGCCCCCTGTTCTGCTGCCGAGCTGATAACTGATTGATCTATGTAAAAAAAACTTGAAATTTGCAGTTCAATGTTTTTATGATACCATGTAAACGACAATTTTTGACTATTAATTTATTTTTTTTTGAGAGAAACTTGCTATTATAACCTGCTTGACGTTTTTGTGCAAAACCCGGGGTTCAGAAGAGCCTGTTCCAAAGCTCCCTCATTGAACGATGCAACTTGTGCTCATCCCGGAAAAAGGCGCAGAGAGTTACTCTTTTAACCTTGTCACTTCTAATTGAACAATACGTTTTGCAGCATTACAAATAATTCGCATTTTTAATATTATACTGATTGGAGTGCTGCCTCTATGCTAAGGGATGGACATATACATACACCCTTTTGCCCCCATGGTTCTAAGGATGCTTTTGAAGAGTATATCGACAGGGCTCTTTCGCTTGGTTTTGCAGAACTGACTTTTACTGAGCATGCTCCTCTCCCCGATGGTTTCACCGACACAGCCCCTGCCCGGGACAGCGCCATGCAGGAAGATGACCTCGGAGCCTACTTCGAAGAAATCAGCCGTGTAAAAGCTATTTACAAAAATAAAATCAAAATCAATGCGGGGCTCGAAGTGGATTTTATCGAAGGATTTGAAAAAGAAACAGGCAGCTTCCTGTCAAAGGTCGGACATCTTCTGGATGACAGCATTCTGTCGGTCCACTTTTTGTATCATGATGGGCAGTATGACTGCGCCGATTACAGCCCGGAGCTTTTCGCCTCGATGATCAGCCGCTACGGCTCCGCAGAGGCTGTTTATAGAAAATACTATGAAACGGTCAGAAGATCGATTGCCGCTGACCTGGGTCCCAATAAGCCGCAGAGGATCGGACATATTTCCCTGATCCATAAATTCCAAAAAAAATATCCTGCCGGCTTTGAAGACAAACAGGAGATTTCAGATATCCTTCAATTGATAAAGCTTCACGGATATGAGCTGGACTGCAACGGGGCCGGCACCGCGAAACCGCTCTGCCGGGAACCTTATCCGCCTGAATGGGCAGCATCGCAAGCAAAGTCACTTGGCATCCCGCTCGTCTATGGTTCAGATGCACACCAGGCAAAAGAGCTGGGTCAGGGCTTCAGCTATTTTCCTTTGGAGAGCTAGTTGGCCAAAACGATTTCCCTTACAGCTTTTTCCCGGACAGATCCGTCAATCCAATTAAAGATTTCAGCCAGGTATTTATCTGCAAAGTACCTTTCGTTCGGAAAAACGTGAAGCACCTCTGACACATACTGCATATTTAAAAATGGCATCGACAAGAGCCCTTTGAACTGGATGATCAAATAACTGGGATGCTGAGAGCGGAATTCCTTCGCTCTTATCCCGATTTCAAAAATCTTACTCAAGTAATATTTCTCTTTCATCAAATAAGTTGACATGATTTCCCTTACCACCTGGGAATCGAGTGAAATCTCCCTCAGGATGAACCGGGTAAGATGAATATCCCGGCAATGGTACATCAGGATGTTTTCAGCAGTATTTTTTAACGCTGCAGCCGGCCCCAGGTGCAAATAAGAATAGCCCTTTTCAATTTCGGCGATGTATCCCTCAAAGAATTCAGTGAAACAATGCTCCAGCAGCCCATGTTTATTGTGAAAATAGTAAGCTATATTGGCGGCATTCACCTTTGCTTTCGCGGCAATATCGCGGATGGATGTGCCAGTGAACCCATTTGTATTAAAAAGGGCAATTGCTGCAGCTGTAATGGCATCTTTTGAATTTTTTTTCATATTCCTACCTCGCTTCCTAAATTCCCATTGGCACAACGCAGAATGGATAACAGGGACTAAGACAGCAGAAAGTGCTAATAGCTCGACAATCCATGCAATCATCTTTCTTTATTTAAACATTCTTTTTATTTTCCGGTAGTCCTTTTAAAAAATATCGACAAAGTCTCCTCATTTTCATCCGGATTTGATAGAATGAATAATAATTCTCGGAATAGTGGAGGGAAATACGTTGTTTACAGTCGAAACATACAGCGAAGACCGCAAAAAAAATTATGTATTATTAAATAAACAGCTTCATGCTCTTTTGGAAGGAGAGCCAAACCGAATTGCCAATCTCAGCAATGCAGCAGCGCTACTGAATCAATTTCTGGACCGCATTAACTGGGCCGGCTTTTATATCATGGAAGATGGGGAGCTTGTCCTCGGCCCTTTCCAGGGACTTCCTGCATGTGTAAGGATTGCGCTAGGCAAAGGCGTCTGCGGCACTTCAGCCCAAAAACGCGAGACACTGCGCATTGAGGATGTCCATGCATTCCCAGGACATATTGCCTGTGATGCTGCATCACAATCGGAAATTGTGGTTCCGATCATTAAGGATGCAGAAGTATTTGGCGTCCTTGATATTGATTCTCCTGAAAAGAACCGTTTTGACGAAATCGACCAGCAGGGCCTTGAAGACTTTGTTGAAACACTTGTAAAGCATCTATAAAATAAGAGAAAAGCCTGTTCCGCTTGGAATCAGGCTTTTTTGCTGCTTTTTTGCTGCCTTTTTAGAACGGATATTACAGCTGCTGCCCGCCGGCAGACCCGTTAATGGAATAGCTGACCGTGATATCCGCATTCAAAGACTTGGATACAGAGCAGTATTTATCCTTTGAGAGCCGGATGGCCCGGATCACTTTATCTTCCGGAAGCTCACCCTCTAATGCATAATGGATGTGGATATCTGTGAATCTTTTCGGATGCTCCTCAGCCCTTGACCCTTTAATGTCCATCTGGAAGGAAACTGGCTCAAGCCGCATCTTTTTCAGGATGGAAATAATATCAATCCCGGTGCAGCCTGCCGCTGCGCTCAATAAGAGCTCTGTAGGCCTTGCCCCCGAATTCTCTCCCCCGGCTTCCCCGGATGCATCCATCACAATTTTATGGCCGGAAGGCGCAGCCCCCGCAAACGCCATTTTTCCAGTCCATGCAACTGTCATATCCATGATATTTCCTCCTTTATGGTTAGCTTCTGATAAAAAATCTTTGCTGTTTATATTCTTCCGGCAGAAGGTCGGGGGCATTCAATTTTTTTGCCATCATTCTGTACCGGACCATTCTTATCAGATTGAAGAAAATGCCTGCTCCAAATCATCCCGGATGTCTTCCCATGCTTCAAGGCCGGCAGACAGCCTGAGCATGGTGTCCGTTATCCCCATTTTCTCCCTGGTTTCCGGCGGGATCACCGAGTGTGTCATGGTGGCAGGATGCTGGATAAGCGTTTCCGCGTCTCCGAGGCTGACAGCAATTTTAATGAATTGAAGCTGATTCATGAATTTCTGGGCAGTCTCCTTGGTGCCTGTAATTGAAAAAGACAAAATCCCGCCTCCGCTTCTCATTTGCTTTTGCATGACAGGATAATCTTTATGCTCCCGATCGCCGGGATAATAAACATCCGTTACCTTTGGATGCCCTTTTAAATATGAAGCCAGCTTTTCCGCATTGCTGGTGTGGCGGTCCATCCTGACCGGCAAAGTCTTCAGCCCCCTTAAAAGAAGCCAGGCATCAAATGGGGATATAACGCCCCCGATATCCTTTTGGGTTGTAAAGGAGATTTCATCCATCAGCTCTTTCCTGCCCGCAGCAATGCCGGCGATCACATCTCCGTGCCCGCATATATATTTAGTTGCACTGTGGATGACAATGTCGCAGCCCAATGACAGCGGATTTTGCAGATACGGCGAGCAGAAAGTGTTATCCACTATAACCGGGATCCCCTTTTCCCTGGCAGCCTCCACGGCCATTTCCAGATCAACTAGCTTCATAGTCGGGTTGATTGGCGTTTCAATATATAAACAGGCGGTCTCCGGCCTGATTGCCTGCAGCAGCTGCTCCTTCGATTCCATCAATGAAAAATCATGCTTGATATTGTATTTCTCTTTCATCAGCTGAAGAAGTCCAAATGTACACCCATATACTCCCTGGGAACATAATATATGGTCTCCCGCCTTTGTCAGGGCAACCAGAACCGCGGAAACAGCAGCCATCCCCGAGCTGAAGGCCAATGCCGCCTCAGCCTGCTCAAGTGCAGCCATCCTCTCTTCAAGGACAGAAACAGTCGGATTGCCGAGCCGCGAATAGATGTATCCGTCTTCTTCTCCCGAAAACCTCCGTTCACCCTGTTCTGCATTATCGAACACAAACGTTGAGGTTTGAAAAATTGGAGGTGCGAGACTCCCTTTAAATTCCCGGGCATCATAACCTTCATGGATCACCTTTGTCTCGAACCGCACGTTCTTCTTCTCCATCATATATCCCCCTTGAATTGAAAGCGTTTACAATATTCCTCACTTACAGGATATGTTATTTTTTCGCTTTTGGAAAGCAATTTGAATGGGAAAGGAACAGGAAAAAGACAGGCTTTGTTTAGCCTGCCTTTAAGAAATGCTGAATCCCTGGACCACAACCTGGTTTTTTCCGGATTCTTTCGCAGTATAAAGAGCTTTATCAGCCCGCTTGAACAGCCACGAATATGAATCCTCCCTTTCCGTGTTCCAATGGGACACCCCACAGGAAATGGTGACAACGGGATTTGTAGTTTCAGAGACTTTCTTGACGATCCGCTCTGCAATCGCAACTCCTGTTTCCAGGGAAATAGAGGGCAGATAAATGGCCAGCTCTTCTCCTCCCCATCTGGCAGCAACATCGGTGCTGCGGATGCTGTTTACAATGATCCCGGCCACCTGGACAATGACTTCATCACCGACCTGATGGCCGTATGTATCATTGACAAACTTGAAATTATCAATATCCACCAGGATAAATGCACCCTCAGCATCCTCGCTTAATGACTGGTGTATCCGTTCATCCAGATAATTCCTGGAAAAAAGCCTGGTCAGGTGATCTGTAACGACCATCTTTTCAAGCTCCTCTCTCAGCATTGAGTTCGTAAGAGCCAAAGTTGAATGATGGATTAAGGACTGAAGAAGCTTAAATGTCTCAAACGAAAAGTGATAAGGATCTCTGTGCAGGATAAGGGCAAATCCCTTCAGTACACCAGACTGGGACATCGGGACCGCCATGACGGATTTAAACTGCTCGATCAAGGCATCGTTCCGGAGGTCAAGTTCGCCAATAAACAGGCTGTCCTTGTCTTGCCTGATTTTTTCCTTGATATATTTTATATAGATGCCGGATTCCCTTGTACGGAAGAAAGAAGTGCTTCCTTTAAGGATGCTGACCTGTTCGGATTCTTCTGATAAAAGAACGAAGCCTGCCTCTTCCGCATCAAAGGACTTGATAATCTGTTCAGCCATATAAGTCATCGTCTCCGTCAGGCGAAGATTGGAATTAAGCTGGTGCGAAGTCTCATTTATGAGCTGGAGGTCGGCAACCAGCCTCTTCGACTGATGATACAGCTGGGCATTTTCAAGCGCACCGCCTGCTGTATTGGCAAGTATGGAAATGAACTCTACTTCGTTTTCAGGAAAGACGAGTGCATTCGGTGCGATGACCTGGAGTACGCCGTACACCCCCTGCTTCCCTTTTAAAGGCGCGTACAGGACAGAGCGCTTCTCAGAAATTGAATCCTCAAACTGAATGGCGCCGGTAACATATGCCTGCATGGCCGCTATATTTTGACTGTCATATTCAAGGTCTTTTAACGGGAGGTCCCCATGGCTGTTATTGTCATGCGACAGCATTAGATAGTAGGTAAAGTCAGGATATACTTCCTGAAGGGTTTTGATGATTTCTCCGAGGACAGCATCCATGTCCATAGAGGAATGAAACTGCTCTGTTACGCGAAAAAGCTGCTTGTAGCGCTTTTCCCTGGCCGAGATTCCCCCGAGTTCCCGAGCCTTAATAATGAAGGCGGCACAGGCAGTGCCCAGCTCCCTTTGGCTTTTTTGATCCAGCGGTTCAGGGAGGCCGTTCAGCTCAAGGAATCCCAGATCCATTGACCTTGCGGAAAGAGGGATCTGGCAGCAAGGGTCATCCCCGGGCCCCTTGAGCCCTGCCGGCTTGCCATCCTGGCCATTTCCCCCAGCTGGGGAGCCTGCACAGAAGACGCTGCCCCCGGGATCCCGAAAGCAGGCAGCGGCGGCTTCAGAGAACTCTATGACCGCTTTAAGCATTTGCACAATTAAAGCATCGGACTGAATAAATCCGTCATTTGTATCAATCATGTCAAAAAAGCGGCTTTTCAAGCACAATATTTTCTGGCTTTTGAGCATTTCCATATATCATCACCCTATTTATCCAGTTCATATAGGCATCCTCATATAAAATGCCGTGTCACAGCGTCCTGCCAGAGGCAATCCTCACCCCGCCGTCAAGCAGGATAAGCCATGAAGAATGATCGGCTGTGAGAGCGTGGATGCTCTCTGGCCTGCCAGCTTCATTGAAGGCCACTTCATAATGGCCGTCCGCTTCGAGAACGATACGATCTGAAGTCTTCCTTACTTCAAAAGGATCGCCGTCAGAAGTGATGGTGCCGCGAAGGCCCGGTTCACGGTCCCGCACTTCCAGGTCTTCGTCCAGATAAACCCAGCCTCTGTCCAATTCAGCCCACACCCCGGAACCATCACGGTCAACCGCCAATTTCTCAGGGGCACTTTCCAGGGAAGCGGACTTGATCAGACGAAATTTAAAATCATTGTCTCTTTCCACCTCATAAAGAGCCAGCACATGGTCCTGTTTTTTTTCATCAAACAAAACAACGAGGGGGTCTGTGCCTCCCGGAGAGCCCTTCTTTATGACAAGGGCAAGCGGGCTTTCTGCTGCACCGCCCGGCTTGAGATGCTGAAAGTACATGGCGGCAAGGGCCACGCCGGCAAATAATAATGCCAGGAAAAGGCGGATATGTTTTTCCTTCTTTGTTTCTCTCAATTTCATCAACACTTTTGCTAGAATTAATTAAGACTATTATACCACAGGAAAATTCTCCCCGTTATGATATGATAAAAATATTTTCCAAAAAACTGCCCTCTATGCAGGCATAATGAAGTGATAAAATTGAGAACGAAGCAGTATTCATTGCAGGAAAATCTAAACATGCCTTGACATAAAGTTTAAAAAAATTATATAATATCCTTTGTGTAAAATATCGCAGCATATGTGACACTTTAGGTGATCATTTTGTTCCTCAATAAGGCACCGCTTCCCATCTCTTTTGAGGCGGAAAGCACGGGTTAGCCCAAAACGCCGGTAAGCATGGCGTTTTAGCCTTTTATTCGAAGGGGTACTGTGTAACCCGCTGCTGCTAGGGCGAAGGTACATGAAAACAAAATGAGCTTAATGATCGTACGCATCTGTTTTTATTTTACAACAAAATAAAAACACAAGGAGGAGTCATTCATGGCTCGTTATACAGGTCCAAGCTGGAAACTATCCCGCCGTCTTGGAATTTCTCTAAGCGGAACTGGTAAAGAATTAGAAAAGCGTCCTTACGCTCCAGGACAACATGGTCCAAACCAGCGCAGAAAAATTTCTGAGTACGGTTTACAATTACAGGAAAAACAGAAACTTCGCCATATGTACGGAGTTACTGAGCGCCAATTCCGCAACCTATTCGACAAGGCCGGCAAAATGCCTGGTAAGCACGGTGAAAACTTCATGGTTCTTTTAGAATCACGTCTTGACAACGTTGTTTACCGTTTAGGTTTAGCTCGTACTCGCCGTCAAGCTCGTCAGCTTGTAAACCACGGCCACATCATCGTTGACGGAGGACGCGTTGATATCCCTTCATACCGCGTTCAGCCTGGTCAAACGATCACATTGCGTGAAAAGTCACGCGGTCTTGACATCGTAAAGGAAGCAATCGAAGTAAACAACTTCGTGCCTGACTATTTGACTTTCGATGCTGACAAACTGGAAGGTTCATTCACTCGCATGCCTGAGCGTTCCGAACTTCCTGCTGAAATCAACGAAGCTCTTATCGTTGAATTCTACTCTCGTTAATCGGGAAAAGCACAAGAAAGCACCTGCCTTTTGGCTGGTGCTTTCTTTTTGCCATTTAAACAGAAAGGTCCGCCTCCTGCCGGAAGCGGACCTTTTTTTGCGGATTAATATCTGATAAGGAAGTATTTCTTTTTGCCGCGTCGGATGATTGTGAACTGGCCTTCAATGCGGTCTTTTTCTGTAAGTTCATAGTCTGTTTCTGTAATTCTTTCCCCATTCAGATAGACGGCGCCGTTCGATACATCTTCCCGGGCCTGGCGCTTGGATGGAGAAATCCCGGCTGCCGTCAGCAGGTCGACAATGCCTTTCTCTTCGCCTGTCGGCTCATAGGATGGCACATCCTTGAAGCCTTGGGTGATTTCTGACGCTGTAAGGTTTTTGACATCCCCGCTGAAAAGGGCGGCTGAAATTTTGATAGCCTGTTCAAGCGCTGCTTCACCATGGATCAGCTTTGTCATTTCTTCAGCAAGCGCCTTCTGCGCCTTGCGGAGATGAGCTTCCTCAGCAAGAGAGTTCTCAAGCGCCTCTATTTCCTCCTTTGAGAGGAAAGTGAAGTATTTCAGGTATTTGATGACATCGGCATCAGCAGTATTGATCCAGAACTGATAGAACTCATATGGAGAAGTCTTTTCAGGATCGAGCCAGATTGCCCCGCTTTCTGTTTTGCCGAATTTCGTTCCATCCGACTTTGTTACAAGCGGGATTGTGACACCATAGCCTTTGGCACCCTCAGGCATCATTTTCCGGATCAGCTCAAGCCCGGTTGTAATATTGCCCCACTGGTCGCTTCCGCCGATCTGCATCTTGCAGTTATGCTTCTCATACAGATGAAGGAAATCCATTGCCTGCAGGATTGTATAAGTGAACTCTGTAAAAGAAATTCCAGTATCAAGACGTGATGCGATGGTATCCTTTGCCAGCATATAATTAACTCCAACATGCTTCCCGTAATCCCTCAGGAATGTAACAATGTCCATGGAGCCTGCCCAGTCATAGTTGTTGACCATAAGGGCTCCGTTCTCACCTTCAAAGCTGAAGATTTTCTTCAGCTGCTGCTGGATGCTGCTGACATTATGCTGGA
Source organism: Bacillus sp. SRL543 (assembly GCF_984799205.1). NCBI lineage: Bacteria > Bacillati > Bacillota > Bacilli > Caryophanales > Bacillaceae > Bacillus > Bacillus sp. SRL543. The sequence goes on from NZ_OZ481794.1 coordinate 3,775,281, forward strand.
TGGTTTCCAATGTCTGCAGTTTGCGCTCCTCGCTCTTTCCGCTCGGGTCGCCGATAAGCCCTGTGGCACCGCCGACAAGCACAATCGGCCTGTGGCCTTCATTCTGGAAACGGCGCAGTGTTAAAAACGGCAGCAGATGGCCGATATGCATACTGTCAGCCGTCGGGTCAATCCCGCAGTATAATGAAATCTTCTCTTTTTTCAGCAGCTCCTCTGTTCCCTCTTCATCTGTCTGCTGGTAAACAATGCCTCTCCATTTTAAATCCTCAAGCAAACTCATCTTTCTTCCTCCATTCAATTCTTCAAACGCCGGCAGCCTCCGTCGGAAAAAAACAAAAAAGCGCCCCTGCAAATATGCAGGGACGCTTAACAGCGCGGTACCACCCAAATTGAGGACACAGCTGTCCTCCGCTCTTTTCCTGATAACGGTTCAACCGTCCATCGCTAATACTGCATACGCAGATTCACAACAGAAGCTCCGGGAGGTAATTCATCCTTCTGCATGCACCGGCTCACAGCAACCGCCGGCTTTCTGAAACAGAGACAGAAGCACTACTCATTCCCATCAAAGCAGCTATTCAAATACAATAAGATAATACAAAAGTTTTACCATAAAAAACGGGGGTGTGTCAACCCGAAATGCGGAGGCGACTGTTCAGGTGCGACAAGCATCCATATATTTGCAGCTCCGCTTTCCAGCCTCCTCCGGCTTCAATAACCCCCTCACTAATGCCCCGACCCTCATTAAAAAGGAAATTTCAGAAAAATGTCAGTGCTTGTCAAATGGCGCCTGGGTTTGTGCTATAATGTATGTGGTTTTGGGGGTTTATAAAATGAAGGGGGAAAAACATAATTTGAACAATAAATTCAGATCCTGGCTAAGCCTCTTTACAAATAAAAAGACAGTAAAAGGCGCTTCTATCACCTATCAAGTCGTGTGGAATTTAACTCTTCTGTTCATTATACTCGTTGTACTCGGAGGAGCTTTTGCAGGAGGAGTGGGTGCCGGATATTTTGCCTCTCTGGTGAAGGAAGAGCCGATCCGTTCCTATGAAAGCATGAAGAAAGACATATACAATTATGAAGAAACATCAGAGCTTTATTTTGCCAATAATGTCTATCTCGGAAAACTCCGGACAGACCTTGAGCGGGAAGAAGTGAAGCTTGAAGATGTTTCAGTGCATCTGAAGGACGCAGTCGTTGCGACCGAAGATGAATATTTTTATGAGCATGACGGTGTTGTGCCGAAAGCAATTCTGCGCGCACTCTACCAGGAAGTATCAAACAGTGCTGTACAAAGCGGCGGAAGTACCTTGACACAGCAGCTGATCAAAAATCAGATCCTGACAAATGAAGTTTCATTCGAAAGGAAGGCAAAAGAAATCCTGCTCGCGCTCCGGCTCGAAAAATTCTTTGATAAAAAAGAAATTCTTGAAGCCTACCTGAATGTGTCGACGTTCGGGCGCAACTCTTCCGGACGGAATATCGGCGGCGTGCAGGCAGCGGCGAAGGGGATCTTCGGAGTTCCTGCCAGCGACCTGAATATTGCCCAGTCCGCCTTTATCGCCGGTCTCCCGCAGAGCCCTTTCGGATATACCCCTTTTACAAATAAAGGGTCCGTCAAAGAGGATCTGGAACCCGGATTGTCAAGAATGAAGACCGTTCTGAAACGGATGTATGATGACGGGAAAATATCCGATCAAGAATATCAGGAAGCCCTTGTTTATGATATTACCAAAGATTTCGTTCCTGCAGGCTCCAGTGCGGTTGAAAAATACCCTTGGGTCACATTTGAGATTGAGGAGCGTGCAGCCGAAGTTATGTCCAAGGTGCTGGCTGAAAAAGACGGTGCAATGGAGCAGTACAACAACGACGAGGAAACCAAGCAGCGTTACCTGGCTTTGGCTGACAAGAATCTGCGCCAAAACGGCTACAAGATCCATTCGACCATTAATAAGGAAATCTACGATGGAATGCAGCAGGTGAAAAATCAGTACCAGCATTACGGTCCTGATAAAGCCCAGATGGTAACTGACCCTGATACCGGTGAAGATGTAAGCATCATAGAACCAGTCGAAGTGGGAGCCGTCCTCATCGAAAATTCAACAGGAAAGATCATCAGCTTTGTGGGCGGCCGTGACTATAAGAGAGAGCAGCTGAATCATGCAACGCATGCGGTCAGGCAGAACGGCTCCACCATGAAGCCCCTCCTGGTTTACGCGCCTGCCATTGAGCTTGGCAAGGCATCACCGGGAACCATCCTGCCGGATGTACCGCTGATGCTTGCTCCCGGCTTGAATAGGCCATGGCCGAATAACTATGATTTGCGCTACACCGGGCTGGTAACGGCAAGATATGCCCTTGCGAAATCCTATAATGTCCCGGCCGTCAAACTATACAAGGATATTGTCGGCCAAAGGCCGGCAGAATATCTCAAGAAGATGGGCTTCACTTCTCTGCTGGAGCCTGACTATACGAACCTGGCCACTGCCATCGGCTCTCTTGAAAACGGTGTGACCGTTGAGGAAAATACCAATGCATTCGGTACTTTTGCCAACAGCGGCAAGTTTGTCGATGCCTATATGATTGATAAAATCACAGACAGAGACGGCAATGTTGTGTATCAGCATAAAACTGAGCCTGTAGATGTCTTCAGCCCGCAAACGGCATATCTTACTTACGATATGATGAGGGATGTTATTAACAGCGGTACAGCCACCTCTGTGAAGAACAGACTGAAGTTCAGTTCAGACTGGGCCGGAAAAACCGGTACAGGAAACATGTTCCATGATGCATGGTTTGTCGCGACGAACCCAAATGTCTCTTTCGGCATCTGGACAGGTTATGACACGCCGAAGTCATTAAAAACAGGCGGCATGAGCTACAGCATGCGGAATGTTTATCTCTGGGCAGATCTGATGAATGCAGCTTATGATGTTGCCCCGGATCTCGTTGACCCGAGCGAAAGCATGAAGATGCCAGGAGGGATTGTCAGAAGGTCCTTCTGCGGGGTATCCGGCCTTCTTCCATCGGCAGCCTGCTCGCAGGCCGGCCTGGTGGAGACAGACCTGTTCAACAGCAAATATGTGCCTACCAAAACGGATGACAGCCTTGTGAACGGAAAATTCGTCCGCATTGGCGATAAGAAATATCTGGCGCTCGATTCAACACCGGCCGAATTTGCTGAGTCAGGGCTTATTCTTAACCCTGATTATATCGAAAAGTTATTTGGCGTAAACGTAGATCCTAACCAGCTGATCCCCCAAAAGGACAGATGGTCAAAGGTTCTTGTGCCTCAGGATAAAATTGAGGACAACGGCAAAACGCCTTCCGCCCCGTCAATCAAAGGATCAGGAAGCTCCATCGTATGGGGTCAGCATCCTGAATCTGATGTGATCGGCTACAGGGTCTACAGCGGCGGAGCCAGAGTCGGCAGCGTGAAAGCTGGAACCGGCCTTTCATTCAGCGGCGGCAATGGTTCCTATTATGTCACGGCAGTCGATATTGCCGGCAAAGAATCAGGACCATCGAACACGATTCAAATCGGTCAGGCCGCACCGCCGGCAACGGACAAGCCGAAGGAAACGAAGCCATCCGATCCTCCGGGAGACAAACCAGAGGAAAAACCTGAAGATAAACCGGATGACGGAAACCCTGCTGATGGGGAGACGAATCCGGATGATGGAAGCCAGGATGACAGCGGCAGCCAGTGAAATAACGAAGGGAGAAGCCAATATGGCTTCTCCCTTTTTGTTAATCTTCCATTGTTGATAAGTCGCCTGTTGGCAGATCCAGCTCCCAGGCTTTAAGAACCCGGCGCATGATTTTTCCGCTCCGTGTTTTTGGAAGCTTGTCGCGGAATTCGATTTCACGCGGTGCCGCATGGGCGGCCAGGCCTTTTTTGACAAACTGGCGGATATCTTCAATCAATTCATCAGATGCTTCATAGCCATCCCTTAGTGCGATGAACGCCTTGATGATTTCCCCGCGGACAGGATCCGGCTTGCCGATGACTCCAGCTTCAGCGACGGCCGGATGTTCAACAAGCTTGCTTTCTACTTCGAAAGGCCCTACCCGCTCTCCTGAGGTCATGATGACATCATCGATGCGCCCCTGGAACCAGAAATAGCCGTCTTCATCCATATAAGCTGAATCTCCGGAAACATACCAGTCCCCAGGCATGAAATAGGATTGATATTTCGGTTCATTATTCCAGATGGTCTGCATCATGGACGGCCAGCCTTTTTTGATGGCCAGATTCCCCATCCGGTGAGGCGGAAGGATATTTCCCTGATCATCCACGATGGCAGCTTCTACGCCTGGTATCGGCTTGCCCATTGATCCCGGCTTGATCTCCATGCAAGGATAATTGCAGATCAGCTGTGCACCGGTTTCAGTCATCCACCATGTATCATGGATCCTCAAATGGAAGACCTTCATTCCCCATCTGACCACTTCAGGATTCAAAGGCTCCCCGACACTTAAGATATGGCGCAGGCTGCCCAGGTCAAAGTTCTTCACCACTTCGTCGCCGGCACCCATCAGCATGCGGAAAGCTGTTGGCGCACTGTACCAGACTGTTACCCCATATTCCTCGATCATTTTATACCATGTTTCCGGATTGAAGCGCCCGCCGACAATAACGTTGGATGCCCCCGAAAGCCATGGTGCAAAAATTCCATATGATGTCCCCGTCACCCAGCCAGGATCGGCCGTACACCAATAAACATCCTCTTCCTGCAGATCCAGGACCCATTTGGCTGTCTGGTAATGCTGGATCATTGCGTTATGTACATGCAAGACTCCTTTTGGCTTCCCTGTGGAACCGGAGGTATAGTGAAGGATCAGGCCGTCTGTCCGGTCCACCCATTCTATTGCCAGTTTTGTTCCGGCCTCTGCGAATTTTTTATTAAAGTCGATAAATGGGCCATCTTCTTCCACCCCATCCCCGACAAGGAATACAGTCTTCAAATCCGGAAGCTCATCCACCGGCACCCGGCCAAGCAGCTCCGGCGTTGTGATCAGAACCTTCGCCCCGCTGTCTTCAAGACGGTCGCGGACAGCTCCTTCCATGAACGCTTCGAATAAAGGCCCTACAATCGCACCTAGCTTAATCGCACCCAGAACAGAGAAATACAGTTCAGGCGAACGCGGCATAAAAATAAAGACGCGGTCCCCTTTCTCGACATCGCCATAATTTTTTAAAACATTGCCGGCCTTGTTGGAAAGATCCTTCATTTCCTTAAAGGTATACTTCTCTTTTCTTTGGCCGTCGCGGTAATATAATGCCACCTTGTTTTTCCGGAAAGATTCAGCATGTCGGTCTATGGCTTCATATGCCATATTGACTTTCCCGGTCTCGCTCCATGAAAACTCTTTTTCTGCTTCCTTCCAGTCAAATTGACTGTAAAGCTCGTCATAGTTTGCCAGGTTGAAATTCCCCTGGATTGCTGGCAGCGCTTCCACTTTCATTTGCATGCTCCCCCTTTTACAATGTTTGTCATTATTATAGTACAAAACATTTCTTTTCTCAATTTTTAAAATATTGAAAGCGGTGCCTATTGGCTGATTTAATACTTTTGTCATACAGGATATATACGATTTTAGCAGATTAAATATTTGCAATTTATTGATAAAATAGATTGAAAGCGCTTATAATGCCTGTTTTTATGTATAATAGGAAGTACATCTGAAATGCAATGATTTTTTTGGTGGTGAATCGATGGAACATACAATGATTTATAATGCGAAAGAATTAAAGACTGTTAAAGGGAGCCTGATCATCGAGGGTCCCGTCCCGTCAGGAACATTGGCACAATACGAGTTTCACGAGGACCTTGTCGCATTCCGTCCTCCGCATCAGCAGCACAAAGCCCTGGTTGAGATCGCTTCCCTTCCTGAAGGGAGAATCATCATCGCCAGAGACGGGATGACGATTGTCGGCTATGTGACCTATCTTTACCCCGATCCTCTTGAAAGATGGTCGGAAGGCAATATGGAAAACCTGATCGAGCTGGGGGCCATTGAGGTGATCCCGAAGTTCAGGGGAGCAGGTACAGGAAAAAGCCTGCTGCAGGTATCCATGATGGATGATTATATGGAAAATTATATTATCATAACGACAGAATATTATTGGCATTGGGATCTTAAAGGGACAGGACTGAATGTGTGGGAATATCGCAAGGTAATGGAAAAAATGATGAATGCTGGCGGCCTGGAATGGTATGCCACTGACGATCCTGAAATCAGTTCCCATCCGGCCAACTGCCTGATGGCAAGGATCGGCAAAAGGGTGGACCCTGAATCCATACAGAGGTTCGACCAGCTCCGCTTTATGAACAGATTCATGTATTAGCCTTTTCTATTTCTCTAGTTAAGGGGGAGATTTCCATGATTGTAGAAGACATAATGAAAGTCGATGTTGCCGCACTCTCTCCTGACCATTCTATTGCAGAAGCCCTCCGGCTTATGAATGACAGGAAAATCCGCCATCTTCCGATCGTAGATCCGGAGCGCCGGGTAGTCGGCATCATTTCTGACAGGGATATCCGTGATGCCGCTCCTTCCATTTTCCAGCTGGATGCGGACAGGAGCGAGCTTGGCAAGCCGCTGAAGGCAATCATGAAGACAGATATCATCACCGGCCATCCGCTTGATTTTGCGGAGGAAATTGCAGCAGTGCTATATGAACATAATATAGGCTGCGTCCCTATCGTGAAGGAAGGGACACTGGTCGGCATTGTAACGGAAACAGATCTGCTATATACCCTGGTGGAGCTGACAGGCGCCAATCAGCCTGGTTCGCAAATAGAAGTAAGGGTTCCGAACAGAGCCGGCGTTCTGTCGGATCTGACTGAGGTTTTCAAAGATCGCAAGGTCAATATCCAAAGTGTCCTCGTCTATCCTGACAAGCAGGATGAACAATATAAAATCATAGTGCTCCGGGTCAGGACCATGAATCCGCATACCTTGATATCAGACCTCAAAAAGGCCGGACATCATGTGCTGTGGCCGAATGCCCAGGGGATGCTGCCATGACCCGTGATAGCATTTTTATATTTTCAGAGGAGCTGCTGAACTATAAGTTCAATCCCCAGCATCCTTTTAACCAGCTGAGATTAAAACTTACACTTGATCTTCTTGAGCAGGCCGGGGCAATTGATGCCGGCAGCATCATTCCGCCCAGAACTGCTTCCGATGAGGAAATATGCCTTATCCATGATCCCAATTATGTACAGGCAGTGAAGCTGGCAGGCCAGGGCAAGCTTCCGGCAGAAATGGCCGAAAGCTATGGAATTGGTACAGAGGACACACCGATTTTTGCTGATATGCACGAAGCCAGCTCCCTGCTTGTCGGAGGAAGCCTGACTGCTGCAGATTATGTAATGGAGGGCAAAGCACAGCATGCCCTCCATCTCGGAGGCGGCCTTCACCATGGATTCCGCGGCAAAGCATCGGGGTTCTGCATTTACAATGACAGCTCTGTTGCCATAAAGTATCTTCAGGAAAAATACAAAGCCCGCGTCCTTTATATCGACACCGATGCACATCACGGTGACGGTGTCCAATGGGCATTCTATGATGATCCGAATGTGTGCACCCTGTCAATCCATGAAACTGGCCGCTATCTTTTTCCCGGGACCGGCAATGTCAATGAAAGAGGGCAGGGAAAAGGGTACGGCTATTCTTTCAATATCCCGGTGGACGCCTTTACGGAAGATGAATCATGGCTTCACGCTTACCGGGATTCAGTAAGAGAAATTGCCGACTTTTTCCGCCCCGACGTCATTGTGACTCAGAATGGCGCCGACTCTCATTATTTGGATCCGCTTACACATTTATCTGCGACAATGAAAATCTACCGTGAAATCCCTAAGCTGGCCCATGAAATTGCCCATCAATATTGTGATGGAAGATGGATTGCCGTCGGAGGAGGCGGCTATGATATCTGGCGGGTTGTGCCAAGGGCATGGGCCCTGATCTGGATGGAAATGACGGAAAACTCCAATTGTTATGGAAAATTGCCTGAGGGATGGATCCAAAAATGGAAAGACAAGGCTCCGGTAGAACTGCCGGAAAAATGGGATGATCCGGACAACCTTTATCCGCCCATCCCCCGCAAGCCTGAAATAACCGAGAAGAATGCCAATACAGCAGCCAAGGCGCTTTATCCTATCCGCAATAAGGCACACTCTGAATCGCTGTAGCCGATCCGGCAAAAAATCAGCCAGCCATGCCCTTTGTCCAAGCTCTTCCTTTCAGTTAGCATACAATATGCTGTGATGCTTTCTATGAAAGGAGAAATGCAATTTGGGAAAAATGAGGACTCTCTCCACAGGTGTCCTGCGCAAAGAGCCAGGAACAGTGGCTGCGGTTGTCAATCTGGCCAACACAGGGCAAAGCGGGCAGGAAGTGACTGTAGAAGTATGGAACTGGTCGTCCTATTCAAAACCGGTAAAGCTTCCTGTCCTGATCGGTAAGAATAATGCGGCGATGTTTCCGCATAAGCTGGAATCTGAGAAGCTGGCGGTCATGTATACAAATCTTGCTGGTGTACTTTTTTATGAAATCCGGATTATCGGCGGCAATGAAGTGATAGCGAATTGCTTTGGAAGGAATGCGAGCCTTGCTGCCCAGGAAGGGAATACTGTTCTCCATCAGCAGCTTGCACCTGTAGGCGGAGATGATGATGGCGAATTTGGATTCAATTTGGACTCGCTGCCCTGGCCCTGGCTCCTCTCAGAATTCGGCAAGAAATTCCTTGACAAAAAATGACAGAAGCAAGCAGGAAAAGGCTGTATCTCAAGATAACATTCTGATGAGATACAGCCTTTTCCCTGTTTCTATGAATCTGTATTTTCCTCATAGCGGGGATCCGAAATGATAACTTCAACCCGTCGGTTCTTTTCGAGATTTTCCGGCGAGTCATTCGGGACAAGCGGCCGGGTGTCCCCGTAGCCAACAGCAATAAAGCGTTTGCTGTCAAGGCCGCCTGTGCCTGCCAGATACCGGATGACGCTGCTTGCACGCGCGGCAGACAGCTCCCAATTGGACGGATACCGGTACGTGGCAATCGGCCTGTTATCCGTGTGCCCCTCAACCTTCACCAGGTTCGGCATGTCAGCAAGCAGAGACCCCACCTTGTCGAGGAAACCGCTATCCCTGTCAATGATTTCAGCTTCACCGGATTCAAACAGCACCTGCTCCTGAAGGACCAGTACAACGCCCCGCTCTGTCCGGTTGGCCACAATAACATCCTCCAGGCCATTCTTTTCAAGATAGCCTTCCACTTCCTGCAGAAGGTTCTCCAGCCGCTCTTCTTCCTGCCTGTCAGAGTCAGGCCCCTGATTCACGATATTCTCCTCATTTTGAGAAGGATTCTCGAATGGGATGAGCGAGGGATAAAAGTCCATGAACTGCTTATCCTGAAAAGATTCAGAAACCGCCTTGAATTTGACAATATCAATCTGCGACATTGAGAATAGCAAAATGAAGAATACGAGAATCAGTGTGACAAGATCGGAGAATGTCACCATCCACTTCGGAGCACCCTTCGGCTCTGTTCTCGGGCGTCTGTTAATCGCCATATTCCAGAGCCTCCGCCGATGCTTGAGCCTCATACTTCTCTTTTCTTTCCCGGGCAGAAAGGAAAGCGCCAAGCTTTTCTTCCAGCAGCCTTGGATTCTGTCCTGCCTGAACCCCCAGGACACCTTCAATGATGATCTGCTTCAGAAACACTTCCTTTTCCGTTTTTAGAAGAAGCTTGGCTGCCATCGGCAAGAAAACAAGATTGGCCAAAAGCGAACCATATAAGGTGGTAAGAAGGGCGATCGCCATATTGGGCCCCAGGCTTGCAGGGTCATTCAGATTTTTCAGCATCAGCACTAGTCCGATTAGTGTCCCGATCATCCCCCAGGCAGGAGCATATTCTCCGGCTTTATCAAGGATGCTTCTGCCCTTCCGGTGCCTTTCTTCCATAGCTGTGATTTCGGCATTCATAATATCATTGATCACATCCGGCTCCAGCCCGTCGACTGCCAGCAGGACACCCTTCCTGACAAAAGGGTCTTCCACCTGTTCGATCTCGCTTTCCAGAGACAGCAGACCTTCGCGGCGGGCCTTATCCGATAGCTTCACAAATACATCAATAATCTCAGCCAGACTTTTTTCATCATTTGAAAAAGATTGGCGGACCACTGTAAATGAATGCTTGATGTCCCTCAATGGAAAGCTGACCAGCAGGCCGGAAATCAGTCCGCCAAGGACAATCAGCATAGACGCGGGATCCACAAATGACAGAAATCCGCTGAATCCCCCGTTTGTCATAATTCCAAAAACCAGCATTGCAAAACCGATAAACAAGCCAATCGGTGTAAGAGTATCGAGCTTTCTCATAATTCCTCTCCCTGGTTAGCTTATAATCCAATAACGCCTGTGAGCAGAATCCTTCATGCCCTGCACTGAGGATCCTGCCCGCTCTCTCTTTATATCGGCGCCTTTATGATTTTGTTGAGTCTCGATATTCAATCCGGTGAGGCAGCACCACAATGTTTTCCGTTACTTTCTCTTTGTTCATATACTTGGTCAGAAGGCGCATGGCAACAGCTCCGATATCATACAGCGGCTGGACGACGCTCGTCAGCTGGGGCCTTACCATCAGAGCAAGGCGCGTGTTGTCTGAGCTGATGACTTCAACGTCATTCGGTACAGAAAAGCCTTTGTCCTCTGCGCCATGGACGACACCGAGGGCCATTTCATCAGACCCGGCAAAGATAGCTGTCGGCTTTACAGATGCTTCCATCAGCTTTTCAAAAGCTTCAATTCCGGAATCGTACGTGTAATCTCCTTCTGCAACCAGTTCTTCCTTATATTCAATGCCCGCTTCACTAAGTGCCCTTTTGTAGCCGGCAAGCTTTTTCGCTTCATTGATCGGTTCATGCAGCGGCCCGATGGCGATTCCGATCTCCTTATGGCCTTTTTCGATGAAAGTCTGTACCGCATCATAAGCGGCCTGCTCGTAATTGATATTTACGGAAGGAATTTTCTCAGATTCCTCAATGGAACCGGCCAGAACGATCGGTACGGGTGATTTTTCGAATTCAACCACATGTTCGGCTGTGATGTTTCCGCCCATGAACACGATTCCATCCACTTGCTTGCCGAGCATTGTATTCAGCAGGTGAAGCTCTTTATCTTTATTCTGATCAGAGTTGCTCAATATAATATTGTACTTGTACATTGTTGCAATATCCTCGATGCCCCTTGCCAGCTCTGCGAAGAAGGTGCTTGAAATATCCGGGATGATGACGCCGACAGTGGTCGTTTTCTTGCTTGCAAGCCCCCTGGCGACTGCATTCGGGCGGTACCCGAGCCTCTCGATGACTTCGAGCACCTTTTTCCTTGTAGCAGGTTTTACATTCGGGTTTCCATTTACTACACGGGAAACCGTTGCCATTGAAACATTTGCTTCACGGGCAACATCATAGATTGTTACATTCATTTAAAACACTCCTTTTTCACTTGAACATTCCTCTTTTACCACACTGCCTAGCCATTATCCTTTGCCAATCAGCTTTATTAATAAAAAGAAAAATATAATTTGATTTGGCCATGCATTTTTTAAGTTCATTACTTATGTTGTCCTGATATTCCAAACAGTAACGCAATTTTCCTGCTTGTGAATAGCTAAACTTGTCTAATTATGTCTTTAATCATACGACAGACGGGCGTTTGCCGCAATGTAAAGCCCTTTTATTTTACAAAAAAGCAGGGATTTATTCAAAGGCATCACTCTGCGGATGCCAAAATCTCTTTATTTTTTGCAAATGGCCCTCCTGGCATAAAAAAGGCTCTCCTGAAAAATCAGAAGAGTCCTTTTTATATAGCCGGCAAAGGCATATCTCTGTTTCTGCCGCCTTATACTTTTACAAAAGACGATGCCTTGAGCTGAGCCATGAAATCGTCAAACTGATTCAGATCCATCTGCTGTGCTGAATCTGAGAGCGCCACTGCAGGATCAGGATGGACTTCGGCCATGACGCCGTCAGCACCGATCGCAAGTGCTGCTTTAGCTGTTGGAAGAAGCAGATCCCTTCTGCCGGTTGAGTGGGTCACGTCCACCATGACAGGAAGATGCGTTTCCTGCTTCAGGATTGGCACCGCAGAAATATCAAGCGTATTGCGTGTTGCGCGTTCGTATGTGCGGATGCCCCTCTCGCAGAGGATGATCTGCCCATTGCCCTGAGCCATGATATATTCAGCAGCATTGATGAATTCTTCAATGGTAGCCGCAAGGCCCCTCTTTAGCAGCACCGGTTTATTGGCAGCCCCGGCTGCTTTCAGGAGCTCGAAGTTCTGCATATTTCTTGCTCCGATCTGGATGACGTCCAGATATTCCGAAGCTGTTTCAATATCGGCAGGGTTGACTATTTCACTGATGACGGCAAGATCATATTCATCAGCGACCCTTTTCAGGATTTTCAGGCCTTCAAGCCCCAGCCCCTGAAAATCATATGGAGAGGTTCTCGGCTTGTAGGCACCGCCGCGGAGAAGCTTCATGCCTTTTGCCTTGACTGCTGCCGCAACCGTAGCCACTTGTTCATAAGACTCAACAGCACATGGGCCAAAGACAAAATGCGGATTGCCGTCGCCGATTTTTTCGCCCCTTAAATCGACAATGGTATTTTCCGGCTTTTTCTTCCGGGAAACAAGGAGCGCTTTACGGTGGTCATCCTTCTGCAGTTCAAGACCTGCCTTAAAGATTTCCTTGAACAGATGCTCGATCGTTGAATTTTCAAACGGGCCTTCGTTATGTTCCTTGATGGAATTCAGCATGTTTCTTTCACGGACAGGATCATAGCGGTTAACACCCTGGGTTTCTTTAACCCTTCCGATTTCCTGAACAAGGCTTGCCCTCTCGCTGATCAGTGATAACAGCTGCAGATTGATTTCCTCTACTCTATCGCGCAGATGATCTAATTCTTTATTGCTCATCATGTCCCGTCCCTTCTCTTTGGCTGAACCGAAGTATTGCATCCATTATTAGTGTCCGCTACGGTTCTTCTTTATCGGCCTGTTAAAATATGATACATTTTTTATAATTAGGGATTATTATATAGTAATTAACTGCCATTGTCACGCATTTTTTCTTCATTAATTAAACGCTTTTAAGCATTAAAGAATTATGCCTGTGCTGATAGGCTTGATTCTCTATCCTTATACTAAAAGAAGGTGCATCCTTTGCTTAAAAATAAAATATTCGCCCTTGATATCGGAACCCGTTCAGTGGTCGGCATCATCCTGGAAGAGCAGGACGGGCAGTTTAAAGTAATAGATATCCACACAAAAGAACATAAAGAACGGGCTATGCTTGACGGACAGATCCATGATGTCATCTCTGTATCGAAAGTCATTGCTGAAATAAAAGAAGACCTTGAAGCAGCCCATGGCCCTTTGAAAAAAGTTTGCGTCGCAGCTGCCGGAAGGGCCCTCAAAACCAAAAGGGCACAGGCAGCCGTCAATATCACCGGCAAGCCAATGCTGCAGAAGGATGATATCCTCCATCTCGAGCTGAGCGCGGTCCAGCAGGCGCAGGCTGAAGTAGCCGAAGAGCAGAAGTCGGATAAAAGCCATTATTATTATTGTGTCGGATACTCTGTGCTCTATTACAGGATGGATGGCGAAGAAATTGGCAATCTCATTGACCAGCAGGGAGAAGAAGCTTCAGTCGATATCATTGCAACCTTCCTTCCAAGAGTGGTCGTTGAGTCGCTGATTTCCGCCCTTCACCGCGCAGGCCTTGAAATGCAGGCCCTTACACTCGAGCCGATCGCCGCCATCAATGTCCTGATCCCGCCTTCCATGAGGAGGCTGAACGTTGCGCTTGTCGACATTGGGGCCGGCACCTCGGATATCGCCCTGACAGATTCCGGAACAGTCATTGCTTACGGTATGGTGCCTGTAGCAGGGGATGAGATCACTGAAGCGCTCAGCGACCAGCTGCTCCTCGATTTTCCTTTGGCTGAGGAAGCAAAGCGGAGGCTTCTTGAACACAGTACAATCCAAACCACGGATATCCTCGGCTTTGAAACAGAATGGGCAAGTGAAGAGATCATTTCACAAATTGGACCGGCGGTCGAAATGCTTGCAGATTCAATCTGTACAGAAATTCTGCAGCTCAATAATCATAAACCGCCCAAGGCTGTCATGCTTGTAGGGGGAGGGAGCCTTACGCCGCGCCTGCCGCAGATGGTGGCCGCCCGCCTCAACCTCCCGGATAACCGGGTTGCGATCAGGGGGATCGATGCAGTCGCTTCCCTTGCCTTCGCCGATCATATATTAAAGGGTCCCGATCTTGTCACACCGGTCGGGATAGCGCTAGCAGCCTTGCAGTCTCCAGTCCAGTACAGGACCGTTTATGTAAATGACCAGCCTGTCCGCCTTTTTGAAGTAAAAAAACTTACAGTGGGCGACTGCCTCCTTGCAGCCGGAATAAAGATGAGCAAGCTGTATGGAAAACCGGGAATGGCAAAAATCATATCCCTGAATGGCCTCAGCATTACAATACCTGGAGAGCACGGCAATCCGCCAGTCCTGCTGCGAAATGGATCAGCTTGTTCTTTTGATGACGGAGTCATGGATGGGGATATGCTGACAGTTGCCCGGGGCGCTGACGGAAGAGCATCTTTTCTTAAAATTAAGGACCTGGTCGATACCATACCGGATAAACACGTCAAGGTCAACGGGAAGGACTGCACTGTCAAAGCAGTCATTTCCAAAAACGGTATAGCAGCTTCTCCGGACGATACTGTGGAGGACCGCGATAAAATTGAATGCAGAAGCGCTGACAGCATCGAAGCTGTATTGAAGGCTCTCAGCCTTGAAGACTTATTAAAAAGCACTAAACCCTTCCATTTGACAATGAATGGAAAAGAAACTTACATCCCTTCCCTTTCTGGAAAGCTTACCCGGAACGGGATTGAGGCAAAGCCTGGAAGCAGCTGTGAGGACAGGGATGTAATCGAGGCCGCCGGAAGGAATCAGACAACAGTGGCAGAGCTGGCTGAAAAGAAGCAGCTGTTACTGGAACGGACTTTGCCTGTCTTCTTTAATGGTGAGCGCATTATCCTAAAAAGGGAGGCAATTGAAATTTGGCGGGGGGATATGAAACTGGACGCTGAAAGTATCATCAGGAACGGAGATTCCATCCTGATCAGGCAACTCCCCGAAGAACCATTCATTTTCCAGGACCTTTTCACTTATGTTGAAGTAAAGCCGCCAGCTCAGGCAGCCGGCAGTTTTGAATTGAAAATAAATGGAAGGAAATGTTCCTTCCATGAACCGGTAAATGCGGGGGACACCCTTCATATCCACTGGCCACAGCACATAAAGGTTAAGTAGATGAATAAAATAAAAATGCCGTCCCTATCCCGGAACGGCATTTTTTTTATTCAGCTGTTTTCACTAATAGCCTTTGCCAGTGAATCTTCTGTAATTTTCCAATGGGACGCATGCCAGACAACATCTTTGTTAGAGAAAAGAATCGCCTGAGGAGATTCATGCTTAATATGATACTCCTCAGCCACATGATTGGAAACCGGACGGGCGTCCTGCACAGTCAAAAAATAAGCCGGAATGCTGCTGTTTGCAGACGTGAAGCTTTCATACTCTTCATATGCCGCCTGGCTTACAGGGCAGGTGGTGCTGTGCTTAAGCAGAAAGACCGGGCTCTTTTCTTCTAAAATGCTATTAAAATCTTCGGTTGAATGTATTTGTTTCATCCTATTTCCTCCTGAAATAAAGAATGCGGTGAAGTCATTTTATCACTTCACCGCCCTATTTCCAAATTATCGGTATTTCATTTCTGTTTCATCGAAAGCGTTCTTTGTTTCCTCCAGCTTCTGCTGTATACTTTCTCCGTCTTCTTCAGAAAGCACTGCGGAAGATTCAGAAGGCACGGTTTCAGTATACGCCTCCTCATCTTCGCTGGAAGCTTCAGATTGGCTGCCTGCTTTTCCTGACATGCCCTTCACCTTATCAACCAGGCCTGATGACTGCTTGGATACACTCTGGGTGAGAGTGCTTGTCTTTTCCTTTGCCGCAGAAGCCAGCTCAGATCCTTTTGTCATGGCCGTCTCTTTTAGGTGGCCGGTTTTTTCCTTCAGTACGGCTGCCTGATCATTCAGGTCGGTCCTCAGCTCTTTCCCGGTCTTTGGAGCCAGGAATAGTGCTGCTGCAGCCCCCACCATTCCGCCGATAAGGGCACCAATCAGAAAATCTTTTGAATTGATGCTGTCATCCGGCTTTGCTTCATTTGTCTGCGTGTTCATTCTTTCATTGTATGCCATGCGGGATCCTCCTACATTTCCTTAATATTTTGCTCTTTCTCTTTCTCTGGCTCTTACTGCCGCTCTTTCTACTGCTCTTTCTGCAGGCGGTATATCCTCAATCTGGTTCTGGAGCGGGGAAGACTCCTGCTTGCGAAGCTTCCACTTATCTTTCAGCTCAAGAAATACATTGCTCCATTGCACCACCTGGGATATTTTATCCTTGTTCTGTTCAACCTGCGTATTGACCGAGGAAGAAATGGACTGGATCGTGCCATTGAACTTCCTTACAGAATCTCCTACATCCCTCACCGCATTGACAACTCCGTTAAGGCTTTCAGACTTCTGCTGAATGTCGCTTGCAAGAGCATTGGTCTTATGGAGCAGAACAGTGGTCTCCCGTGTTACGCCGTCCAGCTGCTGCTCAAGTCCATTCAGGGTAGTTGACACACTATCTAAAGTTGTCTGCAGGGATTTCAACGTACGGGACAGGAAAATGACGAGCACTAAAAAGGCGACCGCTATCAAAGCCACGCTCAAATATAGAATAATTTCCAAAAGAAGCACCTCCATGATTGTTATATATTTATTCTATTACCCGGGGAGAAGCGCCTTAAACCAAGGCCGTCTTTGTAAGTAATTCCATCCCCCGGACCGGATCTCCTGCTTTTAGGGGGATTTTGCTTCTAATTAAAACAGACTATGTACGAAAAATATTATATCCGCCGGCAGGGCGCTTTTGCAAATTCACCCCTGAAATCAATACTTACAGCAGAAATCACTCTTTTCGGGTACAATAATAGCTGTACGACGAAATGAAGGAGGAATCAGGATGAAAGATCCCCGGATTCAGACATTGGCAAAAAATCTGATTAATTATTCAGTGCGCCTTCAAAAAGGCGAGAAAGTTTTAATCGAAAACTTCGGTCTCCAGCGGGAGCTGGTTACTGCACTTGTTACAGAAGCATATGCAGCGGGAGGCTACCCGTTTGTGCTTTTAAAAGACCAGCAGGTCGACAGGGCGCTTTTGCTCGGGGCACAGGATGAACAGTTCAATATGATGGCTGACTTTGAAGCAAACGTGATGGGCAAAATGGATGCCTATATCGGCTTAAGATCCGGAGATAATATCAATGAACATGCCGATGTGCCGGATGATAAAATGAAAATCCACGGCAGCACGATCGGCAAGAAGGTCCACAGGGAAATCCGTGTTCCAAAAACAAAATGGGTTGTACTGAGATATCCCAACTCTTCAATGGCCCAGCTTGCGAAAATGAGCACAGAGGCTTTCGAAGATTTCTATTTTAATGTTTGCAACCTGGACTATGGCAAAATGGACAAAGCGATGGACAGCCTTGTAGAACTCATGGATAAAACAGACAAAGTAAGGCTGACCGGCCCCGGGACAGACTTGGCCTTCTCCATTAAGGATATTCCGGCAATCAAATGCTCTGGACAGATGAATATTCCGGACGGCGAAGTATATACAGCCCCTGTGAAGGATTCCGTCAACGGCGTGATTACATATAACACTCCATCCCCTTATCATGGATTTACTTTTGAAAATGTCAAGCTCACCTTTAAGGATGGTAAAATTGTTGAGGCAACCGCAAATGATACAGACAGGATCAACAAGATCTTTGATACCGATGAAGGAGCACGCTATATCGGTGAGTTCGCCATCGGGGTGAACCCTTATATCCTTCATCCTATGCAGGATATTCTCTTTGACGAAAAAATCGATGGAAGTTTCCACTTTACGCCAGGGCAATGCTATGATGAAGCATTCAACGGCAATTCGTCCAATATCCACTGGGATATGGTCAATATCCAGCGCCCGGACTATGGCGGAGGAGAAATCTTCTTTGACGATGTCCTGATCCGCAAGGACGGCAGGTTCGTCATCCCGGAACTCGAGGCACTGAATCCGGAAAACCTAAAATAATGCAGCAAAAAAGGATGCAGCATAAGCCTGCATCCTTTTTCTTATGTAGCCGGGCATTCCCGGAGAGCGCCAGGACACAGCCTGCCTAACGCTTCTGCCCGGAACAGCTTACAGCGTACCCTCGTATGCTTCCTGGAATTTCTGGATATCCCCTGCTCCCATAAAGAGGATGACACTATTTTCGTGCTGCTTCAGTGCACTTGTGTCTTCTTCTTTTATGATTTCAGAGCTTGGGATCCTGTCCTGAAGGTCTGTGATGGTCAGCTTTCCATGGTTCTCCCTTGCTGAGCCGAAAATATCGCAAAGATAAACTTTATCAGCTTTATTAAGGCTTTCGGCAAAGTCATCCAGAAAAGTCTGTGTCCGGGTAAAAGTGTGGGGCTGGAAAACAGCAACTATCTCTTTTTCCGGATATTTCTGCCTGGCTGCATCAACCGTCGCGCGTATCTCTGTCGGATGATGGGCATAATCATCAATGATAACCTGGCTTGCCACTTTCTTCTCCGAAAATCTTCGCTTCACTCCCTCAAATGTCAGCAGGAGCTCCTTGACGATATCCGAATCAATCTCCTCATAATGGCAAAGGGCGATAACCGACAATGCATTCAGCACATTGTGGTCGCCGAACTGGGGGATTGAGAAAGTATCATAGAAGGTATTGCGGACAAAAACATCAAAGGTTGTTCCTTCCGTGCTCTTGATGACATTCCTGGCCTGGAAGTCATTCTCCTCGCCAAAACCGTAGAACAGGACAGGGACCTTTGCCTGGATCTTTTGCAGCTGCTCATCATCGCCGCATGCAAAAATACCCTTATTCACCTGCCATGACATCTCCTGGAATGCAGAGAATACATCATCAATATTGGCGAAATAATCAGGGTGGTCAAAATCTATATTCGTCATGATTGCATAATCAGGGAAATATGAAAGAAAATGCCTTCTGTATTCGCAAGCCTCAAACACGAAATATTCAGCATCGGCATCCCCTCTGCCCGTTCCGTCCCCGATCAGGAATGAAGTCGGTTTAGCCCCCTTAATAACATGGGCCAGCAGCCCTGTAGTGGAGGTCTTGCCATGCGCCCCAGTAACAGCTACACTGGTGAACTTCTTCATAAAATCCCCAAGGAAGCGGTGGTAGCGGACGATTGGAAGGCCAAGCTTCATGGCTTCCTGGATTTCTTCATGCGTATCCGGGTATGCATTGCCTGCTATCACGGTCATTCCAGGCTGTATGTTTTCCTTTTGGAAAGGAAGGATCTTTATTCCTGACTGTTCAAGCGAAACCTGTGTGAAAAAACGCTTTTCTACATCAGATCCCTGAACATGATAATTCATATCATGAAGGACTTGAGCCAAGGCGCTCATTCCAGACCCTTTTATACCTACAAAATGGTAAATAGTCATATAAAGAACCTCCAACTGTCGTCTATCTGTAACACAGTATATGACATCTGACTATATTTTGCTCATATCTTCATTACGGACAAATGTTTCCTGCATAAGCAGATTAAAGTATTATATCATCTTTCAATCACAAAAACTATGTAGCACCTGGGCCAGACGGCCGTCAGGAACAGCATGAACGGGCTTTGGCCGCCAATTCATGGCTGAAATTGGAAAAATAATCAGCAGGCATAATATCAAAAAGCTCCCTCCCTGAAAAGGAAAGCAAGGGCAGACTTTTTTAAAAACGACCTCCAGGTCATGCCTTCCCCGGAAGCCATCGATTCTTTGTATCCGTCAATTATGGGTGCTGTGCTGTCCAGTGGAAACGCAGGACCAAAGCAAAAGCTCCCGGATAAAACCGGTATGCACCTGATGAAATAGGAGCGACCCTCCTCAAGGCTGATGCTGTCCGAAAGCTTCAGCTGAAGCTTTTCCCCAGTGAGGATATCAGAGGCAGCAAATTCATCGCCGTCTGCCCATTCAATCCTTACAGGCTGGAGGACAGAGCTCAGGTAAAGGGCTCCCTGAATGAGATCAGCCTCGGCCAATTGGCCGGAATTCCGGCGGAGGAAAAGGTTAAACATGGTAAAGCCCCTGATGCTTATATAATCGAATAAGAACCAGTCCTCAAACACTTCTTCCTGTTCACTGCTGAAAGGGATTCCTCCCGGGAGGCCCGCTGCTTCCCGGAAAATATGGCGGGCACGGACCTTTTCCCTTATGTTGGCATTCACCGCAGTATCCCTCTGTGCTTTCCGGTAAAGGGCAAGTGCGTTTTCTTGGCCTTTCGCCTGTTTCTGTTTGCGGAAGGCTTCCAAGTCTTTAATTGAATTTTCCATGTCCGGCTGCTCCTTCCACTTCCCAGGGCCGAAAATGAATTAAAGCTCTGCTTTTTCCAGCCGCGGATTCGGCCTGTAGCGCCTTCCTGCTTTTGCCGCATGCTTGCCATTAATCAGCACATTATCTCCGGTGAAGCCAATATTGATTTTCAGCAGGCTGTTGCCGATGCCATAGGTATCGACAGGCACACCTCTTTCTTCAAAATCCTGGATTCTTGTTTCATTGAAGCCGCCGCTGACAACAATTTTCACATGATTGAATCCTTCGTCATCCAGCGCTTTCCGCAAAGCAAAAATCAGCTCCGCATTCACACCTCTCGGATCAAAGGTCCCGAGAAGATGCTGATTCCTCAGGAAATATTGATCGATCATTGTCCTGGAGGTATCAACGCGGACACCCTTCAGTTCATCGCCGAATTCCCTCGCAACCTTCAGGGAGTCTGTTATGGCATCATTATTATAATCAACAAGTGCAATCAGTGCATCCTCCGGGTAAGTCTCCTGGTACGCCTTCGTTGCTGCTACTAAATCTCCGTCAAACATCTGGATAAGGGCATGCGGCATCGTTCCCATCCCCTGCTTGCCCCACCATTCGTTCATGGCATGGGTAGCCTGGGCAGTCGCTCCGCCTATATGGGCGGCATAGCCGTCCCCGGCCTGGGTGATATAATGGTCATCCCGGTCACCCATGAAAATGACCTGCTTTTGCCTGCCTGACGTCCCTGCCGCCTTGACTGTGTTATACACATTAGTCGCAACTGAAGTTCTCCTCGCAAGGATGCCGTCAATGATCCCCTCCAGATAGCCGAAGCTCTGGTAAGGCCCGGTAATGGTCATGACCGTTTCAAACGGGCTGATTTTATCACCGTCCTTCAGAGAGAAGATCTCCAGCTCCTCAGGGTTCTCAGCGAATGTATGGACCAATGCAATAACTTCATCTGTACCGCAAAGAACAGCATGGTTTTTCTGGAAAAACTGCATCGTCACGATATTGTTCTTGTGGTACTTTTTGACAATATCACGTGTTTTTAAGAAATAGACAGCTGAAAACCAGCCGTCTTTCACTCTTTCATCGAATTTAAAGGTCTTATTTGTAAGCCGCTTGATCTTGCCTTGAATCTTAAGCTCGATTTCTTTCATCCTTAAGCTCCTCATACCAAATCAGTTATAACATCCGTTATTTTTAGTATTCTTTACATGCATGTAAAGAATACCACGTATTATAGCATTGTACTAGTGTCTTGCATGGCCTCAAGGTCAGCTTCCGTGATGAGCACATCGCGCGGCTTGCTTCCTTTTGCCTCTGATATATAGCCGCAGTCCTCCATCATGCCGATCAGCCTTGCAGCACGATTATAGCCGATCTTAAAGCGCCTCTGGACACTGGAGGTCGATGCGCTGCCATGATCGACAACATACTCGCACGCCTCGTAGAAAAGCTCATCTTCCTCCTCGGTCGCCTGCGCTTTTTTCAGAAGCTCTTCCTGTTCAAATAAATAATCCGGCTTGCGCTGGCTCCTCGCATGGGCAACGACCTCATCGATCTCTGCATCAGAAACATAAGTTCCCTGCAGCCTGACCGGCTTGGATGAGCCATTTTCCAGGAAGAGCATATCCCCCCGGCCCAGGAGCTTTTCGGCACCGCTGATGTCGATGATGGTCCGGGAGTCTACCTGTGATGACACAGAAAACGCCACCCTTGTTGGGACATTGGCTTTGATCAGGCCGGTGATGACATCGACAGACGGCCTTTGCGTGGCGATGATCAAATGAATGCCGCATGCCCTCGCCTTTTGGGCGATCCGGCAGATTGCTTCCTCCACATCTGCCGGGGACATCATCATCAGGTCAGCAAGTTCATCGATGACGATGACAATGAACGGAAGCTTGTCGGAATAGCGCTTATGCTGTTCAGCCAGCTCATTGAAGCGGTTTATGTCCCTGACGCCTGCGTGGGCAAACAGCTCATAGCGGCGCTCCATCTCTTCCACCGCCCATTTCAGGGCAGCAGTCGCGGCCTTCACATCGGTGATGACCGGGCTGACAAGGTGCGGGATCTGGTTATAAGGAGCAAGCTCAACCATTTTTGGATCGATCAGCAAGAGCTTGAGCTCATCCGGCGATGCCTTATAAAGAAGGCTGACAAGAATCGAGTTGATGCAGACGCTTTTTCCGGAGCCTGTCGCACCGGCAATCAGTCCATGGGGCATCTTGCGCAGATCAGTGACGATCGGGCTTCCCGAGATGTCCAGCCCCAGGACTGCGGTCAAAGGCGATTCTCCGTCCCTGAACACAGGTGTATTAATGATTTCACTGATCAATACAGGCCTGCTTTTTTGGTTCGGAACCTCAATCCCGATCGTATGCTTGCCTGGAATCGGCGCTTCCATCCGGATATCCCTGGCTGCCAGGCTCAGCTTGATGTCATCGGTAAGATTGGTGATTTTATTTACCTTCACACCTGGCTCCGGCTGAACCTCAAACCTGGTAACAGAAGGACCCTGGGTCACATTGACCACTTTTGCCCTGACATTGAAATTCTTTAGTGTAAGATTAAGGAATTCCTCCTGCTCCAGCAGCCACTCCTCATTGTCCTCAGGAATGACCGGTGGGGCAAGCAGGCTTTTTGCCGGGAATTCATATTCCTGGTACTTTGCTGTTTGGCCCGATGCGGCAGCTGCTGCCGGCTGGCCGCTTTGATATGGCATTGCCAGGTCCTGAACGCCCAAGGGCTGCGGCTGTTCAGATAATGCTTCTTCCTGCTGATGCGTCTGAACGGGTTCTGCTGCAATGGCAGCCCTGGCCGGCTGTGTTTGGGTGAATGTTCCGTTCTTGTCCTCCTGGCGTTCGGAAACAGATGTCATTGTGACTGTTTCGCTCCGGACCGATTCAGCTGAAGCAGCTGGCGGCGCAGCAGGTGTTGTACTTAACCCGGTGCCAGAATGCTGCTGACTGCTGGCATTTTGCTCTTTTTTCTTTTGCTCCGCAATTTTCCGGTCCTGCTTCAGCATGATCACATTGAAAGGCAGCGGCGATCTTGGTTTCGGCTTCGGCTCTTCTGCAGCCTGGACTGGTATGTCCCCGCTGGTTTCCTGGTCCTTTGAATCTGCAGCTGCCGGCTCCTCCTCACTCAGCTCCAAAGCAGGCGCAGCTTCATGCATGCCCGTTTCCCGGGAATGCTGTTCAGCATAAGCTGATTCCATTTGAAGCTCATCAGGTTTTTCATCATCTATTAAAGAAGAATCTGCCTCTTCTGCTGCCGGCTCTTTAAAAAGTTCTGATCCTGCTTCAATATCAGTGTCATTGGACGATTCCTGGAGTTGGTCCGCAAATTCCGGCACAGCTGCAAAGTTAAGTGAAGCAGCCTCTGTTTCCGCTGATTCGTAGGCAATGTCGGCGTCATTTTCAATCCCTGTTTGATCTGGTTCAGCGTCTGCGGGCAAAATCCCATCATTGCCTTGTTCTTCGGGTTTACTATCCATCACCCGATCTTCTGCTGTCTCATCTGCATCTTGATGCCATTCTGCAGGGACAGTTTTTTCATCTGCCGCATTGAAAGTGCCGCCCGGATAACGTTCTGAATCCATTAACACGCTTGCACTCTCTTCAGCAGCATCTGGCAGTATAGTATCTTCTTCATATCCTACCTGTAAACCAGGGCTGATCGTTCCTTTTAAATCCGAACTGCGGCCCTGCTGTTCATCAGGCTCCATCTCAATCTGATCCAGCTGGACTTCGTTTACTTCTTCCCGTACGCCATCTTGGGCAGCCTTCTTAAGAAAATCAATATCATCATAAAATAGTGCTTTCTTCTTCTGGTCAAATCTATTAATCTCATATTCTACCGACTTTTCATTTTTCTTAGGGCGTTCGAACCCGTGAATCGGGGAAGGAATTTCTGTCGGCCTGAAGGGGCGCCGGTGATGATTGTCTATCGGCGCCTCGCTTTTGCTTCTTTTGGCCGGTTCCGGTTTAGGTTCCTTCTGCTCCGGCTGCCGTGTTTTTCTTTTTCCTTCATGCTCATTCAGCGGTCCGGCCTTTCTTCGCTCATGATTCAGAGATTCTTCCGCCGGCTGCTCCCTTTGGCTTCTTCTTGGACTTCGTTCAGGACCTTCCGTTTTTCCCCTTGGTGCCCTTTCCTTTCCGGGAGAACCTTCATCGGGAATAAGGGGGAACCTGAACTGCCCCTTTGGGTACTGGTAAAGGATTCTTGCCTCCACCTCACGGCCATCACGATCTTTTTTCGGTTTTGCTGTTTCTATGTACGGATGTTCTTCTTCAATTTCTTCATACTCTTCGTCATTATTAAACACTCGGAATAGTTTTTTTATCCAACTCAATATAAATCACTCTTTCTTAAAGGCTGTTTAGGCAAAAGCTGTCAGTGTATGTGGATGCTTGGATACCTGGTAATACAAAATCAATAACCTAAAGCTGCAAAAATAGCAGCATACTTTACCTACCCTTTATTTTATCAGCTATTCATAAAAATTCGAGCTAAAAAGAGAGAA
The DNA here is from genome assembly GCF_984799205.1 of Bacillus sp. SRL543. NCBI lineage: Bacteria > Bacillati > Bacillota > Bacilli > Caryophanales > Bacillaceae > Bacillus > Bacillus sp. SRL543. The sequence goes on from NZ_OZ481794.1 coordinate 3,800,350, forward strand.
TGAGCCTTTTTATAGGCTTTATGGGTAAAATTGCTAACATGCAGCCCGCCTCGCATATACTTTTGGCATAAACAGTTTAACAGCGGGATTACGACTGTTACAAATCATATAAAAAAGGACCACATCCATGTGATCCTTCCAAAATCATTTTTTCTTATTTTTACCCAGAATGAAAATCGGCTCAAGCTCACCGTCTTCATATAAAAATGATAACGCCGTAATCGGCACCCTGCCGCTTGCAAAAAAGCTCATATTCATCTGTGCAAGGATATCATAACCCGTATTATTCCGTACATCTGCTATAATCAGGACGTCCTGATGGGGAACCGCAAGTGCCATTTCCCCGGTAATCTGCTGCTCCATCTGCCTTAGGAATGCCTCATTCAGGATGCGGCTGGCATCATAGCCATCATTTTCATTCAGAAAATAAAAGATATTGCCGGCCACTTCGTCCTTTTTAATCCCTGTTGACAGGGACCTCACATTAAATAAGGCAATCTCCCGGATCCTTTCCGCTGTCCAGCCTTCTTTTTCCATCAGGGCTGAATCTATCAGCCTGTAGGTTTTGCCCTGGTCAAGCGCATAGTAAATCCTGGTTTCTGCTGTGTGTGCGTCAAACAGGAAAGGAATTCCTTCTTCAGATTCCTGCGGGAAGGAAGTCGACCTGATGACAGGGAAGATATTTTTCTCACTGCCTTCAAGCCCGGCTGCTCCCGACATCGCCTTGAGGCCTTCTTCCACATAATAGACCACCTCTTCAATCGCATTGTCCTTCTGCTCCTGCCATTTAGCAATGATGCCTGGAAGCGAAATGGTGATCCCTTTGCCTGTTTCTTTATTTTCGATTCGAAGGGTATCTTTTTCTTTATCAAATAAGAATGACCGATTATCTGCATCCAGCCTCTTAGTTAATTCATCCTTCATTTTCCTGCTGTCCATTTTCATCCTTTTTCCCTCCTTAACGGGAAATTTCTGCAGTCTCCATTGTACAATAGAAAGCCCTCCATCTCAAAGAAGACGGAGGGCGAAAGATATCAGCGGCTGAGACCGGCGATGAAATTCTCGATTTCTTCCTGTGTTTTTCTATCCTTGCTGACGAAGCGGCCGGATTCCTCTCCGTCCTTAAAGGCAATAAAGCTTGGGATGCCGAAGATATCCAGCTGTCCGCATAGATCAATATATTCATCTCTGTCTACGTATACAAAGGTATAATCGCTGAACTTTTCTTCCACCTCTGGAAGGATCGGTTCGATGATGCGGCAGTCAGGGCACCAGTCTGCTGAAAACATAAAAATATGCTGCCCTTCATTCTTCATCTGCTCAAACTGTTCCATTGATTCAAGCTTTTTCATTTTCGTTCTCCTCCTGTCTGGATCAGCATATCACCATGTTTGATCCAGCCTTTTTTCCTCATATACTCAGATAATAACAAGCTTATTGCGGCTGGTCCAACAAAATGCAGCATGACTATTTTCAGAATGACAGCCGAGCTGAATCCCATCGCTGTCACTGTCATGATCTGCCCGACAAGGCCTGCCGTCCCCATTCCTGCACCTGCGGCATTATTCTCCAGCACGAATACAGTGGTAGCCAGCGGGGCAAGCACTGCTCCTGCAATTGTTGGCGGAAGCAGAATCATCGGATTCCGGATGATGTTGGGCACCTGCAGCATGGAAGTCCCCAGCCCCTGGGCAATAAGGCCGCCAACTTTATTTTCCCTGTAGCTGCTGACTGCAAAACCGACCATCTGGGCTGCACATCCGATAGTTGCCGCGCCTGCTGCAAGCCCGTGCAAATCAAGCATCAGTGCAATGGCCGCACTCGAAATTGGTGCTGTAAGGGCGAGGCCCATCAGAACCGCTACAATGATTCCCATCAGTATCGGCCTCTGCTCTGTCCCCCACATGATCATGCTTCCCAGGCCCTTTAAGAGGTAGCTTATTCCAGGGCCGATCAGCTTTGCCGTTCCATAGCCAGCCAGTATCGTAACAAAAGGCGTAACAATAATATCGATTTTCGTCTCCTTGCTGACAAGCTTCCCAATCTCCACAGATATCAAGGCAGCGGCAAAGCTTCCAGCCGGTCCGCCCAGCGCAGCCCCGGCTGCCCCGCTTGCAATCGCAGCGAACAGTACCAGCGGCGGCGCATTCAGTCCATAGGCAACAGCAACGCCGATTGCCGGCCCCATAAGCCCCATCGCGAGCGTCCCCATCTCTATGAAGAAACTCCCGCCATATCCTGCCGGCAGCTGTTCTCCCACTGTCTTAATGATCAGCCCTATAATCAGAGAAGAAAACAAGCCCAATGCCATGCTGCTCAATGCATCTATAAAGTAAACCCTCGCAGACAGGCTGACCCCTTTTCTCTTTAAAAACTCTTTCATGTAAAATCCCCCGTTCATTCGTCATTGTCATGTGTCAAGACAGATGTTACAACCTATATTGTAAGCATGCCAGGGGTAAAAAGGAAGAAAAAAATACCGGTACCCTTCTATTATGGGCTCATCCTGCTCTATGAAACCTGCTTACCCCTGTTTTTTTGATTGGCTGTGTTAATCAACATGGAAGACTAACAGAGCCTTTTGATTAAAAAATGCAAAAAAAATAGCAAAGGGCTCATCCCTTTGCTTGCTTATTTTATCTGGACAGAGTTGACGATATCAATCATCATCGCAGCATCTGCTTTCAGGCTGGAGGTCTTTGTTTCCGTTGTAATCTTGACCCCATCAGCACCGACAATCAATTCGCTTCTGTCATCATCCAGCTTTTTAATAAGAATAAAACCGAATCTCCCTTCATATTCGAAGGTTTCGTCCACCTCATAGCTTTCGTTCTGAAGTTTTGCAGACTCATAAACCACCTTGCTGCCTTTGCCCTCATTCTGGTTATAAAACAGGATATATGTTTTGCTTCCATTTTTTAAAATAAGGTTGTTTGGGCTTTCTTCTTCAACCTCGACGCCAAAAGGCAAATAATAGTCTATCTCTTCATTTTTTATATTTGCATTCTTGGGCTTTTGTGTGAAAGCTGTCTCTGCTGCCTTCTTCGCTGCTTTCTGCTCTTCTTGGAAGGATGCAGAGCAGGCGCTCAGGAACAGAACGGAACACATCATAAGCAAGGCGGCGATGCAGATTTTTTTCATACTATTTTCCTCCCCGCTGGAAAAAATATCGTCCTTTTCTATCATAACTGTACTTTTAATTATCTGACAACCCCTCCTGCCGGTTTTTCAGGCCCGGTGACGGTTTGTTATTAACAGAAGTGGTAAAATGTAAGATATCTACCAAAGAGGAGGAAATGTGATGGAATTCACAGTTTATCTGGCAGGCGAGATTCATACAGACTGGAGGGGAGAGCTGAAGGAAAAAGCAAAAGCCCTCCAGCTTCCGGTCCATTTTGTCGGACCGATGGAGAACCATGAGCGCTCCGATAAGATCGGGGAAGAAATACTTGGGGAGCAGCCGGGACCTGTTTACCTCGATCAGGCCTCTTCAAGCATAAACAATCTGCGGACCCAGCTGCTCATGGAAAAATCTGACCTGGTCATCGCCCTGTTCGGCGAGCAGTATAAGCAATGGAACACGAGCATGGATGCCAGCACGGCCGCAGCACTCAAAAAACCGCTGATCCTCATCAGGCCTGAAAAACTGCATCACCCGCTTAAAGAACTCTCACAAAAAGCAAACGCAACAGTCGAAACCGTAAACCAGGCCATCAAAATTCTTTCATATGTTTTTGAAGAAAACTGAAATGCGGAAGCGGCTTGCCCAGAGCCGACAAGCATAAGACAAGCAGGATGAAAGGTTGTTCTTTAACCTTTTAGCCTGCTTGGCTTATGACTCGAGGCTCTAGCCGCTGGAGCTGGACAATCGAAATGCGGAGGGCGCTTGCTTAAAACAAAGCCGGGGAGAGGTGTCAACGCCTCTCCTTTTTCCTGTTCCGGTACTCCAGCTGCCCGGCGAGCAGCCTGACAACATGCGCGAACATTTCCGCCCTGTCGACCCTGCCATTTGTAAACACACCAATGGCGCCTTCTTTTTTCCGGATGTTTTCTTTTTGGGCATATTCATCCATGACAGGCCCAAGCTCACGGCCGGCGAGAAGCTCTTCGGCAATCTCCTCGGGAAGGGGGATTCTGGCGCCTCCGGCGATGATTGTTGCTTTGCCTTCTTGGGCAAGCGCCCCCCAATTGCAGAGAAACAAACCTGCATCTGTGTTCTGGACCCCGCCTTCAAGGCCGATTCCTATATCGCCGCTTCCTTCTTTCAGTGCCAGTTCTGCTCTTTGTACAGCCCCTTTAATCGTTTCGTCATCTGTAAAAGGCTGATCGCTCACACCGGAAGGCACATCCATAGGAATGACTTCAAAGCTTTCATTGAAAATGGCTTCCACCGCACCTATTTTCGCCGGATTTTTAGAACCTATTATAATTTTCATAGTGCTGTTCTCCTTTTTTCATTGCTTCTTTCTATATTGCCCTGAATTGCACATTGAAAAGAGGCAGCAATGCTGCTGCCTCCGGGCTGTAGTAATTATGCGTTTTCGTGGATGGATGCAACAGTTGTTTTGTCGCAGGATTTAACAAGCTTGACCAAAAGCTCTTTGGCTGCTGCATAATCATCTACATGGATGATGGAAGCATGAGTATGGATGTAGCGGGAACAAATGCCGACTACCGCACTTGGGACTCCTTCATTTGAAGTGTGGACACGCCCTGCATCGGTTCCGCCCTGGGAAACAAAATACTGGTAAGGCACATTATGCTTTTCCGCTGTATCCAGCACAAATTCCCTCATGCCGCGGTGTGTAACCATGGAGCGGTCCAGGATGCGGAGCAGCGCCCCTTTGCCGAGCTGGCCGAATTCCCTTTTATCTCCTGTCATATCATTTGCCGGACTTGCATCCAATGCAAAGAAGATATCAGGCTTGATCATGTTGGCGGCTGTCTGCGCGCCCCTCAGGCCGACTTCTTCCTGGACAGTCGCCCCGGAATAAAGGATATTCGGCAGCTTTTCATCTTTTACTTCTTCCAAAAGCTCGACCGCCAATCCGCAGCCATAGCGATTATCCCAGGCTTTCGCCATAATTTTCTTTTCATTTGCCATCGGCGTGAACGGACAGATCGGAAGGATCTGCTGTCCTGGCTTGATGCCGATCCTTTCTGCATCTGCACGGTCATCCGCACCGATATCAATCAGCATATTCTTAATATCCATTGGCTTGCTGCGCTTAGCTTCATCCAGCAAGTGGGGAGGGATGGAACCGATGACGCCTGTGACCGGACCATTATTCGTCATGATCTGGACTCTCTGGGCAAGAAGGACCTGGCTCCACCAGCCTCCAAGGGTCTGGAAGCGGATCATCCCGTTCTCGGTGATTGATGTGACCATGAAGCCAACTTCATCCATGTGGCCGGCTACCATCACGGTCGGTCCTTCCTCATCTCCCCTTTTTACTCCAAATACTCCCCCAAGCTTATCCTGTACCACTTCATCTGCATACTGGCCAAGCTGCTCGCGCATAAACTTGCGCACAAGATGTTCATTTCCCGGCGCTCCCGGCAGTTCTGTCAGTGTTTTAAAAAGCTGCAACGTTTTATTATTCATTTTACACCTGCTCCTTTATTGGGTTTTGTCCATCTTATTATGTATACATTTATTTTACAGAACTTTCATACCTCTTACCACCTTTTCCTCTTAACCTGTCCCGGAATATGGTTCCGTCCTCCGTCCTCTTTTTGTGAATCGCTTTAATATATCCGGTTATATTTGGTAGAATGGAATGAAGAACATGATGGAAAAAGACGGAGGGGGCAGATCATGAACTGGAAATCATTTTTGCTTGGTGTTGGAGTAGGAGTCGCCGGGGGCTTGGCTGCAAAGGAATTATTGGCAGATAAAACAGCAGTATCTCCAGAGAGAGCGCTTGAGCACGCTAAAGCTGCTTTCAAGGAAAATGGGCCGATCAGCGGATCATGGATACATATGCAGCCTGAGCCTTATGAAAAGCATGGGCTTACCTATAAGGTTTATAAAGGCGGCATTTCAAGGACAGCTGATGGTGCGGTTTCACAATATGAGTTTGTCGCAGACAGCAGCACCGGAACGATTTTGGATGCCTACCCGCTGTCTTAGAAATTGCAAGCTGGCAAAGGCCGGATTCTTTTGATCCGGCCTTTTCCATGCCTTTATCTGTTGCGTTTCAGTTTTTCCTTCAGCTGTTTATCACCGTCCCATTTCACCGCCCGGCAATAGGCATCATGGTAAAACGTGAACCATGCATCCCTGCTGATTCCGTACTCAAGCCACTTCTGCTTTGCCGCGATTGAATCCATCGGATAATCATCAAAAGCAAGCACCCAAAGGACATTTTGGTGGGCATGCGTAGGCATGATATCTGCCATATGGACAATTGTCTCCCCTTCATCCTCGATAAGGATGACGGAATGTCCGTCACTGTGTCCGCCTGTGTGGACCATCTTCACTGGGCCGAAGCTCCATTCTTCTTTGAATGTAATCACCTGGTCTTCTATCCCGTGCCAATTTTCTTTCCAGTAAGTGTTTCTGGACCGGATGTTCGGGTTGCGCATCTCTTCCCACTCAATTTCTGATGTGATGATTTTTGCATTGGGGAACACAGATGCAAATTCTTCCCCTTCAAGTCTTGTAAGGCCGCATGCATGATCAAAATGCAGATGGGTCATCAGGACATAATCAATATCCTTCGGGCTGAGGCCCAGCTGTCCCAGGGATTCCTCAAGATGGGACTCTTCGGTTACTCCGTAGTTCCGCTTTTGCTTTTCGTTAAGCTTGCCGGAACCGATGCCTGTTTCTATAAGCATCTTTTTCCCGTTAGCTTCCACAAGGATTGGATCTGTCCTCAGCTCGATCTGATTTTTTTCGTTGCAGGGATACTTCTTCTCCCACAGTGCTTTCGGAACAACGCCGAACATGGCGCCTCCATCCAAATGTGTGACCCCTCCGTTCAGCCAAGTCAGCTTAACCGTTTTCAATTCTAAGGTTTCCATTTGCACACTCCCTTTTCAGCAGATTGTATGTATACCTGTCTTGTTCATTTTATCATTAGGAGAGGAGTTGGTGGAATATTTGCTCAATACCGCCAGCAGAAAATAAGATATATCAGAATTATTTAGAAGTATTGATCACAGGAAGATTCTTGGTTTTATCTTTTAAAAGGCTTAGTAGCATTGCTGTATAGGTTATTAAACCAGTTAATTGGAGTGGAAGGCACGCAGACTCCTGCGGGAGGTAGCGGCAAGGCTGAGACCCCGCATGAGCGCAGCGAAGAGGAGGCTCAGCGTCGCCCCGCGGAAAGCGAAGTGCCTGGAACGGAAATTAACAGCCCATATGAAAAGCTGAACAAACCATTAATTATGGCCTTTCACAGTTAAATCCTAAAAATCACAAAAAAGGAGCACGTAATGTCCGTACTCCTTTAGTCTATACCAAAGCCGCCAACCGGCAGCCTTCTGCATTTTTATTGATATCTCGCTTCGGAGCGGTAGATCCTGCTGCCTCTGCCTGAGAATTTTTCTTCGTATTCTGTCATGATATTGCCTTCATAGTCGCTGTTATGAAGGTCGAGGCTGACATATGTGAGGAGAAGTCCGTATTCGGAGAAGCTCCTTAGTGAATATTCGAACAGCCCCTGGTTGTCGGTCTTGAAATGGATTTCTCCATTATCCACCAGGATGCTTTTGTACACATCAAGAAAGCTTTTGAAAGTGAGCCTTCTTTTTTCATGCCGGGTCTTTGGCCATGGATCTGAGAAGTTAAGGTAAACCCTGTCTACGTCCCCATTATCAAAATACTCAGACAGATTCTTGGCATCGGCATTCATCAGCTTCAGGTTTGGCAGTTCTTCTTCGATGAGCTTATCCAGCGCAGTAACGATGACGCTCTCTGCCAATTCTATGCCGATATAGTTAATATGAGGATTGGCCTTCGCCATCCCTGTGATGAACCTGCCCTTCCCTGTCCCGATTTCAATATGAAGCGGCTGGTCCGCCCCAAAAACCTCAGCCCATTTTCCTTTATGCTGATCCGGCTCCAGGATGACATATTGAGGATTCTGCATTAATTTATCTTTAGCCCAAGGCTTGTTTCTTTGTCTCATGAGGACACCCCTAAAAAATAATATCGTTCAAACAATACCATGCCTTCTAAATCGATGCAACCCTGGTTCAGGAAGGATCAGGGAGCATCTGGCCGCATATGTAAGGGCACTGTCTGTTAAAGCGCGTTCATCTTATGTTACCGGAAATATCTCCTGTATATCAAACGAAACCGCGTTTTGCATTTAAAGGATGTTTTGTTAAGGTTTTAAGAGTGTAAGCGAACGGGAAAAAGCCGCCTGGCAGGCTCTGCCTTCAGGCGCGATAAGGAGCTGGATGGAAAAACATGAAAAAATTGATTGAAACAGGATCGGAGATGCTCGTCCTTTTAGTTATAGGCATTATGTTCCTTGGCTACAGTATCACTATTTATCCTTACGAGAAGCTTAAGAACAGGAAATGGACGCAGAAAGTAAGATCGAAAAGGCAGAGCCTCTATATCGGAAAGCCTGTCAACCATGCCTAGAAGATAAGCCGACGAATAATAAAAAAAAGGAATTCACATGATAAATGTGAATTCCTTTTTTTGTTTGGCCAAAATCCCATTCATGCACAAATAGAAAGGATGCTGAATCATATGCCGCTAAGCCATACGGATCAATTAACCCTGCTAAAGGATATATTAAGCAGCCATCAGACAGACTGCTGCGGATCGGTTTCAGAATGTGAACAATTGGAGCGTTTAGTTAAATCCCTCATGGTCAATTCAAATATCGGCCAGGGGGTCAAGACAGTACTGGAGGAGATTTACAGCTACAGCCATAACGGCGCAGGCTCTTCCAATCTCGACGGCCACATAGAGCTGCACCAGCAGGAGCTCTCCCAGTGGGTAGAGAGCATTGACCAGCTTTCCTAGCCCAGGTCAAGCTCCCTGATGAACTGGATCCACTTATCCATTTCTTCATATCTTCCCTTGCTTTTATGCCATTGAATCGAGGTCAGTGTCTGGGCAGCCACATACCATTTCATGCGAAGGGCCAGCGAGGCTGTCAATTCCATGCCATACCGCTTCAGCCAGGAATGCCATTTATCCTGCGGGATGTACCAGTATAAGAGCATCCCGAGATCTATGGCAGGGTCGGCAATCATTGCACCATCCCAATCAATCAGATACAGCTGGTCGTTCTCTGTGAGCAGCCAGTTGTTATGATTGACGTCGCAATGGCAGACGACCATATCTTCACAGCTGATATTCCCCTTTTCTTCTTCAAGGAACCCGAGGGCATTCCTGACAGCGTCCAGTCTGCCGATCTCTTCATCCAGCTCTTCTGTGACCGCGTTCAAAATTGCGTCCGGCTTCAGGGGAGACTTCCCCAGCCTGCTAAGCATCCCAAGGAGCGGCCTGGAGTCATGGATTTTCTTGAGAAGCCTGGCCACCCGTTCATCTTCCATATCCCCCGGCTTCAATTCCCTTCCGGCCAGCCATTGCTGGGCTGTTATGACGTCCCCATTCTCAAGCCTTTTTGTCCATACAAGCTTTGGAACAATTCCTTCAGCTGACAAAACAGCGAGAAATGGCGAAGAATTCCGCTTCAAGAATAATTGCTGCTCTTCATGCTGGGCAAAAAATGCTTCACCTGTCGCTCCTCCGGCAGGAACTATCTCCCAATCTTGTCCGAATAAATGTTCCAAAATTGTTCACCTACAATGTTTTTTGCAAATAAATGCGAATAGGAAGGTACAAGGCCCGCTTCTTTAGGCAGGCCTTCTGCACAGTCTTCCATCTATATACGCGGATGCGCTGGGGAGAAGCAGAGCTCTGTTTCCCCTGGCCATTCCGCCGCGAATCTATTAAAGGGCTATGGTATAGAAAAGAAAAAATAAAAAAAAGCTATTGAAGCAATGTCCTGCAATAGCTATCTTATAAATTTTATCTCTTAGCGTGTTTTTTAGTCAAGTCTATCAGAGATAAAAACAGTATTTTATTATAATGATTACTGTTTAATTCTTTATGTTTTGAACCCGATCCAGGCACGGACAGGCAATAAGTCAGCACCTATCACCTTTTGGCGAGAATCAGCAGGCTGCATGGGGCGACTTTTGCAGCACCCGAATTCACAGTATTTACCGGTTCTGCACCTGCCCTGTCTCCATCCGCCAATATTTCCCATTCTCCTTCAGCAGACGCCGTCCTCTCTTCCCAGGAAGGATTGAACCATACCCTGATGGAATCATAGCCCCCGAATTCCCTGACATTCTGAAGCTCGAAGGCAATCATCGGCTCTTCTGTCTGGATGAACTGCAGATGCTTCCTGATCAGGTCTGTGCTGTGAAAGCGGAAAGCCCTGATGCTCTTCCTGATCTCAATCAGCCCTTTTATATAATCCACATTATCTTTATAGTGAAGGCGGCGCTCCCAATCAAGCCAATTGATTTCATTAGGCGACTGATAGCTGTTTCCGTCCCCTTTTTTAGTCCTGAAGAACTCCTGTCCGCTGTGAAGAAAAGGAATCCCCTGCGAAAGGATGACCATTGCCGTCGCTAGGCGGTGGTGCTTCTCCTTGAACTCATCTGCCTCTTCAGGGAAACAAGCGCCCAGCTTATCCCATAATGTGTGGTTATCATGCGATTCAGCATAATTCACAGACTGCACCGGGGAATGAAAAAGAGGCTTAGCTCTTTTGCCCATGCCGATGCTTCCGGCCAGCACTTGTTTTGCATCCTCGCGGTAATGCAAATTTCCGAGTGCATAGCCTTTATCATAATGATTGAATGTGCTTCCCTTTATCGAATCCCTGAACCAGTCATTGAACTGGCCGATTCTCTCGAGTTTGGCCTGATTGCGCAGATTCGCCTTCAGTTCCTGCGGGAGAGGGGTGTTGAGGTCCCAGCCTTCACCGATGACAAGAATAGGCCTGCCGGCTTCATCTGCGGCTTTCCTAACCGCCTTCATTGTCCCGATGTCCAGGATTCCCATAAGATCAAAACGCAGCCCGTCAATTTTATATTCACGCAGCCAGAACTTCACAGAGTCGACAATGAATTTCCCGGCCATTTTCCTCTCAGAGGCAAAATCATTGCCTACCCCAGTTCCATTTGAAGGCATCCCGAACTCATCATGCCGGAAGTAATAGCCTGGTACAAGCTTTTCAAAACTGGACGTTTCCCTGACATAGACATGGTTGTACACGACATCCATGATGACGCGCAGCCCCTGGGAATGGACAGAAGAAATCAGGTCTTTCAGCTCGCGGATCCGCAAATAAGGGTCTGTCGGGTCCTCGGAATAGCTGCCATCAGGCACATTGAAATGGAGCGGGTTATAACCCCAGTTATAATCCGACTTTTCCCCGAGCTCATCCACTCCCGCAAAGTCGTTGAAAGGGAGGAACTCGATATGGGTGGCCCCCAGCTCCTTTACATAGGAGAGGCCGGTCGAACAGCCGCCCGGTCCCTTTGTCCCAGACTCTGCCGCACCGCGGTATGTGCCTTTTTTATCCGCCCCGCTCCCGGGATGGATGGTTAAGTCCCGGATATGGGTTTCGTAAATGACCGCGTCTGTATCATGTTCCAGGGATGGAAGCTCATGCTCAGCCATTTCCACTTTCCCGGGGCTGGCAATGACGGCTTTCTCTCCATTGGCAGTGAGTGCCACAGCGTATGGATCTGCAGCCTCCCGCCACTCAAGATCGATGCATACCTTGTAAGAATAGGCCTGCAGTTCAAAGTCACCCTCAGCACAAAAAGACCACTCGCCGGACTCCCCTCTTGCCATGGCATATTCCAGGGCACTCTTCCCAGGCTCCTCAATCGCAATCCTGGCTTGAGTAGCAGTTGGGGCCCAGAGCTTGAATACCGTTTGTCCCTCGGTGTAGAAGCATCCAAGCTCCCCATCATAATAATATTTCTCATCAAATGCCGCGGTCCTGATCACCGACCCGATTTGAAGATCGGTTTCTCCCCCATATTCGTCATGGATCCAGCAGGTTGTTCCCAGATCCAGATCTCCTTCAAATGTGCATATATATTTAATTTCCTCTTCCAGTTCCTGCCGTTCCTTAATGATGAGCTTCCTCTTTCCGTCCGGGCCTGAAAGCGCAAATTCAGAACAGCTGCCATCGTAATAAGAACGGGGAAGCAGGACGGCAATGATATTCAATTCATCCAGATAAGCATGGTATATCCGTTCCACTGTGATCATCGTCTCACTCCGCTTCTCTTCTCGGGTATCCTCCGAGTACTTCCTTATTACCTTTAATACAAGCTTCCGCAAACCTTGCCCAGGGCATTTTGTTAAAAGGCTGGTTTAACATTGCTGTTGATGTTGGGCTCATACGTGTGCATCAGTAAAAAAGCCTTTAAAAAAGTTGTCCGAGCATTTAATTAAGGTATACTGCAGCCCTTATTCCGAAGCTTCCCATTCCGGCCGTTTCACACAGGTTGTCTGGCAGTATTGCAGCAGGGTCTGTGCGCTTTTCAGCTGGACGTGCTTGATGGGGGACGTGTTTTTTCTCATAGCTGCAAACCACTCCTCAAACCCCCGCTTCTCAATCAATTCCACCCCATATGGTACATTCGGATAATCAAAGTAGCCTTTCCGGCTTATTAATACTTTATGTACCGGGAAATCGATTTCATACATTTGAAAAATGCTCTTCACCACTTTTTCTGTCCGGTCCAGGGCGATGAGCGGATTCAGTATTTTCTTTTCTTCCTTCCCGGTCCTTTTTGTCCAGAAATGCTCCTTGGAGCCGATGAAAACAGCCTGCTCATCTTCATCCATAAATGACAGGCAGTAGGCCCCTGTCGGCGTGAGGAAGACCGATTCTGCCTCCACAGGCGCTTTCTTCAACCGGAATACAGGCTTATAGAGGAGAAGATAGGTGTCCGGAAAACGCTGCAGGAGGAAGCGGAGCTCCGGATCATAGAAAAAGGAATTCTGAACAAAAGATTTTTCCATGATGGTCGAGCTTGCCCACTTCATCTGAAACTTGAAAAGCTGATCCAGGAATTGCTGCTTCATTTCATCCACCGTATCCGGCCTTAAGGCAAAGCGGGGATCAAAATCGAGTTTCTCTTCCGCTGCCTTCTCAGGAACCGGCAGCTCTTCCGGTTCCTCCGTCTTCCTTTTAAGGCTGAATATTCCTTTGATTTTCTCTGACAGGGGCTGTTTTTCTTCCAGCTTCCAATCATCTGCCGCAGATTCACCCGGCCCGGGGCCGAAAAAGCTTCCATCATTCTTTTCCCAGGCATCCACAAGCCGTTCCCACCGCTGCTTTTTTAAACGTACATATCTGGAAGGATATAAGAAGATATCCTGTTCATAGCGCGAAATATAATCCTGTAGCTTTATTAACTGTCCCATTCCCTCTGCCTTCCTTGTTTCTTTGTATTTTATTTCAGTGTAAAGACCTCGATTGCTTCGTATTTAGGACTTCTATCCAAATGTGTCTGATATAAAACCACTTCTGCCGCAGTAAACGGGATTGTCTCTGATATAAGAGCTTTCCCTTCCAATAGGGCCGGGTCAAAAGGGCCGCTGCCTGTCCATTTCCTCGCCAGAGTAATATGTGGCTTAAAGGGCCGGGACTCAAGCTGAAAGCCCGCTGCCGAACAGGCATCAAATACTTTCTTCCTTACTTCTGAGAGCCTCGGCTGGGCTGCTGTATCCGCCCAAAAGATCCTTGGCTGATCATGTTTTCCAAAAATACCGAATCTCGAGGTGGAAAGGCTGTAAGCCTCTTCTTCCTCAAGTGCCTTCCGGACAAGGCCGGCTGCATGCTGCAGCTGATCCTTCCCGGCATTGCCAAGGAAGGCCAGTGTAATATGGTAGTCCTGGTAATGGACCCATTTCTGGAATTCAAGCATTTCTGCTGCCGCTTCGCATTTCAGCTTCAGCTTTTCCTTTGCAGCCAAAGGCAGCCGCACGGCAAAAAAGTAATGTGTCTGCATCAATAAAACGCCCTTTCCACGACATTTCTATTTATTTTATCAAAATTTGCACGATCGGGAAGAAAAAGCTGCGGGATAACCCATAAGATTTGATAGCCTTCCACCCTTTTAGGTATGATTGTAGAGCAGAGTATTAAATGAAAATCATTTAATTTTGTTCCTTTTGCATGGGTTTTGCTAAAGGAATGCAAAATAGCTTTATTATTATTTTTCGAAGGGAAGAGTTTTATGAAGGTTGTAGATAACCTGTCTGACTTGATTGGCGATACGCCCCTCGTGAAGCTGAACAGGCTGGCCCCAGAGAACGGGGCAGCCATTTATGCTAAGCTCGAATTTTACAACCCGAGCAAAAGCGTCAAGGATCGGGCAGCTTTCAATATGATTGTTAAAGCAGAGGAAGAAGGAATGCTGAAAGAGGGCTCGACCATCATTGAGCCTACCAGCGGGAACACCGGGATCGGCCTTGCGATGAATGCAGCGGCACGCGGCTATCGCGCCATCCTTGTTATGCCTGACACAATGACACTTGAACGGATCAATCTGCTGAAAGCATACGGGGCGGAAGTTGTCCTTACTCCCGGTGATGAGAAGATGCCCGGCTCGATAAAAAAAGCACTGGAGCTTGCGAAGGAAATCCCGGACAGCTTTGTGCCGATGCAGTTCGATAATGAAGCAAACCCTGAAGCCCACAGAACATCCACGGCTCTCGAAATCATTGATGGGATGGAACAGATCGGAAAACCTCTGTCTGCTTTCGTCGCGACTGCAGGCACAGGCGGAACAATCACCGGAACCGGAGAGGTGCTGAAAGAGAAATATCCGGGCCTCGGGGTCCACGTTGTCGAACCGAAGGGCTCTCCAGTCCTTTCGGGAGGCAAGCCCGGGAAGCATAAGCTTGTAGGGACCAGTCCCGGCTTTATCCCTGAGATCCTTAATCAGGATGTTTATGATGAAATCCACCAGATCAAGGACGAAGAGGCTTATGACACAACAAGGAGGCTCGCCAGGGAGGAAGGCATCCTTGTCGGCCCTTCCTCAGGGGCAGCCTGCTTTGCGGCCATCGAAGTCGCCAAAAGGCTCACACCCGAAGATGTTGTTGTCTTCATTGTGTGTGATACCGGGGAAAGATACCTTTCGAGCGACCTGTTCCGTTTTGAGTAAGCTGAAGATAGACATTGCGTAAATGCTTCTAATCAAAATGAAAACCGGCCAAACTTCCCATTCAGGGAGTCTGGCCGGTTTTTTTATGTTCAGCGCACCGGCTGAATGCTTCCACATGCCTTTTCGATTTTTTCCAGGAACAGGCCCTGCAGCTTCTTCGTCATCTCTCCTGGCTTCCCGTCCTTTAAAGGGCTCCCGTCTATCTCGATGACTGGCATCACTTCTGCTGTTGTGCTGGAAATGAAAACCTCATCTGCATCCAGAAGCTCTTCAATAGTGAATGCCCTTTCTTCAAATGGCATCCCGTTCTCCCGGGAAATCTCAAGCACTTTTTGCCGTGAAATCCCATTCAGGATAAAGTGTCCGGCAGGATGTGTCACCAGTTTGCCTTCGCTTACGATGAAAACATTGGATGAGCTGCCTTCGGTCACTGTACTGTCCCGGTGCTGGATGGCTTCAAAGCAGCCTGATTGGGCAGCTTTCTGCTTCGCCAGCAGATTGCCGAGCAGGTTAAGGCTTTTAATATCGCAGCGGAGCCAGCGTATATCTTCAGTCAAGATGGCCTTGATCCCGGATCTTATATTGTCCTCCGGCCGCGCAACTTCACGGGTGTAGGCCACGAAAGCGGCAGGGACATCCCCGCCGGGAAAAGCGTGGTTCCTTGGTGAAATGCCCCTTGAAAACTGAAGGTAAACTGTTCCGGAACCGATCTTATTCTTCACGATCAGCTCCTCCAGTTTCTCCTGAAGCTCTTCCTTTGTATATCCAGAACTCAAGCCGATCTTGTCACAGCTTTCAGACAGCCTTTTTAAATGCTCCTCAGCTGTAAACATCCTGCCGTTATATACCCGGATTACTTCATAGACGCCATCGCCAAACTGATAGCCCCTGTCTTCAATGTCAACTTTGGCATCTTTGCGTTCGATCAATTCCCCATTCAGGATTGCATATTCCACTTCCGTTCCTCCCCTATACAATATTTCAGCCTGTGCTTTTCTTTTTATTTTGCCAGCTCATAAATAGCCTGGGCATAGATGGCTGCAGCTTTAACAAGGTCCTCAATAAACATATATTCATCCTTTTGGTGGGCAATGTCCTCCCTGTCAGGAAATAAAGGGCCGAAAGCGACGCCGGCCTTCAGGGAACGGGCATACGTTCCGCCGCCGATCGAAATAAGCCTGGCTTCGTCGCCGGTCTGCTCTTCATATACTTTTTTCAGCGTCTGGATAAGAAAAGTATCCTCATCCACATGATGAGGCTTGGAATCTGTAAACCTCTCCAGGCGGAATCCTTCTTTTCCAGCGGCATTCATAACGTTTTCCTTTGTTTCATCCATATCATTGGTGACAGGGTAGCGGAGATTCAATCCAAGCCGTCCGCCTTCTGCCTGTGAATAGCTCATTTTTCCGAGATTAATGGTCAAGTCGCCGGTGATACTGTCAGAAAAGGCCACTCCCAGCTGCCTTCCGCGTGAATCTTTAAAGAAATAGCGATCAGCAAAGCTGAAAAATTGTGCTGCCTTTGTATCGATTGAGAGCTCTGACAGGAATTTACCAAGGTACAAGCCGGCATTCTTTCCATTATCAGGCTCCATTCCATGCGCAGATACCCCTTCTATCTCGAGGATCAATTCTCCATTATCCACATGATAGCTGCCTTTCAGGTCATGCTGCTTTTGGAAGTCGACAAAGCGCTGCAGCACCTCTGTCTGCTCGTGATGGACCAGCAGGGACGCTCTGGCAGAGTCGGGAACCATATTGTATCTTCGGCCCGACTGGAAAGAAGCAACCTCTGCCTTAACATCCCCATCCAGGTTTTCTGCCGTGCTTTCCTGGACAAGGTCAAAGTCGGAAATGCCTTTTTCCGCATAAATGATCGGGAAATCAGCATCAGGGGCAAAGCCGATATCAGGCATCTGTTCATGCTTGAAATAATGTTCCACACAGCGCCAGTCGCTTTCTTCGTCCGTTCCGACGATCATCCGCACCTTCTTGCTTAGAGGCAGTCCCAGCTCCTTGACTATTTTCATAGCATAATACGCTGCCATCGTAGGCCCCTTATCATCAAGTGCCCCCCGCGCAAAAATTTTCCCATCCCTTATCTCTGCAGCAAATGGATCGCTTGTCCATCCGTCACCTTCAGGAACAACATCGACATGGCAAAGGATCCCGACGATTTCTTCTCCATTTCCGAATTCAATATGACCTGCCAGATTGCCGGTATTTTTTACAGTGAACCCATCCTTGCTGCCCAGCTCCAGCATAAAATCAAGCGCTTCCTTGACCTCAATCCCAAGAGGTGCATCTTCTGTCGCATTTTCCTCATCGAGGATGCTCCTGATTTGCAGAAGCTTCTGAGTATCAGCCAAAAAAGCAGGCTCGCGTTTTTCTATTTCTTTCTGCCAATCAATGTTTTTCATTAAAATCCTCCTTATGTACACCCCAGAAACAGCTTCCGCTGCCGCTGAATTTCTAAAATCATTTTCTGTCCAGGTTCTCTTCCATTATAAATCATTTAAGGGGAAAACCTTAAATCAGAGAGAAGGGCCGGCAGCAGGCATCATGCCCGTCAGCCAGAGTCCTGCTGCTGCCGCCAGTATAACAAGAATAATGGACAGAAGGAAGAGAACCCACACCCCTTTGGTCCGTGCTGTAAAATATTCAACTTTTTCACCGTATTTCTTTGTGAGGGGGTGGGAGACCGTAATTTTCCCCCATATCATCTGCAGCCAGGATAACATCATGATGAGGAAGCCGATGGCAATAAGCACCTTTAACCAAATTGCCGGGATGAATATAATCGCTGCCGCCGCAGGTGAAATAATTTTCAGATAGTTCGCCCAATAAGATGAGTTGCGCAGGAACACTTTAATGAACACTTCCAGAAATCCGGCGGAGACTGTCCTTTTCTTGAATATCCTTTTTGAATGCCTGAACAAAAAAGGATTTTTCCCCCGAGCAGAAACAGCAGGCATCTCAACTTCATAAGAAAGCTGAAAAATCATGGCAACATATTTGAATTTTTCCTCCCTGTCAAACGCAGCTTCTCTGTCGAAGGTATGTGTTTTGGGCAGATTCCTGTTATATAGGAATACTCCCAAAGCAAGAAGAAGGATTGCCGACATATTAAAGATCAGCAGATATCCTCCGAGCCACAAGGTAAAAACCAGCTGGACCACCCAGCTGAGCAGCACAAAGCTACCAATACTGGACAGTACCCTCAAAAACTTTCCTTCTATCTTCCTCAGAACTTGCTTCAGCCACATAATAAACACCCTGCTGGAAAAGAAAAACAGGAAATAGGAAGCGGCATGTGCCAGCATAAAACCGTAGTGCCCCATTAGAAAGGGAAGCAGCAGAATCGCTATGAAGGCTGTCTGGCATGCACCGGCCAGAAGAGAATAGAAAAAAGCTCCTTGTTTCAGGCCAAAGTAAAGCTTCCAGTTTTTAATAAGAAATACCTTATCTGCCTCCTGGATAAAGGTTCGATAGTGGCCGCTCCATGAGGCTATGTAGCCGGGAAGGAACAGGAAAGCTGCCGGCACCAATGCGATCCAGTCCGGCATATCTGTCCACCAGGATCTGTAGATGAAAAAGGATATAACAGCCGCAGGAACCAAGAGATAAAGAATGATGGTCCAGTCCGCAATCGATTTGATTACGCTGTACTGGTACTTCCATTCTGCAGACAGCCTTTTGAAGAGTAGCCTGCTGCTAGTCATTCCCCTGCTCCTCTGCATATCTGTGGAAGCAGTCAAACAGAGACCCGCCCGGCAGGCCGCATTGCTGCCTGATTTCATCCATTGTCCCTGATGCCATGACCCTGCCTTTATTAATGACCACAAATCTGTCGCATACCTTTTCTGCTGTGTCCAAAACATGGGTCGACATCAGTATGCCCGCTCCCTTTTGCCGCTCCTTTTCCACAGATTCCAGGAAAAGCCTGGTTGCATTCGGATCCAGGCCGATGAAAGGCTCGTCAATGATATACACAGAAGGATTGATGATCAATGAGAGGACAAGCATCGCCTTCTGCTGCATCCCTTTTGAGTATGTATGAGGATAATCATGTGCATAGTCTGCCAGCTTATACAGCTCCAGCAGCCCTGCAGCCTGCTTACTGTATTCCTGGTCGCTGAGCCCTTCAACCGCGGCGATGAAGTCAAGATGCTCCCATAATGTAAGTTCATCATAAAAGATAGGCCGCTCAGGGACATAAGAGTATTTGATCCCTTCTTTAAAAGCCGTTTCTCCTTCCGTATATTCCATCAGGCCCAGGATTGTTTTAATGGCTGTGCTTTTTCCCGCCCCATTTGCCCCGATCAGGCCGACCAGTTCTCCGGAATGGACTTCTATATTTATATCCTGCAGGATCGGCGCCTCTTTGCTGTATCCTGCCTGTTTAATTTGTGCTGTTAATAGTTTCATTGTTTTCCCTCCCGGTAGTTATACGAAGACAGGCAGGGAAAAGTTTCCTTGTTCAATCTTCAAGATAAATTTCATCACCGGTTTGGATGATTCCTGCTTGAAGCACCGATGCATAAACCCCGAAATGGTTGTTCCGTTCTTTGTTTATCATTTTTAAGAGCTTTGCATCCTTCGAGGCATCAGCAGGATCAACCGTAATGATCTGGCATCTTTCGCAATGGCGTTTAATGCGGATTGCCGAACCGCCTCTGCCAATGATCAATTTTTTTCCGAACCAGTTTTCTTCTGCAAAGGGGACAGAACCTTCTAAGTCGAGGATCAGATTGGGCCGGAAGCGCCGATGGTTAACATCACTGCCGCGCATTTCACTGATTTTTTTCAGCGAAGCGGCGGAAACAAGCTGCAGATGCTCTTCCTCAATTGCTCCTAAAGGCACATTCTCAGGCGTATATTGAATCAGCCCGGCTTTAATGCCTGAAAGATTTTCCATATACTTTACTACCCGTGGATCTCCCCATCTTGCGCGGCTTCCGTCAGGCATGCTGATGATGACCGGCGGAAACATGCCATCCTGTTCATCTCCTGCAAAGCACGCTGAAAATGCTGCCATCTCGGAAACCTGTGTGATGGTAAGGAATTTGCCGGGCCTCGACGCATCCAGGAAAGCATGGCTCCTGTCCCCATATAATCCATAAGGCATCAGCCGCGTCTCTGATACACTTTCGCCGCCAAAGGATTTAACTGGGTGCCTGATGATTTCTTTAATAGTTCCCACTTTCATGCCTCTCTCCCCTTCCCCCTGCTTTTTTCCATATTATAGCACGGTGTTTGTTCAGACGGCACACAGCGCTTAGCTGAAAACTCGAGGATAAACATCAAAAAACGCTGCTGAATTATTCAGCAGCGTCCATTTTTTATTCATAATACGGTTTAAGCACGTCCAATACATCCGGGTTTTGGTATTCCAGAGCGTAATCATAGGCTGTCAGGCCCTCCGCATCTGAAAATGATGGATCTGCCCCATATTCCAGAAGCAACTCAGCCATACTGGCATCATCTGCAAAAACGGCGCTCATCAAAGGAGTTGTGTCATAGTCATCCACTGTATTTGGATCTGCTCCGTGTTCTGCCAGGAGCCGGGCGGCATCCTTCTGCCCGCTGTACACAGCCCAGTGCAGGGCAGTTGAGCCTTCACTGTCAGCAGCATTAATATCAGCTCCATCGCCAATCTGGGTTTCAATAGAAGCAAGGTCATTTGTCTCTGCAGCCTCCATCAGAGGTGTGATTCCTTCCACCTCTTCTGCTTGCCCATCAATTGGAATGTCTGAGAATACAGCAAGATTTTCGATCTCTTTAAAGCCCAGCCAGAGCCCGGTACCAGCAAGGGCCAGGAAAAGAGCGGCTGCCACGGAACCAAACCAGAGAGTGCTTTTCCTCTCTTTAAGGACCGGGGCCGTTTCAGGAGCAAAAAATTGAGCCAGTGCATAAAGCCTTTTCGGAAGATGCGGGTGGGTGGACAGCTTTTCATTCAGCCAGATGAACAAGCCCTGCTCCGACTCGATTTGTTCCATATAGGCTTCCTGATCGACCTTCCGGTATAGTTCCTTCCCGATGGCAAGCATTGTCAGCGCATTCCTGGAAGCTTCATAGGACCCGGTATAACAGGCGGCATAGCGGTCGCAAGTATACTCGCAGGCTCTTAAATACGAATTTCCCAAGAATGGCACCCACAGGGCGGGCAGAAGCAGGAAGCTTACGGTCACATGCCTTCTTTTCAGATGGGCAAATTCGTGGGCCAGCACAAACAGTACCTCCTTCTCCGCCTTCTGCTCAATCAATTCAAAAATGCCGGAATATAGTACTACCATATTCCTTCTGAAAAATCTGGATGCAAAGGCATTGAGGACCCCCTCGGATTCCACAATATAAATATCCGGGACATTTGCAAGCCCCATCTCCCCGGCGACTGAAACTGCCTTCCCATATAATTCAGGGAATTGCCTTTCCCCCAGCTTTACTCCGTTCCGGCGGATCCCGCCCAACATCAGCCAGTGGAGAATGATAGTGGCAATCAGCAAAATGCCCAGCACTATAATACCGATAACGGTTATAGATAACAGCAAATACGTAAGAATTCCGAACAAAATGACAAAAGCAAAATACAGGCTTTCTTTCCTGTGAACAAGCTGTTCACGCAATGACTGATCCAAATGTTTTTTCCAATCCCTTCGGTTATCTGTGTAAATCACTCATTGATTATAATGAATTTGCCTATTTGGGAATATAGGTAAATAAGCCCATTGGAAAAAGGCCGATATACACATATGCTGATGCTCTGGTGCATAGGGATATAAAGAGAGCCAGGCATCATGCAGGTTCCTGATCAGGCGGGCATCAGTTTGGAAATGAAGCCATTTTCACCCAAATTGTGTTAATCTTTTGTAAATTCAAGTATTAAAGTAGCAATATCAAGAAAGAAAGAGTACAATTATTGTAGAAGTATGACATCTAGAACATTTTTTAATGATTAGAAAAGGAGTTGTCTGGGGAAAAGAAAACTACATACCTTGAAGACATGTTTCTTCATCGAAGCTGTCGGTTGCAGGAATTTGCCAAAGGTTTGAAAAAAGGATAGGGAGTGGTTCTTTGAAACCTTCGACTAACCGGATGTTAAACCGCATTAAAGCCGTCTACATGTTTATTTGTAAGCGCGGAACTGTAACAACTCAGGAGCTTGTAGAGGAATTTGGTATTACTCCTCGCACCATACAACGAGATTTGAATGTCCTGGCCTATAATGATTTAGTCATCAGTCCGAGCAGAGGAAAATGGACGACGACACAAAGAAAAGTAAAATTATCATCGTAAATACAGTCTCCCGGGATCCGGGGGATACATAAACAAAAAAATCGCCCTTTTACGGCGATTTTTTTGTTACTTCACTTCATACTCCCTCAGGGACTGCAGTTCTTCCTCTGTCAGCTCCCGGTATTCTCCAAGCTCAAGCGTTTCATCCAGCTGAAGGGAACCCATAGAGAGCCTCTGCAGATAGACCACTTTCTTCCCCACTGCCTCAAACATTCTTTTGACCTGATGAAATTTGCCTTCTGTTATCGTCAGCTCAATATCAGACCTTTCACCTGACTTCAAAATTTTAAGCTCCCCAGGCTTTGTCGCATACCCGTCATCAAGGACGACCCCTTTGCGGAATGCGGCGACATCTTCTTCCGTTACTTCCTGGTCAATGACAGCAAAATAGGTTTTCGGCACATGCTTTTTTGGGGAAAGCAGGCGGTGGGCCAGCTGGCCATCATTGGTAATCAGCAGCAGACCTTCTGTATCCTTATCAAGCCTTCCGACCGGAAAAGGCTCAAAGATGAGATCCTCTGCCTCGAGAAGATCAATGACTGTCTCATCCCTGTTATCCTCTGTAGCTGAAATGACGCCCGGCGGCTTGTTCATCATCAAATAAATAAATTCCCGGTATTCGACGGTTTCCCCGTTTATACGGATTGCATCTTGTTCAGGATCAACATGCTGCTTGGCATCCTTGATCTTTTCATCATTGACGGTCACCGAACCGTCCTTAAGCAGCTTTTTAACCTCTTTCCTGCTGCCATATCCAAGGTTGGCCAGTACTTTATCAATTCTCATCCTTCTTCCTCCTTAAAGATTTCAGTCCCGGAACCATTGCTTTTATCATAGACTGCATTATCTGTTTTTTTACCTGAGTATAGTAGAACTTTTAACAAAATGAAAGGAGAGCTTATTTTGCACTATATTCCCGTTTATCCTTATCCCCAGCACCCTGCTTTACGCACATCTCCTGCCCTGATTCCATCTGGGAATGGACAAATCCTTGAGCGAATCATTGAGCTTGAGCGTACAGTCCAGCAGCTTAACAAGCAATGCGCCCGTTTCAGCAGGAGGCTGGGCCGCATCGAGCGGAGACTCGGGATCGGCGGCTCAGCTCCAGTCTATTATAATCCGGAGCTTTAGAGTCCCTCCTGCCGGAAAAAAACGAAAAGCCCCGCAAAGAGCAGCGGCGGCCTTTCGTTGGATTTACTTTTTTTAGATAATCCCATTTGGGCTCATTCGTGTACAACTTTGTTTCAGCACAGCCTTTTTTAAAAGCGGAGGCGGAGCTTCTTTTTGATTTTTTCCACTCTCTGCCCAAATAGGAAATAAATAAGCCTCGTCCTGAATGCCAAATAAAAATAGATGGCTGCTCCAATGCCTGCACAAATGAAAATGATGATCAGCGACTGGATCGTAGAAGCCGGTGACAGGAATAAGGTCAGCAGCTTATAAGATACTGCAGTGCCGGCAAACATAAAGGCCGTAAACAGGATGATCAGCAGGCTCCTTCTGACCACAAGGCGGAATGGGTAGTCTGCAAAGGCCCTGATGACATATAGATTGATCAGGATGGCAGCCGTGTATCCAAGGGTCGTGGCCAGTACCGCCCCCTGTGTTTCCATCAGCTTGATGAGCGGGATATTAAGGCTCAGCTTGACGAGCAGGCCGACAAGCAGGCTCAGGATCGTAAATCTCTGCTCATTGATCCCCTGCAGGATCGCCGCTGTTACTGAAAACAGGGAAAACAGCATCGCTACCGGCGCATATGTCCTCAAAACTTCTGTACCCAATTCCTTATGTTCATAAAAGACAGTGAATACCGGCTCAGCCAGCAGGGAAAGGCCCACTGCTGCAGGCAAAGTCAAGAAAAGGAGAACCTGGAATGTCTGGTTCAGCTGCTTGTTCAGGCTCGTGCGGTCATTATCGGTAAAAGCCTTCGTTATAGCAGGGACAAGTGTCAGTGAAAATGCCGTTGCCAGCGACACAGGGATGATCACCAGCTTGTGCGTCTGGAAGTTCAGCACGGCCAGTGATGTCTCCGCCTGATCCGCAAGGCCTATTCCTGCCATCGCCCTGTTGAATGTAAGCTGGTCAATAATTTGAAACAGCGGGTTGGCAAGGCCGACGAATACAAACGGTGCAGCATAAACGAGAATCTCTTTGTACATATCTTTCAGGGAAATGTCCATGGTCCCTTTGTCTTGCAGGAGGAGGTCATCCAAATGGGATTTCCGCTTATACCAGTACCAGAAAAGTACCGCGAGGCTGCCGATGGCTCCTATGAAGGCCGCAAAAGTAGCCACACTGACAGCTTTGACCAGGCTTCCGCCCATCCAGTTCAAGACAATATAGGCACCTGCCAGCAAAAAGACAATGCGGACAATCTGCTCTACAACCTGGGAAACAGCTGACGGCCCCATCGATTGATGGCCCTGGAAGTAGCCCCTGATCAAACTCATGAAAGGGACAACAATCAAAGCAAAGCTTACTGCCCTGATGACAGTAATAACATCACTGACACTGGAATCCAGGTCAGTGTCTGGAATGAATAAACCGGCAAGGCCCGGTGCTGCAAAATAGAGAATAAGAAATGAGACAATCCCGCTGCAGAGCATAACAACCAGGCCGGACTTAAAGAGCTTCCTGCCGACCGCATACTCCTCCAGGGCATTGTACTTGGCGATGAATTTGGATACAGCCAGGGGGATTCCCGCTGTGGCAATGCTGATGAAAATCGTATACGGGACATAGGAGTACTGATATAAAGCACTTCCGTGATCCCCTACAATCCGGTAGAACGGTATCACGTAAAACAGGCCCAAGACCTTTGATATAATGGTGCCGAGGGTTAATATAAAGGTCCCTCTTAAAAGCTTAGATGACATATAATCCCTTCCTAAAAAGAAAAATCTTGCTTGATTCATCCATGCGGCCGGCAAAAGCCGCAAAAACGCTATTTTTATCAGTTTCTGTCGAAATGTAAACACACTATTAGTAGTTTACCTTTCTTTTGTCCCCAATGCCACTAGATTGCGGGCGCTCTCTTCAGAAAAAATAAGCATATCCCCGGCCTGCCGCCTGTTGGACGGCTTTCCCCTGAAAAATTTGCCTTTCCCTTCTGTTTGTACTAATGTTAAAAAAGCAAAAGTAAATAAAGTTGGTGAAAAAATGTACGATGTAATTGTAATTGGAGGCGGCCCCTCCGGCCTGATGGCTTCGATTGCGGCGGCAGAAAAGAAAATGAAGGTCCTCCTTATCGACAAAGGAAACAAACTTGGCCGAAAGCTCGCCATTTCAGGCGGGGGCCGGTGCAATGTCACGAACCGCCTGCCTATTGATGAAATCATAAAGCATATTCCCGGCAACGGCCGATTCTTATATAGTGCTTTTTCAATTTTCAGCAATGAAGATATCATCAGCTTCTTCGAGGATATGGGCATTCAGCTGAAAGAGGAAGACCATGGCAGGATGTTCCCTGTCACAGACAAAGCCCAATCGGTCGTTGATGCCCTCCTTTTAAAAATGAAGGAGCTCCATGTCGAGGTGAAAACCGATTCCCCGGCAGAGGATGTTTCGTATGGGGAGAATGGCCATACAGTATTCCTGAAGAATGGGGCAAAGTATGAAGCGAGGTCGCTGGTCATTGCCGTGGGCGGCAAATCAGTCCCGCATACCGGTTCTACAGGGGATGGCTACGCATGGGCGGAAAAAGCCGGACACACGATCACCGATCTCTTCCCGACAGAGGTGCCTGTCACCTCCTCTGAACCGTTCATAAAAAATAAAACACTGCAAGGACTTGCGCTCAGGGATGCAGCCCTAAGCGTCCTGAATCCCAAGGGCAAGCCCCTTATCACCCATAAAATGGATATGCTCTTCACCCATTTCGGCGTAAGCGGTCCTGCCGTCCTGAGATGTTCGCAATATGTGGTGAAAGCGATGAAAAAATGGGATCTGAAAGAAGTCGTATTAAGCCTTGATGCTGTTCCGGACAAAAAGGAAGAGCCCCTATTCCAGGAAGTGTCCGCGATGATAAAGGCAGACCCGAAAAAGAGCATGAAAAATATCCTGAAAGGGCTGCTGCCGGAGCGCTATCTGCTGTTCCTGCTCGAGTGGAATGAAATCGACCCTTCTGCACAGGGCGGCACCATTTCCCATGAAAAGATCCGCATGTTTGTAAAAGGCTGCAAAGCTTTTCATTTTAAAGCTGATGGCACCCTTCCGATCGAGAAAGCTTTTGTCACAGGCGGCGGTGTATCCACAAAGGAAATCGAACCCCAGACAATGGCTTCCAAGCTGATGCCAGGCCTCTTCTTCTGCGGAGAAATCCTTGATATCCACGGCTATACCGGCGGATATAACATAACCTCTGCACTGGTGACAGGCAGGCTTGCCGGAACCAATGCTGCAGAAGCTGCTGTAATATAAAAAAAAACGGCCCTTCTGTTCAAGACCGGTAAACAACCATAGCGGAAAAGCAGTAGATCTGGTCTTCATCTTCTTCCTGGATGGCTGCGACATTATATTTGATATCAATCAGCCTGTTTTCATCAATCCTTTCCAGGAAAATGTTCATATCCTTTTCAAGATCTTTTTCATGCTCATGGTCAAAGAGCTTTACTTTAATCAATTTCGCCCCTCCTCTTAACCGTTTTTAAGAGTATGGACGAAATTTTCAGAAATTATAAGTTTGATAAAAAGCTGTCTGCTTAAGCAGGCAGCTTTTCTTCTTTACTTCGTTTCGCCTTTCCATTCGAGCATTCCGCCAGCCATATTGCGGACCTTGAAGCCCTGGTCCTGCATGTAATAGCAGACGTTCTCACTGCGGCGGCCGGAGCGGCAGATAAATATATATTCCTTCTCATCATCAAAGTAGTCCATATTGGCAGGGATATCTCCCATCCTGATATGCTTGGCGCCGGGAATCATGCCCTGCCCCACTTCTTCGTCTTCCCTTACATCTACAAGCTCCAGCTTCTTGCCTTCCTTCAGCAATTGCTCAAGCTCTTCTGTTGTGATGATTTCAATGTTTTCCATCTATGACACCCTCTCTAGATTCGTCGATCCAATATGAATAGTATAAACACAGGAAGGAATATAAGGCAAAAAACAGCTTCCATTCCTGACAGCTTTTTCTCACCAGCCTTAACTTGCCCAAAAAATCCCCCGTTTCTCGTCGAAACAGGGGATCCCTTGCTTTAGTTGGCTACAATGTTGACAAGCTTTCCTGGTACGGCAATGACCTTGCGGATTGTTTTGCCTTCGATCTGCTCCTGGATTTTATCATCTTCCATCGCAATCTGCTCCAAGGCTTCACGCCCCGCATCGGAAGGCACCATAAGCTTCGCTTTGACCTTGCCGTTGACCTGGATGACGATTTCAACTTCATCATCCACCAATTTGGCTTCGTCATATGCCGGCCATGCTTCATATGAGATTGTGCCGCTGTGTCCAAGCTTTTCCCAAATCTCTTCCGCGATATGCGGAGCAATCGGCGACAGCATTTTCACAAATCCTTCCATATAGCTTACTGGCAGCGTCTCTGCTTTATATGCTTCATTGATGAATACCATCAGCTGTGAAATGGCAGTATTGAACCGCAGTCCTTCATAGTCTTCCGTTACCTTTTTGACTGTCTGATGGTAGGCTTTTTCCAGGCTTGACTCCGGCTCTGCATCCTTTATTCTGCTGTGCAGGCTTCCATCAGTGTCGATCAGCAGTCTCCACACACGGTCAAGGAAGCGGCGGGCTCCGTCGAGGCCGTTCGTTGACCAGGCAACAGAGGCTTCAAGCGGCCCCATGAACATTTCATACAGGCGCAGTGTGTCCGCACCATGCGATTCGACAATTTCATCAGGATTTACTACATTGCCTTTTGATTTGCTCATTTTTTCATTATTTTCACCAAGGATCATCCCCTGGTTGAATAGTTTCTGGAAAGGCTCCTTGGTAGAAACCACACCGATATCATACAGGAACTTATGCCAGAATCGTGCATACAGCAAGTGAAGCACTGCATGCTCGGCACCGCCGATATAAATATCAACCGGAAGCCATTCTTTCAGCAGATCGGCATCAGCAATCGCATTTTCGTTTTTAGGATCGATATAGCGCAGATAATACCAGCAGCTTCCCGCCCATTGCGGCATTGTATTCGTCTCGCGGCGCCCTTTTTTGCCTGTTTCAGGATCTGTCACATTAACCCACTCATCAATATTGGAGAGCGGTGATTCACCTGTTCCGGATGGCCTGATTTCCGTTGTCTTCGGAAGCATCAGCGGCAGCTCTGATTCCGGAACGGCAGTCATCGTGCCGTCTTCCCAGTGGATGATCGGAATCGGCTCTCCCCAATAGCGCTGGCGGCTGAACAGCCAGTCGCGGAGGCGGTATGTTACCTTCTTCGTCCCGATGCCCTTTTCTTCAAGCCATTCGATTGCTTTGGAAATGGCCTCTTCCTTCTGAAGACCGTCAAGGAATCCGGAGTTCACATGCTCTCCATCGCCTGTATACGCTTCTTTTTCGATATCACCGCCTGCGACAACTTCCTTGATCGGCAGGCTGAATTCTTTTGCAAACTCATAGTCACGCTCATCATGTGCAGGAACGGCCATGATGGCGCCCGTACCGTAGCTTGCCAGCACATAGTCGGCAATCCAGATCGGCATTCTTTCGCCGTTTACAGGGTTGATGGCATAAGCCCCAGTAAATACGCCTGTTTTTTCTTTTGCCAGATCTGTACGCTCCAGGTCGCTCTTGCTCTTCACTTTTTCAAGGTATGCTTCGACCGCCTCTGCTCTGTCTTCGGCCGTGATGCTTTCAACAAGTGAATGCTCTGGTGCAAGCACCGCATAAGTCGCGCCAAACAGCGTATCAGGACGGGTTGTAAAGACCGTGAAAGTGCCTTCATGGTTTTCAATGCTGAAGGTCACCTCTGCACCTTCAGAACGGCCGATCCAGTTCCTTTGCATATCCTTAAGGCTTTCAGGCCAGTCAAGCTCTTCCAAATCCTCAAGCAGCCGGTCGCCGTAGGCC
Source organism: Bacillus sp. SRL543 (assembly GCF_984799205.1). Classification (NCBI taxonomy): domain Bacteria; kingdom Bacillati; phylum Bacillota; class Bacilli; order Caryophanales; family Bacillaceae; genus Bacillus; species Bacillus sp. SRL543. The sequence continues at coordinate 3,829,854 of NZ_OZ481794.1, forward strand.
GTGATTTTCAGCATCCATTGCTTCATCGGGCGGCGCTCCACCGGGTGGCCGCCGCGCTCGCTCTTGCCGTCGATTACTTCCTCATTGGCCAGAACTGTTCCAAGTGCCGGGCACCAGTTCACAGCCACTTCGTCAATATAGGCAAGCCCTTTTTCATACAGCTTTGTAAAAATCCATTGTGTCCATTTGTAATACTCGGGATCAGTCGTGCTGATTTCCCGGTCCCAGTCATATGAAAATCCAAGCGATTTGATCTGGCGGCGGAATGTATCGATATTTTTCTTTGTGAATTCTGCCGGGTCATTGCCTGTATCGAGTGCATACTGTTCTGCCGGAAGCCCGAAAGCATCCCAGCCCATTGGATGGAGTACATTATACCCCTGCATCCTTTTTACGCGGGACAGAATATCAGTCGCTGTATATCCTTCCGGGTGCCCGACATGAAGTCCGGCGCCTGATGGATAAGGGAACATATCAAGCGCATAAAAATTGCTTTTTCCCTTTTCATCGCCCATTTTAAATGTTTTGTTGGCATCCCAAGAACTTTGCCATTTCTTTTCAATCTCTCTGTGATTGAAGCTCATCGTGCTTTCCTCCTGTATAATACGAGATTTTCTTTTGGGGAAAGGTTTTGCCGGTCTGCTTTACAGCGAAAAAGACCATAAAAAAACCCCTCATCCCAAAATAGGGACGAGAGGATATGTATTCTCCCGCGGTACCACCCACATTAGCGGCATCGCCGCTCTCTTCATTCATCCTTAACGCGGAAAACGGCAGGCATTACTGTTGTTCACACCTGCAACTCAAAGGCGAGTTCATGACTGTCCCGGCTGGCTTGCACCTCCCGCCAGCTCTCTATTGAGCGGAACTCCATCATTACTATTCCTTATCATAGTTTTTACATAAAAATATATAAAGCTATTGTATTAAAATTCTCCTGTGTATGCAAGTATGCTCTTGAATAGGAAGAAATATACTTTTCAATGTATGCAGGTGCTTTACATCCGTGCATACAAGCATTTCAAGAACTTTAACGGAAAATAAATTTGGCATAAAAAAAGGATTTATTGGTAATGTTGTTTATTTTAATTATAACAAGGTGGGATTCACATTTTATGGGCTTGCAGAAAAGAGGCTTATTCAGCTACCGCGGCAGGATAGTGAAGGAATGTTTTTTAAAAACAGGAAGTCTTAGCCTTATTTTGGGGACCAGCAAGCCTTAAAATTAGCGGAGATATTCCGGTTAGGCTGCTGAATATGGCACGGATGGGTATATATAAGCGGAGAAATTCCGGTTAAGAGGAGCGAAGCTGCCCTTTTTCCTGTTTTTTGCACTAGTCTTGCAAATGAATGGTATATATTTCCTGAGCATTAAAGGTTTAGATAATAAAAAATCTCCTAATTGAAGAAGTAAGACAAATAAGGCGGTCGCAACACCTTAATACACTTCAACAATTAGGAGATGGTAAAATGCTCATTGATCATTTACCCAATTCTACTGTCGTTGAAAAGTGTTTGTGCCTATTAAAACTTGAAAATTTCCGAGACCCTTACCTTGACCACGGAGCCAAGAAATTGTTATCGGGTAAAGCCATCCTTTTATTCGTAGAAGCTTTCCTTCTATCAATCCGGGAGAATAATTTCATGGCTGTATCCTGCAGAAGCCAGGTTGGAAGTTTTTCAAGTTTCCGGTACAGAGTGGAGGAGTGGATTCCCTCAAGTTCTGTCAGTTCCTGCAGTTTATCCTTAGCCTTAAGGTTTTCCTCCAAATCCCAAAGGGATCCCCTTTGGCCGGGAGGCTTTCGGTAATTGACTCGACTGAAATCTCTTTACCGGAAAAGGCAGGCGAATGGGCGTATTCCTCAAAATCCAAAAATGGCGTTAAAATCCACTTGAAATTGGCCGTTCTGGATGAAAAAACTTATTATCCGGAAGATGCAATACTTTCCACAACAGGCGTTGCAGATAAGGAAGTATCCATTGATTTAGTAGTTGATAAGGATGCCACTTACGTAATGGATCGCGGGTATATCAACTACAGCCATTTCCATAATTGGATTGAGAGGAAAATCAATTTTGTCGTTCGTATTAAAGGAAATTCAAGGACCAAACTCCTCACGGAGCATTCGGTACCTTCCAACAGCCGAATTGTTAAGGATGCGGAGGTTGAAATCCACGATATCAAGAATGACCGGAAATTCCCTCTCAGGCTGGTGGAATTCCGGGATGAAAAGGACAATAAGTTTCGAATCCTGACCACACGAAGAGATCTTTCCGCCGAACAAGTGGCTGAAATTTACAGGATGCGTTGGAAAATCGAGCTTTTTTTCAAGTGGGTGAAACAGCACCTTAAACTCGTCAAGCTTTACAACCATAAGCCCGCAGCTGTTTGGAATCAATTATGGCTCGCAATGATTGCATATGGCATAAGCGAACTGATTAAAATCGAGACAGGTACTAAGCGGTCAACATGGCGGGTGCTTAAGCTTCTTCGGTTCTATTGGCATGATAGCTGGGACCGGTTTATCCAGGCTCTGGATCGAAAACCTACCAAACCATCAAAAGGAAGAAGGAAAAAAGGAAAGCCAGGTAGACGAAGGAAACATCCTAAAAAATTGAAGACTGTGCAAATCATCCACGGAAACTAAGAAGGAAAATTTTTAAAAAATGCGACCGTCATGTCTTTTTTGGCATGCCCTCATTTTCGAAAAAACAAGCTAATTAAAGCTAGTTTGAACAAATTTCCATTTTTAACCTCTTATTTGCAAGACTAGTGTGTTTTTTGAGTCGATAGCCGGAATTTCTCCGTCTATTTTAGCTATTTTTAGCGTTTTTTTGATTTTAGAGGGGATTTCTCCGCTTATTGTTCAACCTGTCACCGCTCCCATCATGCGAAGAGCCTAAAAAAAGATGCAGCAGCCCTGCAGGCTGCCTGCATCTTTATCACTGCACCGTATATCCCCCGTCAATGACAACAGCCTGCCCGGTTATGCCTTTTGCACCTTCCCCGGCCAGGAAAATGGCATAGGCGGCGATCTCGTCTACCGACAGCAGCCTTTTTTGCGGGACCAGAGGAAAGATTACTTCTTCAAGGACTTTTTCCAGAGGGACTTTTCTTGTGTCTGCCAGGTCTTTCAGCTGGTTTTTGACGAGCGGGGTATCCGCATAGCCCGGGCAGATGCTATTTACGGTGACTCCATAAGGGGCAGCTTCCAGCGCCGCTACCTTCGTCAGCCCGATGACCCCGTGCTTGGCGCTGTTATAGGCAGCCTTCCCTGCAAATCCAACCAGGCCATTGATCGAGGCCATATTGATGATCCTGCCGAAGCCCTGCTTTTTCATGAGGGGCAGGCTGTGCTTGATCGCGATGAATGGAGCAGTCAGCATGACCTTTAAAAGCAACTCGAATTTCTCTGTCGGGAAATCTTCAAGCATGGATACATGCTGAAGGCCTGCATTATTGATCAGTATATCCAGGCTTCCAAATTCATCCACTGCAGAATGAATGGACTTCTTGATGTCTTCTTCAAGCGTCACATCACATTTCAGTCCCACTGCCCTGAATCCCTCTGCCCTCACCTGTTCAGCGGCCTTTTCTACCGCTTCTTCCTGGATATCCGTCAACACAAGATTGGCTCCTTGCCTGGCAAAGCTTCTTCCTATCTCATATCCTATCCCCTGGGCAGCCCCGGTGATAAGAACTGTTTTTCCCTGCACCATTTCTTTTCTCCTTCCATAAGGGACAGAACAGGATTGAACATAATCCCGTTCTGCCTTTTTCTCCAAATCTGTTAAATGCCCAGTCCCAGCGAGAATAAGAGGATAGCCAACGCCAGGCCGAGCAGAGGAACGATGACAGTCACAATGCCGACAGCTCCGTATGCATCCTGGTGGGTCTCTCCGCAGATGGACCTGACCGTTGTGACCACATAGCCGTTATGCGGAAGGGAATCCAATGCACCCGACGAAATGGCCACTACACGGTGCAGGGCTTCAGGGTTGACTCCCATATCCATATAGTGCGGCGCAATCAGCGGCAGGGCGATTACCTGTCCGCCGGAAGCAGAGCCAGTCATCCCGGCGATAACACTGACCGCGATTGCTCCCCCGATCAGAGGGCTTCCAGGGATGTCTGTCATAAAATCGACCGCTGTCTGAAACGCAGGCACAGCCTTGGCCACTCCCCCAAAGCCGACAACCGCAGCAGTATTGCCTATGGCAATAAGCGCTCCAAGCGTCCCCTCCGAAACGGCATTCCAGAAGTTCCGGAAATATTTCCTGTTCAGCAGATAAGTAGCGATGACTCCACCCAATAAAGCAATGATAAGTGCGGATTGTGCAAGTGAATCATGAAAGATAAAGGCAATAATCAGAACGACTGCCAAAGGCAGGACTCCCATTGCAGGATGCGGAAGCTCTTTCTTCTCTGCCACTGGATCTGTTTCCCTCGAAATGAAGGTTTCGCCCTTGTTGACTGCCTTTGTAATGATCCTTTTCAGCCACCAGTATCCGAAAATCATCATAAAGACCGCGACGATAAGGCTGACCTCCCAGCCGGCATACGGAGATGTCCCCAGGTGTTCAATCGGAATCCAGTTTTGAATTTCAGGAGACCCCGCTGATGTCATGGTGAAGGTGACCGACCCGAATGCAAGTGCGGCCGGAATGAAGCGGCGCGGAAGATTGGCTTGCTTAAAAAGGCTCAATGCCATCGGATAAACAGAGAATGCCACAACGAACAAACTCACGCCTCCATACGTCAAAACCGCACAGGAAGCCACAATCGCAAGGACAGCATATTTCATTCCCAGCTTTCCGACAATCAGTTCAGCAACACTGTCGGCTGCACCGCTGTCCTCCATGACTTTTCCAAAGATGGCGCCGAGCAGGAACATCAGATACCAGGATGTCACAAACCCGGAAAAACCGGTCATATAATTTCCTACCAGGTTGGCCTCCCCTTCACCAGCCAACTGCGGAAACAGCGGCATCCCGCTTAACATCGCAACAAACAGAGCTGAAAGCGGCCCGACCACAAGCAGGTTCATGCCCCTCATCGTCAGGAATATCAGAAGGGCAAGCCCCCCTACCAATCCAATCATACTAAGCATTCGTTTTCCCCCTTATTATCTTTTTATTGAAACCGTTTACATTTTAATATGAATGCACCCTCCCATCGCAATAAATGACTGCATGATTACATAATGCAAGATGCGTGCCAAAGTGCCTGGATAAGGATTTGAGGGGAAAGATGGCCATTCTGTGAACTGTTTTTCCAGTTTTCCGGAATTATAGTTTCTGCTGATTAATATTGGGAGGAAGTATATATCACTAGATTCTTGACTTGGCCAAAAAAGCATGTAGTTCGTTTGTCTTCTTTCCTATTAAAAGCGACAGTCCGGAAAATCGGAAAACTTTCCGACCTTCCGGACTGCTAGATTTCCAACCCGTATTTTTTCACCTTTTCATAAAAAGTCGACTTGCTGATGCCTAATACTTTAGCTGCTTTAAGCTTATCATCTTTATACTTTTCCAGGCTTTGCGCCAGTACTCTCTTCTCTGTCTCTTCAAGGATTTCCTTCAGTTTGCTGCTCCCGATCGGGAGGACAGCTCTTTCCCGCAAATATTCCGGAAGAGATCCCTTCTGAATTCGTTCGTCACTGGTCAGGTAAATGGATGCTTCCATCACATTTTCTATTTCCCTGATGTTTCCCGGCCAGCTGTAGGACCGGAAGATTTGGCGCACCTCTTCATCGATGCCCGTTATTCTCTTTCCGGACTTTTTAGTGATTTTGCCTGTAAAATAGTCGACCAGCTCATCCAGGTCTTCCATTCGTTCTCTTATGGGCGGAATGAAAAACGGCACAACATTTATCCTGTAAAACAAATCCTCCCGGAAGCGTTTTTCCTCCATCATTTTCTCCAGCGGCCTGTTTGTCGCAGCGATGATCCGGACATCCACTGAGATGGGCTTAACGGAACCAACGGCCTCTACTTCACCTTCCTGAAGGACTCGAAGAAGCTTAACCTGCATATTGAGCGGCATATCGCCGATTTCATCCAGAAATAAGGTCCCACCATGCGCCAGCTGGAACTTTCCTTTTTTTCCGCCCTTTTTCGCCCCGGTAAAGGCACCTTCCTCATAGCCGAACAGCTCGGATTCCAGAAGATGCTCAGGGATCGCACCGCAATTGATTTTGACAAAAGGCTGGTGGCTCCGCGCGCTGAGCTGATGGATGCTGTGTGCAAAAAGCTCTTTGCCTGTCCCGCTTTCCCCCCTGATCAGAATGGATATATCGCTGGAAGCGATCATTTTTACTTTTTCCTTCAAGCTGGCGATCTGCCTGGAATCTCCAAGGATATCCTCAAGGCTGTATTTCACGCCGCTGTCGATATGCTGGATATAATTCTGGATTTTGTTCAGGAGGCTTTTGACATGGCTGTTCATCTTCATCCACTCCTGTGTATCGCGGAAAAAGACGGTTCCGAATGCGCCGATGATTTCTCCCCCCGACATGATCGGCATCCGGTTGGCAATCATATAATTCCCTTTTATATATTGTAGATCTGCCACTTCTTCTTTCCCGGTCGAGGCAACGATATGCATTCTTGTATTTTCGATCACACCGGTCACATGCCGGCCGATCACTTCGTCGCGTTCACAGCCGATAAACTCGCAATAATTGCGGTTGATATAGATGATATTGCCTTCCCTATCGACCACTACCAGCCAGCCGAAGGCATTTTCAACAATCGTTTCCAGGATTTCGTATGGAAGCTCCATTAATGTTTTGTTCATCTGCTTCTCCCTTTAACTCTAATCTTATTTCGAATTTTATCACATTTTTCTGATAATAATGGAGAGAGATAAAAAATTGGGACAAGCTGGGTTGATGTTTCTTTTTGATAAAAATAATATTTAAGTTCTTTTAAGTTGCTTCTGATTGCCATCAAAGTGGAAAACACTGTTCATTGCAGTGCAAGGCACGTAGATTCCTGCGGGAGATAGCGGCAATGCTGAGACCCCGCAGCGCGCAGCGTGAGGAGGCTCAGCGTCGCCCCACGGAAAGCGAAGTGCCTGGAACGGAAATGAACCCCCATCTTGTCGCCTGCCTTTGTAAATAACAATTTCACAGAACACTTGGACAGATTGGATGTCTGAAATCTGGGTGAAACAGAGTCTTACACGCCTGAGCCCAAAATCAACAAGGAGCAATACAGCCAAATAGAAAAAAAGCGCCGGAATCCGGCGCTCAGGATGCACGAACAGTCATTTCTTCCGACTGTTTCAGCTTTTTATCATACATAATGGTTGTAAAGATGGAAATGAACAGCAGACCGATCAATACTGAAAACAGCATGCCCATTCCATTCAAATCTACAAGGATCCCTCCAAGAAGCGGACCGATCATCCTGCCGCCGGTCGCCGTACTGTTGACGATTCCCTGGTAGAAACCTTCCCGCCCTTTTGGGGCCAGATCATTGGCGATAGTCGGCACAGCCGGCCAAATGAGCATTTCACCGATTGTCAAAATGACCATGGAGGCAATAAATGCCGAGAATTGCTCAGCAGAAGCTGCCAGGGCAAATGAAACGATGAATATGATGATCCCGGTAATGATCTGCGTCTTCAGATTCTTGCCGATTTTTTTCAGGATTACATTTAAGAACGGCTGCCCAAGGACTATAAGCGCTCCATTGATTGTCCAAAGCAGGCTGTATTGCCTTAGGGAGATGTTGATTTCCTGTGTATAAGCTGCAATCGTGGACTGCCACTGGACATAGCCGACCCAGCATAACAGATAGCCGGCACAAAGGATCAATAATGCGTACAGCTTGGCATGGTTCTTGATCCTTTTGTTTTCCTTCAGAACAGATGTCTGGTTTCCGGAAATCGTCTGGATCCCTTTATAACCAAAGACGGCTATCAGAAGGAAAATAATATACATCAATGCATTCGCAAGAAAAATCAATTGAAAAGAATATGAGGCGACAAGCCCTCCAAGAGCTGCCCCAACCGCAACACCCAGATTCTGTGCCACATAGATGGCGTTGAAGGATTTCCTCCCGCCTTCCTTCCAGACCGAACCGGCCATGGCATACATGGACGGAAAAACAATCCCGGATCCGAAGCCGATGACTGTCAGAAAGACCACATAATGCGGCCACCCATGCCAGATGGTAAGTCCGGTGAGAGCAAGTACAGTAATGCCTATTCCAAGGAGGACCGATTTGTATCCCCCGATTTTATCAAAAAGATATCCGCCGTATAAATTTCCGGCAACACTGGCTGCAGAATTGAGCATCAGCACAATCCCCGCAACCGACAGCGACTTGCCCAGATGGTCGTGAATGTAAATGGCATTAAGAGGCCACAAAAAAGAAGAGCCTGTTACATTCACCGCCATCCCTATAATTAAAAGCCAGAGGGCACGAGGCATGAAAAACGCTCCTTTGCTTGAATGATATTTCGAACACCAAAACAATTCTAGTGGTTTTTACCCTTCCCTGCAATAGAAAAGTTTCATGTTTTTCCGCCTAATGTTAACAGGAAATGAATAAAAATAAACAGAAGAAAATATTGTCCGGCCCAGCGGCTGTTTTTCACAGTAAAAACCTCGCGGCAGGCCTGTATAGCTTATGGGTTTATATTCAATTTTTGTCAAATGAAAATTTCATGAAGGAGGGTTTTTTATGCCAAAGGCAGCCATCAACGATTCACTTGAACTGTATTATGAGGAATCTGGGAGCGGGACGCCGGTCATTTTCATACATGGCGTCTGGATGAGCAGCGCTTTTTTCAGAAAGCAGATGGGAAATATTTCTGGAGCCAGGACCATCGCAGTCGATATGAGAGGACATGGAAAATCAAGCCAGCCGCACTCTGGCCATACTATTTCTTCGTATGCAAAAGATCTCCATGCCTTTATCGAAAAGCTTGAGTTAAAAAATGTAGTCCTGGCAGGCTGGTCAATGGGAGCTTTTGTTGTCTGGGAGTATATTCAGCAGTTCGGGGAGGAAAACCTGAAAGGTACGATCATTGTGGATGAATTGCCTTCTGACTTCAAATGGCCGGACTTTCCGATGGGTGCATTTGATATGCCAACCCTAATCCAGTTCATGCAGGAAATCCAAAATAACAGACAGGAGTTTGTGAGGGGATTTCTGCCGCTGATGTTTAGGGAAAATATTGCAGAAAATGATTTAGAGTGGATGATGGAGGCTGTTACAGCAATGCCTGAATCGATCGCTTCAAGCATCTTGTTTGATCAATCGATTGTTGATTATCGGACGCTCTATTCTACCCTGAAAAAGCCGTCCTTGCTCTGCTATGGCAGGGAGGAAAAACTGATACCGGTCGCAGCTGGCCAATATATACAGGAACACAGCACTGATTCTGAGCTGGTCATCTTTGAAGACAGCTGCCATTGCCCTTTCCTTGAAGAAGCTGATTTATTCAATCAAACGGTTGAAGGTTTCCTTGCCAGGCTGGGATAATAGGTGAAGCCGGCTCATTCAGGATGAGCCGGCTTCTTTTTATGATAGCTGTTCAGGCTCAGGATGCTGCTTGGACTTGATGGGCTGGCTCCCCAGATTTTTTTCATATTTCTTTTTTGATTCTTTTACAGGATCATAATCCCTGCCAAGCTCAATATCCTGATTGTTAATGCCGTTTCGCGTCTTTTGCTCCGGATTATTCTGTTTTGAACGCTTTTTCATCCCGCTTCCCCCCTTAATGCCTGAGCAGTGTCATGCTGTTCTGAAGCTGCTGCAGCTGAAGCCTCATCCTGTGGAGCTGCTCCCGCTGCTGTGCATTGGCGCTGTGTGCAAGGTCCGCCATATCATTGAAAGCAGCCTCAAGCCCCTGCATCGCATCTGTGTATTCATGATTGTTGAAGTGTTCCTGCATGCTTGCCTGCTGGTACTGCTCATTTGCATTTCTTATCGCATCTTCACACTGCTGAAGACATTGTTCTACAGATTGACGGGTAGCCATCTTATACCCTCCTTATAAATCTCAGTGGAGAAGCTTTAAGCTTCCCTATTAGTGTGTTTCACGGGAACATTTCTATCACAGACTTAAGGCGGGAAATCATGGCAGCTCCGATTCTCCATCCGGCTGATTGGCTGGTTTTTTCAAAAAAAACTGCTCTGTTAAACATTGCGGTTGATTTTGGGATCATTTAGCCCAAAATCAACATAGAACACTAACTAAGCTAAAAAAGTAAATAATGGCACACTGTGCCCCTTCAATTTAATTTATGGTAAAATCCATAATAGTAAAGCGGATGCCCGCGTCTATTAAAGGAGGTGTCTGACATGAATCAGGCCAATCCTTTTTCATATGCTTCAGACAATAAAAGATATCATACCTGGAACTACCATCTCCGCCAGGTTTTTGGCCATAAAGTCTTTAAAGTGGCTCTTGACGGAGGCTTCGACTGCCCGAACCGGGACGGTACACGGGCCTTTGGCGGCTGTACATTCTGCAGTGCCGCCGGCTCCGGAGATTTTGCCGGCAATCGTACTGATGATTTGGAAACCCAATTTAATGAAGTCAAACAAAAGATGCACCATAAATGGAAGGATGGCAAGTATATGGCCTATTTCCAGGCCTTCACCAATACACATGCACCTGTAGAAGTATTGAGGGAGCGCTACGAAAAGGTGCTTGCCCAGGAAGATGTTGTCGGCCTGTCGATAGCGACGCGCCCTGACTGCCTTCCCGATGATGTCGTTGAATATCTGGCTGAACTTAACGAAAGAACTTATCTATGGGTCGAACTTGGACTGCAGACGGTGCATGAAAGAACAGCCCAGCTGATTAACAGGGCACATGATTACCAGTGCTATGCTGACGGTGTCAGCAAGCTCCGCAGGCATGGCATTCGCGTCTGTTCACACATCATCAACGGCCTTCCGCTTGAAACGCCGGACATGATGATGGAGACGGCCCTTGAGGTGTCCAAGCTTGACGTTCAGGGAATTAAGATCCACCTGCTCCACCTTCTGAAAGGAACGCCGATGGTCAAGCAGTATGAAAAGGGGATGCTTGAATTCCTCTCCCAGGAAGATTATGTCCGGCTCGTCTGCGATCAGCTTGAAATCCTTCCTCCAGAAATGATCATTCACAGGATAACCGGGGATGGTCCAATCAATCTTATGATCGGCCCGATGTGGAGCGTCAATAAATGGGATGTTCTTAATTCCATTGATGCAGAGCTGAAGCGCCGCGGCAGCTGGCAGGGGAAATATTATAAACAGCCTTCCGGAACCGGTGCTTTACAGTAAATTCATGTCTGCTTCAGCTGCACCGGCAACAATCGGTGCAGCCTGTTTTGTCTTTATAGCTTATACCAATAATACATACTGTTATGCAATTGGAGGTTTGTCATGAAACTTGAGAGAATTCTTCCCTATGCCCGGACCATCCTTGAGAAAGCGGTAAGTCCCGGGGATATCGTTGTAGACGCCACTCTTGGCAATGGCCATGATGCCCTTTACCTGGCAAATCTGGTCGGGCCGAATGGGCGGGTATATGGATTTGACATCCAGGAACAGGCGATTCACAACAGCAAACTCCGCTTATCAGAGCATGGGATGGAAGGGAGGGCAACCCTTTTCCACAGCGGCCATGAACATCTGCTGGAATGCATTCCGCCTGTCCATCATGGCAAGATTGCTGCAGCCGTCTTTAATCTTGGCTATCTGCCCGGCAGCGATAAAACCGTCGTCACCCGTCCGCGCACAACCATTTCAGCGGTTGAACAGCTCCTGGAAGTCATGCCAGCAGAAGCTGTCATCGTCCTGGTGATCTACCATGGCCATTTTGAAGGGGCCGTTGAGAGGGACTATCTCCTGCGATATGTTAAAACGATTGAGCAGGAGCGCGCCCATGTCCTGCAATACCAATTTATCAATCAGGCCAATAAACCGCCTTTTATTATAGCCATCGAAAAAAGATGAAAGCCTGCCGCTGTGCAGGCTTCTTTGTTATAGTGCTGCACTGAAGATGAGGTAAACAGTGCCGGGTTTGGCAAGATGGTACTCTCTTTTTCCAATGAAAAAAGCGCTGATCTGAGACAGCGCTGTATAATGTTATTTTAAAAAAGCAGCCTGGCCAATCCTGCGGGCACCCATTTCTGCACGGTCCGATAGGCCCTTCCATTAAAATAAAAGAAAAGGCTGACCGGGCCGCCTGTTTTTATAATATGGCGGGCAAGGCGGCGCACATGCTTTTGCCTCCTCACTTTTTCATCGGATAGGTAAATGCCGAGCAGCCCCCTGTTGATGAGCCGGTGGAAGCTTTTGTGGGGAAGTTCTTCAATATGCTTATCCGCTTCGGCAATAAAATGCTGAAGCCGTGCAAACAGCTGCTGTTCATCCTGGTAGTAGAAGCAGAAATTCAAATCGCCCCCTTCCAGATCCTCCTCCTGATCGATCAGGTAATCGAGGAGGATATGAAGTCCCTGGATATAAGGAAAATAGCCGCGGCGGATTTTTACTGCATCCTCCTCGGCAAATTCATCCGACAGTGCGCAGGACACAAGACTGAATATGCCGAGTGTTGAGCCGGAGCACGCTGAAAATTCATACCATTCCATTTCAGGCACAGAATCCCTGTATTCTGCATGCCAATTTTGCAGCCTTGGAACACGTTCTTCGAGACAGACATGTTTATGGATCTGCAGATCGGAATAATAGCGGCAAAGCTCGTTCAGATAAGGGCGGATGCTTTCATAATGGCTGCAGGCCCGGAGCATCCCCCGGCAGGCTCCGGCCAATTCTGCGAGATACCCGCCGTCTTCTTTCTCCTGCCGCTCCCGGTAGTAGTCCCCGGTTCCCGGCTCAAGGGAAAGAGCATCTGCCATCGCTTCATGAAGGGCTGAGAAATCGGCAGGATCCAGAGAAGTGCTTCTGTCACAAAGGTTATCCAGATAATCACTGATAGTCTGATAGGCGACAATGAACCGGACAGCCTCCTTGTACCGGTCTTTGGCCAAGAGGGCCATGATGGCGCCTCCCTCGCAGTGAAAGGCTTTATGGGCGATGCTTGCCATCGCCTGCTTTCTCAGTTCCGGATCAGGGATGCTCTCTGCCCTTTCCCTCCAATACGCCAGCTCGCGGTGGACTTCAGGGATTATTTTTTTATATACCTTTGTCATTAAAGGAATCGGCATGGAGGGTACAGTCATTTCAACACCTCTTATACAAGTTATACAAGGTAGCCGAGCGTTTTCAGCTGGCTGTCGACAAAGTCCTTGGCATATTCAAAAATCTCTTCCCGTTCCGGTTCATTGAAAATTTCATGATAGCATTTAGGCCATTCCTTGAACCTCTTTTCAGAAAGGGGCGCCTGATTGAACCAGTTTTTGACCGTCGCTTTATTGACAATCTTGTCTTCCCCTCCCTGCATGACAAGCATGGGGATATCATGTGTCTTTTCCTGATTTTCAAAAGCGAGCTTCATGGCATGGACCAGCTCCCTGTACCATCTGACAGACACCTTCGTCACATAAAGGCTGTCATTCAGGTCTGCTTCCTGCACATCCTTGTTCCTTGTGGCCATTTCGATCGTCAGCCCGGAACTCATCCTGAGGCTCGGCGCCACTCTATTAAGACCGTAAGATAAAAGATTCAGCACCCCGGATGGCTTTTGAATCAGCCCGAGGCATGGCGAGGACAAAATGATCCCCGCAAGATTCATCCGTTCTTCCTGAATCAATCTGATCGAGGCAAGGCCTCCCATGCTGTGGCCGAGCAGAAATACCGGCAGCTCGAACTGATAGGCAGCCTGGACCCAGTCCTTAATTTCAAATATGTATTCATCAAAGGAGTCGATATGGCCTCTTCTTGATCTGGTTGTCATGCCCTGGCCGGGAAGATCGCCCATAATTACATGAAAACCGGATAAGCGCCACATTTCGATAAGCCAGCCGTATCGGCGATGATGCTCCATGGCCCCATGGACCATAACGATAACCGCTTTAGCTTCACCTTCAGCTTCCCATTTCCACATAGTCTTCCTCCTGTTTGTACACAAATTTTCCTACTTGCATTATCCTATAATCTGAACCTTTTTGCCAAATGGCAGCAGCGTTTAAAAATACACCATTGCAAAAAATGACAGCCCGCTCTGACAAAAAATGATAAAATCTAATTATTACGATTAGGGAGTGTATAAAATGATATACCCATATAAAGGGAAGATGCCCCGCATTTCGCAGACAGCGTACATTGCTGATTATGCAACCATCACCGGGGATGTGGAAATAGGAGATGAATCCAGCATCTGGTTCAATACCGTCATCCGCGGCGATGTAGCCCCGACTATCATCGGCAAAAAAGTAAATGTTCAGGACAATTCCGTCCTTCATCAAAGTCCTGATAACCCGCTCATCATTGAAGATGAAGCGACCATCGGCCACCAGGTCATTCTTCATAGCTGCACCATCCGGAAAAAAGCGCTGATCGGGATGGGCTCCATCATCCTCGACAACGCTGAAATCGGGGAAGGCGCCTTCATCGGGGCCGGCAGCCTTGTGGCTCAGGGCAAGAAGATACCGCCCAATACACTTGCATTCGGAAGGCCAGCCAAAGTAGTCAGGGAACTGACAGACGATGATATTAAAGATATGGAGCGGATCAGCCGCGAATATGCCGAAAAAGGCCAGTATTATAAGTCGCTCAAGAACTAGAAAAGCGGCTGCAGAACGGACATGCTAGTTACTTTATATTTACCCTATTGGAAGAAACTTATGCTTATCAGCCAAGTGCGGATGCATGTGACGGAACAAAGATAACACAGGGTGGTGCAGATGAATTATCTCTATATTGTTATTCTATTGCTGCTGATCTTTTTTCTTTCTCTTCTTTTTAAAGCAAAGCAAGGGAAACGGCTCTTCAGCCCTTTTATTCTATTTATCTTCATTGCTGTAATCCTTGCAGGGGCCATGGCTTTTGACCATAATCGCCCAGGTTCATCAGGGGGAATTGCGGACCTGGTTAAGTCATGGATCAGGACTCCTTTGTCAACAGCAAGTTCACTGTTGGACAAAACGCTTGATCGGCCGATCATCAAGATCAAGGAAGAAGTGCTGCTTGATGCTCCTGTCCTGCACCAGCTTCCGGAGCTTCCGCGCGGCTGCGAAGTCACCAGCCTCGGCATGCTGCTGCAGCACGCAGGGGTGCAGGCAGACAAAATGACGCTGGCCAAGGAGATTAAAAAGGAACCGACTCCCTATAAGAAGGACGGCAGCCAAGTTTATTACGGCCATCCAAACGATGGCTTCATCGGGGACATGTACTCTCTTGATAAGCCAGGTCTCGGCGTCTATCACAAGCCGGTCAAGGAACTGGCTGAAAAATACCTGCCTGGCGGTATAATCGATTTGACAGGTTCTGACTTCACAGAGCTGAAAACGCATCTATCCGATGGACAGCCTGTCTGGGTGATTACGAACACGGCCTATAAGAAATTGGCGCCGGATTTTTTTCAGACCTGGGAGACGCCTAGCGGGCCGGTTGAAATCACTTATAAAGAGCATTCTGTCCTTATCACCGGCTATGATGCCCAATATGTATATTTCAATGATCCGCTCACAGGAGAGAAAAATAAAAAAGCACCCATTGATGGCTTTGAAGAAGCCTGGGTGCAGATGGGAAGACAGGCAATCACCTATCTTTCCCGCTAGCCTTTCATTGGCTGAAAGGATGGTTCGCCGATCAGTTCCTTTTCAAATGAATATTTCTTTTCGACATATATGTCATGCCAGAGCATAAACATGAGCACAGTCCAGATTTTCCGGCTGTTGTCTGCTTTATCCTGGCAGTGGTCTTCAAGAAGCTTCAGAATATAATCTTTATTGAGCAAATGATCCGTGCTGCTTTCGCGGATTATTTTTTTTGCCCACTCGTTCATTTCATCCTTCAGCCAGTGGCGGATCGGGACAGGGAAGCCGAGCTTCTTCCGGGTGAGGACATGGTCAGGCACAACGCCTTCCGCTGCTTTCCTCAGAATATATTTGGTCGTTCCATTGGCCGTCTTCAGATTTGTCGGGATCCTTGATGCTACATCGAAGACTTCTTTATCAAGAAATGGCACGCGAAGCTCAAGGGAATGGGCCATAGTCATTTTATCAGCCTTCAATAAAATATCGCCGCGCATCCAGGTGTGGATATCAATATACTGCATACGGTCCACAGGATCATAGCCCTGGCTCTCCGCATATAAAGGCCTTGTGATATCTTTATAATCGATGCCGTTCTGGTAGACGCCAAGCAGCCTGCGCTTTTCTTCTTCCGAGAACATTTTTGCATTTCCGATATATCTTTCTTCCATCGGCGTCACGCCTCGTTCAATGAAGCTTTTGCCTTTCATGCCCTCAGGCATCATCCTGGCAATCAGCTTCAGGAGGGATTTCCCAACCTGCGGTATTTTATTGAACATTTCAAGCGACTGGGGCTCACGGTAGATATTATAGCCGCCGAACAGCTCATCCGCACCTTCCCCTGAAAGGACCACTGTTACATGCTTGCGCGCTTCACGGGCAACGAAGTATAAAGGCACACAGGCCGGATCTGCCAGCGGATCATCCATATGCCACATAATCCGTGGCAGTTCATCCATATACTCCTGCGGCGAGATCACATAGCTGATGTTTTCAAGGCCGAGCTTATCCGCCGTTTCTTTAGCCACATCAATTTCACTGAAGCCATTCCGCTCGAAACCGACAGAAAAAGTTTTGATATTCGGATGATATTCTTTTGCAATGGATGCAATAATGGAAGAATCAATGCCGCCTGACAGGAATGAACCGACCGGCACATCGCTTCGCATATGCATTTTAACAGAGTCGAACAGAACATCCTTGATTTCTTTCACAAATTCCGGCTCAGACTTCCGGACAGGCTGGAAGGATGCTTTCCAATAGCGCTTGATATCCATAGGAGAACCGATTTTCTTTGTAAAATAATGGCCAGGCTCAAGCTTGTGGATGCCTGCAGACATGGTTTCCGGCTCCGGAACGAACTGGTATGTCAAATAGTGCTGGAGGGACTCATAATTGAGGACGTCGTTTTCCAGCGCCATCAGGATGCTTTTCTTTTCAGAAGCAAAGAATGTTTTCCCGTCATTATCAAGGTAGAAGAAAGGCTTGATGCCAAAAGGATCCCTGGCACCGTATAAGGACTGCTCCTGCTTATCCCAGATGACAAATGAAAACATCCCGCGGAGCTTCTCCACCGCTTTTTCCTTCAGGTGGCTGTAGAGCGCAATGATTACTTCTGTATCAGAATGCGTCTCAAATGTCAGGCCTTCTTTTAAAAGCTCTTCCCGGAGCTCCACATAATTGTAGACTTCTCCGTTAAAAATGATCCAGTATCTTTCATTTTCATAGGTAAGAGGCTGATGGCCGCATTCGATGTCAATGATGCTCAGGCGGCGGAAGCCGAACTGAATATGCTCATCATGATAGTAACCTGCATCATCAGGTCCCCTGTGGGTAATGATATTATTCATATTTTCAAACTGCTGTTTTTGCGCATCGTTCAGAACTTGCGCATTTTCATGGACACAGCCGATAAAACCGCACATTATGTAGTTCACCTTCTTCAATTTAGTCACAATCCCATTCCGTCTAAAAACAGCCAGCGGAAGGCATTCATGCCAGCGCAGTCTTTGACCGGCCAGCCATAATTTACAATAAAACACATTGTTTTCCCAAAAAACATACTCTCTAATACTACCACTAAACACAAAAAAATGGCACTATCAACATGAAAAATGGGTCCGGGAAAAATTAGGCATTTACCTGAATTATTAACATATCAGCAGGCCGTTAAACGCTTCTGTCACATTAGACGGAATAGAAAAAAAGCGGGAGCTGCCTATTTCAGCACTCCCGCTTTTTTATGTTCATATCATATTTATTTCCCAGCCTGCTGGCTCAATGAGTCTGCTTTATCTGTGCGCTCCCATGGAAGGTCAACATCTGTACGGCCGAAATGTCCGTAAGCTGCAGTCTGCTTATAGATTGGGCGGCGCAGGTTCAGCATATTGATGATGCCTGCCGGGCGAAGATCAAAGTTATCCCGGACAAGATCGACAAGCGTATCTTCGCTTACAGTCCCTGTTCCGAAGGTATCTACTGAAATGGAAACCGGCTGCGCTACGCCGATTGCGTAGGCAAGCTGGACTTCAACCTTATCAGCAAGACCGGCAGCGACGATATTCTTCGCTACATAGCGGGCTGCATAAGCTGCTGAACGGTCAACCTTTGTAGGATCTTTGCCGGAGAATGCGCCTCCGCCGTGGCGCGCATATCCGCCGTAAGTATCAACAATGATTTTGCGGCCAGTCAAACCTGCATCGCCTTGAGGTCCGCCGATAACAAAACGGCCTGTAGGGTTGATGAAGTATTTAGTATTTTCATCGATCAGTTCTTTTGGAACGACCGGATTGATGACATGTTCTTTCAGGTTGCGCTGGATTTGCTCCAGGCTGATTTCTGGATGATGCTGTGTAGAGATGACGATGGTATCGATGCGCACAGGCTTGTCGTTCTCATCATACTCAACAGTCACCTGTGTCTTGCCGTCCGGACGGAGGTAAGGAAGAATCTCTTCTTTGCGTACTTCTGTCAGGCGGCGCGACAGTTTATGTGCCAGGGAAATCGGAAGAGGCATAAGCTCTTTCGTTTCGTTGCAGGCAAAGCCGAACATAAGGCCCTGGTCTCCTGCGCCGATTGCTTCGATTTCTTCATCCGACATTTGTCCTTCGCGTGCTTCAAGCGCCTGGTCAACACCCATTGCAATGTCAGCTGACTGCTCATCAATGGATGTCAGTACGGCACAAGTTTCGGAATCAAAGCCATATTTAGCACGGGTATAGCCGATCTCCTTGATTGTTTCACGGACAAGCTTTGGAATATCAACATATGTAGATGTTGTAATTTCACCTGCAACAAGCACTAGTCCTGTTGTAACAGATGTTTCAGCAGCAACGCGGGCATTTGCGTCTTTTGCTAAGATAGCGTCTAAAATAGCATCAGAAATCTGGTCACAGATTTTATCCGGATGACCTTCAGTAACTGATTCAGAAGTAAACAAACGGCGTTTATTTGACATCTGATTTCCTCCTTATTTATAAGAATAGAGTGAGGTTCTTATCCGGCGCTACACCTTATTCTTCCCCTCGGATTGATACGGTACTCATTCCCTAAGTAGTATTGAATAAACATGGAGTTTTTATCCCGCTCTCGCGTATGCATTGCTTCACAATCTGCATAACCGGCTGGTCCTGTCCCCCGGGACCGCAAGCCTTCAGACAAGTGCTGAAAGAGCAGGCCGCCGCTGATGCAGAGAACCGGTCAAAGGCATTATATATAAGCCAGGCACAATCAGATTGTATGATTTTATCCTGTTAAATGCATAGCCCTTGTAAATCAGCTTTATGCAAAAACTTCCATAATATGCAATTAAAAGACTTCCCTCAAAATGCAAAATAAAAAACCTTCCCAAAGTGAAAAGGTTGAAAGCAAAATGATTCGCGCCTTTCACTCTTATCGTTCAAGGAATTCTTCCTTGCGTCAGGTTAGCACCTTTGCTAAAAACAGGCCATCGCTGGCTGTAATTTGAACCGTTATGCTCTTTTCAGCATATATCCGTTTTCAAAAAGCATCATTAGCAGGTTGCTGGGTTTCATCGGGCCTGTCCCTCCACCAGCTCGGGATAAGAGAGTATCCGTTCAAGGTAAAATCATAACGTACAGATGTAGTGGCGTCAATCATTTTCTCCACTATAGCAAGAACAATTTTATATTGTCTCATATATGGAAATGACTCAGAGGGAACAGCTGCCATCCTTGCATTTCTTCCTAAGCAGTTTATGCCTGTTCCGTGCAATCCACCTGTATGCCGGAACCCCGGCAGCAGATGCCAAAGGAAGATGCATACAGAGCCCTAAAACGAAGGTAAGGGGGAACAGCAGCAGCAGCCTTCTGACTGCATAGAAACCCTTCAGGACCTTTTTTTCAGGTGTTATAATATGAAGCTCTTTCCTCAGCTCCCTGCTGCTGAATTGAAGCTCTCCATGTTCCTGTTCATATTTTTGCAATGAAACCCACTCTACCCGATGAAGCAGGTCAAGCTTCCCGAAAGATTTCTTCGTCATTTGGCAAAGCTGGCAAGTATTGTCGTAAAGGGCAATCATTTTCACATTACCATCTCCCGCCTGTAGTCGTTCATCTTATTAAATTTTACCATACCTTTCAATCATTCTTAAAGCACGATAAACTTATATCTATATAATATATGTTTCAATGAATATAATGCCTTCCCTCTTTATCTCCAGCAGCGTTCACCGCTTTAAGCACCCCCTTGAATTTGTGTTGTGCAAATAATATGCCGCAAAGTTCGGAAAGAATTTCTATCTTCTTGAACAATTTGTGACACCTTTCACATTCTATTGAATTACCCTATAAAATTGCTTATGATGATAACAGATTGTGAACTATGTAACATATACACTATTTTTATGTTATTAAACTTTCAGCCAGTGAGAAAGGGGCTTATCCATGAAAAAGAAATATTCTTTGCTTTTAGGAATATTTACAATCATTACTATTCTATCAGGCTGTGAGCCGCTGATGGTGCTGGATCCCAAAGGTCCTCAGGCTGCCGTCCAGGCAAAAGACATTATTCTGTCAACGGCAATCATGTCTGTCATCGTCCTTGTGGTTTTTGCCATGCTTGCTTACATGCTCTATAAATACCGCTCTTCGAAGCAAAGCAAGGATTATGAACCGCCGCATATTAAAGGAAACCTGCTCGTCGAAGCGGTCTGCGTCGGAATCCCTGTCCTGATCGTCATCTTCCTTTCAGTCGTATCCACTCAGAGCAACTATAAAGTGGAATCAGCACCGACAGGATATGGCGACAAAGAGCCTTTAGTCGTATACGCATCATCTTCCAACTGGAAATGGCATTTCAGCTATCCTGAAGAAGATATCGAAACAGTCAACTATCTATATGTACCGACTGACCGCCCGCTTGAATTTAAGCTCTATTCATACGGACCGATCACAAGCTTTTGGATCCCGCAGCTTGGCGGACAAAAATATGCCATGGCTGACATGGTCAATACGCTGCATCTGGGCGCAGATGAACCCGGCGAATATATGGGGCGCAATGCCAACTTCAACGGAAAAGGCTTTGCTGAAAATACATTCAATGTAACAGCCATGCCGCAGGAAGAGTTTGACCAATGGGTGGCTGACGTCAAAAAGACGGCTGAGCCGCTTACTGAAGAAAAATTCGATGAACTGCTTGAACCGGGTCATCTTGGACAGTCCACCTATACCGGAACACATCTTGAATTCATGCCTGCTCCTGAAGGCGAGCATGGCGGCCATAACCATGGTTCCAGCTCTGACAGTGATGATGCTGACTCAGATCATGAACATATGGATATGGAAGAGGACGGATCTGGCAGCAATGGCCACTCAGAACATGAAGGCCATTAATAAGAACAGAACCGCTACCCTAGAAAGGAGTTTAAAATCCTATGGAATTCTTTGAACGTTTTGCCATTCCGCATCCCAGCCCTGTTATCTATGCGTCAATGGTTGCTATAGGTTTAACGGTTATTGCCATCATCGCAGGCTTGACCTATTTCAAAAAATGGGGCTATCTGTGGAGAGAATGGCTGACAACAGTCGATCATAAACGGATTGGGATCATGTACCTGATTTCTGCCCTGCTCATGCTTTTCCGGGGCGGCGCAGATGCCATCATGATGCGCGCCCAGCTGGCTGTGCCTGATAATACCCTTCTTGACGCACAGCACTATAATGAAATTTTCACAACGCACGGAACAGTTATGATTCTGTTCATGGCAATGCCATTCATCATGGCATTCATGAACTTTGTCGTGCCGCTCCAGATCGGGGCACGCGACGTTGCTTTCCCTAAGCTTAATGCACTCAGCTTCTGGCTCTTCTTCATGGGTGCCATGCTGCTGAACATCTCATTCGTCATCGGCGGCTCGCCTGATGCCGGCTGGACTTCCTACTTCCCGCTTGCAGGGACAGAGTTCAGCGAATCAGTCGGAACGAACTATTATATGTTCTCACTGCAAATCGCAGGTTTGGGTACATTGATGACCGGTATCAATATGGTAACAACCATCCTCAGGATGCGTGCGCCTGGCATGACATTGATGAAGATGCCGATGTTCACTTGGTCATCACTTGTTGCCAGCATCATTATCGTATTTGCTTTCCCTGTGCTGACTGTTGCTCTTGCAATGGGATCTCTTGACAGATTATTTGCCACTAACTTCTTTACGACCAGCAATGGCGGTATGGATATGCTGTGGGCTAACTTCTTCTGGGTATGGGGACACCCTGAGGTATACATCCTGATACTTCCTGCTTTCGGTATATACAGCGAAATCATCTCAACGTTCGCACGCAGGAACCTTTATGGCTATAAATCAATGGTAGGATCCATGGTGATCATTTCACTCTTGTCCTTCCTTGTCTGGACTCACCACTTCTTTACAATGGGCCAGGGAGCTTTAACAAACAGTATTTTCTCTATTACGACCATGGCGATCGCCGTGCCGACCGGGGTTAAGATTTTCAACTGGCTCCTGACACTTTGGAAAGGGAAAATCACCATTACGACGCCAATGCTTTACTCCCTGCTCTTCATCCCGATTTTCACAATAGGCGGGGTAACAGGCGTTATGCTCGGCATGTCGGCTGCGGATTACCAGTACCATAATACTATGTTCCTGGTTGCCCACTTCCACATGGTTATCATCCCGGGTGTTGTATTCGCGATGCTTGCCGGATTCCATTTCTACTGGCCGAAAATGTTCGGCTATATCCTGAACGAAAAAATCGGCAAGCTGACTGCATGGATCATCTCCATGAGTACGCTCCTTGCTTTTATGCCGATGTTCTTCTCAGGCTTGGACGGACAGGCACGCCGTGCGTACACTTATTCTGAAGCTACAGGATACGGCATCTGGAATATGCTTTCCTTTATAGGAGCTGCAGGCCTTGCTGTCGGATTCGCCTTGATTGTTTACAATGTGTACTACAGCACACGCTACGCTTCAAGAGATATCGGTTCAGATCCTTGGGATGCACGTTCTCTTGAATGGGCGACTAATACACCGGTGCCGGTATATAACTTTGCCGTGCTGCCTGAAGTTAAGACTTCTGAAGGGCTTTGGGATGCGAAAATGCACGGACACAATTTGTTCCCTGGCAAATATGAAGAAATCCATATGCCGAATAACAGCGGCTTGCCTTTCATACTGAGCTGCATCTTCTTTGCATGGGGCTTCTCCTTCATTTTTGCTATGTGGATTCCAGTCATCATTGCGACGATCGGCATCTTTGCCTGCATGGCAGTATGGTCGTTCCAAAAAGATTATGGCTACCATATCCCGGTTAAGGAAATCGAACAAACTGAAAATGAAACTAAAATGCGGGGTGCTAACTAATGAAAATAGATCACTCGCTGCCGCTTGAATTCAGTACTGAAGAAAATAAGACGAAGATTTTAGGATTCTGGATTTTCCTTGGTGCGGAAATCATGCTTTTCGCAACACTTTTTGCCGGATATTTTACCTTGGTGGACAGGACCGGAAACGGTCCGTCTGCCGGTGAAATCTTTGAAATCACACCGGTTTTAATAGAGACATTTGTTCTTTTGACAAGCAGCTTCACGATCGGGCTGGCTATTCACGCTATGAGGCTCGGCAATAAAAAAGCAATGCTTGCATTCTTCGGGATCACTATTGCTCTTGGAGCAGGATTCTTAGGAGTAGAAATTTTTGAATTCACCACTTATGTGCATGAAGGTGCAGGGCTTCAGACAAGCGCCTTTACAGCGATTCTGCTCACTACACTGGGGACTCACGGACTTCACGTCACATTCGGGATTTTCTGGGGACTGGCAATCATGCTTCAGGTGAAAAAACGCGGATTGAATCCCCACACTGCCAATAAGTCGTTCATCTATTCACTTTACTGGCACTTCCTTGATGTTGTGTGGATCTTCATCTTCAGCTTCATTTATCTGAAAGGACTGATGTAAACATGAGCGAATTATTTCCTCGCAAACAAGTGATGGGCTTTGTGGCTTCGTTAGTCCTGACAGCGGTGGCCCTCATGGTTTACTTCTTTGATATGTCCTATGCAGTCGGGCTGACGATCCTTGTTATTACGGCATTCATCCAGGCTGCCCTGCAGCTGGTTGTGTTCATGCACGCAGGTGAGTCAGAGGATAAAGGTACGATTTTTACCAATATTTATTATTCGATCTTTATTGCCCTGGTGACTGTGTTTGGTACATTGCTCACTATGATTTGGGGTTATATGTAGGATTAAAAGCGGAAGCGCCTTGTTTAAGGCATAAGAAATAGGAGAGCCTTTTGTGGCGCTCCTATTTTTTTTGGCTTATAAATGAGGGCTGTTGATTTGCGTTCCAGGCACTTCGCTTTCCGCGGGGCGAAGTTGAGCCTCCTCGCGCTCCGCGCTGTGGGGTCTCAACATTTTCGCTGCAATCCCGCAGGAGTCTACGTGCCTTGCACTCCAATCAACAGGCGGTTCCAATTTTTTTGTGCTTTTTGGGTTCCCGTATTTATTAATCCATTACTATACCTGTAGTTCATGATCATAGCTTCATCTAAAAAAGCACATAGAACCCAAAAGGCAGTGAAAATATTTCAGTACCCTTTTTCCTGCAAAACAAAAGGAGCGTCAACGGACGCTCCTATTTTTTATGTTGTACTGTCAGTCTGCAGCCTTCTGTTTTTTCGAGCATTTCTTCTGTTGCTTTAAAGAAGGTGCCCATGAGGAAAATGAAAACTGCCCCGATGACCATCCCGATTCCGACAGGAGTCAGTAAGCTGGAACCGCTTGCAAAAAATCCAGCCAGAAAAGTGAGAATTCCTGCTGCCAGGATGGCTCCGCCGATATTTTTGGTGAAGATAATAATCTTTTGATTGTTGTTCATGCTTATCGCTCCCCTTTTTTCATTATTATCCATCTTTGTTCACTATATTGTCAATATATATTCACAAAATATCCCTTGACTTTAGTATTTTTTTACCCATCATAAAGGTAATTCATGCAGTATTCATGTGAGAATAGGAGAATTGTTACAATTTATTGTTACCACAAGGAAAAAAGTTAAATAGTATAGATTAATTATATAAATGTGTTATACTATTACTGAGATGTAATCACTTTCAAAAACAAATTGGCAAAGGAAGGTATTCATCAGATGAACTCTGTAAGCATCCCAAATGAACTTAGCACCCTATTGCAAGGCCGTAACATTCAAATGCAATTGTCTGTACCCCAGCTTGTGGAAAAAGTACTGAATAAACAGGAAGGCATCCTGACGGCAACTGGTGCAGTCTGCGCCACAACCGGAAAATATACCGGCCGGTCGCCAAAGGATAAATATATTGTTGAAGAAGCATCCGTGAAAGATAAAATTGACTGGGGACTGGTTAACCAGCCTATTTCTGAGAAAATCTTTTCTAACCTTTATACTAAAGTAATCGATCATTTGAGAAATAAAGAGGAAGTTTACGTGTTTAAGGGTTTTGCAGGAGCGGATACAAAGCACAGGCTCCCTATTCAGGTAATCAATGAATATGCATGGCATAATCTTTTTGCCCATCAGCTTTTCATCCGTCCGTCCGAGGAGGAACTGCTCGAGCATGAAGCTGCCTTCACAGTCATTTCTGCCCCTGATTTTAAAGCAGATCCGGCTATTGACGGGACTCAATCTGAAACATTCATCATTGTCTCTTTTGAACGCAGGACCATTCTGATCGGCGGTACAGAATATGCAGGGGAAATCAAAAAGTCGATATTCTCGATCATGAATTATGTCCTTCCGGAAAACGGCATCCTGCCTATGCACTGTTCCGCAAATGTCGGTACAGAAGGCGATGTTGCCCTTTTCTTCGGTCTGTCCGGAACAGGAAAAACAACGCTTTCTGCTGACCCAAGCCGCCGCCTGATCGGCGATGACGAGCACGGCTGGTCATCAACTGGGGTTTTTAATGTCGAAGGAGGATGCTATGCAAAATGCATCGGCCTGACACACGAAAAGGAACCGCAGATTTTTGACAGCATCCGCTTCGGTTCAGTCCTTGAAAATGTCATCGTCAACCAGGATTCGCGTCTTCCCGATTACGACGACAATACATTGACTGAAAATACCCGTGCGGCATATCCGCTCCAGGCTGTAGACAATATCGTCGATCCGAGCGTCGCCGGCCACCCGAACACCATCATATTCCTGACAGCGGATGCCTTTGGGGTGCTCCCTCCAATCTCCAAGCTGTCCAAGGAGCAGGCTATGTACCATTTCCTGAGCGGCTATACGTCAAAGCTTGCCGGAACGGAGCGCGGCATCACTTCTCCACAGGCGACGTTCTCAACATGCTTTGGTTCGCCGTTCCTGCCTTTGCCAGCGATGAGATATGCCCAAATGCTCGGCGAGAAAATCAGCGAGCATAATGCAAATGTCTTCCTTGTCAATACAGGCTGGACAGGCGGGGAGTATGGAACAGGCAGCCGCATGAAGCTTGCCTATACACGCGCAATGGTTCAATCTGCCTTGATCGGCGAACTCAATCATGCTGAAACGGCAAAGGATGAAATTTTCGGCCTTGAAATTCCGCTTCATGTGCCTGGTGTGCCTGATGATGTCCTTCAGCCAGTGAAAACATGGGCAGACCCTGAAGCATATGCCGAAAAAGCAAAAGAGCTTGCCGCGCAATTCAGGGCCAATTTCAAGAAATTCACAGACGTACCTGCTGAAATCGAGGAAAAAGGCGGTCCTTCAGAAGCTTAACCACACATTCAAACGCGCAGGCAGCCGCTTCAGCGGACAGCCTCCCGCGCGTTCACACTGATAGACCTTAAACAGAAAGCCGTGCCTGAAATCCAGGCACGGCTTTCTGTTTTATCCATATTTCTTCTGATGCTCTTTTTTTAGTTCCAGATATTCCTGGTCTTCTCTGATCAGATTCCACTTTTCCTTAAAAATGCGGGCTGACTCCGCTTTTTCCTGATCAAGATTCCTTTCCTTCACATCTCCATCTTCATCATACTTGCGGCCGCCTTTATAATTCGCATACCTCCTTGCCCGGGTATAGCCCATCTGAATGAATTTGCGGCTCATATCCATGCCGGGAAAATCTCCTTTTTCCTTGTACTCCATATACAGCTGATAAATCTTTTCCGATGACTCCTTTGCGATCTCCGGCGTCCGGAACCGCCAATGGGGAAGAATTTCACTTTTATATGGCTCGACCAGCAGCACTCCCTGCTCCCCTCTCCCAACCCTGTACTTCTCCGGGTTTTTGCGGAAATCAATTTGATCAAAATCCAGTGTATAATCAAATGCCAATGTTATCATCTCCCTGCTTATCCATTCCTTTTCCGGCAGGCTTCAAAACAGCATGGAAACAGTTTGCTCATTCCTAGATTCTGTAATTGGATAAAAAGCTTAGAAATTCCCTCTGCTTTGAATGGCCATATCTCATGATTGCATAGGTACCAGCTTGCGGCAGCTGTATATTCCTGCATTCTATCTCCAGAAGCCTTCCTTCCAGCAGCTCCCGCCTGACAGTCGATTCAGGCAGGAAAGAAACGCCAAGTCCTTCGGCTATAAAGCGCTTGGTTATATGCGTCTGGGACACCCGCATCATTTTCACGCGGGGGTAGCGGATCTTCACCGCCTTGCAAAGCTGGTCCCAATAGCCGGGGTGGTTATGTGTAAGAAGATAGGCAGACAATAGCACCTCTTCTTCTTCCAGGGGCGGGGCACTCTCCGAATCTCTCCCGTCATGGCCGGCGACAAGCATTACCCGGTCATTGTATATTAGCTCTGATATCATTGACGGTCCGGCAGCCGGAAGACATGACAGCCCGATATCCACTTCCCCTTTGCTGACGGCTCCTTCTATATCAGAAGAATCAGCTATCATGACGGAAACCTCGACCTGAGGATGCTGTTTTGTATAGCTTTTCAGTACATAAGGAAGGATGGTATCAGCAATCAGCGGGGAAATGGCGATTTTCAGCGATGACGTGAAACCCTGCGAAAAAGACTGCAGATCTTCAAGGCTTTCCTGGTGGACAGCCAGCAGCTTCCGGCAGTGCTCCAGATATCTTCTGCCTTCTTCGGTCAGTTCCACCTTTCTTCCTCCCCGTTCAAAAAGGGATGCCCCAATCTCTTTTTCCAGCTGCCTTATATGCACAGTGACGGTAGGCTGTGAGATATAAAGCAGATCTGCGGCTCTTCGGAAGCTTCCAGCCTCTGCGGCTGCAATAAATGTAGTCACCCAGTTTAGATCCATAACTGATCCTTTCTGATTAAGTTTCTTAATCAATTAAATTAAAAATAATTAATTTTCCTAATAATTAATATATTATACAATGAAAGCAGATAAGGAAAGGAGAATGATAATGATTGCTAAAGGATTGAAAGGAATCATTGCTGCTGAAACCTCTGTTGGCCAAGTGGATGGACTTAAGGGTAAGCTGGTCTACCGGGGCTATGAAATAGGGAAACTGACAAGGGAATGTTCTTTTGAAGAAGCAGCTTTCCTGCTTTGGCATGGCCGCCTGCCTGCCAGCGGAGAACTGGATGGCTTGAAGAATGAGCTCCACTCATACACCCTTCCTCCGCATGTGGCCGGCATCATTGCAGCCATGCCTGCCTCTTTCGGTATGATGGACGTTTTAAGGACCGCTGTATCTTCTCTCGGAGGAAGCATGGAAAAGCCTGCTGTCAGGCAAGCTGTCCAGCTGACCGCCTTGATTCCGATGATCATCGCCTTCAGAAGCAGATTTCTTGAAGGAAAGCCTCCAGTAGAACCTGGCCCGGTGCTGGGCCATGCCGCAAATTATCTCTTTATGCTAAAAGGAGAAGTCCCGGAAAGAGCCCATTCAGAGGCTTTAGAAGCTTATATGCTCCTCACGATGGAACATGGAATGAACGCCTCGACTTTTTCAGCAAGAGTGACTGCATCCACAGAATCAGACCTTATTTCTGCTGTTACCTCCG
The DNA here is from genome assembly GCF_984799205.1 of Bacillus sp. SRL543. Classification (NCBI taxonomy): domain Bacteria; kingdom Bacillati; phylum Bacillota; class Bacilli; order Caryophanales; family Bacillaceae; genus Bacillus; species Bacillus sp. SRL543. The sequence goes on from NZ_OZ481794.1 coordinate 3,858,968, forward strand.
CAATCGGCACCATGAAAGGCCCGCTTCACGGAGGCGCACCTTCAGGGGTGATAGAGCTGTTGGATGAAATAATGGAGCGGGGGGACGCAGAAGCTGTCATCAGGGAAAAATTGGAGCGGGGGGAAAAGCTGATGGGGTTTGGCCACCGCGTCTATAAAACGCTGGATCCGCGGGCAGCGGCATTAAAGGAGAAGCTTCAGCAGTTTGGCGGCGATGATATATGGCTTGATATGGCGATGGAAACGGAAAAAACAGCGCTGAGGCTGCTGGACGAGTATAAGCCGGGCCGGTCATTATATACAAATGTTGAATACTACGCAGCAGCCATCATGAAGGCCCTCGAGATGGATCCCTCTCTCTTTACGCCCACATTCACAGCTGCCCGGATAGCAGGATGGACAGCCCACATCATTGAGCAGTCGGATAACAATGCAATTTTCCGCCCGGAGTCACTGTATATCGGCCCGCTGCACAAAGAATGTTGAGCTGGATGCAGCTTGCTTTATACACAAAAAAATAACAGGCCTCCTACGCGGGGGCCTGTGTCTGTTAGTTAGTTGAATTCAATGCAACCAGCTGATAGGTGATGCGTGTTTTTCCCTCTTCCATTTCAAGCTTCTTGATGAGGGCGGTGCCGCTTAGATCAGCTTCTTTGGTTTTGCGGACTTCTACGGGGATATCTAGCGGATAAATCCTGTAGCCTTCTTTTTCAAGTGTAAAATAATTGTCTTCAAGCCTGGTTTCCCTGCCCTTTGTCACAATCATCGTGTTTAATTCCAAAGGCATTCCCATAGAATATCTCTCCTTCATTCTCTAATCTACTCTAATAGTACAGCATTCAGCCTGTTTTTTCATCCATGCAGTTAAATCGGATACCACCCTGCGGTTGACAGCAGGCGGGAAGTAGTGGGTATATTCGTTGAAATACCAGCTCTCTACCGGCTTCCCCAATGACTTCAGCCGCTTTTCAAGCCTGTAGGCGTGCTCGACCGAAACATTATGGTCCTTTGCTCCATGAATGATCAGCAAAGGCGGTTTCATGTCCTCAAGGTGGTAGAGGGGCGTCCTGCTTTCATATCGTTCAGGATATTTAACCGGGGTCCCTCCGATGACCCGCTTCATCATTCTCCTCAAGTCCTTCCTCTCCACATACGTCAAAGCCATATCGCTGACTCCGCCCCATGTAACGACCGATGCTGCATCAGGAAAATGGATGGCGGCAAGAAGCGCCATGACCCCTCCCCTGGAAAAGCCAAAAATATGGATCCTGCCTACCCTGGGATGTGCTTCGAGCAGCCGGAAGCCGGAAAATGCATCTTCCCTGTCTTCACCGGCAAAATCTTCATTCCCTTCCCCTCCCTGGTTTCCGCGGTAAAATGGCGCGAAGACAATGAACCCTTCTGAAGCAAATTGAACAATCCTTCCCGGCCTCACTTTTCCTACATTCTTGATGCCGCCCCGCAAATAGAGGAAACCCTCATATACTCCCTCAGCCTTTGGCTCTGCCAGAAGGCCTTTTACTTTCAGCCCGCCTGCCATATATGTGACAAGGCTCAGTTCGATCGCCGGGTTTGGGGAAGGGTACCGCTGCTTATCTATAATGAATTCTTCCATTAACATTTTCATCTCCTTGGCCCTGCGGAACATAGGCAATTAGCCTTCCCTCATTTTTCTGTTCCTGGGCATTCACACATTTTTTTCCCAAATCATACGATAGCTTAGATAAAAGTACACATCTTTACACACAGGAGGCAATAGCATGAAAAGATCTTTAAAAATAGGGTTTTCTTTGCTGGCTGCATTTGTATTGCTTGTGCCGCTGGCGGCTTGCGGCAAAGACGAAGTCCAGAGCGTCCGGATTGCGGAAGTGACCCGTTCCATCTTCTATGCTCCCCAATATGTTGCCCTGGAAAAGGGTTTTTTTGAAGAAGAAGGCCTTGATGTTACGCTGACAACCACTCCGGGCGGCGATAAAACAATGACGGCGCTTCTTTCTGATGGAGCTGACGTGGCGCTTGTAGGGTCAGAAACCTCCATTTACGTGTACGGCCAGGGCACGAATGATCCTGTCATCAATTTCGCCCAGCTGACACAGACGGACGGAACCTTCCTCGTATCACGCGAGAAGATCGACGACTTTTCATGGGATCAGCTGAAGGGCAAAACCTTCCTTGGCCAGCGCAAAGGCGGAATGCCGCAGATGGCAGGCGAGTTTGTATTGAAGAAGCATGGAATCGATCCGCAGGAAGATTTAAACCTGATCCAGAATGTTGATTATGCAAATATCGCTCCTGCCTTTGCTTCAGGCACCGGTGAATTCGTCCAGCTATTCGAGCCGACTGCCAGCGTATTTGAAAAAGAAGGCAAAGGCCATATTGTCGCTTCCTTTGGCACTGAATCCGGCCATATACCTTATACCACCTTTATGGCAAAAGAAAGCTATATGAAAGAAAACAGTGAAACGGTTGAGAAATTTGCACGTGCAGTCTATAAAGCCCAGCAGTGGGTTGATTCGCATGAACCGAAAGAAACAGCTGAGGTAATCCAGAAGTATTTCGAAGATACTGATCTGGATATTATTGAAACGGTAGTGGACCGCTACAGAAGCCAAGGCTCCTTTGCAGCGGATCCGATATTGGATGAAGAAGAATGGAAAAACCTCCAGGATATTATGGAAGAGGCCGGAGAGCTTCCAAAACGGATTGACCATACAACGTTAGTGAACACAGAGATTGCCGAAAAAGTAATGAAATAGGCAAGGTTCCAAGCTAAAAGAAATGGAGGCCGAAAAATGGATTTTCTTGAAATTGAACAGTTAAATCATACTTATTTCACCAGGACTACTGCAAATACGGCCCTCTCTGATATTAATTTAACCATCAAGGAAGGGGAGTTTGTCTCCTTCCTTGGCCCAAGCGGCTGCGGAAAGACTACACTTTTGTCCATCATCGCAGGCCTTATAGAGCCCTCGGAGGGGAAAGTTTCCCTGGAGGGGAGGCCGGTAGACATTACAGAGCGGAAGATCGGCTATATGCTTCAGCAGGATTATTTATTTCCATGGAAAACGATAGAAGAAAACATATTGATCGGTCTGAAGCTTGCCGGAGAGGACACTGGCAGCAAAAGGGATTATGCTTTCAGCCTGCTTGCTGAAATGGGGCTCGCAGGCGTGGAAAAACAGCTGCCCAAACAGCTTTCGGGAGGCATGCGCCAGCGGGTGGCACTGGTGCGCACCCTTGCAGCTGAACCAAAGCTCCTGATGCTCGACGAGCCCTTTTCCGCCCTTGATTACCAGACCAAACTGAAGCTTGAAGACCTTGTGTCAGGCACGCTGAAGGCTTTTGGTAAAACGGCCATCCTTGTGACACATGATATCGGCGAAGCCATCGCCATGAGCGACAGGGTGTTCATGTTTTCACCGCGCCCGGGAAGGCTCCATAAAACCTTCCATATACCGGATGAATTGCGGAATCTGAGCCCTTTTCAGGCCAGGAGCCACTCTCTATACTCCACATTATTTCAGTCTATATGGAAGGAGATGGAATCCCTTGAGTCAGAATAGCAAAATTGAAGCCCTGCACCTGAATTATAAAAAGTCGCTGAAACGGGAGAAAAGATGGGTACGCTTTTTCCAGCTGATTATATTCACTGTCTTTTTTGCAGGATGGGAGATTCTAAGCAGGAACGAATGGATCAATCCTCTGATTTTCAGTTCTCCTGCAAAAGTATGGGACCTGCTCCTATCTAAGCTGAGCGACGGGTCGCTCCTTGCCAATCTGGGAATCACGCTTTCTGAAACTGTATTCGGCTTTGTCCTCGGGACCTTCCTTGGCACATTGCTGGCTGCCATCCTCTGGTGGTCTCCCATCATTTCAAAGATACTTGATCCTTATCTTGTCATCCTGAACGCCATGCCCAAGGTTGCACTCGGGCCGATACTGATCGTTGCACTCGGGCCGAGCTTTACATCCATCGTTGCTATGGGCGCCATCATCTCTGTCATCATTACGACCATTGTCGTTTATACATCCTTTAAGGAAGTGGATCCCAACTACCTGAAGGTGCTGCAGACCTTCGGGGCAACCCGCGCCCAATGCTTCAAGGAAGCGATTCTTCCCGCCTCCTTCCCTGTCATCATCTCTACATTGAAGGTTAATGTCGGACTGTCCTGGGTAGGCGTGATTGTGGGTGAATTCCTGGTCTCTTCAAAGGGACTTGGCTATATGATCATTTACGGTTTTCAGGTTTTCAACTTTACGCTTGTTATGCTGTCGCTCCTCGTCATCGCCGTCTTTGCCACTATTATGTACCAGCTTGTAGAACTGCTGGAGAAAAAACTGATTAAAAGCTGAATGCAGGCAGTTTTTTTATTAAGAGTCTCTGCTTATTAAAATTGTTGTTCATTTCGTTCCAGGCACTTCGCTTTCCGCGGGGCGGCGCTGAGCCTCCTTTTCGCTGTGCTCTTGCGGGGTCTCGGCGCCGCCGCTATTTCCCGCAGGACATTGAATACTCATCCCAGAGTCGGCTTCGCACGAGAAAAATGCGCATGCATTTTATGAGGAGTCTGCGTGCCTTGCACTTCAATTAACAGGTCTATACAAATTTATTGGCAAAGCTGCAGTCCGACGATATTTTTCACTGCAACATATGTATTAAAAACTAAAAAAGATGCGAGGATATTCCTGCAACTGCATGCGTGGCAGCCTTGGAAATCCCTTTGGCCCTCATTTTGATGCACTTGCTCCGGAAAGGCTGTTTGCCCATCAGAGCTTTCCTTCCAGCATTTCAATGCTCCTTTTTACCACATCATCTTTCATGATGAAGCTGAAGCGGCTGTCCATCCTTTCCGCCATTAAATCCCCTTTAAAGAGAACCGGTCCATCTGTCTCCATATAAGATCCCATTTTCTCCAGTTCTGCTGCACGCCCCCAGTAAATTGCTTTCACAAAGGCCTGGCCATCCAGCTCTACTTCATATTCGCCTAAAAATTGCAGGTCCTCAAGCAGGGCTCCTGTCTCTTCCCGGACCTCCCTCCCTGCTGCCTCTTCAACCGTCTCTCCCGTTTCACATTTCCCCCCCGGGAACTCCCAGCCCCTTTCCCGGTGATCCGTAAGAAGCCAGCTGTCTTCATACCGGCAGATGACGAGGACATGCTTTGCTTTTTGCGTGAAGGATCCTTTCCGGAAAGACAGCCTTACATTCCCTCCGTTATAATCTTTAAAGACTTCCATTCAACTCCACTCCTGCTTTCTTTTCTCTCTATTATAGAAGAAGCTTACTGCTGGAAACCACTTTTGCAGCACAACAGGTAAATTTTTCATAAGAAAGCAGATTAAGGTGTTCCTAAACAGGGAAAGTACCTGTGAATCCATTCGATTGTACTATGAAACTGGCGGAGGATACATAAAAAGCCCAGTATGCGGGGCGCCATAAAGGGAGGTCGTGTTACAAGACTATTGGTATTTGCTTTTAGGCTTAAAGGACTATTTTAGAGTCCATTCGAAACTTTTCGGCAAACAGCCCGTAAAAAAAGATAACAAATATTATCAGAGGAGTGTATACTTTGAAAAAATTTCTATCATTAGCAGCAAGCCTCATCCTTCTATTCATGCTGGCGGCATGCAACCAGACAGCTGCGCCTGTCAATGAGGGCAATAATACTGAAGAAAATGGCACGGCTGATGCAGAAGCTGGCGGGACTGCAGAAAATGGCGAAGCAGCAGAGAATGAATCTGACCTGACTCTTGAAGAAGTTTTGACTAAGACGACAGAAGCGTCAGAAAATCTTAAAAGCTTTTCAGTCGATATGACAATGGATCAGATGATCAGTGCAGGCCAGGAAGAGGAAAACATGAATATAAGCTCTGATATTCAGATGGATGTGATCACAGAGCCAATGGCCTTTTACCAAAAAACAGCCATGTCCCAGGACCAGGCCGGAGAAGCTTATGAAACTGAAAGCTATTTTACTGAAGAAGGCATGTTCATCTACGACCCTGCCGGCGAAACATGGATGAAGTTCCCGAAGGAAATGTCAGACCAGCTGCTCCAAATGTCCGGACAGCAGACAAATCCGGCTGAAGAATTAAGAAAGCTGCAGGAATTCACAGACGATTTCACGTTTGAACAGGACGACAATCATTTCATTCTCAAACTAAAAGCATCAGGCGAAAAGTTCACGGAACTAATGAAAGAGACAATGGCCGAAACACTGCCGCCAGAGATGGCTGCCAATGAAGAAGTATTCAATAACATGAACATTGAAAAAGTCGAATACACCATCCTGGTGGATAAGGAAACTTTTCATCCTTCATCATTGAATATGGATATGACCATGGAAATGGCAGTCGAAGGCCAAACAGTTACACTAGACCAAAAAATCGAGGGCAGCTATTCTAACTACAACGAAGTAAAAGAAATCACAATCCCTCAAGAAGTTTTGGACACAGCGGTTGAAATGGAGATGTAAAATAACAGACATAATTGGGGCATGGAAATTTTCCTTGCTCCTTTTTTGTATTTTATTAATGAAGTAACGGGCTGCCAAGATCCCATAGCTGCAAAAAGTTTAAATACACCTGTTGATTGGAGTGGAAGGCACGCAGACTCCTGCGGGATTGCAGCGGCAATGCTGAGACCCCACAGCGCGCAGCGCGAGGAGGCTCAGCGTCGCCCCGCGGAAAGCGAAGTGCCTGGAACGCAAATCAACAGCCCCCATCGAGGCAGAAACTCAGCTTTTCTCCCCAAGAATCCCCATCTCATCAATATGCTTCCTGGCTTCTTCATCCCCAAGCTCATAAATCATTTTGTATGCCCCGGCCAGGCCTTCATCGTAGGCATCATTTTCCCGGTCATAATGATACTGGACATATGGAACATGGGCACGGAAGAAATTCTGCCAGTCAGTCGAATGATTCTGGTCAAAATATTCCCGCAGCGTGGTGATTTCCTCGTCGCTGGCCTCAATTTTAAAATTCCAGGGCGAACTATCCGAGCTCCGGGAAATTTCTCCGCTGGCAACGCTTATATAGTACGTTTTTCTATTTTCCATCCTGGTCATCCCCTTTTTGTTTCCTGCTACTATTTGTTTCCCTCAAGGCAGGCAATTTTATTCCCGGGGAATACTTTTCATAATGGAGGGTATTTACTAAATATAATATAGAAAGACTGGCGGGCAGGATTTTTCCTGGCCGCCGCGAATATACATTAGCAATCCATCACGAGGAGGTGTACCCTATGAAAATTGTTGACGAGCTCTACGAATTGTACCGCGGAAAGCTGACAGGTGATGAAGAAGACATTGATATGCTTGCATTCGCTTTTCTTGAGGAAATGAGCTATGATGACCTTCTTTCCCTTCTGAAGGAAATGGATAAACAGGAGTTATACAGCTTGATGGGCCTTTATCTGATCGAAAGCCTGAAGGGCAAATTTGCCAATGAGGATTATGGCCAGGAAAGGCATCCCATTTTCCCTCAGCGGAATATTCATTAATCTGATACATAAATAGAGAAAGGGAAAGCCGGCATCACTTGTCCAGGCTAACTCCTTTCTCTTCTTTTTTTTGCAAACTAAAAAAGCGTCCGGCATGATGCCGGACACTTTTTATACTTATCCCAAGAATGCTTTGAACATCCAGATATGTTTTTTCAACCCCTGTTTCACAGACAGAAGCATATCCGCTGTGCCCTCATCATTTGCCTCTTCAGCGATTTCAATGGCATTTTGCAATTCATCTTCCATCTTGATGAAATCATTGCAGATGCTCCTGACCATATCTTCTTCTTTTTCGGAGCCGGAAGCTTCTTCAACGGAAGCCATTTCCAGGCATTCCTTCATGGTAGCAACCGGGCTGCCTTCAAGGGCGAGCACCCTTTCAGCAAGTACATCGATATGTTCATTTGCCTCGTTGTACAGCTCCTCAAATTTTTCATGAAGGGTAAAGAAGTGGCGGCCCTTTATGTACCAGTGGTAATTGTGAAGCTTCACATATAATACCGTCCAATTGGCCACCTGTTTATTGACTGCTTGTACTAATTGATTTGACATACTATCAACCTCCCTTCTTTATAGTACCCACGTGCTGTTTTTTAAAAACATGCTGCCTCTTTTTTTCTGATACCCACCAAGCACATGTTTCATGATAAAATACGAATATTGGAAAAGCCGCGATTACCGGATAATATAAAGGGAAAAATACAGAAGCATGCCAGTCTGGCGGCAAATCTTCTTTCCGTCTGACTAAAAAGGAGGGAACTCATGTATATCATTTTGATTATCAGCATCATCATTGTTTTAATCGTACTGCTCCTGAGCGTCGTCACAACCTCCAAGGCATATACGTATAAACATACCGTGGACCCGATTGAAAACAATCCCCATCTGAAGAACAAAGAAGGGGAGAATACAGAAGAAGAGCAAACAGAGAAAAAAAACGAGGCTTAAGCACCTTTTTTGTGATTACAATTCGCAAATGTGCTTAAGCGGCCGGCACTCTCCTTTTCAACAGAAATATGGAGCTGCTGTCCGCAGACTGCAAATGCAAGCAGTTTTGCCTTAGCAGGGAGAGTGTTTTTCATGGATGTTTATTCTATTTTCATCAGTTTGATTTTTGTATTGAATATAATTTTTGCCATTATTGTCATTTTTCTTGAACGAAGGGATGCAGGAGGAACCTGGGCGTGGCTGATGGTCTTATTCTTCATCCCGATCCTTGGGTTCATCATGTATTTCCTGTTTGGCCAAAACCTTGCGAGAAGGAAGATGTTTCAGTGGGAAGACAGGGAAAAAGTCGGCATAGACGAAATGATCAAGCAGCAGATCCATTCAATCAAAAATCAATTGTTCTCCTTCCGTAATGACACTATCAGGGACAGCCATGATTTGATTTATATGCACCTGATCAATAATGAATCCGTCCTTACCCAGGACAATGAGGTCGAAATATTTACCGACGGCCGGAAGAAATTCGATTCTTTAATCGATGATATAAAATCAGCAAAAGATCATATCCATCTGCAATATTATATTTTTAAAAAGGACAACCTCGGCAAAGGGCTTGTTTCCCTTTTAACTGAAAAAGCAAAAGAAGGAATCAAGGTCAGGGTCCTGTATGATGAATTGGGCTCGAGGGGCGTGACAAAACGTTTCTTCAGGGAGCTGCGTGCAGCCGGAGGGGAAGTGGAGGCTTTCTTCCCGTCAAGATTCCATTTCATCAATATCAGGGTCAATTACCGCAACCACCGGAAGCTTGCCATCATAGACGGCAAAACTGGCTATGTGGGAGGCTTTAATGTCGGAGATGAATACCTGGGACTGGATCCTTCCTTCGGCTATTGGAGGGATACTCACCTGAGGATTTCCGGAGAGGCTGTCCACGCCATCCAGACAAGATTCATCCTTGATTGGAACCAGGCGTCGCACCGCCATGATATCCATTATCATACCCGGTATTTTCCTGAAAGCACCGGCAGCGGAAATATCGGGATCCAAATTGTCCACAGCGGGCCTGACTCAGAATGGGAACAGATTAAGAATGGCTATATCAAGATGATCAGCTCGGCAAAGGAAAGCATTATGATCCAGACACCGTACTTCATCCCTGATGCGAGCCTGCTTGATGCACTTCGGATTGCTTCACTTTCAGGGGTAAAAGTAAAAATCATGATCCCGAATAAGCCGGACCATATGTTTGTCTATTGGGCAACTTACTCGTATATCGGGGAAATGCTGAAAACCGGAGCAGAGATCTATATTTATGATAATGGGTTCATCCATGCCAAAACCATTGTTGTAGATGAAAAAATTGCCTCCGTCGGCACAGCCAACATAGATGTAAGAAGCTTCCGGCTGAACTTTGAGGTTAATGCCTTCATTTATGATAAAGAGGTATCCGGCCAGCTTGCAGGCAAATTCCGCGACGATATTGAATTGTCCAGCCTGATGGATGCAGAGCGCTACAGCAAGAGAAGCTTCTACATCCGTCTTAAAGAATCCATATCCAGGCTGCTCTCTCCGATTTTGTAGAGCATTAAACGAAAAAAAAAACCGGCATAGGCCGGTTTTTTTCGTATAACCATATAGATTAAGCAAATACTTGCTTCAAATCTTCCTTGCTTTGATCAAGCCAGAAGCGCATAAGACGCTTTGCCCCTTCAAGGTCATGAAGCTTGGCCTGGCCGCACTGTTTTTCGTTTGCAGCTGGAATCTCCGTGATCTCTACAGCATCCTTTAATGTGTCTTCAAGCAAATCAATGATTTCTTCCACGGTCGGCTCGCCGCTGACGACAAGATAGTAGCCAGTCTGGCAGCCCATTGGGGAAATATCAATAATATCAAAATGATCATATTTCTCTGAATGGGTACGGATATTAAAAGCAAGCAGATGTTCAAGCGTATGGATGGTGTCCGGCTTCATTGCCTGCTTGTTTGGCTGGCAAAAGCGGATATCGAATTTATTGACAACTCCGTCGCTTCCCACTTTGTGGACACCGCAGTGTCTAACATATGGCGCTTTAACGGCATTATGATCTAATTCAAAGCTTTCTACTGAAGGCATATGATCACTCCTTTTAAGTCTTAATATAATTATAACGTAAAAGCCGACTAATTTCATCAAATTAATATAGAATAAGTTTTCCAGTCCATTACCAGCATAACTATGCATGCAGATGGACTCTTATGACTCAAAAACAGTATAATCATATTTATGCCAGTACATGTTGAAAGGATGAGACAGAAATTGCTCCAAAAGATGATGATCGGACTGATCCGTTTTTATCAGATTGCCATCTCGCCCCTTAAGCCGCCGTCCTGCCGTTTTTATCCGACCTGCTCCCATTATGGCCTGGAGGCCGTTAAAAGGTTCGGCCCCTTTAAAGGAGGCTGGCTTGCGGTCCGCAGGATAACAAAGTGCCACCCATTCCATCCTGGGGGATTTGATCCGGTTCCTGAGAAAAAAGAGAAATGATTATTGCGCGTACCCGTCAACCACCAGATCCAGCTTTCCTGTTTCCGGATTGATGACAAGGCCATGGACCGGCAAATCTTTTGGCATCAGCGGGTGCTTTTTGATCATATCGGCGCTGTGGGCGACACTTTCACTTACACTGCTGAAGCCCTTCAGGAACTCTTCCACATTGATCCCTGAATACGCCAGCGTTTCGAAGGCCTGATCTTCCACGCCTCTCTTCTTCATTTCCTCGATAACAAGCTCAGGCTTGATGGCACTCATCCCGCAGTCATGATGGCCGATGACAAAAACCTCATCTGCCTGCAGCTGATAAACCGCCACCAGGATGCTCCTCATGATGCTTCCAAAAGGATGGGCTACAAGCGCACCGGCATTTTTGATGATTTTGACATCTCCATTTGCTACATTGATGGCTTTAGGCAGAAGCTCCAGCAGCCTTGTGTCCATACATGTCAGGATCACCATCCGCTTATCGGGAAACTTTGTTGTTGTAAACTCCTCGTAACGCTTATTTTCAACGAAATCCTTGTTATGGTCTAATATTTGCTGTAACAGTTTCATAATATCCTCCTGTAAGCTTTAGAATGATTCACTACCTTCTAGCATACATAATCCTGTTCTCTTAGACAAAATTTTTCCCTTGCATTTCAGTTAAAATTTTTGTAAGATTACATAGTAAAATCGGAACGATTACGTATTAAATGTTTTTTCAAACATATAATGATGTATCTTCATCAAATCGGAATAGATACGTTTTAATCAAGAAAGGCGGCTATTATGAGAAAGTTAATGATGTTATTAACCCTATTGCTGCCCGTCAGCCTTTTTCTTGCAGGCTGCGGGGATAACAAAGCAGACCAGGCGGAGGAAAAAACAAAAGATCAGCTGAATGTGTATACAACGGTATATCCGCTTCAATATTTTGCAGAAAGAATCGGAGGCAGTTATGTAGACGCCCATACCATCTATCCTCCGGGAGCTGACGAGCACACATTCGAACCCTCGCAAAAGGATATGATGGCTCTTGCCGATTCAGATCTGTTCATTTACATCGGCCTTGGCCTTGAAGGATTTGTCAGCAAAGCAGAAGGCACCCTGGAGAATGAGAATGTAACATTGCTTGCGGCAGGAGAAAATATTGATATGACCGGTACAGAAGATGGGCACTCCCATGAGGAAGGAACAGAAGAGGAAGGCCATGAAGAAGACGGGCACTCCCATGAGGAAGGATCAGAAGAAGAAGGCCATGAAGAAGACGGGCACAATCATGAAGAAGATGGACACAATCATGGCGATGTCGATCCGCACGTCTGGCTTGATCCTCTTTATGCTGCCGATCTGGCTGAAGCCATTAAAGACGAACTGTCAGATAAAATGCCGGAGCGCCAAAAGGAATTTGAAGAAAATTACCAAAAGCTTGCCGCTGAACTGGATTCCCTCCACCATGAATTTGAGGAAACTATAAATTCCGCAAAACATAAAGAAATCATAGTCTCCCATGCAGCATACGGATACTGGGAGAAAAGATATGGTCTTGAGCAGATCAGTGTTTCAGGTCTCTCCACATCCAATGAACCAACACAGAAGGAATTGGAAAACATTATAAAAACAGCCAGGGAACACGGCTTGAACTATATCTTTTTTGAACAGAATGTAAGCTCAAAACTGACGGAGATCGTCCAGAACGAAGTCGGCGCCAAGCCGCTGCTGCTTCATAATTTGTCTGTGCTGACAGATGAAAATATCGATAATAAAGAAACCTACTTTACCTTGATGGAAAACAACCTGAAAGGGATTGAGAAAGCCTTGAATCATTAAGGATAAAGCAGCAGGGAATATTCCTGCTGCTTTTTTATATGAGCGAATTTACCTGTCATTTTCTTTCTGTTTTCAAGGAAATGTTTACATATTCCAGAATGAATCGCAGACACTATGTAAATGGAAGAATTGGCGAAAGGAAGATAAATATGAATGACTTGGTAATTGCGCGATCTCTTTTTGGGACAACAATGGGTTTCCATATTATTTTCGCGACCATCGGCGTTGGACTTCCGCTGATGATGCTGACAGCAGAGCTTATATATCAGAAAACAAAAGATTATGACTATGTAATCATGGCAAAACGCTGGACGAAAGCTTTCGCTGTCCTTCTGGGAGTCGGCATTCCCACAGGAACCATTGCAGGCGTTCAGCTCTCGCTGCTTTGGCCGGGCTTTATGGAAGTGATCGGGCGGGTCATGGCCCTTCCATTCCAGATTGAAATTTATGCCTTTTTCATCGAAGCATTATTTATGTCCATTTATGTCTATGCCGCGGAGCGGATTCCACCGTGGATGCGGATTTCAAGCCTGGTCCTCGTTGCACTCGGCGCATTTGCTTCTGCTGTGCTGATAACAAATGTCCATGCTTTTGAAGGGACCCCGCAGGGCTTCAGGATTGTTAACGGGGAAATTGTTGACATTGATCCCTGGGCAGCATTCTTCAATCCAAGCTTTTTTGTCACAGCCGGCCATGTTGCTGTTTCTGCCTATACAACAGGCGCCTTTGTCGTCGCGTCTGTAGCTGCCTTTAAGATGCTTCGCAATAAATTCGGAACGAGAGTATATGACTTCCACAAAAAAGCACTCATGCTGAGCCTGATTGTCGGCGGCATTTTCTCCTTGCTGACTGCCCTGAACGGGCATGCGTCAGCTCAGTATCTCCATGAGTACCAGCCGGAAAAACTCGCAGCAGCGGAAGGGCTTTTTGAGACCCAGTCACACGCCCCTCTTGCAGTCGGAGGCTTTACCGACCGGGAGACACAGGAGGTAAAATGGGGCATTGAGATTCCATGGGCCCTCAGCTTTCTGGCAGGGAACAGCTTTGACACAGTGGTCATCGGGCTGAACGATTTTCCGGAGGAATTGTGGCCGCCGCTTTTTGTCCATACACTGTTCAATGGGATGGTGGCCATAGGCAGTCTGCTGATTCTCCTTTCTTTTGTGGCGTTTGCCTGGAATAAATTTTTGAAGAAGGATCAGTTCCCCAAGATCTTTATGTGGGCATTTGTGCTCTCAGGCCCAGCCGCTGTCCTGGGGATTGAGTTTGGCTGGATATTTGCCTGCACCGGCAGGCAGCCGTGGACGATTTACCGCGTCCTGTCAACTGAAGATTCGGCAACGACAGCCGGGAACCTTGGGATTTTATTTGTCCTTTTTGCGGCCGTCTATGTGATTCTCGGACTGACGGTTGTCCTGGTGCTTCTTTATTATTTTAAAAGGAATACCGTACTCGACGATATCAACCGGACCAAGGAAAAGGGAGTCCCGCTTTATGGCTCCAATACATAAGGGGTGAGATAGCATGACAGATGCTCTATTAGCCATCACAATACTATGGGGATTTGTATTCATCTATGCTGTCATGGCAACGATGGATTTCGGGGCCGGCTTTTGGTCGATGGTCTATATAAATCGGACCAAAACGAAGGCAACCAATATTGCCAACCGGTATCTTTCCCCAACATGGGAAGTGACGAACACTTTCATCGTGGCACTTGTCGTTGCAATCTACAGCCTGTTTCCAGGAGCGGCTTACACATTGGGCACCGTGCTGCTCGTACCTGGTAGCATGATCCTGTTATTGCTGGCCATCCGAAGTGCATTTCTTGTGTTCTCAAACATTGCGAGCGACTATAAAAAGCCGCTCACCATCATATCCGGGATTACGGGAATTCTCATTCCCGGCCTTTTGATCAGTGTACTGCCGATCACTCACGGCGACTATATTGATTTTTCAGATGGCGGCCAGTCACTCAATCTGGCCAAGCTTTTCACAAGCCAGAATGAGTATGCCTTTTTCGGCTTTGCCGTCAGCAGCACCTTGTTCCTTTCTTCACTGCTCCTGGCTGATTATTCAAAGGCAGCCGATGAAATGGACGCTTACTACGTTTACCGCCGGGATGCCCTGATGATCGGACCCGTATCGCTGCTGATGGGTGTTGTCATCATGCATACCCTCAGCCTGGAAGCCGCCTGGCTGTACAATAAAATGATCGAGGACATGCCGCTGCTGCTGCTGTCGGCAGGATTATTCCTCCTGGGTATTCTTGCGCTGCTGCTCCCTTCTTTTACGAAGAAAGGTACAAAAGGCATCCCAAGGCTCGCTGTTATCGCTGTGACACTTCAGTATCTGGCAGCCAGCTTTGTTTACGGGAAGGCGCATCTTCCCTATATGGTGTATCCTGAGGTAACCATTGAATCAGGGTTTACAGACCCTAATTCGTTCAGGGCCGTGTTTGCGACCTATATTGCAGGTTTTGCCATCCTGTTCCCGGGATTTGTCTACTTCTGGAGCCTGTTCATGAAAGACAAGCGCTATCTCAGGCAAAAGGGAAGCAAACAGCCGAATTAGGCTTCCCTATATCTGTCACGTATTCCTGCTCCAACAGCTGCAAAAGCTAATGCTGTATCAATTACTTTGAGGAGTGGATACGAATGGCACAAGATGTATTATGTGAAGTAAACAACTGCAGCTACTGGAAAAAAGGCAACCATTGCGGCGCCGATCAGATTTATGTCGTCAGCCATCATGGCGAGCAAGCCGACAACAGCCATGAAACAGACTGCAAAACCTTCAAGCCGCATGAATAAAAAAATGAAAGAAGGCCAGGACGATTTGTCCTGGCCTTGCTTTTAAATGGTCCATTCTCCTGTCACAAGTGCAGACAGTTTCAGTTTGCCTTCTGCATCTTGCAGAAATACCAAATACAGACTCCTCCAATCCATTCCTCCATATTTATCTGTACCATTCTGATAAAATTCTACCGTTTTTGAATCAGGAAAGATTTCTTTAATATTGTTCTTCGTGTTGCCTCTCTGCTGCACATCATCCAATATGATCTGATCCGGCTCTGTAAATCCTTTATACCGGTCAAAATAAGCTTGCGGCACCGACCGGATGGGCTTGCCGCTTCCATCATGGTATCCCCACAAATATTCTTTTTCAACGCTGCTTAAATTCTCAACCTCTTCCTTGGACAAGACGACTGCATCGCTTTCAATAAATTCGTAAGGTGAAATTAGCAGACCCTTCTCTTTAGAGACATATTCTGAAATTGCGCCGTAATTTTCATTTTCCAGCGCCTTCACAATGCTCTTTGCCATTTCTTCTGCTGATTGTTCACTTGGCTCATCACTCTCGACTGAACCGAACATATTCTCAGCTGCTTTAGTCCCGGGATCAACCTCATACCATCCGCGTGTTGCTGTATGTGATGATTTATCGTCCTGAACCAGGTCATAAACATGGATAACAAACTTCCCATCAGCTTTGTGATCGAATTCAACTCTGGTATTGCTGCCGAGTTCTCCCTCTAATTGTTCTCTGACTATATTTTCGGCTTCTTCCTTTGTCAGCGGCTGCACTTCTTCACTCACTGCCTCATCCACAACCCAATGGCTATCAGCATAGACAATATTAAAAGTATATTGCCTATGGCCCCTTAGTTCATTGTTTCTTTCCTGGATTACTTGATAGACGGATTCGTCCACTTTCTTTAATTCAGCCGGCTTTTCCCTGTCCAGCCAGACTGGCGGCTCTTTGGCTATTATTTTCAGTCTCCCGTTATCCATTTCAAAAAAGTTATCAGCATGCTCTGCAGCAAGTTCCGGTGACATAACTGTCTTGAACTTTTCCTGTAACTCCTCTTTGCTGGAATAGTTCTTTACTGTTCCGTCCTGCGAAGTTCCTACCTCAAATGTCTTCCTGTATGTTTCGAGGATAGAAAAGGCTTCGTTTTTATCAAGCTCTTCAACTTGATTTTCCTCTCCGCCTTCTGCCTGCTGTCCATTTTCATTCTCAGGGCTGGCTGTTTCTTCCGCGGTATCTGCTTCTTCCTTTGTACCAGTGCCATCCCCGGACTGGCCTTCTGAACATCCGGCTAAAAGGGCAGCAAGAAGAACAGCAGCGGTTAGTTTATGAACCATAGATTAATCTCCTTTCTGTTATCTATATTATTCTCATTCACTATGCCGGATTAAGGTAAACATGGGTTGTTTGAGGATAGGATGAGGAGTAGACAAAAGGAATGGGGAGTATACAAACATATAATCCTGCAGTGAATGTTCCTTTATATTTGGCTCTGTTAAAGTTCAAAGCTGATATTACTTAATAAAGGAACATCCTGATTTGCGGGAGTTCCATTTTTTAATATTTGTTTGTTAAAATAACCCACCCGATAGTTAAAATCTATTTAAGAGCAACCCCCGCCCAGCCATAAAAGAGCGGACCTTCCCGGACCTGAATGAGGGATCAGTGACAGGCTGAAAAATAAGCGGAGGAATTCCCCCTACATTCAAAAAAACTCTAAAAATAGCTCAAATAGACGGAAAAATTCCGGCTATCGACTCAAAAAACAGGAAAATGGCCAACTTCGCTCCCCCTTAGCCGGAAATTGTCCGCTTATTAACACCCATCCGCGCCATATTCAGCAGCCTAACCGGAAAATCTCCGCTTATTTTAAGGCTTACTGGTCACTCAAATAAGGATAAGACTACCTGTTTTTATATTTCCATCTAATCAAAACATCAACAACAGACTTTAACAGAGCCTTATATTTAAAACAGACACTGCTATTGAGCAAGTGCCTGTTTTTTGAGGTTTAAACGAGTGACACAGCTTCTTTCTTCAATGTCACTTCCGCCAGCCTGCGCCTGTTTATTTCAAAGCCGATTCCCGGCCCCTCAGGAACATTTATATAACCATCCTCTACAGTGACCCCAGGGCTGATGATATCTTGTTCCCAGTACCGCTCAGAGCCTGATATGTCCCCTGGTATCTCAAACCCCGGAAGGGAAGCGAGAGCGATATTATGGGCCCTTGAAATGCCAAATTCAATCATGCCGCCGCACCATACCTCAATTCCATTCTGAAGGCAATAATCATGGATCTGTTTTGACTCTGATAATCCGCCGACCCGGCCGGCTTTAATATTGATTACTTTGCAGCTGCCAAGCTCTGCTGCCTTCCTCGCATCACTGAAAGAAAC
Source organism: Bacillus sp. SRL543 (assembly GCF_984799205.1). NCBI lineage: Bacteria > Bacillati > Bacillota > Bacilli > Caryophanales > Bacillaceae > Bacillus > Bacillus sp. SRL543. The sequence goes on from NZ_OZ481794.1 coordinate 3,876,967, forward strand.
AATGCTTTCATCCAGGCAGACCGGGGTGCTGATGCTTTTTTGCAGAACACTATGGTCGATAATATCATCATGGGCAAGCGGCTGTTCAATCATCAGCAGCCTGAATTCATCGAGGGCCTGCAGCCTGTCTTTGTCACCAAGCGTATAAGCGGAATTGGCATCGGCCATCAAGTCAATATCCGGATATTCTTTCCGGATGGCAGATAATAGCGGCAGATCATTTTCCGGGCTGATTTTCACCTTGATGCGCCTGTAGCCTTGCTGAAGGAATCCTTCAATCTGCAGGAGACTTTCCTTCACGGTTTTCGCACCGACAGCGACACCGGATCCTATCTTGCCTCTCGTCCCACCAAGCAATGAATGGAGCGGCTTTCCTTCCTGTCTGGCCTGCAAGTCCCATAGCGCAGCTTCCAAGCCCGCCTTTGCCATCTGGTTTCGCCTGATAGAGCTGAACAGGATGTGAGCATCTTCCGCCTTCAGGCCGGGATTCTCCTTCAGCAAAGGAATGAGAAAGTCCTTGATGACATGATAGCATGTCCTGACCGTTTCTTCCGTGTACCAGGGTGAAGAGAAAGCAACTGCTTCTCCAAATCCGCTCAAGCCATCCGTGTCGATCAGCTCGATAATAATGGCTTCCCTGCTGCTGACAGTGCCAAGATGGGTGGAAAAAGGCTTCTTCAGCGGCATGCTGATCACATGCAATACAGCCTTTATTACGTTCATGACCCTTCTCCGCCTTTCTCCAGCATGGCACGCAGCTTTCTTCGCAATATTTTTCGTGATGCATTCCTCGGGATTTCTTCAACGAAATAGCAGGTTTTCGGTACTTTATACTTTGCCAGCTTTCCGAGGCAGAATTCCTCGATTTCTTGAGATGATAGTTCTGCACCATCAATGGTCTGGATGAAAGCAGCCGGCACTTCTCCCCACTTCAGATCCTTCACACCAATGACACCTGCATCAGCAACTGCAGGATGTGATGTAAGCACTCCCTCGATTTCTGCAGGATATATATTCTCCCCGCCGGATATGATCAAGTCAGATCTCCTGTCAAGTACATACAGAAAACCTTCTTCATCAAGCCTGCCGATATCTCCTGTGTAAAACCAGCCGTCCTTCATCGCCTTGGCTGTCTCCGTTTCCCTGTTCAAATATCCAGGTGTGACATTAGGGCCTTTAACGGCAATTTCACCAGCCTGGCCTCTTTCTGCTTCCCTGTCTCCCTCCATGATTCTCAGCTGGGAAGGAAACAGCGGCTTTCCGGCCGAACCGAGCTTTGAGAAGCTGTATTCAGGAGCAAGTGTCACGATTTGGGAAGAAGTTTCAGTCATGCCATAGCTTTGATAGACTGGCAGCCCCTTTGCGGCACATTTTTCGAGCAGATCGCGCGCAGCGGGCCCCCCGCCAAGAAGCATGCAGCGAAAATGAGATGGCAGTCCGTTATCTCCAGTTGCAGCGGCAAGCCTTGAAAGCATCGTGCTGACGACAGACATGATCGTCACCTTTTTCTCACGGATGTCCGTGATCGCCTGCTCCTCGCTGAAAGATCCGTGCAGAACGACGGGAATTCCATAGATCAGGCTTCTCATCAGGATGGAGTAGCCGCTGATATGGAATAAGGGGACAGCGCATAGCCAGCAGTCATCTTCCCTGACGCCAAGATTGAAGGCTGATCCCGAGGCGCTCCACCAGTGGTTTCCATATGTCTGCAGAACTCCTTTCGGATGTCCGGTTGTCCCGGAGGTGTACATAATGGTACACACCTGATCCAGCGATATTTCTTCCACTGCCTTAAAGTCAGCGGAAGGCAGTTCAGCAAGAACTTCCTTCGTCATCACGCTGCAGCCACCCAGCGGCAGCTCTCGGGTTTTATCTGTGAATGCTGACTCTGTAATCAGAAGTGAAGCATTCGAATCTGCCAGCTGCCAGCCGATTTCCTCCGCAGTCAGCCGGTTATTCAGGATAACTGCCGTGGCTCCCAGCAGCTGAAGTGCCAGCAGGATGAAGACAGAATCAGAATGATTTTTCAGGAGCACGCCTGCATAGGAGCCTCTGACTGCGCCTACACCTGCCAGCTTTCCGGCCATTAAGGAGGATTCTTCATATACTTGTTTGAAAGTAAAGGCACTGCCTTCAAAATAGAGGGCGTTCCTGTCCGGTGTTAAATCGGCTCTTTTCTTTAAAAATTGAGGGAGTAATTCACCCATTGGCTCCACCTTCCTTGCATATCCAGCGTTTTAAAATGCCATAGAAAAACAGCCTGATGGTTTGCCATCAAGCTGTTTTTCTTTTCATATAGGATCAAGGGAAACGAGGGAACTGTCCAAAGTCAGGCTTGCGCTTTTCTTTGAATGCATCGCGGCCTTCCTTCGCTTCATCTGTTGTATAGTAAAGAAGCGTAGCATCCCCGGCGAACTGCTGGATTCCAGCCAGTCCGTCTGTGTCAGCATTAAACGCTGCTTTCAGGAAGCGGATGGCAGTCGGGCTCTTCTCAAGGATTTCCTCGCACCATTGAATGGTTTCATCTTCCACTTTTTCAAGCGGCACAACTGTGTTGACAAGCCCCATATCAAGAGCTTCCTGTGCGCTGTACTGGCGGCATAGGAACCAGATTTCGCGCGCTTTCTTATGGCCTACGATCCTGGCCAGATAGCCTGATCCATACCCTGCATCAAAGCTTCCGACTTTAGGGCCTGTCTGACCAAAGACAGCATTATCGGCAGCAATAGTCAGGTCGCAGACGATATGAAGGACATGCCCTCCACCGATGGCATAGCCTTTAACCATGGCAATGACAGGCTTTGGAATGACACGGATAAGGCGCTGCAGATCCAGGACATTCAAGCGCGGGATTTCGTCTTCGCCTACATATCCGCCGTGCCCGCGGACCTTTTGGTCTCCGCCGGAACAGAATGCTTTCTCCCCTGCCCCAGTCAAGATGATAACGCCTACGCTCGCATCATCGCGCGCATATGCAAAAGCATCAATCAGCTCCATTACCGTTTTCGGACGGAAGGCATTATGTACTTCTGGCCTGTTAATTGTGATTTTAGCAATTCCGTTGTAAGTTTCATATAAAATATCTTCATAATTGCGTCCAGCAATCCATTCTACTGTCATAACGGAATCCTCCTTTTTATAATTTCTGCAAAAACTCACTTACTATTGTACCAAACTTTTCTGGTTCTTCCACATGTATTGCATGCCCGGCTTCAAATACAGTCTCCCATTGGCATACCGGAATCAGCATGGACATCCTTTCAGCCAGGGTGCAGAACTTTACATCCTCAGAGCCTGTGACCAGCAGGGTGTCGGCCTTTATGTCCGGGAGCTTGCCCCACCATGATGGCTGGGCCCCGGTCCCCATCCCCCTGAGGCTCAAGATAAGGCCCTCGGGACTGTTTTGTATGCGCTGCCGCCTGATCTCCATCTGGACATCAGGCGGCAGTTTTTTCTGCGTCTTGAATAAGGGGATGTTTTCCCAGTAATCAACGAAAGCTTCGATTCCGTTCTCTTTTATGTATTCCCCAAGCTGTTCATCCTGATTACGCCTATTCTTTCTTTCTTCAGCAGTCTCTAATCCAGGAGATGCACTTTCAAGGATCAGCTTTCTGACTTTGCCGGGATATAGGGCGGCAAAAGACAACGCCAGACGCCCGCCCATTGAGTAGCCCAATAGATCGGCCTTGGGAATCTGCAGCGATTCCATCAGCTCATGGATCATCCGGGCAGCTGCGGTGACAGTATAGCTTTCTTCCGAAGCAGGCATAACAGTGTCTCCATGTCCGGCAATGTCAATGGATATCACCATGGATCCTGATTTCCAGCGGGGAATGAAAGGGTCCCAGGCGGAACTGCCGCCTGTGAACCCATGAAGCAGGATTAGAGGAAAACCGCTGCCCTCTATTTCGACATGGTAGGAGCCTCCGCCGCTTACAAATTTCATTCTTATTCTCCTTTTAGGAACAAGGTTATTTCCCGGGAAACATGATTCCACAATTCTCGATGCTCAGCAAGGTTTTTGTCCCGGTTTGTCATTATTTCGGTTACCTTTAAGCCGTGTTCACCATAGCCCTCTTTAATGGCACGCTCAAAGTCTTCCCAAGTTTCAGCGCGGTCGTATTTCGCGCCGTAAAGCCTTGCAGCATGTTCAAAATCTAAATCCAAAGGCGTGCCAAAAAGGAGCTCAAAATTCTTTTTCTCGCCTGCCTGGGGCAGGAATGAAAATATACCGCCGCCATTGTTATTGATGAGCAGGATATGGACATTGATATTGTGGAGTTTTGAGGCAATCAGGCCATTAAGGTCATGGAAAAATGTCAGATCTCCCAGCACGAGATAAAGAGGCTGGGAATATAAGCCTGCGCCAAGTGCAGTGGAGATGATCCCATCGATTCCGTTAGCACCCCTGTTGCCCATTGTCCGAATACATTTATCATTATTATGGAAGAAGGTATCGAGATCACGGATCGGCATGCTGTTGCCGACAAACAGTGTACTCTCATCAGGCAAAAGTTCTGCAAGCTGAAGGAACAGCTTTCCCTCGCTCATCTCTACAGCCGAGCCGGCCTCTGCAAGCACCAGCTTCGTTTTTTCATTAACCTCTTTCCATAGAGCGCTATATTCGCCGCAAGGTTCCCTATGATCAGCAAAGCTTTGCACCTTCTCACAGAAAAGGGCTTCACTGCAATAGACCATCTCTGAAGAAAGCAGGGATGGGTCACGCCACCCTGCTCCGCCATCGACGACAATCTGCCTGGCATCTTTATTTTCCTTCAAGAAAATGGTGAGGGCCTTTGATACAGGCATTGATCCAAAACGGATCACCACTTCAGGCTTCAGCGCTTCTTTTGCCGCATCCGTCCGAAGGAAGCTGTCAAAGCCGTCGATGATAAGCGCCTTTTCATGCTTGCCGCTTCTCAGCTGTGAGAGCGGATCTGCTAAAATTGGATAATCCAGCGTCTCTGCCAGCTTGGCCACTTCAGCTGCAAAGCGGCTGTCATCATTTGGCCCGCAAATGATGATGCCTTTTTGGAAGGATGAAAGGACGTCTGCCATCCCTCTGAAAACAGAATCCGGGAGAGCAAGCTCCCCCTGCTGGATGGAAACAAAGCCCTCAGGCCTTTCCGGGCTTTCGAACATGTTTTCATCGAGCTTCGGAATGAGGGGCTCTCGGAAAGGAAAGTTCAAGTGGACTGGACCTGCAGGCGCCTTCACTGACTCTGCACATGCCCTTGCGCATACTGTCCTTGCATATCTGATCATTTCATCTGAATTCTCAGGCGGCGCCATTTCTGCAAACCATTTTACATGCCCGCCGTAAAGGTGGATCTGATCGATTGCCTGTGGAGCTCCAACATCCCTCAACTCATGGGGACGGTCTGCCGTCAGGACGACAAGCGGGACTCTTGAAATTTTCGCCTCAACAATGGCCGGAAAGTAATTCGCCGCCGCTGTTCCTGATGTACAAAGCAGGGCTGCAGGCCTGCCTGATGCTTTAGCGATCCCGAGCGCAAAAAAGCCTGCTGAACGCTCATCCACATGAATATGCACATTAAGGCCGGGATGCTCCGCCATGACCAATGCCATCGGCGTAGAACGGGATCCCGGGCTGACAACAACGTCCCGGACGCCGGTTTTGGCCAGTTCCGAGACGAATGCGGCAATATAAGATGTTAATGCTTCCTGATGGTTCATTCTGTTAGTCCTCCCAGAGCTGACAGCATTGGACGGAATTTAATCTTGGTTTCCATGAATTCACTCTCAGCGTTCGAATTCTCTACGATTCCGCATCCTGCGAACAAGGAAGCCTCATTTCCCTGAAGGAGCCCTGAACGTATCGATACAGCAAACTCTCCATTGCCGCTGTAATCAAGCCATCCAATCGGCCCCGCATAAAAGCCCCGGTCCAGCTCCTCAATCTCTCTGATCATTGCCACGGCTTCCTGCTTTGGCAGCCCGCCAAGTGCCGGGGTCGGGTGCAGTTTCTCAACCAGCAGGAGCAGTGAAGCATCATCCTTTGTCTTGCCCTCGACTGGTGTGTACAGATGCTGGATATGCTTCATCTTCATCAGCCGGGGTTCTGAAGGGATCTTAATTTCCACGCATGCTTCATCCATGGCAGACTTTATCATCTCAACCACATACTGATGCTCGACGAGATTTTTTTCATCCGATAATAAAGCTTCTCCCAGGGCCTGATCATCCTCAGGAGTCTTTCCCCTCGGGATGCTTCCGGCCAGGCAGGTTGAATAAAGCTGCTTTCCTTTCTTTTTGACAAGCCGTTCGGGCGATGCTCCGATAAAGCAGTCCCCCTGGGATTCAAAAGCAAAGATAAAGCTTTCATTCTGTTCTTTGTGAAGCCGGTCCAGAACCCGCTCCGCTTCTATTTCAGCGGAAAATGAAAGCCGCAGTTCCCTTGCAAGGACCACTTTCTTAAGCTGGCCTGCCTTTAGCTTACCGACAGCCGAAGTGACGGTATCCATCCACTCCTGCGGGTTGAGTTCCTTTTCAGATATGAGCCCGCCTTCCCCGTCCTGAACAAGTGTGCCAATCCCCTCAAGCAGGATTCGCCTTTCTTCCCTGATTTTTTCAGCAAGAGACACATCGTCATGTTTCGTGCAGACTATATTTGTCGTCAAGAAGGTTTGTCCTTCTGACTGCGTCAGCAAATACCTCGGCACATGAAAAAGAGAATCCGGATATTTTGACCATAATCCGGTCTTTTCCTTTTCAGGATCAAAAGAGAATCCCCCAAACAGGGCAGGGCCTGCAGCTGCGGCAGAGTATTCATTATATATGACTGCATTGCGGATAAAGCGCTTCCACTCTTTTTCCACATGAGAAAAACGGCCGGAAGCATGATCCGACTGTATAAGTTTGCATATTCCCAAACCAGCTAGGATGGTTTCATTTGAAGGATCTTTCCAGTAAAAGCGTTCACCAAAAAACGCCTGTCTTCCTGAAGCAAAGAATGATAAAGGGTCAATATGGTCCAACTTATGGACTTCACTGACAAGGATAGGCTCTGAAAAAGCCCCGGCCCTTTCAATTGCTTCCAGGATTCCTTCCTTAAGTTCCGTATCCTGTATCGTAACCAAGAAAATCCCTCCAATAACAGCTTTACCGCTGTTATTCTTTCGTTTTTCAGCTTATTTTAAGATACACCTCATGATTATATGATGTCAACAACATCGGCCTGATGATGCATGTATATCATCCTTATTATATAAGGAAACATCATTCTCCCCTGTTCTCCTTGCACTGAGAATTTATCCTTTCTTATCCTATTGGCGGCAGCTGATGAAATTAAGGCCGGAAAGACAGGGAAATCCCCCCTCTAAAGTATGCAAAAATCCATTGACACCCCTTTGATCTTTGCTAAACTTGAAGATGGCAGGCTATTTTGACCTGCAGCCAATATTAAGTTAAAATATAAAGGTTTGTTATACAAAGAATACATTAAGGGGAGAGTCAAAAATGCAACCACAAACGCATCCCGATCCTTCGCCTGCCATGAAATCGGGCGGATGGAGAGTCTGGTGGCAATTAACCAGGCCGCACACCTTGACGGCAGCTTTTGTGCCAGTCCTGCTGGGTACTGCTTTAGCAATAGATAAAACCGATATCCACTTCAGCCTGTTCTTTGCCATGCTTCTTGCCAGCCTGCTGATTCAGGCAGCCACCAATATGTTTAATGAATATTTTGATTTCAAGCGGGGTCTTGATACAGCTGAATCAATCGGAATCGGCGGCGCCATCGTGCGTGAAGGCATTAAGCCAAGAACAGTCATTCAGCTTGCCTTTACACTTTATTTTATTGCGCTTCTCCTGGGCGTCTATATCTGTATGAACAGCAGCTGGTGGCTTGCCGCTGTAGGACTGGTCTGTATGGCAGCCGGCTATCTTTATACAGGCGGCCCATTCCCGATCGCTTATACGCCATTCGGGGAGATTGTAGCAGGATTTTTCATGGGGATGATGATTATCCTTATATCCTTCTTTATCCAGACAGGCACAGTCACAGCACTTAGTGTCATGATTTCAGTGCCGATTTTTATTCTCGTCGGACTTATCCTGATGGCCAATAATATCAGGGATCTTGACGGAGACAAGGAATTCGGAAGAAAGACCCTGGCTATCCTGCTCGGCAGGGACAAGGCGATATACTTCCTGGGGATTATGTTCACTATTTCCTATGTATGGATCTTTGTAATGATCGCTACTGGCTATATCTCTCCATGGCTATCCATTGTTGCACTCAGCATTCCGAAAGCCGTAAAAGCCACAAAGGGCTTCATCGGCAAATCAAAGCCGGCCCAAATGATGCCTGCCATGGTGGCTACTGCCCAGACAAATACCATTTTTGGTTTTCTGCTGTCTGTCGGCCTGTTCCTGGGATATTTACTGTAAAGTTAATGCCAAAGCCTTCTGCATCTGTGCAGAAGGCTTTTTTCGCGGCTGTCACCCATGTTTCATAACCTGAATAAAGGGTAATTTCTAAGCAAGGCAAAAGAGCCTGCATGCACTAGTCAGCTTAGCCGGAAAACGGCCTTTAATCCTAATAAATACTACAAATGGAACAGGATGTGGAACAATGATTACCAAGGAACAGATCAATGAATTGAGAGCGCAGCTGGAAGAAGATAAAAAGACCATCGGAGAACAGCTGGACAGTGATACGAACAGCCGCTTTGACAATGAAAGCGCAAGGGATACAGTCGGTGAGCTGTCGATGTACGACAATCACCCCGGCGATGCGGGAACTGAGCTTTTTGAAAGGGAAAAGGACCAGGCAATCGAGGAGCATCAAAACGAAGAATTGGTTAAAGTCAATTCCGCCCTCCAGGCCATTGAGGATGGCACCTATGGGAAGTGCAGGGAATGCGGGAAGGAATTGCCCTTTGAACGGCTTGAGGCAGTCCCAACGGCTTTATATTGTGTAGATCATGCTCCCTCCCAGCATCCAGCCGCAGACAGGCCTGCTGAAGAGGATGTGCTGAGCCCCAATCATGATAACCATTTTAATTATGATGAATACAAGAAAATCAATGATGAGCAGGACAGCTTTGAACAGGCTGCCAGCTATGGCACTTCCGAAACACCATCAGATTTTAACGGCCAGCATAAGGATTATAACAGCCTGTATGATACAGATCATAATGATGATGGATTTACTGAAGAATATGAAACCTTCAGTGCGACTGACATAGACGGAAAAAACCGAAGGGTAGTCCGCTCTGATACAGAAGAGCAATATCAGCAGGAATTAGAGGAAGAAAACCTCGATGCCCCGTTTGGCAAAGTTCCTTATAAAGAAGGGGACAGCTATCTTGAGGATAAGGAAAAAGAATGAGCATCTGTGCAAAATACGGCAAAACGAAGGCCTGGGGGAACCAGGCCTTCGTTTTATCTGCACAGCTGTTTTTTACTTAGCCAGATGGCTTGCCGCCGGTTCTATACGCCAAATCTCCTCGGCATATTCACGGATGGTCCGGTCGCTGGAGAAGTGGCCGGATGCGGCGATGTTCATCAGGCTCTTTCTCTGCCAGCCCAGCCGGTCTCCATAGGCAATCCCTGCCTGTTTCTGTATGGCCGCATAGGAATCAAAATCCCTGAGGACAAAGTATTGATCATTATGCATCAGCAGCGAATCAGCGATGCTTTCAAATTCATCCCCGGCATAGGGAAAAAACCCATTGGTCAGCTGATTGATGATGGTGCTGATCCTTTTATCAAGATGATAATAATCCATTGAGCGGTATTCCCCATTCTGCTGATAGCGGAGAACTTCTTGCGCAGCCAGCCCAAAGATGAAAATATTCTCATCCCCAACCCTGTCCAGTATCTCGATATTGGCACCGTCCAGAGTACCGACAGTAAGGGCCCCGTTCATCATGAACTTCATATTCCCTGTTCCCGATGCCTCCTTGCTGGCAGTGGAAATCTGTTCACTGATGTCTGCAGCAGGAAATATTTCTTCTGCAAGAGATACCCGGTAATTTTCAAGGAAGACAACTTTAATCAGCTTATTGGCAGCCGGATCATTGTTCACCTTTTCAGCAACGGTGTTAATCAGTTTAATGATTTTCTTCGCATAATAATAGCCTGGAGACGCCTTAGCGCCAAAAATGAAAGTACGCGGCTGGATTTGGGCATCTCCCTCTTTGATCCGGTTATACAGATGCATGATATGGAGCACATTCAAAAGCTGCCTTTTATATGCATGAAGCCTTTTCACCTGGATATCATACATGGAAGACGGATCGATGGAAAGCCCGGTATGCTGCTTGATCCGGCGGGCCAGGTTTTGTTTATTTTGCTCCTTAATCAACTCAAGCTCCAGCAGCATGCTGCTGTCTTCCCGAAACTTGGCCATCTCTTCCAAACGCTGAGGCTCCTTTATCCAGCCGGCCCCGATTGATTCGGTGATGAGGCTGGCAAGGCGCGGATTGGAGTTCAGCAGCCATCGCCTGTGGGTAATGCCATTGGTTTTATTGTTGAATTTTTCTGGAAACAGTTCGTAAAACTGTTTCATTTCCCTATGTTTCAGGATTTCAGTATGAAGAGCCGCCACCCCATTGACGCTGTGCGTTCCAGCAAGGGCAAGATGCGCCATTTTCACCTGTCCTTCCGAAATGATGGCCATTGACTGAATCCTCTCCCAATCACCGGGGTATTTTTCCTCCAGCTCAAGACAGAAACGCTTATTGATTTCTTCCGTAATCATATAAATCCTGGGCAGCAGCGGCTGGAACAGTCGGATCGGCCATTTTTCCAATGCTTCTGAGAGCGTTGTATGGTTTGTATAGGAAATGGCTGAAACCGTAATCGCCCATGCCTCGTCCCAGGCCATCCCTTCCTCATCAACGAGAATTCTCATCAACTCGGGAATCGCAAGCACAGGATGTGTATCATTTATATGGATGCTGATGAATTGGTGGAACTTCTCCATATTTCCATGCTGTTTCTTGTATGATTCTATAATCGACCGGATACTTGCTGACACAAGAAAATACTGCTGTTTAAGACGCAGGATTTTTCCTTCATCATGTGTATCATCCGGATACAGGAATTCGGAAATAAGCTCAGTTTCCCTTTTGTATTGCATGATGTTTTTATGCTGCGGAAAAGGAGAAGGCTCTGCACTCCAGAGCCTCAGTGTATTGACTGTCTCAGTTTGATACCCTGCAACCGGCATATCATACGGGACTGCAGTGACCGTTTCGCCAGGCAGGTGCCTGAATACCAGCCGGCCTTCTTCTTCACCGCATTCCACCCTTCCCCAAAACGGGATTTCTACTGCTGAATCAGCTTTTCTTATTTCCCAGACGTTCCCATGCCTAAGCCACTGCTCCGGCAGCTCTACCTGGTATCCGTCAACAATCTTCTGCTCAAAAAGCCCATGCTTATAGCGTATCCCGCAGCCATGCCCAGGGAGATTGAGCGATGCGAGGGAGTCCAGGAAACAGGCCGCTAACCGGCCAAGACCGCCGTTTCCAAGGCCTGCATCAGGCTCTGACTCCTCAAGCCCGCCCAGGTCTATGCCCAGGTCCTGCAGCCCTTCCTTAACGGTCTGATGGATGCCAAGATTGAGCAGGTTATTATGCAGCAGCCGTCCGAGCAGGAATTCGATGGATAAATAGTAGACCTGCTTTTGCTTGTTCATCCTGCTGCGTTCATTCGTGTTGATCCAATTCATGCTGACATATTCCCTCACCATGTGCCCAAGGGTCTGGTACTGATCGCGCTCTGTGCTGTCAGGAAAGCTTTTGCCACTGGTCATTTCAAGCCTTGTCAAAAAGACTTCCTTGAACTCTTCCTTATCAGAAAACATTCTCTCACTCCCCTGGAACAAGCCCTTCGTAAAGCTTGCTGTACTTAAACGCAGACCGGGCCCAGCTGTAATCCAGGCTCATCGTCCTCTTGACCAGCTCTTTCCATTCTTCTTCCCGGCTGTAAAAATTAATGGCCCGATTAATGGTAAAGAGCATATCGTGGGCATTAAAATCAGCAAAAGAGAAGCCGTTGCCCTCTCCTGCCTCCCCATTATATGAATGGACTGTATCATTTAATCCCCCCGTCTCCCTGGCGATCGGGATGGTGCCGTATCTCATGGCAATCAGCTGCCCGAGGCCGCATGGCTCAAACTTCGAAGGCATCAGGAATAAATCTGCGCCTGCATAGATTTTGTGGGCCAATTCTTCATTGAAGCGTATGTACGCCCTCACCTTTTCCGGATATTCCCGCTCCATCCCGGCAAAGAATTGTTCAAATTCCTCATCTCCGGTGCCAAGGACAATGAATTGTACCTCTTTTGTCATTAGCTCATGAAAGACACACTTTACAAGATCAAGGCCTTTTTGGCTGGTCAATCTTGTAATCATCGCCATAATTGGCACTTCCGGCTGTTCCGGGAGGCCGGCCCGCTTCTGGAGGCTGCGCTTATTCTTGCCTTTATTTGTTAATAGATTCACATTATAAGCTGCAGCAATCATCGGATCATTTTCCGGATCGTAAAAATCAGCATCAATCCCATTAAGGATGCCGGTCAGGTCTTCGTCCCGCAGCCTCAGCAGCCCTTCAAGCTTTTCACCGTAATATTCATTCTGTATTTCGTCTTTATAGGTAGGGCTGACGGTTGTTATTTTATCGGCAGATGTTAGGGCTGCCTTCATAAAATTGATGCATCCATAAAATTCGAGCTGCCCTTCCGTGAAACAGATTTCATCAAGGCCAAATAAGTCGCTGAGTGCCTCTTTTGGCATAATGCCCTGGAATTGAAGATTATGAATGGTAAACACGCTTTTTACAGCAGCATATTCTTTTGCATGCCTGTATTGCACATTCAGCAGGAAGGGGACCATCCCTGTATGCCAGTCATGGCAGTGAATGATATCAGGATAGAAATCAAGCTCCCTCATGCTTTCCAATACAGCCCTGCTGAAAAAGGCAAATCTTTCTCCATCATCAAAATATCCATAAAGCTGATCCCGCAGGAAGTAATACTCATTATCGACAAAATAAAAAATGACACCGTCATGGACCAGCTCTTCTATTCCGCAGTACTGGTTTCGCCAGCCCACAGAAACGCTGAACTCCCTGACCTTTTTCATTTTCTTCTTATATGTTTCCGGTATGCTCCCATACTTAGGCAGAATTATCCTTACGTCCGTCCCCAGCTTTTTCAATTCCTTCGGCAAGGAGCCTGCCACATCGGCAAGCCCCCCTGATTTAACGAATGGCACACATTCTGATACAGCGAATAAGACTTTCATGAATTCATCAGCGCCCCTTGTATGGTTCCTTTCCGGATTACAATCGGCTGGACAGGGGAACCTTCCATGACGGTCCCGGATTCGATTCTGACATCTTTATCGATGATGACTGAGTCCAATATGCAATCATCACCGATTTGGCATTTTTGCATAATGATGCAATTTCTAACAACTGATCCTTTCCCGATCCTGACTGCCCGGGAGATAATGCTGTTTTCAACCGTTCCTTCTATAAGGCACCCGTTTGCCACCATACTGTTTCTGACGCCTGCGCCTTTTAAATACCGTGCAGGAGGCTCATCTTTAACCTTTGTGTAGACTGGCTGATCTTTGCGGAACAGCTTGTGGAAAGTTTCAGGTTCAAGCATGCTCATGCTGGCCTGATAGTAGCTCTCAATCGAGTCGATTCTCGTAACATGCCCTGTATATTCGTATGTGCACACTTTATAGACATGATTCAGATCGGCTGCTATATCACTCATGCAAGAGTGGCCCGTTTCATTTCTTTTTTCAATGAATTCGATTAGCTGAGAGGTTTTGACAAGGTACATTTCGAGAGACTTTCCGTTATGCCTGAGTTCTGTAATGTCACAGCCGGATTGGATATGCCTCTCAAGGGCCGGCTGAAAATCCATATTAAGAACAGTATAGCAATTTGCTATTAAAGAATATTCCTGATTGCTGCGGTAGAAATAATCAAGGTTGGCTGCAAAATGATTGAAGGAACCTACCCCCTGCCGAGGCCCATCAAGAAGCGGAGATGGAAAGAAAAAGAGGCCGTCTCTTTTTCTGTTCAAATCCCAGTTCTTTCCTGAACCAAGATGGTCCATCAGTGACCTGTATTGAAACTTCGGAAAGATGGCCACACTGGCAATTCCTGAGTTCACCATGCTGGAGAGAACAAAATCTATCAGCCGGTAGCGGCCTGCAAAGGGCACTGCCGCAAGAGAGCGGTGGACTATCAGTTCCTCCAGTCCTTCATGATAAGTTGTTGCATCTATAACGCCCAGCAATCTCTTATTCAACTATATCCCCTCCTGATTTATATTCTTATGAATGGATTTCCTTAATCATTTCCTCTGTCACCAGAATGATTTCACCTTTATTTTCATCATCCCTTATAACCGTTCCGTCCGGTATGTGCATATCAGAAGGAACGATCGCTCTTTCAATAAAGACATTCTTCCCGATGACAGCATTCGGCATAATGACCGATTCTTTAATAATTGAACCTGCTTTGACCTCTACTCCCTGAAAAACGACCGTTTTATAAATTTCCCCTTCAATTAAACAGCCTTCATTAATCATCGATTCATCCACTTCCGCCATCGGCGCGATATATTGCGGCGGATGATTGGGATTCACAGAATAGATCCTCCAGGAATAATCATTCAAATCCAGCTGGCAATGGTCGTCCAGCAAATCCATATTGGCTTCCCAAAGGCTTTGCACAGTCCCTACATCCTTCCAGTATCCGCTGAAAGGGTAGGCATAAAGCCTTTTGCTGTCATTCAGAAGCCTTGGGATGATATCCTTTCCAAAGTCGTGTGAGGAATCCTCATCCAGGTCGTCAAGCTCCAGATACTCCTTAAGTACGTCCCATTTAAAAATATAAATTCCCATTGAGGCCATATTATTTCTCGGCTTCTCCGGCTTTTCATCAAATTCTGAAACACTCAGATCTTCGTTCGTATTCATGATCCCGAATCGGCTGGCTTCCTCCCAGGGAACTTCTTTGACTGAAATAGTAGCATCTGCGTTCTTTTCAATATGATAATCAAGCATCAGGTCATAATTCATTTTGTAGATATGATCGCCTGACAGGATAAGCACATATTCAGGTTCATTCTGCTTAAGATAGTTTATATTTTGAAAGATCGCACTCGCCGTGCCTGTATACCACTTGACCTCTGAAGATTCGGCGTATGGAGGCAAAACGGTCACCCCGCCGTTCATTCTGTCCAAATCCCAGGCGCTTCCTATTCCTATATAGGAATTCAGCACGAGAGGCTGATACTGGGTCAGAACACCGACTGTATCAATCCCTGAATTTGTACAATTGCTCAAGGTGAAGTCAATGATCCTGTATTTGCCTCCAAACGGTACAGCTGGTTTTGCAAGATTTTCAGTCAGAGCGTTAAGCCTGGACCCTTTTCCCCCTGCCAGCAGCATTGCCACACATTTTGTCTTTGCCATTTCCTTTCCTCTCCTTTCGGTGTTTAACAGGACGCAAGATAGTAATGCCAAACGGCGGGATAGCCATCTGAATCGAATAAGGCCGGCCATGGTATCCCATTTCTTCTGTTTTGATGACTTTTTTGTTGATCCAGCCGGACCCGCCATACTCTTCCTTATCGCTGTTGAAGATCTCCCTGTAGCTTCCGGCATGGGGAACCCCGATCCTGAAGTTTTGATACGGATCGGCTGTAAAGTTGCATACCACAATAAGATGTTCACCCTCGGCAGCGCTGAAACGGACAAAAGAAAAAATGGATTGTTCCCAGTTATCTGCATCAATCCACTCAAAGCCTTCCTGAAGATGATCCAGTTCAAACAGGGGCTTGGATCTTCTGTATAGCTTTATCAAATCCTTGCTGTACCTGTTTGCTTTCTGGTGCATCTCAAACTCAAGCAGATTCCAGTCAAGTCCTTCCGAATCTTTCCACTCTGAAAATTGCGCGATTTCAAAGCCCATGAACAGCAGTTTTTTGCCGGGATGTGCCATCATATAGCCCAGGAGCAGCCGGAACTGGGCAAACTTCCTCCAATAATCTCCCGGCATTTTATTGAGGAGAGACTTTTTTCCATGTACGACTTCATCATGTGAGAGAGGCAATATAAAATTCTCCTTGAAAGCATATAAAAGAGAAAATGTGATATTGCCATGCTTCCCGGTTCTTGCCTCTGGACTGGTTTCCATATAGGCCAGTACATCATTCATCCAGCCCATATTCCATTTGTAATGAAAGCCAAGGCCCCCATAATGGGCTGGAGAGGTCACCAGCGGGAGATTTGATGAATCTTCAGCTGCTAGAAAAATGGAGGGATCATATTGCCTGATTGTGCTGTTGAGCTTGCGGAGGAATTCAATTCCAAACGGATTCTGATGCTGTTCTTGCGAATTGGGCCAATAAATGATATTAGATACAGCATCCATCCTGAACCCATCTATATGATAGGTTTCAAGCCAGAATAAAGCATTGGAGATTAAGAAGCTCTGCACTTCCTTGCGGCCCAGATCAAAGTTTGAAGTGCCCCATACATAATTCTCCCTATCCTTCTCATTCTTATATTCAAAAAGGTGGGTTCCGTCAAAATTATAGAGTCCATGGGCATCTTTGCAAAAGTGGCCGGGAACCCAGTCGAGAATGACACCGATGTTATGCTGATGGCATTGGTCGACAAAATACATTAAATCCTGCGGCTTGCCATACCGGCTGGTCGCGGAAAAATACCCTGTACCCTGATAGCCCCATGAGGCATCGAGCGGATGCTCGACAAGAGGGAGCAGTTCAACATGTGTAAACCCATGTTCAAGGACATAGGGCACAACTTCATCCGCCAGCTCCCTGTAATTCATCAGCCTGTTATTATTTTTTCGTTTCCACGTTCCGGCATGCATTTCATATATGACAGCCGGTTCTGCAAAGGTATTTTTCTTCATCCTGCTTTTCAGCCAAGACTGATCATTCCATTTATAGCCTTCAAGCGGCCATACGACTGAAGCAGTGCCGGGTCTTTTCTCAGAATAGAATGCATATGGATCAGCTTTGTGCAGCCTGGTGCCTCCTTGTGTCAATATTTCATACTTATAGAGGCAGCCTGCCAAATCCTTCTCGACTACTATGTGCCATACCCCTTCATTATTCATTCTATGTAATTTGAAACCTTCCCCATTCCAGCTGTTAAAGTCCCCAACAACCCTGACCTCCTTAGCATTTGGAGCCCATACAGCAAATCTGGTGAGGATTTTGCCTTCTTCATGTATCAAGTGGGCACCAAAAAGGCGGTGGCTGTCAAAAAGGGTGCCTTCATGAAATAAATGCATTTGATAGTCAGTGGGAAACATCGTTTTCACAGCCATCCTTCTCTCCAACAGATTTAAAAATCATCGACTTTCTTTTTATATTCGTCTTATTCATAAAAATACCTTGTAAAAAAATTTTAAATTTTTCGATATTTTCTCTTATAATTCGATTAATTTTGTAAACTTGAGTTGGTTTTCAAGGAAAATGCCTATAATAAGCATATGTTTTTATGAAGGGGGGATTGAAGATGGCAAATCAAGAAGAAGAGTTTCTTCTCAGGGAAAAGCAAGAAGCCGGAGAAAGGCTGCCTCTGTTCGGGCCTGCAGATGGAAAAATCCTTGCGACGGGAGATATGTTCAGGGGGCCCTATACAGGGATTGCATCAGAAATAGATTTAAATAATCCGGGAAACCGGCTGCAAAAAAACGAAGAACTTCCCGATTAAACACAATGATTCAGAAAAGATGCATACAAAAAAGCTGCCAGCATTTGCTGACAGCTTTTTTGTATGACCCCTACGGGATTCGAACCCGTGTTACCGCCGTGAAAGGGCGGTGTCTTAACCGCTTGACCAAGGGGCCTTATGGCGGAGAAGGAGGGATTTGAACCCTCGCGCCGGTTGCCCGACCTACACCCTTAGCAGGGGCGCCTCTTCAGCCACTTGAGTACTTCCCCATATTGGCTCCGCAGGCAGGACTCGAACCTGCGACCGTTCGGTTAACAGCCGAATGCTCTACCACTGAGCTACTGCGGAATGGTGGGCCTAAATGGACTCGAACCATCGACCTCACGCTTATCAGGCGTGCGCTCTAACCAGCTGAGCTATAGGCCCACTTTTGGAGCGGGTGATGGGAATCGAACCCACGACATCAGCTTGGAAGGCTGAGGTTTTACCATTAAACTACACCCGCATATTTTATGGGGCGACTGATGGGAATCGAACCCACGAATGTCGGAACCACAATCCGATGCGTTAACCACTTCGCCACAACCGCCACAATTCAATGCTTTTTCACAAAAAATAAATGGTGGCTCAGGACGGAATCGAACCGCCGACACAAGGATTTTCAGTCCTTTGCTCTACCGACTGAGCTACTGAGCCAAATAAAGTAATTTCCTAAAACAATATTTCATAAGTCCTTTGCTCAAAAGTTCTTGCGAACTTTTTTGCAGATTGCCGCAGAAGCTGTTCAATGAAGGTAGCAATCTGCTCTACCGACTGAGCTGCTGAGCCATACTGGGTATTGCTTTTCTAAATAAATAATGGCGGTCCCGACGGGAATCGAACCCGCGATCTCCTGCGTGACAGGCAGGCATGTTAACCGCTACACCACGGGACCAGTTTATAAAATAAGGTCTGAATTATGCCCGAGTATCCTTCAGGACTGTTTCTTCCTCTTCCAGATGGAACGGCAAGAAAATCCGTCATGATCACTCGAAGCATATTCATCGCAGTGCTGCTCATTACTGCACTGAGGACCAGGTATTGCGGGGGCAGGATTTGAACCTGCGACCTTCGGGTTATGAGCCCGACGAGCTACCGGACTGCTCCACCCCGCGACGATAAAATATAATCTTTCCTGTTTCCTGAATATTGCTTGCAAAGGACTGTCCCGGTCTCAGGAAGTGAACCAAGAAGCAGCTCAACCGGTACAACTCGCAGTCTTTTCAGTGGAGAATTGCTTGTTGCTCCACCCCGCGACGATAAAAGTGATTTAAAAGTATAATGGAGGAGGTAGAGGGATTCGAACCCCCGCGCGGTGTTACCCGCCTGTCGGTTTTCAAGACCGATCCCTTCAGCCAGACTTGGGTATACCTCCATATTAAAGTGAATGGTGGACCTTGTAGGACTCGAACCTACGACCGGACGGTTATGAGCCGTCTGCTCTAACCAGCTGAGCTAAAGGTCCTTAATTTGGTAGCGGCGGAGGGGATCGAACCCCCGACCTCACGGGTATGAACCGTACGCTCTAGCCAGCTGAGCTACACCGCCAAATCAAGTATTCTCATAAGGTTATATGGTGGAGCCTAGCGGGATCGAACCGCTGACCTCCTGCGTGCAAAGCAGGCGCTCTCCCAGCTGAGCTAAGGCCCCATATAGAATTTCAAATGGTCGGGAAGACAGGATTCGAACCTGCGACCCCTTGGTCCCAAACCAAGTGCTCTACCAAGCTGAGCTACTCCCCGTCATGCAAATGATAAGCGTCGAATTGCTTCATTGCTTCCTTATTCACATCATCCTGCAATTAGCAGTCAGGTGTTCACTCGTTGGCTAATATTCTTGCTTTCATTACATTAATAGTATGGCGCGCCCGAAAGGAGTCGAACCCATAACCTTCTGATCCGTAGTCAGACGCTCTATCCAATTGAGCTACGGGCGCATAATTAAAATGTTTTTAATGGTGCCGAGGACCGGAATCGAACCGGTACGGTAGTCACCTACCGCAGGATTTTAAGTCCTGTGCGTCTGCCAGTTCCGCCACCCCGGCAATCTCTGGAGCGGAAGACGGGATTCGAACCCGCGACCCCCACCTTGGCAAGGTGATGTTCTACCACTGAACTACTTCCGCATATTAAATTGGTGCGGGTGAAGGGAGTCGAACCCCCACGCCTTGCGGCGCCAGATCCTAAGTCTGGTGCGTCTGCCAATTCCGCCACACCCGCATAATTCATTATTAGAGATTGAATGGTGAGCCATGAAGGACTCGAACCTTCGACCCTCTGATTAAAAGTCAGATGCTCTACCGACTGAGCTAATGGCTCATTTGAAACTGGTGCCGGCTAGAGGACTTGAACCCCCAACCTACTGATTACAAGTCAGTTGCTCTACCAATTGAGCTAAACCGGCAAATATGGTGGAGGATGACGGGATCGAACCGCCGACCCTCTGCTTGTAAGGCAGATGCTCTCCCAGCTGAGCTAATCCTCCATATTAAAGCCCGGCAGCGTCCTACTCTCACAGGAGGAGAACCTCCAACTACCATCGGCGCTGAGAAGCTTAACTTCCGTGTTCGGTATGGGAACGGGTGTGACCTTCTCGCTATTGCCACCAGACTATTTTTTCAAGACAAGTATTATTATACCGTCTTTTTATTATTTTGCAAGAGGAATTTTAAAATTTTATTCACTCAAAACTAGATAATGTTGAAGAAGAAGAATGACAGAGTAATCAATTGTGGTTAAGTCCTCGATCTATTAGTATCTGTCAGCTCCACGTGTCACCACGCTT
>NZ_OZ481794.1:3900000-4954057 GCF_984799205.1 Bacillus sp. SRL543
GTTTCAACTACGGGGCTGTTACCCTCTATGGCCGGCCTTTCCATGCCTGTTCATTTACTCCGTTCCTTTGTAACTCCGTGTAGAGTGTCCTACAACCCCAGGAGGCAAGCCTCCTGGTTTGGGCTAATCCCGTTTCGCTCGCCGCTACTCAGGGAATCGCGTTTGCTTTCTCTTCCTCCGGGTACTTAGATGTTTCAGTTCCCCGGGTCTGCCTCCAATGCCCTATGTATTCAGGCAAGGGTTCCATCCCATTACGGATAGAGGGTTTCCCCATTCGGAAATCTCCGGATCAAAGCTTACTTACAGCTCCCCGAAGCATATCGGTGTTAGTACCGTCCTTCATCGGCTCCTAGTGCCAAGGCATCCACCGTGCGCCCTTTCTAACTTAACCTGTTCGGCTGCTGATAAGCTTCACATCTCTTCGTCATCTCAATCGTCAGCATCCTCACGTATACAAAACATACGCTCCGGTGCTTCCTCAATCGATTCCTCGATCTGTTCGCTTCTCATCACCCTCACGGTTTTTAAACTCTTATTTGATATAAGAGAGAAAACCTAAAATGGCGATTACTCGGTAATGTCTTCTTCATTACATTATCTAGTTTTCAAAGAACAAAATTGAGAGATCATACTCTCAAAACTGAACGAACAAAGACCGTCACGTCTTGTATATATTCCTTAGAAAGGAGGTGATCCAGCCGCACCTTCCGATACGGCTACCTTGTTACGACTTCACCCCAATCATCTGTCCCACCTTAGGCGGCTGGCTCCAAAAGGTTACCCCACCGACTTCGGGTGTTACAAACTCTCGTGGTGTGACGGGCGGTGTGTACAAGGCCCGGGAACGTATTCACCGCGGCATGCTGATCCGCGATTACTAGCGATTCCAGCTTCATGCAGGCGAGTTGCAGCCTGCAATCCGAACTGAGAATGGTTTTATGGGATTCGCTTAACCTCGCGGTCTTGCAGCCCTTTGTACCATCCATTGTAGCACGTGTGTAGCCCAGGTCATAAGGGGCATGATGATTTGACGTCATCCCCACCTTCCTCCGGTTTGTCACCGGCAGTCACCTTAGAGTGCCCAACTGAATGCTGGCAACTAAGATCAAGGGTTGCGCTCGTTGCGGGACTTAACCCAACATCTCACGACACGAGCTGACGACAACCATGCACCACCTGTCATCCTGTCCCCCGAAGGGGAACGCCCTATCTCTAGGGTTGTCAGGAGATGTCAAGACCTGGTAAGGTTCTTCGCGTTGCTTCGAATTAAACCACATGCTCCACCGCTTGTGCGGGCCCCCGTCAATTCCTTTGAGTTTCAGCCTTGCGGCCGTACTCCCCAGGCGGAGTGCTTAATGCGTTAGCTGCAGCACTAAAGGGCGGAAACCCTCTAACACTTAGCACTCATCGTTTACGGCGTGGACTACCAGGGTATCTAATCCTGTTTGCTCCCCACGCTTTCGCGCCTCAGCGTCAGTTACAGACCAGAAAGTCGCCTTCGCCACTGGTGTTCCTCCACATCTCTACGCATTTCACCGCTACACGTGGAATTCCACTTTCCTCTTCTGCACTCAAGTCCCCCAGTTTCCAATGACCCTCCACGGTTGAGCCGTGGGCTTTCACATCAGACTTAAGAGACCGCCTGCGCGCGCTTTACGCCCAATAATTCCGGACAACGCTTGCCACCTACGTATTACCGCGGCTGCTGGCACGTAGTTAGCCGTGGCTTTCTGGTCAGGTACCGTCAAGGTGCCGGCAGTTACTCCGGCACTTGTTCTTCCCTGACAACAGAGTTTTACGATCCGAAAACCTTCATCACTCACGCGGCGTTGCTCCGTCAGACTTTCGTCCATTGCGGAAGATTCCCTACTGCTGCCTCCCGTAGGAGTCTGGGCCGTGTCTCAGTCCCAGTGTGGCCGATCACCCTCTCAGGTCGGCTACGCATCGTTGCCTTGGTGAGCCGTTACCTCACCAACTAGCTAATGCGCCGCGGGCCCATCTGTAAGTGATAGCCGAAACCATCTTTCAGCATATCCCCATGAGGGGATATGCATTATCCGGTATTAGCTCCGGTTTCCCGAAGTTATCCCAGTCTTACAGGCAGGTTGCCCACGTGTTACTCACCCGTCCGCTCGACTTGCATGTATTAGGCACGCCGCCAGCGTTCGTCCTGAGCCAGGATCAAACTCTCCATATAAGAGTAAGATTTAGCTCTGATAAAAAATTAAGATTAACGTTGACGTTATTGTTCGTTCAGTTTTCAAAGGACAATCTCCATCGCCCAGAAGCGACTTTCTTAATATAACATCTTCAAGTGAAGAAGTCAACATCTTTTTTAAGTTTTTTCAACTTCATTCTCGATGTTTTCGTTACTTCCTCGTGAGGACAAGTAATAATATATCATGGTGAAATTACAATTGCAATATAGTTTTTAATTAAATTTAATTTTTATTATCAATGTCCGTCTTGCAGGTGCTGTACATTACAGTGATATAAGCTTGGATACACCCCTGTGAATAATAGCGGAACAAAGGAAACTTATATTAAACAGGTCATACATTTGGAGCCAGTCCATATAATATAGTAACATATTCGAAAGGTGAGATATATGCTTCAAACCGCCGCACTCTACTTATCATTTATCATGGCTGTATTTTTATTGGCATTTTCCTATTTCGAGGGAATTAAAATCGCAGACTCGGAAGAGAAGGTCTACGGAGGCACCTTTATTTTTACAACGGTATCCGGTTTTATTTTCTCCGGGCTTACTTATGCATTCATCTAATAACATTAAAGGCCGTCCAGTTGAGGACGGCCGCTTTTCAGTTCTTTCCCGTACCCTTAACTAAAGGCAAGGGCTGAATTATTTTCTCTGTTACCATTCGGAAAAGAATCTTGCGAATGTATGCTTCACTCAAGAATCTTCTTCCCGCAGCAGTGCCGAGATGGCAGCATCTCTGAAAACTCCCCTATGGACAAAACGCTTCCTCAGGAGTCCCTCCACCTTAAATCCCTTTTTCTCAAGAAGCTTTTTTGAAGCTGTGTTCTCTGGGAAATAGACCGCCTCAATCCTGTTCAGGTCCAATGAAATGAACCCAAAGCGGATGATGGCATCCAAAGCTTCTGACATAATCCCTTTGCCCCAGGCCTCTGGATGGAGCTCATACCCGATTTCCGATTTGTTATGATGAGTTTCTATGGAATGGAAGCCGCAGGTTCCCAGAAGAGTTTTGTCCCCTTTCCAGCAAATGGCCCATCTGATCTGTTGTTTCATACTGTATCTCCAAGATAAACTTTCAAGGAGGTCTTCCGCTTCTATTAGGGAGCTAAAGGTCTCAACATCATAAAACCTGGTCGCCTCCGGATTTGAAAATATGCTGTACAGCTGCGGTATATCATCTGCCTCAGGCTTTCTGAGCAGCAGCCTTTCCGTCTCTATAGCCGGAAACTCAGCAGCAAACGCTTCTTCAACACCAGCCATGCTTCTCCCCCCTTCTGCTTAATATCTGGCAGTTTATACTATTGAAACCTGCCTAACGGCTCTGCGGGCTGCCGCTGACTTCTTTCCCCTTTGCTTTTCGCTTCATCATTCTTCCGTCTGCAAGAAATAGCATGATGCCGCCCATCACAATCAAGCCTCCCGCAGCCTGATACCAGGATACATATTCTTCAAGCAGAAAGTATGCCAGGACAGCAGCTCCGACCGGTTCAAACAGGATTGCCATAGAAATTGTGGAAGTGCTGAGCCATTTCAGTGACCAGTTGAACAGCGTATGGCCTAGCAGTGTAGGAAGCAGCGCCAGCAGTATAAAGTAAACCCAGTCACTTGCAGGGTAAGGACCAAGCGGTTCCCCGGCCGCAAGGACATATACCAAAAGGGTCAAAGCACTGATGCTGTATACAGTAAAAGTATAAGTGACCAAAGATAGCCTTTTCCGCACTGTCTGCCCAAACATTAAGTAAGCTGTGACCAGAGCGCAGGCAGCAAGCGCGAGAAAATCTCCAAACAAAGCGGTTCCGCTAATCCTGAAATCCCCCCAGCTGATCAGGACACTTCCCCCAATAGCAATCACTCCGCTTAAAATTGCTTTCACTGTAAATCTTTCTTTGAAGAATAAATAGGTCCCCGCGAAAGCGAACAGGGGCTGAAGGGTAACAAGGACAGTTGAGCTTGCCACTGAAGTAAAACGGAGAGATTCAAACCACAATATAAAGTGAAACGCAAGAAACACTCCAGCTATAGCTGAAAACAGCCAATCCCGCCGGCCAATCAGCTTTAGCTCCGGCAAATATTTAAACAAAACGAGCGGCAGCATCAGCAGCACAGAAAAGAATAAGCGGTAAAAAGCTATTACTCCTGAAGGAGCAGCTGAAAATTTGACTAAAATGGCAGATGTGGATACAGACACAACACCGATGGCAAGTGCTGCATATGGGTTTATCTTCGGCAAATCATTGCATCTCCTTCTAAGAAACTTCCAGTTTAGCTTTAATATTACACTTTTCGCTTTTAACATAGCCATCTTTTTTACCTTGAATGTTCAATGCAAAACGAAGGAGAGCCTCCCCTCACCGGGCAGGCTCCTTTTGAGAAACGTATTCCATTCTAATCAATGGCTTCAACCTCAGCAGAAATCACACCTATCAGAGATTTCATCGTATAGTACACATCTGTCGTATAAATGCTCCTTGACGTCGCAATCACACAATTAACCAGTATGTCATCTGCTTCTTCTTTGACGCGTACGCGCTTGATCCCGAGCTTTTTGCTTTTAATTTCCTTCATCAGCGTAGTCAGGTCTGTACTTTTCTCAATATACAGCTTTACCCTGATTTCCTTTTCCTTCAGCTTTTTAGGCCCTACCCGCTCAAACAGTGCAGGAATTATTTTGACTCCAATAATGATAAAAATGACCCCTAACAGCGCTTCTATATAAAAGCCGGCTCCGATGGTAATCCCGATTCCTGCTGAAGCCAGCACAAGAGCTGCTGTCGTCAGCCCGGAAATGGCTTCATTGCCCCTGCGCAGGATTACACCTGCTCCAAGAAATCCAATGCCGCTGATTACATAGGAAGGAATTCTCCCCGGATCCATAGGCCTGGAGTACTCTTTTGAATAAAGAAAAGCTGATTCATAAGACACAATAGTCAAAAGACACGCCATAACCGAAACAATCAGACAGGTCTTGAGACCGAGCGGCTTTCCTTTCAGCTCTCTTTCCAATCCGATGACAAGCCCTGCCAAAGCTGCAAAGGACAGCTTTACAAGCACATCATTTTTCATTACTGTATAAAACATTTCTTCCATCAGGTATCCCCTCTTCTATTTCTATCTTAAATATTCCAATATCCATAGATGAATAAACTATTTCCGCACAAAAATATGGGCAAGCATATTGCCCTTTTCACAGTTTATGCGGCTTTACTCTTTAATATTATTAAGCATGTTTAACACGTATGGGCAAGGAGATTAAGTTTTATTTCCAAAAAAGAAAAAAATCAAATTTCCCTCTTGCATAATTGATCATTTACGGATATAATTTTTCTTGTACCGATACGGGGCATTAGCTCAGCTGGGAGAGCGCTACGCTGGCAGCGTAGAGGTCAGCGGTTCGAGCCCGCTATGCTCCATACATTTAAAAGCCAAAATCCATTAGGATTTTGGCTTTTTTGTTTTATCAGCATAATAAAAATACTTCTTGAAATAATTATGATCATTTCATTATGTTATACAGGCAAAATATACCAGGACCAATAACATGTTTAAGGCACTGCAGAACGGGAATAATGCCCATAACACAATAACAATGATAGGAGAGATTAGCATGATATCAACAATCGCTATTTTGGCAGCAGCCTTTACTGCCGCAGCAGGCTTAAATTATTTTGCAGTGAAAGAAGCAGATTTTACAGAGGAAGATTTACTAAAGGATAAGTGAGGATGGGAAAAAATTTGAATATAGCAGACAAAACTTGACCCTTAACCAATGTAATCAATTGGCCAAGGGTCTTTATTTTGCCTTAAAACTCTCAGGTTCTATGAAAAGAACCCAGAACTTCGGTCGTTTCAGTAATATTGACGAAGGCCTGCGGGTCAACCTCATCTATCATGGACTTCACTTCTGTCAGCTGATAGCGGGTGATGACTGTCATGAGGATCTTCCTTCCTTCCCCTGTATAGCCGCCCTCTCCGTTGATGACCGTGATTCCCCTGTAGATGCTTGAAAGCAGCTTCGCCTTCATTTCTTCCCCTTTAGCCGTCACAATCATCACTGTCAGCTTAATATGCTTTGTATGGATGGTATCGACCACTTTGCCTGTCGCATAGATGGCGACCATAGTATTCAATGCAGCATCCCAGCTGAATATAAAACCTGAAGCCAAGACAACGATGGCATTCATCAGCGAAAGAATGGCGCCAAGCGGAAAATCTTTCTTCCTCGTCAAAAGCATGGCAATGATATCAAATCCCCCTGAAGAGCCAGAAGCCTTGAACACAAGACCGATCCCTGCACCCGTCAAGACCCCGCCGAACACGGAAGATAATATAGGTTCCGAAGAGATGGCGCTGACTGGTATTAAATAAAGGCTGACGGACAGCGTCAGCACCGAAACGATCGTATAGAAAATAAACCGTTTCCCAAGCTTAATGACCCCAAGGATCAATAAAGGCAGATTCAAAAGGAAATTCAAAATCCCTGTATTGAAAGGTGTAATGATGCCAAGCATGATTGCCACCCCGCTGAGCCCGCTGCTTAAAATTTCATGGGGGATCAGGAATAGGTTATAAGCAAAGCCAACAATCGCAGAACCCAAAATAATGATCAGTATATTTTTCATATGGCATCCCCCTTTATTTCCACAACAATAATAATTTAATTTATTATAGTAGAGAAATAAAGGAATCCGTAAAAAATAGTGTTTTCAGAATAAATAGCTATAAATGGAAATCTGTTTCCTGGTAAAAGAAATTAGGGGTTTTGATTTCATTCTTATAGCTGCTGTGAAAAATATGTGTAGCTGCCGGAGATATGGGCGGGATCAGCCAGGCCCAATCACCAGTTACCGGCCTGCCGCATGCTGATTCTTTTTCCTCAAACAGCTTGAACTGCTGTGCGGCTGTATGGTGGTCAACAATGCTGACCCCCTTCTTTTTATACGAATGAAGAACAGCAGCATTCAGCTCAACCAGCGCACGGTCCTTCCACATGGAGGCGTTCCTCTTTGTATCAAGCCCCATTCTGCCCGCTATTTCCGGGACCAGATTATACCTGAAATCGTCTGCAAGATTCCTGGCGCCGATTTCAGTCCCCATATACCAGCCATTAAAGGGAGCAGCTGTATAGCGGATCCCCCCGATTTCAAGGCACATATCCGAAATGAACGGAACGGCATACCACTTTAAGTGAAGATCGCTGAACCATTCAAACTCGGGGTGCTCAAGCGGCACTTCAAGAATATCGCCAGCAGGTATTTCAAAAAGCGCCGGCTTCCGCCCATCTATCTGGACAAGAAGAGGCAGCGGATCAAACCGCCCGTTCTTCCCTTCCCATCCCAATTCACGGCACAGGTTCGTCAGTTTGACAGAGGCTGGGTCGCCTATGATCCTTTCTCCATTATCATAGCCGGCATACCGAATCAGCTGGTGGTTAAGGATCCGCACTTTTTTGTTTTTATCCTCCTGACGGAATACAGTGATGGCAGACCTTACCTTGCCGCCGTTCGCTGCGTAGCTGATATGCCTCAGTAAAGCTTGGCCAATTTCATCTTCAGTCTCAAGCTCCCTTTCATCAAACACTTTAAGGCTGTCCCAGAAAAGCCTGCCGATACAGCGGTTGCTGTTCCTCCAGGCCGTTTTTGCGCCATACTCAAGCTCTTCATAGGTGTGATGATAACTGCCTGTATGATCTATCTCCTTAAGGATTTCATTGAGGCGCTGTTCTGTTTCGCTGATGCTTTTATTCAGCTCTCTGTGGCATAAAGCAATAAAGCTTTCTGCTTCCTTCCTCAGTTCCTTAACCAAAAATTTGCCCCCCTGTATCGTATAGTGATCTTGATGCAATGGCCATTTCCGTTCAGTTCTGGTCTGCAGGGTAGACAATGCCAAGCTGGCTTCTCACAGAATCGAGAATTTCCATGACAGCAAGGGAGTTAGACAAAGAATTCGTTGCTGATTCCAGCTTTCCGTTTTTGATAAGCCCGAC
This sequence comes from Bacillus sp. SRL543, assembly GCF_984799205.1. Lineage (NCBI taxonomy): Bacteria > Bacillati > Bacillota > Bacilli > Caryophanales > Bacillaceae > Bacillus > Bacillus sp. SRL543. The sequence continues at coordinate 3,908,205 of NZ_OZ481794.1, forward strand.
GAATTCCTCTGCTTCATAATACATCGAGGCTTCCTTCTGCTCTCTTGTTATTGATTCTGAGCCGCCGCCGCGATAACGGATTTCAACTTTTTCCGGCGTATGGATTTTGTCGATTACTATATTTCCGTTCTCTCCCTGTATTTCAGCAGGAAGCTGGGAGTCAGTGATTTTTGAATACATAATGACAGCATCCATCTCTTTATATTTCAATACAATGCTTCCTTCTCCATCCACTCCTGAATCGAGCATGACTCCCTGTGCCTTGGCTTCATCCGGCTTGCCAAAGAGGGCTACCAGAGGATAAATGCAGTAGATGCCGATATCCATCAAAGCGCCGTTGGAAAAATCCGGTTTGAAGGCATTGAGGATGGTCCCTTCTTTGTATGCATCGTAACGCGAAGAATATTGGCAGTAAGAAGCAAAATATCTCCTCACCGGCCCAATTTTATCAAGATTTTCCTGGACCGCCTTGAAATTTGGCATAAGTGTGGATTTAAGCGCCTCCATCAATACGACCTTATTCTGTTTAGATGCTTCAATCATCCGTTTTAATTCAGCCGCATTGCTGGCTGCAGGCTTTTCGCAGAGCACATGCTTCCCGTGCTCCATCATCAGAATAGATTGTTCTGCATGAAGGGAATTGGGGCTGGCAATATAAACAGCATCTATTTCGCTGCTTGCCGCCATTTCCTCTAATGATGTGTATGTATGTTTTACACCATATTTATCTGCAAAATCCCTTGCTTTCTCTTCTGTCCGTGAATAAACAGCCGTCAGCGAAAAATCCTCTGCTTTCCCAGCGGCATCAAGAAATCTTTCTGTAATCCAATTTGTTCCTATTACACCAAAACGAACCATTTGGCACCTCCATGTATCCTTTTTGTACTCTCCAACTAGGATACATTTTTTCAGCTTATTTCGCCAGCAGCTGCAATTTGTGGTTTCTTATTCAGCTGCCTTGGGGAAAATAACTGGAAAAAGGAGGTAAGGCTTTTATGAGCGGTTCATCGCTGAAAGGGAAGACTGCTTTGATTACCGGAGCAAGCTCCGGGATAGGAAAGGCTGCCAGCATCCGGCTTGCTGGAGAAGGGGCTAAAATTGCTCTTGTCGATGTAAAGGAAGAGTTTGCAGCAGAAGTCAAAGATCAAATAGAGTCAGCAGGCGGAGAAGCCATGATCATCGAAACCGATGTTTCTGTCCCCTCACAGGTAGAGGAGGCTTTTCAGAAGGTATCCAGTAAATGGGGGCAGCTTGATATTGTTTTTGCCAATGCCGGGATAAATGGAGTTGTTGCCCCAATCGAAGACCTGACACCAGAAGAATGGGACACGACCATTTCAACAAACCTGAAAGGGACTTTCCTGACAGTGAAATATGCGATCCCCCTTCTCAGGAAAGAAGGCGGAAGCATCATCATCACCAGCTCCATCAACGGCAACAGAACCTTCCGTAATTTTGGGATGTCAGCCTACAGCACATCAAAAGGGGGCCAGGTCAGCTTCGGAAAAATGGCTGCCCTTGAACTCGCCGGATACCGCATACGCGTTAACATGATCTGTCCCGGAGCCATCAAGACGCATATCGGAGAAAATACTTTCCCAGAGGAAGAGAATCTGAAAAAAGTAAAAATACCAGTTGAATTTCCGGAGGGAAGCATGCCGCTCGAGGACCATCCCGGATCTGCCGAACAGGTTGCCGACCTGGTCCATTTCCTTGCATCCGATCTGTCCAGCCATATTACCGGAACGGAGGTATATATAGACGGCGCCGAATCGCTCCTTTGAGGAAATGATAAGAAAAAATGCCCGGCAGCTGCCGGGCTATGCTTATGCTTTCTATATGTAAAATTGCTTTCGTGCTTTATTCTCCTCTTTCTTGACTATGTTCCGTATAAAGATCTTTTCTTTAAGTGTAAGCTCCCTTTTAAGATTTGTGCGGAAAAAAAGCATTAGATCCGCATATCTGATATTTATAATCCTCCATTTCCCCTTTCCCTGAGAATCCCAGCTACCTATATTATTTCTCCGTTCTTCCCTCAATTCCTTGCCGGGGAATATTTTTTTTTGCTTTAGCACCTATGTGGTTTACAACAGGAAGGTTCATTGGTAAATATTTCAGGCAGCTTTACTCTGCCATCTAAAGCATGTTTCAGAAAAAGGGACTTGGTTCATAATGGTAGGTGTTAGCAATCAGAAGGAGTGAACAGCATGCCGCACTTCATTTATTCCAGTTTCATCAGGCTCCCGCTTGCTATACGGATACTCCTGATCGCCCTATTGGTCATCCTGACATTCGGGTTCATCATCTCCATCCTGGAGCCCCATAATTTCCCGACGGTCTTTGATGGGGTGTGGTGGGCAGTCATCACAGCGTCCACAGTAGGCTATGGGGATTATGTGCCGCATACTATCCCCGGCAAAATAACAGGCATCATTCTGATTCTTACCGGGGCGGGCTTTTTATCAACCTATTTTGTGACTCTGGCAGCGGCAGCTGTAACAAGACAGAATGATTATTTGGAGGGAAAAGTGAAATTTAAAGGAGACAATCATTTAATCATCATAGGCTGGAATGAACGGTCCAGAGAGCTGATTACTGCTTTGGACGAGGAGCATAGAGGCCTTTCCATCGCCCTCATAGATGAAACACTCAGGTCCAATCCATCCCCCGGGATTGTACATTTTATACAAGGGCGGTCGAACCAGGATCAGGTTCTCCTTAAGGCAAATATCCGGCAAGCAAACAAAGTGATTATTACAGCAGACCAAAATAGGGATGAACTGCAGGCTGATATGAATTCAATTCTATCGCTACTGGCCGTTAAAGGGTTAAACCCTGAAGTTCCGTGCATTGTCGAAATTCTTACATCTGAACAAGTTGCAAACGCCAGAAGGGCTGGGGCAGATGAAATCATCCAGACGAATATACTGACAAGCTCCGTCATGATCCACAGTATTTCTGCTCAGGAAATGGTCACTTCTTTCCTGGATCTCCTTGGCCATATGAACGGAAGAAGATTAAGGCTCATGCCGGCCAAAGACTTTGATTATGCAGTGACCTTCACTGAATTAAGTGCACTGCTGCTGAAGGATGGCATGCTTCTCTTCGGCATAAAAAGAGGGGAGGAAACCTTTGTGAATCCTCCCCACCCTTTCAGCATCGAGTCTAATGACGAACTGATTGTGATTGCCTGAACAGAAATCAGCCGTTCAGCAATAATGACTCCAGCTCCTGGACAAGCGACCTCCCGACATCAATGTATTTTTCCGGGAAGCTGGCGTCCTTGTCCACCGGCTCCGAGAATTGATTGAAAGAAGCAGTATGGTTCCACGTATAAGCATGATCGTCCAGCCCCCGCTGATATTTATGGGACAAAAGGAACGGCCGCTCAATCTCAACCGTGCAGCCTCTCGAATCCAGCTGGCCGTCAATCGATCTGAAAGGGACGCGCAGGAACTGATAGCCCACTTCATCATCTATCTTATAGTCAAAGGCGCCATGGTCATATTCCCAGCCTCCCCCTACCGTATAGCCAGCCGGCTTTAGCAGCTGCTCAAGCTTATACAGATCAAAGTGTTTCCCTTCCACCCGGGATGGTAATTCAATCATTTCCAGCACCTCTTTTCTTTTTTTATAGTATCCCCGGTCTGGTTTTATCTATCATATTTTCTCGCGGGGAGGGTTTCCTGAGGGAGCTGCCAGTGGATACATGTAAAAAAGAGTGCTGAACATTTTCAGCACTCTTTCTTTTTGCATTTATTTAAGCCTTTTTTCAAGCTCCGCTTTTTTCTCTTCATACCCAGGCTTGCCAAGAAGCGCAAACATATTGACTTTATATGCCTCTACTCCCGGCTGGTCAAAAGGATTGACACCAAGCAGGTAGCCGCTCATGGCGCATGCCTTTTCAAAGAAATATGCCAGATATCCGAATGTATAGGCATCCATCTCAGGGATCGTCACGATCAGGTTTGGCACCCCGCCATCTGTGTGGGCAAGCATCGTTCCTTCAAAGGCTTTGTTGTTAACAAAGTCGATTGTCTTGCCTGCAAGGTAGTTCAGGCCATCCAGATCACTGTCAGCTTCTTCAATTGTCAGCTCGTGGCGCGGCTTTTCAACCTTGATGATCGTTTCAAAGATATCTCTGCGGCCTTCCTGCACATACTGTCCAAGGGAATGCAGGTCTGTAGAGAAGTTAGCTGATGCCGGGAAGATCCCTTTCTGGTCTTTTCCTTCGCTCTCGCCAAACAGCTGCTTCCACCATTCAGCAAAATACTGCAGCCCCGGCTCATAGTTGATCAGCATTTCGATTGTTTTCCCTTTATTGTACAGCGCGTTGCGGACAGCGGCATATTGGTAGGCAGCATTTTCTTCAACTTCAGAGCTGCTGTATTCCTCACGGGCCTTTGCAGCGCCTTCCATCATTGCCTGGATGTCCGCCCCGCTTGCCGCAATCGGCAGAAGGCCGACTGCTGTCAGCACTGAATAACGTCCGCCGACATCATCAGGGATGATGAATGATTCATAGCCTTCTTCGTTAGCCAGTGTTTTGAGTGCGCCTCTCGCTTTATCTGTCGTGGCATAGATGCGTTTGCGCGCTTCTTCTTTGCCATACTTTTCTTCAAGCAGACTGCGGAAGAGGCGGAATGCGATGGCCGGCTCTGTCGTCGTGCCGGATTTTGAAATGACATTGACTGAAAAATCCTTGCCTTCAAGCAGGTCCATAACATCCTTCATGTAAGTTGAACTGATATTGTTTCCAACGAACAGCACCTGCGGAGTGGAGCGCTTTTCTTTTGGCAGTTCATTATAGAAGCTGTGCTGCAGCATTTCAATGGCTGCGCGCGCGCCAAGATATGAACCGCCAATGCCGATGACAAGCAGCACATCAGAGTCGCTCTTGATTTTTTCGGCCGCTTTCTGGATGCGGGCAAATTCTTCTTTATCATAATCAGCAGGCAGGTCGATCCAGCCCAGGTAGTCGCTGCCTGCACCCGTTTTTTCATGCAGGGAATGGTGGGCCACCTTAACGGCATCCCTTAAATATGTAATCTCGTGTTCACCAAAGAAGCTCAGTGCTTTTGAGTAATCAAAACGAACATGTGTCATGAATGATCCTCCAATTATTTTTATTCTCTTTCACTTTAACGAAAGGTGTGCCAGTAATCAAGAAACTAGCTATAATGTAAGCGTGTCCAATTCAGGATTTTTTTTGCGCAGGAACCAAATGGAAAAACTGAAGCAGAAATGGCGTTCTTCAGCTAAAAATAAAACCTGGTGCCAGGCACCAGGTTTTATTTTTTATAGGGATGCTTTATAGATGCTTACGACGTCTTCGCGGTTCAGCTTTTTGAAGTTTCCGAACTCGCCGTTGGCCATGGCTTTATCAGCCATCGTTTCAATGCCGCTTTCATTGATATCATAATCCGCCAGGCGGGATGGGGCGCCGATGCTGTTCCAGAATTCCCTCAGCTTTTCAATGCCTTCAAGTCCTGCTTCCTCATCTGTCTTACCTTCAGGATCGACACCGAAGACACGGACTGCCAGCTGCTTGAACCGGGATGGCTTTACGCTCAAGTTATGCTTCATCCAGTTCGGGAACAAGATGGCAAGGCCTCCGCCATGCGGGATATCATAAACAGCTGAGACGGCGTGCTCTATATTATGGGTTGCCCAATCTCCGCGATAGCCCATTGACAGCATGCCATTGAGAGCCATTGTCCCATTGTAGAGAATCGTTGCTCTGTGCTCGTAATTCTCAGGATCTTCAAGAAGCTTAGGCGCTGTTTCCATTACAGTAAGCAGGAGCCCTTCGCACATGCGGTCCTGCAGCAGTGTATTCTCTTCCAGATGGAAGTAATGTTCAAACACATGGGACATCATGTCCACCATGCCATAGATGGTCTGGTCTCTTGGAACCGTGAACGTGTTGACCGGATCAAGAATAGAGAACTTAGGGAAAGTGACAGGGCTTCCCCACCCGTATTTTTCATTCGATTCCCAGTTTGTAATAACAGAGCCTGCATTCATTTCAGAGCCGGTTGCCGCAAGGGTCAGTACGGTTCCAAAAGGAAGCGCCTCCCCGGCAAAGGCCTTTTTGGTCACAAGATCCCAGGCATCTCCATCATATTCAGCGCCTGCCGCGATGGCTTTCGTGCAGTCGATCACACTTCCGCCGCCTACTGCAAGAATGAAATCAATGCCCTTTTCCTTGCAGATTTCCACACCTTTATGGACAGTCGAAAGCCTCGGATTCGGTTCAACTCCCGAAAGCTCGGACACTTCCGCACCGATTTCCTTCAGCTCAGCCAATACCTTCTCATAAAGGCCGCTTCGTTTAATGCTTCCGCCCCCATACACTAACAGAACGTTTTTTCCATATTGGGGAATCTCATTTTGCAGCTCCTTCAGCGTATCTTTGCCGAAGATCAATTTCGTCGGATTTGAAAATGTAAAATTTTGCATGAAAGCATCCTCCTTTTCTTCGTTATTATTATCTGTTATTTACAGTTGTAATGCAAAAAGTACGTTTTTTAGAAATGACTATGGGTACACTAAAAACAAAGTCATTAGAGCATGAATAATTACTGGATGACTGTATCAAATTAGTAAGGAATTAATCACAAAAGGAGGAAACAACATGAGTGCCATTCAACGCATTGCACTGGTTTTAACGATCATTGGTGCTATCAACTGGGGTTTAGTCGGCTTCTTCCAATTTGATCTTGTTGCAGCAATTTTCGGCGGACAAGACTCTGCTCTTGCCCGCATTGTGTATGGACTAGTAGGTATCGCAGGTCTTATCAACCTCGGCCTTTTATTCAAGCCAAGCGAAGAAGTAGAACGTGCTCCTGAGACAAACCGTTCATAATTCGGCTGGCGCCGGATACACTGAAGATTCTTAAGAAAAGCGCAAGCGCCTTGCTCACCCCCGACAAGCACAAGACGATCCTCCCGGAAAGGCGTTCTTTGCCTTCTTGGGAGCAATGGCTTGAGACCTCGAGAAGGCAGGCTCAGCTGCTGGACAGTAATTAAAGTTGAAAAAATATACTTTCTTATCAATCACGGAAAAACTCCCCCGGCTGCCGGGGGAGTTTCGTGTTTCAGCTCAATACTTTTTTAATTTTTTCAATTGCCCAATCAAGGTCCTCTTCACTGATCACCAGCGGAGGGGCAAAACGGATGACCGTATCATGCGTCTCTTTGCAGAGCAGCCCCTCTTCTTTCAAGGCTTCGCAATACTTGCGCGCCGGCTCTGTCAGCTCTACGCCGATAAACAGCCCCCTGCCCCTTACTTCTTTAATGACCGGGTTCTCAATCTCCTTAAGCTTGGACATAAAGTAATCCCCGAGCTTCCGGGATCTTTCAGCAAGATTTTCCTCCACAAGAACATCCAATGCGGCTACCGACACTGCACATGCCATCGGATTGCCGCCAAAGGTTGAACCGTGTGAGCCTGGATTAAATACGCCAAGAACGTCTTCATCTGCAGCCACACATGAAATCGGGAATACACCGCCTCCAAGTGCTTTTCCGAGAATATACATATCCGGCTCGACGCCCTCCCATTCACAGGCGAACATTTTACCTGAACGGGCCAGGCCAGCCTGGATTTCATCGGCTATGAAGAGAACATTGTTTGCGCGGCACAGTTCGGAAGCCTGCTTCAGGAATCCTTCTTCAGGAATGACGATCCCGGCTTCCCCCTGGATAGGCTCAATCAGGAAAGCAGCTGTATGTTCAGTGATGCTATTCTGTAAAGCCTCCAGATCTCCGTAAGGAATCAACTTGATGCCAGGCAGCATCGGACCAAAGCCCCTCTTATATTCTTCTTCAGACGACAGAGAGACGGCTGTCATCGTCCTGCCGTGGAAATTCCCGATGCAGGCGATGATTTCTGCCTGGTCCTCAGCTACCCCTTTACGGTCATATGCCCAGCGGCGCGCTGCCTTCACAGCTGTTTCGACCGCTTCCGCACCGGTGTTCATCGGCAGGACCATCTCCTTCCCTGTCAGCCCGCTGACCTTTTCATACCATGGCCCAAGCTGATCATTATGGAAAGCACGGGAAGTCAGGGTAACCCGGTCTGCCTGATCCTTCAAGGCCTGTATGATCTTCGGATGACGGTGCCCCTGATTGACTGCTGAATAGGCGCTGAGCATATCCATGTACCGCTCACCTTCGGGATTCTTGACCCAGACTCCCTCAGCTTCTGAGATAACGATCGGAAGAGGATGATAATTATTTGCCCCAAACTTTTCTGTCTGCTGAATTAACTGGCTGCTGTTTTCCATATAATGATTCCTCCATTCACACTTAGAAATTGTCTTTTCCATTGTAACGTTAATAGGCGGGCCTTTAAAGCAAAGATGCCTGATTCTTCTGAAAAAGATCCATCTGATTTCACATTATTAATATGCAATTTCTGTGCCAGCATAATATTACAGTTTTAAGTTCTATTTGGAGTCCCAGAAAGCAAATTTTTTTGGCACCTAAGCAAATAGCGCAAAATTTGTTTGCACCCCCTGGCAGATAAACATACAATATACGAAGATACATTAAAGGGAGCCGTTCACAAATATGAAGAATGAACAGAATCATCTGCCGTCAATCATCCTGGAGCAGATTCTTGAAAATATAGACGCCGGGGTCCATGTGATTGACCATGAAGGCAGGACCATTATCTATAATCGCAAGATGGCTGAGATAGAAGGAATGAATCCGAAATCTGTGGTCGGCCGGAGCCTCCTTGAGGTTTTTCCCTTCAGCCGCCAGGAAGACAGCACGCTGCTGCTGGCATTAAAAAGCGGAAAAGGGACACAGCCGGCCAAGCAGACCTATTTTAACAGCAAAGGAAAAGAAATCACCGCCATTAATCATGCCATCCCGATTCTGGAGGATGGCAATTCATTGGGGGCAATTGAGATCGCAAAAGATGTCAGCATGATTGAAAGGCTGATAAAAGAGAATATCTCCAGAAAAACCAGCGGCCGCTATACATTTGATAACATCATTGGTAAAAGCAGGCCAATCATGGAAGTAGCGGAAGCCGCAAAAAGGGCGGTCAGGACCACTTCCCCCATCCTGATTGCCGGAGAGACCGGGACCGGCAAGGAATTATTCGCCCAGAGCATTCACAGCGGAAGCTTGCGCTCGCCAGGTCCTTTCGTGGCACAAAACTGTGCAGCCCTTCCGGAAACACTGGTAGAAAGCATCCTTTTCGGCACCAAGAAAGGCGCCTTCACAGGAGCAGTGGACCGTCCTGGATTATTTGAACAGGCAGAAGGAGGCACTCTGCTGCTCGACGAAATCAATTCTATGCCCGCTGCCCTGCAGGCAAAGCTTCTGCGCGTATTGCAGGAGAAAAAAATCAGGCGCATCGGGGATACGAAAGACAGGGAGACAGATGTAAGGGTAGTTGCAACGATCAATGAAGACCCGGTCGACGCCATTGCAGGGGGCCGCCTGCGGAAAGATCTATTTTACAGGCTGAGCGCTGTCTCCCTTTTTATCCCTCCATTAAGGGAGCGCAAAGAGGATATTCTGCTGCTGTCCTCCTTCTTCATAGATAAATATAATGATTGGTTCGGAATGAAGGTCGCGGGGCTTGACGAAGAGACAGAAGAACTATTTCTCCGGTACGATTGGCCGGGGAATATCCGTGAGCTTGAACACATGATTGAAGGGGCCATGAACATGGCTGAAGACGATGCCAGGATAACACCGGAGATCCTGCCCCACCACTTCAGGCATAAAGCCGAGGCCCCCCATTCTTTCCCGGTAAAAAATCCGGAAGAAACAGCCCGCCCTCAGCCGAGCCTGGCCGATTATGTAGATTTTGCAGAAAAAGGTTATATAAACAAAGTGTGGAGAGAGCAGAATGGCAATATCACTCAGACCGCAAAAATTCTTGGCATGAGCAGACAAAACCTGCAATACCGGATTAAAAAGCATGATCTCACATACCCTGGGAGCAATGCTTAGATATAAAAGAAAAGGCCGGGCATGGATGCCCGGCCTTACTTCATATAACATATTAGCGCTGTGACTGGTCAATCCACTCTTGAAGCTTATCCTTGAGCGTGTTGAAGCCCTGGGAAGAATCAGGATCGTTGTGCTGAATCGCTGCAGCCTGGCGTGGTTTACGAGGCTTTCTTGCTTTTGCCTCAGCAGCTTCAGCTGGTGCTTCTTCAGTTGCACGGATAGATAAACCGATCTTTCCTGCAGCTTCATCCACAGAAAGAACCTTTACGTTTACTTCATCCCCAACTTTAAGGTGCTCGTTAACATCCTTTACATACCCGTGAGTAATTTCAGAAATGTGAACCAATCCCTGTGTATTTTCATTAAGAGCAACGAATGCGCCGTAAGGCTGGATTCCAGTAACCTTTCCTGTTAATACGCTGCCTACTTCGATTTTCTCTGACATATGAACACTCCTAATACCTATTTATTTTCGTCGATTATACGCAATTAAAAATTATATCATATATCAACGATTTTATCAAAACAATCCTTTTTGAGAAAATAAGCTAAAAATTGCCTTCGTTCAACCTGGCGTCAAGGCACTCCGGCACCGCCTGAGGCATTCTAATTACGGCTGGATTTTCTTTTGAGTGCCCCTATTTCGCTTATGAGACACTCTAACACGGTCGGACGCTCCCTTGAGTGCCTCATATCCCGCTTTTGAGGCACTCCGGCACTGCAGGTCCCTCTTTTGAGTGACTTATATCATCTCATGTCTCTCTTTTCAGGTACGTTAATAACATTAATCGAACTGTAACAAAAAATACATGGACCACATATTTCTCCTTGCTAATATCGCGCTAAAATGGTGGTGTAAGTTTATTCTGTGAAAGGATGGGTGCAAAATGTCCGCAATCGGTCTGGCCATTAAACAGAATAGAGAAAGATTGAATTTGACTCAGCAGGAATTGGCTGTAAAGCTCAGAGCAGGCCTGCGTACCATTGAAAAATATGAAAACGGCAGCCAGCTGCCTGACAATCAGACTATCCTAAAAATCTCAACCATCCTGGACGTGCCCGCATCCGAACTTCTAAAGCCTGGTTCCCATACCTTCCGGGAAACTTTAGATCCTGAGCTTGAGCAGCTACTAAAAGATACAGGCATGAACAAAGCGAAATTGATATTGAAAAAAGCGAAGGAAATGGGAGCAGAGGATTTTTTGAGGATGAGGGATATGACTTAATGAAACTAGATAAACTTCCATTGAAATCATAACTGAATATTTTTCTTGTTTCTATGTATACAAAAGGGGGAATACGGAAAAGCTTAAAACATAAGCTTTCTAGTATTCCCCCCCTTTTTTGAAGTGGATATCCTGATGGATATCCCTTTTTTTATTTTCTGTTCTCAAGGAAGCGGCCTATCCTTTTTACGGCTTCCTGCAGCTGTTCCATTGATGATGCATAAGAACAGCGGATATGGCCTTCTCCGCTCTCCCCAAAGACATTCCCTGGTACAACAGCTACTTTTTCCTCCAGCAGAAGCTGTTCTGCAAACTCTTCTGAAGTCAATCCTGTTCCTTCAATGGAAGGAAAAGCATAGAAAGCCCCGCCAGGAGTATGGCATGGCAGCCCGATATCCTCCAGTGACTGAACAAAATAATTGCGGCGGCGGCGGTAGCTTTTTTGCATGCTTTCCACATCGCCCCTGCCCGTCCTCAGCGCTTCCAGAGCTGCAAACTGCGCCATTGTGGGGGCACACATCATACTGTACTGGTGAATTTTCAGCATAGCCTGGGATATTTCCTTCGGCGCACAAATAAATCCCAGCCTCCAGCCGGTCATGGCAAAGCCTTTTGAAAATCCTGAAATCAATAAAGTCCTTTCCTTCATTCCGCTGATGCTGGCAAAGCTTGTATATTCCTCATCATAGACAAGCTCAGCATATATTTCATCAGACAGCACCAGAAGATCATGCCTCTCAGCAACAGCCGCTATGGCCTCCAGTTCATTTCCTGACAGCATCGTGCCGGTAGGATTATTCGGGGAGCAGAGGAGGATTGCCTTTGTCCGCGTGGTTATCGCCTGTTCCAGCTGGGAAGGGAGGATTTTAAAGTCGTCCTCTTTTTTCGTCTGGACAGTAACAGGAGTCCCTCCTGCCAGGCTTACAAGCGGGGCATAAGAAACAAAGCAAGGCTCGATGACGATCACTTCGTCCCCCTGATCCAATATGGCCCTTAAAGCGATATCGATGGCCTGGCTCGCCCCCACTGTGACGATGATTTCAGATTCTGGTTCATATAGGACCCTGAAGCTCTTTTTCATATAAGAAGCAATTTCCTGCCTTAGTTCAAGCAGCCCTGCGTTAGCCGTGTATGAGGTATACCCCTGCTCGAGCGAGAGGATCGCCGCTTCCCTGACGGACCAGGGGGTAACGAAATCCGGCTCTCCTACACCAAGGGAGATTACGCCTTCCATTCCTGCCGCCAGATCAAAGAAACGCCTGATGCCTGACGGCTTGAGCTGATCGACCTTCGCGGATATATATGTTTTTGTTTTCATTACGGCGATACCACAATTCTTTTATCTTCGTCCGCCTGGTCAAAAATGGTCCCATCATGCTTATACTTCTTCAGGATGAAATGAGTCGTGGTCGACAGCACTGAATCAAGGGTGGAAAGTTTTTCTGAGACAAACCGTGCAACTTCATTCATGGAACGCCCTTCCACAATGACAGAAAGGTCGTAAGCCCCTGACATCAGGTAGACCGAGCTTACCTCCTTATACCGGTATATCCTCTGTGCGACCTCGTTAAAGCCTACTCCCCTTTTCGGGGTCACTTTTACATCAATCATGGCGGTGACGCCTTCATGGCCGTCAATCCTGGCCCAATCCACTGCAGAGGTATATCGGACGATGACGCGGGCCTGCTCCAGTTTTTCCAGCAGCCCTGCTGCCTCTTCAACAGAGATAGCGGCCATTTTTGCCACATCTTCAAGCGGGATGCGTGCATCTTTTTCTAAGATTTCAACAATTTCAAGTTCTTTATCACTCAGTCTCATGGACCTTCCTCCCATTCACGTTTAAAATAGTTACATTATAGCAAAATCGGCGTAATAATAAATCGCACTTTTCTATTATTTTTCTAAAATAATTTTCCAGCCGATGTGTGAAGAGTCCCGAGAAGGGAATGATAAAACAGTAACGTGCAGCGCCTTGCACCAAAGGAACGCAGACTAAAAACGCCGCGTCCCGCGCTAACATCTGCATGACCAGCTTTCCGGGTTCCTCAATACAGGCCTCCCAGAAAGGCTTCTTCCTTTCCGGGAGGCACGTCTTGGGGCTTCGAGGGGGCAGGCAAGCTGCTCGACAGTGATCGGAGCTGAAAAATATATTTAATTCCTTATCTTTAAATTAAGCCTGCCGGGCACTACCATCTTTCATAGGAGTGAGGGTAACGATGCAAGCCTTTAATACTGATGAAATTGAAGTGAATGGGAACACAATTTATTATGAACAGTACGGACAGGCTCCCTCAAAGGAGACCATTGTTCTCCTGCACGGCTTTCTTTCCTCCTCCTTCAGCTTCAGGAGGCTGATTCCCTTTCTGCAGGAAGATTTCCATGTAATCTCCATCGATCTGCCCCCGTTTGGAAAAAGCGGAAAATCGGATCAGTATAACTATTCCTACAAAAATACTGCCCAGACAGTCATGCAATTTCTACAAAAGCTCGGACTCGATCAAGTCACGATTGCCGGCCATTCAATGGGAGGTCAAATATCACTCAATGTGGCCCGCCAATACCCGGATATGATAAAAAAAGCCATCCTGCTTTGCAGTTCAAGCTATTTGCCTAAATCAAAGGTGCCGCTGATCCTGTCAAGCTACCTCCCCTATTTCCACTTGTATGTAAAGCTGTATCTGCAGCGCTCAGGCGTGCGCCAGAATTTAAGGCAGGTTGTCCATGACCACAGCATGATCACCGATGAAATGATGTACGGCTATTTGGCTCCTTTTATGGAGGATGATATCTTCAAGGCTTTGACCCGGATGATCAGGCACAGAGAAGGCGACTTGGACCAAAAAGCACTGAAAGGGATCGACACTCCCTGCCTCCTCATATGGGGCGAGCATGACAGGGTTGTCCCGCTGACCATCGGGAAAAGGCTGGACAGTGACCTGCCAAACTCCAGGCTCATCGTCCTCAAAGACACTGGCCATCTTGTCCCGGAGGAACGGCCTGAAGAAGTATACGGCCATATGAAGGAGTTTATTTGCGGCAAATGATAAAAAGAATGGCCGGACGCCCTTTAGGCGCCGGCCAATCTTCAAGGTACATAATTTATATAGTGCAGCTCCCGCTGTTTTTAATAACAAGAAGTGTTTCAGCCATTTTTTTGCACTGATCCAGCGGGATGATGCTCTCGAAGGAGAATTCATAGATGCTCTGGATTTTCCGCGCGAGTTTATCAGGGCTGTCCAAATCATGAACGGCCTGGATTGCGTCTGCTATTTCAGTATCATAATTGCCTTCCCCGCAGCCGAAAGGATCCCATTGATCCAGCGCCTGGTACATCATCATATGCATAACCTGGACTTCCATCTGCAACCACCTTTTTGATTTAATTTTGCCTGACCATATCTTATCATAAGAATATCAGGACCGAAAACTGCAATACGGGAGGTTATCATGACAAAATATGACTTTCATAAACCAATCGACAGATATGGAACTGCTTCTGTGAAATGGGAGCTGACAAAAGATATATTTGGCTCTTCCGATGTGCTTCCTATGTGGGTGGCAGACATGGACTTCGGGCCTCCTGAAGAAGTCAAGGACAGCATCAGCAAAAGGGCCAGCCACGAGGTCTTCGGCTACACATTTGTCCCTCCATCTGTATCTGAAGCCATCCAGCAGTGGCAGAAGGATCAATCCGGCTGGGACATAGGGCGATCGTGGGTGTTATACAGCCCGGGGGTAGTCCCATCCATCAGCCTTGCCGTCCAGGCATTCACAAGTCCCGGAGATAAAATCATGCTTCAGTCTCCTGTTTACACGCCTTTCTTTGAGATGATTGAGAAAAATGGGCGCATGGTCGTCAACTCTCCCCTTGCTCTAGTGGAACAGCGCTATGAAATTGATTTTCAACGTTTCGAGGAAGAGCTGAAAAAGGGCATCAAGCTTTTTTTGCTCTGCAATCCCCATAATCCCGGCGGCCGGGTTTGGACAAAAGAGGAGCTTACGAAAATAGGGGAGCTTTGCACGAAATACGGATGCCTGATTCTCTCAGATGAAATCCATTCAGATTTGGTGTTTTCCCCCCACAAGCATATTCCGATTGCCTCTCTTTCCGGGGAGATCCGGGATATTTCAATCACATGCATTGCGCCAAGCAAAACCTTCAATATTGCCGGGCTGCAATCATCAGCAGTTATTATTCCGAACGAACAGCTCCGCGACAAATTCAAGGCTGCCCAGGCACAGCAGGGCTTTTTCACTTTGAATACGATAGGCATCACGGCCCTTGAAGCTGCCTATCGATATGGCCGGGATTGGCTGGATCAGCTTTTGTCCTATCTGCAGGAAAATTATGAAACCGCCCGCAGCTTCATCGAAAATGAGCTTCCTTCAGTTAAGGTCATGGATCTTGAAGCGACCTATTTAATGTGGCTAGACTGCCGGGAGCTCTCCCTGCCCGATAAGGAACTGAATTCTCTCCTTGTGGAAAAAGGCAGGCTGGCCCTGGAGCCTGGCACAAAATACGGTCCAGGAGGCGAAGGATTCGTCCGGATGAATATTGCCTGCCCGCGTGAAACTCTGGAGGAAGGACTGAAGCGGCTGAAACTGGCTTTAGCCTGATCTAATTATAATCGCACAAAAAAGAACAGCTCAGGTCAGCTGTTCTTTTTTTGCAGGCTATCCTGCTTCATAATTTGATCTTCCAGCTCTTTAGCCTTTTTTTCCTCGCGCTTTGATGTCCTGATGATCAGGCGCATGGCGATGATGGCTCCGATGAGGAATATTGTAAACGTTATGGATGCCGGAATATACTCCGATTTATCTTCCGGGAAATATAGGAACAGAGACAAAATATAAGCCTGGATCATTCGTTTTCTTCCTTTCTGCCAAAAGCAGTGGTCAGCCTTATTATATCAGCTGGGCCATTCCTGTCCAAGCGGCTACTTAATCACCTTTATCGCCTTGATTTTCACGTCTTCAACCGGCCGTTCGGATTCAGTTTCCACGGCTGCGATGTTATCAACGACTTCCATGCCCTCGATCACCTGGCCAAAGACAGTATGGGCTGAATCCAGCCAAGGAGTCCCACCATTGTCATAAGCAGCAATAATTTCTTGTGGATAGCCCGCTTTTTCCATCTTTTCCTTCATGCCTGCTTCCGGCGTTTGCTTTTGGACGATGAAGAACTGGCTTCCGTTTGTGCCGGGACCGCTGTTCGCCATGGATAAAGCTCCGCGGAGATTGAACAGCTTATCTGAGAACTCATCCTCAAACGGCTGCCCGTAGATGCTTTCGCCGCCCATGCCTGTCCCGTCCGGATCTCCTCCCTGGATCATAAAGTCATTGATGACCCGGTGGAAGATAAGGCCGTCAAAATAGCCTTCTTCACTATGGGTGATGAAGTTCTCTACCGCCTTTGGGGCATAATCAGGGAAAAGCTTTATTTTGATGGTGCCCATTGTGGTCACCATTTCCACAAGACGTTCATTTTCCCCAACTTCTGCGGTGAGCTGCGGATAGCCTCCTTCAGAGCTTTTCTCCTCTTCGGCCTGTTCACCCTGTGTTCCTTCAGATGATCCTCCGCTTTCCTTTCCGGCACCGCTGTTTTGATCAGTGCTTGTCCCGCAGGCTGCCAGAAGCATCATCACTGCTGCAAGGAAAAGGTATATAAAATTCTTTTTCATGATCTAGTCCTCCTCTATTGTTCCTGATAGGCATGCGCCTACCGCTTTTCTTCTGTCCAGCTGACAGGAGCAAGCTCCTTCCGCTTTTCTTATAGATTACTGGATTTACTCTTGCTTTGCACTTTGTTTTTCAAAAAAAATCGGGCATAATGGGAAGAAAAGCTTCAAAGGAGGGGACAGCTTTGAGTGAATTCCAGGTGGGCGCTCAGGTGACGGCCATTTATAAAACAGGGAAATATATAGGGGAGATTACAGATATAAGGCCCCAGCATTATCTTGTCAGAGTGCTTGCTGTCGAAAAGCATCCGATGCAGGGGGACCTTCATAATCCAAAGCAGGCTGATGTCATGATGTTCCATGAGCGCAGGGCGCTTGCCTACAGAGAGCAGACAAATGTTCCGAAGCAGATGGTCAGGACGTATGAGGGAAGCATTCCTGACTATAAGGCGTCCCTTAAACTCGCTCTGGATAATATGAAAAGCGGGCTTTTGGAGGATGATTCTGATTGGGCGAAGCGCTCCCTCGAGAATGCGGAGCGGCTGGAAGCCGATTATTTTAAATAGTATCAGCAAAAGCCAAATCCCGGCTGCGGGTTTGGCTTTTATGCAAATCGATTGAATAGCTGAGAAAGGTCTATTCTATCCCCAATGGTAGTAGGCTCGTGGTTTTGAAGATACTTTTTATCTTTTTCGACAAGCTGATAAATCTTGCAGGTTGTCAGGGCATCATCCAGTGCCCTGTGGTGCCTGCCTGTTCCTTCTTTTCCATATTCCTTCACTGCTTTCCACAGGCCGGTTTGATTTTGATCGCCAAAAAACCGCTTATACTCCATCGACAAATCGACTTCCTTCCCCTTAAAAGGGAAACCGAGCCCTGCTTTGCTGCAGTTTTGGCGGAGAACTTTCATATCCATATTGCCCCAGGTTACAATCTCCCCAGCTGCATTCCCGCCCATCTGCTCCAGCCTGCAGATCAGTTCCGCAAATGAAATCCCTTTGTCCACCTGTTCCTGGCTGATATGTAAAAAGGACTTGCATCTTTCAGACAGTTCCGGAAAACGAATGGGAGCCACAAAAGAGGAAAACTGCTCTTGTATTACCCCATTTTGGACTGTAACAGCGCCTGCCTCGATGATTTCCGGGAAAAACCCCTTATACTTTTCGTTTTTATCAGGCATGGTAAATTCAAAGTCGATAAATAAGCAGTGCTTGCCATCTTCCATTACCAGCCCTCCTTTCCAATGGCGATTACATCATTTACCATTTATTATATCATTAAAGAATAATATTTTTACTATTCTGTAAATAATTTTTCTTACTTTTATATTTCAGCATTCTCACAAAGAAAGTAATAATGACGATAATACTTATAGCACTTTTTCGAGTCCGGCATGATTGCCATATTTTATATAAGAAACGGAGAAACCGATGAAAACATTGACGGGATATCTGGCAATCGCCTTCATCCTGCCTTTCTTTATGCTGTCTGTCTATAAAACGGCGGATGAAGCCAGCCGATTGGAAAGCCTTCCCGGCTTTTTGGACAGCAGGATTGAAGTGACAGGGGCAGCATCTTTTCCCCAGACAAGCCTGATGACTGACAAGGATGGCCATGTGATTTCTGAAATCTTCACTCCCTATAACCGCATTCCGCTTGCAGCAGAAGAGATTCCTGAATTCTTGAAAAAGCTGGTCATCGCCTCTGAGGATGAGCGTTTTTACGAGCACAAGGGGTTCGATCCAGCTGCGATTGGCAGGGCACTTGCTGCAAATGCAGATAACGGCACGATTGAAGAAGGCGGCAGCACGATTACACAGCAGCTGGCCAGGAATCTGTACCTGACCCATGAGCAGACTTATAACCGCAAACTGACGGAGCTGCTGTACGCTTATCAAATGGAGAGGACGTACTCCAAGGAAGAGATACTATCTTATTATTTGAACAGCATCTATTTCCAGAACGGTGCATACGGAATCGAGGCTGCTTCAAAGGTTTATTTTCAAACAGCCGCCGCTAAGCTTTCCGATGCCCAGCTGGCTTTCTTGGCTGCCATCCCGAACAATCCTGATATGTACAATCCCGCTAAACATTTTGAAAAGACGAAAAAAAGGCAGGAGCTGCTGATCGGCCTGCTTGCCGAAAAAGGGGAGATATCACCCGAATATGGCGAGGCCCTGAAAGACGAAAGAATCACCTTCACACTGGCGGACAGGATCGACCTTTATCCAGATTACACAACATACGCCGAGGCTGAGCTTAGGGAATTGATCAGGAGCAAGGAAGGAATCCCCTCTGATTCAGAGGAAGAGCTGGATAGCAAAGTGGAGCAGGTCCTCCAATCAGGAGTGATCATTCACACCTCGCTGGATCCTGAACTTCAGCAAAAAGCAGTGGATGCAGCCTCCGCCCATCTGCCTGATCAGGAGGCAGAAGCAGCAGCTGCTGTCGTCAAGAGCAGCACCCACGGACTGGCTGCCCTTACAGGCGGGCGGCATTACAGGAAATATGACTTTAACAGAGGCTACCAGGCATTCAGGCAGCCAGGCTCTGCCATCAAGCCTCTGCTTGTGTATGCTCCTTACCTGGAAAGGACACACACTGCGGTAAATTCCAAGGTAGATGCCGGCCCCCTTTGCATCAGCGGCTATTGCCCCCATAATTACAGCGGCAAATATTATGGAAAGGTGAGCCTTGAGCAGGCCTTTATCCACTCCTATAATACTCCTGCGGTCAGGCTTCTGAGCATGATAGGAATAGAAGAAGGCTTCAAGGATCTGGACAAATTCGGATTCAGTAAAGTAGGAAAACCAGATCAGTCCCTTGCTGCTGCAATAGGCGGATTCAGCAGGGGTGTTTCCCCCCTGGAGCTCGCAGGGGCTTATACCGCCTTTGCCAATGAAGGCTCTTATCAGCCGGCAAGAGCCATCCAAAAGATCACAGATAAAGACGGTATATTGCTGTATGCATGGGAAGACCAGCCAGTGAGAATCTGGAGCAAGGAAACTATAGATAAAATGAGGCTGCTGCTGCAGGAAACAGTCTCATCAGGAACCGGCCGGAAAGCCTATTTTCCAGGAGATTATACAGGGGGAAAGACCGGAACCACCAATGATTATAAAGACTTTTGGTTCGCGGGGCTCACCGATGAATATACGGCAGCAGTTTGGGTCGGAAAGGACCGGCCGGAAAGCATGGAATCATACGAAAAGCTGGCGCCGCACTTATTAATCTGGAAGGATATCGTGAAAAAATAAAGCAGCAGAGATGCCTTCAGCACCCTGCTGCTTTTGCCTGTGCCCTTTATACAGGGAGGCTTTCCAATACGCTGTTGTAAAGCTTCAAAGTTAAAAACAAAAGAAAGGAAAGCAATGAAGCCCAGGAAATGACCTGAAAGAAAATGATCCCGATCAGTCCGGCTGGTGAGAAAGAGCTGCCTGAAATATAAACAAAGTAGATAAAATAAATGACAGTCGCTGCAAGAAAAATCCCCAGCATAGCGTAAAAGCTGTAAAAGCTAAACAATGATAATGCCCCGCCAGTTAGATATATGACCGATCCGCTCCGGCTTCTCGCGATTGCTTCCCCGCTTTCATCTTTCGAAAAGAATAGCAGGGAAAGCCCATTGATCGTGTCTGCAATCAGCTTCAAGGCAGCAAACACCATAAAGCAGCAGGCCATGCAGACAATGATCAGTGCCAGCTTAATGCCAGTCTCGGGAAAGAACTCCTTCATGCCTTCATACACGCCGATTCCAACAAGCCACACCTGCAGTTCCTGCTCCGCTAAGATGGAAAAAGACAAACTGAATAACAAAATCGCCATTAAAGGGAAGTAGCTGGTCAAATACTTATTTTTCATATGAAGCCCCCTTAGTCACAGAGTCCCTAATTACATTATCGGCCCGTCCGGCCGGATGTACAGGCAGCACATATGAAACTGGCAAAAAATCTGCTCTAAAAGCAGAAGTTCTTTAATAAGATATTAATAATGAAAGCGCTAACATAGAGGGGGATTAAAAAATGAAAAAAATGATATTCTGCCTGCCCGCCGCTTTTCTGTCAGCCTGCCTCCTGATTGCCTGGAATTGGCCGGCAGCGTCCACACCCAATGAGATGCAGGAATTCAACGGGGCATTGGAAGAACACATGAAAAGCACTGTCCATTATTATCATGAAGATTCAGCAGAGATCAAGGACTTTGTCGCAATTGATGGAGACGTGGTAAAGATCATCCAGACAGATGATTCTGCCACACCGGAAAATGAGGAGAAAATTGAGGAATATTCCACAAAAATCGCAGTGGCTTTTACTGAGTTCGAATTGAAACGCGATTCCATTTTCTTTTTTAAGAAAAGAGAAATGTATTATTATGATCTTGAAAAGAAGGAATTCCTGTCTTCTGTAAATGTGATGGGGAACTCCGGGGTAGAACAGTTTTTCAAAAAATATATGCACGATTTTACGAAGGTGCTGACACCTGCATCGCTTGCAATGCTTCTGCTGCTGCTATCCACCATCATCATCGTGCCGGTTCTGATCATGATTTTTCATAATAAAAGCAGATCGGGCTCCCAGGCAGCGGGCCGGATTTAAGAGAGGATGAGCTATTCATCCTCTCTTTATTTATAGGGCAAAACACGCGTCATCCCGCTTCCACCCTTACATATTCCCTTGATTCAAACGCTTTTATTCTTCTTTTATTGAGGCCCTGGCCAGCATCAGCCGGCATGACTTCCACAATTTCTTCTTCTGTATCAGAGTAAAAAAATTCTCTTTTGTCCTTTGCTTCCAGCATCCATGCACCTGCAAACAGAAACCCAAAAAGGATTATGGATGCGAGTATTTTCTTATGCATGCTAAACCACCACCTAGTCGTAGTTTGCATGCATTTCATTATTTCTATACAGATTTTTTTCGAAATTTTTTCCGGTTTCCAACCTGTTTCTACCTATTTAATAAAGTTGGGAGAATCCTTGCGGCATAAGGTTTCCTCAAATGCACGACCGTGCTATTTAGGTTATAATTTGTTGAGAGGCAATCTCCAGGAGGAATTTTTTTCCCCTGGCATAAATTAAGAGCAGGTAAACTGTGGAGCATCTTATAACAAAGATTGGAGATAATTGTATACATACGCATTTCTATTTAACAGCTTTTCTTTACAAGCCGGAATAATTTCAGCCGCAAATGGGAAAAGGCCTTTGATATGTATCAATTTTTTTCTGACAAGGACTCACATGCACCAATTCTGTGCGCTTACAATCATAAAGGAGGTCATATTGTTGTCTTTGCTGCATTTGGCGATTGTTTCGCCATTATTGTTTGCCATATTTATACCGTTCTTCTATAAATATTTCAGGCAAATACATACCGGGTGGTTCCTTTTGCCCCTCCCCATCCTGCTTTTCAGCTATTTCATAAGCTATCTGCCGGAAACAAAATCAAATGGGGCGGTAAGCAGAACACTGTCCTGGATTCCATCCTTCGGGATCGATTTTACAGCCAGGGTCGATGGCCTCGGGCTTCTTTTTGCCCTTTTGATCACAGGCATCGGTTCTCTCGTAGTGCTGTATTCCATCTATTATCTTTCCAAGGAAAAAGAAAAGCTCAACACCTTTTATGTTTATCTGCTCCTGTTCATGGGGGCTATGCTCGGGGTTGTCCTTTCCGATAACCTGATTGTCATGTATGCGTTCTGGGAGCTGACCAGCTTTTCTTCTTTCCTGCTGATCGGCTACTGGTACCACAGAGAGAAATCCCGCTACGGCGCCCAGAAATCGATGATGATCACGGTCCTTGGCGGACTGGCCATGCTGGGCGGGATCATCCTGCTTTATCTGATGACAGGAACTTTCTCTATTTCCGAAATCGTCCCGATGGCCTCTGAAATCATGGAAAAGCCGTTCTTTGTCCCTGCCCTGCTGTGCTTTCTGTTGGGGGCTTTTACAAAATCGGCGCAATTCCCGTTTCATATCTGGCTTCCTGACGCGATGGAGGCGCCGACGCCTGTCAGTGCATACCTCCATTCAGCGACAATGGTAAAAGCAGGCATCTATTTAGTAGCCAGGATGAGCCCGGTCTTTGCAGAATCAGGCATCTGGCTGTGGCTTGTTGCATCCTTCGGGATCGTTACGCTGTTCTGGGGTTCCTTTTCTGCCGTCAAGCAGACAGACCTTAAAGGGATCCTTGCATTTTCAACCATCAGCCAGCTCGGGCTCATCATGTCCCTCCTTGGAGTCGGTGCAGCTGCCCTGCATTACGATACAGTGGAAGACAGCTTCTATACAATTGCTACAACTGCGGCAGTGTTTCATTTGATCAATCATGCCACCTTTAAAGGATGCCTCTTTATGGTGGTCGGCATCGTTGACCATGAAACCGGGACACGGGATATCCGCAAGCTCGGCGGACTTATGAGCTTTATGCCGATCACCTTCACTCTTGCGCTGATCGGGGCCTTTTCAATGGCCGGCCTGCCGCCGTTCAATGGATTCCTCAGCAAGGAAATGTTCTTTACCGGAATGGTCCGCATCCTTGAAGTGGATATCTTCAATCTTGATACATGGGGCATTTTATTTCCTGTGCTTGCCTGGATCGCAAGCGTGTTTACGTTCATCTACAGCATGGTGCTTGTATTTAAGACATTCACAGGAAAATTCCAGCCTGAGAAGCTCGATAAAAAACCGCATGAAGCTCCTTTCGGGATGCTTGTTTCGCCTATTATCCTTGCTTCGCTGGTCGTTATCATCGGATTCTTCCCGAATATCCTGTCTGGCGCGATTATCTCTCCAGCCCTCGGAGTGATCATGCCGGGCTTTGTGTTCGACGTCCATATCTCTTTCTGGCATGGCTTCACTCCTGAGCTTTTCATGACGCTTGGGGTCATTGCGTTTGGCGTCCTTCTTTATACCACATTGGACAAGTGGCGGCAGATTTACGATCTGTTCCCGGAGAAGCTTGCACTCAACCGCTTTTATGATGGCGGCATAGAAGGGATGCAAATCTTCTCATCAAACCTGACAAGAACCTATATGAACGGGTTTATCCGTACATATCTTGTGTACATCTTTACATTCTTTATTCTGCTGCTGGGCACGACGCTTGTCTGGAAGAATGCTTTCAAGCTGAGCACGAATGATCTTTCTTCAATCGGCTTCTATGAAGTGCTGCTGGCGCTGATCATTGCCGCTGCATCCATTTCAATCCTGTTTGCCAAGTCAAGGCTGACATCGATCATCCTGCTCGGTGCAGTAGGATATACTGTAGCTTTGTTCTTTGTATTATTCAGGGCGCCAGACCTTGCTCTGACTCAGCTTGTCATTGAAACTGTGTCTGTCTCGCTTTTCCTGCTCTGCTTCTATCACCTGCCGAAGCTGAAGCGGAATGAAGAGAGAATCCGCTTTAAAGCAGTCAATCTTGCAGTATCGATCGGAGTTGGCGCCATCGTCACGCTGATCGCCCTTTCTGCCCACAGCAATAAGCTTGTTGACTCTATTGCAGGATACTATATTGAAAACACTTATAAAGAAGCCGCTGGAAAAAATATGGTCAACGTGATACTGGTGGACTTCAGGGGCTTTGATACCATGTTTGAAATATGCGTTCTCGGGATCGCCGCCCTCGGCATCTTCGCGATGATCAAGCTTCGCCTGGCAAGGAGGAATGAAGGGTGAAAACGAACGATATCATACTGCAGACAGTGACCAAGGTCGCCCTGTTCATCATCATCCTGTTTTCGATCCATCTGTTCTTTGCCGGCCACTATTATCCAGGCGGCGGGTTTGTCGGCGGTTTGATGACATCGGGTGCCATCGTGCTGCTCCTGCTCGCTTTTGATATGAAGACAGTCGCAAATATTCTGCCGATCGACTATAAAAATATGATTGCCACCGGTCTTTTATTTGCCGTGGGTACCGGGGCAGGGTCACTGCTGTTCAATGTCCCGTTCCTGACCCACAAATTTACCGATGTCTATCTGCCGCTGCTCGGAAAAACATCCCTGCACACAGCAGTGCTGTTCGATACCGGTGTATTCCTTGTCGTTGTCGGAGTCACGATGACCATTATTCAAACAATAGGGGAGGATGAATAATGGAGATATTAATGTCCGTTCTGATTGGCATTCTGTTTATGTCTGCCACTTATCTGATGCTTTCAAAAAGCTTGTTGAGAATAATCATTGGAACAGGTCTTTTAAGCCATGGCGCCCATCTTCTATTGATTACCATGGGCGGCTTGAAGAGGGGGGCCGCGCCGCTTCTGGGCGAGCATGCTGAGAAGTATGCTGATCCCATCCCCCAGGCCCTGATCCTTACTGCCATCGTTATCAGCTTTGGCGTTACAGCCTTTTTCCTGGTTATGGCCTACCGCGCCTACCAGGAACTTGGCACAGATAATATGGAAAGATTGAGAGGAAAAGAAGGAAATGACTAACTTATTAATGCTTCCCATTCTAATCCCGCTGGCAACAGCGATCCTTTTAATCTTTCTCGCTAAAAATGTCCCTGCACAGCGCTGGATTTCCGGAATATCTGCCGGGCTTACGGCTGCAGCTGCCTTCGTGCTTGTGCAAAAGGTTCACAATGACGGCATTCAGACAATCGATTTGGGCAGCTGGGAGGCACCGTACGGAATCACTCTCGTGTCTGATATGGCTTCTGCCCTGCTTGTTTTGACAACAAGCCTGATATCCCTGGCCTGCCTGATTTATTCTTTCAGATCCATCGGCATTGACCGCGAGAAATTTTATTATTACCCTGTATTCCAATTTCTGATCGTTGGTGTCAACGGAGCATTCACTACAGGGGATATTTTCAACCTCTTTGTTTTCTTTGAAGTTATGCTCATGGCATCATATGTCCTGATCGTTCTCGGCGGGACGAAGATCCAGCTTCGGGAATCCATCAAGTATATTCTGGTGAATGTCATATCATCAGCCCTGTTCGTCATTGCAGTAGGCTATTTATATTCTATTGTAGGATCTTTGAATATGGCCGATATTTCCGTGAAAATCGCAGCGTCCGGACAGCCGGGCATTTTAACGGTGGTAGCTGTCCTCTTCCTCATCGTGTTCGGGCTGAAAGGCGCCATATTTCCGCTTTACTTTTGGCTCCCGGGATCTTATTATGCACCGCCTGTCCCGGTCATGGCTGTATTCGGCGCATTGCTGACCAAGGTAGGAGTCTACTCCATCATGAGGACGTATACCCTCTTCTTTTATCATGATCAGGGGTATACACATGAAATTCTCAGCATACTCGCTGTGCTGACCATCATCTTTGGTGCAATAGGGGCAATTGCATACTGGGACGTCAAAAGAATCATCATTTACAATATTGTTGTCGCCGTCGGGGTCATCGTATTCGGGATTGCGGCAATGACTCCGGATTCACTGGCCGGGTCGCTCTTTTACATCATTCACGATATGATCATTAAAGCAGCGCTCTTCCTGCTTGCCGGAATCATCATCACTATTACGGGGACAAGCAATCTCCGCCATATCAGCGGGCTGATCAAAAGGTACCCCGGGCTTGCCTGGACGTATTTCATCGCAGCCCTTGCTCTTGCCGGGATCCCGCCCCTAAGCGGCTTTATCGGAAAGCTCCTGATCGTCCAGGGAGGATTTGAAGCCGGCCGCTATTGGGGAGCCGGGGTCGTACTGCTTTCAAGCCTCCTGGTGCTGTTCTCAGTCATGAAAATCTTCATCAATGGATTCTGGGGAACCCCCCGCTCCTACAAAAATGAAGATAAAGCCCCTGTACGGACGTTGCTCATTGCTCCGGTAATGCTTACTGCCCTGTCTGTATTTATGGGAGTCGGGACAGAAGTGATCTATCCTTATATCTCGCAGGCTGCTGAAACTCTTTCAGATCCAAATCTTTATATCAATGCAGTCTTAAAGGAGTAATGATATGGCATTTCAAATATTACTGAATTTCTTTCTAGCATTTGTATGGATGTTCCTGAAGGTCTCATATGACCCCGTAACATTCCTTGTCGGCTATTTCTTCGGGCTGCTGATCATCTATGCTTTCAGGCGGTTCTTTGATTCCCGCTTCTATCTGCTCCGGGTCGCGGCTGTCCTTAATCTGCTGCTGATCTTCATGAGGGAGCTGATTTTATCCAATATCGCTATACTGAAAGTGATCCTGAAGCCAAAGCTGGATATCAGGCCCGGCATTTTTGCACTTGAAACAGAGCTGACCGAGGATTGGGAAATCACGGTCCTTTCAGGGCTGATCACTTTGACGCCAGGGACTCTGGTCATCGATGTTTCCGATGATAATAAAGTCCTCTATATCCATGCCATGGATATTGGCGATGTGGATGAATCAATCAGCAGCATCAAAAATTCTTTTGAAAAAGCAATCATGGAGGTGAGCAAGTGATGCTTGAAGTGATTGTACAGATTTCACTGCTCTGCATTTCCGCTAGCATGGTCGGCCTCATCTACCGTGTAATCAAAGGGCCGACCATACCCGACAGAATCGTGGCGCTCGATGCCATCGGAATCAATCTTGTTGCTGTCATTGCACTCATTTCCATCTTGCTGAAAACCAATGCTTTCCTGGAGATCATCCTGCTGATCGGAATCCTTGCATTCATCGGCACGGTCGCCTTCTCGAAGTATTTGGAAAAGGGGGTTATTATCGAACGTGATCGAGATCATTAGAATCATCATCATTGTCCTGATCCTGATAGGAGCCTTTCTCAGCCTTGTGGCAGCATTTGGGGTCATCAGGCTTCCTGATGTATACACACGGAACCACGCCGCCTCCAAAGCCGCTACATTGGGTGTCATGTCCGTCCTGCTGGGAACCTTCCTTTATTTTTATGCAGAAGAAGGACATTTCAACTCAAGGCTCATACTTGGTATCATATTTATCTTTATGACATCCCCTGTTGCCGGCCACCTGATCAGCCGTGCAGCATATAACGCAGGTGTCCCATTAGCGGATGTAAGCGTCCAGGATGATTTAAAAACAAAAAAAGGTTCACAAGTAAGTGTTAAGCAAGAAAAGCCATGAGGGAATCCTCATGGCTTTTCTTCTTATTCTTATGGCCGGATGCTGTTATTTCCTTTGAATGACCGCCATTGTGCATCTTGAAACACACACAAGCTTCCCTTCTTCATCAGTGATTTTGATATCCCAGACCATCGTTGATTTTCCCTGATGAAGGACAGTGGCAGCTGCAGTGACGACTCCGTCTTTTTTTGCCCTGATATGGTTGGCATTGATCTCAAGGCCGACAACCGCCTCTTTTTCCTGGTCCACCAATTCAAATGCCCCGATGCTGGCCACCGTTTCAGCCAAAGCAACCGAGGCGCCGCCATGCAAAAGCCCAAAAGGCTGCCTGGTCCTCTCATCCACCGGCATGGTCGCTGTCACATGCCCTTTCCCAAGCTCTGTCACTTCGATCCCCAAGGCATGTATTAGCGTATTCTCCAATTTCATCATTATATTTCCCCCTCCATGTTTATAACCATGGTGCATGACTATGTATGTACTTTTACTATAACTTCAATCGCAGCGGCAGACAACCTGCCGAAGTAATTCCCTTCCAAGGGTCTTAAGCTGGCCCGCTGGGTGCTCCTGCAGAGTCAGCGAAGGCCAAATTTATAACTTCTTAAATAAAATCAGCGGGCTGCGGCAAACTAAAGATGTCCATAGAGTGCCGCAAAGGCATGGACGAAATCACAGACAGGGGTGTTCATTGATGGATCATATCCGTGAAGGTTTAATTCCAGCAGTTCTTGGTACAGCTGTAACGGCTACTGGCTACGCGCTAAAGCAATCCAGAAAGGTCGGACAGCACGCTGTCCGACACCATTGTCGGCTTCGGACTTGCCCATATCGTGCTGGGAGCCATTGATCTTGTTGAACACCGCCATCACTATTAGTGCACAAAAGGCAGCCTTACAGCTGCCTTTTTCTTTTTTTGCTTATTTCACGCGAGACGCCTCTGCTTTTCTTTTTTTCTTTTGCTGCGGGTCTTGATGACGAGAATGATAAGCGCAAAGACAGCACCGGCAAAGAGAGCCTCTTTTCCATAAAGGATGATGGCGTCAATATGGTCGCCGAACAGATAGCCCAAAGTGAAAGCAACCGCGAGCCAGAGCAGCGCCCCGCTGAAGGCAAACAGCGCGAATGTTTTGAATGGAAGCCTGCTGAATCCATAGAGGAAAGGGACAAAACTGCGGAGCCCCGGTATGAAATAGCTGAGGGAAAGGGAAAAGGCATGATGCTTATCCATCAGT
This sequence comes from Bacillus sp. SRL543, assembly GCF_984799205.1. Classification (NCBI taxonomy): domain Bacteria; kingdom Bacillati; phylum Bacillota; class Bacilli; order Caryophanales; family Bacillaceae; genus Bacillus; species Bacillus sp. SRL543. The sequence continues at coordinate 3,937,348 of NZ_OZ481794.1, forward strand.
CTCAAAGAGTTATCAATGATTTTTGCAAACCGCTTTCTTTTGTGGAAATATCTGATCAGGGGCCGGCCGATAAACCGGCCAAGTGTATAGCAGGTCGTCAGTGCGGCAGTCATGCCCGCATATGTCACAAGAAACGCCCCCAGAGGATGGAGCACCCTCATCGAGGAAACCAGCCCGACTGTCATGGCAATGACTTCATTCGGGACGGGGATGCCGAAGACGCCGAACCAGAGCCATAAGAATAGGCCGATATAGCCGTTTTCTTCAATTAACAGCAAAATATAATCCAGCTCCATCTTCAGCAGCTCCCCTCGCTATTCTTTAATAAGAATTCTCCATTACCCCTGTTTACCCCTCTTTTATCTTTACGAATCCAAACCCTTACGCTCCCATGCTTCTTAAATGTATATTCCTTCCCGCAAAGCACATAACCGTTTAATGCGGCTGTCATGGTGTTTTTTTCAATCGCAATCGTAAGAAGGGGAGCACCCGCATATAAATGGAAGGTATGGGTACACCCTGTATCATGTTCCCTGAAAGGAGCCAAAACGATGTTTCCACACCATTATTATGGAAGAAGGAACAGCATCGGCCGCTACCCGCAGCCTGTTTGCCATTTCCCTCCGCCTCCCCGCCATATTAATTATACAGCCGGCATGAGGCAGTTTCCTTCTGTCAATCCTGCCACCTTTATGAGCTCTGCCAAGCATATGCAGGCTTTAATGAGGGATGCCAGTACACTGCTTGACAGGATGGCCACTTCAAAGCAGTTTTCCAATGACCTGATGTCAGCTGCCCAGCAATCACAGACAAAAAAAGCAGAAGAAATGATCAAGGCAACCGGGATAAAGTCCCAGCCCCGTGTCACGTATACACCGGACGGGCTCACTTTGGCATTTGAAGCAAAGGATGACCAGGGCCAGTGCTGCAGCCTTACCTTAAAGCTCAGATGGATGTAAGCAATGTATTGAAACCTGATCTATTTTTCACATAGAAAAAGCTCTCTGTTCAAGAGAGCTTTAAAAGAGAGAGTGTATTGTTAAATGGCACTGGAATCCTTCACTTCGTGGAATCAGTAATACGGATATCCTCCACCGTATGGCTGGCCGTAAAATGGCGGCGGCGGGTAAAAGTAAGGCCTTGGCCGCGGATAAAACAGTGCACTGCCGACAAGCCCCCCAAGCAATCCGCCTACAAACGGCGCCCCAAAGAAAAACCTTGAACCGCCGCCTCCAGCATAATATGGCGCTCTATATGGATGCATAAAAGGTCTACCTCCTTATTTTTCTTCCCTACACTACTACATATGCAGGCGAATGCCTTTTGGACTGGGCATTTGTCTGCCATTCGGGGCATCCCCTGCGGGCGGGGATGCCCGCAAAAAAACACAGGAGGCTTCCCCTGTGTTTTTCAGCTTTATTTTTGTTCCAGGATATCTGCGGTTTGTCCGCACGCCTGCAATGCCTGTTCCACAGCCTGGAGGGATTCCTCGATGCGCTGGCGGTTTGACCCCTCTTCGACCGTTGATAACGCCTGGTGAAGGGCATCTTTCGCCTGATTCAGTGACCCATAAGAGTCCTGGACATATCCTCTTGCATTTTTTTGCATGTCTGCACCTCTTTGCTTCTTATTTTCACTGCCAATAGCCAATGGGAAGGCAATTCCGTTCATCTGCAGAGCTGACCAGCCGGAGCTGGAACAGAAATTGATCGAAGAGGATCGGCTCACCATCTTCGAATGAACAGGCTTCGAGAAGGAGTTCCAGCGGATTATCTCCTGGCCCGGAATGCTCCATCACCCCTGAAAGCCAAAGCTTGAAGCTCAATGACTGCCCAAGTGCACGATATCCTGCTTCATCAAAAATTTCCCTTATCTGCATTTCATCCATCCGGCCGCCTCCCTGCATATCAGAAATCTTCCATTTTGATTTTTCCCAAACAGACTGTTTTTATACTTTCCCGGGGCAAGAAAAGGCTCTGGGAGAACAACCATTTTCTGCACTTTTGCATGATGGCTCGTCTATAATATATCGAAGCATAAATCGGCAGCCTGCAGGGAATTACAAAATTCATCTTATGAAGCCTTACAGCTGTTCCAAGAAGGAGGGATATTATATGAACACAAAAGAGCTTTTCGATTTGTCCGGTAAAACGGCCATCGTCACAGGCGGCGGGCGGGGACTTGGCGAACAAATGGCCTATGCCCTTGCAGAGGCAGGAGCAAATGTAGTCGTCTGTTCCAGGAATCTTGAGGCGTGCCAGGCTGTAACCAAGAAACTGGCTTCCCTGGGAGCACAGTCATTGGCATTGGAATGCGACGTAACCAATGAAAACAATATCAGCTTTGTCATCGCTGAAACGATCAGCCATTTCGGCCGGCTTGACATCCTGGTCAATAACAGCGGAACATCCTGGATCGCTCCGCTCCTGGACTATCCGGAAGACAAATGGGACAAAGTGATGGATGTGAATTTAAAAGGTGCCTTCTTATTTTCACAAGCCGCAGCCAGGGCCATGAAGGATCAGGGAAGCGGAAAAATCATCAACATGGCCTCTGTCACAGGCTTTAGGGGAGCTCCTTCCGGTTTCCTGGATACAACGGCGTACAACACAAGCAAAGGGGCGCTGATGGTGCTGACAAAGGATCTGGCCGTGAAGCTCGCCCCCTATAACATCCAGGTCAACAGCATTGCCCCGGGCCTGTTCCCGACAAAGATGACGGCATCCATGGAAAAAACCAATAAAATATTGCTGAAAAAGATACCTGCCGGAAGATTTGGCAAGAATGAGGATTTAAAGGGAACAGCCCTGTTTCTGGCTTCCAGTGCTTCTGATTACGTGACAGGCCATACGCTTGTAGTAGATGGAGGCTTGATGGCAACCATCTAGAAAAACAGCGGAAAGGAGCAGGCGAATGTCAAATGAACAAGCGCAGGAATTATTCAGTTCAATCAAAAAACTAGGAATGAAGCTTGAATTTGAATTGAATGAGCTGATAAAAAAGCAGCTGAATAAAGAAGAACTTCTGCTTTCAGCCAGCTCGAATTCAGCTGTAATCGCGAACATGATCACCCAAAGCCGGAACATAGTAGAATTGCTTTCCATACCTTTGAACTTTCCTACAAAAAACGATGTGGCTCGTGTGGCGAAGCTTGCCATTCAGGTTGAAGAGAAAGTCGATCAGCTTGATGAACAAATGCTGACACTGTCCAATACGCTTACGGAAATTAAAAATTCGGTCGAGATGCTTGGTTCTGCAGGCTTTCCAGAAAAGCCGGCCAGCCTGGCTATGGACCCTTTTAAAGCAGGACAGAATCTGAAATTGAAAACATCTTCCCCCAAACCGGAATCTGGCATTGATTCAGGAGCTGCGGCTTCCAGGACAAAAGCTGAAGGCAGTCCGGCTGAGAAGAGAAGGAAAGCACGGTCCAGGGCACTCAGTATCCTTCTGGATAACCTCCAGAAAAATGCTGAAATCCAATCCGGATTGCCTTTGAAAGGATCGAAAAATAATGGGAGATAATAGCAGCAGCTCCAATGGATTCTGGTCCGGGAAGGAACAGGAGAGATGGAGAGGTTTCTTCCGGACACTCTCGGCAGCAAAGCCCGAACAGGGATGCACATTCAGGAGAGCAGTCTGGAAAAAGAACAAAGCGGTCTTATGGCATTATCCCCCGGCAGAAAGAAAATACAGCACTCCCATGTTCCTGATTTATTCACTCATCAACCAGCCTTATATCCTGGACCTTGCACCAAATGAAAGCATGATCGAGGTCCTTGTCAACAAAGGCTATGATGTGTATCTTATTGATTTTGGCACCCCGGGATATGAAGATAAGGACCTGACGATCACCGATTATATCAGGGATTATATTGCGAAAGCCGCAGCAAGGGCGCTCAGCCACTCAGGGGCATCGGAGCTGACAGTCATGGGCTTTTGCCTGGGCGGGACCATTGCAGCCATCTATGCAAGCATCTCAGAGGAGCCGATCAAGAACCTGGTTCTATTTGTGACACCAATTGATTTCAGCATCCTGCCCGCCTATGATGAGTGGATTGAAGCCGTTTCAACAGGCAGGGCCGATTTCGATGCTGTCATTGATGCGCTCGGAATCATCCCGGCACCCTTTATGGAAGCCGGCATGCGGCTGCTTACTTCTCCTATCTACTTATCTCACTACCTCTCTCTTTTAAACCGCTCTTATGATGAGAAATACACAGAAAAATGGCTGAGGTTCAACACATGGACAACGGGCCATATTCCTTTTTCCGGAGCAGCCTTGAAACAGATTTTCCATGAGCTCGGGAGAAGGAACTCCCTGATGGACGGCTCTCTTGTCATCGACGGAAAAAAAGCCGACCTGGCTAATATCCAGGCAAACCTGCTTGCTGTTGCCACAGCAGGAGACAGGCTGGTTCCCAGAGAACAGGTTGAGCCTGTGATCAAACTTGTTTCGAGCAGAGACAGGACTTTTCATTTGCAGCATGGAGGGCACGCCAATCTTGCATCAGGCGGACAGCTTCCTCCTTATCTGACCGATTGGCTTCATCAGCACTCGGAGCCTTTCGGCAATTAAGAATCTGAACAATGGAGGGATCATGATGTTCTATACTTTGAATTATGAGAAGCTTCTTAGACCAACAAGCCACTGCAGCTATTACGGGTTTGCCTCAATTGTGTTTGCAGATTATTTCAAAAGATGCTGCAGCTAATAGTGAGGCTTGTCCTTTATAAAAAAAACCTCATCTCCAAAAGGGATGAGGTTTTTTCCATGAACAGATCAATCAAAGCTGAACCTTTCTTCTTTGAAGGGATCTCCATAATTATGATACCCATTTCTTTCCCAGAATCCAGGCTTGTCTACAGCAGAAAACTCGATTCCGCGGAGCCATTTGGCACTCTTCCAGAAGTAAAGATGCGGTATGACGGCGCGGAGCGGAAAGCCGTGTTCCGGGGTAAGAGACTCGCCATTATGGGAGTGTGCCAGGAGACTGGTTTCCTTCAGGAAGTCTGCAAGCGGCAGATTGGACGTCCATCCTTCCTCGGCATGCAGGATGACAAATGACGTTTCATCCCTAAGCTTTACCCGCCTGGCAATCTCTTTTGCCGCTACACCTTTCCACACATTATCCAGCTTTGACCATCCTGTGACACAATGGATGTCATTACCGGACTCTGTCTGCGGCAGCTTCAGAAGTTCGCTGTAGCTGAAGACCGCTTCCTTTTCCACAGTCCCGAAGATCCGCAGCGACCAGTGATCCAGATTAGAATAATAAGGAACGTTGCCATAGTGCAGGACCGGAAAAGATGCGGTCACATTCTGGTTCGGCGGGACACGGCCGCTGTCTGTTTTCCTAACCTTTCCGAAATACATGCAAAATCACCCCACTTACTCACATATGTAAAGATATATTATCCTATATTTCTGTCAATACACAGGAATATGCAAAAAGAGGGGCTCCATTACAGGAACCCCTCTATTTGATTATAGGACCATTGCTGCAATCCAGCCAAAGGCAATCAGCGGAATATTATAGTGCACAAAGGTTGGCACACATGTATCCCAGATGTGATTATGCTGTCCATCCGCATTCAGCCCGGCCGTCGGTCCCAGCGTGCTGTCTGATGCCGGCGATCCTGCGTCTCCAAGAGCAGCGGCTGTTCCGACCAAGGCAATAGTCGCCATTGGACTGAAGCCAAGCTCCATGGCAAGCGGGACAAAGATCGTCGCAATAATCGGGATAGTTGAGAATGATGAGCCGATGCCCATTGTCACAAGCAGGCCGACAAGGAGCATAAGGAAAGCTGCAAGAGGCTTGCTGCCGCCGATAATTGCCGCTGCCTGCTCAACAAGCTTTTCAACATCTCCGGTTTCCTTCAGTACATCAGCAAACCCAAAGGCCGCCAGCATGACAAACCCGATGAAAGCCATCATTTTCATTCCCTCGGTCAACAGGGCATCAGCTTCCCTCCAGCGTATCGCTCCGCTGATATAAATGACCACGATGCCGCTCAGCGCCCCGAATATCATAGAGTCCAGGATGATCTGAACTGTGAGTGCCGCGACAATGGCGAGGATGGAAAACAGGATCGCCAGTTTTGAGTAGCTTCCTTTTTCCGGAGCAGCGATTTCGATAGTCTCATAGCTTCTCGATTTACGGTATGAGAAGAATACTGCAATAATCAGGCCTGCTGCAAGACCGGCAGTCGGGATCAGCATCGCTTTTGGGATATCTGCCATTTGAATGACAAGCCCGCTGTCAGCCATATTGCTGGCCAATATTTCATGAAAAATCTTCCCGAAGCCTGCCGGCAGCAGGATATAAGGTGCAGTCAGCCCGAATGTCAGGACAGAAGCAATCAGGCGCCGGTCGATTTTCAGTTCATTCATGACATGAAGAAGCGGCGGAATTAAAATTGGAATAAAGGCAATGTGAATGGGAATCAGATTCTGGGAGAAACAGGCCATCAATAAAATCGCAAAAACGATTAATGCCTTTGAATAGGCCTTTCCTTTAGATCCGCCGTTTTTGCCGACAACCCCCAGCACCCAGTCCACCATTAAGTTCGGAAGCCCGGTTTTGGATATGGCAACGGCAAACCCGCCAAGAAGCGCATAGCTGAGGGCCACCTCGGCACTGCCTCCAAGTCCGTTTGTAAACACTTCAATCACTTTATCTACAGACAGCCCGCCAGTCAAACCGCCAACCAATGCCCCTGCAATCAGTGCAAACACAACGTTCACACGCAAAAGGCTCAGCAGCAGCATCACAAGCACAGCTGCAATAACTGCATTCATATTAAATCCCCTCTCTTGATGCAAAAAACCAGTAAGTATATGGAATGAATAGTGCAGCGTGTTTTCAGCAGCCAGCCAGCTCTTATTGTGAGCAGCAGCTGCTTTTATAGAAATACTTTACTCCGATAAATCGGTAAAGAACTAAAACACAAATACTAAAATACCACACAGGAACTAGCCTGTCAATTATTCCGGGAAACTTCCAGGGATTGGAGGCAGCTGGCTGGGCTGGGACTATATAAAAAATGGAAAAAAGCCCGCCCCCTTAAGGGGCAGGCCAGATTAATCTTTATTCAAACGGCTCAAACCGTTCTACCATTAGGGCAAGTGTTCTGGCCATCACTCCGGTGGCACCGGAAGGGCCGAGATCATGCGCCTTGTCAACAGTGGCTGTTCCGGCGATATCAAGATGCACCCAGGGAGTGCCTTCTGCAAACTCACCGACAAAGCCGCCGCCCATAATGGCATGGCCTGCACGGCCAGGAGAGTTGTTCAGATCGGCAACCTTGCTGCTCCTGATGCGCGCCTTATCTTTTTCAAATAATGGAAGCCTCCAGATCGGCTCCCCTGCTTCAAATGACGCTTCGAGCACCTGCTCATAGAGTGCCTCATTATTGGCCAGTGCGCCGGTTGTATCATTGCCGAGCGCAACGATCACTCCGCCTGTCAAAGTCGCTACATCAACCAGATAGCCTGCTCCATGGTGCTTCGCATAGGTGACAGCATCTGCAAGGGCAAGGCGCCCTTCTGCATCTGTATTCAGGACCTCAATCGTTTTTCCGCTCATGGATGTGATAACATCATCAGGCTTGAATGCTGTGCCGCTCACCATATTGTCTGTGGACGGAATGACTGCCACGACATTCTGTGCCGGCTTCAGTTCACCGATGATTTCCATGGCGCCAAGCACAGCGGCGGCTCCGCCCATATCGGTCTTCATCCCGACAATTCCGTCTTTCGGCTTAAGTGAATAGCCGCCCGTATCAAAAGTGATCCCTTTTCCGACCAGTCCAACCACATCGGTCCACTCGTCCCTGCCCTGGTATTTCAGGACAATCATTTTTGGCGGCTCTGCAGATCCCTGGTTGACGGCAAGAAGTGCGCCCATGCCGAGCTTCAGCATATCTTCCTTTTCAAGAATTTCCGCTTCGAAATTATACTTGCCTGCAAGCTCAAGCGCGTATTTCGCCAAATCTGTTGCCGTCAGCATATTCCCTGGAAGGTTTACGAGCGTCCTCGCGGAGTTTGTCCCTTTTCCGTGAGCGGTGCCGACTTCAAGCGAAGCCTTGATTTCTGCTTCATCTTCGGTGCTGTAGACTGTCAGGCTTTCGACTTTCTTTTCAGGCTCGTTCGATTTTTGCTTATAGCCCTGGAACGCATATGCTGAAAGCTCGAAAGCTTCTGCTGCAGCATGCGCCGCATCATTTGCATCTGTATTCTCTGCTGTGAATGAGTCAAGATAAAGTGCAGCCTCCTGCAGCCTGTCTTCTTTCAAGCGCTTAAAGGCTCCTCCGAAAGCTTCCCTTAACACTTCAAAATCCAGATCCTTTTCTTTTCCAAGTCCTACAAAGTAAATCCTTTTGACTCCTGTTTTGCCAAATGTATGTATTTTGGAAACTGCTTTTTTCTTAGCTGAAATGTCTCCGCTTTTCATCAGTTCTGTCAGATTTCCTTCAAAAATCTCATCTGCCTTTGCCAGATTGCCTTCAAGCTTGGCAGGCTTATCGAACAATCCGATGACAAGTGCCTCATGGACGGCACTGAAATCCAAATCCTGTTTGATTGTATACATTCTGCTCACCTCCAGTATTGATATCTTTATTATATCGGATAAAGTGATTTATTTCGAGAATCTAATCATCTTCCAAAAATAAATAGATATCAGGCAGGGAGGGAAGGGTTTTTACCTCCTCATAAGGAATTGTATCTATAGCCTCTGGTATAATGGAGAGGCATGAAGAGATGAACCCGTACACCTTTTCAAGGTCCAGCCCCCAATGGTACGGCCTGTAGGATTGGAGATAAGAATGGGCAGCCCGCATCATGAGCCTGGCGCCTTTTACATTGCCGTACTCGTAATGGTAGATGGCCACACTCATCTGCAGCAGCCCTTTAAAAAACAGATTGGCTTTGTCTTCCATCCACATTTCCTCCAAAAGGTCATGGCAAGTGTAATAGTCACCTTCATTAAAACAGATGAAGAATTCGTAGTATTCTTTGGGATAAAGCATGCAATCACCCCTGCACAGAATGTATTCATACTCCCGGTTATCCATATCATATCAGATGTACATAAATTACAGTATTCAACTTCCGCCCCGGCGGGTATAAAAAAAACAAGGGCACTCCGCCCTGCAGCTCATGCTGGCTGGGAAATCCCAATTTCCTGTTTCCAGAGCCGGCCAGACAGCTGTCAGACAGCAAAAAAATGAAAAGGTGGTTTCCAGATGGATTTATTGCACAACTTCCCCTTATGGTCTGCAATGGCCGCAATCTTTTTTGCCCAGTTTGTAAAGGTGCCCATTCAGTATATTGCGACGAGGAGACTGGATTGGTCACTCCTGACGAGCACGGGAGGCATGCCAAGCTCCCACTCGGCCGCCGTCACAGCCCTTTCCACGGGAGTGGCCCTGGAAACCGGAATGGATTCAGCTGTTTTTGCGGTGGCAGCCATATTTGCCATCATCACGATGTTCGATGCAACCGGTGTAAGAAGGCAGGCAGGCGAACAGGCCATTGTCCTGAATCAGCTTGTAAACGATTTTAATAAATTCGTCGAGGAAGCCAAGGTATGGCAGAAAAAGGCCGAAAAGGAAAAACAGAAAGAACTGAAGGAGCTCCTGGGCCACAAGCCGATTGAAGTATTCTTCGGCGGTCTGACAGGGATTGCTTTGACCCTGGTTCTCGATATGCTAGTTAATCTATAAGGAGATTTTTATGAAAATAGTATCTATCTGCCCCAGCAACACTGAACTTATTGCTTACCTCGGCTTGACGCACCTTCTGGTCGGGATCGATGACTATTCTGACTGGCCGGAGGAAGTGCTTCACCTTCCAAGGCTCGGGCCTGATTTGTCAATTGATATGGATAAGGTCGAGGCGCTGAAGCCTGATCTTGTACTGGCATCCTTGAGCGTGCCGGGAATGGAGAAAAATATTGAGGAATTAAAGAAAAGAAACCTGCCTTTCATCACCCTTAACCCCCAAAGCCTTGACGATATTTCCCGGGATCTGGGTACAGCCGCCGAGGCTGCCGGATATCCTGAATTGGGTGAAAAGGCTGCCGGAGAATTCATGTCGAACATTAAAAGCCTGCAGGAAAAAATGACAGGCGCCGGACACAGGCCTTCCCTATACTGGGAGTGGTGGCCAAAGCCGGTTTTCACCCCAGGAAGCATCAACTGGCTCACTGAGATCAGCGAGCTATCCGGCGCAGTCAACCTTTTCAGGGATGTGGAACTCGCCAGCGTCCAGACAGATTGGGAGGATGTCCTCCGCCGCCAGCCTGATTATATTTGCCTTGCATGGGTAGGTGTGCGCAAAGAGAAGGTAAAGCCGGAGATTGTCATGAAAAGGCCTGGATGGAATGAACTTGAGGCAGTCAGACAGGAAAGAATCCTCGTACTGGAGGAAGAACTGTATTGCCGCCCTTCCCCGCGCCTGATTGAAGGCGCTGAAAAGCTCGCCCGTATACTGCATCCGGAATGCTTTTAAAACGATAAGAAGAGGGAGGCCGTTTTATTCGGCCTCCCTCTTCTTATCGTTTTATTGTTATCTTTGCTTTATTTGCGGGTTTCAGTTTTTATTTCGCTTTTATTTGCGACTGGCTTAAGCTCCTTGCCTTTCAGCTCCTCGTTCCTTATTGGAACAGCCGCCTCCGCTTTTCTTGATCCAGCTCCAAAGCCTAGCCCCTCGAGTCATAAGCCACTTCAGAATTGAAGGCAAAGAACACCTTCTATCCTGAAGCGTCTTATGCTTGTCGGGTCTGAACAAGGCTTTTCCGCTTTTCTATTCCTCCACAGTCCTGTACTGGTGGCGGAATACCTGCATGGATTCGTTTTCGTTCAGGGCGCTTAGTTCGTCTTCAGTTAGGCTTCCGTCGCCCTTTTCAATTACATAGACATCCAGCGTTTTTTTGCCCCAGCTGCTGTAGACGTCTTCTACGGTTTCATAATAAAGGTCAAGCTTATTTCCTTTGATTGCGCCGCCTTTGTCAGCTACGACTCCGTATCCATAGCCAGGGATGAACAGGATGGTGCCGATCGGAAAAACATTGAGATCGGCTGCTACTGTGGAATACAGGTCCCGTTTTACCTTGACACCAGAGTATGTAATGCCAAAGGATGGGTGTCCAGGATTTTTTCCTGTCGATTCATAATAGGCTGTATAGCCGGTCGCCACCACAGATTTGGCTGGGTACTGCGACCAGTTGAAAGCTTCCTCCAGTGACCGGGGTTCGGCAGTAACCGCCTCGGCTGAGGAGATCAGCTCATTCGCTTCCAGCCTCGGAAGATATTTGTAGGCAAGTCCCATTGTTTTATATGTATGGTCTAAGAAAGCAAAGTTTTCCATTTCAGCTGCTGCCCCGCCGCCTTCGTACTGATAAGACTCAAGGGTTTTGGCGCCTACTCCGGATATGGATTGAAAGGTGGTAAGCAGTGCCCCTAAAAATAAAACTGACATAATGATGCGCTTAGTCCATTTTTTTAGTCTATTCATATAATAATTCACTCCTCCCAAGTTAATCATTTCCCAACTTTAGAAAAAGTATTCCTGGGAGGAATTGAATTTTGGCAGCACAGCGGTTTTCCGCCGAAATGCAAAGCCCTTCTGAAGCCTGCTGTATCAAGGTTTCAGTCTTTGAGGTCTGTTTTCAAAAAAAAAAATGAAAAATTTTAGATTCAGGAGAGTCTGAACCGCGATTGTCAACATTTTTTACATTTAAAAGTAGGATTCTGTTAGTATTCCATGTTAATTATGGGCTCATTCGTTTGAAACTTTATTTCACATGCATTTCAGCACATCCAAAAGTAAATACATATGTATAAAAACAAAATAAAAGCACTCCCGATATGGGAATGCTTTTACATTAAAACATCCTGTAGCCTCTGCTTCTCAGCATTTTGATCGTGATGCCGGCAGCGACCGCACCGGCCATCCCGCTGCTCAAAATCAGGACATCAGCCATGGCAAGCTCTGACAAAAGCCTTCCCAGCTCAGGAAATGCCTCACTGCTGTTGGTGAAATATTCTATGAAACGAACCTGGTCAACAATCAGGATTGCGATGATTGGATATATAATGGCCATGATCCAGGACATTCTAAGCAGCATATTCAATATAAAACCGATTCCAAAAAATAAAACGAAGAATAGCAGCATTGAAATTGGCAACACAAAAATCGTCATCTGCACAGGCAGTACCTCCTTAAAACATCACTTTTAAGTGTACTGAATGGCAGAAGGGTAGTCAATTTTAATTTTGTGAATAACATCTATAACGGTGCCGTCTGGAACTCGTGAACTTTTTCATGAAAGCTATATTGGCATGGAAAAACCCTGCCGTCAGCAGGGTTTGATTTATCCTTTCTTTTTACCGGAACCGTTGCAGCAGGTGCATGTTTCAGAGCCGCCTAATAAAAGCTGGAAATAACCCTTCCCTGAACAATAGTCGCATTCTTTGTTTTCATAAGTCTTTGCTGCCATCCTGCTCATCTCCTCTTCCGTACTGAATTTTCTGATAATATACCAAGAATAGAGGAAATTGGAAAGCTTCATATTGGCGGGAAAAGCCCTTCTGTAAACGCATACATGTCAGATTATCTTACAATATCTAATGAATGCTGATAATTTCTGAAAATTATAAAAATAGTTTATATGCGGAGTATCCAAAATGGTCGCCAGGATTTACTCCGTCTATCAGCGGTTTGGCCGCCCCTTCTTTAAGTTCAGTCAAATACTTGAGGAGAACCGATGCCTCTTCAAGAACCGCCGCCTCTCCCGGGTCTATATACTGCACATCCATCAGCTCGCTCTCCTGGACAATGATACTCTGGCCTTTTACAGGCTCCATCAGAAATAGGATCATATTGTCGCTGATTTCACCGCGGATCACACCGGTCCTCAGCCCAATCATGCCGATCGGCCTGCATGCAATGCCCGTTTCTTCCTCCACTTCCCTTACGGCTGCTTCATCCGCAGTCTCCCCGGGGTTGACAAAACCTGCAGGCAGCGACCATTTGCCCTTCAGCCCGCCGTACTTCTTTTTTACAAGAAGCCATTTTCCCTCCGGGGAAACAACTAATCCAGAAACAGCGAGCCATACCTTGCCTCGTTTACTCTCCATGCCTTCATGACCCCCATGCATAATTATCTTCCTATTGTAGCAAAGCTCTCGGTTTTGGACACAAAAATACCGGGGAAATGATCCCCGGCAGCTTTTATTAAAAGATATTGAATTTGCCTTTTTTCAGGACAAGCCCAGGTCCGCCAATCATGAAGAGGGCACGGTTGTCGATCATTTTCTTCATGAAAGAAGCTTTTGATCCTACCAATTTCTTGCCGAAAGCAACACCGATGGCGTCGTCTTCACCCAATGAACACACTGTACCTTTGATGTCAGGAGTGAAAGTTTCAAGCTCGCCCTTGTTGCGGATCAAGGCAACAATATTGCGCGCACATACCTCTCCCTGCTGCATAGCGATTTGAGCAGTAGGAGGGTAAGGACGGTTGATTTCTTCATTGATGATCAATGAGCAGTCGCCGATGATGAAAAGATCTTCATGGCCGGGAACCCTCAGATCAGGCTGAACCTTAACGCGCCCGCGCATCGCTTCAATACCTGAGTTTTCGATGATGGAGTTTCCGCGTACACCTGCTGCCCAGACAACAGTGCCTGCTTTGATATGCTCAACTTCTTCGTCGCCTTTTCCGACAGTGATTCCATCTTCGCTGCATTCTTTGATGGCAGTGCCAATCAGGAATTGAACGCCTTTTTTCTCCAGGTGGGAGACTGCATAATTGACAAGCTCAGGGTCAAAGCCAGGCAGGACCGTAGGAGCAGCTTCAACACAGATGATTTTAACCTTGCTGTAGTCCACATCATATTCCTTGCACAGCTCCGGCACTCTGTTTGCCAGCTCGCCAAGGAATTCAATGCCTGTGAAGCCGGCGCCGCCGACTACAATGGTCAGCCTTTCATCCTTCTTCTCTACTTCAGTATTGTAAGTGGCAAATTGATATTCAATATGCTCGCGGATCTGTCTTGCGGCATTGACATTTATAATAGAGAAAGCATGTACATCCAGGCCTTTGATGCCGAATGTTTCCGGCTCTGCACCAAGGGAAACGACCAGGTAGTCATATGTTACTTCGCCTTCCTCCAGGATGACCTTTTTTTCTTCAGTTTTGATTTCAACAGCAGTACCCTGGACAAATTCGATTTTGTTCCGGTCAATGACATTTTTAACATCATAGCGAACACGATCATGATGCAGCGTACCTGCAGAAGCTTCATGCAGCCAAGTCGTTTCATAGTGATAGTCGTTCTTGTTCACCAGTACGATTTCTGCTTCATTCACTCCAACCTGCTTTTGCAAACGTGTTGCAACCATCAATCCGCCGTATCCGGCACCTAGTATTACTATTTTTGGCTTTTTCAAAGCGTATCACTTCCACCTTTATTAGTATTTTCGAAAACTCTTCTGCTTTTTCTTATCTTCCACTGCTTTATGAGTTTTTATTTTATAAGTACAAGAAAAAAGTTTGTGATGTTCTTCACGAAGCAGAGCAAAAAAATGTCCGAAATTTGTCACAAAGTATATGTCTATAATACATAATATTCTTTTTCCATCTGTTTTTCAAGGTTAAAAATACGAATATATCCTATTGAGAAAATTAAGTTTTTTGCTTAATTTTTCTCATTATTCCAACAACTCGCAGTCCTGCTATGTGAGGTTTTTCATTATTTATGGTATGATGAAAGCTAGAAATGTTACTACATATGTTGAGGTGATTAGTGTGAAGGAAGATCAAACAATCTACGATATAACGATTATCGGCGGAGGGCCTGTCGGGCTGTTCACTGCTTTTTACGGCGGCATGAGGCAGGCATCTGTTAAAATAATTGAAAGCCTTCCCCAGCTTGGCGGGCAGCTGTCAGCTCTTTATCCGGAGAAATACATATATGATGTAGCCGGTTTCCCGAAGGTGCGTGCGCAAGAACTCGTGGATAATCTGAAAGAGCAGATGAAGAAATTCGAACCGACGGTTTCCCTGGAGCAGTCGGTAGAAAAGCTCGAAAAACAGCCGGATGGCATTTTCAAGCTAACCACCAACAAAGAAATTCACTATACAAAGACGGTCATCATCACGGCCGGAAATGGCGCATTCCAGCCCCGCCGCCTTGAGCTTGACTCGGCTCCGCAATACGAAGGCAAGAACCTGCATTACTTCATTGATGATCTGAACCATTTCTCCGGCAAGAAAGTAGTTGTTTTCGGAGGAGGCGATTCAGCGGTGGACTGGGCCTTGATGCTTGAGCCGATCGCAGAGAACGTGAAGATCATCCACAGGCGCGACAAGTTCCGCGCCCACGAGCACAGTGTAGAAAACCTTCACAATTCAAAGGTTGAAATCAAGACACCGTTTGTTCCTGCCGAACTGATAGGCAATGAGGACGGCATCTCCCAGGTGATCATCCAGGATGCCAAAGGGGAAGAAAAAGAAGCTATCGATGTTGATGCCGTCATCGTCAACTACGGTTTTGTATCATCGCTTGGCCCGATCAAAGAATGGGGCCTTGAAATTGAAAAAAATAATATTGTCGTCAACAGCAAAATGGAGACAAACATACCAGGCATTTACGCCGCAGGCGATATTTGCACATATGACGGCAAAGTGAAGCTGATCGCTTCCGGTTTTGGAGAAGCGCCGACTGCAGTGAACAATGCCAAGGCCCTTATTGATCCTAAAGCACGGGTGCAGCCTCTCCACAGCACGTCCTTGTTTGATAAATAAGCAATAAATGGCCCCGCCAGAGAGAACCTCCGGCGGGGCCGCTTTTATTTCTTACCAATAGTGTCTGCGTTTTCTGCGGCGGTCTGTTTCTGCTCCGGCTACGTCATCAGCCAGGCAGCGCCTTACAGCACGGCAAAATTCCCTGCTGTCAATATACGCATTAACTTTTACCTTAAAACGATCTTCAGACTCTCCGGCTACATCGCTCCTTTTAGAATGGCGGCGGTCGGATTCTCCAGCTACATCTTCGTTTCTCCAGTGCCTGCCGCCCGATAAGCCTGCTACATTGTCATTATACCAGCAGCTCATAGTTTCACCCCCTCTGCAGCAAGATATGTTTCATCTTATGCAGGAGGGAGACAAGCCGGCAGTGCGAACATCCTCTTCCCTTGAAAAATGGATGCTGCCTGGCAGCCCAAATTAGTACAATCGTGTTCCTTCGAGGATTTCCCGTCCGGTTTTATCGACAGCAAACCATGATGCAGCATCTTCAGCTTCCTGGGGGCGGTTCCACGCAGCTACAAAATGAACCTGGCACAGTTCGCCCTTTTTCAATCCGGGAATCGGGACTTCGAATCCATTCGGCATATACCGTACAATCTGATGCTGGGAAATTTCATCCTCAGCATTGAATCGATCCGGCATCATATCCTGCATTTTTGCCCTATGGACTAAGACGGTCCCATCCTCTGTGCCAAGAGTGAGCTTCCATCCCTCATGCTCCCAGGTCACCGCCTCAAGCCTTTCTCCGCTTTCCGGCCACCCGCTGCTTCCTTTAGGTTCCATCTCTGCCTCAAATACACAATCTTTTAAATCATGCCGTGCTCTCAGCCTCCATACAGCAGCTGCTGCTCCTTCTATTTGCATATGTGGAGGAATGCTGATGGCAGGCTTGCAGATAAGAAGCTCGGCTATGTAATCCTTATGTGAATATCTCAGTAGTAATTCTCCATGCTCCAGCTGAAAACAGGATGGTCTGCTCTGAAGGCTGGATAGGATATGACCTTTGATTCGAAGGTCAAATGAAATGGTCCCTGCCGGTGTCAGGATAATCGGGCTGCGCCCAAACTCGCACTCAGACCCCTTCGTGTATTGAAAAAGCTTCATTCTCCTTCCTCCACTTCTCTATTTCCATAAAAAAACGCTTCCCGATAGGCTCTATTGAGGTCAGGAAGCGTTCTGCCGTATATAGTATGGCATTAAGGAATCAGCAATTTTCGGGAGAACCTGCATTCTTAGCCGTTCTAAAGGAAGAACCGCAGCCGCAGGAGGCGATAGCATTGGGATTGTCGATTGTAAAGCCCCCGCCCATCATAGATTGCTTATAGTCGATCTTAGTGCCATTAAGGATGGCAGCATCTTCCTTGCTGACAAGGACTTGCAGGCCATGGAGCTCAAACTGGGCATCATTTTCTTCAATTTCATGTGCGAAGCCCATTCCGTATGACAGCCCGCTGCAGCCCCCGCCTTTTACAGCAACCCGCAGATAAGCATTTTCCTCTTCATTTTGCTTCATCATATCTTTAATTTGAAAAGCCGCAGCTTCAGTAATTTCAACAATTTGGTTTTCCATTTTAAATCCTCCTTAATCTTGAGGTTTTACTCTTATATATAGTATATACAGACTTTGAGCGGGACTCAACTGAGCAGGCTTCATTTTCGAAGCCCTTTTATCAAAATCGCAGCTCAAGTAGATCTTTTTACCTAATCAGCCTTTGGTTTATGGTATAATAAACCCACTAAAGAATAAAGGAAGGTGAGAAAATTGGCCGTACTGGAACCATTGTATGGAAAAAGCTGCAGCTGCCCTGTTTGCAGGAACACTTTTACAAGCCAGAAGGTCCGTTCCCGCTTTGTAAAAATCAAAGGCTATGACACTGATTTTCTTCCTTTTTATGACTCAGATGAAAGCAATCCGATATTCTATTACATACAAGTATGCCCTCAATGCGGCTTCTCTTTTTCAGAGGAATTCAGCCCTTATTTTCCCACGGGATCAAAGGAACAGATCAATGAAAAGATCACCAGCCAATGGAAACCCCGGGACTTTGGCAGGAAGCGGAGCCGTAATGAAGCAATCCAGACATACAAGCTGGCTGTCTACTCAGCCTTGCTGAAAAAGGAAAAGCATGTTTCAATTGCCGGGCTGTATATGCGCCTGGCCTGGCTTTACAGAGTTGCCGGGGATGAAAACCAGGAGCTGCGCTTTATGAAACTGGCTGCCCATGAATATGTTGAATCTTATTCAAGCGGGGACTTCCAGGGAACCCAGCTCTCTGAAACGAAGCTTCTCTATCTCATTGCAGAACTTTCCAGGAAAACAGGCAGCAATGAACAGGCGGTAAAGTTTTTCTCCAAAGTGATTGAACAGCAAAGCCGTTCACTTGAGCCAGGGATCATCGACATGGCAAGGGAGCGCTGGCATGAAATGAGGGAAAGCAGGAAGCACACTGTCTAATGTTCTCCCTCCACAAAAAGCGAAAAGGCCGCATACAAATGCGGCCTTTTATATTAAAACATTGGATTTTCATCCAGGAATTGATATATGTTTTCCACCAGTTCATCCGGCGTCTCTCCTGTTACAACCTCGCCGTTCACCAGGGCATATAAAGAGCTAGCGCATTTTCCGCAGTATCCCAGGCAGCCATACTCAATCACATCCAGGTCCGGATCCTTTTCAAGGGTTTCCAGTGCCTTTTGTGCACCGCTTGCCAGGTTGCTGATGCAAAATTCTATGATTGGCTGAATCATATCTTTTCACCTCTCTACTAATTGTTAATCGTACTTGGTTTCAGGATAAAACGCAAGCAAAGGCATACAGTCATATACTCAAAAAGCACTGAATTATCATTAATGCATGATCATAAGGCGTATAATGTCGACTTTTGCCTGGATTATTCAGATATGTGTTGTGATTTAGCCATAATTTCGTTATACTTTTTATGTTGTTTCATGAATTTCCTTGTGAATTAAAATTCTAATTATTTTGCTAATATAATAATGTAAACGTTTAATTTTTTATACCGTCTTTGTATTTTCTATTATTTTACTATATTACTATAGCTGCTTACATACTGGACAAAAGGGGAAATTTGGTTATGAAAAATCTTGTCATACTTGGCGGGGGATATGGCGGCATGAGAGCCCTTGCCCGTCTGCTCCCGAACACATTACCGGAAGATACAAGCATTACACTGATTGACCGGGTGCCTTACCACTGCCTTAAAACTGAATATTATGCATTGGCAGCAGGAACGATCTCTGATCAGCATGTACGGGTTGCTTTCCCTGAACATCCGCGCCTCAAGATCAAATACGGAGAAATCTCCGGCATCGACCTTGAAAACCAGCAGGTAAACCTGTCAGATGAAAAGCCTGTTTCCTATGATGACCTTATCATCGGACTTGGATGCGAGGACAAGTACCACAATGTCCCAGGAGCAGATGTACACACCTACAGCATCCAGACAATCGAAAAATCACGCCGCACTTATGAAACATTGAACAATCTGCCGCCGGGATCTGTCGTTGCCATCGTCGGGGCAGGACTGAGCGGAGTGGAGCTGGCATCTGAGCTGAACGAAAGCCGGCCGGATCTGAAAGTGAAACTGTTTGACAGAGGGAATCATATTCTTTCCGCTTTCCCTGAAAGACTAAGCACTTATGTGGAAAATTGGTTTGACAACCACGGAGTTGAAATCATCAATAATTCCAACATTACCCGTGTAGAAGAAAACATCCTTTATAACCATGACGAGCCCATTCAGTGCGATGCTATCGTATGGACAGCAGGAATCCAGCCAAGTAAGGTTGTCCGCGACCTGCCGGTGGAAAAAGATGCACAGGGCCGTGTCGTGCTCACAAAACATCATAATATCCCCGGCAATGAGCATGTGTATGTTGTTGGAGACTGCGCAAGCCTGCCGCATGCACCAAGCGCACAGCTTGCCGAAGGCCAGGCAGAACAGATTGTCCAGATCCTCCTCAAGCGCTGGAAAGGCGAGGAGCTTCCGGAATCCCTTCCGGTCATCAAGCTAAAAGGCGTCCTTGGCTCACTCGGCAAAAAGCATGGTTTCGGCCTTGTCGCCGAAAGGCCAATCACTGGCCGCGTCGCCAGACTGCTTAAATCTGGGATCCTGTGGATGTACAAATATCATAATGGCTGATCAAGCACAGCAAAGGAGTACGGATGGAAACATCCGTACTCCTTTTTGATTTGAATGGAACTGTGCAAAATATCTTTTTATAAATTTTAAAAAATAATAATAAAACGCCGACCCGCGGAAAGGAAGGTACCTGTACCATTGCAGAGCTGCCTCAACATTTCGAAGACCTGTTGGTTGGAGTGCAAGGCACGCAGACTCCTGCGGGATCGCAGCGGCAATGCTGAGACCCCGCAAGAGCTTGCTCTGAGGAGGCTCAGCGCCGCCCCGCGGAAAGCGAAGTGCCTGCAACGGAAATCAACAGCCCCCATTCAAGAAGATATCTCCTTTTTCCCATTCATGAAGCTGGCGTATAACCGCAGTCCTCCATCTTGGCGAAAATCGTTTTCAGCTTCGGATTGCCCTCGCCGACCACTTCATCGCCGATCAAAACGACCGGATAGAACATATCCTCCTCAATCACCCGCAGCGCAAAGTCCCTCTTTGCCTCATCTTCAGGAGGATTATGGATATCCACATAACTGATGGAAAAAGGCTGATTGGCAAACTTCCGGCTGACCGCAGCCTCCAGCCATTCATAGGTTTCTTTAGATGATGGCAGGTTCACACAGCTTGGGCACAATTGCTCTGCACCGTATACAATGATTTCGACTGACTTTCTGTCCATTATTTCCACCCCTTTATGTCTATTTTACCTGATGGGAGTTTGATAATCATATAGAAAAAAAATTAACGATTATTGGATTTGAAGATTGGGGAATAGATTTTTGGCTCGACAGTGATTATAATAAGTAGTAGGAAAGGAGTCGATTTTAATGGAACAAGATATCATATCAGATGTTCAGGAAGTATTAGATAAATTGCGTCCGTTTCTTCTTCGCGATGGAGGAGACTGTGAATTGGTTGATGTAGAAGACGGCATCGTTAAGCTTCGTTTGCTTGGAGCGTGCGGCAGCTGCCCTAGTTCAACCATTACTTTAAAAGCAGGGATTGAACGTGCCCTTTTAGAAGAAGTCCCTGGAGTTGTAGAAGTAGAACAGGTATTCTGAGACATTTCAATAATAAAGCGATCACGCCTGCGGCGGATCGCTTTTTTTTATGGATGGCGCCTCTGCTTATATTACCGTCCAGAAACTGCATGCCGGGATACTGTACTGCCCTTCTGATCAATGGCTAAGCGCAGCACTTCCATCTGCGGCAGCATCCTGCTTAGTCCATCAGCAGCTTCATCCCCTTTTTCACGGGCAATGAAGCAGACTACGGCTGGTCCTGCTCCGCTCAAAGCAGTTCCAAAGATGCCGAGAGCTGCTGCTTTCTCTTCAATCATGGCAAGATGGGGAACAAGCTTTCTTCTGTACGGCTGGTGATACAAATCCTTCTGCATCATCTTTCCCGCCAGCTCATAATTGCCCTGAAGAAGAGCGGCTATGAGTAGATTGGCAGCAGCGCCGGCCAGGACCGACTCTTGATGGGACAAGCTTGCCGGCAGGGCCCCCCTTGATTCTTTCGTCAGCAGCTCCTCCTGGGGAACGACCGCCAGCACCTCAAAGCCAAGATCATGGAAAGCGGATGCCAGCACTTCTTCTCCCGCTTGATAACCGATCACCAGCCCGCCAAAGATAGAGGCCCCCACATTGTCCGGATGCCCCTCCATCCGGCCTGCGAGGGACAGCTTTTCATGCCGGGTAAGCTCTAAGCCGCATAAGGAATCAGCCAGTTCTATTCCAGCGACAATCGCTGCTCCGCTCGAACCGAGGCCCCTGGCCAGGGGGATGTCGCTTTTTACCCTTAACAAACATGACGGAAGCTCCGCAGAATAATGCTCGGCTGCCATCTTTGCAGCCTGGACGATCAAATGCTTGCCATCCCTCGGGAACCCCTCCAGGCACCTGCTCTCCGGCACAACCTCCCAGTGGCCTGAACGCTCCGCCTCCACGGTCAAATATAAACTCAGGGCAAGCCCGACAGAATCAAAGCCCGGTCCAAGATTGGCCGTACTTGCAGGCACCCTGATGGACAGCATCTCTCCCTCCCTCATGAGTGCACGGCTCCCCTGATATGGCCGGCGACCGCTTCAAGCTCGTTAGGCAGGAGAACCGGTTTTACCAGGCTTGTATCGATTGCTGTGTTCGGATCTTTCAGCCCGTTCCCTGTCAGGACTGCAACAACTTTGCTGCCATGAGGTATTTCACCCTCACGCAGCTTTTTATATATCCCGGCCAGCGATGCGCACGAAGCCGGCTCCGCGAATATGCCCTCTGTAGCTGCAAGCTTGCGGTACGCCCCAAGGATCTCTGTATCGCTGACTTCATCGATTTTCCCTTTTGACTCGTCCCTCGCATCCACGGCCAGCTGCCAGCTTGCCGGGTTTCCGATCCTGATGGCAGTCGCAATCGTTTCGGGCTCAGAAAAGACTCTGTCATGGACAATGGCTGCGGCCCCTTCCGCCTCAAAGCCAAACATCCGGGGAAGGCCAGTCTGTTTAGCTCGGTTGTATTCTTTAAACCCTTTCCAGTAGGCACTGATATTGCCGGCATTTCCTACAGGGATTGCGAGAATGTCAGGCGCACTCCCAAGCTGGTCGCAAATTTCGAAGGCAGCCGTTTTCTGCCCTTCCAGCCTGTATGGATTGACAGAATTCACAAGAGTGACAGGCTCCGTTTCGCTGATGCTGCGCACCATGGCAAGCGCCTCGTCAAAATTGCCTTCAATTGAAATGATCTCCGCTCCGTACATGATTGCCTGCGCAAGCTTCCCCATGGCAATCTTGCCTTCAGGAATGACAACAATGCATCTCATGCCGGCCCTTGCCGCATATGCTGCCGCTGCGGCAGATGTATTTCCTGTCGATGCACAAATGACCGTACTGCTGCCGGCTTCCTTTGCTTTGGCAACAGCCATGACCATGCCGCGGTCCTTGAATGAGCCGGTCGGATTGCTGCCCTCAGTTTTCACATACAATTCAATCCCCCATTCCTGGGATATCCGGTTCAGCTTGATCAGCGGTGTATTGCCTTCATTAAGGGAGAGCATAGGTGTTCCATCATTAACAGGCAGAAATTCTTTATAAGCCGACAGCAGTCCTTCCCAGCGCATTTACATCCCGCTCCCCTCTACTCTGTATGAGCTCTCAATCGTATTAACAGCAGGCAAATCCCTCAGGCTTGCAAGAATATCCTCATAATCCTTTAAAGAAGATTGATGGGTGACGAGAACGATCTCAGCCAGCCCCTTTTCTTTTACCGGCAGCTGCAGGATTTTTTCAAGGCTGACAGAATGCTTTGAAAAAATAGATGTCAGTTCTCCAAAGACACCGACTTCATCTTTGACATGAAGCCGAAGAAAGTATTTAGAGAAAATTTCGGACGGAGCTTTAAGCTTCTTCGGATACTGCGGGCTGACAGCGCTCTTCCCGTTCACGCCAAGCCTCAGATTTTTCATGACGCCGACAAGATCGGATACAACTGCAGTCGCTGTCGGCAGGCTGCCTGCCCCCGGCCCGTAAAACATCGTTTCGCCAACCGCTTCGCCGTATACATAAACCGCATTATACTCATTATTTACCCCGGCAAGCGGATGGGATTCTGCCAAAAGCGCCGGCTGCACGCTGACCTCCACCTTTTCCCCTTCGCGGTGGGCAATGCCGATCAGCTTCATCGTATAGCCGAGCTGCTTTCCGTACTGCAGATCCTCTTCCGTTACCCCGGTGATTCCTTTTACTTTCACATCATCCAGATCAATTTTCATCGAGAAGCCGAGTGTGGACAGGATCGCCATTTTCCTTGCAGCATCGAGCCCCTCCACATCTGATGTCGGGTCGCTTTCGGCATATCCCAGCTCCTGGGCTTCCTTCAGCACATCTTCATAAGCACTGCCATCCTGGCTCATCTTCGTTAAAATATAATTGGTTGTCCCATTGACAATGCCCATCATCTTGGTGATGCGGTCAGAGGCCAGACCGTCTGCAAGACCTCTTAAAATAGGGATGCCCCCGGCAACGCTGGCCTCATAAAACAGATCGCAGCCATTTTCTGATGCAGCAGTCAAAAGTTCAGAACCATACAGGGCCATCAAATCTTTATTGGCTGTCACTACATGCTTTTTATTGGCAAGCGCCCTAAGCAGGTGCTTCCTTGTATCCTCAATTCCCCCCATAACCTCAATGATGATATCAATATCCGGATCATCGATGATTTCCTCCGGGCTTCCTGTTAGCAGGGAGGCTTCAATATCCACTTCGCGCTGCTTATTCAAATCCTGCACAAGCACTTTTTTAACCTCAACCGGACAGCCTACCTGATGCATCAGCTTATCCTGGTGGTTTTTAATGATTTTCACAACACCTGATCCGACAGTCCCCAATCCTAACAATCCAACTGAAATAGCTTCCAATCTATTATCCCCCTCGCCATTGTTCTTTTAAGGTGTACATTTGTATTTATATAGTAGACATTATAGAATTTGGCAGATAATTTTACAATAGGCAATATTCAGAAAAATATTTATGGAATCGCTTACTGTATTGGGGGAGTATGTGTTGGCAGGTTCAAACTTTTTTTCAAAAGGGGACAAAGTGCGATGGCTGTTAATCAAATTGTTTGTTTATGATGCTGATATATTTATAAAACCAAAAGCCCGGCGAAAAGCCGGGCCACCATCAGGAATTAAATATGTACGGGCGTTTTTGCCTGCTTGCCTGATAAAACGAGATTGATATTCTCGGCACAAAGCCTGGCCATTTCCATTCTTGTTTCCGTGCTGGAGCTTCCGATATGTGGAAGAGCGACAACATTTGGCAGGCTGAGGAGCGGATGGTCTGTACCAATCGGCTCTTTTACAAATACGTCCAGTCCGGCACCGCTGATTTCCCCATCAGCAAGGGCATGGTAAAGCGCCTCTTCATCCACAATGGCTCCGCGGCCGGCATTGATGAAAACTGCGGACTTTTTCATTCTCCGGAACGTCTCTTCCGTGAACAGATTTTTCGTAGACTCATTTAGCGGGGCAAGACATACAACATAATCGGACTCCTCGCACAGCTCCTCGAATGAAGCATAGACAGCACCGAGCTTTTCTTCCGCTTCAGGCCTCCTTGACCTGTTATGGTAGAGGATGTTCATGTCGAAGCCCTTTGCACGCTTTGCCACTGCCTGGCCGATATTTCCCATGCCAACAATGCCGATCGTTTTATGATGGATATCCTGGCCGGCAAGCAGCAGCGGGCTCCAGCCCTTCCATCTACCTTCTTTCACATATTCTGCGCTTTCCGTGATTCTACGGGCAGCCGCCATCAATAAAGCAAACGTCAGATCGGCTGTTGTATCTGTCAGCACATCCGGAGTATTGGCAACAATGATTCCTTTCTCCGCTGCAGACTTCACATCTATATTGTCATAACCGACTGCCAGATTGGCAACAACCTTTAAATTGCCTGCTTCAGCCAGCAATTCCCCATCTATGGAATCTGAAAGCATCGTCAGGAGTGCCGATGCCCCTTTAGCCTTTTCCCTAAGGACTTCAGCCGGGACCGGGATGTCTTCCTTATCCCACATCTCTACTTGGTAGCGATCGTTCAGCCCGGCAATTGTCTCTTCCGGCAGCTTTCTTGTAATGTACACTAAATCCTTCATTAATCTAAGCCTCCCAGCAGTTGCCATAAAAGTTTTTACCTCCTTATTATAAAAGGAAGAATTGGCAATTCAAAGGAAAAGCCTTTTTGGGAGTGCTGCCGGGTCCGCTATCTATTCAGCCAGTCTACAGAAGGAATTTTCAGTTTGCTTGCCGGAACCTCTGCCATTTCAAAAAACCTTCCCAGGAATTCTTCATGGTCGCCGGTATGCTGCAGAAAACGGTTCAGCTGTTCCTCGGATAGATGCCTTTGATGTTCGGTTGGGTTGCCATAATAATTCTCGATGCACTCAAAATAGTGAAGCGGGAACAGGAGGCGGGCATACAGCAGCCGCCACGAAAAGGAGGTAAGCGGCTCGACTGTCTGGTATTCCTTCAGGTACTGTGTAAGCCCCGGCTGGTAGGTTTTGATGTTCCTGAAGTACTTTTCCCTCGACCATTCCGCCAAGTCACGGCTGGCATGATCAAACACCCAATCGAACGGGCTTTTGATCAGATAGTCATCACTTCCCCACGTGGAGGATACAAAACGCTCATGGCAGACTGTCCCGCTGTCCGCAGGCCCCGGCTCATCATCCAGCTCCGCATCGACCAGGTATTGGATAGAGTTTTCAGCAAGGCCCATATAGTAAGGGAAAGATTCCAGGAACATCCGGTCCAGCTCATGCTCCGGCTGCTGAAAAAGCATTGCATTCCAAACCTTTTCCATCTGATCCAGCCTTTTTTCCCACAGCTGCTTCCACTGGCCGATTCTGCTTGTCCTTGTGATTGGGGAGGAAATAAGCCTGCCCCGGTAATGAAATTTGGCAAGCTTCCTGCCTGACTGATAACCTTTGCGCGGCTGTGCATTCGGGCACTTCAGCACACAATAGCTCTTTTGCTCCCATACGCTTGAGTGCTTCCCTTCCGTTGTCTGCAGGAAAGTGCTGACGGTCTTATCGCCGGTTTGCTGCAGATGGCTGGCGATCAGGCTCAGCTCTGCCAGATCTTCTTCCTCCAAGCCAACCTCCATCGGTATATAAAGCTGGTCAGCCTTTTTAAACGCTTCATGCATCCCAATCCTCAATTCTTCCTCCGCCTGTATGCCAAAATGTTGCTTAAGCATTTGCCTGAGCATAGAAACACCTCATCATTCGCTAATTAGCTTATACCTCATTTATATGTGCCTGCTGCAAAAACTTGTTTGTTTCTTGCATAACCCCTGCCTCCGTGGAAAAAATGAAGTAGACAGGCCTGGGGAAGCCGCATGTCCCTGTTAGGTATATTTGCGGCTCTGACGGTATATATATTAGAAAAAAACAAGAAAAGGTGAGGCAAATGTCTGAAGAACAAAAAGAAGTTGTTGACCTGACAGAACAGACAGCACGCAGATGGCTGCTTGAAAGAGGAGTAACCGTACAGGATATCGCAGATTTAGTATTTTTTCTTCAGGAAAAATACCACCCGAATCTTGAAATGAAAGACTGCCTGCACAATGTGGAGCGCGTATTGTCCAAAAGGGAAGTCCAGAATGCCATCCTGACCGGGATCCAGCTTGATATGCTCGGTGAAAAAGGAATGCTGGACCAGCCTCTCCAAAAAATCATAGAAACCGATGAAAGCCTATATGGCGTCGACGAAGTACTCGCTTTCTCCATCGTCAATGTTTATGGCAGCATCGGCTTTACCAACTACGGATATATCGATAAACTGAAGCCCGGCATCCTGAAAGACTTAAACGATAAATCCTCCGGCAAATGCCACACCTTCCTCGATGACATCGTCGGCGCCATCGCAGCAGCAGCCTCAAGCCGCCTGGCCCATGGCGCTGCAAAGGTGGAATAGAAGATAAGAAAACACAGCTCTCTGTTGGGTAACGGGGTTACTTTAGCGATGCACACTTTGTAAAACACATAAGAAAACGCACTTGAACTCATAGTGCGTTTTTTATTGATTTATCAATAGGCTGGCAATTTTTATCCCCCAATTTTTTTTCGTAAATGACTGGGTATAAAATCATTATTGGAGGATGTGTGAAAAATTGGCGTTTAGTTAGTGGATTATCTTGATATGAAAAAATAAGCGGAAATTTTACCGTTAACCATCAGAATAGAGCTTGATTCGGTATAATTAAGCGGAGTTTTTCCGTCTAAGTAAAGAAAAAATACCCATTTCAAGGCTTTTCGAGTAAATAGCCGGAATTTTTCCGTCTATTCAAGCAACTTTTAGGGCTATTTGAAAATTAAGCGGAATTTCTCCGCCTAATTTTCACACCTCACTTTAATCAACAGCCCCCTTTTACAACAAAAACTCCTCTAAAAAAACGTCCCGTTTTCCTAAAGAAAACCTACCCAAAAATTTATAAAAACCCTGTTGATTGGAGCGGAAGGCACGAAGACTCCTGCGGGATCGCAGCGAAAATGTTGAGACCCCACAGCGCGCAGCGCGAGGAGGCTCAACTTCGCCCCGCGGAAAGCGAAGTGCCTGCAACGCAAATCAACAGCCCCCTTTTACAACAAAAACTCCTCTAAAATCCTGTTTCCCTAAAGAAAAATTCACCCAAAAAATTTATAAAAACCCTGTTGATTGGAGTGGAAGGCACGAAGACTCCTGCGGGATCGCAGCGAAAATGTTGAGACCCCACAGCGCGCAGCGCGAGGAGGCTCAACTTCGCCCCGCGGAAAGCGAAGTGCCTGCAACGCAAATCAACAGCCCCCATTTAGGCAGTGTTTTTACAATCCTGGAAAATTGTACACTATAAAACTTCCATGCTAAGATTCAGAGAGAACAAGAAACGGGAGGAGCAAAAATGGAAATCAAACAGCTGAAACAAGCCCTCAAACAAGGGCTCCAGCACGACCGGTTCATCCTAGGAATAGACGGACTCAGCCGCTCAGGAAAAACCACACTCGTAAATATGCTCAAACAATCTCTGCAGGCAGAAGCACATCCCGCAATCATCTTTCATCTGGATGATTATATAGAAGACCGAAACAAAAGATACAACACAGGACACGAAGAATGGTACGAATACTACTCCCTTCAATGGGATGCAGAATACTTAAAGCAAGAGCTGTTTTCAAAGGTACATACCGAAAAAGAGCTTGCCTTAAGATTTTATGACGAACAAAATGACAGCCATTTCCTTGAACATACCAGCATCCCCCGGAAATGCCTTATCATCATCGAAGGCGTCTTTATGCAGCGACCCGAATGGAAAAATCATCTTGATTATATCGTTTACTTGGACTGTCCGAGAGAAGCAAGATTCAAACGCGAAAAAGAAGCCGTCAGACAAAAAATGGACAAATTCAAAAACAGATACTGGAAGGCAGAAGATCATTATTTAGAAACTGTCCGGCCGCTTGAAGGAGCAGACCTGGTCATCAGCCAGCCTGTGCAGCCTGTTTAAACTTACAAGCAAAAGCCTGATAGTCTGTCTATCAGGCTTTGTCCAAGACGATTTCCCTTATTAATTCGGGCAGCACTGCCCCATATCCCTGAAGCAGCGGCCAAGCTATTTCGCTTTGCTGTGGTCATTATCCAGGAATAAGGGGAAGGCTGTTCCAAATCTTAGGCATTCATATTTTTCTCGATCTTATATTCTTCCTTTTTCTCTTCAAGCCAGTTGTAATACTCTGTCTGCATCCTTTCATCAAACAGTGCCTTTTCCGCTGCTTCCTTGCTGTCTTCGTATACAGCTTCTTTCGCTTCCTTTTTATCTTCTGCTAAAATGATATGGTAGCCGTAATCGGTTTGAATTGGGCCGCTTATTTCATTGGCTTTCATGGCAAATGCAGCTTCCTCAAAGGCCGCCTCCATTTCTCCCTTTCCGAAATAGCCGAGCTCGCCGCCGGCTTCTGCATTGGAGGCATCGGTTGAGTATTCTTTCGCCAGATCAGCAAAGTCCTCCCCTTTATCAAGCTTTGCTTTGACTTCTTTTGCCGTCGCTTCATCTTCTACAAGAATATGACTTGCCTTTACCTGCTCCTGCTGTGCGAACTGGTCTTTATTTTCATCAAAATAAGCTTTTATCTCATCTTCTTTTAAATCTATTCGCGGCTCGAGGAGCTTCTCTGTTTTTAAATACTTTTCAATATCCTCTGCTATGCCTGATTCTGTCACACCGCTCTGCTCAAGGGCAGCTTTGAAGCCCTCCTCGCCGCCATATGATTTCTTCAGATCTTTCAGCTCTTCTTCTTTTTCCTTGTCGCTTATCGATATTTTCTGCTTCTTTGACTCCAGTTCAATGATCTTATCTGTTACAAGTGCATCCAGAGCCTCATCGCCATATTGTTTGACCAGAAGGCTGTAAAGCTCATCCTTATTGATATTCTCGCCGCCTACACTTGCTACCGCCGGCTCCTTTGAAAGAAAGAAGGCAGCAGTACCTGCAGCTGCCAAAATAAGCACCAATATCCCTAATCCGATTTTCTTTGTTAAAAAACCCATCATAACTTCCTTTCCAGTCTATTATTTAAAATGTCCGCCGGCATACAGGCCGGTGATGGACTTTTAATCTGTAATTGTTTTGGTTCCCAATTCCATGGTGATATTCATTTTCTCCCCATTTCGGTAGAGTGACAGCTCCGCTTTATCGCCTGTTTTCAGCTTTGTATACAGATACTTCCTGAAGTCATCCGGACTGCCAACCTCTGTATCATTAATGGAAACAATTACGTCTCCCGTTTTCAGGCCTGCCTTGGCTGCAGCAGATTCAGGATCTATATTGGCAATAAATGCTCCTTTAGTGACATTCTGCGGCAGGTTTTGCAGATACCCTTGAGGAACTTCCTGAAGACCGGCAAGACCGACCCCTGCATAAGGGCGCTCTACTTTGCCATTTGCCATGATTTCCTCTACGATCGGCTGAAGATCATTTGAAGGGATGGCGAAACCAAGGCCTTCCACTCCGCTTTCGGAAATCTTCAGACTGTTGATGCCTATTACTTCCCCTGCGGTGTTAATCAGTGCCCCTCCGCTGTTCCCCGGATTGATTGCAGCATCTGTCTGAATAACATTCATATCCCAGCTTCCAGCCGAGGTATCGACAGAGATTGAACGGTCTACTGCACTCACAATGCCCTGTGTAACAGTTCTGGAAAGATCAAGACCGAGCGGATTTCCTATCGCCAGCACCTGGTCTCCAGGCCTTAGCTTGGAAGAATCGCCAAATGACAGCAACTTGTCAGCATACTTTTCATCCATCCTTAACACAGCCAAATCTGTCAGTGCATCTGCTCCAACAAGCTCAGCTGTTGTTTTCTGGCCGTCATGAAGGGAAATATCAATCTTGCTGGCCCCCTCTACCACGTGATTGTTTGTGAGGATATACGCGCTCCCATTCTCTTTTTTAAATATCACACCTGAGCCTGAACCGCTTTCCACCGTCTGGCTGGTGTTTGAGAATTGATTGGTTCGATTCTCTGATTTTACGATTCCGACAATCGCTTTCGATGCATGTTCTACCATATCTGCAAGTGAGCCGTCTGTCTTTGCACTGGTCTGCTCTGGTATGATGGGATCGGCAGCGCCCGTGCTGGCAGCCTGTCCAGCTGAAGCATCCTGGCTTGCTGAAGCCATTGGAAAGTGATCCTTAATATAGCCTGTGTAAGGAGCCGCATACAATGTCAGAGCGGAACCGATCACCCCTGCTGCAACAACTGACAATATGCCTTTCCCCTTCCTTTGCTTTGATTTTGTTTCTTCCTGGTTATATTTATCATTGGAATCCATCATTCTGAATCCTCCTAATAGATTATTTAATACTTTGCTTGGTTTTAATATTACCGGTCAAATATGACTAAACTGTTACCAAATTGGGAAGGGATACAGAAGAATATGGGAAGAAATCAGACAAAAAAAGACTGCAGAATTTCTGCAGCCGTTGCTTTTGCGTTTATATTACAGCTTCCACTGGTCAAGGGAATCCATGACATATGTCGGCTTCTTTTCATAACCTTCGAGCAATTCCTTTGTCGTCACGCCTGTATGGACAAGAAGGGTATCCATCCCCGCATTCATCCCTGCCAGAATGTCGGTATCATAGTTGTCGCCTACCATCAGCGTCTCTTCTTTGCTGGTGCCGATTACCTTCAATGCCTGCTCCATGATGATTGATTCAGGCTTGCCGATGAACAGCGGCTCGGTTTGCGTCGATACGGTTATCACAGAGGTGATAGAGCCGTTGCCCGGAAGGAAGCCTCTTTCAGTCGGGAGAGCGATGTCGCCATTGGTAGAAATGAATCTTGCGCCCCTGCGCACTGCAAGGCAGCCGATGGCAAGCTTTTCATAGTTGATGGAACGGTCGATTCCCACAACTACATAATCTGCATCTTCATTTGCAAACGAAAGGCCCTCCTCTTCAATCGCAGTCCGGATTCCTTCTTCCCCGATGACATACACAGAGGCATCCTTTTTTTCTTCTGCAATGAAGCTTGCTGTTGCCATGCTTGTCGTAAAGACTTGCTCTTCTTCAGCAGGGATGTCAAAATCCCTCAGCTTCGCAGCAACCTGCTGGGGAGTGCGTGATGAGTTATTGGTCACGAAAAGATAAGGAATGCCTTTTTCTTTCAGCTTTTTGACGAAATCAGCGGCCTCATGGATCAGTTCTGTTCCGCGGTACATAGTCCCATCCAAATCAATTAAATAGCCTTTATAATCCTTCAAAATATCCAACTCCTGCCTGTAATTGCCTCATTCATGATTTGTTTTGCCCCTGTTTAAAAATAAAATGCAAAAAAAGCCCTTTTCCAAGAGCCTTTTTCGTCCAGAATCTTATTCTGCCAAGGCCAAAACCATAAGGTCTTGGCTTTAAGTATATAGGAAAAGCTTTTTCCCTCCAAAGGATTCAGCTTCCTCCGGTCAGTTCTTGAAAGCCGAAACCGGTCCAAGCTCGTTAAGGATATATGACCTGACAGCAGGAGCAAATTTCTTAATATCCACAAGTTTATCAGCAAAAGTCTCCTGCAGCTCCGCATGGCTGATGTTTGTATAGTTTTGGACCAGCTCCTTGCGGTATTGGATCATCGCTTTATAGCTGCCTGCCATCCCGCCTGAAATCACTTTTTCATCTTCAAGAATATCCACGATATCTTCATAGCTTCCCGGGTCCCTCATGATGAAGCCGTCAATCATGCTGTTGCCTACATCAAGGATCGCTTCGATCAGCAGCTGGGAAATCCGTTCAAGTGCTGCACGTTCAATCTCGCTGTCCCATTTGTCTTTTTCCTCAAAAAGGGCGGTTTGCTTTTCGAAAAATACGAGTATCTCTTCAATCTTTTCCCTGTCCACAAAGTACATAAAGGTTCATCCTTTCAATTGGCCCCTATGATGACAACAGGCCTTTCTGAAGCAGATCTGGGCGGGCATAAAAATATCCCTGCGCCAGATCCACCTTATTGCGGAAGAGGACAGTCGCCTCCTCTTCACTTTCAATTCCTTCTGCCACCACTAGGGAGCCGGTTTCTTTTGCCACCAGGAGCAGGCCTTTAAGCATGGATTCCTTCACCGTATTTTTGTCGATATTCTGAATGACCGAACGGTCGATCTTGATGATGTCCGGCATGATTTCCGTAATGGAGTTCAGGCTGGCATACCCTGCTCCTGTATCATCGATGGCGATCCGGAATCCTAAAGTCCTGAGTACCTTTATATTGTAAATAAAATACTCCATTCCTTCAATCGAATCCCTTTCGGTCACCTCAATTGTCATCTGCCGCGGGCCGATTCCTTTATGCCTGGCCAGCAGCTTTTTTATATCCCTGACAAAAAGCTGGTTGCCCAGGGTGATCGGGGTAAAGTTGATAAAAATATCCTGCCGGCAGCCAGTCGTCTCAATCTGTTCAATGATCTTTTCCATCACGATCATTTCGAGGTCGTAGAGCATGCCAGTCTGCCTTGCGACCGAAAAGAGCTGAAGCGGATTTTCAAGCGGAGTCCCCTCCGGCCCCCGTGTCAGCATCTCCCATGCCTTCACTTCCTTTGTAGCCACATCAAGGATAGGCTGGGCGAGGAGGCGTATCTCCTTCTTAGCGACGATTTTGCTCATACTGTAAAGCATTTCATTGAAATCGGACTGCACTCTTTTTTCCGCCATGGCAAGCGCCTGCTGATGGGCTTTCAATACAGCTTCTTCTATAGAATAGTGTTTTTTCTCAATAAACATGTATCCGGTTTCAATCCGGGGATTGACTGCAGGATGGCTCAGCAGGAGATTGCGTTCAGATTCCCTGAGGATTTTTTTCATGATCCCCTCAATTTCAGAAATGCAATTGCGTTCATGCCCCACTTCAATGAAAAGAGTAAGTCCGTCACTGTAATGGTCATGAAGGAGAATGACCTCCTCTTCCTTCAATTCGTCCTGGATTGCCTGGCAGAACTCCTTTTTAATGCTTGATATGTAAGCAAAATAGCCGGTTTGTCCAAGCTGGTCGGAAATCTCTCTCAGATTCTTTATAGTAAAGACCGCGACAGCTACCTCAGATCCTTTGCGGAATGCCCGTTTGACCCCCTGGATGATCGGGTCCCTAAGGATGAATTGGGGAGGGTAATAACGGATGCTGGATAGCGGAAATACAATTTTTCCCCAGTTGAAGAAATTGCGGAGCTTTTGTCTGCTTTTATGGACCATTTGTCTCATTCCTCTCAGGAGTAGGCATTCTTCATGAATCTATTGTACCATAATTTTTCAAAATTCGTTTTTCTCATTAAGGCAATATACAATAAAATCACAGTGCCTCAACAGGGCTGCTTCTGATAAGATAAAGATAATAAGAAAGCCCAAGGAGGAATCGGCAGGATGTCCGAAAGATTTTTTTTATATGATGATTTGGAAGAAACAAAAACGAGATTTGTCAGTTTTATGGGGGAAAATCAGCGCTTCGACCTGGCCATCATCCAGTCGTCCCGCTATTATGGAAAGCAGCTGGTTCTTGATATCCAGGGCAGCCGGTTTGCCATCATCGGCCCCGATGACCTGAAAGAAGAAGGATACCTGGAATATGCCTTCAAGCTGTCTGTAGAAGATGCGGAAGAACTGCGCTCCTTTTTATACGAAATGATCTAAAAGCCTTCGGCCACGCTCTTGCCCCTTATATCTTTTGCGGGAATGCAGATACTAAGCAAGAGGTGATAAAATGAGCGATGATAAAGAAAAAGAAACTTATACAGACTTTTCAAATGTGGAAACACAGCGTAATTTCCTTGTACCTGAGACTCTTCCCGAAGGCCCCTATGGCTCCCCTAGAGGCAAGGATCAGCCTGTCGAGAATAAAAGCACCCCATGGCGCGAGGGCCAGCGCTATTACAGCGCCTTTAATTATGAGTTCAAATCCCTCCATCAAAACCTCCCAAGGCAAATGGAGGGCGCACATCCGACCCATGATGACCCAGATAAGAATGAAGAGCCGCCATATACGTCAAAATAAGACAAAACAAGAGCCGTTCATCGGCTCTTGTCAGGCTTTTATCTTTTTAACGACGAAGTATGGGCACCCAAAATTGCAATATTCATAAAGATATTCAGTCAGCGTGCTTATCTTCGTATCAAAAGTGGCTTTCTGGTTCTGGTCGTCAAAGAAGCCCCTGAGCCTCAGCTGCCCATAGCCCCAGTCCCCCACAATATAATCATACTTTGTCAGGATCTCGCTGTACCTTCCGCGGAAGGCCTCTTCATTAAATCCATCTGTTCTCTCCTCAATCAGCTCATAACAGATATTATTGATGCAAACCATGTATATCACCTCTCATGTCTCTATGCCTTTTCCCGTCCTGCTACTTAAATTATAACTGATTCCCCATCAATTACTAAGAAAAAAAAGTATACACATGGTCATGATAGTAATAAGGGGGTGTTTTAATTGAAGAAGTCCATCATTATAATGGGTCTTTGCAGCCTTTCGGCTCTTACTGCCTGCCAGAATTTTTCTTCCAAGGATGAAATGTACGAGGAAAGCGGCAATACGATCAATGTCAATGATCAGCGTCCTGAACTTTATAACCAGAATTACAGGCGCGGCAACAATATGAGCGAAAGCTATGGCTATGTCCGCCATCAGAGAAGCCCGATCCAGGGAGATAATTCTTCCAATGACCATTACGCTGCCATTAACCGGGAGCAGGTTGCCGATATCATCGCCAAATATTGCACAGATGTCCCTAATGTCGATGATGTATCAGCTCTTGTAACGGATGAAGAGGTCCTGCTTGTATATGATACAGATTCAACGGACCGTGCTGAAACGGCAGACCAGGTGAAAAAAATGGCCATGTCTGTCATACCTCGCTGGTACCATGTTTATGTTTCCGACAACACCAACTTACGCAAAAATGTGGAAAACTATGCGACCATGGATTCAGACAGCCGCAACATGGAATATGCCATCAATGAAACGATCAAAGAGATGCTCCAATCGCCGCAGGGCAGAAAAATGTCTTCTGGTGAAAATGAAAACGGCGAAGCCCAGGGTGAAATGAATGACGATACTGATCATGACGATATTAGCGAAGCTTTGGACAAAACGAAAGCAAAAAAGGGCAGCAGTCCTCAAATGAAATAATGTTATGACTGAAAAAGAGTTCAGCGCAAGCTGAACTCTTTTACTATGCAAATCATTTTCCCGCATTTTAAGCTTGCTGGACGCTTTGCTCACCCATCAGCTGCTTCTGCTTCGCAGCAGCATTGACCTGCTCATCGGCATGGTAGGAAGATCGTACAAGAGGGCCGGCCTCGCAATGGCTGAAGCCTTTGCTCATGGCAATTTCCTTCAGTTCCTGGAATTCATCCGGGTGGTAATATTTCTGCACCTTTATATGCTTCTTGGTAGGCTGCAGATACTGTCCGATTGTCATGATGTCTACATCATGGGCGCGAAGGTCATCCATGGTTGCGATGATTTCTTCTTTTGTTTCCCCAAGGCCGATCATCAGGCTGGATTTTGTCGGGATATCCGGCTGCATTTCTTTCGCGCGCTTCAAGAATTCCAGTGATCGCTTATATGTGGCACGTGCACGGACTCTTGGAGTCAGCCTTTCAACCGTTTCAATATTATGGTTCAGGATATCCGGACGGGCATCCATCAGCATTTTAAGGTTATCATATACCCCGCCCATATCTGAAGGCAGCACCTCAATGCTTGTGAACGGGCTCTTGCGGCGGATTGCCCTTACTGTTTCAGCAAATACGGCTGCCCCTCCATCCTTCAGGTCATCCCTTGCTACGGCTGTCACAACTGCATGCTTAAGGTTCATTAAGGCAACAGAGTCTGCCACCCGTTCCGGTTCCTGCAGGTCCAGCTCATTTGGAAGACCTGTTTTAACCGCACAAAAACGGCATGCACGTGTGCATACGCCACCAAGGATCATGAAAGTCGCTGTTCTTCTCACTGCCCAGCATTCATGAATATTCGGACATTTCGCTTCTTCACAAACGGTATGAAGGTTTTTTTCCCTCATCATTTTTTTGAGGCCATTGTAATTTTCATTTGTATTTAATTTTATTTTCAGCCATTCAGGCTTGCGGATATATTCTTCTTTTTGGCTCACTATTCCCACTCCATCCATTCAATCTTGTCCACAGAAAACCGGACTGATTTAGACTTCATGATGTCACTTTAACATAATGAAGAAGGCAGAACAAGCCATTCCTCTCATCATTACCATTAATTGATATAGATGAAATGCCGCCCTCTTCCACAAACTAAACTGCAAACAAGACCGAAAGGAAGGTTTCCATGCGCATACTTTTGACCATTATGCTGCTGTGCTCCCTTTATCCGGCCAGAACAGATGCAGCAGAAAGCACCGGACTGGCGGAGATTTACAGCAAAAGAATGCAATTATACAAAAATACAGAGGCCATCACCAATATCCCCTGGTATTATTTGGCGGCCGTAGACCAGTATGAGCGCAGCATCCGCAAGGCGCGCCGGGACCTCCCCAAAGCAGAAGGGCTGACAGGCATTTATTTTAAGCAGGAAGAATGGGCAGGCCTTTTGAACCCCAATCTGGAGGATGACAATCCTGCGTCCATCCAATTCTTTGAAGGCATTGGAGTCGATGGCAATGGCGACGGCAAGGCCTCATTGAACGATGACCAGGATGTCATTTATGCTTTTGCCCACTTCCTTCTTTCCTACGGAGTTGACCATGACAATATCAAAATCGGGTTATGGGATTATTATAAACGGGATAAAACCGTCGGGATCATTATTGGGCATGCTGAGATCTATAAACACTTTGGGCGGCTGGACCTTGACGGGCATGCATTTCCCGTTCCTTTCAGAAGCAATCACAGCTATAAAAATACCTGGGGCGATGCAAGGGGCTGGGGAGGCAGAAGGATCCATGAAGGAACAGAT
The DNA here is from genome assembly GCF_984799205.1 of Bacillus sp. SRL543. Classification (NCBI taxonomy): domain Bacteria; kingdom Bacillati; phylum Bacillota; class Bacilli; order Caryophanales; family Bacillaceae; genus Bacillus; species Bacillus sp. SRL543. The sequence goes on from NZ_OZ481794.1 coordinate 3,975,292, forward strand.
ATTTTTGCCGACTATGGCGTCCCGGTAAGGGCCACCTGCTACGGCATCATAGAAATGAAAGGCTGGAACAAGTATGGCGGGTGGAGGATCGGCATTCGCGATATCAATAATAACTATCATTATTTCGCCCATCTGAGCGGTTTTGCCAAGGATCTGAAGGCAGGCCAGATTGTCGAGCCGGGCATGCTGATCGGCGGCGTAGGCAGCTCGGGCTATGGGCCGCCCGGAACCTCCGGAAAGTTCCCGCCTCATCTTCATTACGGGATGTATAAAGACAATGGATATACTGAATGGTCCTACGACCCTTATCCTCATCTAAGGATGTGGGAGAGGCAGGACAAGATCCAATCCCGAAAAAAGAAATAAGAGCCTGAGGCCATTACAATAATAAAGGCTGCCGGAAATCAATCCGGCAGCCTTTATTATTATGATTTTTTTGCTTTTGATACTGCAAAGGAAATACTTGCAGCAAGCCCTCCCCAGATAATAAGCATCCCAACGATCATCATTGTAATAGCGCTGCCGGACATTATTGAGAAACCCCCTTCTTATCTGGGACAGAAATGGTAGCTTTATCCCATTTGAATGCCATGAAGATAAATCCAAGTACAATGGCGCCGACAGCAACTGCCCATCCTGAATAGATGATGAATCCTGTCGGGTAGCCTTCGTAATTGTCCTTGATATTAGTGTAGATATTCTGGATCATCATATAGCCAAGAATCAGCGGTGTGATGACGGTCAGGCAGATCCTCCACCAAGCACCAAGGAGAATATCCGAAACGCTGTCTGCGTGGGACTGGATGCTTTTCAGCTCCTTCAGCACCCATGCAATAACCACAACCTCTACAAGACCTGCCAGCGCGACTCCAAACTGGTTAATGAAATAATCCGCTGCATCCAGGAAGTAAAGACCGCCGTCTGTCGCAAACAGTACTGAGATGATACCTGAAGCACCGCCGCCGAACAATACTGCTTTTGTACGGGACACTTTGAACTTATCCTGTACGCCGGCAACAAAGGTTTCCACGATTGAGATGAGTGATGTCAGACCTGCAAGGACCAGGCACAGGAAGAAGAAGAAGCCAAACATTCCGTTTAGTGCCGGGAATTCATTAATGATCTGCGGGAAAACGACAAAGGCAAGGCCGACACCATCGGAGACAACCTCGTTGATCGGCACACCCTGCTGTGCAGCCATAAATCCAAGAGCTGCAAAGACACCGATCCCTGCCAGAAGCTCGAACCCGGAATTCGCAAAGCCAGTGATGAATGCACTGTTTGTCAGATCCGTCTTCTTTGGCAGATAGCTGGAATACGTAATCATGATGGCAAACCCAATCGACAAGCTGAAGAAGATCTGGCCATATGCGGCCACCCAGACTCCAGGATCAGCAATTTTGCTCCAATCAGGCTTGAAGAATGCGTCAAGCCCCTGGACAGCGCCATCAAGGGTCAGCGCGCGAACAACAATGATTAAAAATAAGATAACAAGTGCCGGAATAAAGATTTTGTTCGCTACTTCTATCCCTTTTTTCACGCCTTTGAACAAAACGCCAAGTGTGATGATCCAGACAAGGATCAATGGGAAGAATACGCCTGGGACGATCGTGCTGATTGACCCCGGTGCATCTGCAAGCTGCAAATATTCGCCGAAAAAGAATCCGTTCGGGTCATCTCCCCAATTCTGGTTGAAGGAGAAGCCTGCAAATGACATGGCCCATGCAATGATGACTGCATAATAAGTGGAGATGACAAAGGATACCGCTACCTGCCACCAGCCAAGCCATTCATACTTCTTGCTCAGCCTTGCATACGTAAGCGGAGCGGAGCCGCGGTACTTATGGCCAAGTGTAAATTCAAGGATGAGAATCGGTATACCCGCTGTCAAAAGTGCAAACAGATAAGGAAAGAAGAAAGCGCCTCCTCCATTATCATAAGCTACCGCAGGGAATCTCCAAATATTCCCCAGCCCGATCGCTGATCCGACAGCTGCCATAATGAAACCTGCTCTCGTTCCCCATTGCGGACGATTATCCATAGTTCTATTTACCCCCGTTTCATTTCCAGCTTCTTTTGAAAAGCATGTCTCAAAGTTGGAAACTTTTATATTTTCTGATTTTTTAGTATAATCTAAACATAGTATAGCCACATTTTCCTGTGGTGTCAAAGCTTTATTTTCAGAAAATTATTATTTTTAAATAATAACTCCCAAGCCCCTAAATGCCCATCCACCTCCTTAATATACTAATATTCCCCTGCTGGATAGACTATCCATGAAATTCAGCAATTTCATATAAATCGTTCTTCATATTACACTTCCAAATTCAAAATAAAAAAGAGGCTCCCTAGTGCGGGATGCCTCTCAATGTCAATCTGTCAATTCAGCAGATGCTCCCTGCCCGCGCCCCGCAATGAAGGCAAAGGCAGTTAAAAGGACTGCGACAGAAATTAAAGCAAAAATGGTGCTTCCTGTAAATCCGATCACCAGGTAACCCACAGCTGCGATCAGCGCTGAGATGAGTGCATACGGCAGCTGTGTCAGCACATGATCGATATGGTTGCAGCCGGCCCCTGTGGATGAAAGGATCGTTGTATCTGAAATAGGGGAACAGTGGTCCCCGAACACCGCTCCGGCCAATACGGCTGCCATTGCAGGCAGAAGCAGCGAAATGTCGGTCGCTGCCACGACATCGCCTGCAATCGGAAGCAGGATCCCGAAGGAGCCCCAAGATGTCCCTGTACTGAATGCCATGATCCCTGCAATCACAAACAATATGATTGGCAGCAGAGAAAGGCTGATATTGCTGTTTTCCACGACACCTGCAAGATAGGTCCCGGTTTCCAGCTGGCCGATCAGGTCGACGATCGCCCATGCAAAGATCAGGATATAGACGGCAGGAAGCATGGATTTGATCCCTTCCCAGATCCCTTTTCCGAAAACGCCTGCACTTACGCCCTTCAGGACGACAGCCTGGCGAAGGAAAAGAAGCAGTGTTGCAGAAAGCCCGATAAGGCTTCCGATGATAAGGGATTTCGCTACATCGGTATTTTCAAAGATCTTCAGGATCGTTGCGCTTCCCTCTGCTGCTGTGTATCCAGTCCAGATCATAGCTCCGACGGTTCCAATGATCAATGCAATGATCGGCCAGACAAGATCGCCGACTGACCCGGTCGTGCTTGTTGGAAGATCATCTTTCAGTTCTCCAGGGGCAGGCTTTTCAGGATCCAGAACCAGTCCTTCTTTTACAGCCCGCTCTTCATGGGCTTTCATCGGCCCTATCTGTATATTCCTCAATGCCACGATGAATACCATTGCAAGAGCTGTCCATACATAAAGGTTCATCGGCACCATCTGCATGAAAGCTGAGAATGCCGAGTACTCTGTTACCCCATGGCCGGCAAGAATCGTTCCGATAAGGGCAATGATATAGGCGCCCCAGCTCGAAACAGGGGAAACGACACATACGGGGGCAGATGTAGAGTCGATCAGATACGCAAGCTTTGCCCTTGAAACTTTATGGCGGTCCGTTATCGGCCTTGAAATCTGGCCGACCGCCAGTGCATTGAAATAATCATCTATGAAAATAATGATGCCAAGCACTGCACCGACAAGCTGGGCGCCGGCCCGGGTTTTCACCCGTTTCATCGCCCATTCCCCGAAAGCGCGGCTGCCGCCGGAGATATTGATAAAAGCTGTAATGACACCAAGGACCAATAAAAATAAAATAATATATACATTCCAAGTATTCAGTGCGCCATCAGCCACAAAAATTCCCTTGACGGCTTCCCAGATGATGCTCAGTGTTTTCCCGATGCCAAAGTCGGCAAGCAGGAAGGCAGCGGTTATGATCCCGACACCTAAAGATAATAATACCTTTCTTGTCAGAACGACCATTAAAATGGCCACAAGCGGCGGCAAAAGTGAAAATATCGTGTTTGCCAATTTCTTTCCTCCTCCTTGTATGATGACAGGGGGGAACTTCCAGACGAAGATGCAGTCACAGCTCTGTACTGCTGCAGATAATAAAAAAGAGCAATGATAGAAAAACTCCATCATTACTCTTTCTAAGTAATAGGTTTCTCCATCACGATCTGTAGCTCCCCATTATAAAGCTTATCAAAGCATATACCTGCTTTGCCTTTATAATGACAGTGCTGCCCTTCTTCAAAGCAGCCCCAGCAATGGAATGCGGACACATTTCAATTGCTTCGGCAAATATTCCCTTTCTGATGCGGTCAAAGTTGTCATCCTCGCACATCTTACTATTGAATTTTGCACCTCTACCCCACCGGATATGATAAGGTCATATTAATTTCTTTAAATACTATAACAGGCGCCCTTCTTTTTAGCAAATCCATTAATTAGCAGGCAGTTCAATGGAAGGGGCAGAATCTCCGCCGCCCCCGTTATAGAATTGGGGCACATCTCCCGGAATGACTCCCATGGCCACTGGTACGTCCTCCTGAACATGTATAACCTTTGTGGCAAAAGGTATGATGATCTGGACCTGGACATCCAGGCGGACAAACACTTCCACTAATACATTATTGATTCCATGGTCTTCGCTTTTTCTGATCACATTTGATGTAACAGAACCTACGGAGTTGAATTTCACTGGAATTCTGGGTCCGAGATTCCCCAGCAGGGCATTATTGGTTGCCTGGCCCAATGGGACATAATAAATGATCCCATCCTGCTTTTTTGATCCTTTTGTTTCAATCTCTATATCCGTGAATGATTCCAGTGAGGAGAGGTCACCCTGTTCGGCCTTTTTTATATTGTCCTGAACAAGTTCCGTCACCTCTGCCTTCACACGGTTAAGCTTCTCGGTATTGATGGTTATGACAGAACCATCGCCGCTTTTAACAAACATGTCCTCGAGGTCCATTACATTGGTGATTTTTTTATTGATGGCATTGTTAATGACAAGCGATGCGATTTTCCTCGTCTGAGAGTCAGCGTAGCTCATCAGGGTCGGTTCAAGCCCTTTATTGATGATCCATATTCCGGCTGCGGTCGAGAACATGAAAAACACAAAAGTCAGCAAAAAGACATAACGGAAAGGAAGCGGGCCTTTCCTTGGGAGCCGGCCGCCGAATTTAGCCAAAGCAAATCCCCCCTTTACAAGCTATATGTATGCTGTAAAGGAGTGAACTAGCAGAAAAAGTTAGATTTTATTTGCTGCTGCCGGCATCCGCATTTCACACCCGGTGATTATTACGGTAAGTTCTTTTGCCAGATCAATCTCGAAAGGTTCAACGGGGAGCCCCTTTTCTTCCAGGATGCGTACGACGGGCCTGTCGGAAACTCCTTTATTCTGACGGATCACAATTCCCGTCCTGCCGTCATTCAAATGAACCATCATCCCGGAAGGATAGACCGCGACAGAGCGCCGGAACGCTTCCACCACCGCTGTATCAAATTGTTTACCTGAGCCTGCATACAATATTTCGAGCCCCTCATGAGGCAGCATGGCCCCCCTGTATACACGGTTGGAGGTAACAGCATCGAATACATCAGCGACGGCAATGATCTTGGCAAACAGATGGATCTCATCTTCAACCAGCCGCCTTGGGTAGCCGCTTCCGTTCAGCCTCTCATGATGCTGATAGGCGCAATGGGCTGCAAGCAGAGGCAATGTATGTACCTTGCGCAGAATTTCAAAACCGGCTTCTGCATGCTTTTGAATTTCTGAGAATTCTTCTTCTGTCAGTTTTCCGCTCTTAAAAAGAATTTCAGCCGGCACTTTCATTTTGCCGACATCATGGAGAATAGCCCCGATCCCCAGCATATCCAGCTCCTGCGGCTTTAGCTTCAGCTCTATGCCGATTGCCAGGGAATAGAGAGTCACATTCAAAGAATGGGAGAAAATATAACTGTCATATGTGCAAACGTCCGCCAATATGCCAAACAGATCTTTATTATCTTTAATCTGCTGCACCAGATCCCTGATGATCTGTTTAAAGCTTTTTGACGATTTCTCAATAATGATCGAGTCTGAAAGCTTGTTCCCTTTCTTTAGCTGGGTGAACGCTGCCTCGATGGCAGATACCGCTTTCCTTTTCATGGCCGCATCGATCGAGCTGCCGGACTCGATATCATCCGTTCTCGGGTCCTTCACATATATATAGGTGACACCGAGGTCCGCGAGCCTTGCAAGCAGCTTTTCCGTAAGCGCCACTCCGTCGCTGACGAGCACGATTCCTTTGTCGCTTACAATTTCTTTTGCAAGAATGCTCCCCGGATGTATAGATGAGGTAGCTACTAATCTCATATAAAGGCTCCAATCATTTCGGTCTCAGTCTCAGTTTACGTCCTTCATCCTACCCATATTATAGTAGAAAATTCTACAAAATACGACTGATAATGGTATTCCTTTACATGAAGGAATGTCTTTGGGCCTCTATTTAGAGTGAATTATTCCTGCAGGACAAAGAAAGAGCCGCCTGCGGCGGCTCGCTTTTCTACAGCATTTTCAGCAGGGCGACCTTGCCGGTCATGCCTTTATGGATTCCAAGTTCTTCAGCCTCAAAAGTGACCGATTCGAGCGGTGCCTCCAGGAGCTGCTCGATCGTGCGGACGCCAACAGCCCTACCGGCAATCACTTTCCGGTCCTTCAGCTTTTCATTGAGCAGGGCGACGTCCAGCGCTCCACACATAATATAGCCCTTATCGCTCGATACAGCGAGCAGGGTCGTTTTCGGCAGCTGAACGGATACGCTTAAAAAGGTATGGCCGTCGATGATGACAGGCGACAGTTCCATCATAAGTATCCACTCCTTTCGCTTCTTAACAGATTATGTAAGCGCAAGGAAAAGGGTGCCGGGATATTATTGAAGCTGCTGCAGCTTCCATTCCAGCAGATGCCGCAGGAAATCGGGAAAGAAATATTCCTTTTCGGCTGCCCTGCTGATTTCAGGGAAAAAGGGACCGAATGTAAACATGTCCGGGATGGCGAGGGAATAGGTTTTCTTTTTGTCCAGCTTCTGCCCGCCAATCTGTAACCCGCCTGATGAATCCATTATAATGCCGGTGCTGATCATCTTTCCCATCAAGGTCCCGCGGAAACCAAGCCCTTTAACCTGAAGCTGCTCCCACTCATCACTTTCTGCATGAAGTAACACTTCCTTCAGCTCAGCCCCAGTCAGCATGACTTTGCATGGATTAATCGGATGAGGGCAGATTCTGTGGAGATCATATTTGGTCGCTTCGTCCTTCTCCAGCCCTTCGAGGATCAAGCCTTCATTAAGAAGGGCAGCATCTGCTAAGCACTTCTCCTGCAGTGCTTCACACAGCAGGGCGGCCATCTGCTTTTTGCCGATCCCTCCGTTTGGGAGTGCCGCTGCCGGTACATCGAGCAGGCTTTTTCCCTTCCGGTAGAGCTCTTCGATGATATGCTCCTCATCAGCAGCTGGGGGCAGTTCATTTGTATCATACAGCTGAGCCTTTTTGCCGGTGACTGTATTCATTTCCATGTCGATCTCCAGCATAACATGCCCGGCATAAAACCCGTGCTTACCGGCGGCTGCCAGCAAGCAATCTTCCACCATTTTCCCTTCATGCAGAATATGATGGGTATGGCCGCCAAGAATCACATCTGCTTCCGGAAATTCAGCCGCCAGCCTTTCATCATCATGAATGCCCAGATGTGACAGGATGACGATAACATCGGCCTGTTCCCTTACCTCAGGAAATACCTTTCTAAGCTCTTCGAAAGGATCTGTCAGCTTCCAGCCGAGCAGTTCATAAAAATGTTCATAGTCTGCTGTAACACCGACAGCGGCCAGCTTCAGGCCGCTGTCAGTCTCATAGATGGCATATGGCTTGGCCCAGGGCGGCCTATGGCCATCCTGGTAAAAAAGATTCGCTGTCAGGACATCAAAAGCAGCTTTTTCATAAAGGCTGTCCAACTCCCCAAAAGGAAGGGTGATTCCCTCATTATTGCCGATGGCAGCAGCAGTGCAGCCTGCTTCATTGAGCAGGTCTGTATTGCACTTCCCACCGGTAGCTTCTGTCAGCGGATGCCAGCGGTCGACATGGTCGCCAATATCGAAAAAAAAGGAATCCTCCCCTGCTTCTTTGTGCCATCTGCGCCTTTCTGTCAGGAGGCGATGAATCCTCGGCCATTTGCTGAAATGGCTGTGCAAATCATTTGTATGGTAAATATGGATAACTTCTTTCAAACATGAAACCTTCTTTCCTTTTTCCATCAGACCAATGCAGGGCCGGCCAGCAGACCGGTCATCGCGATGGCGGCGTCCTTCTTCATTTTAAAATAGGTCAAGCTGCCGGGGTGCCAGGCCTGTATACTCAATCCCCATCATATCGACCAGCTGGAGGGCATTATCTGCCGCATCCCCGCCTGAATTATTATTGAAAACAGCATATACCTTCTTTGTGCTTTTTTCCAGTTCCCGGAGCGCCGGGGCCCAGCCGGAAAGCTCTTCTTCATTATAGCGGTAGAGGTATCTCACTTCCCGCCAGTTCTCCGCATTCCTTTTCTGCCAGCCATGCACATTCCTTCCATGGAAACGGACAAGCACCTTTTCCGGATGTGTGCTTTCCAGGACTGTTGGGACGGACCCCTCGCCGGACTGGGGTTCATCACGTTGGATTCGATAAATTATTGTTTAAAATTACATAAAAACTAATTTATCATAGTTTGGAATGAATTTACCCCAACATAGATTGTGTGAAATAAAAATTTGAGTTGTAATATTGGATAATTAACCATAATCAAGAGTGAAATATACATATTCACCTATAAATTTCTTAATTCAATTTCCTTTTTCTTTACTAACGACTCCAACTTTATCCAACTTTCTTTTAAAGCGGATAAATCGTCTTGAACAAACATTACTTCATGTTCTAAGTCGCTCTCTTCTTTTGGAATATCCACACCAGTCAGGTTTTTAATTAAGTTCAATGTAAAATCTACGTTTGATTTAAATCTCCCTGTTACTAAATCCATTGATACAAATACAAAGAACTCTTCATTGAATTTTTTTATTTGTTCTTTATAGATATCTAATTCTGAACTATATTTAACTATGATTAGATAAAAACAGTAAAGCGTAATATCTATTGTACTGCTAACAGTACCCTTATCGAAATTATAATCAGTATCATCTGTATCGTAATAGAGCTCGTTATTTAATTTATATAAATAAAAATTCTCAATACTCATATTACTATGAACAAATTTAGATAAAGCACCGTATGTCTTCTTGTATAAAACTAACATCCCTGCCTTTTCTGCCATTTGCTCCACATTTGGGGTATTTTCAAATTTGCCATTAATTTGGTCATTGTGAATAGCTTTACAATCTGCGATTATCTTATACCGTACATCCCATAGGGATGATTGAGAAACATGTTTAATATTATGAGAATTAATTAATGAATGAAGCACTTTAGCTTGTTCAATGCTTTTCTCACGTAGGTAGTTATCAAACGTATTTGTTATAGACAGATATTCTATCCTAATTAGTATCTCTGCTATTTTTCGAGTTAGAAGGAACGCATCATTAAAATGATTATTTTCTAATAATGTAATAAAAGAATTAAAACTCCTATAAGCATTTATTAACAACAGGTTTAGTACACGAACCTTCGAGACTTTCTCTTCATATTTCATCATCTTTACCATTTCGGAACTTAGTTTATGTAACTCGTTCAAAACTTTGGTTTTATATTCTGGATTATTCAAAACCCCAACAATTGATTGAGAAATTTCTTCTTTATCCATTTACTCTCTCTCCTTATTTTCTTTATCCTGTACCCTTGAGGAAGATGTTACTCGTTTTCTTTATATTGCTCTGTTATTTCCTGAAATCTATTTTTCTTAATTGGGGTAACTACATTTGTACTTTTTACCTTCGGCAATACCTCGTTATTGGTGATATTAGTAATATACTCACTAAACTTGTCATAACCAACTTCTGGAGAAGAAAATGCCGTTTCAAAAAAGTAATTTACGATAGGATGTCTTGACTTTCCTGTAGTAACTAAATTGATTAAGGGAACTTCCGATTTATGACTTGCATTGAACCATGAAAATAAAATCATTTGCTGTTGTTCTACTAATTCTTTTAACTCCTTGATTGTGTCCTTGTGAGTAATTATTTCTTGTTTTAAATCTTCGATTTGAGACAAGTGCTTATTTGAATCCTTTGCTTTTTTTTCATTTAGTTTTAATGCCTGAATTAGTCTTTTTCTGTCAGACGGTTTACCTGTAAAATACTTATTAACACAGTCTTCCGTATCTACATAGGTATCAGTTACCGTAGCCTTTTTATTTGTGATTGTCGTTTCATAAGCCTTATTTGCTTTATCAATCGCTTGTTTTCCTTGACGTTCATTCCTTCTCCAAAATTCATCGCTTAATTTATACGGTATTTCTCCGTTCTCGTATAGCTTTTTAGCGAAGCGATACACTTCTGAATACTTTATCCACCCTGTAAGTTTCTCTTCTTGAGTAAAACGGTAGACTATATTATCAATTTCTTCGACAGGAAATTCTTTACGCTTTCTACCCCTTGTCTCCACTCCCAACAATCCTTTCTTTTACCATCATCAGATTTACATATTTCCTGATTGCGTTATCTACACGCCTTGATTTATTAGTTAGTTCTTTTTGTATCTCTGTGTTATTAAGTGAATAAAATTCATCTTTTCCATAATTGTAAATCCCTTTGTATAAATTTTTAAGGTTTTCAATTACGTTCTCTATTTCAGACTGACTATCATTAAGTTTCTGTGTCAATATATGTTGTTTTTCCATAAACTCTTCCGATGAAATTCTCCACCAATCATTACACTCCCAACAGTCCTCTACTGGGCATATCTGTTCTTTATAGGTACAGTAACCGTCTTTCATTTTCCTTTTAAAATCGGTCAATGGTGGTCTTAATACAAACTTTTCAATAAACGACATACTCATTGAGTGTTCTTGCTTTGATTCCTTATCAGAAATTTTATTACTGTAACTATCTAAATCAAATTTTTGAATTAATTCTAATATCTCAAGGTCTACAGATTTTTCAACATGGTGAAAATAATGACCTTGTGTATATATTGAAACATGTCCCCCAAGCCGAGCGATTTCTGTGGCGTGGTAGCCTTGTCTATGCAAATTTATAAATGCAAGGTGTCTTGTATCACCTGGTCTTAGTTTCCTTGTAATAGAAAATCCCTCAATTTCATTTTCGGAGAAAGTAACTCTATATTCTCCAAAAACTATATAGTCATAAAAGGAATTTAAAAGAAATCTAAAATTATTGATTGTAAATTTGTTAGGATTTAATCGTTTATTAAGATATATATTTTTGGAAAATACTTTTTCATGAACAATGGAAGGTAGAGAACGGTAAGAAATCAAAGTATCTGATTTCCCAAAGCGTTCCGTTAATTTCTGATAGTCCTCAATTTTTCTAAACAAATTTTCTGGAATTTTAATTGTATCTAAAATCTGTATCTTTCTGCTGTTCTGCTTCTGTTTATGTCTCGGTAACTTAATATAAAAGATACCTTCCCTTTGAAAAATACAGTTACGTTCAACAGTGCAATACTCCGATGGTCTCATTGGAATTAATGAGGTTAAGTTCCACCATAACCAAACAGGAAACCATCTCAAATATTCTTGTTCAGATAGTTCCTTTGAAAAATAATCTTGTAAAACCTTAGAAAAAATCAAAATGTCTTTAGACGGGGGAAGTAATCTTCTATGCTCTTTCCAAGATGGTCTTACGGAATGTAACAAAGCTATATACTCGTCATTACCATCGTTAAAACCACTATAATAATCCAAAAAATTTAAGCAACTCGTACAAATAGACCTTTTCATTTTGTCAGAGAAGTGTTTAAATTCATCCACAAATTGTTCTTCATTACCTTCGGTAAGACCTTTAGTTAAAATCAAAAATTGTCTTAGTCCACTATTTACCATTACCTCTATAACGGCTGAACGATATCCTTCATCAATTAATGAAGCAGTCCAGCACTTTACTATATCAATAAATTGTGTAGTATTTATTTGATGATTGAATTGAATAGCTTCTATAATCCTACTAAAATCAATTGATATTTTCTTTGCTTCTAAGATATTTTCCAAGTACCATTTATCTTTTTCAAATTGACAATCACTTAAATGATTTGTATTCATCTCACATTCAAGTATAGCTCTTGATTCGTTTATTGAATTTTCGAGGTCAAAACTCTGCTCGTTATAGTCATGCACTATGTTTAATAATTCATCGATTATATCTACTGTTCCCATGCTATTCCCTTCAATCTATATATTGTATATCTGGTTCTGGTAGTATGTGAAATGTCTCCATAAAGTCAGTCATGTCATCATCAATTAGCATCTCAACAATTTCTGCACCAAATTTTTCTTTTGCTCGGTAAAGGCTTTTATAGTCTTTTAATAATAAATTAAAAAGTTTTGTTTTCTCTCCTTCGGGAATATCGGAATTTCCAATAATGTTCTGATAACGATGAAGCATTCTTTTTATTCTTTTACAAATGGTAGACAATGAATAGAAATGTGGTATCGAAAAGGGACACTTATTACATTCTGTTTGGTTGGCAATACAATTGGCAAAAAGACATTGATACGTTTCTTCTTTTGCAGGAGAAAGTCCTAAATTGATTAAATTTAATTTTTGCTTTAATTCCTCTTTGGGGGTATGCTCTAAATAATCTCCCAACTCTTGTTGTTCTTGCGACAGTTGATTTAAGTATGATGTAGTATCTTCCAATTTAACAACGTCTCCAAGTAACTCTTTTAGTTCCATTGATTGCTGAGTTTGTTCTAATTTATTTTTGGGGGTATCGCTAATCAACAAATTGTTTATCTTAGAATAGATGAAGCCAAAATAACCTGTGTCGAAGAGTTGTTCCGTAATAAAATCTAAATGCTCTTGTGGTATTTGAAAATAAATATTAGTTGTATCACTTGTAGTATGTCCTCTTAAATGCTGTGCCACCTCTATTGGGTCACCCAAGGTAGATTCAACTACAGAACTTGTATAAACTAAAACAGTTCGGTTCATTTTTCTCGATTCAAATTTAAAATCCTGTCGATATCCTTTAAAAAACGAATCATGAATAGTTGAATTAACTTGATTTCTTGAATTATAAAAGTGTATTAAATTTGGTTCGTCATAAAGATGAAGTTGTCTACATCTAAATTCGCATATTAAAATGGCGTAAGCCATTGGTAAAATAAGTTCACTTGAACAATAGAATGTAGCTTTTTCTTTATTCTTGTTATGTTCAAACCATTGTGTTTGATAAAATCTTACAATTTTTTCTGCCTCACTATATGACAATTGCAGATTTTCTAACGATTCAATTGAATTCAGATTCAATTTATCAAAAAGGTCAAAGGGATACCTTGGAAACTCTACAACTGTACCATTTCTCCAGCCGTTGTTCATATGTAGTAATACATACAACCACATAGAATCATATTTCTTATACTCTTTGTTCTTCCATAAATCATTATTTTTCAAAGCGATTCTTACACTTTGTATCGAATATTGCTTATGAATCTCATAATCTTTTACATAAGTATAAACAGCTATGTATTCATCAAGAGGATAAATGTCTTTCTGTTTTTTATCTAAGGTATAATTTTTAGTATTCTTGAAGTTTAATTTGGAGATGTTAAATATCCTTCTCCCTGATTTTTCTTCAAGTCTTTGTCCGATATTATGTAAGAAGGAATATATCTCTTTTTGATAAGTCATTTGTACATGATTGTTAAAAATACTCAAATTAAGTTCCTTCTCAGAAAACTCATGTATTTCTTTCGATATTGTTAATTCAGCCATTAGTTTTGTAGCGAATCTAAATCCTGCTACTCTGGATTTACAAGTTTCCTCATTCCCCCCCATATTACTAAGTCTCCATTTAGCAAACTGGAACCAAAGCTCCTTTGTAATTGGGGCATTATTAGAAAAACGAACATCTTCGATGTCAAGGATTTGAAGTAAAAGTTGGTAATAATTATCTGTCGTTAAACTATTTAGCCTTGATATTTCTTTTTCCTTTTTTAGTTGATTTAAATATCTATCAATACCATCTTTGTTGTATAACGACATCTTGTATTTATATTTTTCAGTTCTAACTATTAAAGGAACCCCATCTGAGACTGCAAATTCTTTTAGAACTTTTTCATATGGGGATACACCACCAATTTCATTGTAAAGCTGAACAATTTCTTCGTATGTATAGGTATTTTCCTTCAATTCATTTAAGGTTTTTAATTGTAAATCTTTTAAAAATTGACAGTCTTTTCTACTCATAAATGTTTGGTTATAGGTGTTTGAAGTTTTTGTTCCTCTAAGGATTTTGATGTTATAAAGTTTAATTATTCCATAGAAGTTATGTTGTAATAATCCTAATTGTTCCATCACCTCTTTTACATTTATTCTATCCTCAATGGCCTCCAGTTCTTTCTTCTTAACATACTGGAATTCGTAATATCTTTTAAAAACAACAATTTCAATTCCTTGATTAATTAGGCGGTCTCTAAAAATTCTAACTTCAGAATATAGCTTATCTTTATTAAAAGCATCGGTTAATGAAATATAATCTTGTAAAAATTTTTCATAACTAAGTTTCTTTATAAAATACTTTTCATTTCTGGTTATCGGAATATCTAAAATTAGTAACTCAATACATGTTTGTTCAACGAATTCCTTAAGTTTACGCAAATTAGGGAGTTTTTCGTAGTTCTTCCCTGTTAATTCAAAAATAAATTCCCCCAATGGCATATAATCGTTTCGTACAGTATCTACTTTATTGATATAACGCTCCAGGGATTGAACCGAAATATATAGATTCCCATCTACTCTCATACCTTCAATTTCGTTACTATCGAGTAATTGCTGAATTTTTTTATAATCACTCCTAATTCCATAATTTTCTAATCCGTACTTTTTATACAAATTGAAAAATGTTTCATAGCTTTCCATTTACAAGCCCCTTATATCTTCGATTTTTGTATATTTTTTTTCTGATTGTATTGTTGCTTTAGCTATTTTTTCAATTGCCACCTCGGTTTTTACCCTAACATTATGCTCTTCTATATAATCCTTAGCGGATTGAATATTTCTATCTCCCCTCATAATCCTCACTTCCTCGGCAGACCATCCTAATAAAAAGACAAGAGTATTAGTAAAAATACCTCTTCCGATATGAGTTGACCAATTTTTTGAAGTTAATAATTGATAAGATTTTTCATCATATGTAAGCAGGTTTTCCAAGAATTTGTTTTTAATCTTTATAAATCGTTCCCAATACGCAATCCCAGAAATCGGTTTTCCTGTATGAATTGAACAAAATAAAGCATGTTCATTTTTTAATTTCCCTTTTTCCTCTAAAAGTTTTAACCGATGCTTATGCCTCTCTAATAACTCTAATACAATGGGAACTTTAAATATTACTTGCATTCTCGGATTCTTAACTTGTTCACCAACCGTCAGTTTCTTTTCTGGAAAGAGTGTCTTCTGATTGTCCTTTATGTTCACAGTAAACTCGCCTGTAGCATTTTGTTTGGGTTCTTTTATGCTACTACGTAATAGATTTACTACTTCTCCTTTTCTCAATCCCCCATAACATTGAAAAGCAATTCCTAATGCAATATCAGGGGCTTCCGCTTCAGCAACTCTTAAAAAACGATTTACAAGGTCTAATCTTCCTTCACCAAAGTCTTTTAATCTCTCTTCGGTAGTTCCATTTTCGTTTCTATTGGGATATTCTGTACCAAGTTCAAAGTTATCAAACGGACTACGAATATAAGTTTCCTTTTTTCCTTTTACGCTTCTAATCTCCTCTCTGTATTGCACCTTCTCATTAATTAGTTTTTGCTCACTTAACCAGAAATACAATTTTGTAAGTATGCGTTCAGCATCACTAACTCTTTTAGGTTGTTTAATTTCTCCTATTCTCACTCTTTGGGTTAGATGTGTTATGTAACTTGCACCATGTACTAATCGTAGAGCAGATATACCGTTATGTTTTAGGTCTATAAACATTTCCTCTTCATCATCTATACTATCTACAATGTATTCCAAAAACTGTTTGACCTCATCTGCATAATTTTTCTGTGATTTAAGAGCTAATGATTTTCTATCATATGTACTTTTAATGAAATTAGATAATGGATGTGGTAAAACCATTCCTGTCGTTTTATTTTCAATACACAAGAATATCTTTTCCTCATCAACTAATTTCCCTTGTCGTATTTCCTTTACATATATTTGTTTTACTACAAATTTATAGTTCACTGTGATTCTCTCCTTACCGCTACCCGCTACGGGACTCTGTCCCCTTAAACTAATAAGCAAATAGTCCTATAACTTTATACATCCTATATTAACCTATTATAGAAATTACATCCACACAAAAAAAGAAACTATTGTGTGAAATAGTCCCTTGTTCAAACTCTTATAAATTAAAGGTTTAACTTATATAAATTATTTTATGTATTAATATCCCCCAGGCATACTAATCCATATCGCAAATGCTGTGAATCCAGTCTTCCTCCTCCATAAACCTTAAGGTCCTGTCCTTCATTTCCGGATAAAACCATGTTTGATTACGGAATTCCAGGGCACATGGGATATCCTCCATCTGCTCCTTGCACCAGCGCAGATAATCAACATTTTCCCTGCGGCAGTCAAACCATGGCGGAAATTGAAACAGCGCCATGCCGAGCTTATCCTTGGCGATATAAGGCTGCAAGGACTCCTTAAATGCGTTAAACATCTCTTCCTTGCTGTCAAAAGGGATCTCACCGCGCTGATGTCCGGTCATCCCCTGATAGGCTTTAACGATGAATTCAAAACCGTCAGGCGTTTCTTCCGTCCATTTATGTGCATTCCTCAGAGGCTGGACAGCATAAAAAGAAGCATCCACCTCAACGGTGGGGAAGTATGCTGCATATTCCTTCAGCTTATCACGCGGGGATATGCCCTTTTTATACAGGCTGTCATGATCACCCCAGCCTGTGAGTCCTATATTGATCATGCTGCCGCCTCCTTCCTGTTCTCTATGTAACGTTCTATTTTCCCTCTTTAACAAATATAAAAACCACGAAGCACTCCTGCCTCCATTATACAAGAACACCTGCCAGGCCGCCTTCAAGGTGCCTTTAAAAGAGGCACAAAAGCGCAAGCGCCTTGATCACCGTTAAGGAACGCAGACCAAGAACGCCACGTCCTGCAGCAACGTCTGCATGACCAGCTTCCTGGGGGCCTCAAGACAAACCTCCCGGAAAGGCGTTCCTTGCCTCTTTGGAGGTTTGGTTTGTGACCTCGGCGCAGCTGCCGGACGTTGATCAAGAAATAATGATTATCCACAAGACTTACATTTTATAAATTCCTTAACAACAAAAAAACCATCCGGAAAAATTCCCGGATGGGCTCAAGCTTGATCAGCCGATGGAACCTTCCATCTCGAACTTGATCAGGCGGTTCATTTCAACTGCATATTCCATTGGAAGTTCTTTTGTAAATGGCTCAATGAAGCCCATGACGATCATTTCTGTCGCTTCTTCTTCAGAGATGCCGCGGCTCATCAGATAGAACAGCTGCTCTTCCGAAACCTTTGATACC
This sequence comes from Bacillus sp. SRL543, assembly GCF_984799205.1. Taxonomy (NCBI): domain Bacteria; kingdom Bacillati; phylum Bacillota; class Bacilli; order Caryophanales; family Bacillaceae; genus Bacillus; species Bacillus sp. SRL543. The sequence continues at coordinate 3,992,923 of NZ_OZ481794.1, forward strand.
TTCGCTTCGTGTTCAAGCGAGATGTTATCATTCAGGATTTCATTGTATGGAATTGTATCAGAAGTAGACTGATTATCCATGATCAGTGTATCGCACTCAATGTTTGAACGCGCGCCTTCCGCTTTGCGGCCGAAGTGCACGATTCCGCGGTATGTTACTTTACCGCCCTGCTTGGAGATTGATTTTGATACGATTGTAGAAGAAGTATTTGGAGCAAGGTGGATCATTTTTGCTCCAGCGTCCTGGTGCTGGCCTTTCCCTGCAAGTGCAATGGAAAGAGTCATGCCGCGGGCGCCTTCTCCTTTTAGGATAACAGCCGGGTATTTCATTGTCAGCTTGGAGCCGATATTTCCGTCGATCCATTCCATTGTGGCATTGGCTTCACATACAGCCCTCTTTGTTACAAGGTTGTATACGTTGTTTGCCCAGTTCTGGATGGTCGTATAACGGCAGTAGGCATCCTTTTTGATGATGATTTCTACAACAGCACTGTGAAGGGAGTTTGTTGTATAAACCGGAGCTGTACATCCTTCAACATAATGGACATGGGCGCCTTCGTCAACGATGATGAGCGTACGCTCGAACTGCCCCATATTCTCTGAATTGATTCGGAAGTAAGCCTGAAGCGGAGTGTCCACCTTTATGCCTTTTGGCACGTAGATGAAGGAACCGCCTGACCATACAGCAGAGTTCAGCGCTGAAAACTTATTGTCGGTCGGAGGGATTACCTTCGCCCAGTGCTCGCGGAAAAGATCTTCGTTTTCCCTTAGAGCAGAGTCTGTATCCTTAAATACAATCCCTTTTGCCTCAAGGTCTTCCTGCATGTTATGGTAAACAACTTCTGATTCGTACTGCGCAGATACACCTGCAAGGTATTTCTGCTCCGCTTCCGGGATGCCAAGCTTATCAAACGTCTGCTTGATTTCTTCTGGCACTTCGTCCCAAGAGCGTTCTGTCTTTTCAGAAGGCTTTACATAATAAGTGATTTCATCAAAGTTTAATGACGCTAAATCTCCGCCCCATTGAGGCATTGGCATGTTGTAGAAATGTTCAAGAGATTTTAAACGGAAGTCAAGCATCCACTGCGGCTCTTCTTTCAGCTTTGAAATTTCCTCTACGATTTCCTTCGTCAAACCACGTTTTGAGCGGAAAATGGAAACGTCTTTATCGGCAAATCCGTACTTGTAATCACCGATTTCAGGCATCTTTTTAGCCATCGTCGTTTTCCTCCATTCAGGGCAGACAGAGCTTTAAGCTCTATACTGCCGTTTTATTGTTGTTCTTCTTCCTTCAGGCCCTTTTCCATGGCCTTCCATGAAAGAGTCGCACATTTGATGCGGGCCGGAAATTTTGAAACGCCCTGCAGTGCTTCTATATCACCCAAATCCAAATCGTCATCATACTCTTTGCCCTGCATCATATCAGAGAAGATCTTTGAGAGCTTTAAAGCATCTTCAACCTTCTGGCCCTTGATTGCCTGGGTCATCATGGATGCCGAAGACATGGAGATAGAGCAGCCTTCGCCGTCGAACCTGGCGTCCGCCACTTTTCCATCCTCAACCTTCAAAGTCAGCTGGATCCTGTCTCCGCAGGTTGGATTGTTCATATTGATGGTCAGGCTGCTATCTTCTTCAAGAACCCCTTTATTGCGCGGGTTTTTATAATGATCCATGATGACTTGCCTGTACAGGGTATCTAAATTATTAAAAGACATCGCTGAAATACTCCTTTGTTTTAACAAGTCCTTCAACAAGCTTATCAATATCTTCTTCCGTGTTGTACAGGTAAAAGCTGGCCCTTGCTGTTGAGGAAGCCTTGAGCCATTTCATCAGCGGCTGTGCACAGTGATGGCCGGCCCTCACAGCAATTCCTTCTGCATCAAGGACAGTCGCCACATCATGCGGATGGACATCATCAAGATTGAAGGTCACAAGCCCGGCTCTCTTGCCGGCATCTTTCGGTCCATAAATGGTCATGCCTTCAACTGATGACATTTTTTCCATTGCATAAGCGGCAAGCTTATGCTCATAAGCTTCAATGTTTTCAAGGCCGACTTCCTCAAGGAAATCGATCGCTGCACCGAGGCCGATGGCTCCCGCTATAATCGGTGTGCCTGCCTCAAACTTCCAGGGAAGCTCCTTCCAGGTAGAGTCATAGAGATCCACAAAGTCGATCATCTCTCCGCCGAAGAGGACAGGCTCCATGTTTTCAAGAAGCTGCTTTTTGCCGTATAAGACGCCGATTCCTGTAGGACCGCACATCTTGTGTCCGGAAAAAGCAAGGAAGTCGCAGTCAAGATCCTGGACATCCACCTTCATATGAGGCGCAGCCTGTGCACCGTCCACCACCATGATTGCGCCATTATCATGGGCAATCTTCGCGATGTCCTTGACCGGGTTCATGACGCCAAGTACATTGGAAACCATCATGATGCTGACGATCTTGGTATTATTTGTAACCGTCTTGCGGACATCCTCCAGTGAAATGCTGCCGTCCTCCTGAAGAGGGACGTACTTCAGCACCGCTCCAGCTCTTTTGGCTGCCTGCTGCCACGGGATGATATTGCTGTGGTGCTCCATATAGGAGATGACAATTTCATCCCCTTCGGAAAGATTGTCTCCGCCATAACTTGAAGCAACCATATTCAATGCGCTCGTTGTCCCGCTCGTGAAGATGACTTCCTCGATCGAACGGGCATTGATGAATTTCCTTGCCTTTTCCCTTGCACCTTCATACGCATCAGTCGCCTTGGTACCGAGGGTATGCACCCCGCGGTGGACATTGGAATTATATCCGCGGTAATACTGATCCAAAGCCTCGATGACCTGTACAGGCTTCTGGGAAGTTGCTGCGCTGTCAAGGTAAACCAAAGGCCTTCCGTTGACTTCCTGGTTTAAAATAGGGAAATGTTCACGGATATCCTTGAAATCCATTACTTAACTTTCCTTTCAATCACATCAACAAGCTGCTTTTTGACTCCTTCGATCGGAAGTGCTTTCACGACCGGAGCAAGGAATCCGTGGATGACAAGACGCTCCGCCTCTGTCTGCGGGATTCCCCGGCTCATCAGGTAGTAAAGCTGGGTCGGATCGACACGGCCGACAGATGCTGCGTGGCCTGCCGTTACATCATCCTCATCGATGAGAAGGATCGGGTTTGCGTCGCCGCGGGCCTTTTCGCTCAGCATGAGAACACGGGACTCCTGCTCTGCATTCGATTTGGTTGCACCATGTTCAATCTTGCCGATTCCGTTGAAGATGGAAGATGCGCTTTCTTTCATAACGCCGTGCTTCAGGATATAGCCTTCTGTATTTTTGCCAAAATGGACGACACTTGTCGTAAAGTTCTGCTTTTGTTCTCCGCGTCCGACGACAACAGTCTTCGTGTCGCCGACAGAACCGTCGCCGATCAGGTTCGTTACGTTTTCGGAAATCGTGTTTCCATCATTCATGAGGCCAAGAGCCCATTCAATGCGGGCATCCCTTTCCGCCCTTCCGCGGCGGTTGACATAAGTAGTGATTCCTTTTGCAAGGTTATCAACTGTTCCGTACTGCACCCTGCTGTTAGTCCCTGCAAGAACTTCAGTCACGATATTGAAAATCCCTTCAGCTGAATCGACCGTTGAAAGGTATGTTTCAACATAAGTAACGCTGCTGTTATCTTCAGCCACGATCAGGACATGGTTGAAGATATTTGCATCTTTGTCATCATGCAGATAGATCGCCTGAATCGGCTCAGACACTTCGACATTGCGCGGCACATATAAGAATGCTCCGCCGTTCAGAAGTGCTGCATGCAAGGCAGTCAGGCGGTGTTCATCCACCTTTACGCCATCCTTCATGAAGTACTTTTGCAGAAGATCGCCGTACTCGCGCGCTGCTGTAAAGATATCGGCGAAAATGACGCCCTGGTCCTGCAGTTCTTTCGAAAGAGAAAGGTGGGCCGGACGGTTATTCCGCTGGATATACAGGTTCCTGTTCTCTTTATCCAGGTCAATCAAGGATTTGGCTTGTTCCGGAAGATTGTCCAGCGAGCCAAAGTCTTCACTTTCCACAATATGCTTCTCAAACTGTGTAAAGTTCCATTTATCGATCTTCGTTTTATCAGGTCTCGGCATTGGCAGCGTCTCAGCGTCAGCAAGAGCTTTCACACGCAATTCTGTCAGCCAGGCCGGTTCACCCATTTCTTTTGAAAAAGAGCTGATATACTCTTTATCAAACGGCAATTTAGTTTCAATAGTCATCGTGATCCCCCTAACGCTTACGCTTCTTGCCCTACGGTTTCGTCTTCAATGCCAAGTTCTTTTTTGATCCAGTCATAGCCTTCAGCCTCAAGTCGCTGTGCAAGCTCAGGCCCGCCTGATTTAACAATGCGTCCCTGCATCATGACATGCACATGGTCAGGAGTGATGTAGTTAAGAAGGCGCTGATAGTGAGTGATGATCAGGCAGCCGAAGTCTTCGCCGCGCATATCGTTGATCCCTTTTGAAACGACCTTCAGGGCATCGATATCAAGCCCGGAATCGATTTCATCAAGAATCGCGATTTTCGGTTCGATCATCATCAGCTGCAGGATTTCGTTGCGCTTCTTCTCCCCGCCGGAGAAGCCTTCATTCAGATAGCGCTGCGCCATATCCTGGTCCATTTCCAGGAAATCCATCTTGCTGTCCATTTTGCGGATGAACTTCATCAATGAAATTTCATTGCCTTCTTCCATGCGGCTGTTGATTGCCGAACGCAGGAAGTCCGCATTTGTAACACCGCTGATTTCGCTTGGGTACTGCATGGCAAGGAACAGGCCTGCACGCGCACGCTCATCCACTTCCATTTCAAGTACATCTTCGTTATCCAATTCAATGCTTCCTGAGGTTACTTCATACTTAGGGTGGCCCATGATTGCAGAAGAAAGGGTTGATTTACCGGTTCCGTTAGGACCCATAATCGCATGGATTTCTCCGCCTTTCACTTCCAGGTTGACCCCTTTAAGAATTTCTTTGTCCTCAATAGAAACATGAAGATCATTAATTTTAAGTGTAGATCCAGCCATCATTATACCTCCGTCAATAAAAAAGATTTGTATATACCGGCAAAAGCCGCAAATCTCTATTCTCATTTTATTCTCATTACAATCTTATAACAAATAGAAAGTGTTAGCAACTCTTTAACAACACGCAGATAGTATTAATTATCTGGTAAGAACTTTTATTGGCTAAACCCTTTCCGCTTCCCTGACCCCAAAACTGGAAATCCAGGCATGTCCAAACTATTTTTCCCTGCAGAGCGGCTTTCAATGTACATGAATTCGGGTGCAGTCCCTTCAGTTTAACATAAGTAAGTGCCGGGCTCCTACTCTTCCGGAAAAATCGGGCTATATTGTTTCTGCTTTATTCTAAAAGAAAAACCAGTGCGGCATCACACTGGTTCAAACTGTTTTCTTCCTTATTATATATTATTCTTAAGAATGTACTTTTCTTTCCAAGTCTGCTACCATACGCTGGCTTTTCAAATAGTCCTGCTCGCGCCTTTTTTCTACGCTCATCCGTACATCATGTTTTCGGCTGTAAACCTCATAGCCGACACCGTGGGCACTGTACATCGCTTTTTCCATTTCACTTGTGTAATTCAAGTCCAGCTGACTGATAGTAAATCAATCCTTTCGGTTTTGTCGCTTTCGCGATTTATTTTTCCTCATGAGTTATCGTAACACTCCTCCTATACCACGCTCAAACAGGAAAAAACCTCATTTTGAATAATTCATTAAGGTATCTCCCCTTGAAGGGACTTCAACTCCGGCATCCTTACAATTCCGGCTGAATTCTTCCAAATAAAGGTTGACCCTCTTCCATCAGTCCATCCAGCAAGCAAAAAGGAACAGCCCTGCTTTTCGCGGCAGGGCTGCTTGATCATATGGAAAGGCTGGCTTTTTATTGCTTCAGCTGTCCCTGATTCAGTTCATCCATTGCTTCCTGCACAAGCGTGACTGCCTGGCTCATCGCTGCCCCGCCGCCAAATGCCGCTGTAACGCCGACAGCTTCAAGCACTTCTTCTTCACTCGCTCCCTGGTCAATGCAGCCTTTCACATGATAAATGATGCAGTACTCATCCTGTGAATACAGGCTGATTCCCAGTGCAATCAGCTGCTTTTGCTTTTGGGACAGGCTGCCTTCTTTAAAGCATGCTTCTGTGAATGCATTATAATGCTGTGCAAGATCCGGCATTTTTTGTGTAAATGTGCCAAGGCCCATTTTATAGTCATGAAGAGCTGCTTCGATTGAATTTGATGGTTCGTGTGAATGCTCCATTCGTGTCCACTCCATTCCTTAAATCTTTAACACAGTTAGTATGTTTTATTTTCAGAAATGCTATGCGGGATGAAATGGAACCGCATGTGCTGTTTTTTGGCATAAGAAAAGGCAGCCTGCATTTTAAGCGGCTGCCTTTTTCTTTTATTACTCAGATACAGGAACAACTGCACCTTCATATTTTTCAAGGATGAAGTCCTGGATTTCTTTAGAGTGGAGCACTTCTACAAGCGCCTTGACGGCTTCTTTATCTTCATCGCCGCTATTAACAGCGATTACGTTCACATACGGAGATTCCTTGTCTTCAATCGCTATAGAGTCTTTGATCGGGTTCAGGCCTGCATCAATGGCATAGTTAGAGTTGATCAGAACCGCATCGCCTTCATCATTGTTGTAGATCTGCGGAAGGAGGGATGCTTCATATTCTGTATCAAACTCAAGGTTTTTCTCGTTCGTTTCAATATCATCGATTGTTGCCTTGACTTTGTCGACGCCTTCTTTAAGAGTGATGAGACCTTCTTTTTCAAGCATAGTCAGGATACGGCCGTGGTCTGCAACTGAGTTGCTCATCAGGATTTTCGCACCATCCGGAAGCTCATCGAGGCTTTTGTATTTCTTTGAATACACACCGATCGGCTCAATGTGAATTCCGCCGGCATTGACGAAATCATAGCCGTTCTCTTCAATTTGCGCCTCAAGGTAAGGAATGTGCTGGAAATAGTTTGCATCAAGTTCGCCAGAATCAAGTGCTTGGTTAGGAAGGATATAATCCTGGAATGTTACGACTTCAAGCTCAATTCCCTTTTCTTCCAAAAGAGGCTTTGCTTCTTCAAGGATTTCTGCGTGAGGGACATTTGAAGCTCCCACAGTCAGTTTGGATGTTTCTTCTTTCCCGCTGTCCGCATTGCCGCCGTCAGCATTATCTTCAGAAGTTCCGCAGGCAGAAATGACGAGCGCTACGGCAAGTGCCAATACAAGTGATAACCATTTTTTCATTAGTTAAGTCTCCTTTTATCGTTTGTCTAGTTTAGAAGTTATTATGTCTCCAATGACTTGGATAATAAACACAATCAGCAGGATGATGATGGTCGCCATCAAGGTTACATCAAAGCGGCTCCGCTGGAAGCCCTCCAGATAAGCAAGGTTCCCGAGGCCGCCTGCACCGATGACTCCGGCCATTGCAGTGAAGCCCACGAGTGAGATCGCTGTAACAGTAATGCCTGACACAAGCGCCGGCATGGATTCTGGCAGGAGCACCTTAAAGATGATCGTGCTCGTCTTTGCACCCATTGACTTAGCTGCTTCAATGACCCCTTTGTCAATTTCCCGCAAAGCAATTTCCACCATACGGGCGTAAAAAGGGGCAGCTCCGATGATCAGGGCCGGCAAAGCGGCATTTTCTCCAATCATGCTGCCGACAATAAATTTCGTGAACGGGATCAGCAGGACGATCAGGATGATGAACGGGATGGACCTGAATACATTGACAAACGCTGCAATAATTTTATTGATGAGTGCATTTTGCCAGATGTTCCCCTTGGAGGTAAGGAATAGCAGCAGACCAAGCACAATTCCCAATACGAATGTTACCAGGACAGAGATGCCGGTCATATAGAGCGTTTCATTCGTTGCTTCCCACATCTTATCCCAGTTTACATTTGGAAAGAATTCACTAAGCATTTGAAATCACCTCCACGCCAACTTGCTGTGCATGAATATAATCAATCGCTTTGGCAATTTCTCCAGCCTGCCCATCAAGGTGGATGAACAATGTGCCATATGAGCCGTTTTGGGTTTGTGATATTTTCCCCTGAAGGATATTTACAGTCACCTCAAAGGAACGGATCAGATTTGTGATGAGCGGCTGTTCGGCCGACTCCCCGACAAAGGAAAGCTGCACAACCTGGCCGTGCGGATACAATCCAAGCAGGGCCTCTGCAGTTTCTTTTGTTTCTTCAGGTTCTGTGACCTGCTGGACGAATCTTTTTGTGATCTGCTCGCGCGGGTTTTTAAACACTTCCAGAACGGGGCCGATTTCCACAGCCTTTCCGCCTTCCATGACAGCCACCCTGTGGCAGATCTTCCTGATTACGTGCATTTCATGGGTGATCAGTACAATCGTCAGCCCAAGGCGGTGATTAATGTCCACAAGCAGATCCAGAATTGAATCCGTTGTCTGCGGATCAAGCGCCGAGGTTGCCTCATCGCACAAAAGCACCTTCGGATCATTGGCAAGCGCCCTGGCGATGCCTACGCGCTGTTTCTGACCGCCGCTAAGCTGTGAAGGATAAGCATCCTCACGGCCGTCAAGACCGACCAGTTTGATGAGTTCGGTTACTTTTTTTTCTCTATCCTGGCGAGGCACTCCCGCAATTTCAAGCGGGAATGCAATATTGTCCCTCACAGACCTTGACCAGAGAAGGTTAAAGTGCTGGAAGATCATGCTAATTTCCTGACGGGCTTTTCGCAGCTCCGAACCTCTGATTTTTGAAATCTCCCTGCCGGCTACCGTGACCGTTCCTTCTGAGGGAAGCTCAAGCCCATTCAGCATCCGGATCAAGGTGCTTTTTCCTGCACCGCTGTAGCCGATCACTCCGAAGATTTCACCTTCCTTGATTTCAAGGTTGACATCATCAACCGCCTTGACCGGACCCTTTTTTGACGAATATATCTTTTTAACATCTTTTATTGAAATCAATTGCCGTATTCACCTCTTTTATATCCAATTAGACAAATGGCTTTACAGAGATTTATGTTCTGCCAATCCTCTTTAGAGTAGTTTCCTGAAACCAGGTTAAGATTATTCCATAAGCTTAAGACAGGAAATTTTCCTGTAAAAATAAAAATGCCTTCCTGCAGGTGAGCAGAAAGGCATGATGGAAAAACCTTTCTCTCATCTGCCAAAGCTAAAAAAGCTTTGTGTGAATTGGCACCATTTCAATAAACATTGACGGTTGCCGGGCTTCATCGGGCACATCCCTCCACCTCTCTTGATAAGAGCTACTTTATATGAAGTTCATTTTCATTCATTAGCCATTTTTAAATTACGAGTGCTATCGTATCACGGATAAAAAAGGGTGTCAACAACAAAGTTTAACACTAAAATTTACCGGCTGGTTCCTGAAGTTTCTGCTTTTCCTGCAAGTGATTGGCTTCCTGTTGCGGCTTCAATTGCCTGCTCCAGATCCTCAATCAGGTCTTCGGCATTTTCTATGCCAATGGAAATCCGGATCAGGTCCTCCGGCACCCCCGCCGCCTTAAGGCCTTCTGAATCAAGCTGCTGGTGAGTGGTGCTGGCAGGATGGATGATAAGGCTTTTGGCATCGCCGACGTTTGCTACATGGGCCCACAGTTCCAGGCTGTTGATCAGCTTTGCCCCGGCTTCCCGGCCGCCCTCGATTCCAAAAACAGCCACAGCTCCGGCTCCTTTAGGCAAATACTTGTCAGCCAGTGCCTTATCAGGATGGTCTTCATCTCCCGGATAAAGCACCCAAGTCACAGCAGGGTGATTTTTTAGATACTCTGTCACTTTCTTTGTATTGCTGATATGCTCTTTCATCCTCACATGCAGCGTTTCAAGACCGAGGGTGAACTGGAATGCGTTCTGCGGGCTGAGTGCAGGCCCCAGATCCCTGAGCAGCTGTACCCTCGCCTTGACGATAAAAGCAGCCGCACCGATTGCTTCGCTGTACACCAGGTTATTATAGCTTGGATCCGGCTTGGTGAAGCCCGGGAATTTGTCTGAATTCCAGTCAAAACGGCCTGCGTCTACTATGACGCCACCCATTGTCGTCCCATTTCCCAGAAGCCATTTTGTCGCTGAATGTATCACAATATCTGCGCCGAATTCAATCGGCCTGCAAAGATATGGCGTGGCAAAGGTATTGTCAACAATCAGAGGAATGCCGGCATCATGGGCCACTTCCGCCACTTTCTCAATATCGAGGACCTTTAGGCTTGGGTTTCCAATTGTTTCTGCAAATACAGCTTTTGTTTTTTCTGTAATAGCGTCCCTGAAATTTTCCGGATCTTCCGGATTGACCAGTTTTACATTGATCCCATACTTAGGAAGGGTGACGGCAAATAAATTATATGTTCCTCCATAAAGGTTTGATGCTGCTATAATTTCATCCCCCGCCTGGGCAATATTCAGGATGGCAAGAGTGATGGCTGCCTGGCCGCTTGCAACAGCAAGCCCCCCTACGCCGCCTTCAAGCAGTGAAACCCTTTCCTCAAATACGGTAACTGTTGGATTGTGGATCCTTGTGTAGATATAACCCGGCTCTTTTAGGCCAAACAGATTAGCGGCATGCTCTGTATTCTGGAACTGATAGGCATTATTCTGATAGATCGGCACTGCCCTTGCCCCTGTTGCAGGATCAGGCTGCAGCCCTCCGTGTACACCAAGTGTTTCAAACCGATAATTCTTTTGCTTCTCTGACATTGATATCTCTCCTTCGGCTTTTTCGAATATTTTCATTATGCCGGATCACTGCTGGTAACAATAAAAGCCCCTCTGCAGAAGAGGGGCTTTTTCGCTCAACTTATCTGCCAGAGTCATGCTCTGCTGGAATTAGCACCGGTTCATGCCGGTTGCCGGGTTTCATCGGGCCAGTCCCTCCACCTCTCTTGATAAGAAATATGAAATTTTTAGCGTGCTTGAAGTTAAAATGATAGTATCATAACAGACAAAAATTAGTCAACAGTTTTTTTAGAAAGTTCAGATATAATATTCCGGTGAAAGTTCGACAATTAGGAAGGCTTATGACAATTTCCCGAGAAATATCTGCTAATCAAACAATCTTTGCTGTATTTGTTCTTCCAGCAGGCTCTGAAAGCTTTCTGAATACGACAAAAAAGTATGTGGAGCCTATTAAATACAGTACAGCAGTAATGGTGAAGACAATAGAATATCCCCAATAATCTCCATATTTGATGACAATGCCTGTAGAAACAGGGCCCATCACTGCCCAGCCCAGATTGAATACCATCTGATTCACCGAGCTGGCCAGCCCTCTATTCGAATCATCCACCTTCGACATCATCAGAGACATCTGGATCGGATTTCCCGCATTCATTAAAGCCTGCCTGAATAGAAAGCCAACGGCAGCCAGCCATAAATTCTCTGTATAAGCAGTCAGGAGCAGGAAAGGCAGGGAGGAAAGCTGCAGGATAACGACTGCCTTTACCTCCCCGATCCTCCTAACCACCTGGGGCCCAATGATCATTGCCGCTGCCGTGGCTGCCTGACCGAGTGAAATGATCAGCCCGATTGCGGAATTTGACGCATGGAAACGGTCTGCAAAATATAAATTTAAATACGGTATGACAAGACCTGCCCCAAATCCGATAAACAGCTGGGCGACAGCGAACAGCATGATGATCTTGAAACCATCGTCTTTCAGGGAAAAACGTCTGATCCCTTCAGCCCCACCTATTTGAGGGATTTTGCCGATCCGCTTTTCCTGGAAGCGGAGGATCGGAAATATCCCTGTCAAATAAACGGCTCCTCCCAGCAGCAAAGTAAACCGTATGCTCGCCAGCTCCGAAAAATAAAACGCAAACAAGTCAGTCAGCAGTCCGCCGCTTAAATTGCCTATTACATTGGCACCTGTCATGACAGCGAAATGAATGCTGAACAAGTGTACCCGCTGCTCAGGCTTTGAATTTTCTGTCAGCCAAGGAATAGAAGATACCTGGATGAAGGCCGTCCCAAGCCCTGTGCCAAAGGCAAACAGAATCAGCAGACTCTGCATGTCAACCATGCTCCTGGCCAGCAGGATCACACCGGTTGCAACAGCCCCGAATTGCATAGCCTTCTTCCGGCCGATCCTGTCACTCATAATGCCGGCGGGAATCAGCGCCAGGGCTGTCGCCAATGCAGTCATCGCTATAATCTGGCCATTCACCTGCTCTGAATAGCCTAGCTCCCGTATATAAAAATTATAAATGACCATAAAAATGCCCATTCCGATCTGCGTAAAAATATTGGCCGCAAAAGCCCGCCGTATATTACTGTTATATCCGCGGATCTGTTCAGCCCACTCCTGATAAAAAGCCATATTATATGCTCCTCGCATTTATTTCGGTTCCCTAAATAATCATAATATCGTTTAAAGAAAAAATCCATCCTTTTCCTGTGAATCTTCTGTTTTTTCTGTAAGATCCAGCAGATGCTTTTAGTCCTGTTAATTGAGCAGGACACTTGCTGCATAATAGAAACTGGCCGCGGACAGTCCGTAAACAATAAAAAGCCTGTACCAGTCGGGTGTCATTCCCTTCGGTACAGGCTAACCTATTACAGCAGATATTCTTTTGTTTTCTCAAGCAGGTATGGAACAGAGTGGAACGCATATATTTTTTCTGCCAGCTTTCCTTCCCGGAAAAACAGCAGGCAGGGAACACTCTCTACTGACCATTTGCCGGCCAGGTCAGGGAAATAGTTCAAGTTTGCCTTCCTGCATTTAATCCCCGGCAAAACCTCGAGCGTCACTGACAGCATCCGTCCGGCCATCTGGCATGTTCCGCACATTGGTGTGTAAAGATAGAGCATCCATGTCTCCCTATCCTGTTCATACCGCTCCACATCCCCAAGTATCAGTTCTTGCAACCTTATCATCCTCTATCTAAAAACTCAGCATATACGTCTATGTTGGCGCCAAGCAGAACTGTTGCCAAGTGCTGCTCCGGTGCAGTCGCCACTTCCCGGTACATTTTATCAATATAAAGATGCGCTGCTTCCGGGAATTCCCGTTTGAACTGCTTTCTCAGCTTTTCGCCGGCTTCATCTGCATCCACCAGAATATAGACATCGCGATCAAATAATTCGTCGATCATTTCATCCAGGCGGGTTATGCTGATTGTCCCGTTCGTACAAATGATTTCAACAGGCTCCTTGATAATGCTTTTCACTTTTCGCTTATCAGAAGTACCCTCGACAATAATTACCTTTTCTATGTTTTCTGCATGCATATTCATCACCTGACGGGAGTTGATATTTTTACTTTACCTTATTCTATGTTCGGCCAAATGGTGTTGAACTCCTGCCTTGCTTTAGGAAAACGGGCAGGCCTTCACTTACGGAAAGCCGCCCTCACCGGATTCCTCCTGGTCAAAATCCGCCCATAAAAGAGCCCGCGAATCCTTATTTTCCCTTTCTTTCTGCAAAAAAAACAGCGGCAATGCCCGCTGCTTTCTTTAGCACCAGCCGCCTTCATCGCAGTCCGTATAACGGGCTTCCGGCTGCTCTGTTGAAGTAATATGCTGGTAAATTTTCTGTTCATTCTGCTCAAAATGATGGCCAAGGGTAAATGAAGCACCTTCAGGCATCGGCGCTTCCCCGATCATCTCATTCCCAAGATAAAGCTCCAGCTTCCCGTCCTTCAGCCTTCCTGTGACCCGATCGGTAATATCGATCTTTTGCTGTTTCAGTGTCATTCAAATCCCACCCTTTTTGATTTCTTATCAATAGAATGCCCTTCTTATGGAAAGAAACTATGGGAAATAAATTACATTGAAGGAGAGCCGCCCAAAGCATGGAAGGAGAAAGCATAAAAGCGCCTGTATAAGGCGCTTATCTTATTAGTCTTCGTTCGTCATCTCTTCATATTGTTCAGCAGTCATCAGCTTGTCCACTTCGCTGCTGTCAGCAGGTTCAACAACGACCATCCAGGCCTTCTCATAAGGAGATTCATTTACAAATTCAGGGCTGTCATTCAGCTCTTCGTTGATTTCAACCACCTTGCCGCTGATTGGAGCATATAATTCAGACACAGTCTTTACAGATTCAACGCTTCCAAAAGGCTCATTAACAGTGATGCTGTCCCCAATTTCAGGAAGCTCAACAAAGACAATATCACCAAGTTCTGACTGGGCAAAATCGGTAATGCCGACCCGCACCTTTTCTCCTTCAACTTTTACCCATTCATGTTCTTCTGAGTAACGCAATTCCTTAGGTATGCTGCTCACAATAATCCCTCCAAGATTCTAGTTCTTTACCGGGCTTAAGCTTTTGCTATAAAGGAAATAGCAGATGATGCCTTAAAGCCATGTTTTAGCAAAATCCTCTTCTTTGAAACCGACTGTCGCTTTTTGGCCGTCGAATGCCAAAGGCCGCTTTATCAGCATTCCGTCAGATGCAAGCAGGTCCAGCAGCTCACCTTCGGACATGGCTTTCACCTTGTCCTTCAAGCCAAGCTCCCTGTACTTCTGGCCGCTCGTATTAAAAAATTTCTTAATATCGAGGCCGCTTTTTCTATAAGCATCTTCAAGCTCAGTGCGTGAAGGAGGATTTTCGACAATATGTACTTCATCATAAGGAACGCCGTTTTCTTCCAGCCACTTTTTGGCCTTCCGGCAGGTCCCGCATTTTGGATACCAGTAAAATTTCAGCAGCAAATTCTGCACCACCCAATCGTTTCTATCCAAACTCACAGGTTAATCACCCATTTAATTGCATACTATCATATTTTCGGCAAAATTCATAACCTTGAGTTTTAAAAATTTCGTCAGATTAAGGGTGTCCAAAAACAGCAATTGCCCCTCCGGATAGAGGAGCAATGCGTCATTACGATTTTAGTTCAAAGATAATCCGGATTTATTTCCGATTACAGTACATAACGCTCTGCATCAATCAGCTTCTCAGACGCCTCGCGCTTTTTAGCAATAAGATTGATCGGCGTGTGGCGAGTGAATTTGCGTAGAGCGGAAAGCATCATGCGCAGTGCATCCCCGTCTTCTGCAGCAACCAAAGTCTCTTTTGCATCCTGTTCAATCTTATTGAAAGCTTCCTGGCAGAAAATCTGCGTGTAAAGAAGCTTTTGCTTGCTCTTTTCAGCGCCATGCTTGCTGATTGCCTTTTCTGTTCTGAGTACTGCTGACTCCATTGCATAGGCATTGGAAACGATGTCTGCAATATTAACTAGGATTTCCTGTTCTTTTTCAATCGCTTTGCCAAACTTCTGTGCTGCGAGCCCTGCTGCAAGCAAGCCGATTTTCTTGGCATTCTTCACTAAATATTTTTCCTGTGCCAAAGGCTCATCGCCAGGCTCCTCAGGCATCAGCATCATCAGCTCTTCCTGAAGGGCCTGTGCTTTCTGGAATAATGGGAGCTCTCCTTTGAAAGCTTTGCGCAGGTATGTGCCAGGCACAAGTAGGCGGTTGATTTCGTTTGTACCTTCAAAGATCCTGTTAATGCGGGAATCGCGGTAGATTCTTTCAATTTCATATTCAGCCATGAAACCGTAGCCGCCATGCAGCTGTACGCCTTCATCGGCAATATAGTCAAGCACTTCTGTGGCAAAGAACTTGTTCAGAGAGCATTCGATTGCGTACTCTGCAATAGAGTTGGCCACTTCCTTGCCGTTCTTTACTTCTTCATCTGTCAGCCTGCTCATACGGTCCTCGAACAAGCCGACTGTGCGGTAGACAGAGCTCTCAGCCGCATACAATTTTGCCGCCATATTGGCTAGCTTTTCTTTCGTCAGGTTGAATTGTGAGATCGGCGTTTTGAACTGCTGGCGCTGATTTGTATATTGTACAGTAACTTCGTATGCGCGCTTTGAAGCTCCGACTGCACCCACCCCAAGCTTGTAGCGGCCGATATTCAGAATATTGAAGGCAATGATATGCCCTTTGCCAAGTTCACCCAGCAGATTTTCCTTCGGCACTTGTGCATCTTCCAGGATCAGCGTTCTTGTGGAAGAGCTCTTGATGCCCATTTTCTTTTCCTCTGGACCCGTGGAAACGCCAGGATACTCTCTCTCAACGATGAAGGCGGAGAAATGTTCGCCGTCCACTTTCGCATAAACTACAAACACATCGGCAAAGCCGGCATTGGTAATCCATTGCTTCTCGCCGTTCAGGACATAGTGTGTGCCTTCAGCATTTAATTTGGCAGTTGTTTTTGCGCCCAGTGCATCAGATCCTGAGCCCGGCTCAGTCAGTGCATAGGCAGCAATCTTCTCGCCAGTCGCCAAAAGAGGCAGATATTTTTGCTTTTGTTCTTCATCCCCGAACAGGACGATTGGAAGAGAACCGATCCCGACATGGGCGCCGTGGGTGATTGAAAATCCGCCTGCACGGGACATTTTTTCAGCGATAAGTGCTGAGCTTACCTTATCAAGGCCAAGCCCGCCATACTCTTCCGGCACATCTGCGCCAAGGAGCCCAAGGTCCCCTGCCTGCTTCAGCAGCTTGACCGAGCGGTCGAACTCATGGTTTTCCAGGTGTTCTACCTGCGGAACCACTTCATTTACTACATAATCCTCAGTTGTCTTGGCAATCATTTTCTGCTCATCAGTATAATCCTCCGGTGTAAAAACACGCTCATAGGATACATCTTCGATCAGGAAACTTCCGCCTTTGATTACGCTTTCTGTTTGGTTAGACATCTTTTTTCCTCCATTCAATTGAAGGAGCGCAAGGCTCCGTTTTTTATTTTGAATTAAGCTTTTAATTTGATTGCCGGCATTTAGAGAAGCTCGAATACCCCGGCTGCACCCATGCCGCCGCCGATGCACATTGTGACAACCCCGAACTGCTGGTTGCGGCGCTTCATTTCGTGCAGGAGCGTAAGTGTCAATTTTGCACCTGTACAGCCAAGCGGATGCCCAAGCGCAATTGCTCCGCCGTTTACATTCACTTTATCCTCATCAAGGCCAAGCTCCCTGATGATCTGTATCGATTGGGAAGCAAATGCTTCATTCAGTTCGAACAGGCCGATATCAGACAGCTCCAGGCCGGCCAGCTTCAATGCTTTCGGAATCGCCACAATCGGTCCGATCCCCATTACTTCAGGCGGCACACCGCCAACGGCAAAGCTTCTGAACTTGGCCATCGGTTTCAGGCTGAGCGATTCAGCTTTCTCGCGGTCCATCACCATGACCGCTGCAGCGCCGTCACTTGTCTGCGAGGAATTTCCTGCCGTGACAGAGCCAGTGACAGAGAAAGCCGGACGTAGCTTGCCGAGCGTATTAACCGTTGAATCCGGGCGAACTCCCTCATCTGTAGTGAATTGTACATTCTTTTCAACTAGCTTATTGTCTTTTCCAACTGAACGGAAGGTAACATCCACCGGCACGATTTCATCCTGGAACTTGCCTTCCTGGATTGCCTTAGCCGCTCTCTGGTGGCTCCGGACCGCGAATGCGTCCTGGTCTTCACGGCTGATGCCGTATTTCCTGGCCACTTCTTCCGCGGTATGCCCCATGCCCATATAATATTCAGGCGCACTTTCGGCAAGCTTTGCATTCGGACGGACCACATGGCCCATCATCGGCACAAGGCTCATTGATTCAGCACCGCCTGCAATGACTGTATCCGCACTGCCTACCATGATTTTTTCTGCAGCATAAGCAATGGTCTGAAGGCCTGAAGAACAATAACGGTTGACTGTCACAGCCGGCACTGTGTGGGGCAGCCCTGCAAGCGCCCCGATATTGCGGGCCATATTCAGCCCCTGTTCAGCCTCCGGCATGGCACAGCCGATAATCAGGTCATCGATATTGCCTTCGTAACCTCCGGCCCTTCTTAAGGTTTCTTTTACAGCCAGTGCCCCCAAATCATCTGGACGGACATGGGCGAGTGTTCCTTTTTTCGCTTTGCCGACGGGCGTCCTGGCACCAGCAACAATAACTGCTTCTCTCATCGTTCATTCCCTCTCTTTCTGTGGATGTTCGAGATTTAATCTATCAATCTGCCAATATGTCAGTTGCGCAATGGCTTTCCTTTAACAAGCATATGCTGCATGCGCTGCTGGGATTTCGGCTGCGCTACGAGGCTGAGGAAAGCTTCTCTTTCCAGATCCAGAAGATACTGCTCATCAACTTCCGTCCCGTATGGCACCTTGCCGCCGGCAATGACATACGCCAGCTTTTGGGCAATCTTTAAATCATGCTCAGAAATAAAGCCTGAATACAACATCGCCTGTGCTCCAAGGAGAAGCGTCGCATATCCCGTTTCGCCGACAACAGGAACCTTCTTCCTTACCGGAGGCGTATAGCCTTGTTCATGGAGAGCAAGTACAGCCTGCTTCGCATCATACAGCTGATGGTCTCCGTTCACGCTGATGCCGTCTGCAGCTCCAAGGAAGTTATTTTCCCTTGCTTCTTCGCCTGAAGTCGATACTTTGGCCATCGCAATGCTTTCAAATACTTTGTTGGCCACTTTTTGCAGATCAAACTCCACCCCGTTTGGCATGCCTTCAAGATGCTTGATATAAAGCTCCTTGTTGCCGCCTCCGCCAGGAATGAGTCCTACGCCGGCTTCCACAAGCCCCATATACGTTTCCATGGAAGCCTGGATATGTGCTGCCGGCAGGCAGATCTCCGCACCGCCGCCGAGTGTCATGGCGAATGGCGCTGCCACAACAGGCTTGGTGCTGTATTTAATTTTCATCATAGCCTGCTGGAAATGGCGGACAACCATGTCCAATTCAAAGACATTATCATCCTGAGCCTCCATCAGGATCATGGCCAGATTGGCGCCGACCGAGAAGTTCTTGCCCTGGTTGCCGATCACGAGGCCCTTGAAATTCTTTTCAACCTCATCAACCGCAAAATTGATCATCTGGATAATATCGAGCCCGATTGCATTGCTTTGTGAATGGAACTCAAGAAGGGCAACCCCATCCCCAAGGTCTAAAAGGCTTGCGCCAGTATTCTTTTTAATGACTCCCTTTTGTTTTTTAAGTTTCTTTAAATTGATATTCTTCGGATTTTCTTCTTCCGGCACATACTCGCCGTTTTTATAAAAAGAAATATCCCCGTTTTCTTCTTTATAGAAGGATGTATGCCCATTTGAGAGCATTTCCTTGATCCATGCAGGGACTTCCTTGCCTTCTGCTTCCATTTTACCGACAGATTTTTCAAGGCCGATAGCGTCCCAGGTTTCAAATGGGCCCATCTGCCAGCCAAAGCCCCATTTCATGGCTTTATCAATGCTCACGATATCGTCTGCAATTTCTCCAAGCAGCTCGGCAGAGTACAGAAGCGCCGGGCTGAGGATATTCCAGAGAAGCTGTCCCGCTTTGTCTTCCGCATATACAAGCGCTTTCAATTTATTGGCCAGCCCTTTTTCCTGCTTGCTCATTTCAACCGATGCCGTTTTCAGCTTTTGGCGCGGTCCGTATTCGAGTGTATCCGGATTGAGTTCAAGGATTTCTTTTCCTTCCTTTTTAAAGAATCCCTGCCCGGATTTGCTGCCAAGCCAGCCATTCTCAAGCATCTGCTTCATGAATGCCGGCACTTCAAAGGCCTCTTTCTCCTTGCCGTCCACCTGCTCGTATACGTTGTTCGCCACGTGGATGAACGTATCAAGTCCAACAACGTCAAGTGTCCGGAAGGTGGCGCTTTTTGGCCTGCCGATGAGCGGACCGGTTACAGAGTCTACCTCGCCGACACTATAGCCGCCCTTTAGCATTTCCTGGACTGTGACCAGAAGGCCGTATGTCCCGATGCGGTTCCCGATGAAATTCGGTGTATCCTTTGCTTCAACAACACCTTTGCCCAGCACATCTTCACCAAACTCCTTCATGAAAGAAAGGACTTCAGGGGCTGTCGTTTTGGCAGGAATTACTTCCAGCAGCTTCAGATAGCGCGGCGGGTTGAAAAAGTGGGTGCCGATAAAATGCTTCTGAAAATCTTCAGATCTTCCTTCAGCCATGCTGTTGACGGATATGCCGGAAGTATTTGAGCTGACAATGCTGCCAGGCTTCCTGAACTGGTCCACTTTTGCAAATACCTTCTTTTTTATATCCAGATTCTCAACAACGACTTCAATGATCCAGTCTACATCTTTCAAACGTTCCATATCATCATCAAAATTGCCGGCTTCAAGCAGCGCCAGGCTTTTTTTGCTTGTAAGCGGGGCCGGTTTCTGCTTGAGAAGCTTTTGCAGCGCTCCCTGGCTGATCCTGTTGCGGACCGCTTTATCTTCCAATGTCAGGCCTTTCTTCTGTTCAGCCTCATTTAATTCGCGAGGCACAATATCCAGCAGCAATGTCGGGATGCCAATGTTAGCCAAATGTGCAGCAATCCCCGATCCCATTACGCCTGAACCTAATACTGCTGCCTTCTTAATTTGTTGGATCAATTTTGTTTCCCCCTTTGACACTTTTGAATGAACACTCATTCATTTTTCTGTTAAAAAAAATGGCAGAGAATGAGTTCTGTTAGTTATTACTATAAGATATTTCTGAAATTTTCGCAATATTTAGCAGTGAAATTTCTTAAAATTTACAATGTCCGCCTTATAGTGAATCGCCTTTGAATGGACAACCTAGTATGGAAGCTTCTCTACAATTGAACGGCCGCTTTTCCAGGCAATGCCGTTCTTCGGGTGGATATTCCCCGATCAGCTTTGATTGGCAGGCAGGAGGTGAGCAGGATGAAGCATAAGAAAAACCCTTCTAAAGCAGGCGTGAGCGCCGCCAGTGTGAAAGGTGACGCCGGCCCGACAGTTGAACGCGACGGCGGAGGCAAAAGGAACAGCCAAAACAATCAGTATAAGAAGTAAGATTTGCTGCAGGGGAGCGGTGATGCCGCTCTCTTTTTGCTGGTTTTGGGAGGAATGCGGGGTGTGATGGGCTCAGAGGGGTGGAGGATGTTTGTTTGATAGGGGTGGGATGTGGGTTGGAGAGTCCGTTTTTGCGGATATTAGCAACTTTTTGACTTTATTAGCAACTTTTTGGATTTATTAGCAACTTTTTGGATTTATTAGCAACTTTTTGATTTTATTAGCAACTTTGGAATTATATTAGCAACTTTCAGTTTTTATTAGCAACTGGCCAGTTTCCGCCGCTATTTACAAGCAGCATACTGATGATTTTTTATGGCTCACCCTTGATAACGGGCAAAAACCTAGCCTGCAGATACTTATTCAATTTCGACAGCGGCATTTCTGGTTTTTTTGCGACTTTTTGATTATATATATTCGGACTCTCCAATTTTATTTGCGCCCCCCCATTTGCAACTCCCATTTACTTACTTGCACCACCCCCCCCCCTCCACCCTCACCTCAAAACAAAAAAGCCCAGCATCTCTCCCTGCTGGACTTTCCATTCTTATTTCTTAACCATACCCTTCAAAACAAATGCCACATTGGCCGGGCGTTCTGCGAGCCTGCGCATGAAGTAGCCGTACCAGTCTGTTCCATAAGGGACATATACCCTCATTTTATAGCCTTCATTGGCAAGCTCCAGCTGCCGCTCATTGCGGATGCCGTAGAGCATCTGGAATTCAAATTGGCTGTTCGGGATGCTATGTTCCCTGACCAGCTGCTTGGTATAGTCGATAATCGCATCATCATGGGTGGCAACGGCTGTATAGTTGCCGTTCAGAAGATGCATTTTGATGATTTTCTTGAAGTTTTCATCCACATCTTTCTTTTCCGGGAAGGCGACTTCAGGAGATTCTTTATAAGCACCCTTTACAAGCCTCAGATTGGGCGAGTATTGGTTAAGGTCGTCCATGTCGCCTTCAGTCCTGTACAGGTAGGCCTGGATGACTGTCCCGATATTGTCGTACTCCGATTTAAGCTGTTTGAAGATATCCAGTGTCTTCTGGCAGCGCGAGTAGTCTTCCATATCAATCGTGACAAACACGCCGTTTTTCTTGGCGGCTTCCAGGATGCGCCTCATATTCCCCATTACGACATCGTCAGAAATATCTAGTCCCATGCTCGTCATTTTGAGCGACAGCTGTGAATTGATCCCTTCCCGGCCGATTGCTTCAATTGCCAAAATTGAGTTGTCCGCCATTTCCCTTGCTTCTGCCTCGTTGTCTACGAATTCACCCAAATAATCAATGGTCACTACCAGACCCTTGCTGTTAAGATCTTTAATTACGTTGACTGCCTGGCTGATCATTTCGCCCGCAACGAAGCGGCTTGCCCCAAAACGAAGGCCGTACTTCTTCGCAAGCTTTGTCAGCGATTTATTTTTGGATAAAAAGAGAAAAAAGTCCCTCATTACTTGTTCCATCATGGATCCCCCTTGAAAACGCATACATTTTGTATAATTAAGCCCTGTCTTTCAGCGAAATCGGGGCAGTGGCAAAGGATGATGACTCATGGATCACATTCAATTTTTGTATATGGTCAATTTTCTGAAATGTGCCTTTGATAACCATAATTCTATCATCTTTCTCTTTATTTGAATATAATTTTCCGTGAAATTTAGCGAGATTTGTCGGCAGCCGTCCAGACTCTTCCATTTGCTGAATTCTCCCTTTATCCCGCCTCTGTAAACGGCAGCCACCTGCCTTAAAATCTGCTCTTCCCGCTCTTTCTTATATAGCATTAAAGCAATAATAAAAGGACCATCCGCCCTGGAAGATCCTTCATGAATCGCTTTTGTTATTATCTTCTTTCCGCTTTGCCTCATTGAGCACCTTGATTTCCATGATCAGCTTCTTGACGCCTTCCTTTGACTCCGGGCAGGTTCCATTCCAATGACGTGCAAGGGCAGGCATTGATTTCGCAATATGATTATAAAGGATCCATACCTTAACCTTCTCGGTCATTTCCTCATTAGCTTCGCCGACAAGAAGTTCCGTGTATTTACTATACAGTCCCTCTATTTCTTCTTTAAACTTTGAATCCATCCTAAACTCCCCCTTCACTCAGCCTGCATGCCTTTGGACAGGTAGTGCACTGCATCGAATCATCTATGGTGTCAGAGAGGCAGCATGTCTTCCTCATCCTTGCCCCCTTTTCAGGGTGATGATACTTTTTAAAAGGATTATCCTTCATGCCAAAGCGTCCTCCCGGCCATGCCAGCAGACAGGCAAAATCACCCGCTCCTCTTGATTTCAGTTCATCAGGTCCATCAGCAAGGACTGATTCGTAGAGCCAATAGATGTAAACGGCTATGTTTTCCCACAATATATGTCTGGAGACTCCGGAAGCTTGTGACACCCTTTCCAGCATCGTTTGCATATGTTCTGAAAAAAGGGCATGAAAGCAGCGTTCCCTCAACTCTTCGCGCGAATCAGCTTCCGCTTGAAAGGATTCTGCATTTTTCAAATAAAAGCCCGGAAGCCACATCTCATTCTGATAGGCAGAGACGACGGAAACATTAGAATATGACACATCTAGCCTGTGATTTTTAGCCGTAAAGCTGTATAAATAAATCACTGCCAGGAAGGCATACCTTTTTATAAAAAGAGAACCTGCTGCATGGATGGGGGCATCAAGCTCTGCTGCAAGCTTGCCCAGATACCATTCCATTTCTCCAGGGGAGAGCAGCCGCTCTGCTTTTGCCGTAAGCGGGTCATCATTTTCCGTCCAAACGAGGCGGAAGTCTTCAAGCCTGCGCAAGGCCCGGGCCGGTTCAGACACTGGCTGCCTCAGGCTTTTTCAGGATGCATCTGCCCTTTCCGTAAGGGATGCATAATGGCGTGCCGAAAAGCGGATCCATCGTGACCTCGCACTCCATGCCAAACACATTGCGGACAAGGCTGCAATTGATGACGAACTCAGGCTTCCCTTGTGCAAAAATCTCCCTGTCCTTTATTGCTACTATATTATGGGCATAGCGGCAGGCAAGATTTAAGTCATGAAGCACCATGAGGATGGTTCTGTTCTCCCTCTCGTTGAGCTCAAACAGCAGATCAAGGATTTCAATCTGATGGGTCATATCCAGGTAAGTCGTTGGCTCATCCAGGAGAATGATATCGGTATCCTGTGCCAGGGTCATGGCAATCCATGCCCGCTGCCTCTGCCCCCCTGACAAAGAGTCGACTGTGCGGTCCTTCAGCTCCTCGATCCCTGTTGCGGCAAGCGCCTCATTCACCTTTGTTTCATCTTCTTCAGTCCATTGCTTCAGCCATGTCTGATGAGGATATCTGCCCTGTTTCACAAGCTGCAGGACAGTAAGCCCTTCAGGTGCGGATGGCGACTGCGGCAGGATGGCCATCTTCTTGGCCACATCCTTTGTGGACAGCTTTGAGATAGTCTTGCCTTCAAGCAGGACTGCACCTGATTTCGGTTTCAGAAGCCTTGCAATCGAACGCAGCAGCGTCGATTTCCCGCAGCCATTCCCTCCGATGAAGACTGTGATTTCCCCCTTGGGAATTTCGAGCTCCAATTCATTTATGATGATGGTGTCCCCGTATGAAAGTGTCAGCTCTTTCGTTGAAATTGCCTGCCCAACGGTCATAGCGCTCTCTCCTTTTTCATCTTGTCATCCAATGGCTGATATGCTTGATATGTTACCCATTCCGGGTTTTAAATAATAGGTAGATAAAGTATGGCGCCCCAATGCTGGCAGTGAATACACCTGCCGGGATTTCGAGAGGCGAGAACAAAGTCCTGCCGATCAGATCAGCTGCCATTACAAGAATGCCGCCAATCAGGCCGGCAACAGGCAGCAGGGCACCGAAGGATGATCCCACGAGCCTCCTTGCGATATGGGGAGCCATGAGTCCGACAAAACCAATTCCCCCGGCAAAAGCAACTGAGCCGCCGATCAGTCCTGTACTGAGCATCAGCATGATGAATCTGTGGCGCTGCACAGCTCCGCCGATTCCGGTGGCCACATCATCCCCGAGCTCTTGTATATTCAGGTTTCGGGCAAAAATCATAGCCAGTACA
Organism: Bacillus sp. SRL543; assembly: GCF_984799205.1. NCBI lineage: Bacteria > Bacillati > Bacillota > Bacilli > Caryophanales > Bacillaceae > Bacillus > Bacillus sp. SRL543. The sequence goes on from NZ_OZ481794.1 coordinate 4,017,815, forward strand.
GATAATAAGATGATCCATGGGACGATGATTTTCACATTATCCCAATTTGATCCATGGACAGTCCCCGTAATCCAGATATTGGCCTGTGAAGCCTGATGGATAGGGCCAAGAATCATCATCAGGTTCGTAAGCGCCTGGGTGAGGGTGGATATCCCTATCCCGATCAGCACAAGCCTGATCGGTGATGACCCATTTTTCCATGCCAGAAGATAGACAAGGAAAGCAATGGCCGCAGCGCCTGCAAAAGCGGCAACGGGCATCCATTCTATACTTACGGTCAAGGCATTATTTTCATCACTGAAAAATGCCAGGAAGGCGACAACAGCGACTGATGCCCCCCCGGTGATACCGATGATGTCAGGCGAAGCCAGCGGGTTCCTGATCATGCCCTGAAGAATGCCTCCGGCAATGGCAAGCCCGACTCCCACCATAAGGGCCACGATGATCCTCGGCAGACGGAAATTCTTGATGACAAGCTGTTCCATGTTTGTTCCGCCGCCTAGAAGGACCTGCAGTACTTTGAGCGGATTTATTTTCAGCTCACCCGTACCTGTGCTGAAAAGAAAGACAGCAAAGGCAGCGGCAGCGAGAATGATTATTGTGAAAAGTGATTTCCGGTCGGCCAGGAAGGAAACCCTGCCCCTGAAAAGCCTGAAATTAATATACTTGGACATCAGCTGCCAAACCCCTTTCTTGCGATATAGACAAAAAACGGGGTGCCGATGATGGCGGTCATGACACCGACAGGGACTTCCTGCGGCATGATGATATACCTGGCAGATATATCTGCAGCGACAAGGAGGATACCCCCCATGGCTGCAGAAAACGGGATCACCCATCTATGGTCGATCCCCACAACCGCCCTTGCCAGGTGAGGGATGACGATGCCGATGAAAACAATTGGGCCGGCTACGGCAACAGCGCCGCCTGCCAAAAGGATGATCGCAGCTCCCGCGAAAAGCTTCGTCCAGCCGGTGCGGAGGCCCAGCCCTTTGGCAACATCCTCGCCCATTGATATGACATTCAGCTTTTTCGCAAGGAGCATGGATCCGATCCAGCCTGCCGCAAAGTATGGCAGCACAGCTGTAAGAGACTCCAGCTTCCTTCCTGAAACTGATCCGGCAAGCCAAAAGAGCACCTGTTCCAATGCCGCTTCATTGACAACCAGCATCCCTTGGGTAAAGGCGGAAAACATGGCACTCATCGCGGCCCCTGCCAGCGTCAGCTTCATCGGCGTGAGTCCCTCCCGCCCAATAGAGCCTATCCCATATACAGCTGCTGCAGCTGCTGCGGCTCCTGCAAATGAAATCCAGGTATACGCCTGAAGGCTGGAGACCGAGAACACAGTCACGCCCAGCACAACTGCAAAGCCAGCGCCTGCATTCACTCCAAATACACTCGGCGATGCGAGCGGATTCTTTGTCAGCGTCTGCATAAGCGCACCGGCGATTGCCAGGCTCGCCCCAGTAGCAGCCCCAATCAGCGCCCGCGGAAGGCGGACCGACTGGAGGATGATATGTTCATTCGAACCATCGAATGCGGAAAAAGCTTCAAAGGCCATTTTCCAGGTTGTATTTGTATAGCCATACACTATGCTGGCGCACATTAGTAATAGAAGTATAAGAATTGACATAAACAGTCCGAGCCATTTATGCCCTGTTTTTTTTAGTAGCATCCTGCGTAAACCTTTCTGCACTCTTTTATAAACAAATAACAGCTTTTTCTCTATTAATAAGTCTAGGATAATCGGCAAACTCTGTCAATGAGTTTGAGAATCATTTTCATTAATCTGTTGACAGCTTGAACGCTTTCATTTTATGATAAAAAAGCCATTGAAAATGATTATCATTTAATAACATTTAGGAGGATACATAGAATGAAGCGAAGCAAAATTTATCTTGGCCTTATCACACTCCTGGCGATCATGATGCTGGCTGCCTGCGGCGGCGGTAATGAGGAAGAAGCATCAGACAGCAAAAAGTCATCCGGCAGCGGCGAAGATACAAGCTACACAGTAGAACATGCAATGGGAACTGAAACAATCGAAAAAACACCTGAAAAGATTGTCATTCTGACAAACGAAGGCACCGAGGCGCTGCTGGCAATGGGCGTCACACCTGCTGGAGCTGTTCAGTCATGGACAGGCGATCCCTGGTATGACCATATTTCAGGCCAAATGAAAGATGTCCAGGTTGTCGGCCTTGAAAGCGAAGTGAATGTGGAAGCGATCGCAGCGCTTGAGCCAGACTTGATCATCGGCAACAAAATGCGCCAGGAAAAAATTTATGATCAGCTGAAGTCAATTGCCCCGACTATTTTTGCGGATACATTGCGCGGCAACTGGAAGGAAAACTTCGAGCTTTATGCAAAGGCCATCAATAAAGAAGAAGAAGGCCAGCAAGTCATTGCTGATTATGATCAGCGCATCGCTGATTTGAAGGAAAAACTCGGCGACGATGTTAACAAAGAAATCTCAATGGTCCGCTTCATGGCCGGAGATGTGCGCATCTATCACAAAGATTCATTCTCAGGCGTCATCCTTGACCAGATCGGTTTTGCCCGTCCCGAGAGCCAGGATGTAGATGATTTCGCCGAGAAAAATGCCACGAAAGAACGAATTCCGGCCATGGACGGAGATGCACTTTTCTACTTTACCTATGAATCCGGAGACGGCGAAGCAACAGATGTGGAAAAAGAGTGGATCGAAGACCCTCTCTTCAAAAATCTTGAAGTTGCTAAGTCAGGAAATGTGTACAAAGTGGATGATACCATCTGGAATACAGCAGGCGGTGTTCTTGCAGCCAACCTCATGCTTGATGATATTGAAAAATTCATGGTCAAATAATGAACTTCCTGCTTAACAGAAGCCCCCTCTTTTATATAGCAGCAGAAAGGATCCGGAAACGGATCCTTTTTTTGATGCCATCCGTTCATAACTTTTCCAATTTCGGCAACAATATCGGTAATGCTAAAAAGACGCGGTGATATATGTGAAGAAGAAAAGCTGGATGAAAAAGCCACGCATCCAAAAGGATGTTGAGTTCAAAGACTGGGAAGAAACGCTTATTAAATCGGAGGATTATAAGAGAACTTTCTATTATAACCAGAAAACGGGACTAAGGTTCGGTTTTACCTTTATGTCTACACTTGTGGATGAGAGCATTCTGCAAAAAGGGGTCCTCCCTTATCTGCAGGGGGAAGATTTCACCAAGATTGAGGATGTCAAAAAGATTGTCCCCATCCCTGATGTAAGTATTTCTGAGGACCCTTCAGAGATTGAACAGAAGCTCTTTAACGGCTACGTAATGGTGACGATCGAAACAGAAGTAAAGCACTTCGCATTTGTCGCAGCTCAGAAGGAAGTTGTGAGAAGCCTTACCCAGCCTGAAGTGGAGTTCAGCGTCATCGGGCCAAAGGAAGCCTTTGTAGAAGCCATCGACCAGAACCTTAACTTGATCCGGAAAAGACTGTCCATAAAGGAATTGATCATCGAGCAGTATACAATCGGAAAGCTTTCGAAAACAAAGGTCGCCGTCCTGTTTATCGAAGGCATCGCCGACAATGAAAATGTTAATACAGTCCGGCAGCGCCTGAAGGATATTGAGATAGACCATATCATGGACAGTTCTTATATTGTCGAAATCATTGCAGACAACCAAAACACAATATTCCCGCAAATCCTTGATTCGGAGAGGCCAGACCGGGTTTCCGGCATCCTTGCTGAAGGTAAAATCGCCATTGTAGTGGACGGCTCCCCTCAAGTGCTGATATGCCCGACAACGCTTGTGGAATATTTCAGTTCTTTTGAAGATTATTATTTGAATTGGTATCTGTCTTCCTTCTTCAGGCTTGTCCGCCTGTTTGCAGTTGCCTTTTCTATCTTGATCACGCCCATTTACGTTGCAACGCTGTCGTATCATTACGAACTGATTCCGAAAGATCTGATGAGCACGCTGATTACTTCCAGGAGGGAGATACCGCTGCCGCCCATCCTGGAGGCCCTTTTCCTTGAGCTGACTATAGAATTGCTGCGGGAGGCCGGTGCAAGGCTGCCTACCAAAGTAGGCCAGACAATCGGTATCGTAGGGGGAATCGTCATTGGGACGGCATCTGTTGAAGCCGGCCTGACGAGCAATATTCTTCTTATCATCGTTGCCCTCTCCGCCCTTGCATCTTTTACGACACCCGTCTACCGGATGGGCAACACAATCCGCCTGCTGCGCTTTCCATTTCTTTTCCTGGCCGAGTTATGGGGGCTCCTCGGGATCGTATTTTGCTTTTGCCTCTTAATGACACATTTGATCCGGCTGACGTCATTGGGCCGGCCGTTCCTTGAGCCGATCTATCCGCTCAGGGTCCCTGATCTAAAGGATGCGCTCATCCGCCTGCCGTTCTCAAAACAGTCAAGCAGGCCGGTGTATGTCCGGGCAGAACAGCCAAAGCGTTTTTCAAAAAAGAAGGCCCAGCAAAAGAAAGACATTGACGAGTAAAACGGAGGGTTATGGCTATGAAGCAGTCCTTGCCTGAAAATGTGAAAATATCTCCCTTCCTGATATTTTATATAATTGTATCCATACAGATAGGCATCGGTGTTCTCGGCTATCAGCGGATCATCGCCAAAACGGCCGGCTATGATGCCTGGATGGCAGTCATCGCGGCTGGCGTCTCCATCCATATCATTCTCTGGATGATGTATAAAACAGCTGAAAATGCAGGAGGGGACTTAATAGCCATCAACATTTTCATTTTCGGAAAGAAAATCGGGAAGGTCTTGAGCCTGGGGTTCTCCATATATTTCATCCTGCTGACTGTCACCATCTTAAGGACATATATCGAAGTCATTCAAGTGTGGCTCTTCCCTGAAATGAGCACCTTCTGGTTTTCTTTAGGCTTTTTAATTCTAGCCGCCTATGTAGTCAGCGGGGGTCTCCGGACAGTTACTGGCGTCGCCTTTCTGGGAGCCGTACTTCCAAGCTATCTGATGCTTACCTTCGCCTTTGCGATACCATTCAGCGATTATCGCAATCTTTTTCCAGTATTGGATCATTCGATAAAAGATATTGCACTGGCAGCGAGGGATATGTCGCTGACCTATCTTGGCTATGAAATTTTCCTGCTTGTTTATCCTTTTCTAAAAGATCCGGGCAAATCGAAAAAATGGGCCCATCTCGCCATCTTCACCACAACCTCACTTTATGTCATCCTGACCATCATCACCTTCGGCTATTTTTCTGAAAAGCAGCTGCAGAAAACGGTCTGGGCAACATTGACGATGTGGAAGATTGTTGAAATGCCCTTTGTTGAAAGATTTGAATATATCGGGATAGCCAACTGGATACTGATCATACTGCCGAATGCCTGCCTGGCAATTTGGGGGGCCAGCAGGATCGTCAAACGGGTCTCCGGCATCCGGCAGCGCAAGAACGTCATTGGCATCGTCCTTATTTGCCTTGCTGTTGCCAATATATTTGAAACCAGGGAGCAGATTGATCTTCTCAATAATATCTCTTCCCAATTCGGCTTCTATTTTAATTACGGCTATGTACCTTTATTGTTTGCCGGCAGTATCATTGCAAAGAAGGTGAGGAAAAAATGAGGCTGACCAGTTTCTTATCGCCCATCGCTGCCTGTTTGCTGCTGACAGGATGCCTGGAAAAAGAAATTATTGATGATTTAAATATTGAAAGCGGAATTGCTTATGATTGGGAGGATAATAAATTGCGAGGCACCGCGCTCATCCCTGTCTACCTGCCGGATCAGCCTGTTAAAAATGTCACTTTTACCAGCACCTCCACTTTAAGCAGGGATCTGCTGCTGGAAATGCAGCGCCAGTCTTCTGAACCTTTAGTGACAGGAAGCTTGGAAGTAGGTGTGTTCGGAAAGGAACTGACAGAAAGGGGTATCATTGATGTTCTTGATTCTTTCCAGAGGGACGCAAGCATTGGCGCCAGAGTCTTTTTGGCTGTTGCTGACGGCAAAGCCGCCGATATCGTGAAAGGCGAATATGGCACAAGGGGAAATGCCATCTATATCTCCAATCTTCTCAAGCATAATATGGAGCAGCGCGACGTCCCTAAGAGCAATCTGCAAATTTTCCTGGCTAATTTTTATCAGCAGGGAAAAACAGCTTATTTGCCTAAACTGAAAGACATCGGGAAGGATAAAGTCGAAATTTCGGGCATCTCCTTATTTAAGTACGATAAAGTGGTGGACGAGCTGCCCCCTGAAAAAATGTTCTTTTTTAAGCTTCTGGTAGACAAATACAGCGAGGGTTCCTATAAGATAAAGATCGGGAACGACCAGGCAGCCATCAAAAGCATAAAATCGAAGCATAAAATCAAAATCATCGAACGGGAGCCTTATAAGCTCAAGGTCGAAATCAGCATAAAAGGGATCATCCGCGAATACTCCGGAAAGCAGCTGACCATCAAAGAAATCAAAGAGGTGGAGAAAAATTTCCAGAGTCTCATAGACCGGGAAACAGAAGCCCTCATTACCCGCTTCCAGAAAGAAGACATTGATCCGGTGGGGTTTGGGACTATTGTAAAAAGCAAAACAAGGAGATTTGATTATAAAAAATGGGAAGACGAATATAAACGTTTGAGCGTAAAGGTCACCAGCAATGTAGAGATACTTGAATCAGGGGTCATAGAATGAAAAAAAGGACAGGGGCTTCCCTGTCCTTAGTCGTTGTTCGAGAACATATATTTCTTGTAATGATAGCGGATGGAGAAAATCAGGCTGATGGCAAGCATGCTGCCCATGAGCGAGCTTCCCCCATAACTGACGAACGGAAGCGGGATACCCGTGATCGGAAGGAGGCCGATCGTCATGCCGATATTCTGGAATACATGGAAGGTGATCATGCTGATGACCCCTACACAAATATAGGTGTAAAAATCATTCTTCGTTTCCATGCCCACTTTTGTAATATGATAAATCAGCAGGAAGAACAGGCTGATCAGAACACTGGCCCCAATGAACCCGAACTCTTCGCCAACAATGCTGAAAATAAAGTCGGTATGGCTTTCAGGGAGATAAACTTCCCGTGTCCCATAGCCCTTTCCGCTTGTTTCCCCTGAACCGATGGCAAGCAGGGAGCGGGTCAGCTGGAAGCCGGTCGTCCCCTGATAATTATAGGGGTCGATCCAGGAATAGATCCGGCCGAACTGGTATTGTTTGACGCCCAGATATTTCTCCAGCAGGTCGGGGTGCCAGAGCACAAGGTAGAAAATACCTGCAATCAAAGAAAGGCCTCCGCCGAATATAGGGAGCAGCAGCTTCCACGTGATTCCCGAAATGAAGATCATTCCGATCATGATCGCAATGAATACAAGGCTGGTTCCAAGGTCAGGCTGCTGCATCACAAGCATGAGCGGCAGGAATGTGACTGCACCAATCTTCACCAGCAGCCATAGATCGGTTTGGATGGTCTTGATCCGATATTTTGGATGATGGTCTGTTATCACCCTTGCCAGAGCCAGGATGATCACTACTTTTACAACCTCAGAAGGCTGAAGGGAGCCTACCGCAGGGAATGTATACCAGCTCTTTGCCCCATTGATGACAGGTGCAATCCCCGAAGGAGCCACGATCAAAAATCCGAGCAGCGCAATTCCCAGTCCATAGGCATACCAGGAAATCTTCTTCAGCTGATCAGAATCAAGCGTCATAACCGTTCCAACAATCCCGGTTCCGACCACCCACCACACTATCTGCTTCAGCAGGAAATTATCTTTATACTGCCCCGTCGTCTGCGCGCTGTAAATCGAAATGCAGCTAACCAGGCACAGCAGCATCAAAATCAGAATTAACCCAAAATCTATCCGATAACTAGAATTATTTTTAGAAGTCATAATCGTCTCCTTTTATAGAAAAGCGAAGGCGGCTTGTTCAGGTGCGACAAGCATAAGACGAGCAGGACGGAAGGTTGCTCTTTAACCTTCTGGCCTGATTGGCTTATGACTCGAGCACCTAGCCGCCGGAGCTGGACAAATAGAAAAGCGGAAGGGGCCTGCTCATCGGCGACAAGCATAAGACGCTTAGGAATAAAAGGCGTTCTTTGCCTTTAATTCCTAAGTGGCTTATGACTCGAGCCGATGGCCCCTGCAGCTGGACAAATAGAAAAGCGGAGGGCGCTTGCTCAGCCTCGACAAGCATAAGACGCTTAAGGATGGAAGGCGTTCTTTGCCTTCAATTCTTAAGTGGCTTATGACTCGAGAGGCTAGCGCCCGGAGCTGGACAAATAGAAAAGCGGAGGCGCTTGCTTATGCTGTGCAGGCTGCCCAAACAAAAAATCTACTACAATTCTTCATTATATTTTTTTAAGAGACAAATCACAACTTCTTTCATGCTGCTGGATATTATTTCATTTTTCACTATTCTTTTTTTCAGTTGCCCGATCAGTCGGCAGCTGGGAAGCTGTCAAAATACTTGCTGCGGATATCTTCTTTCAGCCACTCCAGATTATTGGGGACTTGCGGGATGGAGTAGCCAATATAAATAGGCGTTGTGACGAACCTCGGGACTATTTTGGCGTAGATGTCATCCCCGAGTTTATAGAAAAATAAATTATAACTGGTGCATTTGAACGGGAAACTGTGAAGGATATAGCGGACCGCTGCTTGAATATAAGAAGCAAAGGCAGCGATTTCGTCCATGCCTCCGAACTTTACGTTAAATTCATAAAAACCGATTTTCGGGAATGTTGAAATATTGAACAGCGTTTTGCCTTTTTGGCTGATGGCCAGTCCTTCAAACTCTTCTTCTCTGATGTTGTCTGTATAATCCACTTCATTAAGTCCGACAATCTGCATATGGGGATGCGCAATGGTCCCACCTGAGAGCGGCCCGTGGTTTTTAAAAAACAGGACAGATGTGAAGCGCCCGCTGTTTTCCATATCAAGCCAGTGCTTCAATCCAAAGCTAAGCAGCTTTTCCAGATGCTCTGAAGAATATGTTGAGATATCCCCGCTGCATTCGTCCGATTCAATCAAAACGGTCTGAAGGGTATTTTCGAGTACAGGGAATTTATTTTTCAGCAAAATGATATTGTCCTCGACTGCAAGGATATCGGTCAGCTCTTCTCTTTCACAGAAAGGGCAGCCCTGCTCTTTGTCACGGATACTGTTAGGTTTTTTCACTCCGATTGAAGTGTTGAAATTCAAATGTGTTCTTGTCATATTTCCACCATCCTGCAGGTTTTTCTCCTGTAAATCATATCACTTCCCCCCTGCCTCTGGCGCCTTTTTGCCCTTGAAAAGGAAAACGGCAGCCGGGCAGCTGCCGTTTTTCTTCCCTATTCGCTGACTGCCAGCGGGAAATCCGAGTGCTCATGCAGTCCTTCCGAGTTCTCCACATGGACAGTCACTGTATAGCTGCCCGCTTCTGCAAAACTATGCTCTGCTGAATATTTGCCTTTTCCGGACTCTGTCAGGTTCACCCATTCAGGCGTGTCTCTTCCTTCTTTCATGATTTCCAGCTTAACAAGCGCTTTTTCAAGGGGAGCCCCATCTTGGTTGTCCACCTGGACCTCTAGGCCCGCTGCCTGGTCCGCATGGATGTGGTCCGGCTTGATGAAACTGATTGCCGCCTCACCATGATGGTGTGAGGATTCTTCTCCGCCTGATGCATGGTCATGCCCTTCATCTTCCCCATGGTCATGACCGGCTTCTCCGTCCGCGCTGTTGTCAGCCTCTCCGCCCTCACCGGCTTGTACCTCGGCTTTTGGCATGGTATGCATATCCCTTGCAGTCACATGGACCTGGACTATAAAATCCCCATCCTTGACGAAGGTCTTATGGGCCTCGTAAATCCCTTTGCCTGTATGTTCTGCAGGGAGCATTTCGCTCTCCTCCTGATTGCCGTCCTGCCATATTTCAAACTTCACTTCATCTGCATCCTCTACAGCCTCTTTCCCCTGCACCACCTCGACAGAAAGAGTTATTTCTTCATTCAGATCCACTTCTTGCGGAATATCAATCTTCGCTTCAAGAATTTCCGGCACCTGCCCCGCGTCTCCCTGGCTGCTGTCACCAGAATCTTTTCCGCAGGCTGCAAGGACCATTACGGCAAGGATAAAAACATATAGATACTTCTTCATTTTTTGTCCCTCTTTCATTCAAATTCCTTTTATACAGGATACTATATCTCTTAATTGTGAAATAAGTAAGAAATTACATCAAACATTTAATAACGGAAGCTGTGCCTCTATGTACATTATATCTTTCATTCCCCCCGGCTCCAAATCCTCAAAAAAAAGCAGCACAAGGAAGGCCCCTATGCCGCGTATCTATTATATTAAAGGAGGTAGGGTTGGATAAAGATTTGCGCGTTAAGACTGCGGTTTTACAGGATTTCCAGTTCGATGACCAGTGCAAGAAGGATCTGGATCAGAAGGTTGAGTGACAGGGCTACCTGAGTATCTTCAAGGTTTACAGTACAGTCTTTCGCATTTTCAATATAAACGCTTTGTCGGTTAGATTGGCTGATCTGTGTGAATTGAAGCAGATCTTCCGTGATTCTTTCAGCTTGGCCTCCGTCAGCAATCGAGATATTGATGACAATCACGATGGCTACAACAAGGGCAGCCTGCAATGAAGCTGCAACTTGGGTTTCACTTGAATTCACTTCAACATTGAGGCAGTTTTTAAGGACAATGGACTCTTTAGAGTATTGGCCCAAATTCGTGCCTTGCACTACATCTTTTACATCTCTGTCGCTGCTGTCAAAAATGCTCATAGGATGGCTTGATGAAGGATCAAGGGCATTCCATCCGCTGTGGTGGCATGAAGCGCCGGCAGTATTAGTTTCACAATAAACATCTTCTACCTTAGGACGATAGTTTCCACTTAACAATGTAATCTCTCCCTTTAATTTTTTGCCTTAGCGGCTTTTTTTCCTAAATGTGCGTCTGGCTTCTTTCTTTGGCTCTTCTTCGGCGGAATCATTTTTCTTTTTTTGTGCTTCCACAAAATCATTAACCTGCTGTTCCAGATCTTTCACAAGATTGCGGATACGCGTCTTTTCTTCATCTGACAGGCTTTTCGTTTTCAATCCGCTTTCATCGCTTTGATTCCGCTTTAAAAGGTCTCTGACTTTAAGGCTTACAAGCTGATTCGATAGCTCAGCCATCTTGTTGTTTAGTTCATCCAACACAGTTCACCCCCTCCGAGCGCTTATACTATTTAATATGATTTTTAAGCCGGCAAGTGAGGGCTAATCCCTATCCCGGCTTAAAAGGGCGTTTGTATCGGCAGATAGCGCGCCCTTCATGACGCTTGGCCCTTATACTACTTGTATATGGGATTTCATCCATTTAGTTCGGGCTCATCCCCCGGACGCAAAAAAAGGGCCCTATGCCGGGGGCCCTTTTAAAAGAATAAAGAAAGAGGCGGCACTGTATGCCGCCATCTATATCTTATAAGTAAATTATGTTCTTAAAACAGTCATTCCTTTTCCACAGCTTCTGCTGCAGCAATTCCATTATGGATTTTAATGACTTTTTGATCTTTTCCATTCCCTGCTACAAAAAAGCCATTGGAAAAGTCGGTGGACAATTCCCTGAAAAAGGTTCCAACTGTCCCTTCTTTCCCGACATCGTCAAAGGATATTCTATAGCTGTCTGCTTTTTCTTTTACCAAAGAGGCATCTATCCCTTTATCCCATTCTCCAGCCGGATCGAAGACATTGCGGTTCACTTCTACAAGATGGAGATCGACGCCTTCGAGAAGCTCGAACAAATGGTTAACGAGGGAATGCTTGATGACCATTTCCCATTTGCTCTGGACCGCGTGGGCCATGACGATTTGAGTGGCGGACTTCTCCCGCACCGTTTCCGCGATTAAATCAGAAACCTTCTCCCCGTTCTTATACTTTTGGATGGCTGGGAGGCCGTACTTTTCAGCCAGTGATTCGAACAGCATCTTTGTCTGTATCTGGTTGAAGTCCAGCTCCTCCTCCTGTCCCGGAAGCACCGAAAGTACATAGCACTTCCCTTTAAACGCATCAGCAAGGAGCTTGCCCCTTTGAATGAGGGTTTCAGCATGCTGAGGGCTGCTCACACACACCAGTATCGTTTCCAGCATATCGTTCACCTCGTTTAGCCATTTTGCCTACATTATAGCATAGCATGCCAGAGCAACCCAGCCGGAAGCGGCCGGGGCCCAGCCATTCCTTAAGCCCGCTGCTGCATATAAAAGAATCCTTCATGGGATGATAATGATGTACTTATAATAAGGGGGGGAAATTCGATGACAAAAAAGGTTAACAAAGGCAGCCATAACCAAAATTCCCCGCGCGCTGGCCTGTCCGAGCCAGTCAGCGGCGACAACAGCAAAGGAAATAAACACAACAAAGACCAAAAAAGCAAAACAGACGCGGACTGACCCAAAATGCGGAGGCGGCTTGTTCAGAGCCGACAAGCATAAGACGAGCAGGACGGAAGGTTGTTCTTTACCTTCTGGCCTGATTGGCTTATGACTCGAGGCTCTAGCCGCCGGAGCTGGACAAATCGAAATGCGGAGGCGGCTTGTTCAGAATCAAGGAACGCAGGCTAAAACCGCCACGTCCTGTGGCAACGCCTGCATGACCCGCATCCTGCGGGCCCAGCATAAGACGAGCAGGACGGAAGGTTGTTCTTTAACCTTCTGGCCTGATTGGCTTATGACTCGAGGCTCTAGCCACCGGAGCTGGACAAATCGAAAGGCGGGACTGGCACCCGCAGCTGGACAGAAGAAAAGCGAGGCGTCAGCATCCTGACATTTTGGCCAGCCCCTAACAGAGCTGGCTTCCCTTCATGCGATGGAAGCATCCATGCTTTCCCGTACTATATCTGCCTGAAGGTAATCAGACAGACTGCCTTTATATACAAGATGAAGCGAAAAGACTTTCTCCAGTTCATGCGGCTTGAGGAGTGAAACAGGCTTTTCCACCCGGCATCCGCCGGTTTCCTTAAGGATGGTCCCGACGAATTCAGAGCAGAAGAAGGCATTGGACCTGTTATATTCCCAGTTGAACAGCACGGCAAACAAGCCTAGGAGATTATATTTATAATGATGCCTGTTTTCTTCAAAGAATGCCGCCTGCTCCTGCATCCTGCCATACTCCTGCTCGCTCACCGTATAGGCATACACCGCGCAGCGGGCCTTTGCAAATAAATCCGCGCGCACATCTTCTTTCACGAATCCCCCGGAAAACGGATTGGCAGGATTGATCCTCCCGAAGCTGTAGACATCCAGCAGCCCTTCATCAAATGAGATGGACGCATGATTGAGCTCTTTTCCAGTAAATACCCGGATCAGCTTTGTGAATAAAGTTCCTGTATCGGTCAGCAGTACAAATACCTGGCGATGGCCCATTTCTTTTCCCTCCTGAAAAAAATGAAGGGAAATGCGCAGTGGCGACCGTGCTGCCCTTCTCCATAATCATACAGCCACAATGCTCCCTTAAAAACGAACTCTGGCATTATTTGCTTCTAAGACCCTGGGCTTAGATGATTGGGATTTATGCTGGAAAACATCAGCAGATCATCAAACTTCCCGCAGGTATACTCATAGTTCCTCAGCAATCCTTCACGGATAAAACCGCATTTCCCGAAAAGGCGCTGGGACTGGATGTTTGCAGGTTCAATCAATGCCTGGATCCTCATCAGATTCATGCTCTCAAAACCATAGCGGATGATTTCCCCGATTGCCTCGGTCCCGATTCCCTGATTCCAATAAGCAGGATCCAGCTCAAGCCCTATATCTGCCCGGAAATGGCTGGAATCCATATTCAAAAATCCGCAGCTGCCGATCAGCCCTTGTCCGTCCTTTAACGAAATTCCCCAGCGGACACCCGTGCCTTCCTTCAGTATGCGCTCATACCAGCGGATTTCGGAGCGCGCATCCTCCAAATCAGCAAATGGCTCAAGTCCGTAATATTTCGTCACTTCAGGATCGGAAAGATACCTGAGGATATCAGCAGCATCTCCCTGTTCCACTTTCCTGAGCAGGAGGCGGGGCGTTTCAAGTGCCGGAAACGGCTTCTTCAATTCTTCTTTTATTTTATTCATTGGACATACTTCCGTTTCTTGTTTGTCATAATTATTCTCCAGCATCCGGCCCAGCCGATTGAAAGACAGGATTGCTTTCCCACTCTTCACGCAAAAGGCCCATCCGGATCGAATCATAATGGACACCATTATAAATTCGGCATTTCCTTAATCTTGCTTCCATCGTCATCCCCAGCTTTTCGCCGACCTTGACCATCCGCTCATTTCCCGACCAGGTGGTGTACCCGGTCCGGGCAATCGGCTTTGTTTGGAAAAGGTGGCTGATCCAGAGTCTCAATGCCTTTGTCCCATAGCCGCCATTCCAATATTCCGGCGAATAAATGACGATTCCCATCTCCAGCCACAGAGATGGCACATGCTCCCAATAATAGCTGACCGTCCCTTCGATTTTGCCGTTAATTTCGATGGCCAGCATATCCTCCTGGTTGACTACTTGCTCTTTACGCTGTTCATATTCAGCAAACGTCAATGATTTATGCTCAAAGTACGGAGCGTCCCATTTTTTCCACTCTGGATGCTCTTCCTTAAAAGCCAGCTCCCATAATCGGGGCAAATCTTCTTCGGTGATTGTCCGGAGAATAACTTCATTTTCTGTCAATAGCATAGGTTTACCTCTTCGTAATCATTTTTGTAATATTTCCATTATACCAATAAAACCTTTCTCAAAAAATGGAAACTTTCATCATTTCCTATAATAAAAAACCGCCTATAAGGCGGTTTCGTTAAATAGATTAATTGAAGGGGGGATCAATGCTGCTGCCGGCGCTCCAATTATAAGTTTTCACAGGCTTTTTCGCAGGCTGGTATTTTCTCATCGGGCCTTTATCAAGCACCTCTTTTAAAAACAGTCCCCCGTCCGGATTCTGCTGCTTCATCAGTTCCATCAGATATGTAATATCGTCCATCGCCCTGTGTGTCTGATGATTTGTAATATTATGGGCAGAAAGGAGCGTCGCCAGTTTGCTGTTGGCAAAGCCATACTTTTTCCACTGTACTCCCTTCATGGTGCAATACCATTTAAGGCCATTCACTTCGGGATACATTTGATACATGAAGCTTCTGTCAAATGAGGCATTGTGGGCAAATACAGAGTCTGCTTTATTCAGGAAAGACTGGACAGAATCATCATGGAATTCCTGCCCCCTTACCATTTCAAATGGAATCCCATGAATCCTGTAGGCACTGCTGTAATTTCTCAGCGCCCTGCTTGAAAGCGGCTCCCTCAAAAAAGAATCCTTTTCCTCTACCTCGATGATTTCCCCTGTAGCTTCATCATAAGAAAACAGAATAAATGCCAGTTCTATGATTTCGTCCCCGCCAGGAGCCAGGCCGGTGGTTTCCACGTCGACCAGCAGTCCTTTTTTATTTATATTCATATTAATCACCTTTATATTTTTTGCCTTCGAATAGAAAGCTGGATTTTTAACATTTTTATAGCTATTTCCTATTTTAGTATTTTCGCTGGAAAAATGACAGTTAAACCCCCTTTCTGGCTGAAAAAGGAAATTAAAGAATACAAAAAAGGCACAGCAGAAACCGCACCTTTAATAGGGCTATAATGAAGCAACCCTTTCATATACATCTTTCAGTGTCATACAGCCTTTTGTCTGGACCTTGCTTATATAACAGCACCATAGCTCGGCAGCGAGGCGGGCATCTTCCAAGGCATGGTGGCGCACCATGACCGGAATGCCGTTGTGGCTGCACAAATCCTCCAGCCTCTGCAGGTTAAGCTCCGGCTCAGCAATCCGGTACAGAAAAGAGGTATCTATAATCCTGTGCTTAAGAGGAGCCTTGAAATGCTTCCAGCCCGCATTCTGCAGGAAGCTTTTCTCATGCTGGGCATGATGTGCTATGATGGTCCGCGCTTCGCAGAATTGGAAGAACTCTATCAGCACTTCAGGCAGCGGAGGCGCCTCCTTGAGCTGGGAGTCCCTTATGCCTGTAAGCTGTTCAATCTGCGGTGAAAGTGTTTTTTCATATCTGATCAGGGAATAAAACTTCTTATCCTCATTTATCGTCCCATTCTCTATCTTGACCGCCCCTATCGAGATGATCTCATCTCCCTGATCAGGAAAAAAGCCCGTAGTTTCAATATCCATGACGACAGCCTCCAGCTTGTCAAGCGGCACTGACAGCGCTTCCTCTGCCCGTATCTCTTTATTCAGCCTGCGCAGGAAGGCCTGCTGCTGGGAATTCTGACCGCCCTGCATCCCCCCGAATACACCTGAATTCAGTTTCCCCGGCAGCCCTTTCATCATTTGAAACATGCTTTCAAAGCGCATTATTGAACACCCTTTTCAATCTTGGCCTGTACAAATTGGTGCAGCTTTTTTCCGCCCTTCAGGATATTGCGGAGCTTGGCCCGTTCTTCCTTTGGAAGCTTTTTTACATTCAAATAGCGGGAAGTTTCATAAGAGCCGGCAAGGGAGAAGATACTTTCCCTGCAGGACAGCAGAAGGCGGAAATTGCGCTCTGCCTTTTCCAGTGCGTCCCTATATTCTGCATTTTCCGCAAGCCTGCTGATCCTTTCAAGGGTGGAGGTCTCAAAAAGCCCTTCCTTCATCGCTAATAGACGGATGCTGTTGACATAAGGAAGGAAAGCAGTCTGCTTCAAGTCTATGCAGCCCTCAAATTTCCCTTTTTCCTCAATAAGGATTTGGCCCAGGGGACCTACAGCCGGTTTTATATGCATGCTATTCTCCGCAAGCCTTTTTAAGAGCCTGGGCCTGGCCATCATAGCAGCGTGTACATAAGACTTCAGGTCCCTGATAAACATTCCGCTTCCTTCAAGTGCCCTTGCATCATAAAAAATCTGCAGATACCGGATCGACTCCCAGCTTTCCTCCTTGATCCATTTCTTAAGCTGCCCTTTCCAGTCTTCTGCCGTTTTCCGCCATAATGGGCTGCTGCTCATCACCTTGCCTTCACAATAGGGGTATCCCGTTTCATTCAGTCCATATGACAGCTCTTGCCCCAGTTCCTGGAAATACGCTGCTTCCTCTTCCCCCCCGGTATAAACAATGCCGTGGTCCTGGTCACTGATAACCCCCTGCTCCAGCCTGCCTCCGCTGCCGGTCACAAACCAGACAAAACCCGATTCGTCCGGCCCTTTTCCGGCCTTTTGCACAGACTGCCTGAACACGTATTTCATCGTTTCATCATGGACTTCATTTATTCCGGCTGTACTGGAGGCAGCCATGGAGATGCGGCTGTCCTTCCATTCCCTTATTTCTGCATATGACTGAAACTCCTGCAATTAAACGCACTCCCTTTATAAGAAAAATAAGGCCTCCCATAAAGAGGCCCTATGCTATGCTCATGAAGACAATTTATCTTCTTTTGAAAGAAAAACCTCTGGATATCCATAGCTGCCATGCTCACTGACATCAAGGCCCATAATTTCTTCTTCCTCAGATACACGCAAGCCATTCATAACCTTCTTCGCTATGAGCAGTATGACAAATGATACGGCAAATGCATAGATGGCAGATACAGCCACACCCATGAATTGGACTCCCAGCTGCGTGAAGCCTCCGCCGTAGAATAATCCCGGCTGGCCGACTGTTGCCAATTCAGGGGTGGCGAAGAATCCGGTTGACAATGTGCCCCACACTCCTGCCGCTCCATGGACAGAAAGGGCATATATCGGATCATCAATTCTCAGTTTCTCGAAGAATCGGACACTATAGAAGACGAGTACTCCGGCAACAAATCCAATGATGACAGCTGCCCAAGTGTCAACGAAGGCACAGGATGCTGTTATGGCAACAAGGCCTGCCAGGGCGCCATTCAGCATTGTCGTGATATCCGACTTGCCAAGAACCACCCATGAGATAAGGAGTGCCGCGACCGCTCCTGCACCTGCCGCAAGATTGGTATTCAGGGCAACAAAGCCAAAGAATGCTCCATCTACAGAGACCGTGCTTCCTGCATTGAAGCCGAACCAGCCGATCCAGAGAATCAATACTCCCAGGGCTGTGAAAACCTGGTTATGTCCGTAAATATTATTGGCAGAGCCATCTTTATTATATTTGCCGATCCTCGGTTTAAGTAGGAGGGTCGCTGCCAGTGCCGCCATCGCCCCTGTCAGGTGAACGACAGTGGAGCCGGCAAAGTCCTGCTTCCCATGTTCAGCCAGCCATCCACCGCCCCAGATCCAATGGGCAACCACCGGATAGACAAGCGCTGAAAACAGTACCGTAAATATCAGATAGATTGAAAGCTTTGCCCTTTCTGCGAAGCCGCCGA
The DNA here is from genome assembly GCF_984799205.1 of Bacillus sp. SRL543. Taxonomy (NCBI): domain Bacteria; kingdom Bacillati; phylum Bacillota; class Bacilli; order Caryophanales; family Bacillaceae; genus Bacillus; species Bacillus sp. SRL543. The sequence continues at coordinate 4,036,119 of NZ_OZ481794.1, forward strand.
GGGCAATCGTGATGGAGATGCCTGCAAAAGCAAGCTGGAAGAGGAAAAACACTGATGAGGAAAGACTCATTCCTTCAATTTCATATCCAGAATAAAAGAAGTGCGATAACCCTGTAAAGAAATTGCTATTGTCCCCAAAAATGAACCCAAAGCCGACAGCCCAAAAAACGAGTGAAGCAAGCCCGAAGGTAAAAATGGTTTTCCCGGCTATATGGCCGGCGTTTTTCATTCTTGTAGACCCGGCCTCCAGCATAATGAACCCTCCAAGCATGAAAATGACCAGGACTGCACTAACCATGACCCATAAGCTGTTCATCAAAAAAGTTGTATCCACTTTCTCTCCCCCTAAAAAATAATTTGCGCTTATCACCTAACATATTAATGTTAGATAATATAACATTTGGTTTCTTACCCTTATTTTATCTAATTTAAAACGAGTGTCAATGAGTATTTTAAAATTTCTGATAACTTAATGTTAAATAACCTAACATGTAAACGCTGTCTTCCTTGATATCGAAGGGTTTGATTTTTTAAAAGAAAGTTTTTGAAAATTTCAGGTCCAAGCCAGGACTCTAGGGGCCGCTTAATCCCTCATTTCATTTACAAAAAATCTGGGTTAGACATAGCTGTTGATATTAGGTTCGTTCAGCCGGATATTCAGCTGGCCAAAAAAAGAAGAGAGCATCAGCCCTCCTCCTAAAATTACTCATTTTGTTTCCTCTGCTCTTTTATTTGTTCCTGCGGAAGCTGGGTATTCCTCTCCAGCTCCTTCGTTTCCTGGCCCATCCCTTTCAGGAAGGTCAGCAGCAGGGTGACGGCCCTGTTGATTTCCGGATCTTTCAAAGATTTAGCCAGATCGAAAAAGCTTGTCTTTTCCTCTGCATCTCCTGCTTCCGCCACCCTGGCAATTCCCGAGTCGATTTTAAGCAGGAACGGCTCCAGCTGTTTGACATTGATCATGCCCAGAGTCCCGGCCATCAGAAGCAAATTTTTCAGTGTGTTCGAGGTTTCCGGTTTGTCGGCCGCCCTGACGAGGATGTCGAGGACTTTGTCTCCCTGGCCAAACAGACTGCTGAGCAGGGAAAGCACCCCCCGGTCATGCATATTCCTCATGACCTTGAGAGACTCCAGGATAGCTTCTTTATTATCGATCAGGGCATCTTCCACTTCCATCAGATCTTTTTTACGCTTTTCTTCCTCGCTCAATGTCTTGCGCTTGATATGCGTGATTGCTTTAGCCATGTTCTCGCTCCTTTTTCACAAGATCACCAGGGAAAATATAATCCTTCCGTGCCCACTTCTTCTGGACCTGAACGCCGATTTGCGGCTGCGGGTTTCCAAACCGGTGGTTGATCCCGGGGAGCGGATCATCGCCCTTGGCCTTCAGAATCTCCATTTTTGCCCGGATTTCTTTATAAGCAGGGGTATCTGTATCTTTGTCAGCATAGCTGCTTGTCAGGAGGTTGATGGCCGCCTCTCCCCTGTCATTCATCGGAAGATATACCTCTTTCCCTTTCACCCTGTCCGTGATATGGCATTGAACTTTGACATTCCCATATGGGGATGTCAGCCTGACAAGCGTACCGCTTTCCAGGCCGCGCTCCTCAGCAAGCTCAGGGGAAACCTCCAGGAATACTCTTGGCGTCTTTTCGCTGATCCCTTTGGAACGGTATGTCATATTGCCTTCATGGAAATGCTCAAGAAGACGCCCATTATTGATATGGAGATCATACTCTTCCTCAAACTCCAGCGGCTTTGTCCAATCCACCGGCACGAGCCTGGCCCTGCCATCTTCAAATGGGAACCTGTCTGTATATAAAAGCGGGGTATCCGTACCATCCTCCGCTACCGGCCACTGCAGGCTGTTATAACCTTCCAGCCTTTCATACGTCACGCCGGAATATAAAGGCATCAGCTTCGAAGCTTCTTCCATGATCTCGGATGGATGTTTGTAGTTCCAGCCTGCCCCAAGGCTGTTGGCGATTTCCATGATGATCTGCCAGTCAGGCTTTGAGTCACCAAGCGGTTCAAGGGCCTGGTACAGCCTTTGGATCCTGCGCTCGGTATTAGTGAATGTCCCTTCCTTTTCAAGGCTCGGGCTTGCCGGGAGGACGACATCGGCGAACTCCGCCGTCTTGCTGAGGAAAATATCCTGGACCACGAAGAAATCAAGCTTCTCAAACGCAGCATGCACGTGATTGATATTTGAATCAACGAGTCCCATATCTTCCCCCTTCAGGTACATTGCCTTAAGGGTGCCGGCATGAATGCCTTCGACCATTTCGTGGTTATTGAGCCCAGGCTCGCCTGGAAGCTCTGTTCCCCATGCCAGCTCATACTTCTTCCTGATCTCAGGATCAGCAACTTCCTGGTATCCCGGGAACATATTCGGCATGCTGCCGAAATCGCTCGCCCCCTGGACATTGTTATGCCCTCTAAGCGGGTAAGCCCCGGCACCTGGCTTGGCATAGTTCCCTGTGACAAGAAGGAGATTGGAAATGGCTGTACTCGCATCACTGCCGCCCATATGCTGGGTGATGCCCATTGCCCAAAGGGCGCAGACGGATTTCGCCCTGCCGATCATTTCTGCCATTTGAATCAGCTGTTCCAGCGGGATGCCCGTAACTTCGGCAGCATATTCCATCGTGTACTTTTCCAGATTTTTTGTGAATTCATCCAGCCCGTTCACTTTTTCAGCAAGGAACTTTTCATCTGCCATGCCATTGTCGATAATATACTTTGCCGCTGCTGACAGCCAGACGATATCAGTGCCTGCCTTAGGCTGCACGAACAGATCCGCCCTTTCAGCCATTTCATGTTTGCGCAGATCTGCCACAATCAGCTTCTGGCCGCTGAGCTTGTGCGATCTTTTCACCCTGGTGGACAGGACAGGATGTGATTCAGCTGTATTGGAGCCGATGATGAGGACAAGATCGGCTATCTGGATATCCCGGATGCTGCCAGCATCCCCTCCATAGCCCACCGTCCTGAACAGCCCGACGGTGGCAGGCGTCTGGCAGTACCTCGAGCAGTTATCGATATTATTGGTCCCGATTACCGCGCGTCCCAGCTTCTGCATCAGGAAGGACTCTTCATTCGTACATTTAGAGGAAGAAATGAAGCTCATGGCCTGCGCACCGTGTTCATTCTTGATTTCAGTGAAACGGCGGGCGATCAGGCTGATGGCCTCATCCCATTCTGCCTCCCTGAAAAACTCCCCCTCCCGGATCAAGGGCTTGGTCAGGCGATCCTCGCTATTGACAAAGTCCCAGCCGAACTTCCCTTTAACACAGGTGGAAATTCCGTTAGCCGGGGCTTCCACCTGCGGATCCACCTTCAGGATTTCACGGCCCTTTGTCCAGACATCAAAGCTGCAGCCCACTCCGCAATACGTGCAGACCGTTTTCGTCTTTTTAATCCTCTCATCGCGCATCGCCGCCTCCATATCCGAGATGGCGAGGATCGAGCCGTAGCCTGTTTCGACATTTTTTGTGATTTCAATCATCGGCCGAAGCGTCTGTTTGGCGATCCCTGTCAAAAATCCGGCTTCCCCTTCCATGCCCTTTTCCAGCATGGCATTGCACGGACAGACGGTTGAGCAGTGGCCGCAGGAAACACAGGAGGATTCATTGATTGGCACATCATTATCCCATATGACGCGGGGCCTTTCACGCTCCCAGTCGATTGTCAGCGTCTCTGTCACCTGCACATCCTGGCATGCTTCGACACAGCGTCCGCAAAGGATGCACTGATCCGGATCATACCGGTAGAAAGGATGGGAATCATCTGTGGGATAAGGCTTTTGCGCAAAAGGGATGCTTTGGTGGTTGATTTTCATTTCTTTGACTGTGTTATGTACTTCGCATCCGCCGTTATTATAGTCGCAGACTGTGCAGTAAAGCTCATGGTTGGTCAGTATGCGGTCCATCCCGATAACCTGTGCTTCCTTCACTTCTGCCGATACTGTATCGATGATATCCCCATCGTTGAGCTTGGTTGAACATGACCTGACAAGCTCCCCATTAACGCTGACGATGCAGGTATCGCATGTTTCAATCGGCCCTAGGCTCGGATGATAGCAGACATTCGGCACCTCCACTGATGAGTTCTGCACAAGATGAAGGATGGTTGTATTATCATCTGCCGCCACCTTCACATCGGCACCATTTAGTTTTACTTGATAAGTATCAGGCAAATCACTCATCCTTTCTCTTAATCATTTTCCTGTAACAGTCCCTGTACCCTCCTTTTTCCAAAATAAACATCAGAAGAAAAAGCGGTTTCACTTATATGTCTCAGGTCTTAGAAAGAAATCATGCGGAGGTGCATTAAAGGGGACTGGATCTTCCTGTAGAATACAAACAAGAACATTTAAATGACAAACAAAAAATAGAAAGAGGTTTCCATATGAAAAAAATCATTCTGTTATTCCTGGTTATCACCGGTCTTTACCTGGCCTTTACAAGCTTCAGCCATTTCAGCTGGCTGGGCCTGGGCGCAAACGGAAAAGAAAAAGCTTCAGCCGAACGGATAAGCCAGATTGAAGTAAATGTGTCAGGAGTAGAGACAACCATCATCCAGGAAGAACGAGATACCGTCGAAGCCGTTCTGGATGGCAAGGGTGAAGTGAACGTCAAGAAAAACGGCAGCACAATAAAGATCGATTATAAACGAAAATGGCCTCACTGGTTCGGCGGCTTTGAAAAGACAAAGCTCAGCATTTATATTCCCGAAAACTACGACAAAGATATGGACATCAATCTTGGCTCCGGAAATTTTGAGTTTGACGGCAGGAACCCGATCATGCTGCGGGAAGTCTCGCTGGATATGAGTTCAGGAGATGTTATGCTCGGAGACCTTCAAGTCCGGGAATTTGAGCTTAACGGCGCATCTGGGGAACTGTTCATATCTTCATTACATGCAGAAGAAGCAGACCTTGAAATCAGTTCAGGCAGCACCGTCATTGACAGCTTAGAAGGAAAACTTGAGGCCGGCATAGCATCAGGAGAACTCAATATCAAAATGAAGAAGCTTACAGCACCTATCGGCCTGGAAGTCAGCTCAGGCGATGTACAGCTCGATTTGCCTGATGATGCCAGCTTTACACTCGATGCCTACTACAGCAGCGGTGACATTCATGCAGATGTCCCCATGGACCAAAAAGAAGTCAAAGACAACCGCATAAGCGGAAGTAATAAGGAAGGCAAACATGAAATCAAGGTTGATGTTTCCAGCGGTGATGTCAGCATTTATTAATCTGGGAAGGGCCTCTCTTTATGAAGGAAGGCCCTTCTTTTCTCTCAAGATGGAAGGAGACAAATGATCCATCAGCTGAAGCGCATCTATGATCACATCTTTTTCCGGTGCAGCAGGAGGCGTATTCCCCTCCCGGACAAGAAGCGCCAATTCAATCACTGAATGCCATTTATCCGGCATATGTATGAGCCCATATTTCCCTGCCCCTGCTTTGGAGGTGATCCCGTTTTCCTGGAGGGTATAAAGCTGCCGCAGCAGGCCAAGTATGCTCCACTCCAGCTCTTCATAAATCATTTCTCCCGGAAGCGCCATTATTCCTTCCAGGTCAGCTTTCATTGCCTCCATTCTTTTCCTCCAGTACGACTGGCTGTTCTCCCTGATATATTCGGCCAGGTCTTCTTCCCGAATAGGGATAGAAAGATCTGATATATCTGGGCCCCTTAATCTGATTCCATGGTCTTTTAAAATTCTCCACATGACCGGGTTAAATGGTGCACCCTCTTTTAATTCCCCGCCATTATAGATATAGCGGGATTCCGCTGCAAGACTGCCAAGGTCGTCCCATATTACATAGCAGCCGTCCAGTTCTGGAGATTGATGCTTAAAAACAAGCTCTTCATGGACCCTCATGAGCTGATCTGCTTCCTCCTGATTTAAAGCACCATTTGTAACTGCAATAAAGTCAATATCGCTTTTGCCCGGCAGATAAGCTCCGAGCGCGGCAGAGCCATGGATATACAGGCCTTCCAGCCTGCCTGGCAAATAAATGTCGGCCATTTCCATATACTCTTCCATCATCAGATAGAATCCAATTCCCACTCTGCTGCCTCCTCTCGATATTTCTTACTATCTTCTACTATTCGAGCCGGACAATAAAAAACCTTCCTGGACAAGAGAAATTGCCGGCCATCCCTGCACGAAGGCCGCAGCATGCTTTTCCAGGTTAACTCATCGGCATAAAGGGAACGTACAATAAAAACGGGAAAGGAGCGAAAATCCTTGAAAAAAGCGATGATAGCTGCAGTTATTGTGCTTGCCGGCTGTTCTGACAGCAGCGGTGCCGAAGAAGAAGCCGTCTCCAAGCCAGCCGAGGAGCAGACGGCTGAGCAGATGATGATCGATGCCCCGCATATTTCCCAGAAGCCTGAGCTGATGAGGGGCTGTGAAGTGACTGCCCTTGCCATGCTCCTCCAGGATGCTGGTGTTTCTGTTGACAAAATGACCCTTTCCGAAGAAATCAAGCGGGTGCCTTTCGAGGATAACGGTGTCCGCGGCAACATCCATGAAGGATTCGTCGGCAATATGCAGACAATGGATGAACCCGGCCTTGGCGTTTATCATGAACCGGTCGCCGAACTGGCAGAAAACTATCTGCCGGGGAAAATAAAAGACATGACAGGCGAAAGCTTTGACTCTGTCCTGGAGCAGGTCGAAGACGGCCGCCCTGTCTGGGTCATTGTCACCAGCACCTTCGATAGACTTCCTGAAGGTGAATGGGAAACATGGGAGACCGAAAGCGGACCAGTCAAAATCACCTACAGCATGCATTCGGTCCTTGTCACAGGATTTGATGAACAAAACCTCTATGTTAACGACCCTCTCGACAAAAAAAACCGCAAGCTCCCGCGGGAAGAGTTCATAGCCGGCTGGGAACAGATTGGCAAACAGGCGATCACCTATGAGGAAGCGGCAGATTAACAAACGAATCATAGGCATTCCAGCTTTATGATAATAGGAAGCAGAACTCGCTCTGCCTCTTTTTCCATTGCGTCATGAGACATGCCGCTGTATTTAGGAAACTCTTCATGGCCATTATCTTTAATCGTCTGCCACACTGCAGGTTTTCTTCCGGGCCATAAAGGGAATCTGCAAACAGCCGCTTATTTTTCTACTTCTGCTGCTAAAATCCATCCGGCAGGACAACTTAATAAAGTCGTGAAAAACAAAAAAGACTGCTTCGCATGAAGCAATCTTTTTTTCGTCAATTTGCAGTCTGATCAGGATCCTGACCAGAGTTTATGACAGTTTCCATATAATTTTTTCCCCAGCTGTACATGCTGTCCAGGATTGGCATAAGCGTCCTGCCCTGTTCAGTGAGGGAATATTCGACCTTCGGCGGCACAACAGGATAAACTTCGCGGTGGACGATCCTGTCTTCCTCCAGCTCGCGCAGCTGGTTGACGAGCATCCGCTGAGTGATTCCCGGTATAAGGGCTTTGAGTTCGCCAAATCGCTTGGTGCCTTCTTTTCCCAGGTGCCATAAAATGATCATTTTCCACTTTCCGCCGATCACAGAAAGAGTCAGTTCTTTTTCACAGTTAAAGGTTTTATCCAGCATTCGGGACATCACAACCACCTCCGAAGCCTATTATAACTCATTAGTATACTTTTAGGCACTATGTAAAAATAAAGTGCGTACTTACAAATGAGAGCTGTTATCTCTATAATGACATTCATACTGTGATATTCAATAACACAGTTCATCCCAGACTATTTTGAAGGAGTGAAAAAAATGGAATTACAATTAGCGTTAGACCTGGTGAACATTCCTGAAGCAATCGAATTGGTGAAAGAAGTAGAAGAGCATATCGATGTCGTGGAAATCGGCACTCCTGTTGTCATAAATGAAGGCCTCAGAGCGGTCAAAGAAGTAAAGGAAGCATTCCCTAATCTGAAAGTGCTTGCCGACTTAAAGATCATGGATGCAGCAGGATATGAAGTCATGAAGGCATCTGAAGCTGGCGCAGACATCATCACGATCCTCGGCGCTGCTGAAGATGAGTCCATCAAAGGGGCAGTGGAAGAGGCGAAAAAGCAAGGCAAAAAAATCCTTGTGGATATGATTGCCGTCAAGGACCTCGAAGGGCGCGCAAAAGAACTGGACGAGCTTGGCGTTGACTATATTTGCGTACACACCGGCTATGACCTGCAGGCTGTTGGCCAGAACTCTTTTGAAGATCTAAAAACAATTAAAAGCGTTGTAAAAAATGCTAAAACAGCCATCGCGGGCGGAATCAAGCTTGATACCCTTCCGGAAGTGGTCAAGGCTCAGCCGGATCTGGTCATCGTTGGCGGAGGCATCACCAGCCAGGATGATAAAAAAGCAGCTGCAAGCAAAATGCAGGAAATCATCAAGCAAGGATAAGATGATGAATACGGCAGAATACCTGAAAAAGATTCTGAACGAGCTGGAACATGCGGCAGAAGCGATTGACCCGGTGGAGGCGGAAGCACTCGCCAGCCAGATACTCGAATCCGGAAAAGTTTTCACAGCCGGTGCCGGCAGGTCAGGCTTCATGGCAAAATCCTTTGCCATGAGGCTCATGCATATGGGGGTCGACGCCTATGTTATCGGCGAAACCGTCACGCCGGGCTTTGAAGAGAATGATCTGCTGATCATCGGGTCGGGCTCCGGAGAGACAAAGAGCCTTGTTTCCATGGCTGAAAAAGCCAGGTCGATCGGCGGCAAAATAGCAGCCGCAACCATTGTGCCTGACTCATCCATCGCCAGCCTTGCTGATATCACTGTCAAAATGCCGGGCGCGACAAAGGATCAGAACGAAGGCGGTCTTTCCACCATCCAGCCGATGGGATCACTGTTTGAGCAGTCCCTTCTCCTGCTTTATGATGCCATCATCCTTCGCGTCATGGAGAAAAAAGATCTTGATTCAGCCAAAATGTTTGGCAGGCATGCCAATTTGGAGTAGTATCATATCATTAAAAGGAGTGATCTTATGCAAAGTCTGAAAGGAAAAACAGCTTTAATCACAGGCGCCGGCCGCGGCATCGGCCGTGCAGCAGCAATTGCTTTCGCCAAGGAAGGCATTTCTGTCGGCCTGCTTGGAAGGACTCTTTCCAATCTTGAAAAAGCAGCGGAAGAGCTGAAAGAGTACGATGTAAAAGTATCCTTTGCTGCTGCCGATGTCCAGGACAGCGAGTCCGTCAACAAAGCCGTTGAGAAAATAACGTCTGAGCTTGGCCAGATCGATATCCTGATCAACAATGCAGGCATCGCTAAATTTGGCGGCTTCCTGGAGCTTTCCCCGCAGGAGTGGGAAGACATCATTCAGGTTAACCTGATGGGCGTCTACCATGTAACACGTGCGGTCCTGCCTGGAATGATCGAAAGAAAATCTGGCGATATCATCAATATCTCATCAACTGCCGGCCAAAAAGGCGCTCCTGTGACCAGCGCCTACAGTGCTTCCAAGTTTGCCGTCCTTGGCTTGACAGAATCACTGATGCTTGAAGTCAGAAAGCATAATATCCGGGTCAGCGCCCTGACGCCGAGCACAGTGGCGACAGATCTCGCAATTGAAACAAACCTGACTGACGGGAACCCTGAAAAAGTCATGCAGCCTGAAGATTTGGCAGAATACATGGTTGCCCAGCTGAAGCTGAATCCGCGCATCTTTATTAAAAATGCCGGAATGTGGTCGACTAATCCATAAGAAACTTAAAGAAGCAGACCGCTCTGGCCTGCTTCTTTTCTATCTCTCCTTAGTCAGCTCCACCCTTCCGACTGTAAAATAAAATGGGGACGGGAATGGGGGGCGCCTCTTCTTTTTTAAACAGTCCAGGGCGATGTTCATCCAGTTTCTTTCCCGGTGCAGCCCTGTAAAAAATACATAGAGGGTATTCCGGTCAGCTTCCGACTCCCCGTAGTGGCCTGAGGGACTGCCAATGCCGTGCTTGTACCAGTCCTCCCCCTCCTCTGCATCCAGGATACAATAAGGGTCAGATGACCAGCTGCTGCGCTTTCCGCCAGGCTCAGTTCCCTGCAAAATCCACAGGCCCTGTTTAGGAAACGGCTTTCTTCCATACAGATTGGTGCTTCGGCATACCAGCATTTCATACCCGTTCTGTCCTGAAGGGTGGACTGATGCATCATAATAGTTTTCATTCGCTCCAAACAAAGGCAAAGGGCTGCTCCATCCTGTCAGTCCATCATCACTTTCTGTGTACATGATTGTATAATGCGGATAGCCTTTTTTCCCTGTCTCCCGTCTTGTGGTTACGTACCACATCCTCCACTTTCCATCAATGAATCCCGCCTTAGGCTCGAGCACGTTCGGACTGCTGCTCGTCCCCCTTATTACCGGGAAGGGTATCCTCCTCCAGCTGCCGGCTGTCCTTTCAATAGCCCCGATAGAGTAAGGAGCATCATTGTCAAGAACCTTTTTGGAGGCTCTTCCGGTATAATATATCAATTCTTTTGTTTCACCGTTTTTTCCTTCTCCCTTCACATAGCATGGAGTATGAAAGCCGAAGTAATCCCAGCTCCCTTTCTCGGAGTTCTCAATGAGAGGCTCCGCCTTTTTCGGGTTCTGCTTATCCATGGCAAGCTCCCAATTATTGCTGCTGAGCGGATCCCCATGCGGGAGCGAGGCAGTGAATAGGTTGTTTTTGAAATTTGTCTGAAAACCGCCGATAAACATCTGCCACCGGCCGTCCACTTTGGCTACATGCGGATCCCCAAATCCAAGAACATTGGTGATTTCGCCATATCTTTCAATCTGGTCAAATAGCTTGACCGGCTTTTTCACAATATATTTCATAGAAATTTCACCGCCTCTCATTTATGCTAACGTTAATTTATGCTATATATCTTTTCACATACAAAAAAACTGCCCCTCTTGAGGGGCAGCATCCTATTATAAAATATCCATCCAGATCTTTATAGCGGTAGCAAAGATCAGGACAGCCAGGATCACTTGCAGCACTTTCGTATTGGCCTTCTTCCCGGCTTTCGCCCCAAGAGGAGAGGCCAGCAGGCTTGCAGCAACCATGATCAGGGCTGGAAGATACTCCACCTGTCCGGTCGAAATCTTAGCCGCTGTTGCACCAATGGAAGAAATGAATGTAATGGCAAGGGAAGATGCAATCGTCATCCTCGTTGGTATTTTCAGGACAACAAGCATAATCGGAACGAGCAGGAAAGCTCCGCCGGCCCCGACGATTCCTGCACCGATGCCGACGATGAAGGCAAGCGCAGCAGCAAGCCATTTATTAAAAACGACCTTATCAAGCGGAACATCATCAATCCCCTTCTTCGGAATGAACATCATGACCGCCGCAATCAATGCGAGGATGCCATACACAAGGTTGATGCCTGCCTCAGGCAGGAATTTTGATCCGTATCCGCCGATCATGCTTCCTGCAAGAATGCTGATGCCCATGTAAATGATCAGAGACTTATTTAAAAATCCTCCTTTACGGTAGGCCCATACACCGCCGATCGTAGCAAAAAACACCTGGACCGCACTGATGCCTGTCACTTCATGCGCAGTGAACGAGGCCACTCCCAAAAGAGCCGGTATATACAGCAGCATAGGATAATTGATGATGGCACCGCCTATGCCGAGCAGCCCGGAAATAAACGATCCAGCAAAACCAAGCAGGAAAATGACGATGATAAATTCAATGCTCATGGTTCTCATCCTCCCTTTTCAGGAAAATGCCTGCCGGTCTATAAAGGTACGGCAGGCTTCTTCCTGTTATTATCTAACAGCACAGCGGTTCGGACCGATTTCCATCTCACGCTGTTCTTCTTCATCAGGAGAGATTTTACCCATATTGGTTTTGCGGATTTCCTGATAGGCATTCGGCTGCGGCGGGAGATTTTCGGTGACCAGACTGCGGAATTCAGCCTCATCGCTGATATTCAAACCATGGTTTTCTGCGAATAAGGTGCCCAGCTTCTTTGAAACAGAACCATCATGATTCAGTTCATCAATGATCATGAAATGGGCGGGCAGCACGAGCAGCTCTTCCGATAGATTGCGGTATCGCTTATACAGTGTCTCACGCAGATCTCCTACCCAGTCGTCTGCTAGGCCGGCCAGATCGGGGCGCCCAATGCTGTCGATGAATAAAATATCGCCTGAAAGCAAGTATTGTCCATCAATCACGAAAGATGTTGATCCAATCGTATGGCCAGGAGAGTACAATGCATGGATATCAATAGCAGTTGTGCCGATTTCCACTGTTCTTCCACCTTCAAGGCTGCTGTAATCGAAAGTGACTTCGCCGGCATCCTTTGGCGGCAGCCAGTAGCTTGCTCCGGTCTGTTCAGCAAGCATTCTTCCTCCGGAAATATGATCAGCATGAAGGTGTGTATCGAACACATGCTTGATTGCCGCTCCTTTTTCGCCAGCAAACTCTCTGTAACCTTCTGTCATCCGGGCTGCATCAATAATGGCCGCTTCCCCGCCGGAAATCACCATATAAGAAAGGCAGCCTTTTCCAAGACGCACAAACTGGTACAGCTCTCCGCCGTCCTTCAGATCCCCAACTTTGACAGGTTCAAGATGCTCGCTCCATGCCTTCATTCCACCCTGCAGATATGAAACATCAAGCCCTTCTTCAGAAAGCATCTCAGCAACCATTACTGAAGAACCTTCCTTGGCACAGACAACCAGGATATCTTTATCTTCCGGCAGCTTTTCCATAATCTCTTCAACGCCATCTAAAAGATCGAAATATGGGACATTCAAATATTGGAAACGGTCTCCTTCAATTTTCCAATCCTCAAATGCATCATGATTGCGTACATCAAGAATAAACAGTTCTTCTTTTTGAATTACTTTTCGTGCAGCTTCTTTTGCTGTCATTGCTTTTACTGCCAATCTAATTACCCCCTGCCGTATATTTTTATTTAAAATTTTTATTGATTCATACTGGCTGATGGTCCGTTCCACTGGCTCATGCCAGGGATCACATTTTTGACATCCTTGAAGCCTTTGGAATCAAGCATCCTTGCAGCAAGATCGCTTCTGCTGCCTGTCCGGCAGACTATATAGATCTGTGCGTCACTGTCCAGTTCTCCGGCGCGTTCTTCCAGCTCCCCTAATGGGATGGAGACAGCGCCCGGAATGTGGTGGAAAGCATATTCTGCAGATTCCCTTACATCCAGCACAATGATATCGCCGTCTTCCGCCACAAGCTTCTCAAGATCACTATTACTGACAACATGAGGATGCTTTTTTTCCTGCACCTCTTCGCCGCTTGCTTTGCGGAGATAGTGCTTGAGCACGCATTCCTCTTCTACAGTTCCAAGATACTGATGGCCGGCACTCTCTGCCCAAGCCTTTAAATCTGCCTTCGAGCCTTTATCTGTAGCCAGCACCTCCAGCACTTCACCTGCATTCATGCCCGTAATCTTCTTCTTCGTTTTAACAATTGGCATAGGGCAGGCAAGCCCTTTTGCATCAAGAGTGGAATCTGTCTTAATCTGTGTCATCTTTAAACCTCCCAGGGTATATGATTTCTCAAAAAAAATTACTCTGTCTGCCCTTCCCAGGCAAGCATTCCGCCTTCCATATTAACGACCTTGAAACCATGGGATTCAAGCAGCTGGCATGCCCTTCCGCTGCGGCCGCCCGACCGGCATACAAGTACATACTCTTTGTTTTTATCAAGCTCATGCATCCGGAATTCAAGCAGTCCAAGCGGTATATTGACACTATCAGGAATACGGCTTTCTTTTACCTCATCCACTTCCCGGACGTCCACAATATTAAGAGTTCCTTTTTCCAGCTTGCCTTCAACTTCCTTAGCTGTCCATTTCTCCATAATTATTCCTCCTATATAAACAGATTTACATTGCCGTCTTCGGCATCACCGAGATATGCTGCAACACCTGCATACTCAATATTATCAAGCAGCTCTTCCTGCTGCAGTCCGAGCAGATCCATAGTCATTGTGCAGGCAACCAGTTTCACATCCTGCTCCTGGGCCATTTCGATCAGCTGCGGCAGCGGGAGTGCATTATGCTTTTTCATGACACCTTTGATCATCTTAGGCCCAAGCCCTGCGAAGTGCATCTTTGAAAGCCCCATTTTATCGGCTCCCCTTGGCATCATCCTGCCGAACATCTTTTCCATGAATCCTTTTTTCACCATAGTATTCTCATCTTTCCGAAGAGCATTCAATCCCCAGAAAGTATGGAAAATGGTAACTTCGTGGTCATACGCTGCTGCTCCGTTCGCAATGATATAGGCCGCCATCGCCTTATCATAGTCTCCGCTAAAAAGGACAATCGTTGTTCTTTTCTTTTCTGACATTCTAATCCCCCTCATCTAATATACTGTGCCGGGTATATAACCCTGCAAAAAAAATCAGCCTTTTTTAATGTAAAAAGTAAATACGCCTGCTTCTTCCTTCATATCAACCAGTTCATGCCCTGTTGATGAAGCCCATGCTGTCAGATCGCTTTTTGCTCCCTTGTCAGTCGCCAGGACCTCTAATATCTGACCTGATTCAAGCTCACCGATTGCCTTCTTTGTTTTAACGATTGGCATTGGGCAAGCCAAGCCTTTTGCATCTAATACTTTATTGCTGTTCATGAAAAATTCCTCCTTGGATAATTGTTTTTAAATACCTCATGGGGTATATGATATTTCAAAATAAAAAGGTTGTCAACCTTATCTGCTTCTTACAAGCAGATTGACTGCTTCCTTTATCATCTCTTCCGGCTCCAGAGTGCCATCTTCATCGGCATCTTTCATGCATTCCACCAGATTTGTGCTCACGATTACGCCGATTGCCCGGTCAATTGCCGACCTTGCAGCTGACAGCTGGGTAATGACATCCTTGCAATCTGCATCTTCTTCAATCATGCGCATAATGCCGCGCATCTGCCCTTCAACCCGCTTAATCCGATTCTTGGTGCCATTATTATATTCCAAAGGATGCCCTCCATTTCGTGTGTGTTTACCGCTTTATCTTGCGGCCGTGAACCAATATTATACCCTAGTAGGTATTTTGTCAACAGTCTAAATCTGAAGTCCGGTAAAACTGCAGAGCGGGTGCTTCATTGTGCTGCAAACTCCCCTGCCTCTTTATTTTCATCAGCGCTCCGCATTCATCTTTCCAGCACCGGGATGATAAAGATACCCTATTGGCTATATGTTTCTGCCTGATGGCAAAAGGGTATTTTTCTATTAAGATTTGAAAGGGGGAGGAGGCTGCATGGAACCGATAAAAATTATTCTGCTGCTGCTGATCGGCTATATTGTTTTGACCATTGATAAAAAGAAAAAGCTGTTCCCAGGTCCGCCAGTATTGGTGCTGATAGGAATCGGCCTTTCTTTTATAAGCTATTTTGCATCGCTTCATATCGGAAAGGAAATTTTGTATGATATTTTCCTGCCTTCATTATTATTCATTTCAGCATATCGCTTTCCTCCAGCCGCCCTGAAAAAAAATGCAGGCATGATTGGCTTCCTGAGTACAGCAGGCCTTTTGATCACTGCTCTGCTCCTTGGGGCTGCCATTTATTATTTTGCCAATCTTTTCATTAGCATCAGCTTCCTGGGAAGCCTGATGATTGCTGCCATCCTTACACCCACCGACCCGGTTTCGGTCATATCCATCCTTAAGGAGGCTTCCTCTGATCCAAGGGTAAGCGAAATTGTGGAAGGTGAGTCCATGATCAATGACGGGACGAGCTTTGTACTGTTCACTGTACTGACAGGGATGTTTGCCAGAGGAGAATCCTTTTCGGTTTTTTCGTTTGCAAAAGACTTTCTCTTTGTATCTCTCGGGGGTATTTTTCTTGGACTTATATGCGGCTGGATCGTCAGCAAAGCTGTCCACGTGACCGAGCGGAAAGATTACCAGGTGATGCTCAGCATCATTCTTTCGTACGGAATCTTCTATGCAGCAGAGCTTGCAGGCGTTTCGGGTGTGCTGGCCACGGTTTCTGCCGGCATCATGCTGTCATGGGAGTTCAATCACACAAATAAGGAAGACCATTACCTGGAGTCCCTCGACAGCTTCTGGGGAATAATCGAGCCGACCATTATTTCCCTTGTCTTTCTTATGATTGGAATCGAAGCAACCGGCCATCTGACCATTGATTATTGGGGCATTGCCTTTGTCATTTTTGCTATGAGCATCCTGATCCGCTTTGCTGTCATCCATGGAACTATCCTTGCTTTTCCGAAAGAAAGGAAGCTGTTCAGCTGGCGGGAATCGTCCATCATTTCATGGGCCGGCATTAAAGGAACCATGTCGGTCGTTCTTCTGCTGATTCTCGATGCAGCACAAACCACCAGAGCCGATATGATCATTTCGCTGACCTTTACCGCGGTCATTTTAAGCTTAATTATCCAAAGCTCGACCATCTATCCCCTTTCCAAAGCACTTATAAAAAAATGAAAAAGCTGCTGTGGGGCAGCTTTTTCCATTGATGAGCCTATTCTTCAGGATGAAAGCTTCTCTTCCTTGCTCCTGCCCTCAAGATCCTTCACCGTTTTGCTTGTCTCTACTTCCTTCTCATCCTTCAATGTCCCAAACAGAGCATCCACAAATGGAGTTGAGACTCCATACCAATAGTTTTCATTTTTAAAATGGTGAAGGATATGCGTTTTTTTCAGCCATATTCCAAATTTGAATTTCGGTTTGAGCGGGCGGTGGGCAACATAATGCTTCCATTCATAGATCAGCAGCATGAGCACGAGGCCGAGGCTGAATGATACCGTATCAGGCAGCGAACCAGTAAGGAAGAAAAAAATGAGGGCAAGGACCGACAAGTTCGGCAGGCTGTACCAGACCGGCAGAAAAAGCAGCTTTAAATCATTGGGATATTTGTGGTGGTCATAATGAATGCGCTTTAAAAAGGTCAGAAACAGAGCATTCTTTGGCGGATTAAGATGGAACAGGAAGCGGTGTGTGAGATATTCACTGAACATAAATGTAAGCATTCCTCCTGCTGTAAAGGCAAGGAGCTGCCAGCCGGCACCGAGTACCGCTATATACCAAATGAGTCCGGCTGCAAATAGGCCTGACATGATGATGATATCTGGATGAAAAAAGAAATCCTTATAAATGCCTTTGCTTTTCAATTGCTTCACACTCCTGTCTAATATGTCCAATATATTCCCGGAGATATTAGATGTCAATATTTTCTGAATATTTATCAAGCAATAATAAAAGCCTGGATAGACTCTATCCAGACTTTTGCTCTTATTCCGCTTTACTCAGCCACTTCCACATTTCCTGCGGAGTGGCATTTTTGCCGTGCATTAAAATGCCAACCTTAAATATTTTCCCGGCCGCCTTCATCAGTAAAGCAATACTGGCCAGGAGGATGATTGCTGAAAGAAGGATCTCTCCCCATGGCCATTCTTCCATGACGGAAAGCCTCATGATCCATACCCCCGGGGCTGTGAATGGGATAAAAGAGCCCGCGATTGCCATCACTCCTTCAGGATCGGAAAAGACCGGCTTGATTAACAAAAGCGGTGCAAAAGGAAGCATCAGTATAAAGCCCTGAAAATTGCTGGCAGAGTTTACATCCTCCACGGTTGCACCCATCCCTGCAAAAACTGCGGCAAACAGCAGATAGCCAAGGATCGCAAACAGCATAAGGACCAACGTTTCCGGGGCTGCGAGATACTGGATCAGCGGGACATCGAGCCTCCATGATGCAGCCGGGATGACGAACAGAAGCCAGACGGCCACCTGGATGATGCCAAGGGTAAAATAACCGATGATTTTCCCCTGCATCAGTTCACCGGATGTCAGAGAAGACAGCATAATTTCAGCTATTTTATCTTTCTTTTCCTGTGACGCACTCTGGAAGATCATCATTCCCGAGATTACAACCGAAAACAGGACAACACCCGCAGTGATTCCCGGGATCAGCTGTTCATACATATCCTCTCCAGCACCCGTCTCCTTCGCATCAACCTCTGCAAAACTGATATCCTGTGAGACTGCTGCCAGCTCCTCTTCATCAAGCGCCAGCTGGCTCAGCTGAAAGGCGCGCAAGGGCTGCTCCAGCAGCATCGCCTGCTGCTGCAGAACATCATCCGGTACTCCTTCACTCATATAGATCGGGAAACGTCCAGCATCAAGTCTGTTCTCTGTCAGCGGAATAAAGACCGTATTTTCAGCAGCTTCAAGCTTATTTAATATTTCACTTTCAGAAGCATCTGTCAGCTCGACTTCCCAATCAAGCCCTGCCATGATTCCTTCTGTGCCATTCCAGATACCCAGTTCATCCTTTATTATCACATTAACCGGCTCGGGCTCGCTTTGGAAGCGGTCCATCATGGCTGGCAATATGGCAAAAAACAGGAAGCTTAGCGGAGTCAGCAAAAGCGAAATGACGAAGGATTTATTTTTCATATTCCGTTTTATCTCCCATTTGGCTACCTTTAAGCTATTGCGCAATTCTATGAACCCCTTTCTGTATAAGATGCTTTTCCGATGCAATGTCTATGAATATTTCATGCAGGGAAACACGGTCGATGGACAGCTCCTGGACAGCCAGCTCCTCAGGCAGCTGCTTCAGCCACCTGGCTGGATGAACACTGCTGTCGAGATAAAGGACTGACACATCGCCTTTCTTCTCCACCCTCTGCACATGAGGAATTTTCTCCAGCAGTGCCGCTCCATTTGCTCCCCGGATTGTGCATTTATAGTTCGCATACTCTTTTTTCACATCTTCCACGGTTCCTGCAAGGACCTTTTGCCCTTTATGAATCATAAATAGCCGGTCGCACAATTCCTCCACCATATTCATCTGATGCGAGGAAAGCAGAATGGCCGTTCCTTTATCCGCAAGCTCCCTGATTTCCTTTTTGAAAACCTCCTGGCTGACTGGATCCAGCCCGGAAAAAGGCTCATCAAGGATGAGAAGGCGGGGCTCATGAAGGACAGAGGCGATAAACTGGATTTTCTGCCCCATTCCTTTGGACAATTCCTCCAGTTTGGCCTTCTCCTTCCCTTCCATATTGAACTTGGCCAAATACTCAAGAACCCGCTTCTTTGCCTTTTTCAAGGGGTAGTCCTTTAACTCAGCCAGATAGAGGAGCATATCCATCACTTTGACATTTTTATAAAGGCCCCTTTCTTCAGGCAGGTAGCCAATCAGATGGCGGGGAATGCTTTTTCCTGAAGAATGCCCGTGAAACGTGATATCCCCTTCATCCGGCAGAATGATGCCCATGATGCTGCGGATCGAGGTGGATTTGCCGGCGCCATTCGGGCCAAGGATTGCCATAATTTCACCCTCATGCACTGAAAAAGAAATATCCTTCAGCACCTGTTTTTCTTTATACGACTTGCCGATACTTTCAACCGAGAGCACCTTCCCGCTCACATTCTCCACCCCTTTTCCTGTTTTGGCTGCTGCAGCATGATGGCCAGCACTTCCTCAAGCTCCGGCACCTCTTCCTCCAAAACGGCAATATCTACTTTTTTAAAATAATGTTCTGCTTCCAGAGCTGCCGTTGTTATGACCATCCGATTTCCCTGGCGCGATACTTCCCCAGGTATGCTGGAGACCGGCAGCTCGCTAACCCAATACTTTTTAAACTTGAGGGCCAATTCATCTTTATCAAAATGACCTGTGATTTCTCCGTCCTTCATAAAAAGGATATAATCGGCCAGTTTGCGGATATCCTCCGCCTGATGAGTCGCAATGATCATCGTCTTATCTCCCCGCTCCATCCACTTAGCAAGCAATTCCATTAAAAGATGCTTTGCAGGTATATCCATGGAGGCAGATGGTTCATCCAGAAGAAGAATCTCTGTATCCCTTGGGAGGGTCAATGCAAGGCTAAGCTTCTGCTGTACGCCTTGCGAAAGCTTGCCGTACGGCTTATCAAGCGGAACCGAAAATAGGTTCACTATCTCGTCGAACAGCTGCTTATCCCAGGAAGGATACCATCTCGAAACAAGTGAATACAGCTCATATCCGGTAAGCGTGCTGACGCCGTTCAGTGTCTGAGGCTGATACGCGATGCTCCGCTTCCATGACTCTCCCTCTGAAATCGAGTGCCCGTTTATCAGGATATCTCCCTTATCTCTTTTGGCAAGATTCATCATTAATTTTAATAGGGTGCTTTTTCCTGATGAGTTATTCCCGATTAGTGCTGTGATGGTCCCTGGCTCAAACCTTGCATCCAAAGGGCCCAGTTTAAAGCCGTCTATATTTTTTTCAAGTCCGGTGATTTCTATTGGCAGCATGCTCATTCCTCCCCGTTCTTAATTTTTTCTATCACTTTATGAAAAATTTCTTCAATTTCCTCAAGTGTGCAATCATAGCTCATGGCCGTCCGGATGCCGTTTTCCAATGCCTGGTAGACTGAATTGTGCTTAACATCCGCCTTTTCCGATTCAGCCACCTCTGCCACAAAGGTTCCCTTTCCCTGGATCGTGGTGATGAAGCCTTTATATTCAAGATCCTGATAAGCCCTTCTCGTTGTGATGACACTTACCTCAAGATCCTTCGACAGGGAGCGGATGGACGGGAGCGGCGATCCTGCCGGAAGCACCCCGCTCGCAATCAAAGCTTTTATCTGTCCCTCAATCTGGTGGTAGATGGGAACGCGGGACTCCTTGGATAATCTGATAGGAAGCTCCAAGCGGTTTCCTCCTTTCTATGACAGATAGTCGATTGTTGCCATTTTCTTCAGCATGTATTTTTTATAAAAGAGCGTGCAGGCCACTGCAGCTGCTATCGCAAGCAGAGACGTTAATAGCGGCCATTTTCCCGCGGCCATAATCGTCCAGCCGACAAGGCCGCTGCTGTAGGTATTGAAAAGGATGACAGCTGCAATTCCTCCGCCATACAGCATAATGCTGTAAATGACCATGCGGGCGCGCTTGATAGTATCGCCAGCTTCCATTGCCGGGAAAGACAGTCCAAAGAAAATGCTGAAAGCAAGCCATATAAGCGAAAATGCAGTAAATCCGCCGATTCCCAGCTCACTGTTCAGACTTGGACTAAAGCTGTACAGCAGAATCATGAAAATCAGCTGCGCTGGGATAACGGTCAGAAAATAAGTCAAAAAACGGCTTTTCACCAAAATCTCCTTCCCGATCGGCAGCTGGCTCAGCGTCATGAAATATGGGGAGGCCCATACGTCGGCTTGCACTTTTTGAGCCTGGAAGTCCTTTGTCCTCGACCAGGCCGCCGAAAAACCGAATAAAATCATAAACATAAAATCCACAATGGCAGTTTTGCCAATACCGAGCGAAAAAGCTAAAACGGTTACCCCTAGAAACAGGACAGTATTGAGTATGAGCTGTATAAACCCTCTTGCCGATTTGCCCAATTCGAGTTTAACGAGCCACATCGCTTCTTTCCATTCGTTCAATTTTGATTCCTCCCACTGTTATAGTGTTTATATCTATATACACAGTATATAGGGACCTTATTGTTTTTGCCAGTATTTTTGTAAAATAATCCAAATCATTAGCAGCCATAAAGAAACACCGCTCTGCAAAGCAGGACGGTGTTCAAGACGCTAACAGCTTTTATTCATTTGTTCCCCTTCTGAATGGCCACCAGTTTGCCTGGCCGAAGTTCTTCACCATGACCGGGATGAACAGCGGCAGGATGATAAACGCATACAGCAGGAGTCCGACCAGGATGATCGAGGCAATCTGCAGCAGTGACAGCATGCCGGATGGCATCATCGCCGCAAATGTACCGCCAAGGATGACAACAGCCGAGATGATGACAGTTCCCATCTTCTTCATCGCCATCAGCATCGCATCTGCTACTGAAAGGTCTTTGTATTCATTGAAGCGGTCCATGAGGAAGATGCTGTAATCCACCCCAAGCGCGACAAGAATGACGAATCCGAAGAACGGCACGGCCCAGCTGATGCCTGTATAGCCGAGGATATCAACGAAGATCACTTCGTTCATCGCCATGGACGTATAATACGTCAGGATCAATGACCCGATAATATAGACTGGCATAATGATAGAACGGAATAAGAACACAAGAATGATAGAAATGCCGACGAGCATCAGCACAACTGTGCGAGAATAATCCTTGCCTGACATCTCATCAAGATCCGCGTTCGTGCTTGTAATTCCTCCTAATGCCAAATTAGCATTTTCAAGCTTTGTATCCTTTGTCGCCCTCTTCACAGCTTCCTTAATTTCAGGAACTTGATTGATGGCTTCATTTGAATACGGATTTGCTTCAAAAATAACATCCAGTGTCATGACTTTGCGGTCTTTTGACATATACGCATCTACCGCCTGGTCGAAATCATCGCTTTCCAGGACTTCTTCCGGCAGATAGAAAGCATTCAGTGAATCTGACTCTGACAGTCCGGACAGATAGTCCTGTGCGGAACCCAGTCCGTCTGATACCTGATTCAGCCCATCCACACTCTGATTGAGGCCGTCTGTCAGCTCGCCCAGCTGGCCGCCGAGGCTGCCGAAGCCATCCATAAGCTGCTTCTGTCCGTCATTAACGCCTGCAAGTCCGTTTGACAGCTGCGGGAATCCATTGACAATCTGGCCCTGGCCGTCAGCCAGCTGTTGAAGTCCGGCTTGCTGCTGTTCGATGCCGGCGATGATGTTTTGAAGTCCGCCGGCCAAATTCTGCTGGCCTCCGATTGCCTGGCCGAAACCTTTGTTGGCTGTGTCAAGTCCGGTCCTGACATCCGCAAGACCGCCATTCAGCTGTGCCAGGCCTTCTGCCAGTGGTTTAATATTTGCCTGTACATTCTGCACAGTTCCCTTGATTTTTTTGTAAGAAGTGTTGTCAGCTATTCCCTGATAATTGTCTTCCAGTACAGCAAAATCATCTGCTTTAATGCCTGCAAGGGCTTCTGAAAGACCATTCAAACCTGAACCGATATCATTATATTTAGCTTGCAGACCGCTTACCCCGTCTGCTGCTTTCTGATATCCTCCGAGTAATGTATTATAATTTGCAAGAAGCTCTTCCGCCCCAGCCTTTGTCTCCTCCAGCCCTTTTTTCAGCTCAGTGGATCCGGCTGTTCCCTGGCGGAGACCATCTTCAATTTTAGCCAGATTGTTTTCAATTTCTGAAAGGCCATTCTGGATTTCGCCTGTTCCTGATATCAAAGTTCCGATGCCAGAAACAGCCTGATCAAGCTCCGGCTCTGATTTGGAAAGCTCGCTTCCTGCTTCCTGAAGCCCGTCGCTGATCTGGTCAAGTCCGTCTTTTCCTTCGCCAAGGCCATCTTCAAGGCTTTCGGCCTGCTTGGAGACGAAGAAATCTTCGATCGGCTCACCTGTCGGCCTTGTTACAGACCGGACAGTGTCGACCAGGTCCACTTTTTCCAGCTCCTGGCTGATTTTTTCTGCGAGGGCGATGTATTCGGCAGAATCCATCCGCTCATCATTCTGAAGCACAATTTGTGTCGGCATTGATTCACCAGGGCCAAAGCTGCCGCTGATCGCATCAAATGCTTTGATGGAAGGCACATCTCCGCTGATTTCCTCAAGTGAGTTGTAGGAGAGATCTCCGTCATACACCACAAGGAACGGCACGCAGACTGCTGCAACAATCAATAGTGCGATGAATGGGCGGGCAAGCGAGAAGCGGCCGACTGTTCCCCAAAGCTTGCTCTCCCCATGTTCTGCCGTACTTTTCGACGGCCAGAAGATCTTTTGGCCCAATACAGCCATAAAGAATGGGACAACCGTGAACAGGGCAATCAGCAGGAGCGCCACCCCGACGGCAACAGCCGATGCTGACTGATACAGCTTAAACTGGGAAAATCCGATGGCTGCAAAGCCGATCATGACAGCCAAGCCGCTGAAAAGTACGGTGCGGCCGGCATTCTTGTAAGTGGCAACAATGGCATCTGCCGTTGTTTCGCTGTGAGCCATTTCTTCTTTAAAACGGCTCAGCAGCAGGATGCAATAATCAGTCCCGATGCCGAACAGTACCGCCACCAGGAAGATTTGCGTATAGTTGGAAATCGGGAAATCCACCTTATCCACCAGGATCGATACAATCGATTGTGAAGCCAGATAAGAAAATCCAACCGTCAGCAGCGGGATGACCGGCGCTACGATAGACCGGAATACCAGGAACAAGACAACGAGGATGAACACAACCGTGATCCCCTCTGTTTTCTTCAGGCCTTCCTCCGAGCTGGTGGTCAGATCTTCATTGATCATCCAGTTGCTCGTATAATAATGGTCAACATCAGCATCTTCGATCGTTTCATATAAGGCGTCACTCAGTTCGCCTGCTTCACGGTCATTCCAGCTGATGCTCAATGACGCAAGGATCGATTTTCCGTCTTCTGAAACAAGCTGGTCTTTCAGGTTTTCTTCAGTAAAATGGGAAAGGATTTGAGTGATCCCCAACTCCTCTTTATTTGCTTCCAGCTCATTGATGGCTTTCTCAGCTTCTTTGATCTGATCTGCCGACAGCTTTTTATCATCATGGAAAACAAGGGCGACAGAGGTTTCATCGCCCCCGCCTTCCTGCTTCTGCACTTCGTCCATGATCTGGCCGGCCAGCTTGGAGGAATATTCCTCCGGCACATCCACCTGTCCTTTTTCACGGACAAGATCAGCCATATTAGGGGCCAGGAAAAACAATCCGGCAATGACTGCAATCCATGCAATAATGACAAACCACTTTCTCTTGATTATTGTATACACGCCTATTCCTCCACCTGTTGATCTTTAATTTCAAGCAGAATACTGCTCAGTTTTTCATAGGTTGTGATGAACTGCTCTATCTCCTGCTGGTCAAATTTTTTGATAAAAGATTCAACCAGTTTGTTGATTCTTTGCTCGGTTTCCGAAAAAAGCTCCCTGCCTTTTTCAGAAAGCGTCAAGTATACGACCCTGCGGTCCTTTTCGTCACGTGTCCGTTCAATCAGGCCCTTCTCAAACAGCCTGTTAATAATGGCTGTGATCGCACTTTTTTTGACATCAAACACTTCAGCCAATTCCGTTGAAGTGCAGTTTTCAGAATGGTGGATGTATCTGAGCGTGTAATGCTGGTCATTCGTCAGTTCATCCCCAAGCTGGCACTTCACCAGGTTCTCGCCCGTCTTGTTTACTGAAAAGGAAACGGATATGTACCGGTCCACTAAGTCTTTTATATTTTCATGCGGCATGCATTATTCACCTCTCCTGCTGTAAAGTTCTACTCTTTAATAATTCAACACTTTAACTAATTTATCTTAATTGTATTTTTCTGTCAAGGGGGAGCTTTTGACTAAAAATTGAACCTATATGGATTTCATATAATTAAACTATTTCTATTTCTGTAACGATGAGTTTTTCCGGGTATCTGCTTATTATGGGGTGTTGATTTCCGTTGCAGGCACTTCGCTTTCCGCGGGGCGGCGCTGAGCCTCCTCACGCTTGCGCGCTGCGGGGTCTCAGCTTTGCCGCTACTTTCCCGCTGGAGTCTTCGTGCCTTCCACTGCATTCAACGGGTTTTTGAAATTTCGTGCTGCTATACATCAGTGTTATTTAAAACACTTAGCAAAAAAAGGGTACGGAATGAGATTATTCCGTACCCTTTTTTCTTTTATTTACTTAGTCGATTAAGTTTTTCTGTTTCAGGAAGTCGATTGCTACTTCGCGCGGGTTTTCTTTGTCGAGGTCGACTCTGGCATTCATTTCAGCCATTTCTTCTTCGGAGATCTGGCCGGCCAGCTCGTTGATTGTATCCCCAAGCTCCGGATACTTCTCGAGCGTCTCCTTTCTGACAATAGGGGCTGCATAATAAGGTGGAAAGAACTTCTTGTCGTCCTCCAGAACCTTAAGGTTGAAACGGACAAGCCTTCCATCAGTCGTATAGGCCGGGATGGCATCCACTTCCCCTTCTCTTACAGCCGAGTACATCAAATTGGGATCAAGGCTCCTCTTTTCCTGGAAGTTTAAATTATATGTCTCCACAAAAGGATCATAACCATCCTCCCTTTCAAAGAAATCCGTCGGGCCGCCGAAGTTTATTTCTGGTGAAAATGGAGCCAGATCAGAAATCGTTGCAGCCTGATACTTCTTGTCGGTTTCTTCATTTACAGCCAGTGCGTATGTGTTTTGAAAACCGAGCGGCTTCATCCACTCCAGATCATACTGCTCACTGTAGCCTTTTTTGACCCTGTCGTAAATTTCATCCGCACTATTCTCCGGGTTATATTCCTCTTTCAGTATGGTCAGCAGGCCTGTTCCCGTATATTCAACATACATATCGATATCGGCTTTTCTGATCGCCTGAGTCAATATTGGCGTTTCCCCTAAACCATCCTGAACCCTGACATTATAATCTGTTTTGTCTTTGATATACTCTGAGACAATATGAGGGAGGATATATTGCTCAGTCCACTTCTTTCCGGCAATCACAATGGCTTCTTCGTCTTCTCCGCCGCCGCGCATTCCAAAGAATATGGCGATGGCAGCAATTGGGATCAGAATAATAGAAGCACGTTTCCAGGAGAACCTTTTTCCTGATCTTGGATCTGTAGCGGTTTCAATCCGTTTCAGCAAGAGATCTATGACGATGGCAAGTACAGCTGCAGGGATCGCACCAGCTAGCACGAGTTCATTCCTTGCTGTCGAAAGCCCTCTGTAGATCAAGTCCCCAAGCCCCCCGGCACCAATAAATGCTGCGAGAGTGGCGACACCTATAGTCAATACAGTTGCTGTTCTTAAGCCGGCCATGATAAACGGCAAGGCAAGGGGGAGCTCGATCATACGAAGGATCTGATTCTTCGTCATCCCCATGCCGCGCCCAGCTTCGACTGCTGACTGGTCCACACCGTTAATGCCTGTGTAAGTATTCCTGAGCAGGGGCAGCAGAGCATAAACGGTAAGTGCTATGATAGCTGTAATATTTCCGATCCCAAATAAGGGAAGAAGGAATCCGAACAAGGCAAGGCTTGGAATCGTCTGAAAAATGGAAGCAACCCCAATGACCGGTTCAGCGATTCTTTTTCTTCTCGCAATAAAAATCCCCGCCGGAATGGCAATCAAAGTAGCTATAACAATGGACACAAGTGATAAAAATAAATGCTGCTGAAGAGCATCCAGTATTTCAGACCATCTTGTCCGGAAGACATCGATAAGCAGCGCAAAAAAGTTATCATTATTCATTTGCTGCTCCGCCTCCTTCCACAGCTGGTGAAATTCTCATTCCTGCCAAGCCTCTCATCATGGTGGACCTTGTTATCAGACCAGTCACTTTTCCTTCGAGCAGGACCGGTATAATCTGTGCCCCTCTTGCAAAAATTTCGGCCACTTCAGGATAGGCAGTGCCGCTTTCGACTGAAGGAACATCCGTGCTCATAATGTCCCCCAGCGTTTTATCTTCATCATGGTAATACTTTTCAACATTATCGATTGTAGCCACTCCCAGCAGCTCATTCTGCTGGTTTGTTATCAGCAGGGAGTCCACTTTGTATGTTTTCATCATCTTCAATGCCTGTGCGAGCCCTCTGCCTGGACGGGATGTGATCACTTTTTTCAACATTAAATCCTCGGCTTGCGGATGCTCATTTTCACCGGCATTCAATCGTTCCTCTCCGATAAAGCCTTTTACAAATTCATTTTTAGGATAACGGAGTATTTTCTCCGGTGTATCAAATTGGATGATTTCCCCATCCTTCATGATCGCTATCCGGTCTGCAATTTTAATGGCTTCATCCATATCATGCGTTACAAACACGATCGTCTTCTTAATACTTTCCTGCAGATTGACAAGCTCATCCTGAAGCTGTTCACGGCTGATCGGATCCAGTGCGCTGAAGGGCTCGTCCATCAGGATAATCGGCGGTTCGGCCGCCAAGGCGCGGATGACGCCGACACGCTGCTGCTGACCGCCGGATAGCTCGCCCGGGAACCGGGTCCGGTATTCTTTAGGATCCAGGCCGACAAGCTCCAGTAATTCATCCACTTTTTCTGAGTACTGCTCCTTATCCCAGCCCTTGAGCCTTGGAACAAGAGTGATATTATCTTCAATGGTCATATGAGGCAGCAGGCCGATTTGCTGAATGACATAGCCGATATTACGCCGGAGCTTGACCGGGTCCTGCTTGGCAATATCCTCTCCATTAATCAGGATCTGGCCGCTGGACGGTTCAATTAGCCGGTTAATCATTCTCATGGTTGTCGTTTTTCCGCAGCCGCTCGGCCCGATCAGCGCAACCAGTTCTCCTTCATCTATATGGAAATCGATATCCTTCAGGGCAACGAAGCCGTCCGGATACTTTTTTCCGACATGCTTAAAAGTAATCAATCATCAACGCCTCTTTCACTATGTAATGTTTAAGATTAACATGCCCAAAAACAGGCAGCTTGAATGAAGGCACAGAAAAAAATCAGGCTGTAGCTTCAAAAGCAGCCAGGCATACTCTAATGGATTTGCAAAATGGTATTAGACAAGAGTTCTGCCAGTGGCAGATGCAGATAAATGCGGGAATTTCAAAGACAGGAAGATCCTGAAAAATTGATTTGCCTTATATGGCACTGAGGATAGAGGCCATCATATCGCGGATTCAGCAAATCAATATGTTGAACAGGCTTTCGCCATTTCCAAATATTCAGCAGTTTAACCGGTGCTGACCGTTAAAGCCGTCGTCCATAACGCAATAAGTGAAATCCCATAACAATGATTTTTTGCAGCTTACCTCCTTTTTATCAGCCCAACTTTTTACCCATTTTCTATTTAATTGTATACATAAATGACACAGTTTTTCAAATTTTATTAACATATCAACTGTTTTAACTGGCTGCAAAATTCAATATTAGAGGTTTTTTCGTCAATTGAGCTCGGATTTAACAACACAGCACATAATCTGCCAGCTTATATTTTGTTTTTTAATCAATTGGACCAGGATTCTACCAACTCCGACATTTATTTCACCAATTGAGCATATAATCTACCGAATCGGCCGATTTTCTACCGAATTTTCCAATTATTCTACCAAATGAACATCTATCCTGCCGAACCGCCTGTTTTCACCAATCTGCACCTCCTCTGCCCGCCACGCCATTTATTTACCAATTAAACACCTATCAGCCGGCTCTTCCATGCTGGAATCCAGCCCTGTCTACCGCAATTTAATTCCCCTCTCATAAAACAAAAAGGCTGCCATTATGGCAGCCAAGCTATGATATGAAAACAGGGGTCTCGCAGCATGTAACTCTGTTTCTGCCTGCGGATTTTGATTGATATAAAGCCGTATCTGCATTGTGAAGCAGGCGTTCGAGCGTCATTCCCGGTGCTGCTTCTGCCGCTCCAAAGCTCGCAGTCAAGAAGATCATTCCCTTTTCAGAAGTCAGATGCCCTGCTTCAATCCTGCTCCTGATTTTTTCCGCCTTCTCTGCCGCTTCCTCAAGATTTGCACCAGGGAGGCAAATAACAAATTCCTCTCCCCCGTAGCGGGCAAAAATCGAATTCCCGCCAAGCTGGCTTCCGCTGATCCGCGCTATATGCCGAAGCGCCTCATCGCCCTGCAGGTGTCCGTGCTTATCATTGATATGCTTAAAGAAATCGATGTCAAATAGTATAACTGACATATTTTCCCCGGCGTCTGCCGCTTCCTGTAGTAGCCTGCCGCTCTGTTCAATGAAGTATGTCCGGTTATAGATGCCTGTCAGCCCATCTTTAAAAGCAAGCTCCTCCAGTTCCTGCCTTAGCAGTACTTCCTGGGTGATATTGCTAAGGATCACCGTTGTCCCAGTAAGTTCCCCGCTGCTTTTTTTTATAGGAAAGGTATGGATCTGAAGATAAGTTTCTGCCGCTCCCTCCAGTTTATGGATGCCCGAATAACTGCCGCCATCTGCCCCGGCCCGCGAATATCCGGCAACTGGCTGGAGAACCGCCTTCATATTTTCCCCGATCAGGCTGGAGTTAAGATCAGGCAGCATCTCCTCAGCCGCTGGATTATAATCAACAAGCCCATCATCCTTGGCAAAAACGAGGACACCATCGCGCATACTTTCAAAAACACGCTCCTTTGCAATCGGTGCAGCGGTCAGCCTGTCCATGAAAAAGGCACGCAAATATAAAAAGGAGGTGAGGCACATGACCATTGGAACAGGATCCATGCCGTAAGGGGAAAAACCCATTAAATAGAGAAAAGAGGCTGTCATGGGGATTGTCAGCCCCGCAAACATGGTAATAAGCTGCCTTCTGTAGGCAAAGCCTGCCCTCTTCCAGTACCAGACAACCAGACATGCTCCTGCAAAAAGGCTGCCAAATGTAAAGCTGCCATGAATCACATACCAAAAGCCCACATCCATATCCACGAGCAGGTATGCTCCCTCTTGATGCAGATGATACTGGCTGTAAAAAAGGCCATGCCAGTCATTTGTCATCACCATCAGCAGGCTGATGGCAGGGATGGTAAAAAAAAGAATAAGATTGAGGCGGGTCAAAAATCTGTCCAAGCCGGTGAATCTCATGACCATCACTAATGTGATAGGGGAAATGAAGGGCAGGCCCGCATATTGAAAGACAATCCAGAACTTGATTTCTGCCAGCGAATCAGCTGTCAGCTCAAAAGCATGCCCGAATATGTAGATAGCCGAAGTCGCTGCTATCCAGACAAAGACATTGCCGGCAGCAAATGTTTTTCTTTTAGCATATGCATACAAGCCCAAAATGCTTGTCAGGACTCCGGACACAGAAATCAGGACGGCATAACTAAAAATATCTGAGTTCATTATATTCACCAGGTTAATTTTTTGCTTTAATGTTACCATAACCCGGAAGGAAAAAGTATATAATCCGGTAGATGCCTTATGTCATTTCTGCCAGAAAAAAACCTGCCGGACTTTTTGTCCGGCAGGCCGTTATGTAGCGGCAGCCTTTATCAATGGCTGCCGTATTGCTTATTCAGGCTCAAACGTCTTACAGTCGGTTTCTTCATTGGTGCTCGCTTTCTTTCCAGTGATAGCTCCGACAAAAATTTCGTCCGCCCCGCATTTCCTGCCGTTGCGGTTAAACTTGCAATTGACTACTTCACATAATACATCCTGTGCCACTCTAACCACCTCCTGTGAGATTTGTAAAGTGAGACTAGTGTTTCTGATTAAGTAGCACTTAATAGTCTATTCCCGCATTGCGGCATTATAAACGCTTTTAGATGGAAGCTGCCGGACAGCCGGGCAAGCAATTACCATAAGAACCCTACTCTATCAGGCCTTCATTCTGCAGGAATTCCCTCGCTGTGTCCTCAGCACTCATTCCATCAACATTGACTTTATAGTTCATTTCCCGCATCTGGTCGTCTGTGATTTTTCCTGCCAGTTTATTCAAAGCATCCGCGACTTCCGGATGATCTTCAAGCGTTTCTTTCTTTAAGAGAGGTGCACCCTGGTAAGGCGGGAAAAGGTTTTTGTCATCTTCAAGCACCTTCAGATTATAGGCTTCCAGCTCACTGTCCGTTGAATAGGCATCCACCATATTGATATCGCCTGTTTCCACGGCACTATAGCGGAGCTTGGGCTCCATCGTTTTCACATTAGGGAACTCTATGCCATACAGCTTCTGTATGCCCCGGTAGCCATCCTCCCTGTCTGAAAACTCCAGTGTAAAGCCCGGGCTGATATTCTGCTGCACGGCTTTTACATCTGAAATCGTTTCAAGTCCATATTGTGATGCCAGCTCTTCCGGCACAGCCAGTGCATATGTATTGTTATAATCCATCGGTTCCAGCATCTCCAGTTCAAACTCCTCTGCCATGCCGTCCCTTGCCTGCTCATACACTTCCTGCCGGTCTGTGCTCACTGCCGTTTCTTTTAAAAATTCCGAAATGGCTGTTCCTGTGAATTCAGGATATATATCAATATCACCTGAACGGAGCGCGTTGAACACAAAAGAAGTCTTGCCAAGCCCTGGCTGCAAATCAACACTCATATCGGTTTCCTCTTCAATGAGGATTTTGTACATATTGATCAGGATTTCCGGTTCAGAGCCAAGCTTTCCGGCAATCACGAGATCTTTTTCGCCTTTGCCGGAAACAAACGGCAGCACCATGATGACAATGGCTGCAAGGGCGATCGCCCCCAGCGGGATCAGGGATTTTTTAAACGATATTTTCTCGAATCTCCTCAGCAGCAGATCAAATAATATGGCCAGCAATGCAGCCGGGATCGCACCCAGCACAATGAGGGACGTATTGTTCCGGTCAATGCCGAGAAGGATGATATCCCCAAGGCCTCCTGCACCGATCAAAGCTGCGAGAGTTGCTGTCCCGACGATCAGGACCATTGCCGTCCGGATCCCTGCCATGATCACTGGCATGGATAGAGGCAATTCTACTTTAACAAGCCGTTTCCAGCTGTTCATCCCCATGGCCCTTGCCGCTTCAATAAGAGAAGGCTCTACTTCATTTATGCCTGTATACGTATTCCTCAGGATCGGCAGCAGGGCATAGACGATCAGCGCGATGCTTGCAGGCACTTTCCCGATCCCGAACAGCGGGATGAGGAGCCCAAGCAAGGCAAGGGAAGGAATGGTCTGCAGCACCGCTGTAACGCCGATGACTGCCTCAGCTGCTCTTTTATGACGCGTCAGATAAATTCCGAGCGGGATTGAAATCAAGACAGCGAAGAAAAGCGCAATAAATGAGATTTGTATATGTTCTATGAGTGCACTGAAAAGCTCGGATTGCCTCTCTTTAAAAACACCGGCCAATTCATTCATTTAGAGCCCCCCTTTCCCCTAAGCTGCCTGCCGCATGCCTGATGGCTTCCCTGCGGCTGATCATACCGATGATGGTCCCGTCTTTTTCAACAGGTATCTCTTCCCTGTCAGTCAGCAGTTCCAGCACTTCCTTTAAACTGGCCGAAGCTGCGACCGCTTCAGCAGACACACTTTCGGCATATCCGGCTTTCATCATTTTTTCAGCTGTAATCTCGCGGCCTGCTCCGGCCTGTGCACCGATAAATTCACGCACAAAGTCATCTGCCGGTTTTTCAATGATTTCCTCAGGCGAAGCCAGCTGCACAATCTTTCCTTCCTTCATGACGCAAATCCTGTCACCCAGTTTAAGAGCTTCCTGAATGTCATGCGTCACAAACACAATCGTCTTCTTAATATTGCGCTGCAAATCAAGAAGATCATCCTGCAGCTTTTCCCTGCTTAAAGGGTCAAGTGCACTGAAGGGCTCGTCCATCAGAATGATTTCAGGGTCGGCTGCAAGGGCGCGGATGACGCCGATCCTCTGCTGCTGCCCGCCGGAAAGCTCGCTCGGCTTCCTCGTCAAATACACCTCCGGCTCGAGCCCGACCATAGTCAGCAGCTCTGCCGCCCGCTTACGGATCTTCTCCCGCTCCCACTTTTTCAATTCAGGGACAACGGCTATATTTTCTTCGATCGTCATATGCGGAAAAAGCGCGATTGACTGCAGCACATAGCCGATGCTCCATCTTAATTCGTGGATATCATACTCGCTGATCCTTTTCCCCTCTATCCTGATCGTGCCTTTCGTGAGATCGATCAGCCTGTTGATCATCTTGAGCGTCGTTGTCTTCCCGCAGCCGCTCGGCCCGATCAGCACAAAGAACTCTCCTTTTTTTATCGTAAAATCCAGGGACTCTGCCGCCATTGTTCCGCCTGGATACTCTTTTGTCACACCCTCAAACTCTATCATGGCTTCTCTCCTTTTCATTGTTCCTGCTTACTGTATGTATAGGCCCCATTCATATTATCGCCTTTTTTGAGCTGCCTGCAGCTTCTGTACCGGAAAATTTAACCATCCCTATACATTAGCTCTATTAACTACCCTGATTCCCCGTTTTCCAAACCATAGCATTTTTAGCCATTCTCATCAATTTTCTATATTCTTTAAAAATGGCTTTGTTAGTTTTCCATATTGATCAGGGGCTCATGCGCGGGTAACTTTATTTCTGATGCATTTCAGCACAGCTTTAAAAATAAATCAGCCAGGAGTGATCCTCCTGGCTTTGTTTTGTTTATTTGCTGTAATACTCTTCCAGGTATTCGGATACCTGTTCTGGTGTTTTTGCATTCGCGCTGTGAAGATGTCCAAGCTTTTCGCCGTTCTTGAATACCAGCAGGCTCGGAATGCCCATTACATTATATTCAGCAGCCAGGTCCGGGAGCTCATCCTTGTTCAGCTCAAATAAAGGGAACTCCTGGAATTCCTCAAGCACACTCGGCATGAACATATCCATCCTTTTGCAGTCCGGGCACCAGTCAGCAAAAAACTTCACTGTGACCGCTTCCCCGCTGCCGATTTTCTCTCTGAATTCTTTTTCTGTTTTGATCATATTTGCCATTCTCATCATCCTCCTGCCCCCATTATATACAAATCGCTTCTTTCTATCCTCAAACTTGCTTTACATCGAAAACAGCGAGCTTCCGTGTTAAACTTAAGCATAAAAGAACACAAGTGAAGGAGCATGCGACGATGAAAACTTTATGCTTGCTGGGAAGTACCCGCAAAAATGGCAATTCAGAATATCTGGCAGGAAAAATCCTTGAAGGAACAGACCATACTATTGTCCACCTGGCCGATAAGCATATTGAAGCAATCCACGACCAGCGTCATGCTGAAGGCGGCTTTGACCCGGTCCATGATGACTATGATGAATTGATCGAGCTGATCTTCAGCCATGATGTCATCCTGTTTGCCACTCCTCTGTACTGGTACGGAATGAGCGGCCCGATGAAGAACTTTTTTGATAGATGGTCCCAGTACCTTCGTGACGAACGCTTCAATTTAAAAGAAGAACTTGCCAAGAAAAAAGCCTATGTAGCCGTAACAGGCGGCACAAGCGCAAAAATCAAGGGACTTCCGCTCATCCAGCAATTCGAATATATATTTGAATTTGTCGGCATGGAATTCGCCGACTATATCATCGGCGCCGGCGTCAAGCCCGGCGAGGTAAAGGAAGACCAGATTGCGCTGGCTAAAGCAGAGGTTTGGAATAGGGGATTGCGCTCTTAATAAGGAAAGGACCTGCGGGGAGGCAGGTCCTTTTTACCGGACTGTCAAGAGTCCTTAGCTAACTCTCTTATATTCGCGATTTTGCTCTCAATGAAAGAAACGAATCTATCATCCTTCTGCGCTTTAAAGATACTAATAGTTATATCATAATAAGCAAGTGCCTGATTGTAATTCTTTAAGCCTTCATAACTTATGCTCAGATAATAATTAAGTTCCCCAAAATAATCCAGCAGATTAGCCTTCACGCACCAGTCAATGCCTTTATAGCAGTATTCTATTGCCTTATTATATTGGTGGAGCGCCCATAAACTTCTTGCCTGATTATACAGTACCTTTGTTTTCAGGTCCTTGTTTTGCAGCTGCGGCAGTTCATTAATAATCCGCGAGGCTTCTACAAGCAAATCATAGCACTGCTGGAATTCTTTTATATCATAGTGGAAGATGCCCATGCTGATATAAATCTCAAGCTCTGATTCCGTCCAGATAGAGGCATTTATATGGGTCAAATCGATAGCTTCTTGTAATATTGAAATACTTTTTTCGAAATTCTTTTCCAAATAAAAAGTGTAGATTCCTTTATTCCAGAGAACAACCTGGTGATACTCAGGATTTTCAAGCACCTGCGGATTTCTTTCTTCAACAGCCACAATTCTCCGGAGCTCATCATAATCAAGCTCCTTCCTGGCAGCATAGAGCTGTTCCATCACATCCTCAACATACTCATTGCTTGCAATTCCATTCATCCCGAAGAAATAGGAGATATCCACCCCCAGCCTTCTTGCAATAAGGTAGAGAGTGGAAGAAAGCGGGATGATATCCCCCCGCTCAATTTTGCTGATCTGTGCCTGGGTACAGATGCCTTCTGACAGTTCACTCTGCTTGAGGCCTCTTGAAACTCTTAAATCTTTAATTTTTTTCCCGAGATTGCTGCCAAAAATGTTCAATCTATCACGTCCTGGATCTTCTGTTTATTGTAGAATAGCAAGAAATCCAGCAAAATAAAAATATTTAAGCAGGAGGAATTTTTTTAAAATGGCTTCAGCACCATTAATACTATTAAAACCACTGCTGCCAGATGTGTATAAACGGTGAAAGGCTGCTGTTCCTTGTTTATGCGGTGGTAAGATTCAGGCAGTGATTCGTCCTTTTCATGATGATTTGCAAGAAGCTCCTGCTGCGCTTTGACTTTCTTCGGCAGGACAGCCGCAACAATAGGCTGTACGGAAATAAAGATGATAATAGAAATGATATACCAGACCTGCTTAAATAAAGCCGGATTCAAAGCTCCGAAAATCAAACCGGTAATCAATAGTATAATACTTCCGTATTTTGCGAGCTTCTCGACTCTCTCATTAATCGAAATGCAAAGTCTTGCCTGTGAAACAGTCTTTGGAGCCTTCGAGATAATGGGCTGCGCAAAAGCAGCGCCCAGGCCGCACACCGCGGCAATGATATGCACTGTAAGCAGGATAGAATAAAAAGTCAAAGATAAAGTCCCCTTTCAAACTAATTTTTTGCCTCTTTTGTATAATAATACATTTTTGGAAAAATATGAGCAATTTTTACTAATTTTATGGATATTTTTTCTATAAAGTTGGCTAATATGTATGGTTGCCCATTATTTTGATGGCCTTCATAAGGAAATTGGCACATGTATTGTAATTCGAAGAAGGTATGGGGGGATTATTTCAACAATAAAAAAGCCTGAATCTCCCATCGGGAAAATTCAGGCTTTATAATTTGAAATTTAATCCACCAAAGTATGTATGGTGGAGACGGTGGGAGTCGAACCCACGTCCAGAAACATCGCCACTTAAGCTTCTACGAGTGTAGTCAGCATATTTGCAATTCGCTGCATCTTATGCCTGCTGACAGGCGTCCGTGCAGCTAGTCTGGTTATTCTCTTCCTTCATCCTCAGACGGCGAAATCCGGCGTAGTCCACTTAAAGTGAGTCCCTTACCCTACCACATGGACGATGGAGGGAGGAACCGCTAAGCGCTATTAGGCAGCTAAAGCGAAGTTGTTTTGTTGTTTGCCAGTTATAGGCGTTGACGTTTTAACGAGGCCGATCCCCTCGACTCGCAACCTAAGCTCGAACTATCCCTGTCGAATCCGTAACGTCCCCATATCGGGCAAATGAGCATAAGCATCATTTTCCGCAAAAGAGTCGGTGCGAATCTTATTCTGCCACGCGATTTTGACGCCGGGAGCGCTCGAAATAGAAGAGCGTAAGTCAGTAGCATCGCTGCTACAATACTTATTATAGCATATACAGCGCGAATATCAATTGTTAAGTCCTGGATTTACATTTTCTGACTCTCGCGGAATGCCCGCTCGATATCGCGGCTTGCTTCTTTCTTCTTTAACGTTTCACGCTTATCATAATTCTTCTTACCCTTCGCCAGGCCGATCAAAACTTTCGCAAAGCCATTTTTCAAGTACAGCTTTAATGGAACGATAGAAAAACCGGCTTCCTTCGTTTCGCCGATCAGTTTGCCGATCTCTTTATTGTGCAGCAGCAGCTTCCTTGTCCGGAGCGGATCATGGTTATAGCGGTTTCCCTGTTCATAAGGGCTGACATGCATGCCGATAAGGAATATCTCCCCATTGATGATTCGTGCATAAGAATCCTTCAGCTGCACCCTTCCTCCGCGGATCGCCTTGATTTCTGTACCCTGCAGGACGATTCCCGCTTCGTATGTCTCTTCGATGAAATAATCATGATACGCTTTTTTATTCTGGGCGATAACTTTGCCCGTTCCCTTTGGCATATGAACTTCCCCCTCAATCTCTTACAATGATTTTACCAAAATTCTCTCCCTGCAACAATCATGACCTTATATCGGAAAGGAGAGCCACTTGGATGGCTCTCCCGGTTTCGGCTCGTCACCGTTTCTTTTTCTTACGCTTCGCTTTTGGTGCATTTTCGAAATGCTTTTTCTCCTTCTTGCCAGGGCCGCCGCTGCTTTTGCCTTGTGAGCTGCCGCCGCGTCCTTTCGGGCCTTCGCCGGCTTTTCCTCTGCGTGGTTTCTTTTCTGTGCTGCCCGTCTTGAACACTCTCGGCGACTCGCGGTCATCACGCTTCCGCGGGCCTTTCATGCCGACGATTTCAAAGTCGATGGAGCGCTCATCTTTGTTGACATTGATGACGCGGACAGTAATTTCGTCCCCGATGCGGAACACATTGCCGGTCTTCTCGCCGATCATAGCAAAATGGCGCTCATCATAGCGGTAATAATCATCCGTCATATAACTGACATGGATCAGCCCTTCTATTGTGTTCGGCAATTCGACGAACATGCCGAAGTTTGTAACCGAGCTGATGATGCCATCATATTCTTCGCCGATTTTATCAGCCATATATTCGGCCTTTTTCAGCTCATCTGTTTCCCTTTCAGCTTCCACCGCGCGGCGCTCCATATTGGAGGAATGGTCGGCAATATCAGGAAGCCTTGAATTCATCCGCTCCCTTGTGGCCTGGCTCAGATCGCCTTCAATTAGGTAGGTGCGGATGAGCCTGTGGACAACCAGGTCCGGATAACGGCGGATCGGGGAAGTGAAATGAGTGTAGAACTCAGTCGACAGCCCGAAGTGGCCAAGACTCTCCGGATTATATTTCGCCTGCTGCATCGAACGCAGCATAACAGTGGAGATCACCATTTCCTCAGGTGTTCCCTGCACCTCTTCGATAATTTCCTGGAGGGCGCGCGGATGCACGGAGTTGGCGGTGCCTTTCACGATATAGCCGAAGTTTGTAATAAACTCAAAGAATCTTCTCAGCTTATCTTCCTTCGGATCTTCGTGGATACGGTAGATGAACGGCACATC
The DNA here is from genome assembly GCF_984799205.1 of Bacillus sp. SRL543. Classification (NCBI taxonomy): domain Bacteria; kingdom Bacillati; phylum Bacillota; class Bacilli; order Caryophanales; family Bacillaceae; genus Bacillus; species Bacillus sp. SRL543. The sequence goes on from NZ_OZ481794.1 coordinate 4,074,888, forward strand.
CATCCAGTGGAAATGCTCGGCGACCGTTTCATTTGCCGCAAGCATGAATTCCTCAATCAGGCGTTCTGCCACAGAACGCTCGCGGAGGACAACATCGCTCGGCTTCCCTTCTTCATCTACAAGAACTTTTGACTCTTTAAAATCAAAGTCGATGGCGCCGCGGCCCATCCGCTTCTTGCGGAGTACGCCTGCAAGCTCCTCCATAAGCTGGAACATCGGAACAAGCGGTTCATAACGGTTCATCAGCTCTTCGTCTTTATCCGTTAGGATCTTATTGACGTCAGTATAGGTCATGCGCTCTGTTGTTTTGATGACACTCTGGAAAATCTCATGTTTGACCACTTCGCCGGAGCTGTCCATTTCCATCTCACAAGAAAGGGTCAGGCGGTCCACCTGCGGATTAAGGGAACAGATGCCATTGGAAAGCCTGTGCGGGATCATCGGGATGACCCGGTCTACCAGGTACACACTTGTCGCCCTTTCTTCCGCTTCCTGGTCGATCGCCGTGTTCTCGCGCACATAATAAGTCACATCGGCAATATGTACTCCGAGCTTGTAGTTACCGTTCTCAAGCTTCGTAACAGTGACAGCATCATCCAGGTCCTTTGCATCAGCGCCATCAATGGTTACAATTGTCTGATCGCGCAGGTCGCGCCGGTTCTTGATTTCACTTTCATCAATGCTGTCAGGTGTATCATTCGCCTGCTCCAGCACTTCTTTCGGGAATTCCATCGGCAGCCCGTGCTTATGGATGACAGACAGGATATCGACGCCCGGATCATTTTTATGGCCGAGGATCTCAATGACTTCCCCTTCAGCGCTCTTGCGCCCTTCCGGATACGTCGTCAGCTTGACAACGACCTTATGCCCTTCTATTGCCCCTTTGGAGGCTGATTTAGGGATGAAAATGTCGCTGGCGAACTTTTTGTCATCAGGAAGCACAAAGCCGAAATTCTTGCTTTCTACATAAGTCCCGACAATCTGCTGGACGCCGCGCTCGAGAATCCTGACGACTGTCCCTTCGCGCCGCTGTCCGGAAGATTCAGAAGATACTCTGGCAAGGACAATATCGCCGTGCATGGCATTATTCGTCTCATTCGGCGGGATGAAGATATCATCCAGGCCGGGCTCTTCCGGTATCACAAAAGCAAAGCCCTTCGCATGGCCGGACAGTTTCCCTTTGATCAGATTCATTTTTTCCGGCAGGCCGTAGCGGTTGCTGCGTGTCCGGACAACAAGGCCTTTCTGCTCCATAACAACGAGCGCCTTCACAAAGTCTTTAAAATCGGAAGAATCCTCGATTCCGAATGCCTCTTCCATCTCCTGGACGGTCAGAGGCTTGTATGCTTCATCTTTCATAAAGTGGAGAAGCTTATCCACGATTTGCTTAATATTATTTTCCATCTATACTATCCCTCCTAAATAAAGGATTTAAACAGTCCAATCCAGCGATTCCAGGAACTGATATACATCCTCATGCAGCTGGTCCTTTTCCTTATCCAATGTGATGACATGACCGGACTCCTCATACCATTTCAGCTTTTTATTATCATTCTCCACTTCGCTGAAAATGATGTTGGCGCTGTCGGTATTGATCATGGCATCATGGCGTGCCTGCGCCACAAAGGTTGGGGAGTAGATCATATCCACAGAATTCCTCACATCAGCGATCAGCTCCTGCAGCGCTTTAAGTGTCTTCATCGGAGTTTTTCTGAATTCAGCCATCTCCTGTTCAATCTGTTCAGGTGATTTGCCTTCAAGCCTCTTATATTCGCTGGCATAATGAAGGATGCCCTGGTACATGACTTCCTCACTTTTAATATACATGGGTGCACACATTGGAACGATACCCTTTATAGGAACAGTGTAACCTAATTTCAAGGAAAATACCCCGCCCAGCGAAAGCCCGGCAACCGCAATCTCTTCATAGCCCTCGCCCTTCAGCAGCTCATATCCTTCCATAACGTCCTTCCACCAGTCCTCAGGCCCGGTATGGACAAGCTCCTCAGGAGGCACCCCATGGCCCTTATACTGGGGAGCATGGCAAGTATACCCCTTGGTCTGCAGGAAGCGGCCCAGCATCCTGACATCCGCAGTATTGCCTGTAAAGCCGTGCAAAAGCAGGACGGCCCTTTTTCCGCCTTCAAAGGTAAATGGTTTTGGTGCAACAATCTTCATTTTGAAAACTCCTTTTGCTATGTAAATGATTTCTTTAATAAGTTCAGCTTCCTTATTTTTAGCAAAGCAGCGCACAACAATCCAATAAAACGGCTTGCCCCTCAATAAAGGAAAAATATTCCGCTTTGCGGCAAATAAAAAACCTGACCTTCAGGGCCAGGCAGCAGCTTCATTATTTTACAAAATAAGCGACAGCAATCGTCAAAACAAAGAACAATACAGCCAACACGATGGTAACGCGGTGGAGTATAAGATCAAGCCCGCGCGCCTTTTGCTTGCCGAAAAGCTGCTCGGCACCGCCGGAAATCGCGCCGGAAAGACCCGCACTTTTCCCTGATTGAAGAAGTACAACAACTATAAGAGCAATGGAAACGATAACCAAAAGCGTAATTAACAATGTGTACATGAAGCCCACCTCCTGAAACGTACAATCACATTATTCTTAATTTATCATATTTTGGCGGATTGGACAATAGCAATGTTGATTGGTGAGGGCGAGGGGGGATTTAGTTAGCAGCTCAAGAAGGAGGACAGGGCAAGGGGGACGAATTAGAAAGAATGATACATTTTAATAAGGAGGAAAATATGATCGTTAAAGAACTTACAGTACCAGAGCGGATTACAGCCTTGGAAGCTCTGCTGCGGCGCCTGGAGGAAGGGAGTCCCGACTGGCTCCGTGTCAAGGAAGATCTCGCGAAACGCTGGGCCGGCTATTATGGTGAATTGTCCTTGGATTATTACTTGCAGATGCTGCCGGAAAAAGAGTATCTAGTCCTGCATGATTTACGACTCGGCCTATCCGGCAGCTTTTTTCAAATTGACATCCTCGTCCTGCATGCTCACTTCGCTCTTATCCTGGAGGTTAAAAACATACTCGGCACCCTTGTGTTTGATAAGCAATTCAGCCAGATGATCCGCACCCATGATGAAAAAGAAGAAGGCTTCGCCGATCCTATTGCACAGGCAGAACATCATAAAAAACAGCTGGTCCGCTGGTTTGCGGAACGCAGCATCCCTCTCCGCGCCGAAGCCCTTGTGGTCATCAGCAAACCCTCCACTGTCCTCAAAGCGAACTCTCCAGCCATCAGCCGTACAGTCATCCACAGCCACCGCCTGCTTGGGAAGATAGAAGAACTGAACGGGCGCTGTCAGCAAGCGCTCCTGGATGCTAAAGAGCTGAGAAAGACTTCTAAACTGTTGATCAAACACCATACACCTGAAGAAATTGATATTTTGTCCAAAATGAGAGTCAGCTCAGGCAAGGTCAGGATGGGCGTCCATTGCGGCAGCTGCGGCCATATTCCGGTTTTAAGAGCATACGGGACGTGGCTGTGCCCGAAATGCGGGGCCAAGGACAAGTCTGCCCATATCGCTGCCTTGAGGGATTACTTCCTTTTGTTTGGTAAGGAGATTACGAATGGGAGATTTCGGGAGTTTGCGGGGGTGGAATCCGTCCATACAGCTTCAAATATACTGGCAGGCTCGAATTTAGTGGTCTCAGGAAGAGGAAAAGGCCGCAAATATAGCGCACCTGCAGATTGGAAGAATGGGTAAAAGCGTTTATTAGCAACTTTTTCCGTATATTAGCAACTTTTCTAATTTATTAGCAACTTTTTCATTTTATTAGCAACTTTCAGGATATATTAGCAACTTTTGGTTTTTATTAGCAACTAGCCCTAAAGGGGCTCACTAATCTCAATTCGGGCTTCATGCACCAGCCAGCAAAACCACAAAACCAAAAAAAACACCAGCCCCCAGGCTGGTGTCTCCTCCCAAAAAGAGTTACTTCTTCAGGTTATAAAAAGATTTCAATCCATCGTATACTGCCAGTTCCCCAAGCTCGTCTTCGATGCGAAGAAGCTGGTTGTATTTCGCGATGCGGTCTGTACGGCTCATAGAACCGGTTTTGATTTGGCCTGCGTTTGTGGCAACAGCGATGTCAGCGATTGTGGCATCTTCTGTTTCACCTGAACGGTGAGATACTACTGCAGTGTAGCCTGCGCGCTTAGCCATTTCGATAGCTTCGAAAGTTTCAGTCAGTGTACCGATCTGGTTCACTTTGATCAGGATGGAGTTGCCAACGCCCTGCTCGATACCTTGTGCAAGCTTCTTAGTGTTTGTTACGAAAAGGTCATCTCCGACAAGCTGAACTTTTCCGCCGATGCGGTCAGTCAGAAGCTTGTGGCCTTCCCAGTCGTTTTCATCCAGTCCATCTTCGATTGAAAGGATTGGGAATTCGTTTACCAGCTCTTCGTAGAAGTTAACCATATCTTCTGAAGATAAGCCTGTGCGGCCTTCGCCTGCAAGATCGTATTTGCCTGTTTCTTTGTTGTAGAACTCAGAAGAAGCAACGTCCATGCCAAGAAGGATGTCTTTGCCTGGCTCATAGCCGGCACTCTTGATTGCTTCGATGATGACTTCAAGTGCTTCGCGGTTAGAACCAAGGTTTGGAGCGAATCCGCCTTCGTCGCCAACTGCTGTGTTAAGGCCCTTACCTGAAAGAACTTTCTTAAGTGCGTGGAATACTTCAGCACCCATGCGGATCGCTTCCTTGAAAGTAGGAGCTCCTACAGGAAGGATCATGAATTCCTGGAAGTCAACGTTGTTGTCAGCATGTGAACCGCCGTTGATGATGTTCATCATTGGTGTTGGAAGCTGCTTCGCGTTGAATCCGCCTAGGTAGCGGTATAATGGCAGGCCTACAGATTCAGCTGCAGCGTGCGCACAAGCCATGGATACGCCAAGAATTGCGTTAGCGCCCAATTTGCCTTTGTTTTCAGTACCGTCAAGCTCGATCATCATGCGGTCGATTCCGACTTGGTCTGTAACATCCATGCCGATGATCGCTTCAGAGATCAGGTTGTTTACATTGTCCACTGCGTTTTGGACACCTTTTCCAAGGTAGCGGGACTTGTCGCCGTCGCGAAGCTCAACTGCTTCGTGCTCACCTGTAGATGCTCCGGAAGGAACGATCGCTCTTCCGAAGAATCCTGATTCTGTTAATACTTCTACTTCTACTGTTGGGTTACCGCGTGAATCTAATACTTCGCGGGCATATACGTGCTGGATAAATGGCATGTAATATCTCTCCTTAAAATTGGATTATTTTTTTAAAATCGTTGTACCGGTCATTTCTACCGGCTTTTCAACTCCGAGCAGGTCAAGCATGGTCGGGGCAAGGTCGGCAAGGATTCCATCCTCGCGCAGCTCATCCCCTTCTTTTGTTACGATGACAGGCACCGGATTAGTGGTGTGGGCTGTCATTGGATTGCCTTCAAGTGTGACAACTTCGTCTGCATTTCCGTGGTCAGCTGTGATGATGGCATTTCCGCCTTTTTGAATGATCAGGTCAACAATGCGGCCAAGGCATTCATCCACAGTTTCAATTGCTTTCATGGTAGGCTCGAGCATTCCGGAGTGCCCGACCATATCAGGATTGGCAAAGTTCAGGATGATGGCATCGAAGTTATCAGCTTCTATTTCCTTCAACAGAGCATCTGTTACTTCATATGCACTCATTTCAGGCTGAAGATCATAAGTTGCCACTTTTGGCGAATTGATGAGAATCCGTTCTTCGCCCGGGAACTTGTCTTCGCGCCCGCCGCTCATAAAGAAAGTTACGTGCGGGTATTTTTCTGTTTCAGCGATGCGCAGCTGTTTAAGATTATTCTGGGCCAAAACCTCGCCGATCGTATTGTCCAGATTGTTAGGCTTGAACGCTACATAGCCGTCAACGGTTTCGCTGAAGTGGGTGAAGCAGACAAAGTGCAGATTTTGCGGGTGCCCAGGGCCCCTGTCAAAAGATCTGAAATCTTTGTTTGTAAATGTATTGGAAATCTGGATCGCACGGTCCGGGCGGAAATTGTAGAAAATGACCGAGTCATTGTCTTCAATGGTTGCCACCGGCTCACCGTTATCCCTTGTGATGACGGAAGGAATGACGAACTCGTCAAAAATTCCGTTTTTATAGTTGTCTTCGACAAGGTCAAGCGGATCGGAGTAAGATGGTCCGTCTCCGTACACCATCGCGCGGTAGGATTTCTCCACACGGTCCCAGCGCTTGTCGCGGTCCATGGAATAATAGCGCCCTGAGATGGTCGCAAATTCTCCTACTCCATATTCCTTCATTTTTTCCTGTGCTTCTTTGATATATTTCTCGGCTGTTTTCGGACCAACGTCCCGGCCGTCAAGGAAACCGTGTATATATACCTTTTTCAGTCCCTCACCAGCCGCAAGCTTCAGCAGGGCATACAGATGCTGGATATGGCTGTGGACACCGCCGTCAGATAAAAGGCCAAACAGATGGAGAGCTTTATCGTTCTCCTTCGCATGGTTGATCGCGTCCAAAAAGGTTTGATTTTTTTCAAACTCGCCTTCGCGGATGGCCACGTTCACCCTTGTCAGGCTCTGGTAGACAATCCTTCCGGCACCGATATTAAGGTGTCCTACTTCAGAATTCCCCATCTGCCCTTCAGGAAGGCCGACTGCTTCTCCGCTTGCCTGCAGAGTGGAGTGGGGATATTTGTTCCAAAAACGCTCAAAGTTCGGTTTGTTCGCTTGAGCAACTGCGTTTCCCATCCGTTCACCGCGAAGGGCAAAGCCGTCCAGGATGATCAGTGCTACAGGGGATTTACTCATTCTTGCCTGCCTCCAGTAATTGAAGGAATGACTTTGGCTCAAGGCTTGCTCCTCCGACCAGTGCACCATCGATATCAGGCTGTGACATATATTCCTTGATGTTCTCCGGCTTAACGCTTCCGCCATACTGGATGCGGACTGCCTCAGCTGCCGCGCTTGAGAACTCCTCTCCTACCACCTGGCGGATATGGGCGCAAACTTCATTTGCATCCGCGGAAGTGGAGGATTTGCCTGTGCCGATCGCCCAGATAGGTTCATAAGCAATAACAGTCTGCTTCACCTGGTCTTCTGTCAGGCCGGCAAGGGCTTTTTTCACCTGGCTGCCGACGATTTCCGTTGTTTCGCCGTTTTCGCGCTGTTCGAGCGATTCGCCGACACAAACGATCGGAATCAGGTTGTAGTTGAATGCTGCCAAAGTCTTTTTGTTTACAGCTTCGTCTGTTTCATTGAACATTTCACGGCGCTCAGAGTGGCCAAGCACTACATATGATACACCGATGTCCTGAAGGGCTTTCGGGCTGATTTCACCTGTGAAAGCACCGCTTTCTTCAAAGTGCATGTTTTGGGCGCCGATTGCGACGTCATGGCCTTCTGCACTTTCAACAAGTCGCTCTAAAAATAAAGCTGGAGCACAAACGACTGTATCAACATTTTCCTTTGAAGGAACAAGGCCGTTGATTTCCTCTAAGAAGCTTTTCGCTTCAGGCAGTGTTTTATGCATTTTCCAGTTACCTGCAATAATTGATTTACGCATTCCGGCACTTCCTTTCACATCTTTTGCTTATTTATCATTCAAAGCCGTTACACCAGGAAGCTCTTTTCCTTCGATGAATTCGAGGGAAGCTCCGCCGCCTGTTGAGATATGGCTCATTTTATCAGCAAGGTTGAATTTTTCGACTGCAGCCGCAGAGTCTCCGCCGCCGATTACCGAATATGTATCCTGGGATTCAGCAAGGGCTTCGGCTACTGCTTTCGTTCCGCCTGCAAACGCATTGAGTTCGAATACACCCATAGGGCCGTTCCAGATGACAAGCTTGCTTGTTTTAATAACATCCTGATAGATGGCAGCCGTTTTTGGACCAATGTCAAGGGCTTCCCAGTCTGAAGGGATTTCTTCAATGGAAACTTCTTTAATATTGGCATCCTCTGAGAAATCATCCGCAACTTTAACATCGACAGGCATGTAAAATTTAACGCCTTTTTCGTCTGCTTTCTTCATAAAGGATTTGGCAAGTTCGATTTTATCTTCTTCAAGAAGGGATTTTCCGACTTCATGGCCTTGTGCTTTAACGAAAGTATACGCAAGTCCTCCGCCAATGATCAGATTGTCCACTTTATCAAGCAGGTTTTCGATGACGCCGATTTTGTCCTTCACCTTCGCTCCGCCGACAATTGCCGTAAACGGACGCTCCGGGTTGGACATAGCCTTGCCGAGCACTTCCAGCTCTTTTTCCATCAGCAGGCCGGAAACAGCCGGAAGGTGGTGTGCAATGCCTTCTGTTGAAGCGTGGGCACGGTGGGCAGCGCCGAATGCGTCATTCACATACAAATCCGCTAGCTCTGCAAACGCCTTTGCCAGCTCAGGATCATTCTTTTCTTCACCAGGGTAGAAGCGGACGTTTTCAAGAAGGAGAACATCGCCTTCTGCCATTTCGGATACCATCCCCTGGACAGCTTCACCGTAGGCTTCATCTGCTTTCTTGACATCCTTGCCCAACAGCTCTGATAAGCGCTTGGCAACTGGTGTAAGGCGCAGTTCTTCTGCTGCCTGGCCTTTTGGACGGCCAAGGTGGCTTGCCAGAATGACTTTAGCTCCCTGTTCAGTCAGGTACTGAATGGTAGGAAGAGCTGCTTTGATGCGGGTTTCGTCCGTAATGGAGCCGTCTTTCATCGGCACGTTAAAGTCCACACGGCAAAAAACGCGTTTACCTTTTAAATCAATGTCTTTTACGCTTTTTTTGTTCACGGCAAAGGACCTCCCAGATTATGATAGTGTTCAAAAGAAAAGGGAGAGGGAATTGTTTCCCGCTCCCCTTTTCCCCATCATTATAGATGTTCGCTATTTTTTTATCCAATAAAACAGGGTTTTAGAGGAAAGCTTCGGTTACCGGAGTTAATCCGGGAGCAAAACAATAGCATTTTTATTGATTTAATCCTGCCTATTAAAGGCCTTGCTTTGCAATGTAGTCTACAAGGTCTACAACGCGGTTAGAGTAGCCGGACTCGTTGTCATACCAAGAGATTACTTTTACCATGCTGCCTTCCATAACCATTGTTGACAATGCATCAATAGTAGAAGAAGCCGGGCTTCCGTTGTAGTCGCTTGATACAAGCGGCTCTTCGCTGTAAGCAAGGATTCCTTTAAGGTCGCCTTCTGAAGCTGCTTTGAAAGCTGCGTTGATTTCTTCAGCTGTAACGTCTTTGTCAAGCTCAGCAACAAGGTCAACCAGTGAAACGTTTGGAGTTGGAACACGCATAGCTCCGCCGTTCAGCTTGCCTTTCAGTTCAGGCAATACAAGGGAAACTGCTTTTGCAGCACCAGTTGTAGTTGGGATGATGTTTTCTGCAGCTGCACGCGCACGACGGTAGTCTTTGTGCGGAAGGTCAAGGATCTGCTGATCATTTGTGTATGAGTGAACAGTAGTCATCATACCGCGCTTGATTCCGAACTGGTCGTTCAATACTTTAGCAAATGGCGCTAAGCAGTTTGTTGTACAAGATGCATTTGAAATCACGTGGTGGCTGCCTGCATCGTATTTGTCATGGTTAACACCCATAACAATTGTGATATCTTCGTCAGAAGCCGGAGCTGAGATGATAACTTTCTTCGCGCCTGCTTCTAAGTGTTTAGCTGCATCGTCGCGCTTTGTGAAGCGTCCAGTAGATTCTACTACTACTTCAACGCCAAGGTCGCCCCATCCAAGCTGGGCAGGATCGCGCTCTGCAAGAACCTTCACTCTTTGGCCGCCTACAACCAGGAAATCTCCGTCTACAGAAACTTCTTCGTTAAGTGTGCCGTGAACTGTATCATATTTTAAAAGGTGTGCAAGCATATTTGCATCCGTAAGGTCGTTTACCGCTACCACTTCTACTTCTGAGTTCTTAAGTGCTGCGCGGAATACGTTGCGCCCGATTCTTCCAAATCCATTAATACCAACTTTAACTGCCATGTTAATATTTCCTCCTTTGAATAGTGGGGATATTTGTTAGTTTTATATTAAAGGGGATTACCCTTTTAACAACTGTTTTGCTGCGCCTTCGTCTGTGATCAGGATCGTTGAGGACGGCGCCTGCTTCATATAGGCCCTGATGGCCTTTGCCTTCGAAGAACCTCCGGCAACTGCAATGACATGCTCGATATGGGCAAGATCCTTGAGCTGCAGCCCTATGGTCTGCACTTTGTGGACCACTTCGCCCGCTTCATTGAAATAATAGCCGAATGCTTCGCCTACTGCTTTACGCTCCTGAATCTTCAATAAGTCCTCCGGTGTCGTTTTACGGCGCTCCGCCATTGTTATAGCGTCTCCAATTCCATGTAAAACCATTCCAGCGGATTGTATCAGATTCAATACTTCATTAATAACGGGTTCCTTCATGATTGTCTCGTACATCGTCTTGCTTACCTGATCCGGTACGTGAAGGAATTTATGGCGGGAAGCTGTGTGCTCCGCCATCATGGCGCAGATTGTATTCGCCTGGTTTTTGACCTCTTCGCCGATGCCGCCCCGTGCAGGGACGAACAGCAATTCGTCGTCAAAAAGATTGGGCGTCAGCATCTCCGCCACGGATGCCATGGTCGATCCGCCCGTTACAGCAACCGTATTCTTGCCCTTCAGCCGCTGTTTCATACTGGCCGCGCAGGCCCTGCCAAGCTCGCTTTTCACCCATGGTGATTCATCACTGCTGCCGGCAACCACAATCACCTGCCGGACGCCAAGCATTTCTTTCAGCCTTGCTTCCAGTATGTCTATACCCGTTATGTCTCTCATTATGCTTTCAAGTCTTTCCAGTAAATCCTTGCCTTCGGCTGTCAGATTCATACCTGAACTTGCTACAGAGATAAGATTTTGATTCTTTAGGAAATCAACCTCGCTTCTAAGCACTCTTTCCGTCGATCCAAGGCTCACTGCCAGACTTCTTCGGCCCACCGGCTGCATAAAACCTATGTACTGAAGAATTTGGTAGCGTTTTTGCATAACAGTAAGTAAATCAGGCAATAATCTTTTTTGTACATCGATCAATGAGTCCATCGCATGCCCCTTTTTTAGAAGTATTCCACATAGGAATGCTCTAACGTGGTCAATTTCTGTCCCGCATAGACATATTATGTCCCGCTTGAACCAAAAAAAATCACCCCTGTTACAATTTCATTTTAGCAGGAGTGATTTGCAAATTCAACTGATTAAGCTTCGTTTTTTACTGTAAGCGCTTCATACAGCGTTATTTGATCAATCTGCCCAAACTGGACCTCTTCCCCGTCCAGTTCCACAACCGGAATCATCAGCCCATACCGTTCTGTCAGATCATCGCTGGAGCTGATATCTACTTCCTCTAGTTCAAAATCATGCTCTGCCTGGAGATTCAGGATTAATTCCTTTGCATTATCGCACAAATGGCAGCCTTCTCTTGTATATAATCGCATATGCCGAGCTTTCACTGCAGTTCCTTCTTTCTTCATTCATATCTTTTGCGTTTCGCTGACGATGGTATACCCAGCTGGTCTCTGTATTTGGCGACCGTCCGCCTTGAAATGACGATAGCATCCTCCTTCTCCAGGATGCTCATAATCTCTGAGTCAGAAAGAGGCTTCAGCTTATTTTCAGCTTCCACCATAGCAGATATCTTCTGCTTCACACCTGCTGAAGATGCACCGTCGGTCCCGGTTGTTTTCACCGTGCTTGTAAAAAAGGTCTTCAGCTCATATGTGCCATAAGCTGTCTGAATATATTTTTCACGGACCGTCCGGCTTACAGTCGATTCATGGATCTCCAGCTCATCCGCGATTTCTTTCATTGTCATTGGCTTCAGCTTGGAAGGCCCTTCAATGAAAAAACCCTGCTGCTTTTCTACCAGCTTCATTGTAACTCTTTTGATCGTTTCTTTCCTTTGTTCCAAACTGCGGACGATCCAATTATAATCCTGCGAACGGTCCTGGAGGTATTTCCTGACCTCTTTATCGCCGCTGTTCCTAAAGTTTTCATAATACTGGCTGTTAAAGCTGACCTTCGGGAGCTGCTCATCCTGGACGGTGATCAGGAAAGAGCTGCCGTCCCAGCTGACAGCCACGTCAGGGACAATATAACCGGCGCTTTCTTTTGAAAAAGCCGCAGCAGGCCTCGGATTGAGCGATCTGACTAAATCAGAGACGCGCTGGATATCCTTCAGCTCCACACCAAGGAGTGAGGCGAGCTGCTTCCACTTTTTATCGGCAAACCATTCAAAATGCTCTTCAATCATCACTTCAGCCAAATCATCCGGCCGCAAAAGCCGCTGCACCTGAAGCAAAAGGCATTCCTGAAGTGTCCGCGCCCCAATGCCAGCCGGCTCCAAAAGCTGAATCTCCGCAAGCGCTTCTGCAGCTTCTTCCTCACTGACTCTAAGCTCATCCGCAATATCTGCAATACTTTCACGAAAGTAACCGTTTTCATCTATACTGGCAATAATCCTTCTGATGATCTTGTCCATCAGAGGTGATATATATTTTATTTCAAGCTGTGAAATCAAATAATCCTCAAGGAGATTGTCTTTTGCCCTGATCTGCTCAATCCAGGATCTGTCATCCTTTTTCAGCTTGCTGTACGTGCCTCTTACTCTGTCGCGGCGCGGATCCATCGCCCTTACCGTTTCTGTCTCTACCTGCATAAGGGGATTCTCCAGCGCCTTGCTCTCCAAAAAAGCCGTAAGCTCAAGCGCAGAATATTGAAGGAGCGCAATCGCCTGGGACAACTCCTGTGTCATCGCCAATTTAAGCGACTGCTGCTGAAATAAACCTGCATTCATGTTCATTGCCATTCCCCCTTCTTCTATTTTACATGATGGGAGGAGAATGTTGAATGGGAATATATATAAAGAAAGCAGAAGCTTTTCGCATTCCGGCCTATGGCAGGTGCTTCCATGATGTTCATCCCGCGAAGCTGTATAGCATCTTTCAAACGAAAAAAGCCTCCGGCCCTATAAAAGGCAGGAGGCTTTTGGTACGCCCTCGGCAGGAATCGAACCCACATCTCAAGAACCGGAATCTTACGTGCTATCCGTTGCACCACAATCCGCTAAAAAGTCCCTTAGAAGTAGTTATATCAATGGTTTAGGTTTGTTTGAGTGTTTTTCATTGCGTGTTATCCCTATAAATAATGATACTGAATCAAACTCCTCCATGCAAACAATTTCACTTTTGAGTTAAAAGAACTATGGTAAGATACTTATCCAATAGTAAGTTCTACTGTTTTTTCTAGTAAAAGGAGGTGTTATCTAAATTATATTACACACCATGATTAAAATTGTTCACTGTTAGATATCAGAATTCGTTGAAAACATTAAATGTTTCATCTATTATTTAAATAGATGATTACAGGGTGGGTTGCAAATGGCTTATACCGCTATCAGTAAAGAATTAACTGTGAGAACCAAAAAGTTAAAGCAAATGTTACCTGAGGTATTGGAAGTCACAGGATTTAATCAACTCCAACTAAATGCAAAAATTGGTGGGAAACATGCTGAGTTCATGGATATAAATAATGAAGTAATCTCAGACCCAGACCATTTCGTTGCTTTATGGATGGAAGGATTAATCAGAACCCTAGACTTTATAGGTGACAAAAAACAGGGGAGTAAAGTTTACGACTTACTTCTATTAATACAAAAACACAAAATAGTGCGTGAATATACATTTACGTTCTTAGAGAGAACTTATTTGAGGAATTATACTGCTCTCTCTAAGAAGCGTCCAAGAATAGAAGAAGCAACAATGTGGATAGGTCAAAAAAATGCTTCCTATGGACTATTGGTTACTCCACGATTTAGGAATGGAAATTGGGAAAATGACCAAAGTGAAATAAGACATTTCAAGAAGAATTACTGGACTATTGGACATATATTAGAAACGGGTCTTGTTATTCCTTTTGTAGAGGAAAAAATCGAATTCCACGATATTGAACAATATCTATCTTTCTTTAAGAATACAATGGTCCGAGCTTCGGGTTCGGAGTATGAATTGGGAATTGCTGCAAGGTATTGTGATTTAGTTAGAAATTCTGAAAACCCAGAGAACGTTCCTTTGCTAATACCAGAATTTAGGTATGACGGGATTGCGGATAAACACAAATATCGTCTGGATTTCACGGTTATTGATCCAAAGACCTTGAATAAATATGGGTTTGAATTATCACCTTGGTCAACACACGGTTACTTGAAAGGCACAAAGGGGAAATTACAAAAAGAAATCAATGCTGAAGCACAACAGAACTTTGAAAGAGAAATGGAGAAGCATAAGGACTATTTTAAGAAGTACGGTATTTTTGTACTAATTTATACTGATGCTAATCTAGCAGACATTGACGGAGTCTTTAACGACATGGCAAAGTACTTAAACCCTGAATCAGTACAAACTCAATTAAAGTACCACATCCTTGATGAACTATTAAAATATGAATAAATAACAAAATGAGGGACGGAAGAGAAATCTACCGTCCTATTTTTTCGTTGCAAAAGACATTCACTAACTGGATGTCATTTTTTAATTATCTTACATGTTCTTGTCATACCTTTTTTAGTAATTCAATTGCATTTTCGTCACTCGGGTCATTTGTTCCAAGTTCACCTCTAAATGCTTTAGAGAGAATAGACTGCGTTAAATTCATAATATTATCTTCAACACTACTAAAATGGTCTAATTGTTCATCAATTGCAGTCACTTTTTCTAAAATAGATACAATCTTTTTCTGTTCTTCAAATGGAGGTAATGGGATTATACCTTGTTTAATTTTTTTTAAAGTTAAACGGGTAATTGCATTCCCAGACATCATCCCTAACATGCTACTCTTCATAGTTGGGGAATTAAGACAGAACATTAAATATTTCGATAACAGAATATCTTTCTTAGGTCTTAATAATGCAACAGAAGATAGGAGCGAAAACTCCTCAGACAGATTATTAATCGTTGCTATTCCTGTAGTAGCCCCATCTTTAATGTAAAGTACATCACCTTTCTTTACATCACAGCGACTGTATATTTCTTGATGAACTTCTTTTGATATATAAGTAACATTATCTAACAGAATACCTTGTTTTTTGATATTCTTGGCTGTTATATACATATAATCCCCAGACGGATAGGATTTTGGGCTATGATGTGTACCATCCGTAATTTTTTCGCATACTGTATTCAGCTCAACCCATTCCCAGTTAAAGGGTAGATCAATTAACGTTTTGTCTGTTTGAACCACTTCAGTAACTGATAATTCCTTATGATTTGCTTTTCTCCATTTCTTAGTTAATTCCCCACGAAACGCCTTATCCAAAATAGCTGCTCGACGAAGTTCAAATGTTTTCTTCGCTTCTTCAATCAACTGCCTTGCTTCTTCAATTTTACTTAAAAGCCGCTCCACTTTCTTAGCAATCCGTTTTTGTTCGTTTAGAGGGGGAATGTAAAGAGGGGCATTCCTTAATACATTTAAAGGAACGAATTTTTGTGTACTCCCCTTCTCATTTTTTTTCAAATAATTCATATATGTTGGTGATTGTAAAAAGTAGTAGAAATACTTACTATCTAGGCTCTGAATATTTGGTTTGAACAATGCTACATTCTTAATACTAAATTCATGAGAAGTCTTTTCAATTAAAACTGGATTACCAATTGTTCCAATCATTGCAAATAATATATCATTTACTTCAACATTTGACCGTTTTGATATTTCAAGATGTGCTTCTTCACTTATAAACTTAGCTGTTGTGAAGTCAAGTTTCCCACTTTTTAAGTTTTTTGATGTAATTAATGGAATACCTTCGTCTTGATATACAGGAGTATTATGCGTCCCATCTCTTACATCTACAACAGTATTTGTCTTCGCTACCACCCAATTATTAGGAACTTCAAACTGATTTCCTTCTTTTGATAATACTGCATCTTCTATTAATTCCTCGATGGTCCTTTGTTTCTTACTCACCTTATGACCACCTCATCCTCTTCAACTGTTCTTAATTCTTCAACAACTTCAGTTAATAAACCCATGGCTTGTTGTAATTTTTTTATTGCTTCTTCTGCTGTTTCAATCGGGTCTGGTAAATTTTCATATAATGATAATGACTCGTCATCAATCAATCCAATATCTAAACTGTCTTCCTTCTTCGCAATTTCTTTGCGTGAAAACACATTCCAACGCTCATCTTCTACTTTAAAACGATCTTCTGCCACATATGCTTTCATGAAGTTTTCAAAATGAGCCATTGTTAACTGATTACGTTTTCCAAATGAAGTCATATTTGTGCGAAGGTCATATACCCATACATTCTTCGTATTATCTTGGTCAGTTGTTCCTCTTGTAAAGAACAATACGTTTGTCTTAACACCTTGAGCGTAGAAAATCCCAATCGGTAAGCGTAATATAGTATGCAGATTACATTTATTCATCAAATCACGACGTATTTGCGAACCAATACCACTTTCAAATAACACATTATCTGGCAATACAACCGCTGCCCGTGCTTCTCCATCATCTTTTAAAGCGTTATAAATTAACTGCAAGAAATTCAACTGTTTGTTAGAAGTATCAAACGTTAGATCATCACGAGATACACGTTCTCCGCCCTTTTTTGTACCAAACGGTGGATTTGTTAAGATAACATCAAAGTTCTTCATCCATTTTCCATTCCCAGACAAAGAATCTCCTTGTTCCAAACGTCCTTCCATGTTGTGAAGCAAAGCATTCATTAACGCAAGACGATGCGTGTCTTTTACAAGTTCCATTCCTGTAAAGGCTTCTTTCTTCTGAAACTCTGCCATTTCTACTACGTCATAATAATTATCTGTTAGATTCTTTAAATATTGGTCTGCTGCAATCATGAAACCGAATGTTCCACAAGCAGGATCGTTGCATCGTTCTCCAACTTTTGGATCAATAAGCTGTACCATCACATCAATCAATACTCTCGGAGTAAAGTATTGTCCCGCTCCCGACTTCTTTTCACTAGCGTTCTTCTCTAATAAACCCTCATAAAGATTGCCTAGTCCTTCTTCTTTTGCATTGTACCAATCAAGGGCATCAATGGATTTGATAATTTTTTCTAAGTTTTTCGGCTCAGCAATACTTGTAGAAGCATCACTGTATATTAAACGCAACCTCTCATTTTCACTGCTTCCTAATTCAAGTAACAATCGCTGATAAAATGTCTTTAATTCCAAGCCTTCTTTATCTAACAAATCATCCCATCGATATCCTTCTGGAATCACGCCTTCTGTTTCCTGCTCCTTCATCATTTTGAGGAATAATAAGTAGGTCAACTCTGTTACATATTGCTGATAGGTAATCCCATCATCTCGTAACACATTACATAAATTCCATAGTTTTTGAACGATTTCTTGGTTGTTCATTTTTTTAGCCTCCCGCTAACTCCGAGTATATTTTAATTTTGAATTCTCATTCAAACCTAATTAAAGTGAAAATCAAAGCTAGAGTAACTTATCTATTATAACTTAAAAAATGCCCCTATGAAGAGGCACATTGTTAACTAATATAAAGGTTCTCATTTATAGTGGTAACAACAGTATCAATATAGTCACCGAACTCACGCTTCAGCAATTTGTAGCCACCAGAAGTTTTAAATGGCTCTTCTGAGAATGCCTCTTCTGCTGTTGGAGCAAGAACTGGTACTTGAAGTAACTGTTTTTCGATTCTCTCTAACCACTTCTTCTGTCTTGGAGTCCAATCATGGAGTGAATATACTTTTTGCATCGCCTGTTTAATACGTGCTTCATGGGCAACTAGTGCTTCACCTAATGCAGCTTGACGAATAAAGCTAATAATATCTGCTGCAATGTCTTCATTTTTTGTCTGTTTCCAAGCTGTTTGTAAATGAGATTGCTTAAAACCTTTTGTTTCTAGAATGGTAATAAGTTCTCGTAAATCCTGCCTTGTTAAATCTTTCGGTCGTGTGCAAATAAGATGTAGAGCGGGAATATCATTAATATTTTCTTGGATAAAACGAACGAAACCTTCTAGATAATCTTCAGGTCGCTTGTTTCCTTCACCGTATCCCCTAACCACATCTGTTACTTCATCCTTTTTGTTGGAGATATATCGTTTCTCGCCTTTTACCCGATAGGCTTCCATATATTCAAATAACATGTTGTGCTGTTTTGCTTGTTGTGGCGTATACGACTGAATTTCTTTCGCCCACTCATCCACATTTTTTCCATTCGACAGTTCTTCAAACTTTTGTTTTCCTTCTTCATTTAACCTTTGCTTGCGACGCTGAATTTTCGCTGCCAATTGGTCACGATAAAACGAAGCTTCATCTTCTGTGGCAGCATTGGCAAGTGATTCATATAGTTCACCGATACTGTAATTTTGTTTCTTTACAACAGGTTTCATTTCTGTATAGCTTTGCAATTTATCGTAGATGCCCACTGCATCGTAAATGTTAAAGTGTGTTTTTCCTATGTCGGGACAAAGACGGGTTGCACGTCCAAGCATTTGATCATAAAGAATACGAGACTGTATACGCCGTAAGAATACTATATTTGTTATTGGTGGAACGTCAATGCCTGTGGTAAGTAAATCAACCGTTACAACGACATTTGGCAGCCGCTCGTTCTTAAACCTTTTAATGGCATCTAATGGCTTATAGATATAGCCAGTAATTTTCATAATGGCATCATCTTCAATTTCATCGCCACGCTCTTTAAAGGCTTCCTTTAGTAACCGAACAACCAAATCCGCATGTTGATCAGTAGCTGCAAAGATAAGGGTTTTCTCTTTTCCTGTCGGGTCAATGTATTCGACCAATTTGTTTAGAACTGCTCGATTAAAAGGTTCAGTAATCACTCGTTTATTAAACTGCTCAACCTCGAAATGAACGGTATCTTCCATTTTTTCTAGTTGAATCTCGCCTTTATCCACATCATACACTTCAACTTCTTCGTCTTTTTCAAGAGTAATGCCGACTTGTGAAAGTTCCGTCTTAAACAGATATGGTGGTTCATGGTCAACTAAGTAGCCATCCAGAACCGCTTCACTATAAGAATACTTAAAAATAGGCATACCGAAAATCTCTGTTGTATGAAGAGCAGGTGTTGCAGTAAGTCCTAAACTTGCCGCATCAAAATAATCAATTACACGTCGATATTGACTGATATAATCATTTTGATCACGGAATTCTAATTCTTCTTCTGACATTTCTCTATCACTTGTATAACCACGATGTGCTTCATCTACAATAATAAAATCATATTGGCCTACACTTGGAAGCTTTTCGTTATCGCTATAGAAAAGTCTCCGAACCAGTCCCTGTACTGTTGCAATTTGCACCTTTGTTTCAATTTCTGGAGACATGTCTTCTAAAGACTTTACATCGTATATATCAGCAAATGAGTACCCTTCAATTTTTGTATCCTTAAGTGCGTCCTCTGTCTGTTTCCCCAATGAATTACGGTCTACAAGGAAAAGAATCCGGCGACATTTTTTGGACTTAATTAAGCGATACATTAGAGCGATAGCTGTACGAGTTTTCCCAGTTCCCGTTGCCATCGCAATGAGCATTCTTCGTTGCCCTTCTTTTAATCCCTCTTCAGCTGTGAGTACAGCACTCTGCTGGTAATGTCGCAAGCCAAACTTCGTAATATCCTCTTCTTCTAATCGTTTATTTGCATCCTTATCATCTTGACTAAGAAGAAGCTGCAAGTCCTCAGGTGAGTGCCATCCCTCTAGTGGGCGAGCATGCTCCAACGGTTTACGTGAATCCCAAAACCAGATGCCTGACTCTTCTTGAAGTTGCCTCAAGTATGGTCGACCATTCGTTGCGTATAAAAACGGCACTTTATAATCACCAGTTGTAGGTGTGATGACTTCATCTTCGACTTGTACCACATTTTTTGCATACACTTTGGTTTGGCTTTCTAATGCACCAGGGATCGTTTTCTTTTTTGCCTTAGCTTCAATAAAGCCAACAAGCTTTAAGCCAATAAATAACGCATAGTCAACCCTGCCGCCATCCACCTTCCATTCAGCAATTGCCATGTTTCGATTTTTCTCTGGCAGCGTTCCATTCTTTTGGTGATTCAGTGCAGTTGTGTCTACTTCCCACCCAACAGCACGTAGTTTTCCATCAATAATCGTACGTGTTTCAGCTTCAGTTAATTGCTGTCGACGCATAAAGTTTTTGGAAATCTTTTTACGCTCGATTTTTACCTCTTCTTGTTCCACTTGCGCCTGTTGACGAATCGCTTCTAATTCTTCTTCAAGCCTTTTGACTTTCTCCGCATATTC
Organism: Bacillus sp. SRL543; assembly: GCF_984799205.1. Classification (NCBI taxonomy): domain Bacteria; kingdom Bacillati; phylum Bacillota; class Bacilli; order Caryophanales; family Bacillaceae; genus Bacillus; species Bacillus sp. SRL543. The sequence goes on from NZ_OZ481794.1 coordinate 4,095,182, forward strand.
TTTCTGAAGTGTTTCTGTACTCTGTTCTGTTTGTTCTAGAGGTTCTATATACTCTGATGCTTGAAAGTCCCAATCACCATATACCTCCATGAACCAAATAGACAAGCGGAACGTTAATTGCAACAAAGCCTTTGCTTCCTCTACTTTTCCATAATCCGCTTCATGCATCGCTACATTCCCTTTGCGACGCAGAGCTTCTAATATATCAATTATTTCAGGCTCAAGTAACCTTTCCCGTCTCAAAGTGTTAATGCGATCTACTTGTGTTGTACCATATGCTTCTTTAATATTTTCAGCAGCAAGAATAAACTTAGTCAATGTTTCAGCGAACAATCGCAGTTTCATTACTGTTGTATGGGGATCATGATATACATTTCTCTCAGCTGTCTCACCCAAATTAGCAAGTACATCCCATTTCCCTTGGTAAAATGAAAAGTTGCTATTCACTGTTATCACCATTTTCCTAATAATTGTATGTGTCCATTATACTATATACTTACAAAAGTTAGTGTATAACGTAGTTAGTAGCTAGTTATGTCCTTTACTTTTTATATTTGTGTTAATAAAAATCGATATTTCATTAAGTTAAATAGATTAGTTAAAATTGAATTTTATAGTGAGATAATATCTTAAGGAGAATAGTGTCGCCAATCGTACTAAACTCTTCATTTAAAAATGAAAAGCAACATATAATGGCATTTTTTCCTTTTCAACTCTCCTGTTTTTAGAAAATTAGTTGTATAATTATTCCTATCATTTAATGGAGGGATAAACATGGCAAATCCTAAAATATTTATTTCATCAACTTGTTATGATTTAAATGTAGTTAGATCCCAGTTAAGAGGATTCGTTTCTAACTTCGGTTATGAACCTGTTATGAGTGATTACGCAGATATACTTTATGATCCACGCTCCCATACTCATACCAGTTGTTTAAAAGAAGTTGAGAACTGTGATATGTTAATTTTAATTATAGGTTCACGTTTTGGAGGAAAAGCCATACCAAAAGCATTTGAAGAACTTAACTTTGATATATTGAAGGAGTTAAGTAGTGGACAAGCAGTTTTTGAAGAAAAGGAAAGTATGTCTATTACTCAATTAGAAGTCTTAAAAGCAATTGAAAATGAAATTCCCATCTTTACGTTTATTGATAGTAGTGTAAATCATGATCACTTAGTTTACGAAAAAAATAAAGATAAGGGGATAATAAACTCTATAATCTTCCCTTCAATAGATAAGCCTGACACCGCAAATTATATCTTTGAGTTTATTAACTTCCTAAGACTAAGAAATGAAAACAATAGTATTACACCTTTTTCAAGAATGGAAGATATAGAATCATATTTAAGAAAACAGTGGTCAGGACTTTTTCAGAGATTGTTAGCAGAACAAAGAAACAAACAATTAGATGAAAAAAGAATGGATTATTTAGCAAATCAAATCGCTGATATTAAAACTGCTATTATGACCTCTATTTCAAGTTCAGACTTAAAAGAAACTGCAAAAGGTGCAATTAAATACAGACGTATGATTGACTTTCTTTATCAAATCACCATGAGAAGACATGATTTATTAATCAAAAATATTTCTTGGAGTGACTTATTAAATGCTGTTAACGTTAAGGAAATTGTTGATAACAACGATCGTTTTACACATGTAATTTTAAAGGATGATACATTCTTTGAAGTTAGAATACCGTTAAGGGTAGTTAATGATTTTTCAAGGCAATGGGAAGAATTGAGTCACTTAAATATCGATTCTAAACAAGCAATTGTAAACGCAATTTTAGATGATCCAATATCATCATTTAGGTTTATCAGATATATTGAAAAACCATATGAAGAAAAACACTCAGAGGATAGTAAACAATTCGATGATAAACAACTAATAATTGATGAAGTAATTCGCAAAGATGGTGAACCTGTATCGTAAAAGTATAATTTTAACTGCTGCCTAATCCTCTAATTCCCAATTTGTCAAAAAAACAGGACCTTATGGATATAAAAGTATCAAAGTGATATAGGCTTTGATATTTTTTTTTGTCCAAAAGTAATATTACAAAAATCATCTCCAAAAGAATTTGGATTCTCAACAATAATGAAGGTGTAAGATCCTTTAATTGCTACTATCTCACATATCCCCTCTAAAAAGTTTCATAAATGGATCCCAAGTATATATCTGACTGACTATTTTTACAAATATTTCATTAAACAAAAGTATCGCATTCTTTAATATAGGAGAAATAATAATAAAAAGGCGTTATCTTTTTAGTCATTGCGTGGTATACACGAATGAAAAGCACTCAAACAAAAAAAGTTCCTATGCTCGTATAAAACTCATACAAACATAGGAACTCATTGATATATTGGTACGCCCTCGGCAGGAATCGAACCCACATCTCAAGAACCGGAATCTTACGTGCTATCCGTTGCACCACGAGGGCAATATCTAATGTCTTTTATAAGACACTAGTATATAATACTAAAACCGGCAGCTTATTGTCAATGCTAAAAGATCAATTGACTTGAGGCAGCCATTTTTTATTTGAACTTTTTCTCAATATACTTTTGTTCCTCTTCCTCGCTCAGGAGCCCTTTGGCTTCTCCGACAGTCCCGCCCTGAAGCTTCCAGATGCTGTTATGGTCCCTGGCTGCAGACGAAAAGTCGCCTTTACTCCATCTTTCAAGGATATCCAGATATAAATCTGAATGCTGGTAGTTCATTTCATTGGCTTCGACCACATTCATCAGCCTGCTGATCCTGTCAGGAGTGATCTGCAGGGCACCCCATTTGCTTTCGGCCTTTACTTTTTGATGGCTCATATCATGGATGGCCTGCTGGACAGCTGTTTCTTCCATATTGTCGGGAAAGAGCTTTTTCAAATCCTTTTCCCCTTTGGAATCAGCAGTCCTTTCTTCTGCAGCACGCTCTCCTTTTCCGGATGAGGCATAATTATAGGCAGCAAACCCTGCAAGCGCCAGGATGATCAGGCCCAGCCCAGCCAGGCGCAGCTTGTTGTGAAAAAATGATTGTTTCTTTTTTGACAAAACGGCAGCCTCCAAAATCATCTGATTTACATGTCCATACCACTGCTCCGATTTACATCGTGTTTGTTTAAAAAAAGAAGAGGTGGGTATGATGGTTATGGATAAGGAAATTTTTATCAATGCAATTATTATACGGCATTAAGCAGGTATATCCTGCAAAAGAGAGAATAAAATGATTGCAGCATATATTGGATTTCCATAAGCGATTTGTTTGACCTTTATTGACCATGAGTGTATCATAATGATTACATACAGAACCCAAAATATTTCTTCTTATGGAAGAACATGCTTTAATCCGTTGTATGTTGGATCTTTATCTTGAAGGAGGAACTGACAAATGAATTTAATCCCTACAGTTATTGAACAGACAAACAGGGGCGAGCGCGCATATGATATTTATTCACGCCTTCTGAAAGACCGCATCATCATGCTTGGAAGTGCGATCGATGATAATGTGTCTAACTCCATTGTAGCGCAGCTGCTATTCCTGGAAGCAGAGAACCCTGAAAAGGATATCACTTTGTACATCAACAGCCCTGGCGGCAGCATCACTGCCGGTATGGCGATATATGATACGATGCAGTACATCCGTCCGAAGGTTTCCACAGTCTGCATCGGGATGGCCGCTTCCATGGGTGCATTCCTTTTGGCAGCAGGCGAGAAAGGCAAGCGTTATACCCTTCCAAACAGTGAAGTCATGATCCATCAGCCGCTGGGCGGAGCGCAGGGCCAGGCAACGGAAATTGAAATTGCCGCAAAGCGCATTCTTTTCCTTCGCGAAAAGCTGAACCAGATCCTTTCAGAACGTACAGGCCAGCCGCTTGAAGTGATCGCAAAAGATACTGACCGCGATAATTTCATGACAGCTGAGAGAGCATTGGAATACGGGCTGATCGACCAGATCATCACCCGCAATGTCCTGGAAGAAAAGAAAGACAAGTAAAAGAGTAAAGAGAGCTGACAGGATCAGCTCTCTTTTTTTGCTGCAAAAAGAAAAAGCGCCCGGCATAAATGCCAAGGGTGCTTTTCAGATTTTTCAGCTTTCCTGCTGGATATATTTCGAAAGCTCATCGAGTGCTTCCTCTTCATCACTTCCATCAGCCACCAGGTTTACAACTGAGCCTGAGCTGACTGCCAGGCTCATAAGGCCCATGATGCTTTTTGCATTGACCTTCTTTCCGTCTTTCTCCAAAAAGATATCTGAGGAAAATCGGTTTGCCTCCTGAACAAACAGGGCGGCAGGACGGGCCTGCAGGCCGGTCCGCAGCTTTACTTCCACTTGTTTTTCAACCATTTCTCTCTAACCTCCCATATTATCTTATTTCTAATTGCCTTTTATAGATTCGCCTAAACGCAGTTTTTCTGCTATTTCATCTATTTTTCTTAGGCGGTGATTAATGCCTGATTTGCTGATATGGCTGCCTGAAACCATTTCCCCAAGCTCTTTCAGGGTCACATCCTGATAGGCCACCCGGAGCTCTGCTATTTCCCTGAGCTTTTCCGGGAGTATATCAAGCCCGACAGTTTCCTTGATATAACGGATATTCTCAACCTGCCTGAGGGCCGCCCCGATTGTTTTATTAAGATTGGCGGTCTCGCAGTTTACAAGCCTGTTCACCGAGTTCCTCATATCCCTGACAATCCGGATATCCTCAAAGCGCATCAGCGCTCCGTGGGCACCGATGATGTTCAGGAATTCGGTGATCTTTTCCGCTTCCTTCAAATACGTGATAAAGCCTTTCTTTCTTTCAAGCGTCTTGCTGTTCAAGCCAAATATATTCATCAATTCACACAAAGAATCATTATGCTCTTTGTATAGTGAAAAAATTTCCAAGTGATAAGAAGATGTTTCAGGGTTGTTCACCGATCCGCCGGCAAGGAAGGCGCCGCGCAGATAGGAGCGCTTGCAGCATTTTTTCTTCACAAGCTCCTCAGAAATATCATGTGTAAAATCAAATCCCGCTTTAAGGATCTTCAGGTCGGCGAGTATTTCCTGCGCCTGCTGCGCCAGCCTTACAATATAAACATTGTTCTTTTTCAGGCGCATCTTCTTTCGTACAAGCAGCTCTACTTGAACGGTGTAATTCTTTTTCGTCAGTGTATAAATCCTTCTCGCTATCGCGGCATTCTCTGTCTGGATATCCACAATTAATTTCCGGCTGGAAAAAGAGAGTGACCCGTTCATCCGAATTAGCGCTGATAATTCAGCTTTTCCGCAGCAGTCTTTAACTTCAAGGTTGGTTAATTCCTTTTTCGTTTCCGAAGCGAAAGACATACCTTCACCCCCCGCCCAGACAAACGCTTGCACATTTATATTTACGCTTTATATCGCTTGCTGGTTTCATTTATTAGTAAAGAAAATAAAATATTTGCCACTTCCTGTGTATCATGGCGGATGACGCCTCCGTCCAGGCTGACAATCTCGCCGTGGACCACCTCGAGGCCCAGCCCCTGCAGGTTGGCAACATCATAATGGACAGGCTTGGCCAGCTCCTCGCTGTACCGCTCCTGTATTTCTATCGGAATATCTTCATTATTGACAAGTATCGTATTGATAAAAGAACAGTTCATATGGTCATATATTGCCTTCACATGGTCGCTCGCCGTAAAATCAAGCGTCTCCCCGGCCTGTGTCATCAGATTGCAGATATATACTTTTTTGGCTTTCGCATTGCAGACCTCTCTTCCCAGGTTCGGAACGAGGAGGTTAGGAAGAATGCTTGTGTAAAGGCTGCCAGGCCCGATGATGATAAGGTCAGCCTGCCTGATGGCCTGGATGGTTTCCGGCAGGGCATTGATATCCCCCGGGCTGAGGAACACTTTTTTGATCCTTTTCCCCGAGTATGGAATCTTTGATTCTCCGGAAACAATCGATCCATCCTCCATCTCGGCATGAAGGACGACACTCTGGTCAGCGGCCGGGAGCACCTTTCCCCTTACATTCAGGACCTTGCTCATTTCCTGGATGGCATGAGTGAAATTGCCTGTGATCGAGGTCATGGCAGCAAGGATCAGATTGCCGAGTGAATGGCCGGAAAGCTCATTCGCAGTGCTGAACCTGTGCTGGAACATTTCCTCAATGAGCGGCTCCACGTCCGACAGTGCAGCTAAAACATTTCGAATATCCCCAGGGGGAGGAATCTGCAGTTCGTTCCGGAGGCGCCCCGAGCTCCCGCCATCATCGGCCACCGTCACGATGGCCGTGATATCTGCAGGATGCTTTTTCAAGCCGCGCAGGAGGACCGGGAGACCGGTGCCTCCCCCTATGATGACGATTCTAGGCTGTTCTGTACCTGTCATGTTGTTTTATCCTTTCTCCTCTCGATATCGCGGTGAGTGATGTGTGTATGGTAATCCGCTTCATAAAAGCGGGCAATATACTCAGCGAGCGCTACAGAACGGTGCTGGCCGCCTGTGCAGCCAATCGCGATCACCAGCTGGGACTTGCCCTCGCGCTTATAGTGAGGGAGCATGAAGCTCAGCAGGTCTGTAACCTTTTCGAGAAATTTATTGGTTTCATTCCATTTCAAAACATACGTCGACACATCTTCGTCCAAGCCGGTTTTCGGCCTCATGCTCTCGATGTAATGGGGGTTCGGCAGAAAACGTACATCAAACACAAGATCTGCGTCAATCGGAAGGCCGTGCTTAAAGCCGAATGACATCACATTGACCGTGAACGTTGTCTTCCGGTTGACAGAAAACTCATCAAGGATTTTCTCCCTCAGTTCCCGCGGCTTCATGTTGGATGTTTTGTATATCAGCCGGGCCCTTCCCTTCAGCTCCTCCAGCAGCTCCCTTTCAAGCTTGATGCCTTCAAGAGGCAGACCTGATGGAGCAAGGGGATGGGAGCGCCGCGTTTCTTTGTAGCGCCTGACCAATGTAGAATCATCTGCATCCAGATACAAAATCTGCGGAGCCACCCATGAAGTTTCGGCCAAATCGTCCAGCGCCTTGAATAAATGATCAAAGAACTCCCTGCCGCGAAGGTCCATGACCAGTGCAACCTTATTCATCTTATTCCCTGATTCCTTCATCAGTTCAAGAAATTTCGGAAGCAGAGTCGGAGGCAGGTTATCCACACAGAAAAAGCCAAGATCCTCAAAACTCTGGATCGCCACTGTTTTCCCTGCTCCTGACATACCTGTTATAATGACCATTTGTGTGTCTATAGCCGCACCGCTGCTCATTCCTATTCTCCCCCTGTAATCTATATTATTTAGCTCGGGTCCAGCCGGTAGCTTAAAAGCTCAAAATTCGGCGTATAAGTAAACGTCCCGTAAATAATTCCATTTCCATGAATCATATATTCAAGGATGTGATAATCACCTGCAGCCATTGGCAGCTTCTTGATATCATCAAAATCATGCCAGGCCAGCTTTCCTTCCTCCGATTCATCCAGATTGATGCCATCAGACTCCCGTGCAAGGAAAGTAAACATCATCCATTCAGAAAGCACTTTATCCCCGTCTTTCATAATGAAGGTAAAAATCCCCTTCAAGCCCGGGTTTCTTAAGTATATGCCTGTCTCCTCGCGAAATTCCCTGATGCAGGAATCCCGGACCGATTCACCCGGCTCCATCTTTCCTCCGGGCGCAACCCACCAGCCACGTCTCGGTTTTTGCAAAAGCAATACTTGATTTCCCTTCAACAGCACACAATTCGTGACCCGCTGCAACAGCCTCACCTCAGCATTTCCTTCTCCTGACCGCCGCAAAGGCAGTCCTGTCGAATATATTCTTTTTATTATACTATTTTTGTCATGCACCCACAATGAAATGAAAAAATGAAATGCGGAGGCGGCTCGCCCAGAGCCGACAAGCATAAGACGCAAAAGAATAAAAGGCGTTCTTTGCCTTTAATTCTTTTGTGGCTTATGACTCGAGGCTCTAGCCGCCGGAGCTGGACAAATTGAAATGCAAAGGCGTCTTGCCTTCGCCCCAAAAAAAAGAGCACAGGCTATGTATGCCTGTGCTGCACAAAGGATTATATCTTAAAAGGGGGTCAATTTCTATTCCTATATTACCCGATGTTTATTGCACTACTGTTACAGTACGATTAAAACAAAATGACTTTTTATTTCTTTGGTAAAAAGATGCCCGAAACCCTTGTACCATGCGGCTTATGGCCTATTGCCGCATCAGGTTGGAAGCGGCATCTTTTGATTTTTTTATAGGAACCTCCGGCATGCCGCTGACCTGCCCCAGACAGAGAATGAAAAGAGCGCCCATTTTAAAAACGGACGCTCTTTTCAACCATTATTAAGCTTTCGCCTTTAAAGATTCCATCAGTTCTTCCACATAGTGCTGGGCACTTTGGGCGGCGATGCTGCCGTCGCCTGTTGCTGTCACGATCTGGCGAAGCATTTTCTCGCGGATGTCGCCGGCAGCGAAAATGCCGGGAACCTTTGTTTCCATGCGTTCGTTCGTTTCGATATAGCCGTTATCATTGGTGATGCCAAGGCTTTGGAAAGGTTTGGACAATGGCACCATGCCAATGTAGATGAATACGCCATCTGCCTTGAATTCGCGCTCTTCCCCATTTTCAGTAGAAACAAGCGTTACACTTCCTACCTTGCCTTCGCTCTCATTGATTTCTTTTATTGTAGAGTTCCAGATGAAATCAACCTTCTCATTGTCAAAGGCGCGCTGCTGAAGGATTGCCTGTGCGCGCAGCTCATCGCGGCGGTGGACGATGGTCACCTTTTCCGCGAAGCGGGTCAGGTAGACGCCCTCCTCGACAGCTGAATCCCCTCCGCCGACAACGACAAGCTCTTTGCCTTTGAAGAACGCGCCATCACAGACAGCACAATAAGATACACCGCGGCCGCCGAGCTCTTTTTCACCCGGAACACCGATTTTTTTATATTCAGCACCCGTTGTAATGATTACAGCGCGGGCTTTGTATTGTTTTGATCCTGCAATAACGGTTTTGTATTCTTCACCGTCGATGATTTCTTTGATATCGCCATATGCATATTCGGCGCCGAACTTCTTGGCGTGATCGAACATTTTAGTGGACAGGTCAGGGCCCAGGATATGATCGAAACCAGGATAGTTTTCGACTTCTTCTGTGTTGGCCATTTGCCCTCCCGGCACGCCGCGTTCAATCATCAATGTAGACAGGTTGGCGCGGGATGTATACACAGCAGCTGTCATTCCGGCCGGCCCTGCGCCAGCGATGATGACATCATAAATTTTTTCTTCTGTCATCTTGCTCCACTCCTTCACTAGGACTTTGCTGATTCCCCCGAGAAATGCTTTTTCTTTTATCATATTACCGCCCTGCAAAATTGCCTTTACCAGCCTTGGCAGGCAGAAGGAACTGAGGGAGCAGTGCGTTTATTCCCAAGAAAAACAGCGGTTGTTTCAATAGTATTTCCTTACTAACCATATCCTATAAAACAATCAGGATACAGTCCATGAATCTGCTCAATTCAGGATGCTGCTGACTGATTTTACATACTTCTGCAGTGTGGAAGCAGAAAGTCCGTACTGAGCTGCGACGCTTTGCTGCGAGACTTTTTCACTGCGCTGCTTTCTCCAGACATATTCCACGGCACCTGCCCATGCTTTTGCATTTTTAGCAAGAAGGCCCTGCTCTTCGGCTTTAGTGAATACAGTGAACCATGCCAGATACAACCCCGCTTCGACTGTCCCGATCGGCTTGTGGTGCTGATAAAGAAGCTCCGCCGTTTCATGGGCGATTCTTGCGCTGTTTTTATCACCGGCATCCATTTCGATCAATGCTGCGTATTCACGGTCAGCGCCAGTGAATCTTGGATTCTGCTTTACATCCCTGCTTGCAAGGATCTGGTCTTTGCTGCCTGATTTTGAAGCAAGGAAAAGAGCAAATAAGCGTTCCTCCGCATATTCACTGTTCATCTTTTTATAGATAGAATCCAGATGGTCTTCGAAACCGGCCGTTTCCGGCTTATCTTCGTTCCATGGCTCAAGGCCCGCCTTCTCAGGGCTGTATTCCAGCACCCTTTTCCAGAAGTTCCTGGCCAGGTCCTCTTTCCCCGTAAAATAGGAAGAATAAGAAAGCCAGTAATAAAAGGCGCCATCCCCCTCATAGCCTGACTTGTGAAGCTTGCGCAGCCACTTGAAGGCCGGCTTGTATTCACCGACAAGCGCAAAGGTCGCCCCCAGCTTGAACTGATGCTCGATCAGAAGAGGCTGGATCTTTTTCAAAGTTTCTATTAGAACCTTCACTTCATCAAGATCGTGCTGATAATAGGCAAACACGAGCTTATTGCAGAGCGCATGAAGATTGCCCTGATTGCGCACAAGCACATCATCAAGGATATCGTTCGCCTTGTTCACTTCTCCCAGGTAAAAATGGGCAAGCGCCAAGTTATTGTAGGCAGACCAGTATTCCGGATAATCCTCAATCACCGTGCTCAAGATTTCCACTGCCTTCGGGAAGTGCCCTGATTCAAGAAGCTCTCTTGCCTGCTCCTGCTTGGTGATCAGATCATCCTGCTCATACAGCTCTTCATCCAGATCTTCAGCCTCCAGTGTGAGCAGCTCCAGAAGGTCTTCCGTATCCTCAATGAATTCCCCGTCCGGCTCAAGCTCTATATACGTATTGGCATGCTGATAAGCATCCTTGAAGTACCCAAGGTGGGCATAATTATTGGCAAGGAAGTAATGGCATTCAGCCATTTCCTCGTCAAGCTCCTCCAGGACCAGATGCAGCAGCTTATTCGATTTCTGGTATTCATTCAATTCTGTGTACACGATCGCCAGCTGGCAGACAATCATCGGTTCACCCGGCTCCAGCTGCATCGCACGCTGCAGATATTTGCTTGCTTTATGAAAATCCCGGCGGTGAAAAGATTTGACACCTTTTGAAAAATAATATTCGCCAGTCGGGATGAATGTAAGTAGTTTCCCCATCGGTTGTCTTGCTTTTGAGTCCTTGCTCATGTAATCCCTCATCTCTAGGCAGCAGGCAAATCACTCGCACACCTGCGCCAGCCTTAACTACAGTAGTATATCACATGTGCAAGCCGCCGGAGAAGAGCAGAATGAGATTAGTATTTTTCAGTGAACGGCATTCAATCGGCGCTGTGCCGGAAGCGGTGAAATCAGGGCATAATCCCTGTCGCTCAGCTCAGTTTGGGCCTGCCTTTTGCTGGTTTCTGCCAAATATGGGGGATGTTTTTGAGTCCAGGCCAGATTTCTGCTGCAGTTCCGGAGGTTTGTGCTGATATTTTTCTAATATTCTACTTAAGAACCTACATGGTTCAGCCTATACTTGGCATCATTCTACCTAGATTCCGCCTGATTCTACCTATATTTGGCGTTATTCTACCTAATCTCCGAATGATTCTACCCCAATTTACTGTTTTTCTACCTAGTTCCCGCAATATTCATTCCCACTTACAATTTTTTCCACAACCCACACAAAAAAAGAGAGGCAACCCCCCTCAGGCTGCCCTCCTCTAAGTCATCCTTTTTCATGACGTGCTTTCAGCACACCAAGCACTTCCTTGAAAGGCAGCTTCTGCTCCTGCAATAGGACGAGCAGGTGGTAAAGCAGATCGGCGCTTTCCCATTTGAGCTCTTCCTGGTCGTGGTTTTTAGCCGCGATGATGACCTCTGCGGATTCCTCGCCAACCTTTTTCAGGATTTTATCTACGCCTTTTTCAAACAGATAGGTGGTGTAGGCACCTTCCGGACGCTCTTTTTCCCGCTGTTCAATCACCTGCTCCAGCTCGGCCAGAATGCTGTAGCTGTCTTGCCCAACATCTGAAAAGCCTTCTGCTTGATAGACAGTCTCATGGAAGCAGCTGACAGCGCCTGTATGGCATGCCGGCCCAGCCGGCTCTACAAGCACAACAAGTGCATCCTGGTCGCAGTCATATTTGATTTCTGCGATTTTCTGCGTATTTCCGCTGGTTGCCCCCTTATGCCAAAGCTCCTGGCGGGATCTGCTGTAAAACCATGTTTCTCCGCTTTCAATCGAAAGAGACAGAGATTCACGGTTCATATAGGCCAAAGTCAATATTTCCTTCGTTTTCCGGTCCTGGACAATCGCCGGAATCAGCCCGTTTTCATCGAATTTCAGTTGTTCTGGATTCATCGGACCGTCACCCCTTTTTCTTTTAAAAATTGCTTTACTTCACTGACTGATGTTTCTTTATAGTGGAAAATCGAAGCAGCAAGGGCAGCATCAGCTTTCCCTTCAATAAAAGCGTCAGCAAAATGGGCACTGTTGCCTGCCCCGCCGGATGCGATGACCGGAACGCTGACCGCCTCGCTCACTGCTTTTGTCAAATCAAGGTCAAAGCCGTTCTTTCCGCCGTCGGCATCCATGCTGGTCAGCAGGATTTCACCGGCGCCAAGTTCAACAGCCTGCCTTGCCCATTCAATCACTTCAAGGTCCGTCTCTTTGCGGCCACCATGAGTATACACTCTCCAGGAGCCAAGCTCAGAATCATACTTCGCATCAATGGCGACCACAATGCACTGTGACCCGAAGAAGCTTGCTCCTTCCCTGATCAAGTCCGGATTGTTTACAGCTGCTGTATTCAAGGAAACCTTGTCAGCGCCTGCCCTGAGGATTCTTTTCATATCCTCAAGTGCATTGATCCCGCCGCCGACCGTGAATGGGATGGCCAGTTCTGAAGCGACTGCCTTCACGACTTCAGTCATGGTCTTCCTGCCTTCATGGGAGGCAGAGATATCAAGGAAAACCAGCTCGTCAGCTCCCTGCTGGTCGTAAAACCGGGCCAGCTCGACCGGATCGCCGGCATCGCGGAGCTGCACGAACTGAATTCCTTTTACAACCCGCCCTTCCTTCACATCCAGGCATGGAATGATTCGTTTCGTCAGCATCAGCGGGCCACCTCTTTCAGTGCCTGTTCAACAGTGAATCGGCCTTCATAAATTGCTTTCCCGACAATGGCGCCGGAAACGCCTTCAGCCTCATACTCCTGCAGTGCTCCCAAATCAGCAAGGCTGCTTACGCCCCCTGAAGCAATGACGCTTTTTCCGGTTGCTGCTGCGAGCTCCCTTACAGCTTCCGCATTCGGCCCTGACAGCATCCCATCTGTAGCTATATCGGTGAAAATAAAGGTCTCTGCTCCCGCATCAGCAAACCGTTTCCCAAGCTCAACCGCCTTTACACCGGAAGTATTGAGCCAGCCATGTGTCGCAACATAGCCATCCTTTGCATCAAGTCCGACCGCAATCTTGTCACCGTACTTGCGGATCATTTCTATAGCGAACTCAGGATCGGAGACAGCAATGCTGCCGATGATCACACGGGAAACTCCATTATTGAGATAGTGGGCAATATCGTCCTCTGTCCGGATCCCCCCTCCTATCTGGACTTTGGCATCAAGCTCCTGCGCAGCTTTTATGACAAAAGAGTCATTCACACGCTTTCCATCTTTTGCACCATCAAGGTCCACCATATGTATCCATTGTGCGCCTGCATCTGCGAATGATTTTGCCATATCGAACGGAGAATCGCCGTAGACCGTTTCCTTCTCATAATCCCCCTGCAGCAGGCGGACACATTTGCCTGCTCTCATATCGATTGCCGGATAGATTGTAAAGCTCATTGGGACTCTCCTCCTTTGCTGGCTATCTTAGTGAAATTCCGCAGCAGCTCCATCCCAAGGGAACTGCTTTTTTCCGGGTGGAACTGCATCCCGAAGACATTGTCCCTGCCGACAACTGCAGGAACTTCCTTATCATAGAAGCTTCTTGCAATGACGACATCATGATCGCCCGGCTCTGCATAATAGGAATGGACAAAATAGACATAGCCTTCTTCCACATGCTTCAGAATCGGTGAAGAGTTTATGAACTCAAGCCTGTTCCAGCCCATATGCGGGACCTTGTATTTTTCTCCTTGCTCATCTTCTCCTGGAAAGCGGACAACCTTACCCGGCAGGAGGTTGAGGCCTTCTGAATAGCCGTTTTCTTCACTGCTTTCGAACAAAAGCTGCATTCCAAGGCAGATGCCTGCCAAAGGCTTTCCGGAAGCCGTATACTCCCGGATCATCCCTGTCAGCCCCGTAGCATTCAGCCGGTCCATCGCATCCTTGAAGCTGCCGACTCCAGGGAGGATCAGCCCGTCCGCCTTTTTCAGCTCTTCCTGGTCCTCTGATAAAAAGTACGGGACCTCAAGCCGCTCGAGCGCTTTGCTGACGCTGAACAGATTTCCCATTCCATAATCAATGATGCCGATCATCTTATAACATCCCTTTCGTTGACGGAACTCCTTTTATTCTTGGGTCGATTGTCGTCGCTTCATCAAGCGCCCTTGCAAGTGCCTTGAAGATCGCTTCGATGATATGATGTGTATTTTGGCCATAGTGGACGATCACATGCAGATTCATCCTTGCTTCGAGGGCGAGCTTCCAGAGGAATTCATGGACAAGCTCAGTGTCGAAGGTGCCGACCTTCTGGCTCGGGAAATCTGCCCTGATTTCGAGGTGAGGACGGTTGCTCAGGTCAACGACGACCTGCGCTAATGCTTCATCCATCGGCACAAATGCATTTCCATAGCGCTTGATGCCTTTTTTATCCCCAAGCGCTTCCTTCAGCACCTGGCCGAGGCAGATGCCGATATCTTCGGTGGTGTGGTGGTCATCCACTTCAGTGTCGCCCTTTGCATCAATGGTCAGGTTGAATTGCCCGTGCTTGGCAAAAAGGTCAAGCATATGCGTCATGAATGGGACGGGCGTCTCCAGGCTGGACTGGCCTTCCCCATCGATATCGAGGGATAATGAGATTTGTGTTTCATTTGTATTCCGTTCAACAGATGCGGTTCTTGCCATTTACTTTTCCTCCTTGTTATTCAGGCGCTCTTCGATTGCCCGCGCATGGGCTTCCAGGCCTTCAAGCCTGGCAAAGGCAGCAATTTTCGCTCCATTTTCCTGAAGCGATTTTTTACTATAATAAACGATGCTCGATTTTTTCTGAAAATCCTCCACATTGAGCGGACTGGAAAAACGGGCTGTCCCGTTCGTCGGCAATACATGATTCGGGCCGGCAAAATAGTCCCCGACAGGTTCAGGGCTGTGCCGGCCCAGGAAGATGGCCCCTGCATGCCTGATCTGGCCGAGAAGCTCCATCGGGTTTTCTGTCAGTACTTCTAGATGCTCCGGTGCCAGAATATTCACCGTTTCAACGGCTTCTTCCATTGTTTCCGCCAAATAAATCACACCGAAGTCTTCAATCGATTTCCCGGCAATTTCCCGGCGCGGCAGATCTGCAAGCTGCCGTTCCACCTCTTGGGACACCTTTTCCGCCAGGCTTGCGGATGTCGTGACAAGAACGCTGCAGGCCATCGGATCATGCTCTGCCTGTGACAGCAAATCTGCAGCTACTTCATTTGCCTTAGCCGTATCATCTGCCAGCACCGCAATCTCACTTGGGCCGGCGATCATGTCGATATCCACATCTCCGAATACTTCCCTTTTAGCGAGGGCGACAAAAATATTGCCCGGACCTGTGATTTTGTCTACAGGCTGAATGGTTTCTGTGCCATATGCCAATGCTGCAATTGCCTGGGCACCGCCGATTTTGTAGACCTCTTCAGCTCCTGCTTCCTTTGCAGCCACAAGTACTGCAGCTGGGAGCTTTCCGTCCCGGCCTGGAGGGGAGGTGATGACGATCCGCCTGACACCTGCCACTTTTGCCGGGATCACGTTCATAAGAACCGAGGAAGGGTAGGCAGCAGTGCCTCCCGGAACATACAAGCCTGCTGAATCAAGGGGTGTAACCTTCTGGCCAAGCATCGTCCCATTTTCATCCGTCGTCATCCAGGAAGGCCGAAGCTGCTTCTCGTGAAAGCTGCGTATATTGGCTGCAGCCTCCTTGATCACCTCGAGGATGGAAGGGTCGATCGTGCTGTAGGCTTCTTCTACTTCAGCAGCTGATGCCCCAAAGGAGGAGAGATGGATCCCATCAAACCTTTCCGTAAAATGGCGGACTGCTTCGTCACCATTTTTGCGCACTTCGGCAATGATGCTTTTAACAGCATTTCTTTGTTCTTCCGTGCCGCTGTCAACCGACCTTTTAATAGAAACTTCTTTTGATATTTGAATGATTTTCATCACATTCTCCCTCCCTGATACAGCAAACTACAGAGCTGCCTGTTCATTCACGACCCTGCTCAGCTTGTCGACAATTTCGCTGATCCGCTCGTCCTTGATCCGGTAGCTGACCGGATTGACAATCAGCCTGGACGTGATGCCGACGATCTGCTCGTACTCGACAAGTCCGTTCTCCTTGAGCGTTCTGCCTGTTGAAACGATATCGACAATCCTGTCGGACAGTCCGATCAGCGGAGCAAGCTCAATCGAGCCGTTCAGCTTAATGATTTCAACCTGTTCTCCCTGCTCACGGAAATAAGCCGCGGCAACATTCGGGTATTTTGTCGCCACTTTCGGAGCGACTTCATTCATTTTCGTACCTGGAATTCCTGCTACGGCAAGATAACAGGCGCTGATTTTCAGATCGAGAAGCTCATAGACATCACGCTCTTCCTCCAGCATAACGTCCTTTCCGGCAATCCCGAGATCCGCTACCCCATGCTCTACATAGGTAGGGACATCCATCGGCTTGGCAAGGATGAATTGAAACCTTTCTTCTTCCACATCAATGATCAGTTTGCGCGAATCATCAAACTCGGGCGGCAGATCGAAGCCGGCCTGGCGAAGCAGCTCTGCAGCTTCTTCAAATATCCGCCCTTTCGGCATCGCAATTGTCAGCAGGTCCTTCATTGCTGCTCCTCCTTTCCGGCTTTTCCTACTAAAAAGGTAATATCATCATACTGGCTTGTGCATGCATCGAGGTTTTTGACGCCGCTGATGTCCTGAAGCACAGCCTTGATGCCTGATTTCCGCATATCCTTCGCTTTTTCATACGCCTCGCGCCGGCGCTCCGCGCTGAAAATGATGCAATGAAGCGGCTCTTTTTCCCCTGCTCCGCCAAGTGCCTCGAGCAGGCGGTCCAGGCGGATGGCAAAGCCTGTCGCCCCTGAGGATTTGCCGAACTTTTTCAGCAGGAGGTCATAGCGGCCCCCATTGCCGATCGGAAAGCCGACATTCCCCGCATATACCTCAAATAAGATGCCGGTGTAATAGCTCATATGGCTGACGAGCGTCAGATCGAGCTTGATTTTTTCACCTTCGCCAAAATCGGCCATTGTGTCCCAAAGCTGTTCAAGCTGGACGATCGCTTCCCTGCCTTTATCATTTTCAATCAGGCCGAACGCTCGCTCAATAGCTTCGCGCCCGCCCCTGAGCTGAAGGAAATCAAGGAGACGCTGCTTATCTATAGAAGACAGCGGGAGATTCTTCACATGCTCCCGGTATCCGACATAATTTTTTTCATAAAGGTAACGCGTCAATTCATTGGCCCTGTCTTCTGTTCCAAGGACCTGCCGGAAAAACTCCTGCACAAAGCCGATATGGCCGACAGAAAGCCGGAAGTCTTCCAGGCCCGCTTTTTTCAGCGAGCTGATGAGAAGTGCCAGGCCTTCGCCATCCGCACTGATTGAATCGTCACCGATCAGCTCGACGCCGATCTGCTCAAACTCGGCCGGACGTCCGCCTTCCCTCTGCTGCGCCCTGTACACATTGGCTGAATAAGCAAGCCTTAATGGAAGATCTTCCTTTAGCAGCCTTGATGCAGCCACCCGGGCAATCGGGGCTGTCATATCCGGCCGCAGCACAAGTGTATGGCCCTGCTGATCCAATAGCTTAAACAGCTGCTGATCAACGGTGGCCGAAGCCGAACCGACGGTTTCATAATATTCAAGTGCTGGCGTTTCCATAAACTGATAGCCCCAGCTCTTCATTTCATCTTCAATGGCAGAGCGGACCCTGCTTTTCGTTTCATATATTTCAGGCAAAGTATCGCGCATGCCTAATGGTTTCTCAAACATAAATAAACGGCTCATCATATTCCACCTCTGAATCAAAAAGTTCCGAATCCTTTAGTTCGCTAATAAGGTAACAAATTGAAGTTATTAGTAGTTTATCGCTGTTTCCATCACGCGTCAACCATTAATGCTTATTTTCTGAAAAACGCGGTGATGTATCTGCAGAAAAGCCGTTTGTGCGGCTGATTGAGGGTTTCGGGGCGGGTGATTGGCCAGGGGCCAGCGGGTTTATTTGGGGGATTTTAGTTTTATTTGCGGGAACCAATTTATTTGCGGGTTTTGAGCCTGATTTGCGAGTTTCCAATTTTATTTGCGGCTTTACCGATAGATTTGCGAGTGTCCATTTTTGCAGCTTTCCAGGTTTCATCTGCCCCCTCCTTCAAAAAAAGGCTCCACCAACCGAAGTCAATGAAGCCTTTTTCTCACTCAGCCTGGCCGTAGATGGGATCATCCTGCCAGCGCTTTTGCATTTCTTCTTTTGTATAAATGACTCGCATCGGATTCCCGCCGACGAAGCTGCCGGCGGGGACGTCCTTGTGGACAAGGGTACCGGCGGAAACAATCGCTCCGTCGCCGATTGTAATTCCGGGCAATAAGGTTGAGTTGGCGCCGATCATGACCTCGCTGCCGATCTTCACCTCGCCGAGGCGGTATTCACGGATCAGATACTCGTGTGCCAGGATGGTCGTGTTATAGCCGATGACTGTATTCCGGCCGACACTAATCTTTTCAGGAAACATGACATCCAGCATGACCATAAGCGCAAACGAAGTCTGATCTCCGACCTTCATTTTCAGGAATGTGCGGTACAGCCAGTTTTTCAATCCGAGGAATGGAGTGTACCGGGCCAGCTGTATGACAATGAAATTTTTTACAACCTTCGCGAACGGGACCGTTTTGTACACATGCCAGAGAGAATTGGCGCCCTCAACCGGATGCCTGACTGTCTTCCTCATCCTTTATAATCCTCCAGGATATCGAGGAGATCTGCCATATTTTCAAGCATAAAATCAGGCTTAAATTGCATCAGATGCTCCCTGCCCTTCACGGACCAGGCCACAGCAGCTGTCTTGGTGCCTGCATTATGCCCGGCAAGAATGTCATGGTGGTTATCGCCGACCATGATTGCTTCCTCCGGACGGGAGCCGAGAAGATCGAGTGCCTTGTAGATCGGTTCCGGATCTGGCTTAGCTTTTTCGACATGGTCCAATGCCACGACAACTTCAAAGAACTGGTCCAGATTCGTCAGCTTCAGCCCTTTTTCCACAACAGGCATTACCTTCGTCGTGACGATTCCAAGCTTGTAGCCTGATTCCTTCAATGTCCTGACCGTGCTGAACACGCCCTCGAACTCCTTGACAAGAGCATCGTGGTTGGCAAGATTGAACTCACGGTATTTGCCGATCATTTCTTCAACCCTGTTTTCATCAATGCCGGCGAAGGTCTCATGAAGGGTCGGACCCATGAATGGAAGCACATCTTCCCGCTTATATCTGTTCGGGTAATAGCCTTCAAGCGTATGGAGGAACGAGGCGATGATCAGTTCATTTGTGTCGATCAGTGTTCCATCCAGATCAAATAAAATCGTATTTATGTTTGTGTTCACAAAGCAGCTTCCTTTCTATTGCTGGCCATTTCAGAGCGTCGGCGGTTCCAGAAGAAGGCGACTGCCAATGTCAGCACAATGGCTGTACCGAGGCGTATGAAAAGCAGCGGCAGCACCGGGATGCCGAGCGGCAGGAAAATAAGTGTATCCTCGATTACCGCATGGCACGCGACCAGAAAGATAAACGCGATCGTAACATCCTTCCTGCTGACTCCGTCCTCTTTGACAGCCTGTATCATGACACCCGCCCCGTATGCCAGGCCAAAAATCAGGCCGGCGGCCAAAGTGGTCGAGGTGTTTTCTTTCATTCCCAGCGCCCTTGTTGCAGGCGCCATCCATTTCGAAAAAACATCCAGCCATTTCAGATCTTTCAGCAGCTGAATCCCTATCATCAGCGGAATGACAATAATGGCCAGCTGCAAAATTCCCAGCCCGGCCTTGGTGACAGCTTCTGCAAGAATGGCAGAAATGCCTGATACCTGCTCTTCCTTGGCAGAGATAAGCCCGTACTGGGCAAGCTCTCCCCCGCCGCGCCATACAAGATTGATAACCACGGCAGATAAGATGGCCAGGCCGAAGCGGACAAGTAGGATGATCCAGAGCTTGACGCCCACCTTCAGCGCCACACTCGATTCAATCAGGATATTATGCGAGAAGGACAGCATCACCGCGATGATGAATACCTCTTTCACCGAAAGATCCAGTGTCAGGATGGCTCCGATGGCTGCGTACAGGTTCAGGAAGTTTCCCAGCACCACCGGAATGGCCGCATCGCCGGAAAGTCCCAGCAGTCCCATCAGCGGCGTTATCAATTTGATGACCCAGGGAAGCACAGGCGTATATTGAAGCAGCGCTACGACCAGCGTGACAGGGAAAATGATTTTCCCCAGTGACCATGTCGTTTTGAGCCCTGCAGCTACTCCTCGTTTAAGCGTGCCGAACAGCATGTTTCTCTCTCCCCTTTGTTTTTATACTATAAAACTTAAGCGCTCTTATCCAAATACCTTTTGTCTGCATAGCCCTTCGTTCTTCTGAAGATGATGAGCAGAATGGCCCCGATGACGAGGACGATGGAAATAAACTGCGCCATGCGCAGGCTCTCAGTCAGCATCAGGCTGTCCGTCCTCATGCCTTCAACGAAGAAGCGGCCGATGCTGTACCAGATCACATACGTAAGGAAAAGCTCGCCCCTGCGCAGATTGACTTTTCTTAAAGACAGCAGGATGACAAATCCAGCTATATTCCACAATGATTCATACAGGAAGGTCGGGTGGTAATAGGTTCCGTTTATGTACATCTGATTGATGATGAACTCCGGAAGATGAAGATTTTCCAAAAACGCACGCGTCACTTCCCGGCCATGGGCTTCCTGGTTCATGAAGTTGCCCCAGCGGCCGATGGCCTGGCCGAGGATGATGCTCGGCGCAGTGATGTCAGCCAGCTGCCAGAAAGAGATGCCTTTCTTCTTCGCAAAAACATAAGCAGTGATGACTGAGCCTATCAGCGCCCCGTGTATGGCGATGCCGCCATGCCAAATCTTAATAATTTCAGCTGGGTTTTGAGCATAATAATCCCATTGAAAAATAACATAATACAATCTTGCCGATAAAATCGCAATCGGGATCGCCCACAGCATCAGATCGGCAAACAATTCCTTCTGCAGCCCGCGCTTTTCCCCTTCGCGCATGGCCAGCCATAAAGCAAGCGCAATCCCCGTACCGATGATCAGCCCGTACCAGTGGACCTGGATGGGACCGAGCGAAAAAGCAATCGGATCTAGAGGCTGGATATTCTCTTCCATAATCATTCTCCTTTTTTGCAGAATCCCCTTACAGAAACTCTCTATTTATATGGGTATACTAGTCGTTGTCTCCGTCCTCTATCACATCAGAGAGGCGGCTTGTGAATTGTTCCGCGGCATTGACGCCCATTCGCTTCAGCCGGAAATTCATCGCGGCCACTTCAATGATGACAGCAAGGTTCCGCCCAGGGCGGACCGGGATGGTAAGCCTTGTGATATCGGTGTCAATGATCTTCATTTTCTCTTCATCAAGGCCCAGTCGGTCATATTGTTTTTTCTGATCCCAAAGCTCAAGGTTCATGACGAGGGAAATGCGCTTATTGCTCCGGACAGCACCTGCACCGAATAATGTCATCACATTAATGATCCCAAGCCCCCTGATTTCAAGCAAATGCTCAATCAGCTCAGGAGAAGTCCCGACAAGATAGTCTTCATCTTCCTGGCGGATTTCCACGCAGTCATCGGCAACAAGGCGATGTCCCCTTTTCACCAGCTCAAGGGCCGTTTCACTTTTACCGACGCCGCTCTTGCCCGTAATCAGGACTCCCACCCCATATATATCAACTAGCACGCCGTGCACGGCGGTCGTAGGAGCCAGCTTGCTTTCGAGGAAATTGGTCAAAAGGCCGGAGAACCGCGTCGTTTTCTGCTTGGAACGCATAACAGGCACCGCTTCCCTTTCTGAAGCCTCGATCAGCCCTTCCGGCACTTCCATATCCCTAGTAATGATGATGCCTGGCGTGATATCGGTGCAGAGCGATTCCATCCGGTTCTGCCTGTCAGCATCACTCAGCTTCTCCGCAAAGCTCATCTCCGTCTTCCCTATGAGCTGGATCCGCTCTGCAGGGTAGTAGTCGAAAAAGCCGGCCATTTCTAGTCCGGGCCTGGAGATATCGCTTGTTGTAATGGGACGGCTGATCCCTTCCTCCCCGCTGATCAGCTCTAAATTAAATTTCTCAATGATGTCTTTTGTTCGCACTTTTGCCACGCTGTTGTCCTCCTTTTGCGGAATGCGCCTATTAAGGTATATTATAATGAATGGTTTCTTTCAATTGGAGAAACTAGACAATAAAGTTTCATCTTATTGTAGCATTTTTCCCCGCAGAACCAAATTGTGCTATCTGATTTTTTCAAAAACCTTACATAACGGAAACGCAATTGGTATAGACAACTATATGTGTTTATTTTATGATGGAATTATAAAATAACAGGATACAGAACGGAGATGCGATACATGACTTCCCTACTTTTAAAAAACAGCAGAGTGCTGACAGAGGATGGAATAATCGAGAAAGGATTTGTATGGATTGAAGACGGCAAGATTAAAAGCTTCGGCCCTGCGGAAGAACTTGGCAGCCAGCCTGCAGACAAGACGATAGAGCTGGATGCCGGCGCAGTACTGGCGCCCGGCTTTATCGACCTTCATATCCACGGAGCAGGCGGGGCCGATACGATGGACAGCACCCCCGATGCATTGCAGACGATAGCACGTACGCTTCCCGCCGAAGGAACGACAAGCTTTCTCGCGACCACCATCACTCAGGAAAAGTCACTGATCGAACAGGCACTGGCCAATGCAGCGGCATACCGGCCGGGAGGAGCAGAGGCCGAAATGCTCGGCATCCATCTGGAAGGCCCATTCATCAACGAAAAACGAAAAGGCGCCCAGCCGCTCGAGCATATCCTGAAAAGTGATGTCGAGTTATTCAAAACCTGGCAGGAAAAAGCCGGACAGCTGATCAAGCTGGTCACCCTGGCCCCTGAACTAGAGGGAGGCAAAGAGCTGGTCCGCCATCTGGCCGAAACAGGCGTTGTCGCTTCCATCGGACATTCTGATGCAGACTACGGAGAAGTCAAAGAAGCTGTTGAAGCAGGCGCAACCCATGTCACCCACCTCTTCAATGGCATGAAAGGACTTCATCACCGTGAACCGGGTACAGCCGGCGCTGCCCTGCTCTTCAAAGAGCTGATCGTTGAAATGATCGCGGACGGAGTCCATGTCCGGCCTGAAATGATCAAGCTGGCATTAAACAGCAAAGGAATGGATGGAATGGTGCTGATCACCGATTCTATGAGAGCAAAATGCCTGAAAAACGGCACCTATGATCTCGGCGGCCAGGATGTCACTGTCAAGGATGGAATGGCCCTGCTTGAGGACGGCACACTTGCCGGCAGCATCCTCAAAATGAAAGACTCTGTCAAAAATATGACCATGTTTGCGGATATCACATTAGCCGAGGCAGTCAAGCTGGCCAGCGAAAATCCTGCAAAGCAGCTGAAAGTTTTTGACCGCAAAGGCAGCATTGCAGAAGGAAAAGACGCAGATCTTACTGTACTGAACGAAAACATGGACGTCATACTGACGATCTGCCGCGGAGAAATCGCATATAACCATTTGGAGGTAGAATGATGAAAATCATCCAAGCAAAGAACTACCAGGATATGAGCTCGATTGCCTGCCAGATTATCCTGGAAAAAATTAAATCGGCTCCTTCCCTTACACTGGGCCTTGCAACCGGCAGCACGCCGAAAGGGCTGTACGATTGCTTAGCATCGGATTATAAGGAAAACCGGACTTCTTATAAAAATATCCATACAGCTAATCTTGATGAATATATCGGCCTGCCTAAGGAAGATAAGAACAGCTATCACACTTTTATGAAGGAAAATCTGTTTCAGTATATTGACATACCTGCGCACCAGACTTATATTCCGAATGGGCTTGCTGCTGACCTGGAAGAGGAATGCAGGCGCTATGACAGACAAATTAAAGCGCTCGGAGGCATTGACCTCCAGGTGCTCGGCATCGGGCAGAATGGCCATATCGGCTTCAATGAACCAGGGACCCCCTTCACAAGCAGGACCCATGTCGTAGACCTTGATGAAAGTACAATCGAAGCGAACAGCCGTTTTTTTTCCAGCATAGAAGAAGTTCCGAACCAGGCCATCACGATGGGCATTTCCTCCATACTGGACAGCAGGGAAATCCTGCTGCTTGCTTCAGGCGTGGCAAAGGCCGATGCCGTATACCACTTATTGAACGGAAAGCCTGATGAACAATTCCCTGCATCCGCCCTCCAGCTGCATCCGCACGTGACAATCGTGGCTGACGCAGAGGCACTGCAAAAGGTATAAGGAGACATTCTTATGATTGATAAAAATTCACCGATACCCATCTACCACCAGCTGGAAGAACAGCTGAAAAAGCAAATCAGGGAAGGCGCCCTGCAGGAAGAAGCAGCCATACCATCCGAACGGGAATATGCCGAGCAATTTCAGATCAGCAGGATGACCGTCAGGCAGGCCATCAGCAATCTGGTCAGGGAGGGCCTGCTTTATCGGGAAAAAGGCCGCGGCACATTCGTCAATAAACAAAAAGTTGAACAGGAGCTGCAGGGACTTACAAGTTTTACGGAAGACATGCTGATGCGCGGGATGAAGCCGAGCAGCCGGACACTATCCTTCCAGACACTGCCCGCTCCAAGCGGCATTGCCTCCCGCCTCCAGATTGCCGAGGGCAGCCCGGTCTATGAAATCACCAGGATCCGCCTGGCCGACGGACTCCCCATGGCACTGGAAACCAACTATATCCCTGAAGCGCTCATGCCCGGCCTGACAGAAGAGGACTTAAGCAATTCTCTTTACGAATTTGCCGAAAAACGCCTCTCCCTGTCCATCGCAGAAGCAGAACAGGAAATCGAAGCAGCCGGCGCCAGGAGCCGGGAGGCAGGACTTCTCTCCATACAAGAAGGCTCTCCCATCCTCCTCATACTCCGCACAACCCGGCTGCAGGACGGCACCCCATTCGAATTCGTCCAATCCGCCTACCGCGCCGACCGGTATAAATTTATTCATACGATGCGGAGGGTGTGAGGGTTTAGCGGTTATGTATAAGTATTAAAAGGCTAAATATTGCTATTCGTTAGGACATATCAATTTCTTTAAAATATTTTGAGATCCTATAAAATTACTAAAACCCTGTTGATCGGAGTGGAAGGCACGCAGACTCCTGCGGGAAATAGCGGAAAAGTTGAGACCCCACAGCGCGCAGCGCGAGGAGGCTCAACTCCGCCCCGCGGAAAGCGAAGTGCCTGCAGCGCAGATCAACAGCCCCATTCAAAGAGAGCTAAGGTCTCCCTTTTGCTAATGCAAATAAATTCTAAAAACCCTGTTGATCGGAGTGGAAGGCACGAAGACTCCTGCGGGATTGCAGCGGCAAAGCTGAGACCCCGCAAGAGCTCGCTCTGAGGAGGCTCAGCGCCGCCCCGCGGAAAGCGAAGTGCCTGCAGCGCAGATCAACAGCCCCTGTTCAAAGAGAGCATTATCTTTTCCTTTGGTCTTTTACACACAAATTCTAAAAACCCTGTTGATCGGAGTGGAAGGCACGCAGACTCCTGCGGGATTGCAGCGGCAGAGCTGAGACCCCGCAAGAGCTTGCTCTGAGGAGGCTCAGCGCCGCCCCGCGGAAAGCGGAGTGCCTGGAACGCAGATCAACAGCCCCTGGTCAAAGACAAAATTGGGTTCCCTTTCTTTTACTTAAGCCCACCAATAAGAAACTCTGTATTTTTTTCATCCCACCATGTCCTAAATCCCCATTTCCCCCTATATAGTAAATGAACAAATCATTTAGGGAGGGAAAAGAATGAAAATCATACTCGACGCAGGACACGGCTACGAAACCCCGGGAAAAAGAAGCCCCGACGGCTTCCGGGAATACGAATTCAACCGCCAGGCCGCCCACTACTGCCGCAAACTCCTCGAACAGGCCGGATTCACCGTCATGGACTCCCATTCCGACGAATGGGACATCCCGTTATCCGAAAGAACAGGCATGGCCAACCGATGGAAAGCAGACTGCTATATCTCTATCCATGCCAACGCCCACGGAACAGGGTGGAACAGCGCAAACGGAATCGAAACATACGTCCACACCTCCCGCCCTGCAGAAGCAGTAAAACTCGCCCACTCCGTACAGGCACAGCTCGTAAAAGAAACCGGCCTAACCAATCGCGGAGTCAAAACCGCCGACTTCCATGTATTAAGAAAAACCAGCATGACAGCCATACTCGTCGAATGCGGATTCATGACCAACAAACAAGAATGCGGACTATTGCAATCCAAAGAATACCAGCAGCTCTGCGGAGAAACCATCGCCGTGGCACTACTCTCCTTCTACAAACCAGCCCGAGGCCTCTACACAGTCCAGGCCGGAGCATTCTCCCAACTAAAAAACGCCCAATCCCTCGCCGGGAGACTAAGAGAAAACGGCGTTCCGGCATTTATTACTTACTCCTAAGAAAACAGAACATTGGGTGGAAATCTTCATAGGGAGACCCGTTCTTATTTATAAACAAAAGGGGTACGGCATATTGCTTCCGTACCCCTTTTGTTTATATGATTTTTTTTATACCAGCTTAAGGCATTAATGGATTGTTGGCCAGCCAGGTTTGTAAAGTTGCCAAAAAGTTTTAAAAACCTGTTGATCGGAGTGGAAGGCACGAAGACTCCTGCGGGAAATAGCGGAAAAGTTGAGACCCCACAGCGCGCAGCGCGAGGAGGCTCAACTCCGCCCCGCGGAAAGCGAAGTGCCTGCAACGCAGATCAACAGCCCCGTTCAAAGAGAGCGTTAGGTTCTCACCCTATGGTCTTATGCAAATAAATTTTAAAAACCCTGTTGATCGGAGTGGAAGGCACGAAGACTCCTGCGGGAAATAGCGGAAAAGTTGAGACCCCACAGCGTACAGCTCGAGGAGGCTCAACTCCGCCCCGCGGAAAGCGAAGTGCCTGCAACGCAGATCAACAGCCCCACTAACAGCAGCAACCCAACTATTTTCATAAAAGGCCGGGCTTTCATTAAGAAGCAACACTCTTTGACTAGTTTTCCTTCCTATCCATAACCGTCTTCTGAATAACCAAATTAACAACCGACATAATAACAGCCACCAGCAAAGCCATCCCAAACCCATCAATCTCAAAAGAACTCCCCATAATCCCATCAGTCAGCAGCAAAGTCACTGCATTGATAACAAACAAGAACAAGCCGAGCGACAATAGAGTCACAGGCATCGTCAAGACAATAAGAATCGGCCGCACCAAAACATTCAGCAGAGACAAAATGAAACTTGCCCCCAAGGCGGCGCCAAAACTTTCTAAATAAAACGAATCACGGAAAAATCCTGCCAAAGCAGCAAATAATACAGCATTGATTATAATGCCGAGCAGCCATCTCACGGTCCATCACCTCTTTTATGGATAAAAGCCAGAAGCATCGCTTCTGGCCTGAGCTTATTTTTATATTATTTAACAAAATCACCAGTTTTAACAGCAATTGAACCAGTCTTGGTCTTGGCCCTTAAATCAATGGCAGCGGCCGGATCTTTAACAGACTGGAACCTGAGCATTTTCTGCACCATCTCTGACTTTTCCTCCACCACCTGGATTCCATCCAGTTCAAGCTGGAAGCCTCCAAGATTGGTTCTCAGATCACCATTGACAGGTGTCCCGGATGGAAGATACACGTCAACAGTCCCTGTGACAGCTTCAGCTTCAAGGCGCTCACAGCGCTCCCCTTTGACATGAACCTGGATATTGCCATTAAATGATTGAAGATTGGCGCTTTTACAATCTCCCGCTACTTTAATCGCCCCATTAACCGTTTCTGCTTCAATATGGTCCACCTTACTGTTAGTAACCGTAATTTGGCCGTTTCCTGCCTCAGCTTCAAGTTGGCCCGCCTCGAGATTCTCTAAAATGATTTTTCCATTCGCTGACTTGACCTTCAGCTTTTTCACAGCCAGGTTGCTGCCTTCCACCGGCCCATTGAACATCCTGATCCGGATGCTGTCATACTGTTCCTTTGGAATATGGACCTCAGCTTCTACCTTCATCCACTTCTGCTGTGCCGAAAACAGCAGCCGTCCATTGTCGGCCGTAAAAAGGACATCTTTTAAAAAGTTCTGTCGGGCTTCATCATGGGTTTCACCGCGGTAAACCTTTGCACGGCAGTCGATGCGGACATCATTCTGTTCCCAGGGAATCAGGACCAGTTTCCCGTTCGCCACTTCCATTTCAACTTCGGATAATCTGACATCGTTTTGCTGGAACACATGAGATATTTCAAAAGCAGGGCCGAAATTGAAATCCAGGTCGGCATCCTTAATCTTTTGGAAAGCAGTGTCCACAAACTCAATGATTTTTTCCTTGGCATAGTGAAATTTATATTGGGCTGTGTCCTGCTGCTGTTTCTTAGCTTCTTCAAAATAGGTCTGGTTTCCCCATTCGCTATGAAGCTTTTCTTCTTTTTTCTCCATTGTTTTAGACGCCTTTTCAAGCTCCTCGAGCAAAAGCAGTGCCTCATCAGCGCGCAGGCTTCCATCCTCGACCATTTTCAAAATTCTTTTTCTCTCATCTTTCATACTATTGCCTCCTCTTTATAGTTGAACACTATTCTTTTGCAGCCAATATCTTTACGCCCTTTACAATATTCCAGACTACGACAATCAAGCTAAGAATTACGGAAAGGCCAATTCCAATCAGGAAAAAGACCGGAACTTCATTAGGATCGGAATACAGCTCGAAAGGGATTGCCAGAAAAATGACCGGCAGGGCAATCAAAGGGATCAGATGCGACAAAAACGCTTTTTTAGCATGCATTTTCACAAAAGGATTTTCAGATGCAAAGAAAACCACGAGCGGAAAAATAAATCCTGCAAAAAACACACTAAAATAACTTAATGCCGAAAGCACCTTTTTAGAATCCATCATTTTCAACTCCTTGTTAATACTTACGCACAGGTGCTATAAAAGTTTCACCGAAGCTGAAAATATTGAAGAGAATCGGAATTTTTCAAAAATGGCAAGAAATGAAAGATATTCGGACTACATTCGTAAAATTAATCCGAAAAGAGGACAAATTAATGTACGCTTACAGTAGCGTAATACCTGGAGTAATATTTATTAGCAACTTTTTCAATTTATTAGCAACTTTCCCCGAATATTAGCAACTTTTAAATTTTATTAGCAACTTTCCCCATATATTAGCAACTTTCACTTTTTATTAGCAACTGGCCCAAACCAACGGCGTCGTTGCCCCGGATTTCACAAAAAAAGCACTGAATTCCAGTGCCCCTTTGAGAGCCAGCCTAAACGGTTTTTGCCGCCGCTCCCTTCCTGCTTACTTCATCGATTTTATGGACGAACATCTGAAATACCTTGCGCTTTTCTTCAAGATCCCTGATTGACCCCTTCAGTTCATTATATTTCTCCTCAAATGGCCTATGATACTGCTCCCGGATTGTTTCAATAATCTCATCATTGACCGTTGATTGTATCACCTGCTTTGTTATCCCGTATTTATATGTATACACCTGCAGTTCCCTCTTGACCTCTTCATAGTCCTGATTAATCTGGTCAAGCACCTTGGAAATATCCTCTTTCCATTCATTCAGGGAATCTTCAATATAAGTATGCATCGCCGTACCCCCTTGTAAACTCTTTTTCACTATTATAAGGTCTGCAGTTTACAGTACTTTTTCTTTTCGTTTACAGAGTGGTGTCAATCTCCTTATAACCTGGCATATTCCTGCGCCACCCGGGCTGCAATCAGTTCATAGCCCCGGGCATTGGGGTGAAGGGAATCATAAAAATAAAGCTTCTTTTCCCTGCCCTCAAAAAGATCATCGGTAGGAACCCAGCTGACATGGGGATGGTTAGCAGCTGCTGCTTTTATATTCTGATTCCAGCTATCTATGATATTGCCGATCTTTTCATTTCGAGGATAGGGATTATATAGGCCCAGCAGAAGGATTGGACTTTCAGGATTATTCCGCTCCGTCCACTGAAGGATTTCCTCTATGTTTTTCCTGTAGGTGTTTTCCGCCTGCTGAAGTTTTTCACGGTGAAGGGGAGCCAGATCGCCGCCATTGGCATGAAGCATGTCATTTGTGCCGATAAAAATAATGATTGCATCTGCCTCCTGCACCTCTTTTAAGACTGCCGGAGTAGTCAGCTGCCTTTTGACGTTTAGCGTATCTTGTCCGTAGATGCCAAAGTTTTCAACATCGATGTTTCCCTCATAAATCTTGTCCAATCTTTCCTCAAGCCTGCCGGTATAGCCTTCACCGCTGTTGTCGCCATATCCATAGGTAAGGGAATCACCGATCGCCACGATTTCTTTCCCGCCATCATGCGAAACAGTCTTTTCAGCCTGGATGGCAACAGCAAAACCAATAAGCAGTATAAAGCCGATCATAATTAAAATATACTTTTTCATAAAGAACCTTCCTTTTCTAATTAAGATTCTTTACCCGATTCAGCGGCAGGCAATCTGGCAATTTCAAACAGGGAATCCCCAACCCGCATAAAAGCAAAAAGGCAAGCCCTGCAAAAAATGCAGTACTCGCCTTTTGGGTTATGCTTTTGAAACGCTTGTTTCTCTTTCTTTGACCAGTTTCTGCATTCGGATGCGGTCCCTGTCCAGGATGGGCTTAAGATACTTGCCGGTATAGGAGCCTTCTGCTTCAGCCACTTTTTCCGGTGTGCCCTGGGCAATGATGGTCCCGCCTTTATCGCCGCCCTCTGGCCCGAGATCCACTATATAATCGGCTGCCTTGATAACATCGAGATTATGCTCGATGACCAGGACTGTATCTCCGTTTTCAACAAGCCTCTGCAATACAGTGAGCAGTCTGGCAATATCATCAACATGGAGTCCGGTCGTCGGCTCGTCCAGGATATAAAAAGAGCGGCCGGTTGACCTGCGGTGCAGCTCGGAAGCCAGCTTAACCCGCTGCGCCTCTCCTCCGGACAATGTGGTTGCCGGCTGGCCGAGTGTGATATAGCCAAGGCCAACATCATAGATTGTCTGGAGCTTGCGGCTGATCTTCGGAATATTTTCGAAAAAATCGAGTGCATCCTCAACTGTCATATCCAGGATATCCGAAATATTTTTCCCTTTATACTTCACTTCAAGGGTTTCACGGTTATAGCGTTTTCCATGGCATACCTCGCAAGGGACATACACATCAGGAAGGAAGTGCATCTCAATCTTGATGATACCGTCTCCACGGCATGCCTCGCATCTGCCGCCTTTCACGTTAAAGCTGAAACGGCCTTTTTTGTATCCGCGGACCTTGGCTTCATTAGTAGAGGCGAAAACATCGCGGATATCGTCAAAGACGCCAGTATAAGTTGCCGGATTGGAGCGCGGTGTACGCCCGATCGGCGACTGGTCAATATCAATGACCTTGTCAAGATGCTCGATCCCTTTGACATCTTTATGCTCGCCTGGCTTTGTTTTGGCTTTATGAAGCTTTTGCGCCAGGGTTTTATGGAGGATCTCGTTGATCAGTGTACTTTTTCCTGATCCAGATACACCTGTGACCGCAGTAAAGATGCCGAGCGGGAATTTGGCATTTACGTTTTTCAGATTGTTTTCCTGTGCACCCTTGATTTCGATGAAGCGGCCGTCGCTTTTTCTCCGCTCAATCGGCAGCGGGATGAATTTCTTCCCTGACAAGTATTGTCCGGTCAGGGAATTCGGATCATCCATCACCTCTGCCGGCGTACCCTGGGACACAATCTGGCCGCCGTGGACGCCTGCCCCAGGACCAACGTCAATCAGGTAGTCGGCTGCAATCATCGTGTCTTCATCATGCTCAACGACAATGAGTGTGTTCCCGATATCACGCATATTTTTAAGCGTATCGATCAGCCTGTCATTATCGCGCTGATGAAGGCCGATTGATGGCTCGTCCAGGATATACAGGACACCGGTAAGGCGGGAGCCGATCTGAGTCGCAAGACGGATGCGCTGCGCTTCTCCCCCTGACAGCGTGCCCGCTGCCCGGCTTAATGTCAGATAATCCAGGCCAACATTGATGAGGAATCCGAGCCTTTCTTTTATCTCCCTCAAGATCAGATTGGCAATCTGGCGTTCTTTCTCAGAAAGGATGACATTTTCAAAAAAGTCTTCAGCCTCTTCGATGGACAGTGATGTAATTTTCCCAATATGCTCCCCTGCAATCAGGACAGCAAGGCTTTCCTGCTTCAGGCGATTTCCTTTGCAGGCCGGGCAAGCGTGCTGGGCCATATATTTTTCCATCTGTTCCCGGATGTAGTCGGAGCTTGTTTCCTTGAAGCGCCTTTCCACATTGCGGATAACTCCCTCGAACTCAATGAAGTTTTCCCTGACCTGCCCAAAATCGTTTTCATAGCGGAAATAAATCTTTTCCCCTTTTGCTCCATAAAGAAGCTTATCAAGCAAATGCTTCGGTATATCCTGTACGGGCATATCCATGTCAATACCCAAATGGCTGCTGACTGCTTCAAGCAGCTGCGGGTAATACTGTGAGCTTGTCGGCTCCCAAGGTGCGATGGCATGCTGTCTTAATGACAAGTCCCGATTAGGGATGACAAGGTCCACGTCCACTTCAAGCTTGCTGCCGAGTCCGTCACAGGATGGGCATGCGCCGAATGGGCTGTTGAAGGAGAACATCCTCGGCTCAAGCTCGCCGATAGAGAAGCCGCAATGCGGGCATGCGTGGTTTTCGCTGAAAAGCAGCTCTTCCTCCCCGATTACATCAATGATGACTTTTCCTTCGCCAAGTTTAAGCGCTGTTTCAAGAGAGTCTGCCAGCCTTGCTGCCACGCCCTCTTTCACAACCACACGGTCGATGACCACTTGAATGCTGTGCTTTTTATTTTTTTCCAGAACAATGTCTTCGCCCAAGTCGTGCATTTCGCCGTTGACCCGGACGCGGACATAGCCCTGCTTCTTAACATCCTCGAGAACCTTGGCATGGGTCCCCTTCCTGCCCTCAACGACCGGGGCAAGGACCTGCATCTTCGTTCTTTCCGGATATACCATGATCCTGTCGACCATCTGCTCGATTGTCTGGGAGGAAATCTCCACATTGTGAATCGGGCATGTAGGACGGCCGACCCTGGCGAACAGGAGCCGCAGATAATCATAGATTTCCGTCACGGTGCCGACCGTTGATCTCGGGTTCCTGCTCGTTGTTTTCTGGTCGATGGAAATTGCCGGCGACAGCCCCTCAATGGCATCGACATCAGGCTTATCCATCTGGCCGAGGAACTGGCGCGCATAGGCGGAAAGGGATTCCACATACCGCCGCTGCCCCTCAGCATATATCGTATCAAAGGCCAAGGATGACTTCCCGGATCCGGAAAGCCCCGTCAGCACCACAAGCTTATCCCTCGGGATGGTGACATCAATATCCTTCAGGTTATGGGCCCTGGCGCCTTTTACAATCAGTTTTTCCATTGCCATCAGTTCGTCATCCTTCCGCTTTCAGCTCTAATAATAGATCACGAAGCTCGGCAGCCCGCTCGAAGTTGAGCGCCTTGGCTGCTTCCTTCATTTCCTTTTCCATATTGGCAATCAGTTTGTCGCGTTCTTTCTTCGTCATTTTTGCCGGTTTGGCTGGTGCAGCGTAATCTTCCTGCTCCTCGGCAGCGTGGGTGGCGCGGATCACGTCGCGGATTTCCTTCTGGATCGTCTGCGGTGTGATGCCGTGCTCCTCATTATAAGCTTCCTGGATGTCCCGGCGCCTTTTCGTCTCGCTCAGGGCCAGCTCCATTGAATTGGTGACTTTGTCTGCGTACATGATGACATGGCCGGATGCATTCCGGGCAGCTCGCCCGATTGTCTGGATAAGGGACCTTTCCGAACGGAGGAAGCCCTCTTTATCCGCATCAAGAATGGCGACAAGGGAAACCTCCGGAATGTCGAGCCCCTCCCTCAGGAGGTTGATTCCGATCAGTACATCATATTTTCCAAGGCGCAGCTCCCGGATGATCTCAATCCGCTCGAGCGTCTTGATCTCTGAATGGAGATACTGTACCTTTATGCCGATTTCCTTCAGATAATCGGTGAGATCCTCTGACATCTTTTTCGTCAATGTCGTGATCAGTACCCTTTCATTCTTCTTTACCCGTTCATTTATTTCGCCAATCAGGTCATCGATCTGGCCTTCAATCGGGCGCACCTCGATTGTCGGATCAAGAAGACCGGTCGGCCGGATGATCTGCTGGACCATTTCAGGCGTATGCTCCATTTCATACGGGCCCGGCGTAGCAGAAACATATACAATCTGATTGATATGCTTTTCAAATTCAGAAAAAGTGAGCGGCCTGTTGTCCATCGCGGAAGGCAGCCTGAATCCATGATCCACAAGGACTGACTTCCTGGCCTGGTCCCCGTTGAACATTCCCCTTACCTGAGGGATCGTTACGTGTGATTCGTCTACGACCATCAAAAAATCATCCGGGAAATAATCAATCAGCGTATAAGGCGTTGATCCGGCCGGACGGAGAGTCAGGTGGCGGGAATAGTTTTCAATCCCTGAGCAAAAGCCCATTTCCCTCATCATCTCCAGGTCATAGCGTGTCCTCTGTTCCAGGCGCTGGGCCTCAAGGAGCTTGCCGTTTTCCCGCATCTCTTCCAGGCGCCCCTCTAATTCTTTTTCGATATTCTCTATGGCAATCTTCATTTTTTCCTCGCGCGTAACGAAGTGGGAGGCCGGGAAGATGGCAACATGGTCCCGCTCGCCCATAATTTCTCCGGTAAGTGCATCCACTTCACGGATCCGGTCAATTTCATCACCGAAAAATTCGACCCTCATGCAATGCTCATCCCTTGATGCAGGGAAGATTTCAACCACATCTCCGCGGACTCTGAATGTCCCCCTCCGGAAATCAATATCGTTCCGTTCATACTGGATATCAACCAGGCGGCGCAGGAGCTGGTTTCGCTCAATCTCCATCCCCGTCCTTAAGGAGAGCACAAGCTCCTTGTACTCTTCCGGCGAACCGAGGCCGTATATGCAGGAAACACTGGCAATGATGATGACGTCCTTGCGTTCGAACAGCGAAGATGTCGCCGAGTGGCGCAGCTTATCAATTTCATCATTGATGCTGGCATCCTTTTCAATGAATGTATCTGTCTGCGGCACATAAGCCTCAGGCTGGTAGTAATCATAATAGCTGACAAAATACTCTACAGCATTGTTCGGGAAAAAATCCTTGAACTCACTGTATAGCTGGCCGGCCAGTGTTTTATTATGGGCAATCACCAATGTCGGCTTATTGACCTCTTTGATCACATTGGAGATGGTAAACGTCTTTCCGGTTCCAGTTGCACCGAGCAGCGTCTGATGGCGTTTGCCGGAGCGGATGCCCTCGGTAATCCTGCTGATGGCTTCCGGCT
The DNA here is from genome assembly GCF_984799205.1 of Bacillus sp. SRL543. Lineage (NCBI taxonomy): Bacteria > Bacillati > Bacillota > Bacilli > Caryophanales > Bacillaceae > Bacillus > Bacillus sp. SRL543. The sequence continues at coordinate 4,130,776 of NZ_OZ481794.1, forward strand.
GATCGCCCTGCGGCGAATATTTTGAGACTAATTCAAATTGGTCCTTCACAAAAAAAGCCTCCTGTTCAAGAAGTTGATTTTAACATTTTATCTATATTTGCAGACAGGCATACCAGAAAGCAAGCACCTTGCTCCTGGAGATCCTGTTTCTTTTAATTAATAGACGGTCCTAAATGCACGTGATGATTCCTGCTGAAGATATATTATAGAAGAAAAAGGTCTGAAGCCTTGTACGAAGCTGAAAAACTCATATCCTCATTCTACCACAAAGCACCTGAAAGAAACCAGGAATATGCGAACGGATATTCGTTTTTGTACTAGCGTTCCGTATTGGGGGATAAATATTTCCAGCACAAAACAGCGCTGTTCCTGCCGAATAATAGTTAATCAAACGTTTGATTGATTAGTGCTGCGGCCTGTTATTGCTGGAATATTTCCCGCGGAATATGTCGAGAGAGGGAAGCATATATCGACGGACTGAAATCTCTGGCTGGACAATCGCCTTTGAAAAATAGGATCTGTCAATGTTCCATGTTGATCCTGGCATTCGTGTGAAATCGTGCCTCACACAGCAATAAAATAAAATAACCTGCCGGATCCAGCTCCGGCAGGTTTATGACAGGCATAATTAAATTAAGCTCGCTTTTTCGCTCTTTGTTTCATGGTTTGCGCATACCAGAAACCGGCTGTCAAAGAAAAGGCATCAACAACAATAAGCCCCCAGCTGTCTGTGTAGCCTTTATAGACGGAGGCGGCAATCAGGGCGACAGTCAGAATGAGCCCGATCACATGATTATATGTCACCCTTGTAAACAGCATGACCAGCAGTCCGGGCAGCAGCAGAGCTGAAAGATACTTTAGCGCCACTTTTTCACACCTTCTTTATGATAGATTCACTATGAATTGCGGACAAGTATAACATTAGAATAGCGGTTCAAACTATATGATACAAGCAATTTCAAAAAAATCCGCTGTATTTTTTAGCTTAGGGCATTGTTGTTCATTCATCGGATTCTGTTTGCTGCTGATTATATGGCCGAAGCTTCGCTTAGAAAAAGGCTGTTTGCAAAATACTAACCATAATGAACGGAAAGGAGGTTTGCATGATGTCCAGAAGAAGAAGGCGCCCTCTTGTACCAGAATCCCGCGAAGCCCTCGACACATTGAAGGCACGTGTCATGGCTAACCAGGGCTATAAAGTCAGCGCAGATGCGCCGGAGGAAGTAAAATATGAGGTGGCCAGGGAAAAGGACGTTCCGCTTCAGCCGGGATATAACGGCAGGCTATCATCGCGCGAGGCAGGCAAAGTCGGCGGCCCGATCGGCGGCAGCATGGTGAAAGAATTAATACGGATGGCACAGGAAAGCCTCAACAAAAATCAATAGTCGAATGAAAAGTGGAGCCGCCACATTGGCAGCTCCATCCTTTATTTTTGCGCTTCTTTGTTCCTTGCGAACTCTTCTTTGATAGAAGCAAGCAGTTCAGGCTCAGTGATTAGCCGGAATGCCGTCTGTGCCAGCGCCTTTGCACCTGTGAGCAGGGCTTCATCGCCTTTTTCCGAGCGTGCAGCTTCACGAAATGGTACGGTATGGGCAACAAGGTCATCGCTGCCGATCTTGATATAAGGGTGGATCGTAGGTACCTGCTGGCTGATGTTGCCCGCATCTGTAGAACCGATTCCTTCCCTGCCTGACAGATCAACTTCCTCGCCCAGTTCCTCGATGACTTCACGGAATGCTTCATTATATGTTCTATTTAATAGAAGATTGTCGACTTCATTCTGGAATGCAATCACATTCAGCTTGGCGCCTGTTGCCAGGGCAGCACCCTCTGCCACCGCCTTAACCTTCTCTGTAACTTCATTTAAGTATGTTCTTGTCGCTGCCCGGATGAAGAATCGCGCTTTTGCATATTCCGGGATGATATTTGGCGCGTCGCCTCCATGAGTAATGATGCCGTGGATCCGCACATCATCCTTCAGCTGCTGGCGCAGGGCGTTGATGCCGGTGAAAAGCTGGATGACCGCATCAAGGGCATTGATTCCTTCGTGCGGTGAAGCCGCGGCATGGGCAGGCTTGCCGATATACTCAAAGTCCAGCGGATCCACCGCTAGGGAAGAGCTTGTTAATGCAGTCTTGCTTGAGGGATGGATCATCAGCGCTGCATCGATTCCCTCTGTCAGGCCATGCTTGACGAAGCTGCCCTTTGCACTGCCGTTCGGGCCGCCTTCCTCGGCTGGTGTTCCGAATACGACGACCTCTCCGCCTGTTTCTTCCACCACCTTGCTTAAGGCAATGGCAGCCGCAATACTGGTTGTGCCAATGATATTATGGCCGCAGGCATGGCCGATTCCAGGCAGAGCGTCATATTCAGCAAGAAAAGCAATGGATGGACCCGGCTTGGAAGATTTTTTCCTAGCAGAGAATGCTGTCTCATGGCCGGCAACAGCGCGCTCCAGCTCAAAGCCCTCTTCTTCAAGAATTCCTGAGAGAAGCCCGGATGCGAAAAATTCCTGGTTGCCAATTTCCGGTTTTTCATGGATCTGGTGGCTTGTTGAAAGATAAAGCTCCCTTCCCGATTCCACACTTTGATTGATTCTTTCCTTTAATTCGGTTACAGATTTAGCGGGTGCTGCCATAATGATCTCCTCCTATTAGCGGTGCCATGCACCAGTTTTTATTCTCCAATTTCACTGAGCGGAACGAATGTCGGGATGGTGCTGCCTTTATATTCTTTTTCAATGAACTCGGCTACATCGTCTTCCTGGTAAAGTTCTCCGAGGCGCTTCAATGTTTCATTGTCTTTGTCTTCAGTTCTAACGGCAATGATGTTGATATATGGTGTTGCTGTTGCATTTTCATGGAAGATGGAATCTTTAACAGGATTGAAGCCGGCATCCACAGCGATTCCATTATTAATGATGGAAGCCGCAACATCTGGAAGGACACGCGGTGTCTGGCCTGCCACTACAGGGACGATTTCCAGGTTCTTTGGATTATCAACGATTTTGTCGATGCTGCCATTTCCGTCAAAGTCTTCAGGCAGTGTGATCAGGCCGGCTTCCTGCAGAAGCAGGAAGGATCTTCCCATATTGGTTGCTTCGTTCGGCACGGCGATTTTTCCGCCTTCAGGGATATCTTTTACATCTTTATACTTTTCAGAGTAGATTCCCATAGGTGCAATAACGGTTGTCGCGATTGGCGAAAGGTCCAGATCATGTTCCTTTTTAAAAGCGTTGAAATAAGAAATAGTCTGGAAGGCATTCGCATCAAGCTCTCCCTCTGCAAGGGCGATGTTTGGCTGGACATAATCCGAGAAGCGGACGATTTCCACCTTGATTCCTTCTTTTTCAGCTTTCTTGGCTACGAAATCCCAGATGCGGTTGTCTGACCCGCTGACACCGATTTTCACTTCTTTTTCTTTTTCCTTGCCGCTTGTTGATGATGAACAGGCTGCGCTGAAAACCGCCAGCGCCAGAATGATTGCCGTTAATAATAATTTTTTCATGGATGTTTCCTCCTAGTTATCGTCTTCTGATTCTTTTAGATAAAATATTGCCGAAGCTCTGCAGCCCCTGGACCATGATGACCAGGATGGCGACTGTGATGATCATGACCGTTGTGTCGAAGCGCTGATAGCCGTAAGTAATGGCCAAATCGCCAAGACCGCCGCCGCCGACAGCCCCTGCCATGGCGGATGCGCCGACAAGTCCGACGGTCGCGATGGTCAGTGCGAGGACCAGTGAACTGAGCGCTTCCGGTACGAGAAATTTAAAGATGATCTGCCCGGGTGTCGCCCCCATCGCTTCCGCTGCCTCTATGACACCCGGGTCAACTTCGAGGAGCGAGTTCTCAATCAATCTTGCAATATACGGGCCGGCATAGAATACGAGCGGTACGACAGCCGCTGCCGTCCCGATTGAGGTTCCTACCAGCAGCCGCGTCACCGGAATGATTGCAACCATCAGGATGATGAATGGGACCGAGCGGAATATATTGATGATTCCATTCAATACGTTGAAAATGGGCAGATTCTCCAGCAGATGGCCTTTTCTCGTGATGACCAGCAGGATTCCGAGCGGCAATCCCAGGATGGTGGAAAAAAGGAGCGAGAAGGCCACCATTTGAATGGTTTCAATAAGTGCTTCTATGATTTGCGTGTGATCAACTAGCATGTGCTTTCACTTCCTTGATTGAGACTTTTTCCTGATGAATGTACATAAGGGCGCGCTGCACTTCCTGGTCGGTTCCCTGGAATTCGACAACAAGGTTCCCAAACGGGATGCCTTGAAGCTCGGTTATATTTCCGAACAGCACGTTTATATCAATATCGAATTTCTTGGCAAGCTTGGAGAGCAGCGGCTGGCCGGCTGACTGGCCGACAAAATTGATCCGGAAAATTCTTTCCTTGCCATTGTTTCTTTCTACAAGCTGCTTGACGGAATCCGGGATTGAATCATTCATGACAGAACTGACAAAGTTCTGGGCTGTCTGTGTTTTTGGTGCCGAGAATACATCGAACACCGAGCCTTCCTCAATGATTTTTCCTGCCTCGATCACCGCCACCCTGTCGCAGATTTCCCTGATGACCGTCATTTCATGGGTAATGATCAGGATGGTGATATTGTATTCCGCATTGATTTTTTTCAATAGCTGCAAAATGCTGCTTGTTGTCTGCGGATCAAGGGCCGAGGTCGCTTCATCGCACAGCAGGATTGAAGGCTGTGTAGCAAGTGCTCTTGCAATCCCGACTCTCTGCTTTTGGCCGCCTGAAAGCTGATCAGGATAATTATCAGCTTTATCGGCAAGTCCCACGAACTCAAGAAGTTCAGCTACCCGTTTGCGTACCTGCTCTTTAGGGAGCTTTGCCAGGGTAAGCGGCATGGCTACATTGGCAAACACCGTCTTCGAGTTCAGCAGATTGAAGTGCTGAAAAACCATGCCGATATTGCGCTTTACCTCTCTTACCTCTTTTGGCGAAAGCGATGTAAGATCATGGCCATCGACGATCACCTTGCCTGAGGTCGGCCTTTCGAGCAGATTCACACAGCGGATCAGCGAGCTTTTCCCCGCTCCGCTGAAGCCGATTACACCAAAGATTTCTCCTTTGTCGATTGCAAGATCTATCCCATTCAGTGCTGCAACCTGCTGGCCTCCGCTTTCATACACTTTCTTGAGATCCTGGAATTCTATCATGTTTGTTTCTCCCTCCGTATCAAATAAGAAATGCGCAAGCGCCTTGGTCACCCCCGACAAGCACAAGACAGGCCTCCCGGAAAGGCGTTCTTTGCCTTTTTGGGAGGAGTGGCTTGTGACCTCGAGGGGGTAGGCGCTGGAGCTAGACAGTAATCAAAGTTGAAAAAATATACTTTCTTAACATTAAAAAACCCTCTCCTGAGAACAGAAGAGGGCATGCATCATCAGCATTGTCTCTTCTTATCTCCCAGGCTCACACCTGCTGGAATTGGCACAGTACTCATAAGAGTCCGCTGCCGAGGCTTCATAGGGCCAGTCCCTCTGCCTCTCTGGATAAGAAATTATGGTTTTCCTATATAATTAATTGGATTTAATACAATAGCTATGCAGCACCCCGCACTTTTATTCCTGAAAAACAAGAAAGCCCTCTTCAAGAAGAAGAGGGCAGAATAATAAGCGTCAGTCCTCTTCTTATCTTTCAGGCAATCTGCCTGCTGGAATTGGCACGGTTCATCAGTCCGCTGCCGAGGTGTCATAGGGCCAGTCCCTCTACCTCTCTGGATAAGAAGCTATCGTATTAAGTTTGTTTGCTTAATTAATTGTTTTTTACTTTACACGCGTTTCAAAGTTCTGTCAAACCCTTTTTTCAGATATGTGGTTAAAAATTTTTATCCACAAATCCTGAAAGCCCTTACTTACTTTTTTGGATTTTCGGAAAAAATGTCCTCCTCCCGCTGTGGATAAAGCAGGTTTTCCACATTTTCCTATCCAGTTATCAACATTTCCCCCAGTCTCCATACAAGAAGAGGGAGTTTACTCCTATATTTCTGCCAGCTTGTCTAATGTATAATAGTGGAAAAGAGCAAAATGAACTGCATTCCGGGAGGGAGAACGGTTTGATTGCAACAAACAGAGACTATCAATCTGAATTATTTGTGGACAAAGTTGAAGCAAAAAATCTCGAACTGGCTCTGAAGCATTCGGCAGACCTGATTTCACGGCATACGAAAGAGGGCATTTTCTTATATGTGTCCCCATCCTGCAGCACCCTTTTGGGCTACACGCAGGAAGAGCTTTACAAAGACTGCATTCTTGCCTACTGCCACCCCGAAGACAAAGATATCCTCACAAAAGAATTCCGCGGGCTATCCCCGGGCAGCAGCTCACGTATTTCGTTCCGGTTCCGCCGCAAGGAAGGCGACTATATCTGGCTTGAGACCAGTATCAGCACACTCGGCGACAGCCAGGAAGCCATGTGCATTTCCAGGGATATGACCGAACGTGTCAATATGGAAGAGGAAAACATGGAAACACAGGAAAAATACCGCTTCCTGGTCGAATACAGCCGGGATACTATTGGCATGACAACCGAGAAAGGTATATGGACCTATATGAATGATGAAGGCAAGAAAGTGTTTGGCTTCACTTCAAGCAAGGAAATCATCGGCGCCTCTTTGTATGACTATATATCAGCTTCTGACCATGGCTATTTGAAGGATTTTTACCAGGCGAACCAGACCGTCAGCTTTGAATTGAACCTCATCAGGAGTGACGGGAACACCCGAAAGGCCGCCATCCAGCTGATTCCCACTGTTTTTAAGAACCGAAAACTGTTCCAGATCATCATCAAGGACGTGACCGGCCAGAAAAAGACCGAAGAAAAGCTCCATAATGCAGAAAAGCTCTCTGTCGTCGGGCAGCTTGCCGCAGGAATCGCCCATGAAATCAGAAACCCGCTTACCGCAATCAAAGGCTTTACCCAGCTTCTTACTGAGCGGAAAACAGAAAAATATGCGGATGTCATCCTTTCCGAGCTCGAACGGATAGAAGAAATCGTCAATGATCTCCTTGTTCTCGCCAAGCCAGTCGTGACAGAGGTTCAGGAAACCAATCTGGTCAATATCGTTAAAAGCGTCGTCACCCTTTTAAACACACAGGCGCTCATTTATAACATCATGATCGATGTGAAATACTCCCTATCTGAAATCAGTGTCCGCTGTGAGATTGATAAAATCAAGCAGGTGCTCATCAATGTTATCAAAAATTCGATTGAAGCCATGCCCCATGGCGGAAAGATCAGCATTGAAGTCAGGCATGACAACAGCTTTGCGATGATCAGCGTGAAGGATGAAGGGATCGGCATCCCCGAAGAAAGGCTGCCGAAGCTCGGTGAACCGTTCTACAGTACGAAGGAAAAGGGGACTGGCCTCGGGCTTATGATCTGCAACCGGATCATCAAAAGCCACGGAGGCAACATATATATTACAAGCAAAGAAAATGAAGGGACCATCGTTAAGCTGCTGATCCCCGTCGTCTGATTAAAGCTTCCGGCATGCCTGCCGGGGGCTTTTTGCTTATATTCACTGGAAAACTTGGCTCCAAACTGCAGGTCCCTTCTTAAAAATCTATGGCACTTCATTGAAACCTATGTAAAAACTCCTGCTAAGCAGCCGATATAAACTAGGATAATAGATATATAAAATGGGAGTGTTTCAAGTGATCTTTACGAAAACAGCAAAACCGAAATCGTTTGATCTTGACAGCATGATTCAAAGAGAAATGGAATATGTCATACTGGATGCCGATTTTGACGAAGATTTAAAGATGCAGCTTCAATTAATGGGATTAACAGCCGATGACCTTGCCATCCTGAGGGGGATCCGCCCTATGATGGAAAAGCATATTGCAGATATATACTCCGAGGGAATGAAATTTAATCATGAAGAGGTTCGAAAAATTACTGACACGTCCCAAATCGGGGTAACGACAGAAATGAGCCATCAATATGTCTTAAGTCTGCTCGATGGCGTCATCAACAAAGAATTCATTGACCGCCGGACGATTGCAGGACAAGCTTATGTAAAAATTGGCGTAAAGTTTCATTGGTACATCTCTGTCTACCAGCTTTTGATGAAAGGCATGCTTGAAGCCATCATCAAGGAGCTGACATTGACGGCATACGATCAGCATCGAATTGCAACTGCTGTAACAAAAATCTTTAACCTGGAAATACAGCTCTGCATCTCCATTATGCAAAAAACAATGGAAGGCATTGCAGCTGAAACAGAAGCCCAAGCTAAAAGAGATCTGAAAGGGTACGTCGGCGAAATCGTTGAAAATCTGGCTGCCATGTCAGAGCAGACAGGCGCTTCGGTAGAACAGATTGTACACCAGTCACAGCAAATCTCAGGCAATGCTAAAGACGGCGCCATTTCATCGACTGAAATGGAATCGCGTTCTTCCAAGGGGCGTGACCAGCTGGATCGGGTTGTGGAAAATATGCATGAGCTGAAAAGCAATGTGAATGAAATCACCAGCACCATCAGCAGCCTGGAAAAAACCTCGAACCAGATTGGCGAGATTGCCGGAGTGATTACAAGCATTGCGGACCAGACCAATCTGCTCGCCCTTAATGCTGCCATTGAAGCCGCAAGGGCAGGCGAGCACGGCAAGGGATTTGCTGTTGTTGCCGATGAGGTCAGAAAGCTGGCAGAACAGACGAAGGATTCCTCCTCCAATATCACATCTCTGCTGAACGCGACAATCAGGCAAATTTCAGAGGTGATTTCGCAGATTGGAACGATTGATGGAATTGTTGTGAATGGGAATAAAGAAATTGAAAACACCGGGAATGTCTTCAAAGAAATCCTGTCGGCAAGCGCTGAAAGTAAAAATAAGAGCCGCCAGATTGAAAAGGATATCGAGCTTCTCACCGGCCTGCTTTCCGAAATCAGCAGCGCTGCAGCAAAGCTGTCAGACTCCGCTGAGGAATTAAGCATAACAGTGGCGAATTTTTAAAATGCAAAAGAGAAGCATAGGCATCTGTGCTTCTCTTTGTTTATGGAGATATCCAGGATCCGGTTCACTGCACAAACTTAACAAGCGAACGGATGAGAAACCGGGAAAGAAGGAAAATCGGCTCAATCAAGTCAATGGCAACATCAATCACTTCTAGCTTGCTATTCTTTTTCTTGTCTTTCTTCCGCTTCATTCTGAATTTCAAAATACCGCCCTCCCACCTTGAGTTGTATATATTTTACAGTAAAATCCCGATTTTGTCATTTCACCGCCAGCCAGATGGTCCAGCGGTCTTCCTCAGTGATTTCACCCGCCGCAGACAGACTAGCTTCGATGTGCTCTACGAGCTCAGCCAGCTGGCTGTCATTCAGTTCATGCAGGATGGAGCGGCCTGTTCTTTCTAGAAGATCATTGCGCAAACTGCTGATATCGTTGTACCTCTTCCTTACTTCCCATAAGGAAATTTCTTTGACGGAGGAGAATCCTGCCTCCTCCAGCGCTGATTGTACAGCTGAACTGCTGTATCTCCGGGATATCTCTTTCTCCGCAAGCTCGGGGAATTTCTCAAAAAAGAACCCCCTGATATGAGTTCTGCTGCCGGGAAGCAGGCAGTCCTCTGGCGTCCGGTCCTGAATCAGGCAGAATCCGCCTGGGCGCAGCACCCTGAAGCATTCAGCAAGGGCGGCCGGTAGCTGGCCGAGGTGATGGATGACTGCCCTTTCGAGCACCATATCATAAGCTTCTCCTCCCAGGCCGGTTTCGCAGGCAGTTCCATGCACAAACCCGATTTGCGGATAACTCTCCGAAGCCCGGCCTGCAACCTCAAGGAGCTCACGCGAGAAATCCAGCCCTGTCACATGTGATGCCCCCATATCAGCCAGAGCACGAGAATAGATTCCCCCTCCGCAGCCGATGTCGAGAACCCGTTTTCCCCTTAAATCAACTTCTTTCCCAACCGTATTTATCCAAGTTGGATCAGCTTTCCGGGAAGAATAGGTATTCTGATTATTCTTATCATGAAAATTGATTGGCACTTGGCCCCCCCCCTCCTTATTAATTAATTATAAGGCAGGGAGACAACAGGAAAAATATTGAAAATTTTATCATGTGTGATAGGTTTTGCTTATTCTTTTTCCAGGACAGTCAGCTGCACGCCGGGTTCAGGCACCAGCTCCCCTTTTTCTTTAAAACCGAACCTTTTATACAATTGAAGGGCTGGAATATTCCCTTTCCCTGTCATTACCTTCCATTTTCTTCCGGTCAATTCACTGGTTACATGAGCAAGCAATCCCTTTGCAATGCCGCTCCGGAAAAACGATGGATGAACGGTCAGGCGGCAGATTTCTACCCAATTTCCAGCTTCTTCATAAGCAAGAACACCTGCCAGTCGTCCTTCGATGCTCATTCCGATGAAGCTTTCATTGGAGGCCATCAGGCTTTCTGCTGTATCCAGCAGCTGCGGGATAGCTTCAATACCTGTCAGCTTTGCTTCTGCTTGATAGGAGGGGATCTGGATGCTCAAGACCTCCTCAGCGGTTTTTCGGTCTTTTATATTCAGATGTATTACTGTTCCTTCTGCATTCACTTGACTTCCTCCATTTCTTTCTTTGATCATTTAAAAGCCGGTCTTTTTTCCACTCCCGCTGTCAATTCGTACAGCTGCTTTTCCAGTTCCATAGCCGGCTTAGGTTTGCTGAAATAATAGCCCTGAAGCTTGGATGAGCTGTTTTTCCTTACATATTGCAGCTGCTCCTCTGTTTCTACGCCTTCTGTCACACAGTCAAGCCCCAGCTCACTTAGAATTTTGTAGATGCCCTTCAATAGCACGGTATCAAAAGCGTGGGAAGGAACCTTTCCAACAAAGCTCCGGTCGATTTTTATCATATCGACTGGCAGATCTTTGAGGAAAATCAGCGAGGAAGTTCCAACGCCGAAATCATCCAGAGCGATTTTAACCTCCCTTTGCCTGAGAGCTCCGACAAAAGGAAGAAGCTCTTTCTTATAATCGCTCACATCGCTCTCAGTGATTTCAATCTGCAGGAGTCCAGGCGGAAACTGATAGCACGATAGCACTTCATCCAATTTTTCAATGAAGCGCCCATCCTTCATTTGCGATTTAGACAGATTAATGGCCAAACTGAGATCTTTTAAGCCGGCTTTATGCCATTTTCCAACCTGCTTGACGGCTTCCTCCAGCACCCAGGAGCCTATCACGTTGATCAGTCCCGTTTCCTCAGCGATCGGGATGAACTTATCTGGAGAGATCAGTCCCTTTGATGGGTGATTCCAGCGGAGAAGTGCTTCGACACAAACCACCTGTTTCCCTTCTTTGTCCATAATCATCTGATAATAGATTTCAAGCTCTTCACGTTCTGCAGCAAACTTCAAATCCTGCTCCAACTCCAGGAGATTGCTATAGTAGCTGTCATTTGGGATATCCTCATAAAATATATACTGGTTCTTCCCTTTGCTTTTTGCCTCGTACATGGCAATATCGGCCTTTTGGAGAAGTGTTTCCAGTGAAGCTCCATCCTCAGGAAAAACGGAAATTCCCACACTGGCTGTTGTAAAGGCCTTATACTGGAATGCATCGTACTCCTTCCCAACCTGAGAAAGGATCCGGCGGGCAATTGACTCTAATTCATTCCTGTCCTGGATGCGTACTAGCAGGGCAAATTCATCGCCTGCCAGTCTGGCAAAAAGGCCATTCTTTTCGTCGGCTAGCCCCTTTACTTTTTCGGCAATCTCTTTCAGAAAAATATCGCCTGCCTGGTGTCCCAACGTATCATTGATCCGCTTAAAGCCATCCAGATCAAAGAAGAACACCGCCTCCATGCCATTCAGGCTTTTCGAATAATGTTCAAACAGATAGGCCTGATTGGGAAGGCCGGTTAACTGGTCAATATAAGCAAGATCTGTTATCTCCACGTTCTTCTCTTCAAGTGAAGCAAGAACCTTATTGATGGAATGCTCAAGATTCGTAATCTCGTCCTTGTGTTTTGAGCTGATGGACAGCCTCAGGCCTATATTCCGCCGCTCCTGTATTCTTCTTAAATCTCCGGACACCTTAGCTACCCTGGAAAGGATGAAACGGTCCAGCAGAAACAAGACCAAAAGCAGCAGGACGGCGGAAAATCCGACGATATAGTAGCACTGCTGCACCATACTTGACCATTTCTGCTGATAAAATTCGCGGTCCATCAGCAGACTTATACTATAGCCAAAATTCTCTTCAGATCCTTTTATGAACAGAAGCCCCTTTAATTTTGTTTCGCTATAAGGCTCTACCGACATTTCCTTGCCTTGTTTTATTTTCTGTTCACTGAAGGACAGGTTTAGATCCAGGTCCAGATCCTTCCTCATCTTATTAACATAAGCCTGATCCAGGAACTTCCCCATTATCAGCACTCCAGCAGCAGGACCGTTTCCGTCACTTGTATAAACAGGCTGGTAAGAGTAAAACGCCAATCCCAATTTTGTTTTTATAACCCCCTGATCCTTATCCTCCCTCCTGAATACCTCTGAGAATTCTAAAGGAAGCAAGAAAGGCTCCTGGTTTTTCAGATCATAGGCTGACTGGTAGACATTTGCACCAGAATCATCCAGAAAAATCATGAAATTCACTTGGTTATTCTCAAAGGTTTCAGGCATCAAATTGACTTGAGGATATTTTTCATATTCCCCTTTCAAGAATTGAAAGGTATCATCCCAGACAGCCCAGTCCAAATTCGTTCTATTTATGGAGTCTATTTGAAGATCCAGATGACTTTCTATTCTATTTAGCTCTTTTATTAAAGTGCGGTGGTCCATTTCATTGGCGTCTTTTAGGTGCATGGGCCATATATATAAGAATATAACAGCTAAAAATATGACAATGGCACTGCCGACCACCAGAGATGTCTTCAAAATGAGTTTCATGACAATATCCCCTGTCTGTCTTTCTTATTCATAAGACTATCAGAGTTTATATCGGAACAAGTGGATCAGTATGTTACAAAACTAATTAATATATTTAATTGTTATAATATTTAATAAATTTTATAAATTTTAACTTTTAACTGCCGATATATATACTGCACCATAGGAAAATAGTAGGAGAGGAAGATAAAAAGTGAAAGAAAAAAGAGATTTCAAGCAGTCTGGGTTAACTATAAAAAAGAAACTGCTGTTGGCTTTTGCCTTAGTCCTTATCATTCCGGGCATCTTAATAGGCACATTTTCATACCTGTCAGCGAAAAAGGAACTGGAAAAAAGTATCCTTTCCGCCGCTGATGAAAGCATTAGCGCTATAAACAAAAATATTAATAATATTTTCACACCCAAAGAAAATGATCTTGCTTACTTCTCCACCACCATTCTTCGTGAAAACTTCGGAGATAAAGAAGCATTGCAGGCAAAGTTTGACCAGTATACAGAGCTTCATAAAGAAGCTTCAGCCATCTATGTGGGTACGGATACCGGGGAAACTACTATATCACCCAAAATTGATCTGCCGGCTGACTTTAATCCTAAAGAAAGACCGTGGTATCAGGATGCAATGAAGAACAAAGGAGAAATTATCATCACCGAGCCCTATACAGACGTAAATACAGGCGGAACCACTATCTCACTTGCCAGGACCAACAAGGACGGAAGCGGGGTAATTGGCATTGATATCGATCTTGCAATGCTTGCTGAGACAGCGGGCGGCAGGATTGGAGCGGAAGGCTATGTGCTTTTGCTGGACGCAAGCGGAAAATACCTCGTCCATCCTGACAAAGAGGCCGGAACACAGGCGACCGAAAGCTGGAAAAACAAGATTTATGATATGGACAAAGGCGAGTTTTTCTATCTTTTGGGCGGACAAGAAAAGAGAATGACATTCGCTACCAATAAACTTACTGGATGGAAAATTGTCGGGACAATGTATAACGGCGAAATAAATGATGCGGCCCAGCCAATTTTATTTAGCCTGGCGGCTGTATTGGGAGCGTCCATATTCATCTTTGGAATAATCATTATTATGATAACCAGGTCCATAACGAGTCCGCTGAGCCTATTGGCTGCGAAAGCACAAACCATTGCCGATGGGGATCTGACCAATCGCATCACCCTTCACAGGAAAGATGAAATTGGCCAGCTTGCCGTAAGCTTTAATCATATGATTGACTCGCTGAGTAATATTGTGTCAAATGTCAGGGATTCAGTTGCCCATGTAGCTTCTTCATCTGCACAGCTTACGGCGAGCGCTGAACAGACTGCATCAGCAACAGAACATGTCGCTTCAGCCATTCAGGAGATTGCGGGCGGGGCTGAGCAGACATCGGGAAAAATGGAAGGCAACTCAGTTATTTTAAAAGAGATCAACCAAGGTGTTGAACATATAAAAGAAAACTCTTCTGTCGTCCTCGGCTTATCAAAAGAGGCAGAAATGGAAGCTCGGGCAGGGGAAGAATCGGTCAAGCATAATCTTTTCCAGATGAAAAGCATTTATCGGTCTGTCAAAGATTCAAATGCCGTCATCCAGTCCTTGGCACAGCGGTCTAATGAAATAGGGAATATTTTAGAAGTTATTAGCGGCATTTCCAACCAGACAAACCTCCTGGCCTTAAACGCTGCAATTGAAGCCGCGAGGGCAGGGGAAGCCGGCAAAGGTTTCGCTGTCGTAGCTGATGAGGTAAGACAGCTGGCTGAACAGACCCAGAAATCTGCAAAGCAGATTTCTGAGATCATCAAAAGCATACAACATGATACGGAGAAATCAGTCACAGTTATGGCGGATGTTTCTAAAAATACTGAAGAGGGGCTAGCCATTTCAGAAAAGGCATCTCTCAAATTCAATCAAATCTTAAAGAAATCAAGGGAAATTACCCCTCAGGTAGAAGAGGTGACACATACAATCAGACAAATCTCATTTGGCATAGATAAGTTTACAGAATCAGCCGAACAATTATCTTGTATCGCTAAACAAAATTCCGCCAGCACTGAAGAAGTTGCCGCTTCGACAGAAGAACAGCTAGCTTCAATGGAGGAAATCGCACTTTCATCAAAATCACTCTCATCAATGGCCGATGAACTCAGAAATCTTATCAGCCACTTTAAAATTTAAACACAATAATGACAAAAGCCCTGTTCTTTCATTTCAAGAACAGGGCTTTTATTACTGATATTTTACTATATTTAAGTAATATCATAATTTTTATCATATTCAATCTATACAAGGGTAAAGAGATAATAAAACGAACTGAAAGGCGGAATAGGATATGCAAGACACCAGCTCTTATAGTGACAATCAGCTAACAACCTTTGAAATAAAAGATCTGCTGAATCTTTATATTACCCCTTTCAAAGATATGAGCATCAATACTTCCGAAGAACCTGTAACAATCAGTCGTACAAAGGCGATCACCCTGCTCCTTGACCGGCTGAACAAAAAACAATTATACGAACTGCTGAATCAGCTTCAGCTAATCCACAAGAAGAATCACAATGATCTCTGTTATATTCAATATATTTTGATTGCTGTCATGAGCCAGGAAGCCGGCTGGAAAAAGAAAATCCATTAAGCTGAGGAGTCTTTACATCACTCAGCAGACCTTTAGTGTTCTATATCTTATAAAGGGCCAGAAACCGTTTAAAGGTCTGCCGGATATACGACTCCCATCTGCTTCCTGGCTTCATCCAGCATTTCCATGACCAGCAGGCTGTTCTGGAATGTGTTTATATCTGATTCTGTTTCCCCCGCCTTGACGAGACGGATAAATTCCTGGAGCTCATAGAAAAGGCTGTTTTTATTCTGTGCTGCGGAGATGACTTCCGGCTCCTGATTGCGGAGCTGCAGCTCCACCACGTCCATTGAGGAAATACGGTCTATCTTTATCGAGCCCTTTTCACCCTGTATTTCGGCCGGCAGTGAGGAATCAGTGATTTTTGAAAAAAGGACAGCCGCATCCATACCATCATAGGTAAAAACAATGCTTCCGGACGCATCTGACCCGGTTTCCAGCAGGTATCCGCTTGCTTGGAGGCTCTTTGGCTTTCCGAAAAGAACCAGCATCGGATAGATGGCATACACGCCGACATCCATCAAAGCTCCGTTTGACAGTTTCGGATCAAAGGCATTCGCCTGCCTGCCTTCCTTGTAGTCTTCATATCTGGAGTCATACTGGCAATAGTGGGCAAAGTATTGCCTCACCTTCCCGATCTTTGGCAGGTGCTCTTTGATTTGCTCGAAATTCGGATAGAATGTCGTTTTCATTGCTTCCATGAACAGTACATCATGCTCTTTAGCAGCCTGAATCATCCTTTTCAGCTCAGCCGTGTTCGAAGCTGCCGGCTTTTCACAAAGCACATGCTTCCCATTCCGCAAAAACAGCTCTGCCTGCCCACTATGAAGCGAATTGGGACTTGCAATATACACCGCATCTATCACATCACTACTTGCCATAGTCTCTAAATCTGTAAATATATGAGCTGCACCATACTTCTCCGCGAAACTCTCTCCTTTTTCCCGTGTCCTCGAATACACTGCCGCCAGCTGAAAATCTTCCAGCTCTTTCCCTGCAAGCACCAATTTTTCCGTGATCCAGTTTGTGCCGATGACGCCGAATTTGATCATGAGCAGGACAACCCCTTTTCCTTTTTAATCTTTTAATTCCAGTGTATACCAGCAGGGAGACTGGAGTCTATGCAAAAAAGCCGGCTGCGTTAAAAAGCAGCCGGCTTTTTATTCGGCCATCAAACGGCCCGTTCATCTTTCTTCCACTCATCCTGCACAAACAGGATGCCTAGCTCATGATGGTCGCCCTCATATAATGCCTTCTGGACAAAGCGGATCTGTCCATTTACGTCGAAGACTTCCAGTTTGCAGTGTGCTCCGTTGCGCTGCAGGGCATTGTATAAATCATTTTCATCATGTACCTGCAGTCCGTTCACCTTTGAAACCAGTTCACCGGTTTTAAGGCCCATCGATTCTGCGGGCGTGCCCGGCTTGACTCCGAGAACAACAAGGCCCTCATTCCTTCTTGAGAAAAAGAAAGGCTGGTTCCGGTCATATGCCTTTTGGCGGTATGTGATGAATTCTCGGCCAATCACAGCCAGTGCAGCAACCCCGATTGATGCCAGCGGATACCAATAGCCGGCTGCCGAGAGCAGGAAAAGGAAAATCGAGTACACGAGAAGCCTTCTTCCCGTCCGCTTGACAGCCGTATCCGGGAGCATTCCCTGGACCTGCTGAAAGAACCCAACTGAAAACGGGACTAAGAGAATCGCGTAAGAGCTGCCCCCGATTGAAAACAACGGCCACCAGCCAAACATCGCTGAGATTGCATCGCCAGGGACGAGCAAAAATACCGGCAGCAGCCAAAGCCTTTTTGTTTCATGGACACCGATCGTCTGCCCCCTCTTGCTTTTAATAAGCTTGGGTGATGTTGCCCGGGCGCCGTTACGCAGAATCAGGACAGCTTCGCCTATCATCAGCAGTGCGAGCAGAGACGCACCTGCGGGGAAGAGCATGCCATCCGTCCAATTGCCTGTCGCTTTAATGAGCGGGATACTAAAGCCCTTGTCAATGAAATAGATGCTGGCGAAAAATGCTGCTCCCACTGTGTAAGCCGGGGAAAGCAGCCGGACCCTTCCTGTCAGGCTCCAAAGAATGGTGAATGCAGCTGCCAGCCACACAAGCTCTACCGGAATCACCATGCCGGTTCCAAGAGTAATCACGGAAAGAACCAGACCTGCTGCTAGTCCAGCCGGAATCAGCTGGCGAAGCTCAAAGTAGGCATTTTCCACCCTGATATGAAAATTGTTGCGCTCGCGCTTCACTCGGGAAACGCCAAGCAGCGCCGCTACAAAGAACAGATAATAAAACACGGGATTCAGCAAAAGCTTCCCCGCACCCTTTGCCAGCTCCAAAAGCCACTCCTGAATCAAATCCTCCCACCAACCTCTAGCGTAAAAGTTTCTATTACTTCTATTCTATCAAAAAAACAGGGCGGCAGGCACCAGTAATATTCGATATTGCGAATATTACTGATGACTGCCGCCCATTGATAAAATTCGACAATTATCGGGAGGTGCCTGTCACCAGATAGCGGATGGCGGCCTGCAGCTGTATATCATTTTCTTCTTTTTTAGTTTCAGCAATGATCGCCTTCTCAAGTTCAGCGGCGGTTTTGCTGTCGACCTTGCCTGTTGCTTTCAGCCCATGGTGCTGCTGAAAGGCTTTGACTGCCGTTTCGGTCGCTTCACTGAAATAGCCGTCCCTCCGGCCAGGCGACAGCCCGAGCCCATCAAGCATGATCTGTGCATTTTTCACCTGCTCATTATTCATATCGAGCACAAGGGGCTTCTCCAGATTGAGCGGATGGGTATGATAGATCTCCGGCTGGATGACTTCGATGGTCGGCTTGATCCCTTTTTTATGAATCCAGTTTCCATCAGGAGTCAGCCACTTGAACAGCGTCAGTTTAATATTGCTGCCATCCCCCATCGGTACCGGCTGCTGGACTGTTCCTTTTCCGAAGGTGGATTCCCCTATGAGCGGATAGCCTGCCCCTTCCTCCAGCGCTCCGGCGAGAATTTCAGACGCCGAGGCGCTGCCTTTATCAATCAGAACCGCTACCGGATAGTCTTTTTCTTTCTCAAGCTCCGAGAAGTATCTGGTTTTATCTCCGTTCCTTTTTTCAATCTGCACATACGGCTTTTCTTTAGTGACGAGGCCCTTCAGAATTTCCTCGACGCTGGACAGCAGTCCGCCCGGATTGCCGCGCACATCAATGATCAGGCCATCCATGCCTTCTTTTTCAAGCTTTTTCAGCTCCTTGCCGAATTCCTTCGCTGTATCCTCTGAAAAAGTTGTGATTTCAATATGGCCTATATTTTTATCATTTTCTTTTTTCATTTCAGCATAAACGGTGATCTGCGGAATTTCATCTCTTTTTACCTTTATGGAAAGCGGCTGCTGAAGTCCCTGCCTTCGTACTTCCAGCATCACAAGAGTCCCTTTTTCGCCGCGGATCTTCAAAGTGGCTTGATATAAATCAAGTCCATCAACGCTTTCGCCGTCCACCTTCAGTATCTGGTCGTTCGGCTTCAGGCCGGCCTTTTCTGCCGGAGAATCCTTAAAAGGAGAGACAATGATCACCTTGCCTTCCACCATGCTTACTTCCGCTCCGATCCCTTCAAACGATGATTCCAGCGTTTCACTGAATTGCCTGGCCGTATCTTCGTTCATATATACCGAATAAGGATCATCCAGCGTCGAAAGCATCCCCTGGATGGCCCCCTCTACAAGCTGATCCCCTTCTACCTTCTCCACATAGCTTCCGAGGATCAGCTCATACGCCTGGCCAACCTTCCCAAGCTCCTCCGTTCCAGCGCTCCCTGACTCTTCCTTGCCTTCCAACCCCGCTTTCGGCTCCAGGCCGGCCTCTTTTTGTGAATGGTAGAACCACTGCATCCCTGCATACGTCCCTCCCGATCCGGCCAGCAGTGATCCGGCCATAAAAAAAGCGATCACTCTTCGATTCATAGCTATCTTCCTTTCATAAGCCTGTTAAGCTTGATATTCCACTATATGATAAGAATGGACAGGTTATGATGGATTCCCATTTGCCGCTATGTCTCAAAATAACGTTCTTTCTCTTTTTTATGGTATTACCCCTCGCTAAAGGTTAAAATGGAAACGACGTTTATGATAACTTACTGGCTGAAGGAGGAAGCTTTTTGGAGGAAATGACAAATAACGAATTCAAAATGGGACAAACGACCATCCATTGGAATGAAGACGGCGGCTCCCTTGCTTTTGAAGGAGATGATGCGGTCCTTTTATGGATCAAAACCACGCTGAAGACCTTCCTTAATACGATTGAAGAAGTGGCCGGGGATGACTCTGCCAGGCTTGTGCTTGAAACAGCGGGATACAGGACAGGCGAAGATGTCAGCCGATTCTATAAAGAATCCGGCCGGACTCTGGATTCTATTTTGGCTTATCTGCCGCATGTTTATAATGGTGCGGGTTGGGGACAGGTAGAGATCACTTCTTACTCCGCAGAAAAGAGAACAGCTGCTCTACGGCTTAGGAATGACTGGGAAACAAGAGTAGTTCGTGCACAGGGCAAAAACAAGGCAGGGGCGTTTATCCCGGGCCACTGGGCAGGTGTGCTGTCTGGCCTGTTTGCTACAAGCATATGGTATGAAATCACAGCCAGTCCTTTTGAAGGAAGCCCATATACAGAAATCAGCTATTTTCCCTCAAAAATTACACCAAAGGAAAACATTCACGATAGCATCCGCCAAAAAGAACAGCAGGCAATTCTTGAGCTTGAAAGAAAGGTAGACCAGCGTACAAAAGAATTGAGCGAGCTTGTGAATGATCTTTCTTCACCGCTGATTCCTGTGATAGACGGCATCACTGTCCTCCCGCTTATGGGCAAGTTTGAGGAAAATCGTTCTTCACAGCTGATTGAAAAAGTCCTGACTGGCCTTTTGCTGCACAAACCTTCCACATTGATTGTCGATATAACAGGCATCAACTCAGTCGATGACTACATACTGCAGCTTTTGAATAACCTGACAAAAACAACCACCCTGATGGGGGTACAGCCTTTCATCGTAGGCATCTCCCCGCAGATCAGCATGCAGCTGACAGAGCGGAATATCACGCTTAATGACCAGCACTGTTTTGCCACACTCAAGCATGCCATCACTGAAGCACTCAGTATGGAAGGACTTGAAATAGCCCCTGTAAAGCAAACGGATTGATATTTATATGCATTAAAAAAGGAAGAAGCTTAATAGCTTCTTCCTTTTTCATTATTACATCGGCACGATGCCGATCGGATTGATTGCATTGGATTTGGCTGCATTCCAAGGGCCCCTGTGCAGTTCAAAATGCAAATGCTGGCCTTGTGAATCACCGGTATTGCCCATGATGCCGATCTGCTGCCCTTTTGAGACAGTCGCTCCGGTGCCGATTGAACGGCTGCTTAAATGTGCATAAACAGTTGTGTATACTTGTCCCCCTATAGAATGGGAGATGAATACGACATTTCCATAGCTGCTGGAATAATATGATCTGATAACAACGCCATTGGCCGCTGCCACGACTGGGACTGTCCCGCTTTTAGCGATGTCCACACCCGCGTGGAAGGATCCCCAGCGCTGTCCAAGTCCGGAAGTCACAACACCTGCAGCAGGCTTCGTGAAGTTGCCTCCTGAAATCGAAGGTGCGGAAGATACTGGGCCGCCGCCTCCACCGCCGCTGTTGCTGCTACTGCTGCTGCTATTACTGCTTCCTGATGAGCTGTTTTTCTTGGCAGCCGCCGCTGCAGCCGCACGCCTTTGGCGCTCAAGCTCAGCCTGCCTCGCCAATTCTGCCTGATGCTTCTTCTCAAGCTCGATTGCCTGCTTGATGGCAGCTTCCTGGGCAGCCAGCAGTTCATTTTCTTCTTCAAGATTCAGCTTTTCAGCATGCTTATGTTCTTCCTGATTCTTTAAGCTGGCCATCAGCTTGTCCTTTTCAGCTTTCTGGGCATTCAGCTGCTTTTTCATGGCCTCAAGATCGGTGCGCATCTTCTCTAAGGAAGCAAGCTCGCTTTCCACCTTTGATTGCGTTTCCTCAAGCAGCTTCTTGTCTGCCTGGTGCTCGCGCAGGATATCCTGGTCTGCTTCCACAATCGTAGCAACAGCTCCCACACGGTCAATGAAGTCGCTGAAATTCTGCGCTCCCATCAAGACATCCAGATAGCTGACCATCCCGCCATTTATCTGGAAGGAGCGGGCGCGGTCCTTAAGCATTTCGTTTCTTTTATTAATCCTGTCAATGATGACCACGATCTCGGCCTTCAGTTTTTCAATCTCTTCTTTCGTTGTAGCAATCTGTGCTGTTTTTTCCTTGATTTTCGTTTCTGTATCGGAAATGGAGAGGCTCAGGCGCTCAAGCTCCTTGCTTACCTGGTCCTGCTCACCCTGAAGTCTATTAATCTCTGAATCTGCGCTGTTAATCTTGCTGTCATTGCCGGAGCGCTGTTCCTGGATTTGATTCTTCTTGCTTTCTAGATCACTGATTTTGCTCGCTGATGCCTGGCTGGCAGGGATGCCTCCAAAGATGCTTCCCAGGCCGACAGCCGCGGCAAAAGAAAACGCTGCTATTGATTTTTTCAAGTTCCGATTTCTCCTTTCCAATGGGGCCATATGTACGGGTTAGATCGTCTTCTATATGTTTTTGAAACTTTTCATACTATTCAAGCGTCTATTCTATGACGCATAAAGGGCCCGGAGTATGGTTCCCCCCTGCAGGGCCCTTCCATGCATCTTTTCTTTTATACTTTAAGGAATTTACGGACACTCATCAGGCTGCCCCAGACTCCGATCAATGCTCCCATCAGAATGAGGAGAGCGGATACCTGGTAGACAAATGGATTGAACTCCAGCAGCTGGATGAAATGGCCTTGAAGCCTTGGCGAGATATAATCATAGGCATAATTGTAAGTGGTTGCCACCAGCACGATCGGAAGGATCGCCCCCAGTACTCCCAGCCACAGTCCTTCAAGGAAAAACGGCCAGCGGATAAAGGCATTGGTCGCCCCTACCAGCTTCATAATCTCAATTTCTTTTCTTCTTGCAACGATTGTGATTTTAATCGTATTCGAGATCAGGAACATGGCGGTGAACAGCAGGCCCACTACCAGGACCAGGCCGACATTCCGGCTTGTATTGATAAAGCCGAACAGTTTTTCGATCTGTCCCTGCCCGTATTTAACCTTTGTGGCATACTGCAGCTTCTCGATCTGCTCTGCCGCCTTCATTGTATCTTCCGGGTTTTTCGTTTTTACGATAAATACATCGTTCAACGGATTGTCCTGTTCAAAAAGCTTGAAGGCCTGGCCTTCATCTCCAAGACTGTCTATCAGATTGGTCAATTCTTCTTCCTTGGCTGAAAATTCGACGCTTCCCACTTCGGGTATCTGTTCAATTTTATTCCGTAAAACCTGCTGATCCTGCTCATTTGCAGCAACATCGATGTGAACGCGGATTTCCACGTCCTCTTCAATGGTGGTAGCCACTTGATTGAGATTCATCATAATAACGAAAAACACACCGACCAGGATGAGAGTGACGGTCACCGCACTGGCGGAGGCGAAGGTCATCCATCCGTTCCGGCCGAGGCTCTTGAAACTCTCCCTGATGTGACGGCGAAGGGTCCTAGCTTTCATAACCGTAATCCCCCCTCTGCTCATCACGTATGATTCTTCCGCCTTCAATGGCAATTACGCGATGCTTGATTGTATTGACAATTTCTTTGTTGTGCGTCGCCATCACGACGGTAGTGCCCCTCGTGTTGATTTCATCAAAGATATTCATGATTTCCCATGAGGTTTCGGGATCAAGATTCCCGGTAGGCTCATCCGCGATGACTACCTTCGGCGAATTCACGATGGAGCGGGCAATGGATACACGCTGCTGCTCCCCGCCTGACAACTCAGTCGGCAGCATGCGCGCCTTATGCTTCAGATTGACCAGCTCAAGGGTTTCCATGACCTGTTTTTTAATATATTTTGGCTGCTCCTCGATCACTTCAAGGGCGAATGCGACATTTTCATAGACTGTCAAAGTAGGAAGCAGCTTAAAATCCTGGAATACGACGCCGATGTTTCGGCGGAGCAGCGGAACTCTGTTCGGCTTCAGCGTTGCAAGGTTCACGCCATTTATCGTAATCGTACCGGATGTCGGCCTCTCTTCCCTGTACATCATTTTGATGAAGGTGGATTTGCCGGCCCCGCTCGGACCTACAACATATACAAACTCTCCTTGCTTGATCCGTACGTCTATCCCGTTGGCAGCAGTTACTCCGTTGGAATACTTCTTATATACGTCTTGCATTTCGATCATTTATATCACCTGTAGTTTAGTGTTAAGAATAGAATTAACTTTTCGCCATAAATCGACAGCAATTCGACAACAGTGTTTATAAAAACGTGACAAAATTAAACACAAAACTACTAAAAGCAGCTTGTTCGTATTCTCACTCAACCCATTATAACATCATACTTTGTCAAAATAACGGAAAAAAATATTACAGTTTCTTTTCATTTGTATAAAAAATGATTCTTTATTCCTAAAAAGGGGAAACGTAATGTGTTAAAATACGACAAAAACATTGGAAAAACCTTCTTGTTTTCAAAAATAA
Source organism: Bacillus sp. SRL543 (assembly GCF_984799205.1). Taxonomy (NCBI): domain Bacteria; kingdom Bacillati; phylum Bacillota; class Bacilli; order Caryophanales; family Bacillaceae; genus Bacillus; species Bacillus sp. SRL543. The sequence goes on from NZ_OZ481794.1 coordinate 4,154,938, forward strand.
AAGAACCGACCCCCTACTAAAGTAGGACATCGGTTCTTTGTTCTTACTTTTTAGCGGCAAGCCATTCTGCCACCGCAGCGGCATCCTTGCCTTCAAGAAGCCTTGGCGGCATGGCACCTTTACCTTCTGCAATCGTCTTTTCAATTTCTTCTTGTGAAAGCTGTGACCCGATCTTCTCAAGGCTCGGTCCAACTCCGCCCTGCAGATTGTCGCCATGGCAGCTGGAGCATTTCTGGGTGAACAGCTTTTGCGGGTCGCCCGCTCCTGCCGATTCGCTGCCTTCACTCGCTTCTTCCCCGCCGCCGCATGCCGCAAGGACTAAGGATGCCCCCATAAAAATCATCATCCATTTCTTCTTCATCCTGCATACCTCCCTGAATCCGGTGTAACCGGACATCTGCAGCCTAGGCGCGCTTGAAGCCTTCGCCGAGCACTTCAGATGCATCCATTACTATAATAAACGCTTGAGGATCTATGGTCTTGACGAGTTGTTTCAATTTCGTGAACTCCGTCTGATCAACGACACACATCAGGATTGGCCGTTCATGGTCGGTATATCCGCCATATGCTGATAGTTTTGTCACTCCGCGGTCAATTTTATTCAAAATGCCTTCCCTGACAGCTGCCTGGTTGTCCGTAATGATCATGGCCATTTTCGAACGGCTGAAGCCGACCTGGATCAAATCGATCGTCTTGGTTGTCACATAAAGGGCAATAAGTGCATATAAACCTCTTTCAATATCAAAGATGACCGCTGCAGACAGGACGATCATGCCATCAATGATGGCCACACATGTCCCAAGGGTAAGCCCCGTATATTTATTGATGATCTGTGCTGCCAGATCGGTTCCTCCCGTTGAAGCCTTCCCCCGGAATACAATCCCAAGCCCGAGGCCGACCCCGATTCCGCCGAAAAGAGCGCCAAGAAGCGGATCCTGTGTCCATGGCTCAGCACGGCTCGTCATAAATACGACTAAGGGCAGGAATATGGTTCCGGCCAAAGTCTTTGCGCCAAACTGCCTGCCTAAGAATACCAGGCCTGCGATGAACAGCGGGATATTGAATGCCCACTGCACATAAGCCGGCTCCCAGCCGACCAATGCGTCCAAAATCGTACTGATCCCGCTTACTCCGCCGGAAGCAATCCGGTTAGGCAGCAAAAATACATTGAACGCCACTGCCACAATCCCGGAGCCCACAAGCACAAACAAATACTCAAGCGCCCGCTCCGCCCCCGGATTATATGTACTTCCCCTCTTTCTTTTGCTCACTTGCATCCCATCCTTTATTGGTGACAGGCACCTCCCGATATTTGTCGAAAGTTTCCTGTTTACTTTTTTTCTTCCAGAGGCTTTTCACAGCCGAAAGTGAGTATAGCATGTTGAAAAAAGGCTGTAAATGCCAATAAAGTGACGTATTAAAGGAGTGGAGCAGAAGGGTATGAAACTGCAGATTGCAGATAAACTAATGAATGCTTTTATAGTTTCTGTCCATTTTACAAAAATATACAAAAAGGGTTCCGGCAGACTGAAAAGTGGTATAATGTCGAAAAGGAGGTGAAAAAACATGGAGAAGTCACTCGAACAAATCCTGGTCAGCATGCAGGAGCAGATGGCGAACCTAGGGGCGCAGATGAACAGCCGGTTTGATGGTGTCGATAAAAGGCTGGACTCTATTGAAAATAGACTAACGAATGTAGAGACAAGGCTTGATTCTGTTGAAAGCAGGCTCGATTCTGTGGAGAATAGGCTGGATTCAGTAGAAGTAAGGCTTGACGGCATGGACAAGCGGTTCGATGCTACGGATGAAAGGTTCGACAATCTTACCACCGAAATGAGAAGCCATTTCAAAAAGATTGAAACAAAGCTTGATACTCATGAAAAGCTGTACCAGGTAGTTTCCAATGAACTGAACGCAGCGAAAATTGATATTGAGTACTTAAGCAAGAAAACCGGTGTTCATGATAAGGAGATCAACCAGCTGAAAAAGACAATAAAAGTATAGAAAGCTCCTTACATTCCTCAGCAATAACCCCACACATATTCCACATTAAAAAAGCCATTGCCGGATCCGGCAATGGATTTTCCTTCAATATTATAAGCTCAGTCTTGAACGCAGATAAGCATTGATGAACGGATCGAGATCGCCGTCCATCACACCCTGGACGTTTCCTGATTCCGTGCTTGTGCGGTGGTCCTTGACCATGCTGTACGGATGGAATACGTATGAGCGAATTTGGCTTCCCCAGCCGATTTCCTTCTGCTCGCCGCGGATTTCCAGCAGCTCCTGCTCCTGCTCTTCAATTTTCTTTTGATAAAGCTTGGCTTTGAGCATTTTCATGGCGTGCTCGCGGTTTTTGATCTGAGAGCGCTCGGTCTGGCAAGTCACCACTACATTGGTAGGCAAGTGGGTGATGCGGACCGCAGAGTCAGTTGTATTGATATGCTGACCGCCGGCGCCGCTCGCCCGGTACGTATCGATCTTCAGATCTTCTGTACGGATATCGATTTCGATTTCATCATTGAACTCCGGCATAACCTCACAGGAGACGAAGGATGTATGGCGGCGGCCTGAAGAATCGAACGGTGAAATCCGGACGAGGCGGTGAACGCCTTTTTCCGCCTTCAAATAGCCGTAGGCATTATGCCCTTTGATCGCAAGGGTTACACTCTTGATCCCGGCTTCATCGCCTGGCAGATAATCAAGCGTCTCAACTTTAAAGCCCCTTTTCTCTGCCCAGCGCGTGTACATGCGCAGCAGCATGGAACCCCAATCCTGCGACTCTGTACCGCCGGCTCCAGGATGAAGCTCAAGGATGGCGTTATTTTTATCATATTCCTCGCTCAGCAAAAGCTGCAGCTCAAAGTCCGCAAGGCGCTTGCTCAGCTCGGTCAGCTCTTCGGAAAGCTCATTCTGGAGTTCTTCGTCGCTTTCTTCCTTTACCAGCTCATAAGTAAGCTCCAGGTTTTCAAATGTTTCATACAGGTCATGAAATTCATGGACCTGATCCTTGAGTGCATTCGATTCGCTGATGACAACCTGCGCCGCCTTCTGGTCATCCCAGAAATTCGGGTGCAGCATTTCATCATCAAGCTCTGCAATGCGCGCCTCTTTGTTTTCTAAGTCAAAGAGACCCCCTAAAGTCCGCTAATACTCTAGCTGTTCTCTCTAACTCGTTGCGAATGTCTGCTAATTCCATTCCAGTCACCTCTAATAGTTTTTTTACAGTGTATCAGGAAAAAAGAGAGCAGGCAAAGCTGATCGAGCTTCACCGGCCCTCTTCTGTTCTTATGCTTAAGCCTCTTTGCCGCAGCAGTTTTTGTACTTTTTGCCGCTTCCGCAAATGCAGCTGTCATTGCGGCCGATATCCATTTGCTTGACGGCCGGCTTTTTCTTCACTTTTCCGCCTTCGTTTTCCTTCGGGTTGACCGCCTGGCCCTTGGCCACTTCTTCACGCTGAAGGTTATTGCGGATCTCTGCCTTCATGATGTATTTGGCCGCATCTTCTTCAATGCTGGCAATCATGTTCTCAAACATTGCAAAGCCTTCATGCTGGTATTCGCGCAGCGGATCGATCTGGCCATAGGCGCGGAGATGGATCCCCTGGCGCAGCTGGTCCATCGCATCGATATGGTCGATCCACTTGCTGTCGACAGCACGGAGCACTACCACTTTTTCAAACTCGCGCATCTGTTCTTCCAGTATGTCTTCTTTTTCATCATAGCGCTCTTTCACCTTCGCATAGATGGCTTCAAAGATTTCTTCTGTATCCTTGCCGCGCAGGTCGTTGACAGTAAGGTCGCCTTCATTGAGAAGGTTGCCGTTCACATAATCAAGCAGGCCTTCCAGATTCCAGTTCTCTTCATCCTCGACAGCTGGGGCAAAAGCATCCACATTTCGCTGCAGGGCAGCACTGATCATCTTCTCGGCGATTTCACGGAGGTTTTCGGACTCAAGCACTTCATTCCGCTGTGCATAAAGGATTTCACGCTGCTGGCGCAATACATCATCATATGAAAGAAGCTGCTTACGCGCATCAAAGTTATTGCCCTCAACGCGTTTCTGTGCAGATTCAACCGCTCTTGACACCATCTTGCTCTGGATCGGCTGAGTGTCATCCATGCCAAGGCGCTCCATCATCGATTTCATGTTGTCAGACCCGAAGCGGCGCATCAATTCATCTTCCATGGAAAGATAGAACTGAGTCACACCCGGATCTCCCTGGCGTCCGGAACGTCCGCGGAGCTGGTTATCGATCCGGCGGCTTTCGTGCCTTTCCGTACCGATGACCGCAAGGCCGCCGACTTCCTTCACGCCTTCGCCAAGCTTGATGTCGGTACCGCGTCCCGCCATATTCGTGGCGATGGTAACAGAACCTTTTTCACCGGCATGGGCAATGATCTCCGCCTCGCGCTCATGGTTTTTCGCATTCAGGACATCGTGGCGGATGCCTTTTTTTGTCAGATATTTAGAGATGATTTCAGACGTCTCGATGGCCACCGTACCGACAAGAACCGGCTGGCCCTTTTGGTTGCGCTCGGCAATATCCTCGACCACCGCGCGGAACTTGCCGTCCATGCTCGCATAAATCAAATCAGCACGGTCATCACGGGCAATCGGCCTGTTCGTCGGGATCACCGTTACATACATATTGTAGATATTGCGGAATTCTTCTTCTTCCGTCTTCGCTGTACCCGTCATACCGGCCAGCTTTTCATACATCCGGAAATAGTTCTGGAATGTAATCGTCGCAAGCGTCATGCTTTCGTTCTGGATCTCCAGGCCTTCCTTCGCTTCGATCGCCTGGTGCAGGCCGTCGCTGTAGCGGCGCCCTTTCATCAAACGGCCTGTGAACTGGTCAACGATGACAATCTCGCCGTCCTGGACAACATAATCGACATCAAGATGCATGCTCGCATGCGCCTTCAAAGCCTGTGTGATATGGTGGTTGATCGCCACATGGGAAATGTCGAAAAGATTATCGATGCCGAAAGCTTTCTCCGCCTTCGTCATACCATCCTCTGTCAGCTGGACTCCCTTTGTCTTTTCATCATAAGTATAGTCGTCTTCCCTTTTCAGGTTGCGGACAAAAGCATTTGCCTGGATGTAAAGCTGGGCAGACTTTTGCGCAGAGCCGGAAATGATGAGCGGTGTACGCGCCTCATCGATCAGGATGCTGTCGACTTCATCGATTACCGCATAATACAACGGACGCTGGACCTTCTGCTCTTTATAAAGGACCATATTGTCGCGCAGATAATCAAAGCCAAGCTCATTATTTGTGCCATATGTGATATCTGCCGCATAGGCAGCCTGCTTTTCTTCTTTTGAAAGTCCGTTCAGGTTCAGTCCGACAGTGAGGCCCAGGAATTCATAAAGACGGCCCATCTCCGTCGCGTCACGGCTGGCCAGGTATTCATTGACCGTTACCACGTGAACGCCTTTTCCTGCCAGGGCATTCAGGTACACCGGCATGGTTGCTGTCAGCGTCTTACCTTCACCGGTTTTCATCTCGGAAATATTCCCCTCATGAAGGGACACGCCCCCCATCAGCTGGACAGGGTAAGGGTAAAGGCCAAGTACACGCTTCGCGGCCTCGCGGACAACAGCAAATGCTTCGACAAGGATGTCATCAAGCGTCTCGCCTTTTTCCAGGCGCAGCTTGAACTCAGCTGTCTTGTCACGCAGCTGGTCATCAGTTAGCTTATCTATATTTGAAGCCAGGGCATCAATCTGCTCCGCCTTCTTCGACAGTTTCTTTAAATCGCGTTTATTTTGATCGAAAACTTTGTTTAAAATCCCAAGCATCAAAAACGCTCCTTTATATTGGATATGGGCTCATCAATTGGCCTCAGAGCTTTTAATGAAAAATAAAACAGCAGCAACTCATGCAACTGCCGCTCCTGTACCTTTCGCTATTACAGCAGCTATCTCCTCCTGCAAAAAATCGCAGGTTTCCTCCTTAATTCTACCACTTCCTCTATAGAGTGACAACAATTGTGAGAAAGTGCACGAAGTATGCTGTAAATGGGATGCATGAATTTTAGGGTGCCAGGCTGGCAAATTGATATTAATTTATGGAAATGTGAGTTGATTTTAAGGTATGTAGTTTGATTTTGAGACTGATGAGCATAATTTTTATGATATTGACCAATTTCTGAATCATGATCACAGTTGTTGAACCAGAGATTAAGCTCCAATACAGCTTACCAACGGGGATTATACAAAAAATCTTGTTTTTTCTACAAAAAATTCCTGTCATTCTACCAATAATCACAATGATTCTACATAAATTACACATGATTCTACTAAAAATACAAATAATTCCAATTCCCCACAAAAAAAAACCGGCACCCCCAACCAAGGAGCACCGGCCCAATCAAAACCTAAGCAAAGATGTAACAACCACAATCCCCAGCACCGAAAAAGCAAACGTGCTGTACTCCAGCTTCTTATTCTGGTCGCCGAGGAATCTGGCTGTAATGGTTTCCAGCACCCGCACCAGGACAAATAGCACCACCAGCACTGGAATGAGCAGATAAATATTTTCCCGCACCGGTCCAAAGTCAATCAGCCTTACTAAGAGCAGGAGCGCGCCAAGAGAGATCAGGTCGCTCAGATTGCGGTAATTCTTTTTAAACAGCCATCCGAAAAATATATTCAATATGTCGCATCCTTTTTAGTTATTTTGCAGCCACGTCTGAATTCCGGGAATTTCCTTCCATAAATGAAGGTGGCCGCCCGCATAGGCGATAGCCTCATTTTTGTCGCCCCAGCTGTAATAGTCCGGAACCTCGCGCGGCATTTTCTTTTTCCCTGAAAGATAATCGGCTGCATATGGATTCTGCTTCTTTGCTTTCTTCAGCAGCGCAGCCGCTTTGCTTGTAAAGCCTTTTTCCAGCAGCTCCAGCAGAACCTGATTGAAGAGGCCTGCAGCCATTTCTTCCGGATAAGCTTTCAATAGCTTCTGTGCTTTCTTATATTGCCTGCTCTCACAGTAAGCCGGGAACAGCATATACCTGATACCCTGATTATCATACGGATTCAGCTCCAGCAGCTCTTCAAAATGCCCAATCGCTTCCGGCAGACTGCCAAGCTCATGAAGCGCCTGTGCATAATTGGCTTTAGCCCTCATAAATGGCCGCGTTTCAACCAAGCCCCAGAAGTGGCCTTTGTTTTCCTCGAAAAAGCTTTCCCCGAGATCCTTCTGTCCAGCTTCCATCCCCTTTTTAAACAGCTTAGCCGCTTCCGGAAGATCTTCCTTTTCAGCAAGGATATTATAGGCATCACTATTGAGGGGATTCAGCTCCAGCGCTTTCTCGGCAAGCTTGTATCTTTTTGCCCCGGAAGCTTCGAATGCTTCATACATGATATCCTGAGCTTTACCCTTCTTGGTGGCCGAAGCTTTTTTCGGCAGCGGTTTATTCATGAGTCCCTGAAGGAAGTCATCCAATTCCTCTTCGTTCTCAAACTCCTGCTCCCCGACAAGAGCCATCAAATCCTGAATCATCATCTCTGATCCCATCAGGGAAGCCCGCTCCTGAAGCTCATTTTCTAAAATTTCCTCCAGCACGTCTTCGCTGGCATAATAGATTTCCCCATAAGCATTCGAGACACTGGCTGCAGAAACACCGTAGAGAGTTCCCAGCTGTTTTTGAGTATACGCAGGGCCTGACGGATTGGCCAGAGTGCCGACAAGATAGCGGAGGCCCGCCACATAAATCCCGGCCTTCTTCGGCTTCTTGCCGGTCTTTTCGATATATTTCATCCAGAGCATGACCCCCAGATTAATGATCGTGCCATCCTCGCCTTCCTTCTCCATATCTTCCACAAATAAATCAGCAACCTCCGCTGCCCCTTCATTCGGCCACTCAAAAGTCATAGCAGCCCTTGGCGCTTCTTCCATCAGCTCAAGGAAGAACTCCTGCAGAAATTCCTGCGGATCGTCCATCCTTGCTGTTTTATATTCTTTTAAAATAAACTCCATATATTGATCATTGTGTTCCCCGTCCAGTTCAAACGGCGCCGGGAAAAATACGTGATGATCCAGATAAGGAAGCAGCATGCCGAATGCAAAACGGCCTGCCTCTATATCTTTGTAAGATTCAAGGATTGCCACTGTAAAAGCTTGTCCGCTCAGCGCATCCTCAATCAGAAGCTTGTTATCGGCCCGCTCCTTGATCACGCCGGCAAAGGCAAACGGCTTGTCCCATTTCTGCAGGATATCCTTCAGGTAGGAATTCTTTAAAACCGGGAGCATTTCTTCTATAAATAAATCCATGATCCTCTCGCCGGAATCGAGCTCTCCAAAAGCTGTGAACCAGAACGCGTGGACAAATTCATAGAACTCTCTTTCTTCCTTATCAATGTACGGAAGATCCTCCAATTCAAAAGACTCCTGGAGCTGTTCGCCATATACTTGCTTCGCGAATTCGATCGCTTCTCCCTGGAGAGCAATGATTTCACCCTCCATCCTGTCCGATATCACAATCACATCCTTGCTGCCGCAGCATTTTTTATATTTCTTCCCGCTGCCGCATGAACAAGGATCATTCCTATTGATTCTTCCGCTCAATATCTATCTCTCCTTCCGCACAATCATTCTATCTTCTTTGTAGCATAATCCCTGAAAAATTGGAACCACTTATAAAAAACAGCCGCCAAACGGCAGCTGCTATTCTTGTCTCTTCATATATTCCAGTATATCCAGATCTATTTTCCCCTCAACCTGCTCGCGCTCTTCAAAGTTTTCTGTATGTATATAGGTCTTCAGCGCTTTGTATAACTCCCCGCCAGATGCCTTTTCTTTGAGATAGCCGAGCCTCACGAGCTGGCTGCCCAATTCTGCCTCCACATCTCCTTCAATGTCAGCAACCCTGCCCTCTTTGCTCGGTGCAAAATAAAGCTGCTGCAGATGGTAGATTCGGATCAGTTCAGTGATCGGGTCAGGATGGTCATCGACACGCAGATCGATATAGCGGTCATTAAAGCCGCCATACCCGCCCTTTTCTTTTACCACCAATAGAGCTGCCGACTGCTGTCCGCGGCTGTCCCCGCCTGCTCCCTGGCCGGCGTTAAGAGAGGCAAGCAGCCGTTCAGCCAAAGTGCCTTCACTGCTGGTAAAAGTATCAGCCATCGCCTTTACTGTATTTTCATCTACTAAAATATTGCCCTGCGCTGCAAAATGGGTACCTGCAGTCCCGCCGGCCCAGTCATAGCAGCCTTTTCCTGTAAAAGTGGCCCCATTCCCCTGAAAGTCGACGATTCCGACCTGGCGCAGTTCCTTGTCAGGGTCTTCAGCCGTAATGAGCTCAATTGCCTCCTGCGCGGTCTTCCCCTGCTCCATCAGTTGGAGCGCCTGCGGCCCGTAAGCTGTATTCGCATAAGACTGCGTCGCCACCGCCCCGACGCCTGCTTTAGCAAAAGGCACGACCGCACCGACACCCAAAAATTTGGACTGGACCGCAATCCCCCATTCCTTTTCCTTCGGATCATAGCCAATGATTGAAAAAGTCATATTGCATTCCTCCTAAAAATCTCTCTTTATATTCTTTCGCTTCTCTAAACGTTTTCTCCTTTTTCTTCCTTCTAAATAAATGTCACAATCTGTCGATATACTTCACGTGAGAATTTTTTGATAGAGGTGAATGGAATTGGTGAAAAAGTTAGGCCTGCTTCTGCTGGGCATTCTACTTTTGGCAGGATGCTCGCTGCCCGGTGATGCAGCAGAGGAAAAGCAGGAAAAGGAATATAAGATTGGCATTTTAATGTCGGAAACAGGATTGGGGGACGATTCCTTCAATGACTCGGCCTTTCGCGGCCTGGAAAGGGCACGAGATGAGATGGGCGTCCTGTTTGATTATAAAGAAGCGCCAGACGGGGATTTAGAGGAGAAGCTGACAGAGCTTGTCGAGGGAAAAAATGACCTTGTCATCGGTCTCGGTTTTACAGCACAGGAGGCGCTTGAGAACATCGCAAAAAAATATCCAAAACAGCAATTCCTGCTGATTGATGCCGTATCAGAATTGCCGAATATCGCTTCGATCACATTCAAGGAGCACGAAGGCAGCTTCCTGGTAGGAATGGCAGCAGCCATGGCAAGCCGATCGAACACGATTGGCTTCATCGGCGGTGAGGACGCAGAAGTCATCCACCACTTTGAGCAGGGCTTCATCCAAGGTGCCATGCATGTAAAACCCGATATCAAGATTTTGACCGAATACGCAGGCTCATTCAGCGATGCTGAGCTTGGAGGCAAGATTGCGGAAGCACAGATTAGCAAAGGAGCAGATTTCATTTATCCTGCAGCCGGGTTTACTGGCTATGGTGCGCTCCAGAAGGCCCAGGAAAAAAAGGTTCACGCAGCAGGAGTCGACTCTGATCAGTTCTTCGTTGCGGAAAAAGCCATTGTCACCAGTATGCTGAAGAATATCGATGTTGCCGTCTATGACATCGCTAAGCTTTTAAAAGAAAAAGGAAAAATTGAACAGCATTCCTTTGTCCTCGGCCTGGCTGAAAACGGTGTCGGCCTTGCAGAACTGCGTGCCTTCCCATTCTCGGAAGAACAGAAAAAGGCCCTAACTGCCGCCAAAGATGAAATCATTGCCGGCGACATTATTGTAAATTCTACTAAACCATAAAGGAGGCTGCACCATGAGATTGCGCAACCGACTGATGATGATTGCCATCATCCCCCTTATCTTATCAACTGTAATCATCGGTTATATGATCAGCCAGATCCTTGAGCTTCAGAACTCCTCCAGGGAAGATGTAGAGATCCTTCTGCAAATAGAAGCCCTGAACGGCGACTTTGTCAGTGCCAGGCAGTCGTTAGCTAACGCAGCGGCGACCGGCACTGACGCTAATAAACAGGAAGCTTCCGGAATGCTCGGGAATATTGAAAAAGAATTGAAGCAGCTGAAATCTGCCATAAATGAAGCAGACCAGAAAGCCACTTTCACAAAAGCAGAAAGTAAATTCAGCATCCTAGCAAAAGAAGCAGGCGATGCCCTTAAAGGCGGGAACCAGCCGGAAATCAAGCGGCAGTCCATCCGCATCGCAGGCATCATGAATGATTTCTACTTTTTGGACAAGCAAGCAGAAGAGTGGTATGAAGCCAAGACAGCCCAGATGGAAAAACAGATCGGCTTTATTGTCACATCATCCCTGATCGCCAGCATCCTGCTGATTCTTCTGTCCGGAGGCTTTTCATGGCTGGCAGCCAAAAAGATCACACTGCCGCTCAATGAAATCGTCCAACAGGCAGGAAGAGTCGCTAAGGGAGATTTGACCATCGAGATCAAAAAGGCAAAACCGGCAAGCAGATTTGAAATAGACCTTTTGCGCTCAGCTTTTGCCGACATGATCGTCAATGTAAAATCAACCGTTGAATCGATAGATGATGTAGGAAAGCAAGTGTCCACTTTTTCAAAGGAAGTATCCGGTTATATGGAGAGTGTGACAGAAAGCAGCAGCCAGGTTGCTGTTTCCACCGAAGAGCTTGCCAAAGGAAGCCAGGCGATTTCCGAGGATATCCAGTCAACCGCAGAGCTTATGCGCAGCATGGGCGACAACTTTACAGTGGTCCAGCAGGAAAGCCAGAGCTCGCTCCAGGCGAGCATGGAGGCAATGGGCTCCATCGACGCCGGACGCAAGTCACTGGAAAAGCAGGCAGCTTTTGCCGGACAGCTTTCCAGCTCATCAGAAGGAATCAAATCTTCCGTCCAGGAATTCGCCGAGTATACCGGCAAAATCGAAAACGCCGCCAACACGGTCAGGGAAATTGCTGAGCAGACCAATCTGCTTGCACTGAATGCAGCCATTGAAGCAGCCCGCGCCGGCGAGGCAGGCAAAGGCTTTGCCGTAGTTGCTGAAGAAGTCCGGAAGCTGGCAGACGACAGCTCAAAAGCCACTGTCCTGATCACCAGCATGGTATCAAGCATTAAGCAGGGCGTTTCTACCATACTGAATGCAACAGAGCTGGGCAGCAAACTGACCGGCGAACAGCTAGGATCCATCAAAGAAACAGAAGACAGCTTTTTCACCATAGCCGGACATGTGGCCGGAATTTATGACCAGCTTACAACACTTGCGGAAGGCACGGAAAAATCCGCAAGCATGAGCCAGCAGGTCATTGCGGCGATTGAAAATGTATCTGCTGTTACAGAAGAAACGGCAGCCGGGACAGAAGAGATTTCTGCATCCACCGACGCCCAGCTCCGTTCCTTCGAGCAGGTAGGCGAAAAAGTCACAGCACTTGAAGATCTGACAGAGGAAATGAAGCGGGAGCTTGGGAAGTTTAAGGTAAGTTAATTGAAAGCAGGCGCCGCAAAAGAAAGAACCAAATCCATTTTCGGATTTGGTTCTTTTTTCTCTATCATCCCAAAAATACTCCGCCATACACTAGCGCCCCGGCAATAACATACGCCGGATGCACTTTAAACTTCTCCATCAGCACAAGGCTGACGCCCCCGATGAAGAGAGTCTGCCAAAAACCGGCACCTTCATAAGAGGAAAACAGGAAGTCGTACGTCATGACACCGAGAAGGACGGCGATGACCGGCCTGATGACGACCGTCATCCGTTTGACCCGCGGCGATTCCTTGTATTTCATCAGCAGCCCGAGAAGGCCGATCATCAGGATGAGCGACGGAGCAACTGTGGCAAAGACGCCGACAACTGCACCAAGAACTCCGCCCTGATCATAGCCGATATAGCCGGCCATCTTTGTGGCGATCGGGCCGGGAAGCGTGTTTCCTAATGCAAGCATCTCGCTGAACTCACTTGTGCTGAGCCAGCCGTAGCGGTCGACCACTTCATTCTCGACAAGCGGAATGGAGGCAGGGCCACCGCCATAGCCAAGGATCCCGGGAATGAAAAAAGCTAAAAATATCTGGATATAAATCATGCTGGGTCTTTCTCCTTTTTCGCATTTTTGCCTGCTGAATCCCTTTTAAGAAGCGCCCCGAGCAATAAAGCAATGATTATGATTGCGGGATGAACGTTCAGGACCTCCAATAAAACCAGGCTTCCGGCCACAAAAAGCAGCGTCCATCCCCAGCCGAGATTCGATTTGACCGACTTTTTCACAAAATCCCAAGTCAAAGTGGCGAGCATGACGGCAACAACAGGTATAACCGCCGTTGACATCCCCTGCACCCAAGGCTGGTCTTTGTAGGAATTCAGCACGGTCAGGAGAAGCACCATCAGGATGATCGTCGGCACGATTGTCGCGATGACCGCATTCAGCATCCCCCAGGCCCCTGCAACCCGGTAGCCGATATAGCCCGCCATTTTCGTGGCAATCGGTCCCGGAAGCGCATTGCCGAGCGCGAGCACATCGCCGAACTCATCTGAATCCATCCACTTGTATTTTTCCACAACTTCTTTATGGACGAGCGGAATAGAGGACGGGCCGCCGCCATAGCCCAGGATTCCTACCCTGAAAAAGGCTAAGAATATGTCTGCATGCTTCATAGCTGAATCACCTTATTCATCCTTTCCGGCATGCCCGATGAACAGGCATCCGGCAGCCCTCCCGGCATAGTGCAAGGAGGGCTGCCCTAATTATTATTATTTTCTAATTATAACGCGCTATAACCCCTTTGCCTATCCATTTACTTTATTTCATTACAGGACAGCAATGCTTCCGCCTGTCCGGGATTCTGTTCCGCCGGGCAGGACAATGCTGGACGAGGCCTCTATCATTTCTTAATCTGAAAAAAACGAGTACACCTTTAGAAAATAATTGATTTTTCCAGCGATATTTTGTACAATAAATCTATAAATTCATAGCACGTCTCCCACAAAGGGGAGTAGCTTTTACAGCATAGTCGTCATTACAGAGCATCCGCTCTCGGCTTTGCTGGCAGACACGATTCTGTTAGCCAGACCTTTGCCTGAACGGCAAAGGTCTTTATTTATGCACTCAAAGAGGCCTTTGCCGCGCTGGATAATCCCAGCATGGCAAAGGCCTTTTTCCGTTGCGGGACATGCGCCTTTTTTGGCAGACAAGTGTGGTAAAACCTTGCGGGCGTGCATATGAAAAGAAAAGAGCTTTGTGGCTGGAATGCCAGAAGGGGCAGGGAATGTAAAAAAGAAGTTTCCAAAATGAAGTTTAAACAGGACATCCAAAGACTAACAAAATAATAAAACAAAAAAAACAATAGGAGAGATTTATGTTGCTTTTACGAAAATATATGTCATTGATAGGTGTCGGGTCGGCGAGGATTGACCTTATATTGCCAAAGCTGAGCTATCATCCGGGCGAGAGCATCTCCGGCTATTTCAATATTGAGGGAGGCACGATTGACCAGCAGATCAAGCGGATCGAGTGCGACCTGGTGGTGACCGATGAGACGGGAGAAAACGTCATAGACTCTGCCACCATCCTGACTTCGAAAAGAATCGAATCGGATGAGTGCAACCATATGCCGTTCCACTTCACTCTGCCGGAAACACTCCAGCTCTCCGGGAAAAAGCGCTCCTACCGCTTTAAAACGCGGATGATCTTTAACGAAGGCGTCAAAAGTGCGGATTTAGATGAAATTACTATTGTTCAGGCTTAACGGAGGAAACAGTGAATATAAGGAAAATTAAACAGATTATTATGGCTGCGGTACTTGTAAGTATCATTGAAACCGGGTATCAGGCTGTATCCGCGCTGGAGGTTAAAAATCCGCCGCGGGTATAGCTCGTGCAGCCTGCTTTCAAAACTTCCCAAGATTCGACATAAAGAACATATTGACATTTTCTTTATAAAGAATTTTTATCCACTATATGTAATTTATTTAGTATAAAAGAAGGTTTTTTCCATGGTTTTATAGTATAGTAGAGGGTATAACATTCGAAGGAGTGAACGAACTTGAAGTTTAAAGCCCTCTTTTGTTTCTTTTTAAAGAACCATAAATACAGCTATTATAATGATCAATGTGTCAGGTGCGGGAAAAAAAGAAACCGCAACGCTGCATAAGTCTTCTAACCATAATAAGACCCTGCTCCGATGTGGAGCAGGGTCTCTTTATTCTTATTGAGCTTCAATCAGGCCGTAGCGGCCGTCTTTGCGCTTATAAACTACATTGGTGCGGTTCGTTTCCGCATTGGTGAATACATAGAAGCTGTGGCCGAGAAGATTCATCTGCAGGATCGCCTCTTCATTGTCCATCGGCTTCAAATCGAAGCTCTTCTGGCGGACAACCTCAAGATCAGTATCCTCTTCTTCCAGGACCGGTGCACCCGGCTCATCAAAAGAAGAGAACATCGCAGTCGGGCTGCCCTTCTCACGGAATTTGCGGTTCACTTTTGTTTTATGCTTGCGGATCTGCCGTTCCAGCTTATCCGCAATCAAATCGATCGCCGCATACATATCTTCATGATCCTCCTCAGCGCGGAGCACCAGATTCTGCATCGGAATGGTCACTTCCACTTTGGAGCGGTTATTATTATACGTTTTTAAGTTTACATGTACATTTGCATCAGGAGTTTCAGTAAAATATTTTTCCAGTTTCGCAATCTTCTTCTCTACGTATTCTCTAATCGCTGGAGTTACCTCAATGTTTTCACCACGAATGTTATAATTCATAGATGAACTCCTCCTTTTCATTATACAGTAGAACTTTTCGCAGGCAGCCGCAGCCCTTAAGGCGCCTTTTCCTGAAAAAGCCTAGTCTTAGATATTATTAAGACTATGTAAATATAATTCTACTGTACCCCAGAAAAGTCCTGCAAAAACATTGAGATATAATGAAAACATTTGTCGAATGCTTGTCGATTCAGCTGCCTCACAGCCCCCGCCCATGAAAAAGAAAAAAGACCGCTCAATGAAAGCGGTCAGGATTGTGTATAAGGCTTAAGCTCCTTCTGGACCTTCTGGCTCCAGTCTGTATAAGCCGGGTAAAGATGTTCACGGATTATCTGCTGCTTTTTCTCAAGGCTGCCGAAGTTCCCTTCCAGCATAGCAGCTTTTTCCGCCACCTTATGAAATGAGGCTAAAGCTCCTTCAAGAGCCGGAGACTCTTTTTCAAACAGCCTGCTCAGCTGTTCACTGGTACTTGCAATATGAGGCAGCGCCTGGAATACATCCAAAAGCAAACGGTCGCCTTCAGTCTTCTCCAGATTATCAAAGCTCGCCACGATGTATTCAAGTGCCTCTTCGACCGTTACTAGCAGGTCCTGATATTCCTTCATTAATATATGCTGATTTTCTTCGAGTTTGATCATAGAAGCCACCTATTTTCGTTTATCGTAAAACATACCGTCCGTTGCCATCGACTGATATGGATTCACATATTTATTATTCGATTCTTTCTTGATGGAGAGACCCTTGATATCCTTTTGAATCAGAGCCTTTTCCTTCTGCATCAGCTGCGACAGTCGGATATTGAGGTCCAGCAGCTTTTTTCCGAGGGCCTTTTCTCCTTCTGAATACGGCGGCTGGACCTCCTTCATCAGTTGCTCCCGCTCTTCGAGAGCTTCTTCAATCCAGCCTATCTTTTCATCACGGTCGTTTCCCTGCTCCAGCTTCTCAATCAGCCCGGCCGTTAAAGCATACAGCCGTTCAACAGAGCTCATTAAATCTGCCCCGCCTGGCTGAACTGCTTCTGGCGGTTCACCTGGATAACCTCTTTCCATGTATCGCGGAACTCAGTCACAAGACTCTCCACCTCGTCAAGGATGGCTGCGTCACTCTTCAAATTCGCCTCAATCAGCTGGCGGTTCATATAATCATAGAGCGACATCATATTCTGAGACACTTCCAGCTCCATATTGAGCGTCACCATCAATTCCCTGACGATGTTCTGCGATTTCTGGATGTTCGTATTCTTTGCTTCAATATTCTTATCAGCAATTGCCTTCTTCGCCTGAAGAATGAACTTCAGACAGCCATTATAAAGCATCAGCGTCAGCTCCCCAGGCGAAGCCGTCGTAACTGAATTCTGCTGATATGATTGGTATGGATTTTTTGTGGCCATGTAGGACACTTCCTTTCAAAACTGTATTCCCAGCGGCTGTAATTATCCTCCGAATTGCTGCATCAGGTACGCCATCTGCTCGTTTGAGCGCTGGATGGCTTTTTCCATGGCGGTGAATTGGGACCAGTAGCGGTTTTCTACTTGGGTCAACCGATCCTCGAAACGAGTGATTTGCTTATCAAAGCCGTCTAAAAGCTGACCAATGGTAAAGGTATTATTAACACTTGACGCTTTTCCGGCCTTTGACTCGATATCGGTCATCGTTGATTTAATTGAATCCCTTAATCTCCGGGCAAGTCCCTTTTCCGAAATCTTAGAGCCTTCTTTCTGGAACAGCTCATAGATTCCATTCGGATTCTCTGAGATTGCTTTTCGGAGGTCATCTTCATTTATAGTAAGCTTTCCGCCATCCAGGTAATTACTGGTCGTGGTAATGCCGATTTGAGCTAGCTGGCTGAAACCTGACAAACCGCTGACCGGGCTATACAGGTCGCTTCTCATTTTATTCAGACTGCTGGCCAGAATGGAATCGCCTCTTAATGTACCACTCTTTGCTTTCTCTTCCCACAGCTCAACGTCCTTCTCTTCCATGTCTTTGCGCTGTTCGCTGGTTAAAGGCTGGAAGTCACGGAAACGCTTCTCGCCTGTTTTATCTTTTAATGCTTCGATTACTTCGTTATACTTGTCGACGAATTTGACGATGGTGTCCATGATGGCGTCGACGTCGGGGCTGGAAGAGAAGGTAACTGGCTCGGTCGTTTTATTTTTCAGAGTAATTTCTACTCCGTTTATTTGGAAGGTATTTGAAGGACGGGATGTAGACAGTCCATTATATATAAACTCCGCATTAACTCCTTCATTTCCCACATTGTTCATCTGAGATTCTTCATTGTTATAATCTAAGTTTAGAGTGGTAAATAAATTTCCAGTCAGTACAATCTCTGCTCCTTTTTTGTCAGGAGTGAGAGGATCGTCAGGAATATTCCCAGTATTTTTAGCAGTCAAAGAGATTTTCCCTGTAACGCTATCAAAAAAAGCTGTTACTCCGGAATTTGCGTTTATTTGGCTAATTAGACTGTCTAGGGTTTCAGTTGAAGGATTAAAGGTTAACTCGTATCCTTTCTCTTCGAGGATCCCATCTTTATTGATTGCTCTTATAGAAATTTTCTGCGGATTAGTTAAGTTTAGATCACTAAGTTTCTTAGAAGGATTTATAGTTAGTTTACCTTTACTGAACATATTCGCAGGCTGTGCCAGCTGTGTTACTTCTATAGAACCGGAAAAGTCTGTAGTTGAATTAATATTTTTTATTCCCACTGCATCCGGATTCGTGCTGCTGATACTTTTCTTTATGTAGGAACCTTGCTTCCCAATTCCATCAAAAATCAGCTGATCCAATTCCAGCAGTTTTGTATTCATTGAACGGTAATCATCACGCTGCCATTCAGTATACTGCTTTTTCTGATTGATTTTATCAAGAGGCATCCTTTCAGCCTTCATCAAATCACTTACCAGCTGATCGATATCCATCCCGCTTGCCAGGCCGCCAATTCGTACCATAATTTCACCAACCTATATCTTTTTATCGACCATCAGCCCGACAAACTCTGTCATGGCCGCATACATATCAAGCATCTTTTTTGAAGGAATCTCCTTTACAACTTCATGAGTAATATCATCAACAATCGTTACATAGTACTCATTTAGCTTTTCATGGAGCTCAAATTTAAGCGAAGTATTGGAAGGCTGCAGGAACTCGTTCATTCCTTCAATAATATTATCCAACTTCTCTTTCTTCACTTCAAATGTTCCAAGTGTTTCTTCTAGAAAACTATCCGTATTTAACTGTACTTTTATTGTTTGAGTGTCTATATTTTCTTGAGATGAAGTTCTGGCTGAATAGGCGACGCTCTGTCCTGAAAGCCTCTCAATCATGGAGGTTCCCCCTATTCTTTGTTCATGGTAATTATATCGGCAGAAGTAAAATTTTTTTAAGTGATAAGAAGAATTTGTTATAATTTTAACAGAACATATATTCTCTCATTGAGGAGGTATACCCATGAAAATAGAAGGCATGATGAGTAAATATTCTCATAGGCATCTGTCATTACTATCAGGAAAGCTTTTAGGAGATGGCGGATTTAGCATTCAGCCCAAACGAAAGCCGCGTTTTCGGTTTATGCATTGTCTGAAAGATCAGGACTGGTGCTATTATTGCTATACTCAGCTTAAAGATCCACTGCGCTTAAACGCTCCCGTGTATAAAAAAGTGATTGATCCCAGATTAGCAAAAGGCTATTCTGAAAGCTACTATGTTCAATCCTTAACCTCTGAGCTGTCCACTGTGATGCAGCCCCTCTGGTATAATGGCAAAAAGAAGGTCATTCCTTTTGAGTTTCTTGCTGACACACTCACTCCAGAATGCCTCGCATGGTGGTATCAGGATGACGGGCATTTAAAAGTTGAGAATGGCAAGTTGAAGAAGGTTATTCTTTCTTCCGAGTCCTTTAGTATTAGGGAGAATAATGAACTAAGAAAATTGATCAGTTCAAAATTCGGCATAACCTTCAGCTCTGATAAACAAAATCGTTTACTGCTTTATGACCTTCCTCAGATCTATTACTTCCTCAGATTAGTTCGCCCTTTTATTCATCCATCTATGAACAGAAAGCTGTTTTTTCCTTCATATGAGACAATACAGAAGAATAAGAGAACCACCATATATCTCCCTGGTCATTTTATAAACAATAAGCCTACCAAAGAAATTGTTGAGGCACTATGCAGGAGCCTAAATCACCTCAAGAACTTACTTGAAAATGATATCGCATACTTTACTATTATGAAGGATCACTTTTCGAGGAAAAATGAAAACATTCTTCTAAAAGGCTTTCAAATAGCATTACCCGGTAGCTACATGACAATCATCAATAAGATACAGTCCTGTACAGGTCTACAAAAGAGCACGATTGTTCAATTGTGGTTTCATTTCAAACAATTAAAAGGACTCCAGCAAGAACCGAATCCTTGGAATTAAATATATTTACTATAACACTTGAATGCTCCTGGGGCCTATTATAGCAATGGGGCGCAGAAAAACATCAAGATTTTGGACCAAAACCCTTATTCACTAAATGTGAAGTAGCCCCCTACCTTAAGCAGCTATACAAACTTTCTGAGAAACATATCTATGAAACAAGATTATCCGGGGAGTGACAGGCACCCAATACAAAAATAGAAATAGCCCCTGAACAAACAGTGTTTATGGAACAAACGTACATTCTATGGATATAATATATGTCTGAACATTCGATTATTACTTATCTATTCTAGTTGTCTTAGCTATGAACAAATGGGCTTTCGGGGCACAATCGACTTTCCCCATGTGCTCCAAACGTGAAGAAAGTTTACTCAAATTTATAGCCTTTAACAGGTCTCCAATTTCCTTGTACCCATGTATAAACTGTCCCTAATTGTGGTTTTACCCTAATTCTATCCTCTATACCCTTACTATCATAAGCAATATAATATAAATCTTCGGCGACCTCCTTTTGAAAGACAAGCTTATAAAATCCTAAATCCTTCTTCAGTACATTTTTAATATCTTCTACTCTCTTTTCTTCATACATCTCATTCATTCCCTTCTATTAAATTTTAAAAAATCAGACTATTTTTTTCAGTATATACATAAAAAGAGACCCTAGTAAACTAGAGCCTCTTTCAAAACGTCTAAAATTAACGAAGAAGTTGTAGAACTCCTTGTGGTTGTTGGTTCGCTTGCTTTGCGACTGTACCTTTCGATTACAGAATAGACTATATCTTCATCCATGTTTTCATGGAGCTGGGCACTTCGAACAGCATTTGCTGCCCTACGAAATTCATAGTCATAGCTTTTGCCTTAGACCGTGTTCTCTAGTCGTTGAACCTTCCCCAGAGTTTCCTCACAGGAGCTTGGCTGCTGATTATCCATTGTTTCATCTTCATCATTTTCAAACCTTCACGCTTACTATTTCCAGTTACGTTGTGGTTGATGTAGCTTTAGGAAGTTCCAGCAATTCACCCAGTTATACTCTAGCTCGTTACCAAGCTAGACGCCCTTTAATCATTATCTTAGAAGTTGTAATACTCCTTGAGGCATTTGATTAGATTGAGCCAACATTGCTTGTGCTGCTTGAGAAAGAATAGAATTCTTAGTTTGGTTCATCATTTCTTTCGCCATCGTGCGAACATTTACTTTCATAAATGACTAGACTATATCTTCACCCTCTGGGATTTAGTAGGGGTTGGGCACTTCGGTTTCACAATGCTGATGACCATTGTTTCACCTACGGATTTCATCACCATAGCTTTCGCCTTAGATGGTCTATCCTAGTCGTTGAACCTTCTCCACTCTTTCAAGACAGGAGCTCGGCTGCTGATTGCCCAATCTCTTCTTTTGTTAAAGCCATCACGCTTGTCGTTTCCAACTACGTTGTGGCAAGAAAAGCTCTAAGGGGTTTCCAGCAATTCACCCAATTATGATCTCTAGCCGTTACCAGCCAGGACGACTGTGCTTGTCACTGCTTAGGCAGCTAAAGCATAATCTACGTCACGGATACGAGATTCCGCAGCAGTTAGGTTTTCAGAAGAAGTGTTTAAGTTAGTGATAGAGTGCTCTAAACGGTTTTGGAATGCTCCTAGTTTTGAACGCTCAGTAGAAACTTTGTCAAGAGCATTTTGAACAACTGTAATTGCAGTCTGAGCACCTTGTTGAGTTGATACATCCACTGAAGACAAAGCAAGAGATTGTACACTCATCTCATTAACGTCAACAGACATAGTTTGGTTTTGGTTAGCTCCAATTTGCAAAGATAAAGAAGAATCAACTTTATTATCTTGTGCTTGCTGAGTTTCCTGTAAGGAACTCATTTTGTTATTAAATAAAGCTCTGCCGTCAACTTCCATCTTGATATTTGATAAAGCATTTGCCGTACCTGCAACTCCAGTAATATCAAGCTTTCCACCTGATACCGTAGCTGTGCTTCCTGCACCTGCCATATTAGCCACAGAAGTCAGCAAGTCATCTAAGTTAGTTGTAGTTGCATTTGTTGCTCCACTTGTTAGTGCAGTTTTTAAGTTTGCATCAGTAGTATTAGTACCTGTCGCCAATATTTTGATATCTTTTCCTGATGTTGAAGCAAAAGTTAAATTATCATTCGAGACACCAGAAGTTGAACTACTAGAAACTGTTATATCGGTTCCCCCACCAATTGCACTACGCAGGGCAGTTTGAAGTCCTGTAGCTACATCAGAAAGAGCTCCCCCAACTGCAACTGTTGCTGTTCCAATATTCGCGCTATAAACTTGGCCATCATACTCAAAAGCAATAGTGTCTCCATTAGTCAAAGCCGCTGAAGTTTCAGTAGCAGTTGCACCCTCAAGTACAGCAGAAGTTGTCGTATTACCTGCTACAGTAAATGTTGTAGAGATAGCTGTTCCGTTTTTAATACCAGTAACGTTGATAACATCTCCACCACGTAGACCTAAATTATTTCCACTATCATCGGTAAGCGACTGTAATTGTGTTGTTGCAGCAGCAACCGATGTAATTGACGTTCCACCAGTTTTTAATGCTACCGATTGAAGTTTAGTACCTTGTGCTGTTTTTTGACTTTCGAGATCACCATTTAACAACTTTTTAGTATTAAATTCTGTTGTGTCCGAAATACGAGTTATTTCTTTCTTTAATTGCGATACTTCTTTTTGAATTTCTGAACGGTCATTATCTGTAGCTGTATCATTAGCTGATTGAACAGAAAGCTCACGCATACGCTGTAGAATATTCTGAGTTTCTTGTAATGCACCCTCAGCTGTTTGGATCAATGAAATCCCATCTTGTGCATTGCTAGAGGCCTGGTCCAAACCGCGAATTTGCCCACGCATTTTTTCAGAGATTGCCAGACCAGCTGCATCATCTCCAGCTTTATTAATACGAAGACCTGAAGATAACTTCTCCATTGACTTTCCTTGTGCAGTTGAAGCACTATTCAACTGACGATATGTGTTAAGGGCAGCAATATTATGATTAATTCTCATTACTTTCTTCCTCCTTGAGTGTTTGTCCCACATCCATGTGGTTCATTTTTCAGCTGATCTAAAGTCGGCCGCCTTTAGGTTAGCTGGTTACATAGTTAATATCGGCCGGTTTAGACAATGTTTAACAAAAAATAAAAGTTTTTTAGTTATTTTTGTTTAAAGAAGGACGTGAGACTGCCCAGCAGTTCGCTTTCTGTTTTGGTTGCGCTGCTATTTTCCTGCTGGATGGAGAGATAGATTTCTTTTCTATGTATCTCTACGTTTTTAGGAGCGTTGATGCCGAGTTTAACCTGGTCTCCGTCAATAGAAACAATGGCGATTTCAATGTCATCATTTAGCATGATAGACTCTTTTGTTTTGCGGGTGAGGACGAGCATTTATCTCCCCCCCTTGGTTATGAGCTGATGCTTTGTTGTGTAGGAAGTTCCATTTAGGATGACTTGTTTGCCTAGTTTTTCTATCTGATTAATGATGACTGGCGCCTGAAGGTTTGCGGTTGTTTTTTCAAAGGACTCCTGGACGGTTAAGATGACGAATACAGCAACGTCTTTATCAGATGAAATGGATAAGGCGTCGGTCACCTCTTCTGGCAGATTAAATTCATAATCCATGAAAAAGCTGAATGGATCTGTCAGGATGAAGGCTGTTTCTGCAGACTTTACCGACTGCAATATAAATAAAGGCGTTTCCTCTATCGGAAGAATGCAGAATTCCTTCTCGTTAATAAACCCAGGTATCCCAGCATTAAAATGAATGACTTGTTTCTCGTTTATTTCAATTTCCCCATGGAACTTCGTTTGTAGCTTCATATCTTCACCACATTCCTTTATTCATTGCTGACAAAGTCGATTGTCAGACTATTTTTTTTGAGCACTTCGGGAGTGACTTTCCCAGGTGTATAATTATGAATCGGCTTTTGGGTTTCTGCGCTAATGATCGGCTTTTGCGGTGTGGCGTTTATTTTGACCTGGGCAGGTTCATACTGCAGCTTCACACTGAAGTGGGACGGCAGCCAGCCGATATTGAACTGCTTTTCCGGCCCTTCGCTGTTTGCCTTGGCCTGTCCGGGGATAGGATTTCCTCCGTTTTCAATCTTCATCAGTTCACTGCCTTCTGCCGCTTTTCTCTCTAAACCGGAAAGCCAATCCTGATAGCCGGTTTGAGCAAACTCAGCCACCCGGACACTGAGCGACTTCAGATCAACATCTTCCCTTGCTTTTGTCTGGTCAATGGTCAACCTTCCTGGAATCGTTTCTATTTCCAGTTTGGCCTGCGGCTGTTCAATCGACTGAATCGCCTGCGGCTGCTGAATTTCCTGGACAGGCTTTTCAATATTGAGACCAAGGCGTATAAAGGTAGATTCAAGTCTTATTTGAGGGACATTCATCTGCTCTTCTCCTTTCTATGAAAAAAAGCTATCACTGGGATAGCTTTCATTTTTATCTTAAAAAGTCCACAAGCGTCGGCTGGATAATCCGTGAGCCAACACTTAAGGCTGCACGGTGGACGCTTTCCTGGGTGGTCATCTCCATGATCACTTTTTCCATATCGACATCTTCATTGTCGGACAGGATGCGGGTGGAGAAGACTTCCTGCTGCTGGAGACGGTCATCCATTAATTCGATGCGGTTTTGTTTGGCACCGATCCTCGCCCTGCCAGCAAGCATTTGATCAATATACTTATCGACTTTTTCAAGATAGCCGCCGATTTCAGGACTATCTTCATTTAAAGCGTTGATGAGGCCTTGAATATCACCGCTGTCTTTTAACATATCACCAAAGATTTCATTGCCACTCATATTTACTTGAATTTTTATATTTGAAAAGACCTCAAGGTTGATGGCTCCCTCACCAAACGTGCCATCTTCTGCTGGCTTTACGTTAGTCTGTGTTCCATTAAAGATATACTTTCCGCCTACTTGGGTTTCGCCTATATTAGTCAAATGTTCCTTTAACTGCTTTATTTCTTCCATAATGTTTTTCTTTTGCTCGCCTTCAAGAGTCCCATTACTGGCTTGAACGGTTAATTCCCTGATTCTCTGCAGTGCCATGATCCCCTTATCCAGTGCATCATCCGTACTATCAATCCAGTTCTTCGCTTCCCCGATATTACGCTGGAACTGTTCAACCCGGTTTAAATCTGTCCGATAGTTCATTGCCAGCATAGCAGAGACGGGATCATCAGAAGGCTTTGTGAATTTTTTCTGTGTTGCAATCTGATCCTGAAGCTTGCCGAGCTTTGAATAGCTGTTGCTCAGGTTGCGGAGCATATTATTGGATAGCATTGATTGCGTTACACGCATATTCTTTCACCTTACCTTCCGACGACGCCCATGCCGTTGATGATTTTGTCGAGCATTTCGTCCACTACTGTAATATTACGTGCTGCCGCGTTGTAGGCATGTTGGAATTTAATCATGTTGGTCATTTCTTCATCAAGTGAGACGGCACTGACTGATTGGCGGCTTTTATCGACCGAGTCCGCCAGTACTAAAGAATTTTTTGCATTCTTTTGAGCGCTTTGAGAATCTACTCCGAGACGGCCGATGATGCCGGAGTAGTAGGTGTCGAGATTTCCGGAAGTCATGGTGTCCGGGAATCCGGCATCATCTTTAGTAGAGAAGCTGCCGAATGCTTTAGTTTTAATAGCTGCTAGTTTATGGGCATTGGCATTGTCGCCTGATCCACCCGTGCTACTTCCTGCTGCAGCAATCAGACTGGTGTCATTTAATATATCTTTATTTACCTTGATTTGTTGAGCTGGATTATCCCCCAGATCCTTATCTAATTCGAAGAAATCTCTTTCAGGGTCATTTTCCCCATTCAAATCAAATCCCCCTGCATGAATCTTGTTAAACTCCATCACAAAAGCCGTCGTAAAATCATTCAGCTTCTGCAGCATCTCCGGATAATATCCGACAGTCTTCTCCCCACTTTTATACCCGTAGCTCTTTATCAAGCCGGAAAGCTCACCGAAAAAATTAAAGCTTGGCAATGCCGCACCGCCAACCCGTACTTCAGTAATCAGACCACTGATTAGTTCCAAGTCTTCGTTATCAGCATCTGTAATATCAAAAACTTCAAGCAGGTTTGGATCCTTAAGGCCCTCTTCCTTCGTAACATCCAAAAGCACCGCAGCCGGAGAAAATGACTTCCCATCGTCCCCAACAATTTCAATTTTATAAAGCCCTTCTGAAATATCCTTTGCATGACCGTAATTGTCAGGTTTTACATTGGTCACTTTTATATTGACCAGCTGTGAAAGCTGATCAACGTATAGGTCGCGCTCATCGTAAAGGTCATTCGGCAGATATCCGTTCGGCTCGACGCTGGCAATCTGGTTGTTGAGCTCATTGATTTGCGAAACGAGGCCGTTGATTTCTTTTACCTTGACGCCGATTTCACTGCCGATATCCTGCTGTACTCTCGATAGAGAGTTAGAATAATAGTTTAGTGTATCAGCCACCATCTGGCCGCTTGCTGCCGCAACATCGCGTGCACCAGTGTTTTCTGTGTGGCTGGCAATATCCTGAATAGAATTCCAGAACTTTTCCATAGTCGCATGAAGACCGCTTTCGGACGGCTCGTTCATGATCTCTTCCATTTTGGTGAGCGATTCGCTCATAGAGCTGTAATAGCCGACTTTATTGGATTCAACACGGTATTGCAGGTCAAGAAACCCTTCACGGATTCGCTGCACCGATCCTGCTTCCACCCCTGTCCCCATCTGTCCCGGAATCTGCGGGCGGTTCATCGATGCTGCCGGATACGGCGATGTTTGCTCAAAGTTGATGCGCTGGCGGGAAAAGCCCGGCGTGTTGGCGTTGGCGATATTGTGGCCTGTTACATATAAGGCGCTTTGCTGGGTGAACATGCCGCGGCGGGCTGTTTCGAGTCCCATAAAGGTTGAACGCATGGTGATTCCTCCCTCTCTTAGGCTTTCGAGTTAAACAGCCCTTGAGAAGGAAGCTGTTTGCTTTGCTGGCCGGCTGCCGGTCCATAGTTAATATTTTCAGGCTGCGGCCTCATCAGATTCATGGATACATTCAGATACTGCAAGCTCTGGTCCAGCAGCTGCTGGTTCAGGTCATTGGCTTCTTTTATATGAAGGATGTCTTCTGCCAGCTCTTCCGTCAAACCGGCCAGCTTTTCCTGGTCCGGGAGACTGAGCACTTCCAGACAATCTGAGATCGTTGGAGTCGCTTTCCCCGGCACCAGGGCCGCTGCCGTTTTCTGCCTGTCATTTTCAATCCTTTTGATTGCAGCCACATGGGTCTGTTCTTCTTTTAAAATCTGGCTGAGGGCTTCAGTGTCCCCCGCCTTAATGATGTCGGTTTTCCGGGCTGACAGCTCTGAAAGGCTTTTATGGAGCTTAATGAGCTTTGTCATACTCTCGAACAATGCTTCAGCGGACATGAAGTACCCTCCCTTCTTTAATTCTTTGTATAATAATCAAGCAGGCTTTTCGCCACTTCTTTTGGGTTTACTTTATAATTGCCGTTCTCGACCTGGACGCGCAGCTCCTCAACTCTTGCCTGGCGCTGCTGATCGATCTTGGAGGTTTGCTGCATTTCCTTGGCTGCAGACGAGATCTCCACCTTGTCCGCGGCTTTCTTCGCCTGGGCATTGGCAGTGTCCAGCTTGTTCTGCTGGCGTTTGTACGGGTTAATTCCTGAAGGTCCGAAATTATTAATCTTCATTGTTTTCCCTCGCTTTCGACCGAACTAGTCTTTCCTCTATTATCGGCTATGCCGGTAGTTTTTTTAATAAAAAGAGCAAAAAGGAAGAAAATGCATCTTTTTGCCTATATTCTTTACTTGTCATTGATTGAAAAATAGGTGCCTTGCTTCTCCTTAAGAGCCATCTGCTTTTTCCGTTCCTCTTCAGCATGAAGGGTGTTAATATCCTTCCGCAGCTCTGTCGCACACTTCTGGCAGAGCTTCCCTTCACGGATATAAGCACCGCATTTATCACAAGGATAGCCGAGATTCGGGAATTGAGCCAGCTTCAGCTTGCCTGTGCGGATGAATTTTAAAATTAACGCCTCTTCTATCCCGGTTGCATCGACAACTTGCTGCATTGTAGCCGTACGGTTCTCTCTTTTGCGGATATACTGATAAACATTTTCGTACTTCAGCTCCTCTTCCTTCCAGCAGTCATTGCATATATCACGGAATTGACTTTTCACAAAAACTTTGTCACAGTAGGGGCAATTTGCCAGTTCAGCCATATCAGTTCTCTCCTAATCAACACTTATATAATGGTAACGGTCACCCTCTTGCAATTGTAAGAGACATGATGTTAGCCGCCCCCGCCTGTTTCAGAGGGAGGGCGGCATGACGGAGGGTGCTTCCTGTAGTATATATATCGTCAATGAGGAGGATATTTTTAGCTTTGAATGTGGCGGATGTGCTTATATTGAAAATTTTATGGAGATGGATTCTTTCTTCGCGAGATTTTTTGGACTGCTTTTCGGTGTGGTTGCGGGTGAGGATATGGGATGGATTTTGGCCCGCTGCGATGATGAGGGCATCGGCCTGATTGAAGCCGCGCTCGTAGAGGCGCTCGGGGCTGAGCGGGATGGGGATGATTAGGTCTGGCTTGAGAGTTTCTATGTTTCTTTTTAACTTTTGTTTAAACACGTTGGCCAAAATATAGTCCCCTCTGAATTTATAGCGGGCAATCAGCTCCTGGAGGAAGCCGTTATAGGCGTAAAGAGAGATATTCCGGCTGAGGGCGCCTTCCCATTCGGGGTCTTTTTCCCAGCGGATGCAGTCATAGCAGATATCGCCATTAACGAACTGGGGATCAAGCTCCTGCAGCCGCCTCCCGCAGACTCTGCATAACATTCCCTTTAACTCATCAAAGCTATCTTCACACTCCCTGCATATTACCTTCTCCTCCGTCCGTGTAAACAGCTCGTGCCAGCCGATTTCCACATCAATCTCTTTATGACAGATAAGGCAATGATTAGCTTGAAAAAGATTCATACAATATTAGCCCCCTTCGTTTCGCTTCCCTGTTCATACCTGTAATCTGGTTTTTGGCTTTGATCATTTCTTCTGTTTTGCCGAAGTGGAAAAAGGTGATGGTGCCGCTGGGGAAATCTGCGCTCCTGCCGACGCGGCCGGAGATTTGGACAAGGGCGCTTTCGGTGAAGACATGGTGCTCAGCGCCGATAACAGCTACGTCGATATTTGGGAAGGTGACGCCTCTTTCAAGGATGGTGGTGGTTAAGAGAATCTGCGTTTCTTTATTGCGCATTTTTTGGACCTTGGCTTTTCGGTCGGGATCTTCGGCATGGACGGAATCAGTTTGTGGGTGGAGCTTTTGTATCAGCGGCAGTGCTGCTTCCATGATGTCGATGCGGGGAAAGAACAGGAGGATCTGTTTGGAGGCTTGGATGCGGTGGCTGATCCAGCTGATGAGCGGCGCGGGCAACTTATCTTTTTTTAAAAGCTTCTCCCAGTTCCCGCACCAGCGGTATTCCGGGACAGGGAGCGGATGGCGGTGGTAGCGTGCTGGAATGGTGACATGGTCCCTTTTACCGGAGGAGCAGTCTCTCTGCCATTTTTGGTTAGGTGTGGCGGTTAGATAGATCATAGAGGACACAGGCTTTCTTGCCTGCTGGACGGCGTATTGCAGGGTTGAGTCAACTGAATAAGGGAAAGCGTCGACTTCGTCCAGGATGACAGTGTCGAATGCCTGGTAAAAGCGGAACAGCTGGTGGGTGGTGGCGATGGTGAGCGGGGCGTAGAGATGGCGGTCTTCGCTGCCGCCGTAGAGGGATGCAACCGTTATTTCAGGGAATACTTTTTTCAGGCGCGGAGTGAGTTCGAGGACCACATCTGTCCGTGGTGTGGCGAGGCAGACTCTTTTTCCGGCTTGTAGGGCAAGGTCAACGCCTGCGAAAAGGACTTCTGTTTTTCCGGCTCCGCATACCGCCCAGACCAGGAGTTCTTTGTTTTGATGGATAGCTTGTGCTGTGCGGTCGGAGGCAGTCTGCTGGCCGTCGGATAGATTGCCTGACCATTCCAGGTAGGTTTTTGGCTGGGGCTGGGGTGGTTCTGGACCTTGCCAGCTGGCGAGCGGTGTGCAGGAGCTGACCCGTCCCATCATGATGCAGCTTCGGCAGTAGAGGCAGTCTTCACCGCATCTGGCACAGGGGAATTTGGCGAAAAGGTGAGTTTGGGTGTTGCCACAGCGGGCACATTGAGGTTTTTTTCCGGTGAGGAGGATGCCTGGGCGGTAGATGAGGTAGCCGTTTTGGTAGTGCTGGTCGATTTCTTGTGGCGTGAAGGGGAGTTCGTCTGTGAGGAGCTGTTTGCCGGTGAGCATTTCGGCCAGTTTTTCATCCGGTTTGAAGGATGGATTGAGCGGAATGACCGGAATTTCAGCGAGTTTGGAGATTGGAGTGCCATTTTGGTCCTGGATGAGGCGCCCTTCTTGGATTTTGAACTTCAAACTAATCATCCTTTCCTGTTTATTTGCGGGATATTTGCGAGTTTTAAGTTTTATTTGCGACTTTTTCATATTTTTTGCGAGTTCAAACCATTTATTTGCGACTTTCTCGATATATTTGCGACCTCGCCCCGGGGCAGCCTTCCCCGCGAGATGCTGCATTCCCCTTTTATTAGCAACTTTTCCAATATATTAGCAACTTTTCTCTTTTATTAGCAACTTTCCCCATATATTAGCAACTTTCCATTTTTACTAGCAACTTTCCCCATATATTAGCAACTCCGACTCCTCCGCTCTTATCAACAGCACCCCGCCTCAAACTGCAGCTCTCTCCACACTTCCCTCCATTCCTGCCAACCCGCCACACCCCAAACTCTCCCCTAGATTCCCCCCTCAATTTCCTCTATAATAAACCATGAAGAATCCACCTAAAAAAGGAGATCTACATATGGAAAAAACCTTAATTTTCGGACATAAAAACCCAGATACAGATACAATCTGCTCAGCTTTGGCTTACGCAGACCTGAAAACTCAACTTGGCCAGGAAGTTGAAGCCGTGCGCCTAGGCGAAATCAACGGCGAAACTCAACACGCCTTGACAAAGTTCAGCGCTGAAGCCCCCCGCCTGATCAGCAATGTGTCTGACGAAGCGCAAACTGTCATTCTTGTAGACCACAATGAACGCCAGCAGAGTGCAGACGGAATTGAAAGTGTGCGTGTGGCTGAGGTGATCGACCACCACCGCATCGCCAACTTTGAAACAAGCGATCCTTTGTACTACCGCTGCGAGCCTGTCGGCTGTACTGCAACGATTCTGAACAAAATGTACAAGGAAAACGGCAAGAGTATTCCAAAAAACATCGCTGGCCTGATGCTGTCCGCCATCATTTCTGACTCCCTTCTGTTCAAATCACCGACTTGCACAGACGAAGATGTGAAAGCTGCACATGAGCTTGCGGAAATCGCGGGTGTGGATGCGGAAGAGTATGGCCTTGAAATGCTGAAGGCTGGTGCCGATCTGAGCGATAAGTCTGCTGCACAGCTTGTCAGCCTGGATGCGAAGGAATTCCAGATGGGTTCTGCTAAAGTGGAAGTGGCGCAGGTGAACGCCGTTGATACAAACGATGTGTTTGCGCTTGAAGAAGAATTGCGTGCGGTAATCAACAGCACAATCGAGGAAAAAGGCTTGGATCTGTTCCTGTTTGTTGCAACTAACATCCTGACGAACGATTCTGTCGCGCTTGCGCTTGGCAAGGAAGCAGCTGCTGTCGAGAAAGCATTCAATGTGGTGCTTGCTGATGAGAAAGCTGTCCTGCAGGGTGTTGTTTCACGTAAAAAGCAAATCGTGCCTAACCTGACTGATGCATTAACAAAGTAAAAACTAGCCGCTCCGAAAACCTCGGAGCGGCATTTTTTATTTCTTATACCAGCCAAGCCCCATAGAGCCTTCGCCAAGATGTGTGCCGATGACCGGGCCGAAGTAGCCGATCATGAATTCGACGTTCGGCAGCTCTTTTTCCAGCTCTGCTTTCCACTCGTCAGCTTCCTTCTCGCGGTTCGCATGGATGATGACGGCGCGGTATTCCCCGCCGCCTGATGCAGCTTCTCCAAGAAGGTCAGCAATCCGCTTCATCGCTTTTTTGCGGGTGCGGATTTTTTCGAATGGCACGATGACTTTGTCCTGGAAATGAAGAAGCGGCTTGACCTGAAGCAGACTGCCGATCAGCGCCTGGGCACTTGAAAGGCGGCCGCCGCGCTGCAGATGGGAAAGGTCATCCACCATAAAGTAGGCACGCACCGTCTGTTTCATTTCTTCCAGGCGGGCCATGATGTCCTGCGGATCCTTGCCTGCCGCGGCCATTTCTGCCGCTTCAATGACATAAAAGCCCTGAACCATGCAGCTGATTTCGGAATCAAATGGATACGCCCTGATTCCTTCAACCATGCTCCCTGCGGTGACGGCTCCCTGATAGGTGCCGCTGATGCCGCTCGACAGATGGATGCTGATGACCGCATCATAGTCGGCCGCCAATTTTTCAAACAGCTCGACGAATTGGCCTGTCGAAGGCTGTGAGGTCGTCGGCAGTTCCTTATGCTTCACTTCTTCATAGAAGGCTTCGGCTGTAATTTCTACCTCTTCTTCGTATGTCTCGTTTCCGAAAATCACGCTGAGAGGGATCATATGTATGTTCAGTCGATCCCGCAATTCCTTCGGGATGTATGCAGTACTGTCTGTTACTACGGCTGTTCTCATATAAAGAGTACCATCCTTTGTTTTTTCTCTACTATATGTCCAATTTATATTTTATATGAAAACAAGGGAAAATCCTAGGGAGAAAAGAAAGCTTAATATTAGGGGGACAGATTTTTTAAAAGGGGTAAAGCTGAAAGAAGCTAGTAATTGGCGGCTAGCGGCAGAAGATGAGAAAGCTGCCTCCGGTTGATTTCATCGGCGATCAGTTCAAGAAAGTCATTGTCCACATCACAAAGCAGGGCGTCCTCGAAAACTTTGAACAAATTCTCATCTGATAAAAGCAGCAGGCTGGTCATAATCTATTAAAACCCTCCATCCATTACTTTTAACCTATTTTTAACATATAATTACATATTTTGTAAACAACTATTTTCCGAAGTTTACATTACATTATAATGACAGCATAAAAAAGAGCACGCCTCAGCGTGCCCCCCACTATCTTACCTCAACCCAGCCATTCTTGATGGCTACAACAACAGCCTGGGTGCGGTCATTTACATTCATTTTCTGCAGGATATTGCTCACATGGTTCTTAACTGTTTTTTCACTGATGAACAATGCTTCGCCAATGCCGCGGTTGCTTTTTCCGTCAGCAAGAAGCTGAAGGACTTCGCATTCCCGGCGTGTCAGCAGATGCAGCGGACGGCGGATTTCCATCTGAGTATATCCTTCGCCGCTGCCGTTTTCATCAGATGCCAGGCGGCGGTATTCTTTGACCAGATTATGGGTTACCTTCGGATGCAGGTAAGAGCCTCCGTCAGCCACCACTTTGACCGCTTCAACAAGCGCGTCGGCATCCATTTCCTTCAGCAGATAACCGCTCGCTCCCGTTTTCAGTGCATGTGTTACATAGTTTTCATCATCATGGATGGAAAGGATGATGACCTTTGCATCCGGGTATTTCTCCACTAATTGCTTTGTCGCTTCCACACCGTTGATTGTGGGCATGTTGATATCCATGATCACGACATCAGGATTATATTCCTCAACCAGGCCTACAGCTTCTGTGCCATCATCGCCTTCAGCTACAACCTCGAAAGTTTTTTCGAAATCCAGTATTCGCTTTACCCCTTCTCTGAATAGCTGATGATCATCTATAATGACGATTTTTGTAGTCATTGTGTTACGCCTCCCTAAATCTCCTGTTATATTTATCTATTATTGATTAAAAGGAATTTGTATTAGCACGACCGTTCCGGTGCCTATTTTGGAATCGATCGAAATTTGCCCTTCCAGCAGCTCGACTCTTTCCTTCATGCCGATGATGCCGAAGGATTCATTTTTGCGCTGGTCTGGATTGAAGCCTTGGCCATTATCCTTAATGACAGCGGTAATGCCTGCCTTGGACAGTTCCAGCTTCACAATGATTTCTTTGCTCTTGGCATGCTTAAGTGCATTCTGTACAGACTCCTGTATCAGCCGGAACAAGGCAACTTCATAATTGGAAGGAAGCCTTCTGTCTTCTCCAATATTGATAAATTGGATTTTTGTATCTTTATGGTACTCTTCAATGGTCTGAAGATACTTCTTCAGAGTAGGAACGAGCCCAAGGTCATCAAGAGCCATCGGCCTGAGATCATAGATGATCCTCCTGACCTCATATAAAGCATTTCTGACCATTTTTTTCAGGCTCCGGATTTCCCTGAGCGCTTCGTCACCGCCCCGCTCCCGGTATATCCGTTCGATAAGGTCGGAGCGCATCATCACATTGGCCATCATCTGGGCCGGGCCGTCATGGATTTCCCTTGAGAGGCGTTTGCGCTCTTCCTCCTGGGCTTCGATGATCTTCAGCCCAAAATCCTGCTTTAGCTTCGCGTCTTCCAGAACCTC
Organism: Bacillus sp. SRL543; assembly: GCF_984799205.1. NCBI lineage: Bacteria > Bacillati > Bacillota > Bacilli > Caryophanales > Bacillaceae > Bacillus > Bacillus sp. SRL543. The sequence goes on from NZ_OZ481794.1 coordinate 4,189,525, forward strand.
GCCAACTTGCTTAAGATCGCTCATCATATAATTCATGACAACCGATATCTGTGAAACAAGCTTTTCTGCCCGTTCTATGGTTTCCGTAATGCCCAGCAGCCTTCTTTCAATATCATCGCGGCGATCCCTGAGCTGCTTCTCCTGCTGCCTGTTCATCGACAATTCCATCTGCAGCTGATGTGCCTTTTCATATGCTTCACGGACTTCCGACTCCGTGTAGTCCTTGAAATGCATGCTTACTTCCGAAAGCCGTTTCCTGGCAAACCTCGTCTGCCCTTCCAGCCTGTCCCCGTTATCTATTGTCTCTATAACTAATTGTTTAACTTCTTTGAGTTCTTCCGCTAAAGTTTCATAGTCCTGTCTGCACTTTTCCCCAATTCTGAATATCTCATCTTTACTATTGCCTACAGTGTCGATCATTTTTTCCAGAATTAGATCAAGAGTGACTGTGTCGATTTTTTTTCTTGTCATCTAAGTACCTCCATTGCCCAGTCAGCTTATGACTATACGCGCGGCAAAACGATAGCAGGTCCATTCCTTTCTTTATATAGAAAGACATATGTTTAGAACAAGCTATTGCCCAAGTACAGCGGCTAGGCATGAAGCTGGTCAAATGAAAACCCTTCCGGCATTCTGTCACTATTTTAGCGTGAATTAGAAAGATATACTATATTTTACGTATGAAAACTATACCAAATACGCTAAAATTCGGTAAATAGACATAGCTTATGTAAGAAAACTGCGCCTAATATCCTACTTTCCTAAAAGCATTATTAGTATTTTATAATAGAAATAGAGTAGTCCAGAATCTAATTCACCGGATATAGGACCTCACAAATACTATTCTGCAATAGTTGAAAAGTAATTTTGAATAATGTTTATTATAACATGCAAAAAAGACGCCTATATTAAAGTTTTATTACAATCGGAATAAAAAGAAATTCAGCGGATATTGTCGAATTATAATAAGGGACAGGGCATTATAAAGGGAATATAGAGGTTCTGCAGCAGAATATAAATTAAGAGCAGAAAGGAAGCTAATATGCTGGAAAGATACTTAACAGTCAAGAATGGCGGAGAACATGAAATCGTAATCCAGAAATCAAGATTCATTTCCCATGTATCAAGGGCAGAATCAGAGGAAGAAGCTTTGGAGTTTATCCAATCCATTAAAAAGAAGCATTATGATGCAACCCATAATTGCTCTGCATATATGATTGGCGAGAATGACCTGATCCAAAAAGCGAATGATGACGGAGAACCGAGCGGAACAGCCGGGGTTCCTATCCTTGAAGTTCTAAAAAAGAAACATTTAAAAGATACTGTAGTGGTTGTGACACGCTATTTTGGAGGAATAAAATTAGGGGCGGGAGGCCTTATCAGGGCATATGGCAAGTCAGCTTCTGAAGGTATAACAGAAACAGGCATGGTAGAACGCAAGCTGATGAGGATTATGAGGGCTTTCATAGATTATACCCTGCTCGGTAAAATCGAAAATGAACTCCGCTCCTCTGTATACCAAATTAAAGAGATCCATTATCTCGACAAGGTGGAAATAGCTGTTTTTGTCGAACAGCAGTCTGTAGACGCCTACAGAAATTGGTTCATCGACCTCTCAAATGGCCAATGCCGGCTGGAGGAAGGGGAGCTGCTTTACTTGGAGGAAGATGTTTCATGATTTACGCTTAATTTTCATTTACGAAGTTTGAAGTTTTCTGTAAAATAAACTATTGCATAGATATTTGGAACTAATCACAATAAAAAGTAGGGATATTACTATATGGCTAAATCTAGATCTACGAGGAGAAAGAAAAAGCTGCGCTTCTGGCGTATCTTTGTCCTTATAATACTTTTAATTGTCTTGGGCGGCGGATCTTATTTCGCTTATGATATTTTAAGCAATGCAAAACAGGCCACTGATGATATATACCAGGAGCTGAACCCCGATAAGGTAGCCACCCACAGGGAAGAAGAAGTGCAGGTGACAAAGGATCCATTCAATGTCCTTCTCGTCGGACTCGAAACACAGGAAGGCGGGGCGCGCTCTGATGTATTGATGCTCGTAACCGTAAATCCGCAGACTGAAGAAGTATACGTACTAAGCATCCCGCGGGATACAAGGCTCTATATCCCCGAGATCGGATACAAAACAAAGATAACCCATTCATTTGGAAATGGCGGAATAGAAACAACAGTTAATGCTGTCCAGGATTTGCTTGATGTGCCGATTGATTACTATGTCACAACCAACTTCGATGGATTTGAGGATATCGTTGATACGCTCGGAGGTGTAACAGTCGATGTTCCGTTTACATTTAAGGCGCAGCTTACAGAAAGCCTGAAGTGGAAAACCTTCCATGAAGGTGAGATGGATCTGAACGGAAATGAAGCACTTGCCTATGTGAGAATGCGCAAAACAGATCCAAAAGGGGATATGGGGCGCAATGAGAGGCAGCAGCAGGTAATCAAGGAGATCGTTGATAAAGGGACTTCTTTTAGCTCTATTACAAAAATCGACGATATTATGGATGATCTCGGCAATAACGTCAAAACGAATATACCGCCGTCAAAATTTGTCAGCTTTGTAAAGCTATATTCACAAATAAGAACCACACCGATCGAGAACCTTTCCATAAAAGGCTATGATGAATATATTAATGATGCATATTACTATATTCCATACGAAGATTCCCTTGCAGAGTTAAGCAATACCCTGAACACTGCGCTGGATGGCAGCACTCCATATCAGAGCAGTTCTAACAGCTCTGATACAGCATCAGAATATAATAGCCAGCCTTAATCCTGACCGGCTCTGTATGAGCCGGTTTTTTTTGCGCTTTCATATATTGGTATAAATTCCCTACCAATTTCCTAATTTCTATTTCCTTCTATGGGTTGGAAGATTTGACAATTTTCGATAGAATAGGATATGAACCAATATTTTGTCCATGGAGGTAAAAACGTGAAAAAAATAATTGCTTCTTCAGTTCTTGCCACTGCTGCTTTGTTTCCAATCCTCATGCAGGCTGAAGATGCTAAAGCTGCCAATCTTCCTGCTAGTATGTCTGTAGATCAAAAGGTAGATATCCGCAAAGGAGCTACTAGTTCTTATCCCCTAGTCGCAAGCCTCACTACCGGTAAAAACGTAACGGTAGTGGATGAGTTTACAAATGCCAACGGGGAACTTTGGTATCGCGTCGATCTTGGAGCTGAAAAAGGATGGGGCTTAGCCGCCCACTTCACTGCCCCTCAAGCCGGTTTGATAGAGAACGGCAAAATGGGTGTGATCAGCGGAGATAAAGTCAATATCAGAAAAGGAGCCACCACTTCCTATGCAGTGGCTGCCCAGCTGTCCAAGGGAACCTCTGTCAAAGTAATTGACAGCTTCAAAAATGCCAATGGAGAATTTTGGTACAGGATCGAAACCGGTACGGCAACAGGCTGGGTAATTAAAGACTATGTCTCACCTGCTTCCGAGGTTAAGCCTCCCCCTCCAGCAGCGGAAACTAAAACTGTCCAGGCTGATAATACACCTGTAAGAAAAGGCGCAACAAATTCATATGCTGCTGTTGCATACCTTGCGAAGAATCAGCAAGTCAAAGTAATCGACAGCTTTACCAATGCCGCCGGAGAGAAATGGCATCGAGTGGATCTGGGCTCAGTAAAAGGCTGGGTGCCTGAATCGGCTTTCAGCACTGTGAAGCCTCCAAGCCCATCAGATCCGGTGCTTCCAGCCGTTGGTAGCTATGTATATAGCCAGGCAAGCGGTATAGACGTTCGAAAAGGGGCAACAGATACTTATGCATCTGCTGCCAAGCTCACAATCAATCAAAAAGTAAAAGTGATAGATCACTTTGTCCATAGCAGCGGCGATGCATGGCTGAGGATTGAAGTCAGCTCCTCCCTTATGGGATGGGTCCGGGCAGAGTCTGTCAGCAGTGAACAGTCGTTAAATATTAATTTATATGTAAGTGTTGATGTAGCTAACCTGCGCAGCGGCCCATCGACAAGCTATTCCGTAGCCGGACAGGCTAAAAAAGGAGAAAGCCTTAAGGGGATCGCAACAGCCACTGATTCATCCAATGCTGTCTGGTATAAAGCTTTGACGAGCTCGAACCAGTCTGTTTGGGTACATGAATCCGTCGTTTCAAAGCAGCAGCCTTCTGCTCCTGCCCCTATCGGCGGCACAAAGATTGTAGGAACCAGGAATGCTGCCCTTTACTCTGGGGCCACTTATCAATATAAAGTTACAGAACGGCTTGCTTACAACAGCAATGTTACAATCCTTGGCTCATTCGTCAATGCAAATGGAGAGCAATGGCTCAATATAAAAAGCTCCACCGGAAGAACCGGCTGGACACCTGCTAATGAGCTTGTATCTTCCCTGAATGACCACCAGTATGCGTTTGCCAAGAGCGGTGCTGTCCTGCGCAAGGGAGCAAATTCCAAATATGCGGTAAGCTCTTATCTAAAAGCCAACGAATCTCTGATTGTACTTGGAAAACTGAACGGATGGCTCAACGCGGAAAACAGCAGCGGCACCAGAGGATGGGTCCTTGAAGCACAGACATCGACTGTTTCTTCAAAAGGCCTGTTTGCCCCGTCTGTTACTTCTTCAGGAGCAGATACTTATTTAACATGGCAGAAGCCGATGAGTTTTGACATCTCTTATTCTGTCCTTTCTTCCAACAGACTTAAACTGACCGGAGGAATGACAGATGTAGAACTTCCATCAGGCAGCATTCAAGGCATCAAGTCTGTTGAAACCTTTGCTTCCGGTGCCCAGGAATCAGTGGTGCTTACCTTTGAGCCAGGCTACACATTTACATTAAGGGATTATAAAGACAAAGTATCGGTAAAAGTCATCCCCAACGGGCTTTTAGGCAAGAAAATCATCATTGATGCAGGACATGGCGGCAAAGATACTGGGGCTATCGGGCCTACAGGATTAAGGGAGAAGGACGTGAATCTGGGAACTGCCCTTCTGCTGAAGGCAGAACTGGAAAAGTACGGCGCCATTCCGATCCTGACAAGAAGCACAGATATTTTCCTGGAGTTGTCTGAAAGGACTTCGATAGCAAATAAATCTGAAGCTGATGCATTTATCAGCATTCACGGAGATTCTTTCTCCTCAAGTTCCAGAGGATCAACTACTTATTACAACTCGACAGTCAATTTCAACGGTCCGCGAAGCAAGACGCTCGGCGAAGCTGTGCAAAAGAGCATGGTATCTTCACTGGGCACCTATAACCGCGGAGTTAAAGAGCAGAACTTCTATGTTAATAGAATGAATGAGCTGCCAAGCGTATTGGTAGAACTTGCTTTCCTTTCCAATCCAAGCGAGGAAGCATTATTAAAAACTACTGCTTTCCGCACGAAAGCAGCTGTCGGGATCACTAAAGGGCTCGAACAATATTTTAATAACTTCTAAGCTATAAGTTTACGAGAATGATTGGGGCTACAGACCTGTACCCCCAATCATTTTTTAATAAACATACCAGGGGGTCAATGATGAAACATACAAAAAAAATAATTGCTGCCGGTGTTTTAACTATCGGTATAGGTACCGGGGCGGCCTTTTCTTCGCCAAAAGGAATAGATGCTGCAAGCAATGTTGTACTTGCGAGTGTTGATTGGGTCACTTCCCAGCTTAATCCTGTCAAGTCAAAGGTGAGTGAACTGGAAACGAAGTTGAATGCCCAGCAGCAGGAAATCAATGCTCTGAAAGCTCAGCTGGCACAAGGGGGAACACCTGCAGCACCTACAACTCCTCCTCCTGCCGCACAGCCGCCTGCTTCAGGCCTGCCTTCTGCCGTTTATGCGAACAAGAGCAGTGTTAATATCCATTCCGGGGCTACAAGAGACTATAAGGTCATTGCAGTAAAATCAAGCGGAAGCTCTCTCAAGGTCATTGATTCCTTCACTTCTTCCAGCGGATTATGGTATCGTGTTGAGCTTTCTGCCACAGTCAAAGGATGGGTTCACTCCAGTGACGTTTCCACATCAAGGCCATCTTCGGCTGCGCCAAGCCAGGTTGTTACAACAGGGGAAGTTAATCTGAGAAAAGGTGCCACAACCAGCTACTCAGTCCTCCAGCTGCTGCCTAAAGGAGCTGTGTTAAATTACATCTCTGCTTTCACCAATGCAAAAGGCGAGAAATGGTACAATGTTGAAACTTCCGCAGGAGTGAAAGGCTGGATGATTGCGAATCTTGGCGAGGTGAGATAAAGTGAAAAAGCTTTTGGCAATCATTCTCGCTTTTTCGCTGTCCGGCTTTGCTCAAGCTCCTGCAGCAAAAGCAGCCGAGGCTGTTACATATGCAAATGAAGTGAAGATTTCAGTTCAGCTGGCAGCCAGCCCCACAATCACAACAAATGGGGAGTATCAGCTTAAAAACAAGGATACCGGCATTATTACAAGCATTCCGGCCCATACTTCTATTTCATTCAAAAAGGATACAAAAGGCATCACAGCCTCATTCGGCAGTTTCACCCAATCTTCAAGCACAGGTTTCAACCTTGAGGAAATCACGGGAAACAGCACCTCAATTGGAAAGTTGAGCAATGGGATATCATACAGAGGCAGCTTTTCCCTTGCGCCAAGTGGAAGCAGTATACAAATAGTCAATTATCTGGATATGGAAGACTACCTGAAAGGAGTCGTTCCAAATGAAATGCCTGCTTCCTGGCATAAAGAAGCACTAAAAGCACAGGCAATTGCTGCGAGAAGTTATGCGGCAAATATGATGATGCTGACAACTACAGCAACAAGTCAGGTTTACAGAGGCTATTCAGGTGAAGATGGGCGTTCCAATACAGCCATCCAGGAAACAGACGGGCTCCTGGTAAAATATAATGGAAAGCCAATCCAGACCTTCTTTTTCTCGACCAGCGGAGGTAAAACGGCCAATGTCGGCGATGTCTGGAATTCCGACCAAAAGAACTTCCCTTATCTTGTTTCTGTAGATGATCCTTATGAAACATCAGTATTCAAAAATTGGACCGAAACGTTCGCCCCTTCTCAAATTCTTGCTTCATTTGGATTTACTGGGAGCTCAGTCGTACTATATGATGTCCAGCTCACCAAATCCGGGGCTAATGGCGAGGTCAGTGCAGTAACAGTAAAAACCTCTGCCGGCGACAAAACAGTCACCGGAAACGAATCAGTAATCAGGAAGCTGTTCCCGCTGTCCAACTCCAGTGTCTACAATATGCTTTATTCCAACTGGTTTGACATCGAATTAACAGGCGGACAGCAGGCTTTATCGGTCCAGACTTCCACTGGCACTGAAACTGTGACAGACTTGAAAGGCCAGAGCGTTCAGACAGCCTCCGGGCAAATATCTCTGGATGGGTCACACGTTTCTATTCAGACCTCTGGAGGCATCGTCTCGAATGAAGGCGGCTCCGGGGTCACCTCCATCACGGTTACCGGAAAAGGATGGGGCCACCGGATCGGCATGAGCCAATACGGGGCAAAGGGATATGCAGAACGAGGCTGGACAGCCGAACAGATATTAACCCATTATTTTAAAGGAACAACGGTTTCAAAATAAGAAAAAAGCCAATTCCACTCAGGAATTGGCTTTTTCCTTGGAAGCATCCGAGATCCTAGCAAGAAGCTCGTCCACGATGCTTTTCCATGAATATTCATCAATTGCCAGCCTTCGTCCATTGGTGCTCATGATTTCGTATTGGCTTTCCGAAACATTCATAAGCTCGGAAACAGCAGCAGCTATCCCCTCTGGATTTTCAGGCGGGGCAATCCTGCCGCAATCATGTTCTTCCAGGATTGCCGCACTCTCTCCATCCCCGCAGTACAGTACGGGCGTACCTGTGGAAATCGCAGGGAAGATCTTCGAAGGCCTTGCCCCTTTAAAAAGCTCAATATTGCGCAGCGACACAACACTATAGTCAGCTATCGAAAACATATTAGGCATTTCTGATACGGGAACAGATCCATAAAACGTCACGTTATGAAGGCTAAGCTCTTCTTTTAAGGCAAGCAGTTTGTCTTTCTCCTGTCCATCCCCTACAAAAACAAAATGGGCATCAGGATCAGTTTCTTTCAGGATGCTTGCAGCACGGAGGACAGAGTCCAGTCCCTGTGCATAACCAAGGGCGCCGGCATACATAAAGATCTTTTTGCCTGCTAAACCAAGTTCATTGATCAGCTCCATGTTTTTGGGAAGAGGTATAAACGTGTCAGTATTTACCCCGTTAGGCAAAAGGAAGACATCTTCCGGTTTCTTGCCTTTATTGATCATATAATCGCGTATCCCTTCAGTCGCAGTAGCAATCTTCCATGACTTTTTGTACAGGAACTTTTCCAGCTTTTCGGCAAGCCTGATAAAGGATCTATTCTTTAATATTCCAAGCTCCACTGCTGATTCCGGCCATATGTCAGCCACATTGAATACAAATTTCGCCCGTTTCAGCTTGGCTCCGATATAACCGGTAATGCCCAGGAACAGCGGCGGTGAATTACAGATGATGACGTCAGTAGGCTTTGATTTGATAATCGAATAAAAAGCACTGAAGGTAAAAGAAAAATAAGATGCAAGCCTTTTCCAGAAGCTGCCCTTTGGTGAAGGATAAATCCAGGAGCGGTGGACAGGGATGCCATCCCATTCTTCATACATATAAAATTTCCCTTTATATTCATCAGGAATGATTCCCCAGGGATGATGCGGGAAAGCAGTGAGAACTTCCACTTGGTGCCCGCGGCTGAGCAGCTCTTTGCTCACTTCATATACCCGTATTTGGGGAGCCCCGGTTTCAGGGGGGAAATGCTGACAAAGATAGATTACTTTCATTAACTTAACCCCATTATTTTCTTATGATTTGCTTAAGGTAACTCTCCAGCTTATCCTTTAGATCCGGCCTTTTTAATGCATAATCAATGGAAGCCTGAAGGAAGCCGAATTTGTCCCCGACATCATAGCGGTTGCCTTGAAGGATGTAAGAATAGATTGATTCGGACTCCAGAAGCTTGTCTATGGCATCGGTAAGCTGGATTTCACCCTTTTTATCAGGCTTGATGGTTTCCAGCATATCAAATATGGCCGGAGTCAGCAAATAGCGCCCGACGATGGCTTGTGTGGAAGGAGCTTCTTCTACTGCCGGCTTTTCTACAAGGCTTTTGACTTTATACAGCTGGCCGGACTGATCTGAATAATCGACAATTCCATACTTATTCACTTCAGACCGCGGGACCTCGTTGCAGCCCAGAATGCTTGATTGTACAGTATTATATTGATCAATCATCTGTTTAAGGGCAGGCACCTCACTGTCGACTATATCATCGCCCAGCAGGACAGCAAAAGGCTCGTTGCCGATGAACTTCCTTGCACAAAGAACGGCATGGCCGAGACCGAGCGGCTCCTTCTGTCTGACATAGTGGATATCCACCAGGTTTGAGATTCTTTCAACAACCTCCAGCATTTCTTCCTTGCCTGTCCGGTCCAGCAGCATTTCAAGCTCGACCGACTTGTCGAAGTGGTCTTCAATCGCGCGTTTATTCCGGCCGGTCACAATGATGATATCTTCAATTCCCGACTCTACAGCTTCCTCAATAATGTATTGAATAGTTGGCTTGTCCACGATCGGCAGCATTTCCTTCGGCTGTGCTTTTGTTGCAGGCAGGAATCTTGTCCCAAGCCCGGCTGCAGGAATTACAGCTTTTTTTATCATGAATTCATCCCCTTTGACAGTGTCTCTTCGTATAGTTTCAGCATACCATCGGCATTATCTGTCCAATTATAATTCTCCTTTACATGGACAATTCCGGCATCACCCATTTTGCGCCGCTCTTCAGGATTATCTATAAGCGCAAAGATTGCCTTAGCCAATTCTTCCGGATTTTCCTTCGGCACGACATAGCCTGTCCTGCCCTCGATTACCACCTCGGGAAGGCCCCCTACATTTGAAACAACCGCAGGGACGCCGCAGGCCATTGATTCTACTGCCGCAACACCGAAGCTTTCGCTGTCTTCTGTTGAAGGAACTGCAAAGACATCAATTTTATTGATATACTCTGGTACAGCATCATTCGGTACTCTGCCAGTAAAAGTCGTGGCCGAAGAAATTCCAAGCCGTTCTGCCATCTCCTCGTATTCTGCTCTTTGCGGACCATCTCCCACGATGAGCAGCTCTGTATTCTTATTCTTTTTATGGATTTCAGCAAAAGCGGTGATGAGATCGCCTATTCCATATTTATCTGATAAAGCTTTAACTGTCCCGATGGTAATGGCATCAGGTGTGCGCAGTCCTTCAATGGGACGGAATTTCTTCATGTCGACTCCAAATGGCGTAACAAATACTTTTTTATTTGTATACTTATTCGTTTCCTTCGCCATAATATGGCTGGTGGAACAGATGACACTTGCTTTTTGGAGCGTGTAATCCACAATCTTTTTATTGATGGATCCCTGCTGAGGGAATTGGAAAATATCCCTTCCCCAGACCGACACGTAAAACGGCTTAAAATCAGCAAGTGCACCGACGAGCCCATAGCTCGAAACATAATGGGCATGAAGGATATCGGGCTTAAATTGCCTGATCGCTTTCTTTACGGCGAACACGCTTGAAAAGTATGACAGTTTGCCCGGCAGAAGCTTTGGCAGGACAATTGTATCTATCTCCCGGGCATTTTCCTCGGAATAATGGTCCGGAAAGGTTGCCACCCTTACGTCAATCCCATTGTTCTTATAGTATAATGCCCACTTATGTGTATGGATGGAACGGCTGGGCGCCAAAATCAATACTCTCATAGTTCCTCCTTTACCAGCGTGTTCTTGACTTTTTCTACTCTTGCCAGCCAGGAATGTTTCCTCATAAAGCTATTCCTGATATTTTCCCTGAGGCTGTCCGACTTCTCAGACATATTCTTTATGGCCCTTGCCATAGATTCCGGGTTATCTTCACAGATGATCCCATAGCCATCTTCTTCTATGATCTGCTTTTGCGCCTCGCAATTTGTGGCTACAAGCGGAAGATCGTTGGATAAATACTCGACAAGCTTAACTGGCACTGAAAAATCATTGTAAGTGCTTTTATACCTTGGAATAAATGCAAAGTCCATTTCTTTGTACAGCTCATCCAGTTTATCTCCGCTTATATGCTTGACCTGTACATTTTTCTTCATAATAAGCTTTTTTTTCTTTTCGGAGAGCTTTTCAAACTCATCTTTCCTGCAGACAATCGTCAGGTTAAGGATTTCCTGCTCACGGTTGGCAAGATCCATAGCTTCGAGAAGTAGGAACAGCCCGTAATCCTCATTATTAATTCCTCCGACATATAAGCCCTTTTTGACTCCTGAGCTGCGAACTGCACCCTTATCGGAACCCCTGTATTTACCTCCGGGAGGAAGTGCTATCTTTTCCCTGGGGATGTCCACATAAGCACCCATTGCATCACTTGGCAGGAAGATAGCCTGGCAATATTTATTGTAGAATCTCTCTTCCATCCTGTATATTGTTTTCATAACAGCTTTTTTAACCCCTTTTAAAGGGTAAAGCTCATCAAACTTCCAATACACATCTCTGTAAAAAACGCCAACTGGAACACGCCGGCTTTTAAGGAATTTCATCACCTTTGTATCCACAAATGGCTTATCGGGTTTATGGCCGGGATCTGTAAGCCAAAATGGGATGGTCTGGTTTTCCATATAACAGAACCAGATATCATCCAGCTTCCCCTGCTGTTTCCAATCTTCAAACAGGGCATTTCTTTCGGCTGATGTGCCGGACAGAAGAAGGACTTCTACATTTTCTCTTTCCCCCCACTGTTTAAATGCCCGATGAATTTCTATTGGACGCAGTTTGGATCCGCTGTTGGCGTTTTCCGCCAGCTTGAATGGATAATATAGCAAAACTGATTTCATAAAGCTTCTCCCTTATAATTGGTTGCCAGACTTCCTCTTAAGATAAAAGGAAGCGAGATCTTCCCTTAATTTAATGAATAGGAGGATGCCGGCAAATAAGAATGTGATAAATATCCAAATAGGATTAAAGAGAAAATCTGTAAATCCTCCGACCAAGGTTCGCGGGATATTGATTGAGAAATAAATGAAAAGGCACAAAAGCACAGGATTTTTAGGCAGCCTTATAAACACAATGTACAAGAGCTGCACGAATATACCTACATACATTGTTCCAAGCAAGATGCCCATATAGCCGAAATTAGCAAACGCTTCTGCAATATATAGAGTATTGAGCACGCCGCCGGTGCCATCGGCAACCCTCGCCGGGAATGCGTTGGCCATAACCAGCCTTGCAGACCTGACCTGCTCCATATCAAACCAGCCGATCAGGATGGATGGAAGGCTGCTTCCATTAAGGAATGGGATGGCCTCACTGCCAAAATAATTCAAATGCAGAAAGGTCGGGGCAATCTGTGCAAGGATGATCCTGCCGATTGGACCGGATGAATAAGAGAAATAAGAACCCAGGTCATCGACTCCCTGGATAAACATATACATCAAAATAACCAAAGTTCCTCCGCTGATTCCATAAAGGTAGATTTTCCACCTGTTCAGAACAAGCGTGCCGCTGTATATCCTCACAAAAATAAACATGATCGCGTAAAATAAGATCGGCGATTTGGCCAGGTCATATACGCTGATCAATACGGCAAATACAAACAGCGACATAAACAGAAAAATCCATTTGAGCTGCTTTGTTTTTGCCGCATATACATAAGCGATTAAAGAAAGCAAAGGTGTCAAGGCAATGGCGAATATGTTCCGCACATATACATTGCCGCTGAAGTTTCGGGCTGCTTCAATCCTTAGCTTTCCAAGCTCAGTAAAATTGCCTTTCAGCAGCTCTATGAGCGGAACTTGTACCGTTTTCAGCAATGTATACATGACAGCCAGCATGCAAATGACAGATAGCGCAAGAAAAATGAGATAAAATTCGTCTCTCTTTCGATTGATGCCAATCTCTATCGGTTTGCTTATATAGGCATTGAATTCTTGTTTCGCATCAAACCCGGCCAGCTTGCTTACGATAAACATCGTGAGCGGCAGCATGACCATTACGAAGGATACCGCACCAAAACCAATCCATCTGTAGAATTCCCGGTACACCCTAAGCTTATTGAGCATATAGTAATGGTCGATATCCAAAACGATCAGCAGGCTGCCGATATAGCACGATACAAATAAAGAATAATAAAAGATAAGCGAGTTTAAATTTGGCTTAAAAAGCGACAAACTTCCGGATATCCTGTAAAACAGGCTTACCGAAATGAGTGAGACTGACAGCCAAATCAAAATTGCGAGCATGAATGGACACCTACTTTATCTTTTGCTGATCAGCTCAGCAATTTTTTCGGAAGCTTTTCCATCTCCAAAAACTTCTTTGTATTGCGGTTCCACCTTTTTATTGACTGCATCCACAATCTTGGCAGTATCTGTCCCTGTCAGGATATTGGCCTCCCCCGCAAGGGTTTCAACCCATTCAGTCTGTTCCCTGACTGTTACGCAAGGAACCTTCATGAAGTAGGCTTCTTTCTGGACACCGCCTGAATCTGTAACGATTTTTTTAGAATTGGCCACTAATGTCAGCATATCCAGGTAGCCAACAGGATCGATAACTTTCAGGTTAGGGATATCTTCAAGGCTGATTCCATAAGAAGCAAGCTTGTGCTTTGTCCGCGGATGGATTGGCCAAACCTTCACTTCATCTATCTGTGAGAATGCTTCAAGGATGTTTTTCATATTATCAATATCATCTGTGTTCTCTGCACGGTGTATAGTAATCAGGTGATAGCCTTTTTCGGTCAGGCTGTTTTCTGTAAGGATTGCAGATTTCTCTGCTGCCAATTCGCGATTATACAGCACTGCATCATACATCACATCACCGATATTGAAGACATTTCGGGTAATGTTTTCATTCTTCAGGTTTTCAACAGCTGTATCGGTCGGGCAGAAAAGGAATTCAGACACATGATCGGTCATGATGCGGTTTACCTCTTCAGGCATCTTCTTATTGAAGCTTCTCAAACCTGCCTCAATATGAATGACCGGTACATGCAGCTTAGCGGCAACCAGCGCACCCGCAAGAGTTGAATTTGTGTCTCCATATACCATCAGATAATCAGGTGTTTCTTTTAATAGGATTTCTTCAATCTTTGCCAGCATTTCGCCTGTCTGCTTTCCATGGTTTCCAGAACCAACCCCTAATTGATAATGCGGCTTCGGGATATGGAGCTCTTCAAAAAAGATATCAGACATATTGGCATCGTAATGCTGTCCGGTATGGACGATGATTTCATCCATATGGCGGCTAAGTGCGCGCGACACAGGAGCAGCTTTAATGAATTGGGGTCTGGCCCCAAGGATAGTAAGTACTTTCATCAGGAATCACCTTTCAGGCTTTTAATATAGTCTTTAACCAAAAACGAATTTATATTATAAGGCTGTGTATATTTTATCCTATCCTGCTTAAAGGAAAGCTCAGCCAAGTATTTCGGATAGCTTTCATAAATCCCATACCATTCCATCGGTTCTGTATAATATTGCTGGTAAAGCTTCTTCTTGTTATACAGCTTCTTTGCAGTGTGGTAGAATGCTCCATACTTTTCTTTCAGAGAAGATTCCTTCCCAGCCGGCTGGGCGGGCTTTGGAAAATAATCAGGATACATTAAATGCAGCGTATAGTCGTATAAATATTTTTTAAAACGCAGGCTCACAGGGACCTTGAGGAAGAAATCCATCAGGCGGTCGTCCCAAAGAGGGATTTCCCAGTCTTTCTGGTAGTACTCATAAACCCTGACAGAATTGATGATGAACTTCGCCTGTCTCTCTTTCCAGTCCCAGTATTCAAATAATGCACTGGCCTCTTCATTGGACTGAAATGGAAGGCTCCCGAATGATTTTTTTATTTCTGCGGCTACATCTGATCCGTTCTCTTTGATTCCACGGCCCATATCCCATAGTTTATGATGCTTCTGGAGAATGAAATCTACCACATCATCCTGGGAAAACTTCCTGTCCTCCGTTATCTCGTAGGCTAAGTGGCTTCCCGCTATGAAATCACCAGAGTGGCCTGGGATGAATACATATTGATCATCATTTTCTTTGACAATCTGGGCTACTGCCGGCCAATCCTGCAAATGCGCCATAGATGATGCGTTTACGGAAAAATCGACATAACTCTTCCAATCTTCGGATTGATACCACTTTTCCCAGTTTTCTTTCTTGTATTCAATGAAAGTCCAATCAAATCCAAGCTTGCCGGCTATTTCTTTACTCACAAGCGATTCTTTATTGCCCTGCTTTCCATAGGTGAACGACTTAATATTTTCGACGCCGAACTCCTTAAGGAGAAGGGCAATGATCCGGGAATCATACCCCCCGCTTAGCGGCAGGATAGGCGTTTTGCCCTGGATGCGTTTTGAAAGATCTTCAAAGACCTTGTAAAATAGTTCCTTCAACTCCTGGCTGAATTCTTCAAGGGTCTTGTTTTTCGGGTGGTGGTAGTATTGGTAGTACTCTTTCTTCCCGATACTTCCATCCTCTGCTATTTTAACATAAGACCCTGCTTCCACCTGATAGAAATCGTTATAGAGAGTCCGGTCATTTGCAGTAAAACCTGTCAAGATGAATTCTTTAACTGAGGTTTCATTATAGCTTGTCCCGTTATGGCCGGAAATTTTATCTGTAATCAGCCAGCTGTCTCCTTCTTTGCCATAAAATAATGGGATGCTCCGTTTCCGGTCTGCAAGGGCAATAAGGCCATCTCCCGAATTGAAGATCATGGCAAATTCCCCTCGGAGTTCTGCCAGGTGCTCAAGGAAAAAGGTTGGAACACTGCAGATATCCAGAAGATTGTCTGCTGTATAAACTTTACCCCCATATTGTATATAGCCGCCGAAGTGGACGATGCCAAAAGGGAATTCCACTTCTTTTATTAAATGTTTATTATGAATGAGAATATGATGGTCCATTTCGTGATCACCTATCTACTGTAAAATTTCCTTCGCACGTTTTCCTCTGAGATCCTTATCAACACGTGACAGGAGAATGGTGGCTACGTAAGCGCCCCATATATAGAGGATATAGATGGAGGGCAGGCCGCCTTCCTGAATATAGACAATGGCAAAGACAGATGCAAGTGCCGACAAAAATAAAAATGCCATTTTTGCAAATGACACCGGTATAAAATACAGCTGCTGGCTTTTATAAAAGATATAAGTAATCGCTATCAGATACGAAACCAAATAAGCTGCAACACTTCCCCATATAGAGAAAGCCGGTATCAGCAAGAAGTTCAGCCCAATATTGATGACGGCTGCCATACCAAAAGCATACGATATAAGCTTTGTCTTCTTGGTAAAGAAAATTCCCACCGAAATGATCATATAGTAGAAATTCAGAAAAGTTACTGCAGATAATACAGCAACATATTTGTAGGCCTCATGATAATTATCACTTAAAAGAGTAATAATCCATGGCATGAAGGTTGCCACAAACAGGATGCCGAAACCGCCAACCAGCAGGATAGCATAATAAAGCTTTGAAAAGAGGACCGGACTGTCCTTTTTTTCTTTAAGCGACATGGAAAACGGCCTCCATGCCATCTGAACCCCGCTTGTCAGCAGAGTGATCAGGGTTGCAAATTTAATCGCCGTTCCGTAAATCCCCACTTCTTTGAATGAGGCAAATTCTTTCAGAAAAAATACATTGGCATTGACGATCACCCAGAATGCCAGTGATGCAGGAACAAGCGGTGCAGCATACTTAAGTATTTCCTTAAATATATCTTTGTTAAATGAGACTTTAAGGTACCGGATGCTGGGCTTTAAAAGCAGAAAGATGATTATTGCTCCGCTGGCAAGCCTGCCATACAGAATCCCCTCAACTGAAGGAGAAATGAACTTTAGGAAAGCATATGACAGCAAAGCGATCAGCAGCATCTTGAGAACCGTCGTGATGACAACCTTTTTTGTGAAAAAGTCATATCGCAGCACTGTCAATACAAGCGCAATCACAGTATCGAACAGCAGCACGCCTGCGGCTATGTACAATAGATAAAACAGGCTCGGATCATCCAGCATCACCTTAGACAGCCAAGGCCCTGCAGCCAGAACTGCAAGCCCTGTGATCAAAACGACCATTAGCCTGAAGCCCATCACTGTCCTGACATACTGCAGCTTTTTCTTTTTATCTTCAGTATCAAAATAATAATAAGCTAAAGCCGAGTCAGTTCCAAAGATAACAATGAAAGTGAGCATTGAAGTGATCCGGTCTAAATAATCCAGCACTCCATAGTCTGCAGGATCAGGCAGAAAAGAAGTGTAAATTGGCAGCATGATAAAAGCGATCAGCTTTGTTCCTACGTTCATAAATGCGTAAAGGAGCGAATCCGCTCCTAAACGCTTAATCTGGGCGAGCACCCTATAACAGCTCCCGGTCTTCTACATTGCGTACAAATTTTGCCGGAACGCCTTTAACAAGCGCCTTTGGCTCAGTATCTTTTGTCACTAATGCTCCGGCTGCTACGAAGGTCTCTTCTTCAATTGTGATTCCTGGAAGAATGATGGAGGCTCCGCCAACGCGGGCTCCTTTTTTCACTGTAGCACCCTTGATTTTATCAAAGCGCTCTTCTGTCCGCCCCATGAAGTTGTCATTGGTCGTCGTGACACAAGGAGCAATAAAGACTTGCTCCTCAAGGGTAGTATAGGCAGTGATATAAGAGTTGGATTGGATCTTTGTGCGTGTTCCAATCTTCACATAGTTTTCAACAGTGACTCCTCTGCCGACAATCACATAATCGCCAATTTCGACATTCTCCCTGACGCTTGCTAAATCAGCAATCAAAGTATTTGCTCCGATCACAGCACCCCTGTAAATGACGCAGTTTGCACCGATTGTCACTTCTTCGCCAATGGCAAGGGCAGGAATGTCGCCGTTCAATTTAACTGTGCTTGTTTTTGCCGGTTTCGGCGGCTTCCCCACCACTGCACCGTCAGCGATCGTTGTATGATCGCCAATAGTAGTACCTTCATGTATCGTTACCCTATTACCGACGATTACGTTTTTCCCAATCTTGACGTCTTTCTCGATTACTGAAAAATAGCCAACCTTAACGGATGCATCCAATGTTACTGAAGAATCGATAAAATTCATAACAGATCTCCCTTTAGGTATTGATTATAGTTTAATGTATTTGTTTGGCTTCTCTACATCTTTCAGTGCATTGCGTGTATCAAAGATCACTTTGCTTTCCTTCGCAATGGCAGCATAATCAAAATCGCTGTGGTCAGTTGTGACAAGGACAAGATCAGCTTCATTAAGAAGTTCGTTAGTCATCTCGACCGTCTCAATTTTTTTGCTGCAGGCTTTAAATGAAGATACATAAGGATCGACAACTTTGTAATCAGCACCATGATGCTCCAGCAGTTCAACAATTTTCAGGACTGGGGACTCACGCACATCATCGATGTCTTTTTTATAAGCAACCCCAAGTACTGCCACTTTGGCACCGCGGAGAGCTTTTCCATCTTCATTAAGGACCTGCATGGAACGTGTAATAACATACTCAGGCATGCTGTTATTGATTTCACCGGCTAGTTCGATCAGCCTTGTATGGTAGTTGTATTCACGGGCCTTCCAAGTCAGATAGAAAGGATCGATCGGGATGCAGTGGCCTCCAAGTCCCGGTCCAGGATAGAATGCCATGAATCCGTAAGGCTTTGTCTTTGCAGCATCTATCACTTCCCAAACATCAATCCCCATTTTCTCGCAGAGGATCGCCATTTCATTGGACAATGCAATATTGATATGGCGGAACGTATTTTCAAAAATCTTTTCCATTTCTGCAATGGCAGGGCTTGATACTTCATGTACATCACCTTCAAGTACATTGCGGTAAAGTGAAGCTGCCACTTTTGTACAATTTTCAGTGATTCCGCCGACAACTTTCGGCGTGTTTTTCGTTTTGAATTGCTTATTACCCGGATCTACACGCTCTGGGGAGTATGCGATGAATACAGTTTCACCTGTTACCAGACCTTTTTCTTCAAGGGCCGGCTTCACAATTTCCTCAGTCGTGCCAGGGTACGTAGTTGATTCGAGAACAACCAGCATGCCTTCATGTGCATACTTAGCGATTTCTTTGGAAGAACTTTCAACATATGATGTATCCGGCTGCTGATAGACATCAAGAGGAGTAGGCACACAGATGGCTGCTGCATCAACTTCCTGGATGCGGGCATAATCTGTTGTAGCAACAAGCTGGCCGCTCTTGATCATATCTGCCAGATCCTGGTCCACTACATCCCCGATATAGTTGATCCCCATATTAACTTGTTCAACCCTGGATGCCTGCACATCAAAACCGATGACTTTATAGCCTGCTTTAGCTTTTTCAACAGCAAGCGGCAATCCGACATAACCAAGGCCCACAACGCCGATGACAGCTTCTTTATTTTCAATTTTATTAATTAAAGATTCATAAGAATTCATTATATTCTTCTCCTTTATTGAATAAAGACTTTTTTTCCGGTTTCAGCGGATTCTAAAATAGACAGTATTAATTTTACCGGAGCCAAACCATCTTCGCCAGTTACAATTGGGTTACGATTTTCTTGCACAGCCTGGACCATATCTTCGATGATCCACTGGTGCCCTGGTTTCCCGAAAGGATCGGCCTTCACCTGTTCCTTGGCTGCCTGGCTTTCTTCCTCACTCACACCCTCGATATCCCAAGTCTCAATAAAGTTCGCAGTCCTGCCGCTGATCTTTACAGACGCTGTTTCACCGAAAATGGAAAGTGACTCTTCCAGGTTCTTTGGATAGATCGTTGTGGCTGCTTCAATGACGCCCAATGCACCGTTTTTGAATTGGACCACTGCAGCGGCTACATCCTCAGTCTCAATTTTCCGAAGACGGGTTGCTGCCATTGCCTGTACAGACTCAACCGGTCCCATCAGCCAAAGCATTAGGTCAAGGTCATGGATTGCCTGGTTCATAAGCACGCCGCCGTCAAACTCTTTCGTTCCGCGCCATTCTGCCTGGTCGAAGTAAGCCTGGTTACGATTCCAGCGGACAGTCGCATTTGCATGGCTAAGCTTTCCGAAAGCACCGGCATCCATCTGTTCCTTAAGAAGCTGGACAGCAGGACGGAAACGGTTCGGATGGACAACCGCCAGCTTCACTCCATTCTCCTTTGCATAGCCGATCATGTCGATTGAGTCCTGAAGCTTTAATGACATTGGCTTTTCAACGATGATATGCCTTTTATGCTCTGCGACAATTTTAGTTAGTCTTGCATGCAGCCCGGAAGGTACACAGATGTTTACAACATGGATTTCCGGATTTTCAGCAAGCATTTCGTTCAGGTCTGTATATTTTTTAACATTTTCTTTTTGTACTTCCTCAAGACGGCCAGGGTTTGTGTCACATACTGCAAACAAGTTTGCTCCCTCAGCATTTTCAATGGCATCCATATGCTTTTTCGCAATATGGCCCATCCCTACAATGGCAAAGTTAATCATGATTGTAATATCTCCTTGCTTCGATGATATATTTCCAAAAGATAAGGAATACAAGGGTGAAAAGGACACCCAGGATTAAGCCTGCAATGGTTAGTTCAGTTTTGTTTGTGTCTGCTTGGCTTATGTTGTTGACGATTACTGATGGTGGTTCAAAGGAAGAAAGATCATTTTCTACTCGCTGTTGCGCTACAATTGCCTCCGACCTCTGACTTTGAGCAGCAGTATAACTCAGTGTTAAATCTTGATATTGAGTTAGCGGAAGGTCCCTCTCAAGCATAGGTTGCATTGCATTAATGGAATCTTTTAGCTTACTAGCTCTGTCTTCAAGCTTAGCGCTATATTCCTCCGTCACTTCTTTCCGGAAGTTATAGTCCTTAACCAGTGCGCTTTCAATCCTTTCAGCCATGGCAGTAAGATCCTTTTCAAGCTCATCCCGGTCATCCTGCTTAATTTTAATCTTCACGTAGCTGTCACTGGAAACAAAGGCGTCGATTTCACCATCTACACCTTCACCAAAATTCGCAATAATATTGTCAGGATTAGTTAAAGCCTTCTGCTTAATGGAACCTGTAAACACAGTCGCATTGCCTGTATACTTCGCATCTGTGGAAATAACATAGGAAGCAGCAAATCCAATCAAAGCGAAAATAATGGGAATGATCAGGAAAGACCATTTCTTTGTCCAGAAAAATAATAAATACTCATATAAAACGAACTTTTTTTGTTCTGCCAATCAGAGCACCCCTTCTTTCGTCAGTCCTGCAAGAATGTATGTGTGTTTTTTTGAGCAAGTAAAGAAACGCCCCCTGCCGGCGACGTTCCTCCTATATTATTTGTTGAAGAATTGAGCAATCTTTTCTACTACATATTCCTGCTGCTCTGGCTTCAGTTCAGGGAACATCGGCAGTGAGAGTGCTTCTGCAGCTGCCTTCTCGGAAATAGGCAGATCCCCTTCTTTATAGCCAAGGTTTTGGAATACAGGCTGGACATGCAGCGGCAGGGGATAATAAATCATCGTTGCCACCCCTTCATCATTCAAGAAAGATTGCAGCTCATCACGTTTATCCACCCGGATTGTGTACTGGTGGAATACATGATAATTGCCTTCCTTCTCAACTGGAGTCGCTACAAGCTCTCCAAGTCTTTCATTCAGGAGCTTAGTATAGTAAGCGGCTCTTTCCCTTCTCATTTCACTCCAGTCATTCAAGTGAGGGAATTTCACATTCAGAACCGCAGCCTGCAGCTCATCAAGACGGCTGTTGTACCCAAGAACATGATGGTAGTATTTAGGCTTGCTTCCGTGCACGCGGATAACCCTGCAGCTTTCGGCAATCTCATCATCATTGGTAACAATCATGCCAGCATCGCCATAGGCGCCAAGGTTTTTTGTCGGAAAGAAACTGTAAGTTGCAGCTGTACCGAGCTCCCCAACAGTCTTTCCATTTTGCTTGGCTCCAATTGCCTGGGCAGCGTCTTCAATGACAGCAAGGCCATGCTTGTCGGCAATTTCACGGATGCTCTCCATATCTGCCATTTGACCATACAGATGGACAGGAATGATCGCCTTTGTTTTATCCGTAATGGCTTCTTCGATTTTTGCAGGGTCAATATTGAAAGTGACCGGGTCAATATCTACGTAAACCGGCTTCCCTCCCGCACGGACAATCGCGCCGCCTGTAGCGAAGAAAGTGAACGGAGTGGTAATGACCTCATCTCCGTCCTTCACCCCGGCTGCCTGCAGGGCTATATGTATGGCGTCACTTCCATTTCCGCATCCGATACCATGTGCCACATTGCTATATTCAGCTACATCTTTTTCAAGTTTCTTCACATTATCGCCAAGGATGAATCGGGAAGAGCTCATCACTTCATCGAGAACCTTCAGCATTTCATCTCTTAAGCCTTGGTATTGTTCACTAAGATCCAGCATAGGGATTTTCATAAAAGAATTCCTCCATTTTTGCGTTTGAAATACGATTTTTATTTTATCACAATGAAAGTCAAAATTAGACATAAATCGATATCCATTTATGACAAATTAAGAAAAACAGCAAAGCAAAGATATCAGGGAGCATATCTAAAATCATTTTTTCCTTATAAAAAGCCGTTTGCGGGTCGTCCACAAACGGCCTTTTTTATTGTCTGCCAGTAACTTTACGGTAAATCTTGATCACAGGCTTGTATCTTTCGTGAACAAGTCCAATGGTTTCTGCCAGTATTTCAGTTATGAGCAGCAGTCCAAATATTATGAGTAAACTGCCCCATAGTGTTTGTGTTGTAAATAGTATGGCACTTACGCTGAAAAGAATACCAAATGCGTAAATAGTCAGCACCGTTGTGCGGTGTGATAAGCCGAGTGCCAGCAGCCTGTGGTGCAAATGGGACTTATCCGGCGAAGAGATCGGTCTTTTATTAACAATTCTTCTTAATATTGCATAAGCTGTATCAAAAATGGGAACACCTAAAATGATGATCGGAACAATAAAACTGAACAGAGTCACACTTTTGTACAATCCGAGCAGGGACAAGATGGAAATTGAATATCCCAGGAATAACGCTCCAGTGTCCCCCATAAAAATTTTGGCCGGATGGAAATTATGGAACAGAAATCCAAGTGTGCTCGCAAGCAGGATCAGAGACATCATCAATATCATCGGCTTGCCTGCGATACCTGCAAGCAGGGCAATCGTTGCGATAACAATGGACGATATACCGGCAGATAAACCGTCGAGTCCATCAATTAGATTAATGGCATTGGTTATGGCAACTATCCAGATGACTGTAATTGGGTAGGTCCAGAAACTGAGATCAAATGTACCGACAAAAGGAATCGTCAAAAGGTCGATCGTTAGTCCGCTTCCAACCACGGCAGCTGCTGCAAGCAATTGGCCTGCAAGCTTATATTTCGCAGAAAGCTCATATTTATCATCCAGAATCCCTACAACGATGATAATGATTGCACCAACTGAAATTCCCGTTATCTTCTCGTTATGAAGGCCACCGACAAAGTAGCCTGCAAGAACCCCGATGAAAATGGCGAGCCCTCCAAGGCGCGGCATGATTTTGGAGTGGACTTTTCTCTGATTCGGTTTATCGACCGCCCCAATCTTATGTGCAAATCTTATCACCATCGGCGTAATCAATATTGAAACAGTAAAAGCGGCTATAAAAGCGGCTATATATTTAATATCCAAAGAAATCCACCTTTTTAGAAGATTTATATGGTGCCTTAAATTCAATCAGAATCATCGTATCACATTTCGTAAAGAATTCAATTATTTTCATTTTCCTAAATATTTCGACGAAGTGCATTTCCTTCTTTCCCTCTTATTATCACCTCAAACAGCCCTCAAGTCTCTATAAAATTTCGACCTCAAATGGAAATTCCCTCTAATATAGACGCGTAAACAAAAAAAAAGTTACAATCTCAAACATTATAAGAGATTATGTCAAAAATTAACTGAGGAATTGCCATAAAAATATATTATACTACATAATATGGTATAATTTAGCTAGAAATAAAGCTTAGGAGAGAGCAACATGATTTCATTAATGAAAAGAATATTTAATGAAGATTCCGCTGAACTCAAACGTCTATATAAACACGTAACTAATATAAACGGGCTTGAGCAAAAAATCAAAGCGCTGTCTGACAATGAATTGAAAGAATC
The DNA here is from genome assembly GCF_984799205.1 of Bacillus sp. SRL543. Lineage (NCBI taxonomy): Bacteria > Bacillati > Bacillota > Bacilli > Caryophanales > Bacillaceae > Bacillus > Bacillus sp. SRL543. The sequence goes on from NZ_OZ481794.1 coordinate 4,213,700, forward strand.
GACATCATATCTGAAAGAAAAACTCGCCGGCGGTGCGACTGTCGAAGATATAAAAGAAGAGGCTTTCGCCATCGTGCGGGAAGCTGCCAAACGGGTGCTGGGATTACGTCACTATGAAGTCCAGCTCCTTGGCGGGCTGGTCCTGCTTGAGGGCGGCATCGCCCAAATGCAGACCGGCGAAGGAAAAACACTTGTCGCAACCCTGCCAAGTTACTTGAAGGCGTTGGAAGGCAAAGGGGTTCACGTCATTACTGCAAACGAATATCTTGCGAAAAGGGACTTTGAGCAAATGGGCAAGGTATTTACATTTTTGGGACTGGAAGCCGGGCTGAATATTTCGCAGATCAGCGAGCAGGAAAAGCGGCAGGCCTATGAAGCGGATATCACCTATGGTACCGGTACAGAATTCGGCTTTGACTTCCTCCGCGATAATATGGTTTCCAATATAGAAGAAAAGGTCCAGCGTCCCCTTCACTATGCAATTGTGGATGAAATTGACAGCATCCTTATTGATGAAGCACGGACCCCGCTTATCATCGCAAGCAAATCTGATATCGCAACAGAGCTATTTTACATTACCTCTGAAGTCGTTAAAGACTTCAAAGCAGGTGTAGAATATGACTTCTATCCTGAAACAAAACAGATCAATCTTACAGATGAAGGGGCCACTGCCTTTGAGAAGGCCTTCGGCTTGGAAAATCTGTATGATGCAGAACACCGTGAACTTCTGCACAACATCATGCAATCCCTCCGTGCCCATGTAGTCATGAGAAAAGATGTCGACTATATAGTCAAAGGAGACGAAATCCTCCTTGTTGACCAGTTCACAGGACGCATTATGGAGGGCAGGACATTCAGCGACGGGCTCCACCAGGCCATCGAGGCAAAGGAAGGCGTAACCGTCAAGGAAGAAAACCAGACACAAGCTTCTATAACTGTCCAGAACTATTTCAGGATCTATGCAACACTTTCCGGCATGACAGGCAGTGCCTTGCCTGCAAAAAAAGAGTTCTTTGAAACTTACTACCTCAAAGTTGTAGCGATTCCGACCAATATGCCTAACGCCCGTATAGACGAAGACCCTCTCGTATATGCAGATTACCAGTCCAAGGCATCCAAGATCGTTTCTGAAGTGGACAGGCTCAATACGCTCGGACGCCCTGTTTTGATCGGGACAACATCGATTGAGCAATCTGAAAAACTGTCTGAACATTTGACTGTAGCCGGGATTCCACATCGGATCCTGAATGCGAAAACAGAAGAAGACGAAGCAAAGATCATTTCTAAAGCGGGTCAGAAAAAGCAGGTGATGCTGTCCACCAATATGGCCGGGCGCGGAACCGACATCCTTCTCGATGAAACTGTGAAGGATCTAGGCGGCCTGCATATTATTGGGACAGAGCTGCATGAAAGCGCACGGATTGATATGCAGCTAAGGGGAAGATCCGGTCGCCAGGGTGACCCAGGCTCCACTCAATTCATCATTTCCCTTGAGGACGACATTTTCAACAGCTATGACAAAGAAGAATATGATAAGTGGAAAAAGAAGATCAAGACGGACAGCAGCGGCCTGGTCATCTCGCCGAATCCGGTTAAATTTGTAAACAAAGTGCAGGAAACAGTTGAGAGTTCCCACTTCTCTGCCCGTAATCACTTATTGAAGCTGGACGACGTTGTAGACCAGCAGCGTAAGATCATTTACAAAAAGCGGGATTATATACTGGAAGCAAGCAGTTTTAATGAAACACTGAAAGAATCTCTGAAAAAGCATTTAGAAAAGCTGGTCGACCAGTACTGCCCTGAGATCCAGCTGCCGGAAGATTGGGCCATCGGGGGTCTGTATGAAGAACTGGCCATGATCCTGGGAGAAATCCCTTTTGCGGAAAATTCACTGGAAGGACTTGAAAAGAAAGAAATTCAAGTCAAACTGGACGAGCTGTTTGAAGAATACACTAAGGTTTTGGATTCACTGGAAGATCATGCAGAATTCCAGAATCAGATCAAACTCATGATGCTTCAGACCCTGGACCGCTCCTGGGTTGTCCATATGGATATTATGGTCCAAATGCGTGAAGGCATCAATATCCGAGGCTACGGCCAGGAAGATCCATACAGGCTTTATGAAATGGAAAGCTTTGATGAGTTTATGCACTTCCTCGCAGAACTTGATGCAAAGTACAGCAGGCAGGCCCAATATTATATCAGGCAATTTCTTGAAGAATAGAGTTTAACAACAGGGAGGAGACGATTATGGGATTATTCAGCAAGAAAAAGAAACATGCAGAGCAAACGCCAGAAGATGTCCCTGCTCAAGGCGGGCAAGGCGGAGACCCAAACACTAATCCCGAAGAAGGAACGGGTATTAAAACGGAATTATCCTACCATCCGGAATGGGAGCTTACTCCCCAGGAAAAGTATGTGTTCCAATATAATCACCAAAAATTGCCCGGGCTTCAGCCCAATCAGCTCTCGATCAATGGCATCAATCTTTATGAATACGAGGACGGCTTTGTTGTGACAGCTTTTCTGCAGAGCACGCTTCCCAAGCCGGTTTCTTTTGAAATCATGGATTTGGTCATTGTAGATGAAGAAGGCAAGCCGCTGGCACGGAAAAGCTTTGAAATGGATTTATTCGGAGAACTTCCTCCACAGACCAGCAGGCCTTGGAGATTCCTTTTCAATAATGAAAACAAACTCACAGAGGACATTCCTGCTAAGAGCTGGAAGCTTGTTTTTGAACTGAAGCAAAAATCACTTGCCGGCCTCGAGCTTGATCTTGAGGAGAGCTGGAAAGAGTCGCTGGGTGATGACCAAAAGAATAAATTGCAGGAGTTCGTCAAGAACCTTCCTCCTTTGAAGGAAGGGGAAGTGAACTTCATGGGCCTTGAGGCAAGGCAATCCGAAAACAGAAGCATCCCAGTGACCCTGCTGGTCCGTAATGCAAGCAACAGGAGCATCTTCCTTGAACATCTCCCGCTTGCACTCGAAGATGCTTCAAACGAAATCGTTGCCCAGGCAGGCTTTGCGCTCAATAATCTTGAAGTAAAGCCTCATACCTGCAAACCATGGACCTTCGTATTCCCTGAAGAAGCGATCAAAAAAGAGCAGATTGACCTCAGCAAATGGAAGGCATATGTGCCGAGCCAATAAAAAAAGTCATTTCCCCTTGGGGGAAATGACTTTTTTTATTGGCTGTGGGGTCAGACCCCTACTTTGGAACTATTTTTATAGAAGTTACGATCCATTCATTATTAATATAATCGATTGTTGCTACAAAATCATTATTTCCATCCACATCGCTTTCCTGGTATTGTATAATTTTATACTGGCGTTCGTTTATTTTTTCAGTCTCATAAGGCAAAAAATCCCAAAACATCATCGGTGGCTCTGTATGATTTATATACACTCCGTCTGATTGTTCATAAAATACATAGCCGTAATGGTAAGCTGCAAGTTCTTTTTTCATGACTCCATTAAATTCACTGAACAAGTCATCCAAGGAATTGTATGAAGTCATTTTATAATCCTCCGTCGTCTCACTTGTATAAATCTTTTCCTCAATGGACCTTATTTGAGAAAAAATCTTCAAAACATCCGGGCCTTTTACAGGAGTATCCTTCTCCTGCTGTTCCGGGGAATCTTTCTTAGGGGCTTCTACAGCCTTTATTTCCTTTTCAGCAGTGTCTTCCTCTTCTTCATTGCTTTCCTGAACAGCGGCCTTGCTATGATCCTCATTATGCGGTTTATTCGGCGGCTCACTCGTATTAGGTTTCTCTATGTTATTTTCAGGGATCAAAGAATCAAACCCTTTTTGCTCTAAAATGGATGCAGTAATTTTAAGCATTTCTTCCTTAGAAAGATTGCCTTCCTGCTCTACTGCCTGATAAAATCCCTCATCTTCCCATAGGATAAGTGAATGTTTATCAGTGAATTGATAGAAAGTCCCTGTCAGGCCGCTGGCAAGCTGTATTTCCTCAGTAACAGCCTTTTCATCTTTAACAGGATGCTTTTTTTGCATTTTATAAGCAAAAAACTCTGCCTTATTTAAGCTATTTTCATAAACATGTTCATAAAGTTCATCATCACCAGCATGTACATGCTTATGAGTGTATGATTCCGGAATATATTTCGGCGGCACCAAAATAGGCTTTTTCTCTTCTGCTGCCTGCTGTTTTATATGAACAGAATCGGTTGTAGGATTGCCGGTGCCGTCTGAAATATAAGCAAAAATCCCTGCCGCTGATGCAACTGCGAAAGCCCCGCTCAAAAATATTGGGACCATCCTCTTTATTGGTGCCTGTTTATTTCTTTTACGGGTCGTTAGTTCGTTTAACACAGTTCTCTTCATTTCATTTGTGAATTCAAATCCTTCTAACTCGCTTTCAAGCATTTGACTTTTGATCCTGCTCATTTCCTTTTCCATAAAAGTAGTCCTCCCCCCTGTCCTCAACGATATTTTTTAACAGCTTTTTCCCCTTGAGCATGCGGGATTTAACTGTATTCAAATTCAAGCCGCAAACCTCGCTGATTTCTTTCTGAGACAGTTCCCTGAAATAGTAAAGGAAAATGACCTCCCGATATTTAACAGGCAGCCTGAAAACAGCATCAACAAGCTCATTCCGTTCAGCTTCTTGGATATATTCGTTTTCAGCTCCTGATTGGCTCGATGTGAAAAATGAAGATATATAATCAGTCACATGGATTTTGCGGTTATACCAGCTTTTTAAGTAATCTTTGCAGTGGTTGACTGCCACCCTGTACATCCAAGTCTCCAAAGCTGATTCTTCTTTGAAGGAATCAAGCTTTTCATAACATTTTATAAATATCTCCTGTGCCAAATCCTCTGCTGTCTGCCTGTTTCGCACATAAGAGTAGGCAAGGTGAAGGACTTCTGTACCATAGCGGTTCATCAGATCAGTAATGATTTCTTTTTTATTCAATTTTCTCCCCCTCCCGCAATAATTTACAGGAATATCAATACTTTGTTTATTTTACAAATTTTAGACGATCTTAAGGGAAGAAAAGTTTAAATAGTTTGTGGTAATTATAACCAGAAGGCCTGTCTTATTGAAAAGACAGGCCTTTAAGTCTTATTTTAAATTTAATGATGCAATATACCCGACCTTATTGGTCCCCAGGATCTGGACTTTGTACCATGCAAAAAGATTGAGGTTGTTCTTGATATCTTCAAACGTGCCGTCCAGGATAATGACCTTCGTCCCAGCCGGGTGAGGATCATCCTTACCGTCAGTGGAAGGCTGCTGCCTAAGATTCCCTTCGCTGGATAAAGTCACAACATCCCCAGCCTTGTACAGCTCTGTCGATTTTGTTTTGCTGGCAGTCTGGTAAAGCATCTTTCCTTTGAAATCCATTAAACCGTTTGGATAAGTGATAGATAGCTGTGCCTCAGGTATAAGGGAAGGATGAACCTGCCCGTATCTCCCCATGTTCTCAAACACTTTTTCCTGATAAGTCTGGCCGGCAGCACGCGCGGGATCATTGGTGAACGATAGGCCGTTATATGCCAATATAGCAAAATACCAGTTCTCCAAAATATCTTTTTCGTTGCCATTAATGATAGGAGTCCGGCTGCCGCCGTAGTCCCATTTTGACAGTAATATTTCAGTACCCTTTTCAATATTGTATAAAGTGTCATATTGCAAGCGTTGGAGATTATATTCGCTGTCACCTTCTCCCAATGTTACCTGCATGATCCCGATACCGCCGTCCAGTGACACAAAGGGACTGCCATCGTCGTTAAACTGCCGGAAGTCTTGATTCTCCGTAATGGCTATCGCTTTTAACACCTCTGGCGGAATACCATGCTTTCTAGCTTCGGCTGTTAGGGCCTTTTTTATATCCTGGACAGACAACTCTACCTTTTCAGGTACATCAGTATCTCCCAAGCTATATTTCTTACCCAGCTCGTTGAATCTTAATTTCAAATTTTCACGGTGCGCATCAGGTTTTACTGACGGAAGGAGCAGTTTAACGTCATTAAAGTATTCCATGGCACTTGCCCTGTCGCCAGCTGCAAGAGCAGCTTCCATTTCATCCAGTTCCATTTTGACAGTAATGGCATTCTTAATGCTGTTGCGGACTGTTTCAGCACTGTTTTTGTAGTTGTTTCTGATCAGATCCCTCGTCGACTGTCCATATACTCGATCAAGGAGTACTCCCTGTTTCCTTATCTCTGAAGATAAAGAATGATAGGCAGCTTCAAGTTCTTCGTTTACTTTGTTTGATTTTATAAGAACTGAGAGTTGATTCTTCTTCTCTGTAATCTTCTCACCAGCTGTAATGGCGTCGATATAAGACATAGCTCTATTTATATGAAGCATTGATTCTTTTTCAAGTGTACTTCTTAGTGATGCAGCATTTGCAGGCTTGCTTGAATTAATCATTGCCAGAGCCTTTGCATGAGAGTCCTTAGCATCATTATACTGCTTCCATGGCCTTGTCTTGCCATCCCCGGATCCTTCAATTGAAATAGCCCATTTCAGAACGGTGGCCTTGTTTTTTGCATCAGTCATATAAGCGTTTAAGTTTGACGCTCCCAGGGTATTTTTGGGAATAAGAGAAAATGCCATCAATAACACTAGCATTCCAGCTATCAGTTTTTGCACTCTATTATTCAAAATAGTCTCCTCCTCAAAATAAAAGCCTCCAAACAAGGAGGCATGAAATTTTTATAGTTCGTAGTAGTCAATATGCTCCGGCATATTTGTAATATACATGCTGCTTCCGAGTCCGTATTGGCCTCCGTACATTGTATCATAAACATAAACACGGTATTTTTCGCCAGGTTTCAGAATCCTGACCATTTCTAATTTATTGCTGCTGTTTCGTTTCCAAAGATTAATAGGTTTCTTGACTTCCACTATGCCGATTTGGCCGCTCTTAACAGCAAGGCCGCGGAAATTTCCATCAGCATGAAGGGAAGCTGCTTTCGGAGCATCCTGGACGTATCTTTTGGCACCCAGATATCTGCTCTTCCAGTAATATGGATCTTCAATGCTGCTGATTGAAATTCCTTTGGTGGCGTCAGCATGGATAAACTGGCTGTCCCCAATATATATACCTGAGTGAGATGGACCCGGTTTATATGTTTCAAAGAACACGGCATCCCCGGGCTTCAAGTCACTTTTCTCAACAGGTGCGCCTGCAGAAAACTGATCTGAAGAAATCCTGGGAAGATCAACATTGTATTGGTTGTATACATAGCTCAAAAATCCGGAACAGTCAAAGCCTGAAGTTGTTGCCCCCCCATATACATAAGGAATTCCTATAAAATTTTTGCTGTAGCTCACAATATCTTCGTTTAAACTGGATGCTTGTGCATTTGCCGCCCCTGCAAAAATGGGCAAAACTAAACTTGCAGATAGAACTAATTTCGCTAATCTTCTCATATGTACCCCCAAAATGATAAAAATGCTGTCAATTTTTATCTCTATGAAGGTAATTTTACCTTATTTTCTGTTATTTTCTTATTTCAATTATATTAAAAAAGCCCTCTAATATTTCATTTATATTACAAATGAATAGAATTAGAGGGTTCTTTGTTCCTATTTAGGAGTAAAGTAGTTTTGTGAATAGTAAGGAAGTCCTTCTTTATCTGTAAAAGCAACACCAATCCCAAGTTTTCTCCACTTTGGGTCAAGAATGTTTTTTCTGTGCCCCATAGAATTCAGCAGAGCTTCATGGGCAAATATACTGCTATAATAACCCATCGCTATATTCTCCCCTGCAGAGGAGTAGCGCACTCCTTCTCTCGTCATTCTCGTAAATGGGGTTTCTCCCCGAAGATTATTATGGGCAAAAAAGTTATGATCGGCCATATCTTCGCTGTGCTTGCGTGCAGAACGATCAGCAAGTGTATCTCTCGTCACAGCTCCGAGCCCATTCCTTACACGTATGCTATTGGTTAAATCAAACATTGTGCGTTCAAAAGCAAGCTGAAGGCTGACCGTAGGAGGACCAAAGAACCCTTGCTTCCTCTCTTCCATTTCCTGTTTCAATACCTGGACTGCTGTTACCTTTCCAGCATTGTGGACATCGTAAAATACTGCAGCTATATTTCCTTTGATAGAGAAATAATCTTTTTCTGCAGTTTGTTCAAAATTGTAGCGGGTATATCCTTTAACAATATAGCTTATAGGGCTTCCCAGACTATTCCTCGCATCGGCCTTGGAAGAGCCAACCGTAATACCCGATCCGCTCTTTAGCTGTCCGGAATTAGTGTAAAAACCTTCAACCTTATTAGCCTTATCATAGGAAACAAGAATGAAATTTTTATAATTTTGGTGATATACATACCACTGGGAACTGTATTCATTGAGCTGCCTATCCTTCTCTTTGCCCAGAAGCCTTTCCACATCCGCCTTGGCAGTGCCTACCGTTATGCCGCTGACCGAAAAAACATCATCATTTTGGCAGTTCAGCAGACTCAGCTTAGCCTTTGAAGGAGTCTGATAAAGAACACTGCTGTCTTTCTTGACAAATAGCCCTCCGCCTAAACCATAGTATCCATTTTTATAAGAATAGACACGATATTCTGCCTCTTTCAATAGCAATTTTGCCGGTTTTATGCTGCTGTTCATCGAATAGCTTTGTACATTATTTAAAATGGTCACTTTTCCGATCTGCCCATGTTTCAGTTCGGTCTTTCCCCACATGACTTTATCAGGACAGCTTTCGGCAGAAGAAGCATGTAACTGGAACCCGAAAATGGCGCAGGCGAATAAGGCAAACAATAATACTAGCCTTTTCAAAAATAATCCCCCTATCATTTTTCTTTTTTCTATAGACATCTTTTTGCTGATTGAAACATACCAATCACAGATTGTTCACTCAAGCGGCAAAAGTATGAACTTTCTAAAGGGAATGAAACTATAACAAAAGGCCTGACCCGGCTGAAGATAATATCCTCAGCCATCAGGTCAGGCCCCTTTTTTACTTATGAGAAATCAGGCCAGTTCTTTTGATAGCGATCACCCTTAATTTGTTCAAGGGTTCTGTATCTGAACGGCATCATATCGCCGGCGTCCTTGTCCACATATTCCAGCGCAAGTTCCAGGGGAATAAGGTTAAATTGATCCTTCACTTCTGACAGGAAAAAGGCGTCCTGTATTTTGCCGCTCTTTTTAGAATCAATTAACAGAAATGCCGGGTAAAATGTGCCGTCTTTAGCTTCCAGGACCGCTTTGGCGCTCAAGAACCCTTTCGGCTCTTTCTCAATGTTATCATTCGCTGTTTTATCCAAAGCCTTTTGAGCCCAGACCTGGCGCTTATAGCCTCCAATTATTTTGGGAGGTTCCTTCTCAAACTGCTTCCTGATTTCATCAATGTTATTATGGCTTGGTCTTAATGACATTCTTTTCCCTCCAAAGAAAAAGGGTTCTGTAAATTAATATCTATTTAATGAAAACAAAACATTATCGCTTGTAATAGAGTACCATAACCCCTGATACAAATCAAACCAATGAAAAAAGGGGTCAGACCCCTACTTTAGACCCACAAGCCAACAGGGGTGCTAAGTAAGGGGCCAGACCCTATTTATATACTGCCTGAATCTGGTCTATATAGATAATTCCACCATTTTTATTAGAATCGCTGACTTCCATGTAGCGTACTGGTGTGTCAATTGACAGCGGGAGTGCCAAACCTTGCGGAACCGCTGCTTCGACATACTTCCAGCCAGTCCAGTTCAGATCTTTTGTGAAATCAAGCTGGATATCTTTATTCTTTCCATCGCTAAGCTGCATTCTCAGCCAATGCCCATTGCCGTCGCCGAAAACCCACATTCCAATTTTCTTAGGATAGCCCTTTATCTGGATTGGCCTGGCCGCATCAATATATGCACCTGAAGTGCCTGATGTACCATTGAACTCATATGCAAGCTTTGCAGCGTATTTTCCTGTCTTGCTTTGTGCGGCAGAAGACTCTGCACTTACACTTTTATATCTTGCTCCTGAGGCTTTATAATTTCCAAACCCTGATTCAAAGCCTTCAAGCAGGATTGGCTCAGGAGTGCCGACTGTCACATTGATTCTAGCTGATAATTTCCCATGGCTAACGGTAATGGTCCCCGTTCCATTGGCATTTCCTGCTTTAAACTCCCCATTTGTTATTGTTCCAATATTGGGTGAAACGCTCCATTTAAAAGCAGAAGGATCTGTCAGTACAGCCTTGCCCTTGTAAATACCCTGAGGCATTATTTTGTAAGAGTTATTCTTTTCGACAATTATATCTTTCTCCTGAACTAGCAGCTGATCAAGAGTATTGATGATCTTGACTTTGACTTTTCCGGAGATCCCTCCAGCGGTTACAGTCATTTCGCTGCTGGCAGTATTCCCTAATGCTGTATAGCTGCCATCCGCATTTTTCCTTAATGCCGGCGAGGTGAATGCTACGGGCTGGGGTACCGGTACTGCATTATAAAAGCGGTCCATTCCTTTAATAGTCATCCCCATATTGCTTTGGGTATATGTCGCGCCCGCAAACAGGGTCACTTCTTCCGGTGACAGGATCAGCTGATTAAGAGGACCGTTCAGATATTTGCTGATAAACAGCAGGGAATTAGACACTGATCTTTCCCTGCCATCTGAAGGACTGTTCTGAATCGTTACCTGGCTGTCTCCATATTCTCTGGAGACGAGGGTGGAAGATCCTCCACCGTCAAAAGTGAACGCATTAACTGCTCCTAAGTCTTTCATCAAAGCAGCCACTTCAGTAAGGCTTAAACCGACACTTTGTGAAGTACGCCCATCAATAACTGCCGTCACGATGCTTCCATCTGCTTTAATACCGATAGCAGATCTGGGATGCACACCTGCAACGGTCTGCGGAATAACTTTTCCGTTCCTTACAAGATGGTACCTTCCACTGATCGCCTCTTCGACCTGGTTCCAATCAGCTGAGTCGAATAACGCGCTTACCTCTACCTTATCGCCCGCCTTCACTGTCGCCAGATATTGACTGGCAAGATGATGGCCGGAGAGAATGAATTCTCCCTCGTTCAGTTTCTGGTCCCCGGCACCTTGGATGACTTTTGTTACGGTACCAGTCAATACACTATGCCCGTTCAGCTGCCCTGAATCGATTTTCACCACTGCTTCAGTTCCAAGCTCATTGGTTTTAGTAGAGCTTGCAAAAAAAGGTGTATACAGGACAAGGTTGTTGGCAAGCCTCTTTCTGTTTACAGAGTTAATTGTATACGGTGACTGCCCATTGATTTGCACCGACAACTTCAGGTCGGGACTTCCGATCAGCGGCTTGCTGTCCTTGGTGACCCCAAACACAGCTAGTTGAAGGAGCGGCGTCTGGCTTGTCGTTACAATGTTACCCTTATGTACCATTAGGTCAACAGGATGTCCATTGCTGTCAAAATAATCCCCATTGATCCCTGCAACTACATGATTGGCTGGGGCCTGATTTCTGTTAGCCTGCTTGGAGACCTGTTCAAAGCCGAACAGCTGGTCATTAGCCAAGGCTGTTTCCATTGCAATTTTTTCTGTTTTCCCATCATATTCTACAGCATAAATCTTCTGCTTTCCGCGATTGCTGTCGACAGCCAATTCTGTCTGTGTAACCCCTGGTGCTATCGTTTTGGAGTTTTGGCTGGTGACTTTACCAATTGACAGTTTTGATACAGGCGCCGGTGCGTTGCCTCCGCCTTCCGCTGCTTCAAGCTCAGCAAGCTTTCTTTTGGAAGGGGTCCTGTAGTCCACATACCCTGCTATCTTCGTTATATAATAACCTCCGCCAAGTCCATACTGGCCTCCGAAAAGATTATCATACCTGTAGACACGGTACTGCTCCCCAGGCTTTAATACTCTTTCATAAACCAGCTTATCTCCAACCCGTTTCCAGAGATTAATAGGCTTAATGACCTTTATCTTTCCTATTTGCCCCTTTACCATAAGCAAACCATCCCAATACACCTTATTGGAATTGGCCTCGGCCGGCGAATGCATTCCCATAATCAGTGCGGCAGCTACAACTACATTAACAAACCATTTTTTCCGCATTATTCCTCTCCTTTTAAATATTACATTATCATTATATGACAAAATACCAACTAATTGGACAAAAACTTCCAATCTTCCCCTCTTATCCTACTAAAGTAGGGGTCTGACCCCAAAAAAACTGCACCCTGAAAGGGTGCAGTTTTTTTGAGCTTTATTGCCACTTAATACTTTTAATAAACTCATACGTCCTTGGCGCTTTCTTGTTTAGAAGTTTGTTGGAGCTTTCATCCAGATAATACATAGCAAAGGATTCAGCAAAATATTCTTCGGCATAACCCGTGTAATAGTTTTCCTTAGGAAAAAGGTTTTCCTTTTCTTTCTGCCATATGGACGTAAATACTTTACCGGATGATATCTGGTTTTTTACAATGCTATCCAAGGAATGGGCCAGTTCGTGAAGTTCGAGGTTAATCGATCCATGGCCGGATCCTCTATGGCTGTAGCCGATTCTTATGGCAACTGTTTTAGTTCCCCCTATACCAGGGATGTCGTCCCAGGTTTTATTCGTTCCTTCCCATCCCCGGGGTGTGATGCCTTTCAAATAGCCGAATTCACTGGTGTCTGTAATAGGTCCATTTGTTAAAAGAATAGAGATTTTATTTAGGTATACTTGCTGAAGTAGAGGCATAGGCAATGTCTTCAGGCGCTGAAGAATTTCATCTGCCTCCCCTTTGTTATAGCTTTCCTGCGGGAGAGAAACTATCTGCTTGATGAGGCAAGAGTTTTCACATCCCAGCAGCATTCTCTTATCCGCCGACGGTGTTTCATATTTAACTCTTTCTGGTATGTTAGTTATGTAAAGATTGCCTCCAAGACCAAACTGGCCGCCATAAGCCGAATCCATCCGGTACACTCTATAACGTTCGCCCTTCTCGAGTATCCTTATAAAAACAAGCCCGCTTTCAGATCTCTTCCACAGATTTATAGGTTCATTAACTGTCACTCTGCCAATCTGCCCCTTTTTTAATTCCATACCATCCCATAGGACAGACGCAGACGCATTTGAATCAGGAGAAACACAAAGCAGAAGTGCTAGAAATGCAAATGCAGCAATGAATTTTTTCATAATGATTTCTCCCTTCCTTTAAGTTCAATATTAATCTTTTTGCTGCTAAAAAGAAAGGGTCAGACCCCTACTTTGGTAGGGGTCTGACCCCACCTAATTCAACAATTTCTTAGAAGGTGTTTCGTACTTGATATGCGCCTTCATGTTAGTGACATAGTAGCCTGCTCCGACACCGTATTGGCCACCATACTTGGAATCATAAGAGTAGACTCTGTACACTTCTCCAGGTTTTAGAATACGGACGAATTTAAGTGAGTCCCCTTCCCTTTTCCACAGATTTATACTTTTATTTATTTTCACCCTTCCAATTTGTCCGCTTTTAAGCTCCAGTCCATCCCAATAGACCACTTGGCCAGGGTTCTTTTTTAAGCTAATTAGTTCCTCATACAAAGGACTGCTGTACTCCAAGTCCGGCTGATCAGTCAATACTAGTCCTACATTCTCAGCATAATATCTGTATGTTCCCTCACTGTCCTTTGTGACAACTACATTTGTGAAAGTTCCGGCTTGTGTTTTTATTGTTTTTCCAATCTCGATTATTTCAACAGTAAGCGGGATGCCATTATAGTCTTCCTTCCATCTTTGCCCCAGAAAAATAGGATATTTTAATTCCAGGAAGGAAAACTTAGTATCTACATTCTCGGCAAAAAGCCCATTCTCATCTTCTCTATACATAATTTCCGATTCATGATCTCCGCCATAAGTATAAATATTCTTCCAATACGCTTTATTCCCCTCCTGCCTTTTAAATGTTTGTTTGCTTCGCCCCTCATAGTAGGCATATTCATAGATCCTGCTTTTATCGGGCATATATGATGGCCCCTTATTGTTATCAGCGTGGGCATTGCTGCAGTTTACAATAAAGGCGAATAATAGGATTGGAATAATCAGGGCAATTTTTTTCACATTTTTCTCCTCCAGATTTAGACTACTACTAATCTATTCCCTTCAAGGAGATTTATAACATTATTTTTTTTCTTCAATGAAAAGCAGGTAGTTTTTTAAAGGAGGATTAGGATAATAGGAGAGGATTCTGTTGGTGGTTAAAATGGGGGAGGTGGAGTTTTCTTTATAATAATGCAAGCTGCTCCATAGTGGATTGGTGCTGCTTTCAATTAGATTGGCTTCCAAGGGGTTTCTGTGTATATATTTGCTTGCCTCTAAGAAATAGGTTAAGGAATCAATCAGTTTTCCAGTAAATCGGCTTTCAAAAACATGTCCTGACACTTGATGCCGAGACTTATAATAGATAGCATAACGGGTGTGGAGAAGCTTGATAATCTTTGAGTGAGAGTGTGAGCCTGTCTCCAAGAGCAAATGTATGTGATTCGTCATAAGGCAATATGAATGAATCTTACAAGGGTATCTATCCATTACTTTTTCCAGTTGATTCAAGTAAACTTTCCGGTCCTGCTCATCATAAAACAAAGGATGCTTTCTAACGCCCCTGCTAATAATATGATAGGTTGCCCCGGGGAACCAGACTCTGGGTTTTCTCGCCATCTTTTCACCTCTTAAATGAGGGTCTGACCCCTACTTTAGTAGGGGTCAGACCCTCAAGATTTAATTTTTATTTACTTTCAATTTATACGGTGCCAGAGTCGCATTTCCGAATGTATCGCGCACTTTAATGTGGTAGGTGCCTTTTTTGAGGCTGAATGCCAGTATCTCTGTATCACCGGCCGCATAGTGGTCTGAAGTGGCCAGCAGTTTCCCGTTCTTGTATAGTGATATAACGCCATCCGCTTCCATGCCTGTGACAAATTCTAATGTTCCTGAAGCGTTTTTATCAAGCTTCAGCTCGTACCAGTCCTCATCGCCATACGGTACACCTGCATTTAAGTAGCCGGCTGCTTCCAGTGCTTTGTCGCTTTTCTTTTTTAGAGAAAGCGGCTTGGAAGGAATGTTGCCTTTGACGACAGATCCTTTATCTTCATCGGCTTTGTTTACGGGTGCCAAGGTAAGCTTATAAGGATTTAAAGAAAGCGGAAGGACTCCCTCGAAATATGCAGAAGCAAGAATGATATAGCTTTTTCCCTTTTCGGCTTTAAAGGAGCCATAAGTGGTCCCATTCATTGAACCTCTTTCAAGATATTGTGATCTCGCATATTCCTCATCGTCCAGTTTCCTATCCTTGTTTACATCCTCAATTACAGCCATATATCCAAAGTAGCTGCCAAACAGCTGTTTAGGATATTTTGCTTTTATTGCTTCCGAAGCAGTTTTCATTTCCATGGTCATTGCATAGATATCCGTTTTCTTTGGTTCAAAATAAAAGATATCCTGATCATTAGGCATGGCAAAATTGGCTTCGAATGCAGCGGATGGGAGGTCCTTGATATTATCCAATTCATTGTTGTTCTCATATTTATCACCAGGATTAGAGACTAATAGTTTAGAATTAAACTGGTAGGGATCAAAAGAAACTGAACCCGCCATGTAATCAGTTGCTGCTTTCAAATAATAGGTTTCACCTTTTTCCATCCCGGTATAAAGCTTTTCTTCCAATTTCCCCGGGTAC
This sequence comes from Bacillus sp. SRL543, assembly GCF_984799205.1. NCBI lineage: Bacteria > Bacillati > Bacillota > Bacilli > Caryophanales > Bacillaceae > Bacillus > Bacillus sp. SRL543. The sequence continues at coordinate 4,229,316 of NZ_OZ481794.1, forward strand.
CAGCTGTAATCCATATTGGTGCCGATCCAGCTTAAATAAGAATGCTCCTTGCCTTCCTTATCCTTATCTGTCTCAATTTGATAGATTTCTACTAAAGGCAGATTTGATTTATTATCAAAATTAAATTCATAGATGCCTGTTTCCCCCGGTGTGAAACTATACCAGTCTTCATCTTCCATTGATTGAAGATAACCTGTTACTGCCTGTCCAATTTCTGAAGGCAACGCTCCATCTTTGATAGTTTGCACATAATCAAACTCTTCTTCAGGGTTGTATTCCTCAAAAATAATTTCTCTTTGGGATTCTATTGTCCCACCCATGTCTTCTCCATCAGGAGGAAACATTGGAAGGCCATCTTCATCAGGAGGAAGTACTTTCCCCTCTACTTTTATATTATAGGGAGTCAATGAAAATTCCGGTTTTTGTTCTTCATCCATCATTTCTTCATTCATAATAAAATCATAGATGCCGAAATAATTGACCGCCTCATTGGAAGCCTTCACTTTATATTCCATTTCAGGTCTTGCAATAAAAGATAAAGTTTCTCCCTCACTTTTTCCTTTATTATTAGAATAATAAACAGGTTCCCCTTCTTCCTGGCTCTTTGCTATTTCCTTCTTCAAGGATTCCTGTTCTTCTTTAGACATACCCTCAAGATCAATCATATCTTTTCCAATTTCATATACGCCGATACTCGTATCGACTCCTGGAATAGCTGAGAGGCTGATTCTCACAAGCTGCTCTTCTTCAACAGAAAAAGAGTAAAAATCATCATCCTTCTCCTGGCCCGCTGCCAGTAAAGTGTAATTTTTTCCCTTTGAGTCATATGGAAGCTGAATCTCAATTGGGCTTTCGCTTGAAGACTCATCTTTTGGCAAATCTTTAAGCTTTTTCACATTCAGTTGATAATTTGAAGTATTTTTTCCAGAGTCATCATAGCTGCCGTTTACATCCTTGACCCCAAAAGAAAGTGTTCCGGAGTGAGGAATGTCGATATATTTACCTTCCTGCTTCCCTTCCCTCACTTTATTAATGTCCAGTTTCAGTTTTCCTTCAGGAGAATTTAAATAAATCATAAGCTTATAATCATATTGGGATGCGCCATCCAATTCAAATTGTATCTTGTCACCTATCCTAACTTCCGTTTGCAGCCATTTTTCCTCAAAAGGTTTTGTAAAGGTGCCCGTAAATGCTGTATTGGCATTCAGTTCCACTTTCTCGGCTTTTTCTATGATTTCTTTCTCACTCCAGGCTTTACTGGACAGGTTAGGAATGTTTTTCACATTAAACTGCAGCGCCCGTACAGGGTTTATCAATCCATTTCCGTATTTCACATCAAATCCCTTTTCACCCAAATCATCTGCAGTATGTTCCAAAACATATTCAACCTGCGAAGGGGTTAACTCAGGATATTTGGATAGGAGCAGGGAAACAGTTCCTGCAACCATAGGCGAAGCCATAGATGTACCGCTCAGCTTAGTGAAGGTAGACTTCTTTTCATAATCATATAAGGTGCTGTATACCTCGTCACCCGGAGCTACTACATCTACTGAAGGGCCAAAGGTTGAGAAATCCGAGAGATTCTTTTTGCTGTTGACAGATCCTACGCTGATAACCCCCTCGTATGCTGCCGGATAGCTCAAGGTGTCATCTCCTGTATTTCCAGCAGCTGCTACAACGGTGATATTTTTTTCCAATGCTTTGTTTACAGCTTCTTCTATAACGGGAGATTTCATTGGTCCCCCAAGGCTCATATTAATAACCTTGGCTCCCTTTTCAACTGCATGCAGAATACCTTGGGCAATTGCAAAATCGCTCGCCCCCCATCCTCGATCAAATACATCAATCGGGAGGATTTTGGCATTGGGATTAATTCCATAGCCTCCGATGCCATTATCTTTGGCACCCGCAATGATGCCGGAAACATGGGTGCCATGGTAGTCGGGGCTCCCCTGGTTCATAGGATTCACTGTATTATATCCCGGCAGGAGCTTTCCTTTTAATTCAGGGTGGTTCATGTCCGTTCCCTGGTCAATTACAGCCACTGTCACCTGTTTATTTCCTGCCAATTTCTGAGCTTCTGCGGCTTTAAGCTGGCTCAGGTGATATTGTTCACTGATCTTAGGATCTGTTATGGCAAGCGGCTTATATAAAGCGCTCGGATTAACAGAGTCTACCTGCTTAAAGCTGCTATACTTATTCATGGCTTTATTGAGATTCTTTTTATCTTTCACTTTTACGACAGCATAATTCAGTCCTGGAATCAGCTTTACAAGTGTCCCTCCTGCAGTCCGGTGGTCGGAAGCGGATAGCGGTTTCGAGTATTTAATGAGGATTGTATCTTCACTCAGAGCAGCTTGTTTCGTTTGTTCCAGCTTCTTTTGAAGCTGGGGCGATTCGGCCTTGTAAGCAGCCACCCCGGCTTTTAGATTGATATTTGAATCTGCGTAAATGCTTTGGACGGATGCCCATGGCCCTGCAGCAAGAACTAAACCCGCTGCAAATGTTATGGCCTGTTTTTTTATCTTCTTCATCAAACTCCCCCTTTCTAAACACTAATTTAATAGTAACCAATACTATCTATAGATAGCAAACATTTCCATATATTAATTTATATGTAAATTCGACAAAAAAAAAGAGGAGGGTGAGAACCCGTACTTTAGTAGGGGTCTGACCCTCCTCTTTTTTTACCATTTACTCAGCTTATCATTAATAAACTTCATATACTTTTCATCTTCCTGCAGCTCAAATATAGTCAGTGCTTTCTTCATATAATTCTTAGCTTCAGGGATCTTTCCCATTAGCTCATAGTTGTAGCCTATGTGATAATGAAGCTCGCCCAAAAGGTACAGATTATCCTTCTGGATGCAGTTCCGAATGGCTTCCTTACAATAATTAGTGGATTCCCGGTACTTTTTTACTCTAGTAAAAGTACGGGCAATATTGTAGTATAAACGGATAAATATAGTGTGGTCATTCACATAGGGTAGCAGCTGTAAATGCTCTTTGGCTGAAATGCAGACATCCATTGTCTTTTCATATTCCTTTTCTTCGAAGTGGATAGCCCCTATGCTGAGCAAAATTTCTATTTCCCGTTCCGACCATGCTTTCGAATTTGCTTTAGTCATATATATTGCTTCTTCCAGCAGACATAGTGCACCTGCTTTGTCGTGATTAACTGCATGCTCAACAATTCCTTTATGCCAGATAAGGAGCTGCATATTGCGGTTATTGTGAGAAAACAGCGGGTTCTTTTCTTCAATATGAATGATTTGTTTCATCGTATCATAGTCAGAATTCCTACGAGCAAACTTTAGCTGATTGGCCACTTCCTGCACATAATCAATTCTCGGTGTCATGCCGATATCAAAAAAATAATTAACATCGACACCAAGCTTCTGAGAAATCAAATACAAGGTGGATGCAAATGGGTAAACATCGCCTTTTTCTATTTTACTGATTTGCGCCTGCGTACAAATACCCTCAGCCAGGTCTTCTTGGGACATCTCCATGAGTTTGCGCAATTCCCTGATCTTCTTGCCCACTGCTGAAAAGTCCATATTTATCCCCCTAAATATTCCTAGAATTATAATATCTTTCAATTGTATCTGTTATTTCTATGTTTTTAGCCTATAAACACGCGACAATAACGAAAATCAGGAAAACACCTCTTTTAAAATTATGTTTTAATTAGATTAATCTTACTTATACATCAAGATTATCGCAAATTATACAAAGGAGGAAGTTAAATGAAAAGAAAACTATTTGGTTATTTACTTGTCTGCGGTTTAGTAGTCTGCTTTGGTTTTGTAGGAACTGCTAATCCATCAAACGGCGGTCCAGTTCAGACGCAAGAACTTCCGACAATCTACTAATTTCTAGCCCTTTCCGCTTGACCCCATTTTTTGGCTCCTTTACAAGGAGCTTTTTTTATTGATGAAAAAAAGCAGGAAGATTGCCTTCCTGCTGACGTAAACCTATTCAGCTATCGCGGTGATATCAAGCGTGTAAATTGAAGGCGAGATCCACTCGTTCGGATCATCCTTGTAAAGAAGGACAGTATAGTCATATCCGTAAAAATCAAAGCTGATAAGTTCTGTTCCCCTATACTCAAGAGGACTTTCAAGATTGTAATATTCTTTTTCTATGTGATCTCCCATATCAAAATGGACAGATAATGTTTCTTTAAACCCATCTTCAGTATTCACCCACGCAATCATAGGCCCTTCAAAAAGAGGTTCGCTGATGTCACTCAGCTCTCTTGCCATACTGATTATATCAGATTGCAGGGCATCCCTTGCATGGTCTGGCTTAATTTTAGGCAAATAGAAATTTGCATCGCCAAGATAGCCTATCATTGAATATATATCTATCTCATCTTTTTGCATTTCTTCTCTTGCAGCATCAACAATATCTTTTGCTGTGACAAAAACAGAAACTCTTTCTTTTAATGCTTCAGCCGGTTTTTTATATTTTGCCAGGATGGCTTCCCTCGTTGATTTGCCATAAACCCTGTATAACAGGACAGCCTGCTTCCTGACTTCTGCTGATACCTCATGATATGCATCATCCATACGAATCATATAAATTTCTTCACTAATTAAATAATCAAGCTCTTTGGTGAGAGTTTCAATCTTTTTTCCGCCCGTAAGAGCATCAATAAAAGCAATGCTTCGATCAATATGGACTTTGACATTGGCATCCAATCGCGTATGATATTTTGATCTTTTATCTTTTGGAAGCTTGCTTACTTCTGCCAGGGCATTCTTATATGCAAATTTTGTGTTATTAAACAAAATCATATCAGGCATTGCCAGCTGTTTGTTGCTTTCTACAGATATCTGCCATTTAAGGGACCTGGCCAAATCTTCTGCACGTCCTACAGCTTTTTCAGCTGAGGTTTGACCAAAGGCATCACCTGGGGATAATAAGGTGACTAATAAGACAAAAGAGATAATAAGGAATTTAAAGCCTTTCATTTTTCCTCCTGTATGACGATATTTTAAACATAATATACAAAATATAGGAAGAATATAATACAGGAATAATATTCCTTCCTTTTAATTATTCTTCTGGGAATATGCCTACAGTTATATATACAGTACTAATTTGTACTTCCTTTCTGATTTAAGGGGAATAATTCCCGGTAAAGGGGGCACATAAGAAACGGGGGATAAATACTTTTCTGTTATTCTTTATATAAAGAGCCGGAGGTGATCTGCATGGAACTTGATATGAAGATTCAGCCTATGTTCCTTGATGATGAATGCGCTATCGTGTTCTCCTTTTATTTCAAGAAGGCAGCACAGAAGGTTGGCGAGGCAATAATCTACACATGTACCTGCAATTATACTCCTCTAGAAAAACAACAATTTGATTTTGTGCATACTGAACTGCAAAATGGAGAAAAGGTAGCTTTTGTTGAAAGTTTTACCGTTGTCGAGGAATTCCGAGCCGCTACTTATGAGAAAATAAAAGATTTTCTAAGTGTAATTGGCATCCAAAATTTCTATAGCAATGTAGACAAAAGGATGCTCTCAGCTTTGTGACCCCCTATATTTTTATATAGAGAAGAAGGTAAACCACTACGTATGATGATTTATCTCCTTCTCCTCTCTTTTTCTTTATCAGCTATCCCAGGTCTGAAGTTTGCCTCTAATAAATTCATCGTATTTATTATCCTTTTGAAGCTCAAATATAACTAAAGCTCTCTCCATATAGTCTCTCGCTTTCTTAAAGTCTTCCTGCAGTTCATAATTATAGCCTAAATGATAATGCAGTTCTCCGAGCAGAAAGAGATTATCGCAGTCCAAACAGTAGTCGATGCCATGATTGCAGCTAAGAATAGACTTGTGCAGCACTCCCATCCTTGTCCAGGTTCTTGCCATATTATAATGGAGTCTGATTTTAATAGTTTCATCTTTTAAGATAGGCAGTATGTTCAAATGTTCCTCAGCTCTTTCATATAAAGCCATCGCTTCATCTAAATGGTTTTCTTCAAAAAGAATGATCCCCTTGCTTATCGAAATTTCAATTTCCCTCTCGGACCAATTTTTCCCTTGAGTAAGTTCAATTGCCTTATCAAACCAATCAAGTGACCCTTCCATATCTTTATGAAGGTAATATTCATAAATTCCTTTATGCCATAGCAGCAGCTGCAGATATACCGGATTTTGTGTAAATAAAGGATTATTTTCTTCTGCCTTAACAATCTGCTTAATATCATTATATTTAAATACCCGTCTCGCCAGTTTAAGCTGCCGGGAGACTTCCTCTACATAATCCAGCCGGGGGGTTGTGCCTATATGCAGAAAATAGTTGACATCTACTCCCAGCTTCTCCGCAATAAAATATAAAGTAGAAGCATACGGATAAACATCGCCATTCTCAAGTTTACTGATTTGTGCCTGGGTACAGATTCCATCAGCTAGTTCCTTTTGAGACAAACGCTGTGTTTTTCTAAGCTCTTTAATTTTTGCACCAATAGCTGAGAAGTCCAAAGTTTCCACCGTCCAACAAATATTCTTATAGTTATTTTCTATTATAATCTTTGGAATTTAAGGAAGGAAATATAAACTATATATATATATTCCTCTTTTAGGGAGGAAATCAGGAATATTCTAAATATGTTTTAATATACATATAGCCTTTCAGTCCTAAAGCGATTGTTTCAAGGCGATTGTATTCGTTAGCCCAGTGTACACAATTGTGTACGCAATACTAAATCTCCACTTTTCTAATCACCCTATTTATAATAGGGTGATCTTTTTATGCAAAAAAATGGGGTCTGACCCCTACTTTAGTAGGGGTCAGACCCTAATTTGATGTAAAGCCTTTAAGGAAATAACGCAAAGCCTCACTTTTCCCTAGCTGTTTAAGGGAGTTTTTAGTGATTTCTCCAGGATGGGCAGGTGTAATGAACATAGGCCCTTCATTTGTTTCTACATCCTTGGCACGAACAACAATTAGCTCTTTATTTACAAGCCCGTCCGTTATCTGAACTCTTCCGTCCATATTCTTCCCTTTGACAACTTTTCTTTTCTCAAGGAGTCCGTCTTCCATCACTGCCCATACATAATGTTCTTTTTCCTCTTTAAAGACAGCTGTCTCCGGCACTGTGATCGCGTCTCTGATTTCTTCTATGATAATTGAAACACTTACATGCGTCCCCATGAAAAGCCCTTCTGTTTCATCCAGTGCCGCGATAAATGGGTACTTGCTATTTTCTTCAACAGAGATCTCATTCTCAGGCAATGCTCCTGCCTGAAGGAGCATCCCCTCTACCCTATCCTTATCTGGAACACCCACAGACACCTTCATGCCCTGTTCTATTTTACGACGATCTGCTTCCTCTATTACGCCCGTTACATTGGGTGCTGAAGAGCTAATGACGACTGCAGGATCACCAAGCTCATAATTGATATCCTGTACAACTCCATCGGCTTTACTAAGGACTGTAACTTTACTGTCACGGCTGCTGATGGACTGTATTTGCCTTTCATACATGGATGCCTCTTCCATAAGCAATTCCCGCTGAAGTTCTTTGTCATATATATCCTTTTCAATATTGTGGATAATTTCTGCAGATGAGTTTTCCTCATCCTCTCCACTGAACTGAACAGTAGCTTTATAGGCAATCAGCTCGCTTATGTGGTCTTCTATGCTTTCTGCCTGCTGTTCGGTTTTTTCCTGTTCTGCTTCAAGCTTCTCCACTTCTGCCCACACATCATCTGCCGTGTATTCAAAAAGCGGAGTTCCAGCTGCTACTGTTTCTTGCTCTTTCACCAGGAAATCGCCAAAAGTGCCAAGCGATTGATCAAAGTAATATGGAGTAGACTCAGCCGGTGAAACCACTCCAGGAACGTCTACTTTCTCTATTATATCTTTTTTCGCTGACTGATTAGTTTTGCTTATGTAAGCCGCCCGGTCTGCCTTGCTCCCATCTTTCAGCAATAAATACATATTAACTGAAATGGCCAAGACACAGAGCAGGGCAAGCAATTTTTTTGTCCGCCTTCCCATACGATCAACACCCTTATATTAGCTTCTCTATCTGAAGTTGGAATACTACTGCAGTAACTGTCCAATACAGCAGATTAATTAAAATGACAACGATTAAAATCAGTTTGGGACTTTTTTCAGTAATTGATTTTAAAGCTTTATATTGAAAGATGATCACTGCAATGCTAAATATGGTAACCATTGAGAATAACTTGATAAGAAATCCGCTTTCGAATACATATTGGCTGATTACCCCCAAGGAGAATGGAGAAGACTTCCCGCCTGTGCCCAAAATCGCAGTTATAGGCAGCAGCAGGACTTTTTCAGCAAGAAATATGATTGAAACAAATGACTGGACAACCAACAGTTTTCTATATTCCACATCCATGAATATCCAAAAAAGCACAGCCTGCAGGAACAATATCAGGCATGTATAAATGATTCCCCAGCATGTCTGCCCAATTATCGCAAAAAGCTTCTTCGCCTCAAATTCAGCACTGCCAATACTTGTTATTTCCCTATGTAAAAATTCCAGGCCCATCCCCATATAACCATAGGCTGCAAAGATCATGGCACCTGCTAAATTCAGCAGAATAAGCCGCTTTACAAGCCCCCTTATCTCCTCTGCCTTCCCCAGCTGATAAAAAGCTAAAGAAGGATTGAGGATTCCCCTAAACAGCTGCACATAATATATCATTACAGTTCCTCCAAACATTAGTTACACTTTCATTCTAACCTATCAATTGTAATAATTTCCACTATCCTCTCGAATGTTGGGGAATATAGTCTAATTTTCATAGAAAAGAGGGGTCAGACCCCCCTTAGAAATTATCATATTGCTGTTTCCGTTTATCGTATGTGATGAAGAGCCCTGCTCCGAGATCCAGGACGTTTCCATTAATGGCATAGACCCTGAACTGCTGGCCGTTCTTCAGAACTCTTACAGTTTCTCCTGCCCGGTTGAACAAGTTGGTATCCCCGGTTATTTTAATGGTCCCCTTATAAAAAGAAACATCCTGGCTTTTAGCCACATAATATCCTCCGCCTACATAATATCGGGCATTATCAAAGCTATAGACCCTGATATTTTCACCGACAGATAGTTTTCTATGGAAAGAGCCGTCCGGCTTGTATAAAGATACATTAGTATTCTTGATGTACAGCCTGCCAATATAAACATTCATTTTCGCACTGTTGGCAGCAACGGTATAACCGCCGCCTAAATTATAATTATTGCCAATGGTCCCAAAAATGCGGTAAGAATAATTCTTGGGCAAGGTCTTGTGAACAGTGCCGTTTGGCGCAACTAACGGACGATCAGCTTTAAGGTATAATGAGGCTATCGGCAATTCGTAAGTAATGGAAGTATCCACATTTGGTATGGATAGATTGATTGAACTCATGTCATTGAAAATGGATAGAATTTTCTCTCCATATCCTGTTCCCGGCACTGCCCATCTGCCATTCAAATCAGTCCAATTAGGTGCAATGCCTCTAGTAACGAGATCAAATCGAGGATCGATCTTCTCGGTCACAAGCGGTTCTTTATTGGCATAAGCCTTCAAATGCTGAATTTGAGCACGCACTCCTTCTTCTGGTGTCTGAAAAAAGGCGCCTCTTGCTCCTCCACCAACAGCTCCGATCCCGGCATAATTGTTCTGCTCTGGAACAACATCATTTCCATATTTAAAATAGCCTGTCTCATGCAGAGACTGAGCAAATGCAATATCTCCCCTGATGCCTTCAGCCCGTCCAATGGCCAAAAACAAATCAGCCAGCCTGTATATATCAATCTCCATTAACCTGGGCACTGGATTTTTTAAAAGTACATAATCCCCCATTTGCTTTGCGGTCAACACGGAATTACCCGTGATGCTCACTTTGCTGCTTGCTTCTGCTGTATGTAACGGCAAAAATGCTCCAAAGACTATTAAGACTGCTAAAATCCCTGCTGTTAATTTCCTCATTTTCCTCTCCCTTTATATTATATAAAAATATTACTAGTTTACTATATATTGTAAGGTTTGCTTTGTCACCATTTTCAAGCATATTCCATAATTAACCACACAAAAAAAAAGAACCGTCAGTTTTACCGGTTCTTTTTTTGTCGACATCAAATCTTTAATTCTTCTCTCTATAAAACAGATGCAGCCACGCGATTCACATAGTCTTTTAAATCCCCGATGGATTTGCACAGTACATCTGGCTCCTCATCAAAAGAAGTTGACTGGACCGAATCAAACCACTGGGCCGCTGCTGTTGCCACCTGTGCATGCCTTCCCGCAGCAATATCAGCCCTGCTGTCTCCTACAAAAATGACATCATTCTGTTCCACCCCTAAAAACTCCAAAGCTTTTAAGATACCCTCTCCATCAGGCTTAGGTTTCGATACTTCATCACCGGCTATTGAGATATCAAAATAGTCCTCAATTTTCAGGCATCTCAAAGTTATATCCAATCCCCGCCTGCTTTTTCCAGTAATGATACCAAGCTTCATATTGCGTTCCTTTAATAATTCCAATAAACCCTTAATTTCTTCTATTAATTGAAAATTCCTGTCATGGCCTTTTTCATAGAAGGAAAAATAATCTGCAATTGCATTTTGTATCTCATTTGTACTTTGAAGATTTCTTTCTATAATCTCATCTTCTGTTGGGCCAAACATTCCTATTATCTCTTTTTCAGTAATGTCTCTATTATCATACTGCCTAAATACATACTTAAAAGCATCAAAACAGATAGGCAGAGTATCTGCCAGAGTTCCATCAAAATCAAATAGAACAACTCTTTTTCCCATTTGTCTCAACCCTTCCTTTTATTAACATTATAATGAAATTACCGCCCAGTTTACAAGGAAGGCACCATAAATAAAAAAAACTGCCTTTCGGCAGCTTTTTTTATCATTGTCCCATCAATTGAGCAAGCTTTTTCTTCGATGGCGTTTCATACCCTATATAGCCCCCCATATTCGTTACGTAATAGCCGCCGCCCAGGCCATATTGGCCAAAGTATTTGTTGTCATAGCGGTAAACCCTGTATTGCTCCCCTACCTTTAATACTCGCACGAATGTAAGTTTGTCATTCGCATCGCGTTTCCACAGATTAATCGGCTGCTTCACCACTACTCTTCCGATCTGCCCTTTTTTCATGAGCAGGCCATCCCAGTAAATCTTAGGAGCAGGCTTACTGTCAACCGGTTTGTCCTCATTAAGCGGGGCAGAAACGACGCGCCCTTCCACTTTGGCATTTACCGTACCGATTTTCTGAATATAGTTAATTAATGCTTCATCGAGAGCCTGATACTCATTAAGAATTGGGCTGTCATTAAATGAAGTGTACTCATCTCCACCTGCTGCCATAAAGTCATTCGTAGCCACTACATACTCTTTATTCATATCAACAGCTTTGCCGTCGATTTTCATTGAATGCACACGGCTGCCGGCAGACTGAGAAGGATCAATAGCAAAAGTCAAACCTGAAACATGCGGAAAAGCACCTTTTACATCAGGGTAGGCACTTACGCCATTCTCAATGCCTGCTTTGATTTGCGAACCTTTCAGTTTCTTCGTCACAATATAATTACCAAATGGCAGTACGGTAATAACATCACCTTTTGTTATATCCCCTGCATCGATGGAAGCACGAATCCCGCCTCCATTAGTAATTGCCATATCGGCCCCTGTTACATCAACCATGGCATCAGTAATGAGGTTCCCCAGGTTAGTTTCTCCCGCTCGGACCTGTTCACGTTCTCCTTCCAGCTTGACGGCGGTTTTTCCAATCACTTGTGAAAGAATTTCTTCTTGAGCTGATTGAATCTTTTTAATTACTTCTTCAACTGCAGGATCAGGAACGATGTCAGCAGTTTCTTCTTTTTTAATAAGCTTGGCTGTTTTGCTGACAATTTTCTTATCCTCAAATGTCAATTCGACAGTTCCCAGATTCTTCGTATATTCACCTGCACTAACAATCAGTGTGTCATTTTCTCCTTTGAGTCCTTCTACAAGAACTGAATGGCTGTGGCCATCAACAATAAGATCAATGCCTGGTGCTTCCTTCGCAACCTTGATTGATGTATCGGTACTGGACTCATCAATGCCAAGATGTGTTACCGCAATAATAGCATCTACATTTTGCGCTTTCAGCTCTTTAACCATTTCCCTTGCTTCCGCCGCAGGGTCTGTAAATGTCAGTCCTTCCACATTCTTAGGATGCGTTTTGTAGTGAGTCTCAGGAGTAGACAACCCAAAAATACCCAGTTTTATTCCATCAACTTCTTTTATTTCATAAGGCTTCAACAAGCGTGTTCCATCCTGCTTTTTAACATTGGCGCTTAAAATCGGGAAAACCACTTTCTTTTCTAATTCCAGCAGTCTTTGGTATCCATAGTTGAAATCATGGTTCCCTGCTGCCATCCCATCATAGCCAACTTTATTCATAATTTCCGCAATACTCTCGCCTTTGTTCAAGGTAGCAAAATTCGTTCCATGAAAAGTATCTCCAGCGTCCAAAAGAAGTGTATTCGGATTTTCACTTTCAAACTTCTTTACCAGAGTAGAAATCTTTGCAAAACCCATGCCGTCATTATCACTTTCAACCGCACGTCCGTGGGAATCATTTGTGTGCAAAATCGTGATCTTCTTTGTCCCTGCAGCAGACTCTTCCGCATTAGCAGAAACCGCCGGCCCAAAACCTGAACCGATGACAAAGGCAGCAGTCAGTACAGCAAATCCTTTTTTAAGAATGTTCATTTCCTACCTCCCAAAATTCTAAATCTTTTTTATTATTCCAATAGTAATTATACATAAAAACTGTAAAGCTGTGTTGAATGTTTTGTAAATTTGGGGTCTGACCCCTACTAAAGTAGGGGTCAGACCCCAAATTTCGACTCACTTAAAAATGCTGTCGTATTACCACTTTAATTATTTATAATTTTCCGTAAATTTTATGTTAAGATATTGTAAACTTGAACATCAAGAGGGTGAAAGTACTTTGAGGCCATACTTTGCAAAATACCAGCCATTGATTATGGCTGCCATTATTATAGGCATGATCAGCCTTTTTTGGCTTATGAAGTCGTTTTATTTTATCCATGAACTTGAACTGAACCCTCATAAGAAATTAAACTTGCTTGCCGCTGCAGGAATTGGTCTTTTTATTGGCTGCCTTTTTACCTTGAAGAGAGCCAAAATAAAGTATTCTCTTATAATAGCGCTTTATTTCCTCTTGTCCCTGCTTTTATATTCAGATGTTGTATATGAACGATATTATGATGCCATACTCCATGTTGAATTGATAGGCCAGGCTGGCCAGCTTGGGGATGTAATGGATTCAATCATTTCCTTGTTATATTGGAGTGATGTTTGGTATTGGGTGGATTTCCCTGTATTTTTATTTCTGCTTTACCTATACCAAAAATATTCAGGTGGCCCGCTAAACAATAGGATAGGTGCTGCTATTGGGTTAGGAGGAATAGCCATTCTGCTGTTCTCTGCCTATTACCCATTAAAAGACACCTTCTCTGATCAGTATAAAACTTCATTGACTGGCGTACTGCCAGCCCATATTTATGATGTTTCCCAGACTTTTCTCAGTAAAGCCTTTGCAAAAGAAATAACGGAGAAAGAATTGACAAAACTGGACGAGATCAAGGGCTATTTTAAAACAAGACAGGATCAGCAAAAAGATTCGCCATATTTCGGGCAATTTAACGGAAAAAATCTTATCATTGTTCAAGCTGAGTCCCTCAATGATTTTCCGATTGGTCTATCCGTTTATGGACAAGAGGTAACCCCTGTACTGAACAATCTGGTTGAAAGCAGCCATTATTACAATAATATTTATTTACAAATTGGCAGGGGCAATACATCAGATGCTGAATTTGCTGCAAACAATTCTCTGTATCCAATGTCTGACCTGGGAATATACAAAACCTATCCAAATAACACTTACCGGTCATTGGGGAAAATTCTGCAAGAGGAAGGATACTCAACTAGCGCCTCCCATGGAAATTCCAAGGAATTCTGGAATAGGGGGATGGCATACTCCCAGCAAGGATATCAGGAATTTTATCACCGCCATCATTTTAAGATGAAAGAAGACGAAATTATTGAGCTTGGAATATCCGATGAAAGCTTATTCAAACAAATGGTCCCCATCTATAAGGAAAGCAAAAAGCCTTTTTACAGTTTTATTGTCAGTCTGACGAATCATCGTCCTTTTAAACTTCCTTCCAAATACGAATATATGAGCTTGCCTGGATCAATGGAGGGAACCAATACGGGGAATTATTTGCAGGCCGTGCATTACTTTGATAAAGCTTTAGGAACCTTCATTGAAGATCTAAAGAGAGAAGGTCTCTGGGAAGATACTATTTTTGCAGTATACGGGGACCATTACGGCCCAATCCCAAAAGACCGGTCAGAATTACAAAAACTGTTGGGTATTGACTTCGACACCAAAGAACAGTTCAATATTCCCCTCATCATCCATCATCCTGGACAGACAGAGGGAATACGGACCGAGTCAGTCGGAAGCCAGTTAGATATTTATCCTACACTGAGCAGCTTGCTTGGATTAGAAAGTCAGCTCGCCCAGATGGGCAGAAGCCTGGATACTTCCGTCCCTGGATTTGCAGGCTTCTATTATGAAACAATTCCTTACACATTCTATAGTGACAGTTTAGATTACCTGGCTTCCCATGATGGCAGATTTGAATCGGGCAAGTGCATTGATGTTAAAACAAACGAACCAGTAGATCTGGCTGCTTGCAAACCAAACTACGAAAGATTAAAAAAGGAAGTGGATATCTCCAAGTTCTTACTGGAAAATGATTTGATCGGGGAAATTAAATAGGGTCAGACCCCTACTAAAGTAGGGGTCTGACCCTATTCTTTTAAATTACTGTCCGTTCAATGCCTTTAACTTCGCCTTAGATGGGGTCTGATATTTGACGTAACCTTTCATATTGGTCACATAGTGATCAGCACCTAATCCATATTGGCCGCCGTATTTATTATCATAACGATAAACGCGGTATTGTTCGCCTGGTTTTAGAATGCGGACAAATACAAGTTTGTCTCCTTCACGCTTCCACAGGTTGATCGGTTTTTCAATCGTTACTTTACCAATCTGTCCTTTTTTCATTAATAAGCCGTCCCAGAATACTTTGGATGCAGGATTAGGTGTTTCTGGTTTGGTTTCTGGCTTTTCATCCTTCATTGCAGGGATAGTAAGTTCATATTCAGCAAAGCCGGTATCCAGCGTGCTTAAATATTTGATATTTCCATCTTGTGATAGATACTTTTGGGCATTCGGCGAAGATTGGAATGATACTTTTACACCGTTTGCTCCTTTAATAGGTGCAAAGCTCCAGTTCTTGTCTGCTGTTGGATTTATCGTTTTTGTCTGGGCAATATAATCAATGATAGCCTGACGATTTTCATCAGGTGCTGCAAGCACGATTTCTTTGCTTGGCAGTTTTACGCCGCTGGCACGGTAATTATTCGTTGCCACAATAAATTCCATATTCGAAGTTACTGGCTTCCCATTAAACTTAAGGTTTTTGATTCTATTGGCATTAGCATTTGCTACATTCTGCGAAGAATCATATTTTGCAGGTTCAGTAACATCAATCTCATAAGTTACACCATCAATGATATCAAAATTGTAAGTTGGGAAATCACCGTTGACTAATTCTTGTGCTTCTGTCTTTTTAGGATCAATTTGTTTGAACTGGCCGGCTGACCACTCAAGCCACTCTTTCAAATCTGAGCCATTAACCTTAACAGCATGTACCGTATTAGGATATAGGTATAAATCAGAAACGTTTTTGACTGCAATTTCTCCTGGAGCTATATCAGTGTAATAGCTGGAGCCGTTCCGGCCGCCGGCTTTAAACGGAGCGCCCGCAGATAAAATAGGAAGATCCTTATATTTTGTATCCTTCAAAGCATTTTCTACATACCACTTTTGAGCATTGGTTACAATTTGCACAGAAGGATCATCTTGGACCAAAGCAAAGTAGCTGTTAATAGCAGCAGCAGTATTTCCAACAGGACCCCTCACATATTCAAGTGTCCCTTGGTGCTCAGCCTTGATAGCTTCTTCTACAGCCTTGCTGCTTTCAACCAAAGGCTTTTTGTCTTTGTCTGCAATAGCACGAAGTGTAGCGGCTGAATTTGTTACAGCCCACTTTCCATCTTTCTTTTCTACAGTCAGGTCAATAACACCCAGGTTATCTCCCCATGAACCTGGCATTGTTACCGGCACGCCATTTATTGTGCCTTTTGCATTATCAAAGCCATTCCCATCCGCAAAGTCAGCTTTCACACCTGCAGCTGCCGGGAATTTCTTATGCTGGTGACCAGTTAAAACAGCATCAATGTCTTCAACTTTAGTTAGATAATATGAAGCGTTTTCCTCGTTGCCCTCGTTAGCTGCAGTATCAATACCAGAATGCGATAACACAACAATAATATCAGCACCATCAGCCTTCATCTTTGGTACAAAAGTCTCTGCAGATTTTACAATATCTTTAACGATGACCTTTCCTTCAAGGTTTGCTTTATCCCAAGTCATAATCTGCGGAGGGACAAAGCCAATGACACCTACTTTAATTGTATGAGTTTCCCCATCTTCATCAGTGACCTGCTTATCCATGATTTTATATGGAGTAAAATAGTTTTTATCGTTATCAGGGTTATTATCTTTATCATCATGGTAAACATTGGCGTTTACCAAATCAAATTCTGCATCATCATAAGATTCATCAAGCAAATCCAATCCATAGTTAAACTCATGGTTTCCTACAGTGGCAGCATCATATTTCAATAGATTCAAAGCCTTAATAGCAGGGTGCACTTCTCCCTCTTTTGTCGGCTTGATGCGTCCTGCATAATCGCCTAGGGGGCTCCCTTGAATAAGATCGCCATTATCAAATAGTAAAGTATTCTTCTCTTCTTTACGTGCAGCTTCTATTAGAGTTGCAGTTTTCGAAAGGCCAAATTCATTAGTCTGAGCATCCTTGTAATAATCATAATTTACAATATTCGTATGAATATCAGTTGTCTCCAAAATCCTCAGCTTTACAACATCATTATTCACTACATCTGCATAAGTAATAGCCGGTGCCGCCTGTGGAATAATCAATCCTAACGCCAGTGCAACCCCAGCCACTTTCTTCTTACTAGAAATCTTCACGCTAACTTCCCCCCAGTGATAATATTGCAACTATTCCATAATATCATAACATTGAAAATTGAAATATATATTTTTTGTAAAGGGCCAGACCCCTACTTTAGACCCACTACCCAAACATACTTCTTAAAAACTGCTATTATTATAAGGCGGTTTTTAATATAATGTTTTTATTGCTATATATTGCAAGAGAAGGAGCTAAATCATGAATACTGGGAAGAAGAAAAAGGGCCGTACGTGGCTGAAGGTTGCAGGGATTGTTTTTGGGCTGTTAATTGTAGCTGGCGGTGCTTATGCTTATTCTATATACCATTCATTAACTAAAGCGGTGGATACTATGCACCAGCCTATAAAGAGAGAAAAGTCGGATAAGAGGGAGCAGGTTGTAACACTCGAAAAAAAGGAGCCATTTTCGGTCCTAATGCTTGGTGTGGATGAGCGGGAAAATGATAAGGGCCGTTCAGACACTATGATTGTACTGACTGTCAACCCGGAAACAAATTCGGTAAAGATGCTGAGCATCCCAAGGGACACCAGAACAGAAATTGCAGGACATGGGACAGTGGACAAAATTAATCATGCCTTTGCCTTCGGCGGAATAGAAATGTCCATGAATACCGTCGAGAACTTCCTGGATATTCCGATTGATTATTATATGAAAATCAATATGGAAGGATTTAAGGACATCGTTAATGCTGTTGGCGGTGTCACAGTCGAAAATGATTTGGACTTCATCTATGAAAAGGTGCATTTCCCCAAAGGGAGCATTACACTAGACGGAGATAAAGCTCTTAAATTTTCTCGGATGCGGTATGATGATCCACGGGGAGATTTTGGCCGGCAGCTAAGGCAGCGCCAGGTTATACAAGCGGTTATTAAAGAAGGCGCAAGCATCTCGTCTCTATCAAATTACGATGAAATATTCTCCGCCTTGGGCAAGAATATCAAAACCAATTTAACATTCAGTGAGATGGTCGATATTCAAAAAGGCTATAAAGATGCCAGTAAAAATATTCAGCAGATGACTATTGAGGGACAAGGACAGAGAATTGATTCTATTTGGTATTTAATTGTTTCTGATGAAGAACAGGCACGGATCCAGGAAGAATTGCGAGCACACCTGAATATAAATTAAAGGAGCCAGCTAAGGCTCCTTTTTTTCATTCCGAAAGCCGCTGAATCGTCTTCGCCAGAAGCAGCGTCCTTTCCGTAAGCGTTGGAATTTCCACATATTCATTTTCACTGTGGGCATTGCCACCGACAGGCCCAAGCCCATCTACGGTCGCAACGCCGTTGGCAGAGGTGAAGCTGGCATCCGATCCTCCGCCTGTCGCTGTATCGGAGACATCGAGGCCCATTTCCTTGCCAACCTCCTGGATGACATGAAGAAGCGATTCGTTCTGCTCATTCTTCTCCATAGGCGGGCGGCTGATCCTGCCTTTGACCTCCACCCTTGTGCCAGGCACGTCTGTGTGGGAGCAGATTTCCTCAATCTTTTCCTGGAGGAATCTCGCCTGCTCCATATCCGTGATGCGGATGTCCACATGGGCGACCGCGCTTGGCGAAACCGTGTTGACGGCAGATCCGCCTTCGATCAGCCCGACATTGACGCTGATCCCCTTTTCATGATCGTTGAGCTCATGAAGCTGGATGATCTTATGAGCCAGCTCTTCAATCGCGCTGCGCCCCTTTTCCGGCTCAATCCCCGAGTGGGCGGCCCGCCCTTTGACAATCACTTTGTAGCGGCCGCCTCCCCTCCGTGAGGAAACAAGCGAACCGTCCTTCCTGGCAGGCTCCATGATCAGGGCATATTCCTTGCCTGCCGCCTGCTCGATGATCAGCTTCTTGGATGCCGGAGAACCGATTTCTTCATCTGTATTCAGTACGATCAGGACATTTTCATATCCTTTTGTCCCGCTCGCAATCAATGCCTTCAAGGCGTATAAAAGCTCTGCCTGGCTGGATTTCATATCCGCCACGCCCGGCCCCAGCGCCCTATTCCCCTCGATCCGGAACGGCCTTTTGGCTGCTGTCCCGTCAGGAAATACCGTGTCCATATGGGCAACAAGAATGATTTTCGGGTCAATCGCATTTTTGTGCCTGATGATCAGATTATTGCCATACTGCTCCTGTTCGTGGACCTGGACCTGGAACCCGAGATTTTCATACTCCTCCTTCAGGATAGAGCCTACTCTATCTACCCCCTCTTTATTGTGGGAACCGCTGTCGATATTGACGAGCCTCTCGATCAGCTCCAGCATCTCCCCTTGCTTGCTTCGTATAAAAACCTCCACTATTTACCCCTCCATAAAAATGAGCCGCAATTAAGCACTTTTGTTATGTATAAATTATACCTTACTATTCTGCTTATGTTTCACTATTGGAGAATGTTAACAAGATAAATTTGTCCGGTGATATTTTTCCTCACTGATGAATATCTTTTTATAACTTGTCTAAAAGGAGGCCGGGTGCGATGAAAAAACGAAACAAATTCCCTATTAAGCTCATCGTGATTATCATTGCCTGTGCAGCCCTCTTCTTCCTGATCCGGCTCGTCCTGCCTTCAGCAGAAAAAAGGGCCGTCAGTACGGTTGATGAGTTTTATACATACGAGCAGAAAGGCGATTTTTCAGCTTCCTGGGAGCTTTTCCATCCGGAAATGAAAAAGAAATTTGATAAAGGGCCTTATATCCAGGACCGGGCCCACGTCTTTTTGAACCATTTCGGGGTCAATACCTTCTCCTATGAGCTTGGCAAAGCCGAGAAACTTGAGAACTGGAGGATGGCTGACGGCGGGGAAACCTTTCCCAGGGTTTATAGCGTCACGGTTACCCAGACTTACAAAGGGAAATACGGAAATTTCAATTTAGTGCAGGATGTGTTTGCGGCCGAGATGGAGGATGGCTGGCAGATTCTTTGGGACTATAAGCAGAAATAAGAATTCTCCCGCAAAACCTTTCTTATTTTAAGGAAGGTTTTCTTCATTTTCTGAAAAATACCCATTTATATTCATTTTTTGTTATTTCCCATGATTTTTATACGAATTTATTTTAAAAAATATCATTTTTAAGATAAAAAAGTGTTAAAAACGAAATTTTCCCTGATTCGCACACAATTTATTTCCCAATTATGCTGAACTTACCCGGGAATACCTGGCTGGCGCGCCGCCCGATAGGAAAGTTCTCATGGAAAACTTTGAAATGCTTGCAGAACAATACCAGCCGATGATCCGGAAAATCATCCGCACATTATCCATCTATAAAAATGAAGATGAATTTCTGCAGATCGGCTTGATTGCCCTTTGGGAGGCTCATGAAAAGTTCAGACCGGAAAAAGGCGGGTTCACCAATTTTGCGTACACGACCATCAAAGGCAAGTTTCTGTCAGAAATGACCCGCACTAATAAAGAGGAAGAACAGAAGGTTTATGCGAAGGAAGAATTCTGGGAAAATATTGAGGATGCTGATTCTGAAGTGCCATTCGAGCAAAAATTGATTCTGTCATATTGCGGAGAGCTGACAGACAACCAGACAAAATGGGTGCTGTATACGGTGCTGGAAGATTTGACTGTCCCGGAAATTGCCGCAAAGGAAAAGGTTTCTTTATCCGCAGTCAAAGCATGGCGCAAAGGTGCTAAAGAGAGATTGAAAGGAAGCCTGGAAAGCCCCGAATGATCTGTAACCTTTCTGTAACCATTTTTTAACCAATAGATAACTACTTCATATAGAAGGAAGCGTATAGTAGAGCTATACCAAGGTTTAATCATCGTTTTACCCCATTTTTAAAAGCCCGGCTAGCTGAATGGCACCAGCACGCCAGGCTCCTTTTTTTGGTGGTGGTAACTGGCATCCCAAACAAAAAACAGCCGCCAAAAAACAGCGGCTGTCTATTTAACGCACATCCCGAACCTTCATTGCCTTTTCCGGATAATCCGTCATGATGGTGTCCACCCCAAGGTCAAGCAGCTCTCGCATCTGCTCTTCCTTATTGATTGTAAACACGCGAACAGGAAACTCGTTCCGTTCCGCTTCCCTGCTCATCTCCGCATAAGCGACAGGCGCATAAACGTGCAATGCTGATGCCCCGATTCCTGCAGCATACTTCCAGGGTTCATACAGCACCTCCATGAACAGGATGGCTGTCTCAATTTCAGGATCCAGCTGATGGACTCTCTGGAGGCTGTAATGATTGAAAGATGAAATGACCGCATCGGATTTATAATCATATTTTTCAAGCGCTTCAAGCACTTTTTCTTCAATGCCCTCATAAGGAATCACATCGCTCTTGATTTCAACGTTCAGCTTGATGCCTGTTCCCTGCAGCAGCTCAAGCACCTCGCCAAGCACAGGAATCCTTGTTCCCGCAAACTCTTCCCTGAACCATGAACCGGCATCCAGCTTCTTGATGTCTTCAAGCGGCATATCCCGTACAGTGCCCTTGCCATCTGTCGTCCTGTCGACCTGCTCATCATGGATGACAATCAGCTCGCCGTCCCTGGAAAGATGGACATCCAGTTCAATGCCGTCGGCTCCGAGCCTCACAGCTTCTTCAAAGGCCGGCATCGTATTTTCCGGATGTGTGCCCTTGCTGCCACGGTGGGCGTAGATTTTTGTGTGTTTCATACTGTGCACCTCGATTCACTCTAATTAAAATAGGGGCAGCCCCTCTATTATTTATAGCATACCAGCCATAAACATAGGGCGCTGCCCCTGCCGTTTTATTTCTTTGTTTTATTGGCGATTTCGATTGCCCTGTCTGTTCCTTCTGCCGCCTTGTCAAGCGCTTCCTGAGGGGCTGTGCCCTGATACAGATCTTCAAGCGCCGTTACTACCTGCTGGCGTGATTCCGGGAATACAGAAATCAGTGCTCCCTGTGTCGCAACAGATGGTTTAGTCTGCTGCAGCTGATCGACTGTCACCTTGAACTGAGGGTATTTTTCCCATTCCTGCTTAACGATGTCTTCCTCATATGCTGCCGGGTTGATTGCGAAATAGCCTGTTCCGATATGCCATTTTGCCTGTGCTTCAGGTGAAGCCAGGTATTTCATGAATTCCCAGCCAGCTTCCTGCTGCTTCTCAGCAATGCCTTTGGACATCCAGAGCGACGCTCCGCCAATCGCAACACCCTGTCTTTCGACTTCATCCGGATATGGGATGAAAGCTACCCCTACATCAAATGGGGAATTATTGATGGCTGCAGAGACACCTGCAGAGGAATCCATATACATGGCCACTTTTCCTGTCTGGAAAGCAGCGCGGATATCATCCCAGTTCGTGCCGTAGTTGCCGAATGTGCCGGCCTTATTCATTTCATCCAGGAAGTTGAAGACCCTCAAGCCTTCTTCCCCATTGAATACTGACTTTGTTGCATCGCCCGCGCGTCCATTCTCTTCATTCACATAAAGGCCACCCTGTGTTGCAACCAGCTGTTCAAAGAACCAGCCGTAAGTGAGCATCGAAAACCCGTAGCGCTCTCCTTTTTTAGTCAGCTTTTCCGCCGCCGCCTTCACTTCATTAAATGTTTCCGGCGCTTTTTCAGGATCAAGGCCAGCTTCTTTAAAGGCATCTTTATTGTAGATCATGACCGGTGTTGAAGAGTTGAAAGGCATGGAATACAGCTTATCGTCCACCGTATAATAATTGAGAATGTTTTCCTCAAGCTGGGAAACATCATAATTATCTTTATCAATGAATGTCTGCATCGGCTCAATAAAGCCGCTGTCGATCATATACTTCGTCCCTACTTCGAAAACCTGTGTAATGGCAGGTGCATCTTTAGTGCCGCCTACACTGCGGAGCTTTGTCAGAAGCTCTTCATAAGATCCCTGGAATTCAGCTTTCACTGAGTATTTTTCCTGTGAGCTGTTAAAGTCCGCGACAATGCTGTCCAGTGTTTCCTGTCCTGCACCTGACATCGCATGCCAGAAGGTGATTTCTGTCTTGCCGTCCTCTGTTTCTCCTCCGGAACCGCTTCCGCTGCTGCTTCCTTCTCCAGAAGAACTTTCATTGTTCGAACACGCCGACATAAGCAGCAAACTGAAAATCGCTGTAAACATAAAGAACCACTTTAACCCTTTTTTCATTCCTGCACCCCTCTTTTTCATATTGTATATATGGCTGCCGGTTAAACATGCGCGTGCATGCCTCCGGCAGTAAAACCCTATTTAAGCGCTCCCTGTGTCAATCCTTTTTGAAGCTGCTTCTGCCCCAGGAACAGCAGCATCAATGTCGGGATGATGACGACGATGACGCCCGCCATCACAACTCCCCATTCTGTTGCCACTTCCTGCGACTGCAGCTGCTTGAGCCCGATTTGGACAGTCCTCACCTGGTCATTGGTCGTCACAAGGAGCGGCCACAGATACATATTCCAGGTTGTTAGGAATCCGTAGGCTCCGAGAGTGACAAGACTGGTTTTGGAAACCGGCAGGATGACCCTCCAGAAGAAGGCAAATCTGCTGAGACCTGCAACCAGCGAAGCTTCATGGAGCTCCTTCGGGATGGTTTTGAAATGCTGCCGCAGCAGGAAGGTCCCGAACGCCAGTGCAAAGAAAGGCATGGTCATCCCCTGGTAAGTGTTGATCCAATCAAGCTTCTGGATTGTAAAGAAGTTCGGGATCATGGTTGCTTCCCAAGGGATCATCATGGTTGAAATGAACAAGAAAAAGATGAGGTCCCTTCCCTTGAATGGAATGAACACAAATGCATAGGCCGCCATGCTGCAGACCACCAGCTGGCCGAGCATGACACTGAAAGACACGATAAAACTATTGATCAGATATTTCATGAGCGGCAGCCGCTCGAATACTTTTACATAATTGTCAAAATGAAAGGCCTTCGGGAAGAATTTGCCCTGCATGATTTCTCCGCCAGTCATGAAAGAGATCATGAATGCGTAAAGGACTGGGAAAAACAGGAGAAAAGCTGCCAGCACCAGCAGGATATACAACAATATTTTTCTCGGCATGCTCATGCTCATTGATAATGCACCTTCTTTTCTCCGAGCTTGAATTGCAGGATGGTAACGATCAGGATGCATATGAACAGGAAGACTGCCTGTGCGCTTGCTGTCCCGAACTGGTAGTTGATGAATGCTTCTCTATAAATGGAATACACAATCAGGTTGGTCGCCTGTGAAGGCCCGCCTTTTGTTAAAATATCAACCTGCCCGAATGTCTGGAAAGCATTGATCAGCGAAATGGTGATGATAAAGAACAAAGTCGGCGACAGCATTGGAATCGTAATCCTGCGAAGCTGATACCAGTACCCGGCCCCATCGATTTTTGCACTTTCATATAAATACTCATCAATATTCTGCAGGCCGCCCAAAATGATAAGAAAAGAAAATCCGGTATTCAGCCAGATGGTCGAGATGGCTACGGAAATCAATGCCCAGTCCGGGTCCAAAAGCCACTGTACCTGCGGCAGATGAAGCACGCTTAACAGGCGGTTGAACATACCGACGCTTGGATGGAACAGGAAAAGCCATACCACCGATGATGCCGCTACCGATATCCCCATCGTCGATGAATAGATTGTCCGGAAAAAACCGATGCCCCGCAGCTTCTCGTTTGCAATCAAAGCCAGGAATAAAGCGATGATGATCCCGGCCGGAACCGTGTATAACACGAATAATATTGTAGCTTTAACGCTGTTGCGGAATGCCTCGGACTCCAGCAGATAAGCATAGTTCTCTATCCCGACAAAAAGGGAAGCCGCCCCGTGCTGGTCTGTTAAAAAGAAGCTTAAATAGATCGTCCGGAACATCGGATAGAATATAAAGACTGAAAACAGCAAAATGGAA
This sequence comes from Bacillus sp. SRL543, assembly GCF_984799205.1. NCBI lineage: Bacteria > Bacillati > Bacillota > Bacilli > Caryophanales > Bacillaceae > Bacillus > Bacillus sp. SRL543. The sequence goes on from NZ_OZ481794.1 coordinate 4,254,318, forward strand.
GGAAATAGATATAAAAGGGCAGTACGCGCATTCAGGGACCGTTTCCATAAGCCAGGCTTCACACCTCGTGCTGATGCTGGCCTGACGGGATTGCTGCTGACTTCCGCCTTCATAGCAGCACCTCTTTTTCAATCATATGGTTCTCAATATCCGTAGGGGTTTTGATAATCTGCTTTGTCTCATAATCAAAGAAACAAAGCGAGTCATAGCTGATTGCAATCGGCACGATGTCGCCAATCTGGATCCGCCACTGGCCGTTCCACTTGGCCATCCATTCACTCCCCCCCAATGTAAAGGAGAAAATCGTTTCGTTGCCCAGCACTTCCACATTGATTACTTCAACCTGTACTTTTTCTTCAGCAGGTGTTTCCTTGGTAGCGGCCTTCAAGTGCTCGGGGCGCACGCCGACAATAACATGGTCCCCTGAAAGGAGCCCCCGGTCAGCTGCGGGTACATTTATCGCCGCATCATCTCCAAGAGCGATAGCTGCCCCTGCCCCTGATACTCTGCCTTCTGCGATATTCATTGGCGGAGATCCGATAAAGGTCGCCACAAATGGATTGGCTGGATTATTATAAATATCGATCGGCTTTCCGATCTGCTGGATTTTCCCATCGTGCAGTATCATGATGCGGTCACCCATCGTCATAGCCTCGACCTGATCATGTGTCACATAAATCATGGTGATGCCAAGGCGCCGCTGGATTTGCCTGATTTCAGAGCGCATATGGGCCCTGAGCTTTGCGTCCAGATTGGAAAGCGGCTCATCCATCAGGCAAATCGGGGCCTGGTTGACGATCGCCCTTGCGAGTGCCACCCTTTGGCGCTGCCCTCCGGAAAGCTCCCTCGGCTTCCGTTTCAGGTATTCCGATAAACCAAGCAATGCTGCCACATCTTCACACCGTTTTTTCCGTTCAGTTTTTGGCACCTTTTTAACATGGAGACCAAAAATAATATTCTCTTCCACTGTAAGATGCGGATACAGGGCATAGTTTTGGAAAACCATCGAGATATCCCGTTTGCTCGGCGGCAGCAGGTTAGCTTCCTTCCCGCCGATTTCCAAAACGCCTCCTGTTATTTCCTCCAGCCCGGCGATCATGCGGAGCATCGTACTTTTTCCGCATCCGGACGGCCCGACAAGCACAAAGAATTCTCCCGGCTCAATCGTGACATTGATATTGGTGATCACATCCGTCTTTTGGTCATAAGACTTGGATACATCAATCAATTCGACTTTTTTCATCTTTCCATTCCTTTCTTGATGCCGTAATTAAATGCTTACATTTTTATCTTTCCTGCGAAGATTTTCTGACAGCGGGCTATGATCAAGCTGGACCTGCTTTACCCCCTCAAGGCTGCATAGTTTTTCATATAATGAGAGAATATTTTTGCGGGAAGATATTTTAATTCTGATATCAAGAGATACATAGCCTTCCTCCAGGAAGTAATATTCGTCTGCCATCGTGATCGCCTCGATGAAGGCGCTCTCATTTTTCAGCACTTTATTCAGTTTTCCAAGCACCTTTGCTTCTTCCGAAACAGTCAGTGTAAAAACAAAAAACTTGTAAGGAGTGAGAAACTTGAATTCCAGGCTTCTCAGCACAAACACATTCAAAAGTACAATGCCTGTGGTTATGTAGGCAGGAAGGTAGAAGCCGCTCCCAACACTTAGCCCGATTGCCGCGACCACCCACAAAGTCGCTGCCGTCGTGATGCCTGATACACTGTTATTAGAGTGCTTCAGAATGGCTCCCGCCCCCAGGAATCCTATGCCGCTGATAACACCATGCGCCAGCCTGGCGGGATCAAACCGGGCATTTACATGGCCGATAGTCTCATTGAACCCGTAAATGGATAAAATCATCATTAAAGCCGAACCGACTGAAACGAGCAGATGGGTCTTAAATCCGGCCTGCTTGTTTCTTAAATCTCTTTCCCAGCCTATCAGGCCTCCGAGTAGTGCTGCCAGAAACAGCCTTTCCACAATGGTCAAAGCTGATATAGTGACCGTTATAGCCATCCCTCCTTTCCCATTCAAATAAAAAGAGGCCACAAATATGCTTAGATTAAATCCTAAGCAAAATATGTGAGCCTCCCATTTCTCCATCACAAGATATTAACTTAGTAATATATTACATTTAAAAATAGTTAATTGTCAAACTATTTTTTATATTAAGTTAATTCCTATAAAACCCATGGGTTTATTTAACAGACCTTTGCCGGTATGCTATAAAAAGAAGAAAAAAACGTTTATACTGGCTATATTCAGTGACGACTTTTTAAAGCAGGTGACAGTCCATGGCAAAAAAAATTGTAATCATATGCATACTTCTCCTATCCTCAGCTGGATGCTCTTCAGCAGAAAGAGACTATACCGCTCCATCAGACAGCTTTATTGTCATCGGCCACCGCGGTGCCTCGGCCTATGCCCCCGAGCATACGCTCGCTTCCTATGAGATGGCCGCCCAGCTTGGCGCAGATTATATTGAAATCGATCTGCAGATGACAAAGGACGGCAAGCTTGCCGCCATGCATGACAGAACGGTTGACCGCACGACGGACGGATCAGGTGCCGTCCAGTCCTTTACATTGGCTGAGCTGCAGCAGCTTGATGCCGGTTCGTGGTTCAACCGCAAGCATCCCGGATATGCAGATCCGGCATACACCCGCCTCAAGGTCCCTTCTTTAGAGGAAATCTTTCAGCATTTCGGAGGAAGCGTCAACTATTATATTGAAACCAAGTCTCCTGATTTGTATCCCGGAATGGAGGAGGAACTCTTAAGGCTGCTGCGCGATCATGGTCTGATAAGCAGCAAAAGGGACAGTCCCCGGGTAATCATCCAGTCTTTCAGCAGCAAAAGCCTGAATAGGATACACAGAGAAGAACCAGACATCCCTTTAATCCAGCTGGTCTCATACAAAGAACAGGCTGTGCTGACAGATCGTGACATCAAGAAGTGGCAGAAGTACGCAGCCGGCATCGGCCCGAATTATAGTATGATTGATGAAGAGTATGTAAAGAAGGCGAGGGAAAACGGGCTGCTTGTACACCCGTATACCATTAATAAGCAGAATGAAATGGAAGAAGGGGTCGCTTGGGGAATAACCGGGGCGTTCACTGATTTCTCTGATACCTTATCAGAGGTTCTCAGTAATCATGATGAAAAAGAATAATCAGATACCTAAAAAACTTCCCGGCCGGGAAGTTTTTTATAATTTCTTTTCGACACGCCTTAATACTATTGGCCACTAATCTTCTTGATTTTGGATTCTCTCCGGCAATAAGACAATTATTTCTCAGGAAATAAGAAAACTTCCGTGAATAGAGTCGTTTCTTGTCAAGATTTCTTTTGTTTCATTTACAATAAATGGCGGTATAAAGATAATAAGAATACAGGGAAAATATTATAGAGAAAAAGGTCTTGCTGTTACATTGTTGGTTAACTCATCTAGCTGCCGCATAATATTCGTTTTTTATCAAACAAAAAAACAAGGAGTGGTACTAATGAAAATCAAAGCAGGAAGCTGGGCCATGCTATCCCCACAGGACAAATTCCTTCTACTGAAAATTATCAGCGAACGTTCTAAACATACAGATGATGAATAAACCTTAAAAATAGCTTAGAAACCGGGAGCGGCTTCTAAGCTATTTTATTTATTTTCCGGGCATAAAATGAAGCCTTATACCCGGTTATTAATTTTGGTTTGCACCTTCCCAGGGCTTGAGGAAGATTCTATGTGTTCATATAATTCCTTGTAATTTCATCCCAAATCGCTTTCCCGCTCTCACCTTTCACCGGTGTCACAGTCTGCCCAAACACGATTCTCTGTCCGGCAGCCTGGCAGATTCTAGACGCAGGCATAGGGGAAGATAGAACATCGAAGTCATGGAGCTTCATGTAATACTCCTCATCCCAGTGGACGCCGTTCTCATCCTGATGATCGGCTGCCTGGACAATTCCTGTTGCTACTCCCCGTGCAATGATTCCCCTTTTGTTGCTGTATAAAAAAACAAGATCCCCCTCCTGCAGCTTCTTAATCTTTTCTTTCCACGGCGAAAAATAGGCCGCACACTTCGCATGAACCAGCATATCTCTCTCATCCCTCCCATTCGGGCAGCCTGACCGATTTGTGTTGATCAGGTAGGCTTTCTGCGGCATAGTATCACGTCCTCGATGATTATTTTTATATTATTTTTACCCGGTTTCGGAGGTTATAAAAGCGGATAGAGCTGAGCGTGTTTGGCACCATCCCCCGCAAAACGCAAAAACACCGCCGCATCACAAGCGGCGGTGCCTGGCACCAGCTTAGTACATCAAATATTCCTTACGCACTTTATTAAAGTCTTTAAGCTCATCCTCCCACTGTAATTCAATCCACTCAACAGATTTTCCTTCTTCAATGGCATCACGGACCCAGCCATTTCCGATAAGAAGGTCGAAGAAGGAGATGCCTTTGCTGTCTTCTGCACGGAATGCAAAATCCTCTGGATACAGGTCATGGATGCTTTTAACGATATGAAGTCCGGTTTTGACCGGCAGGTATTCGTCAGGATCTGTAATGTGTATCTGAATGCCATGGGACAGCTTGCCGGCATGCTTGGAGATGGAAGGTGTAAAAGATGCCGCACGGAAGCTGACTCCCTTCAGGTTCAAGCTGTTTAGCTGCTGTGCCAGGTTATCGGCATTGATGAACGGTGCACCGATCAGCTCGAACGGCTTGGTCGTCCCCCTGCCTTCCGATACATTGGTGCCTTCGATCAAGGCAGCTCCCGGATATGCAAGAGCGGTATCCAATGTCGGCATATTCGGTGATGGCATGACGAATTGGAGCCCGGTTTCGTCATAATACATATCACGCTTCCAGCCCTTCATTTTGACAACTGTCAGGTCTGCGCCAATACCGAATTCTTCATTGAACAGTTTGGCGAGCTCACCGACGGTCATTCCGTGGCGGAGCGGGATTTCGTAATTGCCGACAAAAGATTTGTACGGTGTTTCCAATACCGGCCCTTCCACCTCAGTGCCGCCAAGCGGGTTCGGGCGATCAAGGACGATGAATGGGATATCGTTTTCTTTTGCGGCTTCCATTGCATAGGCCATGGTGTAGATATAGGTGTAAAAGCGGGTCCCGACATCCTGGATATCAAACAGCAGGACATCGACGTTTTCCAGCATTTCAGGGGTCGGCTTTTTGGTTGCCCCGTAGAGGCTGTATACTGGAAGACCCGTCTTTTCATCGTTATAAAACTCGACATATTCACCGGCCTGCGCGCTTCCCCTAACACCATGCTCAGGTCCGTACAGGGCGGTAAGCTCTACTTCAGGATCATTATGAAGCAGGTCTACAATACTATTAAGCTCCTGATCGACGCCGGTTGGATTAGTGATCAAACCAACACGCTTTCCTTCTATCAGTTCCTTCTGATCATCGAGCAGCACCTCGATGCCCAGCTCGAATTTCTTTCCTTTCTTATCTCTTCCTTTATGCTTCCCGTTATCCGCAAAAGCAGCGGCTGACAGGGCGGACAGTACAAGAATCAGTGACAGCATAATGATCAAGCGTTTTTTCAATGTTACCCCTCCCTGGTTTGTTGAAAAGCTCCGGTGCCTTGCTCAAAGCCCGGCACCGAAACCCTTCTATTGAAAAAGAACTTCGGCAGATAACCTTCTTCCTGCCTTTTCTCCTTAGTAGCTCAAGCCATGGCCGTATTCATACAAAGTTCCGCCTTCAAGCGAAGGGATGGTCACAGGAAGCTTCCCTGACGGCGCGAACTCTCCGAAAATGACAGCTGCAGATGCTTCAAAGCTTGCCGGACGGAAGCCATACTGTGCAAGATAGGCATCTGTGCCTGGCACGGCCATGATGTCGTAAGGATTGCGGATAGCCACTGTGATGACCGGTGCATCTGTTTCGCTGATCAGCTTGTTGATCATTTTCATTTGCGCGCTGTCAGGCGAGCGGCCGGAAACATTGTATGTGTATGAGCCGACGATGACTGCACTTGCTTTTTTGGCCTTTTCCAGCTGTTCTGCCGTGAGGCTGTAGTCAGCTGATGCTATGATTTCTGTATTAGCGTGCCGGGCTTTTACTGCTTTCCCCAGATCATTGATATAGGTGTTTCCGATAACGAGGATAGAATCGCTGTCTGCCGCTGATAGCGGAAGGGCACCTTCATTTTTCACAAGCGTGATTGATTTCTGCGCTGCTTCCTTTTCAACCGCTTTATGTTCGGCAGAGCCTACGACTTCAAGGGCATTGGCAATCTTTCCGCTCAGGTCCTGCGGTGTTTCTTCTTTGATGATTCCCCGTTTGAGCTTTAGGGTCAGAATCCGCTTTACGGAAGCTTCGATCCGTTTTTCCGAAATCTCTCCTGATTTAACGGCAGTCAGCAGCCCTTCTGCAACGGCTTCAAGTCCGACCGGCATCAGGACAATGTCCGTTCCTGCTTTGACGGAGCGGACCGCTGCATCAACCGGCCCAAAGTGCTCTGCGATGGCATTCATGTTCATCGCATCTGTCGTGATGACTCCCTCATAGCCCATTTCCTCTCTCATCAGTTCCGTGAGAACTTTGTAGGAAAGGGTTGCCGGGATGGCGATTTCTTCACCCGTTTTCTGTGAAATGGCTTTTGTATCATCGATTTTCGGGAAGGTGACATGAGCCGTCATGATGGCATCAATGCCTGCTTCCATCCCCTTTTGGAAAGGATACAGTTCCACTTCCTTCAATCTTTCTTTATCATGCGGGACCTCTGGCAATCCAAGGTGGGAATCGACTGCTGTGTCGCCGTGGCCAGGGAAGTGCTTCGCTGTTGCCGCGACGCCTGCAGACTGCAGCCCCTTTGTATAAGCCACGCCCATCTCAGCTACAAGCTCCGGATTTTCCCCAAAAGAGCGGACGCCGATGACAGGATTGTCACTGTTATTATTCACATCCATGACAGGCGCGAAATTGGTATTGATGCCGAGGGCTGCAAGCTCTTCACCGATGGCTTTCCCTACCTTTTCAGCGGTTTCAGGGGAACGAGCAGCACCGAGGGCCATGTTGCCCGGCATATCAGTTCCCGACTGCAGGCGGGTAACAATGCCGCCTTCCTGGTCAATCGTCATCAGGAGCCCGTATTTTTCCGACGCCTCCTGGTATTGTGAAACCAGTTTGGTTGTCTGCTCGGTTGTCACGACATTCTCGCGAAAAAGAATGACGCCGCCGAGATGGTATTTTTTCACCAGCGCTTCAATTTCCGGCTGGATTTCTGTTACATTCTGGCCTTTCCAAGTCCGGAAATCCGGCATAAGCATCTGCCCGACTTTTTCTTCAAGCTTCATTGCTTTGACAGCATCATCGACCAGCTGATAGCGTTTTGATTTTTCCTTGCGGATTTCTGCCTGAAACCCGGATTTGCGATTTTTAGCATCAATGGCGATGCGGTCTTTATTTTTTCCATCTGTTACGGTAATGAAAGTGCGGCCATTTTTTCCTGAGAGTGTTACAGTTCCGTCATTAGATACCCTGGCGACCGTTTTATTGGAGGATTTCCAGTCAAGATTCTTGGAGACTCCTAGAAAATGGCCGTCCTTATAGACATGCAATGCTTTAAGCTGCAATATTTGTCCGCTGAATTGCACCTCTGACTCCGGCAGGTTCTGCAGAAGGACAAGATCTTTCACCTTATTCTTGCCCGCTGCTGCTGCAGGCTGCAGCCAGGCGGAGAACCCAAGGATCAGAACCAGAAAAGTCATTATAATCGTTTTGAGCTGTTTCAAAGCCATTCCTCCTCAACTTTTAATAACTGCGCTTTTGCCAGTCTTCACTCGCAAACTCAGGCTTTATGACTTTGCCTTTCTTAGGCGAGATTTTTATATCATCCAGATACCAGCCTCTGCCGTTGACGGTTGCATCGGTTTTATAGCGGAAGCGAATGAGCTTAGTATCCGCAGGAAGCTCAGCTTTAACCGTACTCCATCTCTCGCTGTTTCCGGTGAAGGACTTGACTTCAGTCCAATTTGTGCCGTCTGCTGAGATTTCCAGATAGCCATAATCGCTGTTTTCTTCAATCCGATGCCAGGTTTCAAAAGAAAGAACTGCCTGCGAATGCAGATTGACTTCAGCTGTCAGGCTCTTTTCTGTGTTATCTCCATAACCCGAGAACCAAGCCGGCTTTTTGCCAGGGATGTTTACTGGGATGCTGTCTGCTACCTGTCTAGCAAATGCCCTTCTGGCAGGATTCGTTGAAACGGTATTCCGTGTCGGGTGGACCCGGTTGGTGAGCAGGATGGCGATCGTATCATTTTTCTGGGAAATGACAACCGAGGTGCCCGTATATCCGGTATGGCTGAGTGAGTCCTTATCTGTCAGCGCATCTCCGAGCCAGCCCTGGTTCAGCTCCCAGCCGAGGCCATGGTCATCACCAGGGAATTGCGGGATCTGATTTTCCGTCAGGATCCTGACTGTTTCCTTTTTCAAGATCCGCTTGCCCCCATACGTGCCTTCGTTTACGTACATATGGGCAAATTTCGCCAGGTCTCCCGCTGTAGAAAAGACACCTGCATGGCCGGCGACGCCATCAAGCGACCAGGCGTTTTCATCATGAACCTCGCCCCAGACAAGGCCGCGCCCAAGAGCTGGCTGATATTCAGTCGCTGCTATCCTATTCTTCAGATTTTCAGGCGGGTTATACATGGTATCCTTCATTCCAAGAGGCTTGGTAATATGGTCTTTTACATATTCATCAAGGCGCTTGCCTGATAGTTTTTCAATAAGAGCTCCGAGGGCAATCATGTTGAGATCGCTGTATGTATAAGTGCTCCCCGGCTCATTGGCAAGCGGATATTGCAGGGCAATCGAGATCCGTTCTTCGCGGCTGTTTCCTTGTGAATAGAGAGGGATCCATGCCGTGAATCCTGACGTATGGGTCATCAGCTGCCTGATGGTCACCTCTTCCTTGCCGCCTGCTGCAAACTCCGGCAGAAAATCAGCCACCGGGTCGTCAAGGCCGAACAATCCTTTTTCATACAGCTGCATGGCAGCTGTCGTCGTAAAGATTTTGCTGATGGACGCAAGGTCAAAGATGGTGTCCTTCGTCATGGAGATAGGTTGATCAGCTTCTGTCATTCCGTCATCTTTGTACTGATAAGCCATTCCATATGCTTCATGCTTGACGATATGGCCGCGGCGGGCCACAAGCGCCACGGCACCCGGCATCACCTTGGAATCAATCATTTCCTCCATGATTCCGTCAATTTCATTGAGCGGCCCTTCTACCATGCCGGCTCCCCTGGCAGATCCCGGGTGAAGCACCGGTGATGACTTGCCTGGATGGTCCCATGGAAATGGAACAGGAGGCATGAACTTTGAAGAACTCATTTCAAGATCACCCGCTTTTTCTTTTGCTTCAGAACTGTCGCTTGCCATAACTGCAGGTGCCACAGCGCTGAGGCTCAGGATCGCAGCCAATGTCATTTTCACAGACTTATTCTTCATCTTATTCCTCCTTTTATCATCTCTGAACTGAACGGATTTCCCTCTGCCCTCCTTTTATTTTTAAAATTCTAATAATTACATCTTTAGATTAGCGAAATAAGTGTATAGATGTCTATACCAAAGAGGACCTAGTCGATGCGAATTCTATGCCAGAACACTGACTATAGGCCCGGACAGTTAGGAGGATTTATTCGACAAAAATTTTGACAATTAATAAAGTGGAAGGTGACGGATTATTATAGACGCGGGAGAAGGGGTGTGCAGCACACTCGAGCTGTATTTCCCCACAAAAAAATGACCTCAAAGAGGCCATTCTTTTACTGTGGTTCATTAAATTTGATTGGCAAGCAAGGTCACAATCGCACTGATTAAAACTGTAGCTGTAAAAAAAGAGATGTATAATAGCGTTTTGTTTCTTGCTTTCTTCTTCTGAATTTCTTCAGGTGTCATCCAATATTTTGACATCAACTCATAACTCCTTCTAGTATGATGGCAGCTGGCTGGCGTTGCCGGTTTGGCAGAGGCCCCTATAGCTTTGCGTCATCACTTTTCAGTGATTTTGCCTTTAGAAAAGACATACAGCTTTAATATCGGTAAATCCTTAACCATATTAACAGACTTTTGTCCTATTTTGCGGTATTTTGTCAAATTTCTTAAGAAAATATGTATTTTACCAGCAATAATGAGTGACTTATGACCCTATTATTTATATACAAAAATCGCCACTTTCCGAAGGCTTGTGGATAATTACCCCATTCTCTAGAAAATAAACCTGTTCACTCAATAAAAAAAAGCCTGCAATGCAGGCTTCTTACGAACTTTTTATATCAAGCAGCTTTTGGCGCAGCTCATTTTCCATGGAGGCAAGGTCACTCTCTGCCTGGCGCCGCTTATTGCGGCCCTCTTCCTGGATCCTGAGTGTTTCTTCCAGGGTGGAAATGAGGTTTTCCTGGGTTTTCTTGAGGGTTTCAATGTCCACGAGGCCGCGCTCATTTTCCTTGGCGGTTTCAATGGTATTGGTTTTCAGCATTTCCGCGTTTTTCAAGAGCAGCTCATTGGTAGTCTTTGAGACCTGCTTTTGTGCTTCAACAGCATGGCGCTGGCGGATTAGGGTCAAGGCAATCGCCACCTGGTTTTTCCAAAGGGGGATGGCGGTGTTGATGGAAGCCTGGATTTTTTCGACAAGGGCCTGGTTTGTGTTCTGGATCAGGCGGATCTGCGGGGCGGATTGGATCGTGATTTCCCGGCTCAGCTTCAGATCGTACAGCCTCTTGTCAAGCCGGTCTGCAAATTGGAGCATATCATTGACTTCTTGGAACTTCATCTGGTCGCCTGACGTTTCCGCTTCCTTCCTCATCTGCGGGATTGTCTGATCATGCAGTTCCTCGAGCTTGATCTCGCCTGCTGCGATATAGACATTGAGAGCGTGAAAATATTCCTTGTTCGTGTCATATAACTTTTCCAGCATATGGATGTCAGACAAGAGGACATTTTTGCTGCGGTCCAGCTTTACGCTGATCCGGTCAATCTGCGCTCCTGTTTTTTGATATTTGGAGAGAATCTCCTGGACAGAATCGGAGATTTTTCCGAACATGCGGGAAAACAGAGACTGCTTGCCCTGCTTCAGTTCATCCGGGTTCATATCATTGAGGCGCTTCATCAGGTCATTGATGATATCACCAACCTCGCCGATATCCTTCTTCTGGACATGCTCGAGCATGCTGTGCGAGAAGGTGAGCAGCTTTGTCTGCGCCTGGGTGCCATAGGCAATCATGGCCTGATGGTTGCTCGGGTCGATCTGCTCTGCGATCTGATAGGCCCGCGCCCGGTTTTCTTCCGGGATCACGTCTATTAGCTTCACCGGTCTATCTTCCTTTGCAAGCTCGAGGGCAGGTCCGCCGTTACTGTCGCCAAACGGGTCGGCAAGGATATCATCCATAAGACTGCCCGTCTTTTTCGTTAATGATGGGTTTTGTTCGCTCATTTCAGCCTCCTGCTTTCTTCAGGTAATCGGTTTTCCTTCCATGTCTTAATCGAGTTCTTTGCTACGTCTATTTCAAAATTCAGATTGTCTATATCATCGGAAATCACTTCATACAAATCTTTCTCTACCGTCTGGGAGAGTTCATTGATGGTCCTTCGGGTTTCCAGCAGCGACTGGTCGATTTCAAGGTTCTTCTTCGGCTGGGTGGAAAGGAACACATATTTCTCGCTCATTTCCACAAGAGAATCAAGATGGGAAAAATAAAACCGCTCCGCCTGGTAAAAACGCTTCGGCTCTTTCTTGGTCAGCCTGTAAATCTTCCTTGTGATTCTCATCAGCTCAATCCGCTGCTTCAAAGAAGGAAGATGGCGGATCGCAAACAAGGACATGTGCAGTCGGGAAATTTTCTTTTTCCCTTCTGCAAGGTTTGTCTTAATATACTTATATTCCCTCCGCGTCAGCCCGTGCTTCCTGAGGAAACGGACGCGCCCGATCTGGAATGCGGTTAGATACACCAGCACGGCCGCACCGCCTGCTATCAGCCCCGACAAGAAAAACGTCTGGTCAAATCCGAAATAGCTGACCGTCCAGACCGACCCGGCGAACGGGACAGCCAGTACCGTGCCTATAAGAAACGAAACAATCCGGTTCATTCATATCGACTCCTGACATAAAATCCTGCTTTACCTGTACATACGTATAAAGACAATAGGTTTCACCCAATCTCCCGCACTGACAGAAAAAGTAAGATCATCTTATTTAATTCAACAATACACGATAAAACTCCTCTTTTCCATAGACCAGGACTGTAAGATGGGGTAGGTCTTGAGGCGTAGAAAGGCTGGCACCGCTGCCTTCCGATTATTGCTGTTTTCTGTCGAAAAGTTTAGCTCATAAAAATAGTGTCAAATCCAAAGATTTAACACTTAAGTTATCATATGTATAGTCAATTGCTGCTTATTGTTTTTCTTCGTCCTGCTTCTTGCTCTCTGCTGAGCTCCAATATAGGTGAGTGCCATTGATGAAGCTATGGATCTCCCCTAATGAAATCCCGCTGCTTTTTGCTTCTAAGATCAATTCAAGCCAATCCCTGTCAACCTTTTCCGGCAACATCATCTCAACTTCTCCCTATTTGCGGCAGCCCGGCCGTCATAGCTCTGCAGAGCCTTAGACCCGAGGCTTTGCGTCCTTATTTTTCAATAAGTTTGCATTTCACAAAATGTAAAGATGGGAATATCTACCCTCATGAAGTAAGACTCAAACCAATCGATATGGTGCCTTTTTCGATTGGTTACAACCCCCCAATCGAAATTTGTCGAACCAGCACAAAAGATAACCCGGCTAAACAGGTCCAGAATAACAAAAGAGAGTGAAGGAATTAGTTCCTCCACCCTCTTTTAATGCTACACAACTGCAGCATGTTTCTCGCTATATGATGACAGCTGGCGATCCAGTTTCCTGCCTGCAGCCATCAGGTTGGCCAGGCATTCCTTGCGGAGGCTGTCTGTACAGATGAAATTAAAGTTCAGCTCATACTCAATCTGGGAGATGCTCGCTGATAGATTCTTTCCGCTCTCTGCAGCCTTTTTCAGCTGCTCCTCAAAAAACTCTGCTGTGCCAAAAAAATTCATGTTTCTCCATCCTTTCCTTCCAGTAACTGCGCCAAAAGGTTCGGCCGATTAGCTCTGAAAGTACTAAGCACAGAATTCAAAGCCATCCACATATTCACCCTGGCAGCCCGACGATCATAGCTTGCGCCTTAGACTCGAGGCTTTGCGTCCTTATTTTTCAACAAGTTTGCCTTTTTCAATTTTCATACTATTATCATATTACTTTTGGCCCTTTATATCAATTGCAGATTTTAATTTTTATAAAATATAGGCAATAAGAATCTAACTGCTGAAGGAAGTATATTTATTTTTCCTAATAAAAGGGATAGATGTGCCGATAATATTATAAATGGCTATTGCCACAATGAAATATCGGAGGGGCAGCATGAATACGACTAAACGAGGAATAAGCTTTGAGTTGAATAGTTCAGCCAATCCTGATGCAGAGACATTGATCCTTGCACATGGACTGGGTCTGGACCGCACTGTTTGGAAGCTTATTCTTCCACAGTTGGCAGACTACCATACTATAACATTCGACTTTAGGGGACACGGACACAGCAGCATTGCAGAGGGAATTCTGGACTGGAATACTTTAAATGAAGATTTTGAGTCCATCCTGGAAGAGACAGGATCCTCTTCTTTCCACTTTATCGGGCAGGGCCTTGGGGCATACTTCGGCTCCCAATGGCAGGAATTGAACCCGGGCAGCATCCTTTCGTTCATTGTCTTTTCGACCCCTGCCGTAAATTTAGCTGATTGCATCAGGAAATCGCCTTCAGAAAACAGCATGCCGCTTCTTGGTAAAGAAAGTCTGGCAGATTTCTGGATAAGCCACCTTCTTTATAAATCTATCGGCCCTCATTACTTTCTTTTGAAGGAAGCCTGCTCGAAGCTTGATTTGCACACCTATTTTTTAGCAAGGGATTTAATCTCCGGATCATCCATAATCAATTTTAAGCATATGAATATACCCGTACTGTTTTTAGCGGGGGAATTCGACCACTTCTATCCATCTTCCCTTGTCATGCTGAGCAGCGACTATATCAGGCAGAGCAGAAAGTACATCATCCCTTCTGCATCTCATCTGATTCAACTGGACCAGCCGGAATTGACGCTGTCCAAATGCAGGGAGTTCTTAGCCCAGCCGGCAGCAATGGCAGAAGTAAAGCCCGACGCAGGGAGTTCTTATACGCAAAAGCTGCTTCTCCAATTAGAGGCAGCATTCGAGACGCCTCCTCCAAACGAAGATAAGATTCAAGTCTGTATGCTTGATGAATTTAAAGTGACAGCAGGCAACACAGTGATTGAAGGGAAATGGAACCAGCGCAAGGCAAAGGAAATCCTGGCTTACTTGTGCCTTCATGGCCCGGTTTCAAGGAATATTGTAGCAGAGGCCTTTTGGCCTGGGCTGCCGGTTGCCAACGCGCAGAACCAGCTCCGAGTCAGCCTGACCCACCTGCGAAAGACATTCCAAGGAGGCGGGATTCTTGATCCATTCACGATTGAAAACAATATTATCTCAATGAACCGGGATATTGAAATTGACGCCCTGCAGTTCAGCCGCCTGCTCAAACAGGCACTGGAAGCAGAGGACTGGACAGCCATGAAGATTTTGAAATCAAAAGCCGCTGGCAAAATTCCGCCAAAGCTGCTCCCGCAGTTCAAGGCCAAATGGGCAGACGAATACCGCCGGGAATTGGAGCTATCCATCATCAGGCTGCTGAATCTAACCTATAAGCAGCACTTGCATCTGAGGGAAATTTCAGAAGCATTGAACGATATGCAGCTCCTCATGAAGCTGTCCTCTGAGGACACCAGGCTTCATGAAGAAATCAGCGACCTGTACCAGAAAGTCAGTATGTCCCCGCTTAAAATGTGGGAACCTGCATGAATGATAGAGTGTACTGCAATTCGTATATATAGAAAGGACAGCGGCAAATGCCGCTGTCCTCTTTCTTTAACTTTCAATTTTAAATTTTTGAAGCAGTCCATCAAGGTCTGCTGCGATTTCATTAAGCGCCTCTGATTCCTTTTTAACTGTTTCCATATCTCCGGTCTGGCCGTCGACCTGGCTGACCACTTCCACCAGGCGTTCGTTGACATGCTGGAATTGCGAGGATAGCTCTTCAACGCTGGCGGCCACTTCTTCGCTTCCTGCCGCCATTTGTTCACTGACAGCCGATATTTCCTGGATGCGTCCGTTCACATTATCAACAGAGCCTAAGATACTTTCAAAAGATTGCACGACAGCATCAATGGAGAGCTTGCCGCCGATAACATCCTGATTGGTCTTTTTCATGGCTGCCGATGTGGCGTCCGCATCCTCCTTGAGCTGCTGGATGATGGCGGATATATTGGAGGCCGACTGATTGGTCTGGCTGGCCAGATTCCCTACTTCATGGGCGACCACAGCAAACCCCTTTCCATGCTCCCCGGCCCTGGCTGCTTCAATGCTTGCATTCAGCGCCAGCAGATTTGTCTGGCCGGCAATATCCGATATTTCCTTTGTAATAATAGCAATTTTGCTGGAACCTTCAAGAAATCCGTTAATGGCAGCTTCCAGTGAATTAAAGGACTGATCGATGCCATGCATCTTTTCTGCTGCCTCAAGCACCTGCTGCTTGCCTGAAACCGCAAGGCTGGCGGTCTCGGCTGATGCCTGATTGACAAGGCTTGATGTTTCAGCGGTATTGCTGACGCCAACCGACATCTCATCCATCGTGACAGCAACTTCATTGGCCGATTGAAGCTGCTGAAAGACTGTATGCTGAAATTCCATGATCTGTGTCTTGATTCCCTGCAGGCTGTCATTTGTCTCTGCCACTTTTTTCTCCAGTGAATAAGAAGACTCGGACACATTCCCTCCAGTGTCCTTTACACGTGCGATAAGTTCCTGAAGGCCGCTCCTCATATGCTCAAGCGGTGCACTGATGCTTTTCAGCGGACCAAGCTCCTTGATGTCAGCCGGCTGTGACAAGTCCCCCTGGCTGACCCGTTCCACAAAACGCTGAATCTCATTGAACGGTTTGGCATAAGAAGTAAAGTTAATGAAACCCGATAGCACAAACCCGATGATGATCAGCCCCAGCAGTGCAGCCGTTTTGGCCGAGATCATCGGCTCATTAAAAATCAGTGAATAGATGGCTATGATAATGATGCCTGAAACTGCCGCCTGAATTGCCACATTCAGCATATATACAGCTATTTTCTTGATAATATCCTTCTTTTTCTGCCCCATTACAATCCCCTATCCCTTATTTAAATAGTAGCTTTAATAGATATATCGGTATAACAGTGGAAAAATTTAGGTCTGCACAAAAAAATGTAGCTGCCCAGCAACAGTTATTTTATTACAGAAAAAAAACGGCTTCCAAAACTGGGCCGCTCCAATGCTATCTATTCATTTTTCTTAACCATCAGCTTCAGCTTTTCTGTAATCTCTGCCATCAGTTCAGCAACAGTGAGCTTCTGTTCTGCCTGCGCCTTGTCAAGTGCATGCTGCATCACTTGGACAAATTGTTCGTCTTTAGCCATTTCTGTCACCATAGTGTCCTTTTCTAGAAAGATGGTATAATCATAGACCATTTGTAAAAAAATGTCTATTGGTTATTTTCATTGAAAATTTAATGCTTTTTTCTTATATAAGCATTCTATCAGGATAAGATAACAGAAAGATGTTAAACACATGGCAATTCTTTTACAGATTTTTCGGGGCACCATCCGTACCATGTAACGCTGATTGAAAAATTTTCCCAACTTTACATAATTGTAACTTTTTACCTATTATTGTATGATAGTTCCAAAGACCCGCAAACCTTCCAGATCCGCACCCCCGCCATTAATCAAACGTTTGATTAATAGAATATTCTTACACTTGAAGCCCTTTGCTGGTATACTAATCCTACGGGAAAAGTAGGAGGTAAAAGCATGAAAATCGGAGCGCTTATAAAGTATTACCGTACAAAAAAAGGGATGACCCAAAGGGAATTGGCCCAGGGGATCTGCTCCATCTCCCACCTCAGCAAAATAGAAAACAACTCAAAAGAAGCCCATGATGGCACGATCAACTTATTGCTGAACAAGCTTGGCATCACTTTACAGCATGCAGAAGATAAACAGGAACAGATTGAATCCCAGATTGAGGATCTTATCACCAAACTCACCTACTATCAGAAGGAAGAGGCCGAACAAGCTTTCCAAACCCTGCATAAAGCAGAAGAGCTGATCACCTTTACTCCATACATAAACTACTATTCTCTCTGGAAATTCCGCTATCTTATCTTCATTGGCGACATAAAAGGAGCAGCGGCCCAGAAAGACCATCTTAGTAAGATAAAAAAGAATTTTTCCCAACATGAAACCTATTTATACAGCTACTTCAATGCGTTATCTTTAATACAGGCAGGTCAGCAGGAAAAAGCAGACAAAATCCTCAGCAGCCTGATTGAGGATAAAGTGAAGGAAAGCGCTATCGGGGCCGGTGATTTGTTTTACCATCTCGGACTTGTCAAAAGCATTAAGGAAGAGTCCGGGGCAGCCGTCCATTATGGAAAGAAAGCCTTGGCACATTTTTCGGACCAATTCAATTTTAAGCGGATCCTCCACACCTTGATGCTGCTGGGAATCAATTATACGCATGCGGGCATTTACAATGAGGCAGCTGAGTGCTTCAGGCATCTGCTCCGGAACATCGAGGCTTTGAAGATTGAAGCAGCCCTGCTGCCGCAGATTTATCATAATATGGGCTATCTTTACAGAAGGACAAATGACCTGAAGAAGGCCTCATTGTATTACAAAAAAAGCCTGGACCTTCATTCGGCCGAATCGCCCTACTATTTGATCAGCCTGTATGCCTATGCCGAGACGCTTTATAAATTCGGCGATAATGACAGCAGAATTCATTTTGAAAAACTGAAAATGATCTCACAGAAAGTCAGCTCCAGAAAATACGAACTGATGGCCCATTATTACCTCACCATCTTTGTGGATGAAAGCAAGGCTATTGAGTTTTTGCAGGAAAGGCTTCTGCCCTTTCTCGAGAAGACACATGAGCACGAAAATGAGCTTCTGGAATTCTATCAGATGCTTGCAAGGCAGCTGGTCCTTACCGGAGAGTACGAACAGGCCATCCATTACATCTCAAAATACAGGGAGGAATTACATTAGTATGAAGAAAAAATATATGTTTCTGCTGATTGCTGCTTTTGGTTTCCTGGTTCATTACAGTGATCCCGCCACTTCTGCATCCAAAAGCTCCTTTGCCGCATTAGAAAATACTGATGACCGTCCCATCCAGCCCCCTTTAAAGGAAGACAGTTAAGATTACAGTTCCTCTAATATTTTTCCTCCGTCATATTCCTCCCTTCACTGAAAAGAGAGCTGCTTCTTCACTAGAAGCAGCTCTCTTTCTATTTAAGTATGTGAACTATCTGCGATGCTTATCGAAAAATTTTTAATAGACTCCAACATTATCCCAGGCAGTTCTCACCGCATTATAAGCAGAGCTTCCGCTTCCATATAAGTCAGCTGCAGACTGCAGGAGCGCTGCGCGTGCATAGCTGAAATTACTCGTCGGCGTCAGATAGACAGTCAGGGCACGGTAGTAGATTTTTTCGGCCTGGGCCTTGCCGATGCTGCTGATTGTATAGTAGGCAGCTTTATTCGGGATTCCGCTGTTGATATGGACGCCTCCATTATCGGAGCTTGTGTTCACATACTGGTTCATATGCTCAGGCTGCCCGTACAATGTCGGGTTGGACATGCTGCGGAGAGCATCGCCGGAACGGCCTGGGGTGTACACATCCTCACCCATCAAGAAGTCGCCTGGATCAAGGAAATATCCAAACACATCGGAGAAGGACTCGTTCAGGGCACCGGACTGATACTGGTACTGCAGATTGGCTGTCCTTTCAGTGACCGCGTGGGTGATTTCATGGGCCACTACATCAAGGGCTCCAGAGAGAGAGGTAAATTGGGAGCCATCACCGTCTCCATACACCATCTGCGAACCGTTCCAGAACGCATTATTATAGCGTGATCCGTAATGGACCGTTGATCGGATGGTTGCCCCGTTATTGTCGAAGCTGTTGCGGTTATGCGTGTTTTTAAAATAATCATAAACCTTGCCGGCATAATAATGCGCATCCACATCCGCCCTCTGATTGGTCGCAGTCCATGCATTATTGCTGTCGGCGGAACGCGAGCCTGGCAGGGAAGATCCGTTATTGGCTGTGAAGGTCTCAATGACTCCATTCATTGGCTTTGTAACATCATATAAGTAATAAGTTCCGCCAGAAGAATAAGTATTCAATGTTTTGGAGCCGCCGGTCACGCCAGTGCCTGTTCCTGTTGCAGCCGCATCTGCCACAGCATTATAGGCTTCAACAATATTGCCGTTTTTCGCGTCGACGAAGATCTGCCAGTTCGCCCCGTACGGCTCGATGAACTGCAGCTGGACCTTATAAGCGAGAGTGTACACCCCGTCCTTTTCATGGATGACAAGGTCATTTTTCACATGCGTATTTTTCACTTCACTCTTTTTGCCGGCTTTTTCGAGGTCAGCAGGCACAGCCTGATCGCTGCTGCCGTTTGTATCCGCTTCTGTCAGATTGATATTTTTCCAGGCAAGATCAACCGCTTCCTTTTTGCTGATTGCTGCTTTTGTGTTTGTCACCTTTTCGGAAGCATCTTCAAATAATTGCCCTGTCGCTGCAGTTACATCATTATTTTTATCTGTATGCACCCTGAAGATAGCTCCCTCCACGGGCACTCCATTAATGGCCTGAGAAAATTTGTAGTGCTTCATCCCAAGATCATCTGTCTGTGTTTCAAGCAATGTCAGTTCCTTGGCTGGATCCACTTTGAACAGGTCTTTGTTTTCCTGGATGAATTGTTTGACTTCATCCTTATTTTTAATCTTCTTTTTCGATAGCTTTCCTGCTATGAATTTAGGGGCATGCTTGCCTTTTTCATCCTGCTTCTGCTGAAGCTCCATCTGGTTCTGCAGTTTTTCTGAGGGAGATAGACCGTAGGCAGTGGCTGCCGGAAATGCGGCACTTAAGGCTAAGGAAGTACCAAGTACGATTGCTGTTAACTTTTTTGGCATAAAATTATCCCCTTTTCAGCTATTATTTAGGATCAGCTAATCCATTGCTACACGTGTTAGGGATAATTCTAGTCTCGCAGATCAAGGCTAGCAATCAACCAATATACCCAGCATCCCTATATTGACTGATATGGATAGATTATTAGAAAAATGTCTAAAATTTTCCCAATACAATTTGGGAGGAAAATATATTAAATGGTACTGTTTGCACCTTTTGTTATTCCAAATATTTCACTAGATATCTTTTTATGTTTAATTTTCAGAATAATCCAGAATATTTTTCCCCATATTTCTTGATAACTGCTTCCTTAAATGTGGTGACTTCCCCTTTAGCTTAGTTAGGTAATAAGTTACGTGAAAAAACCAAAATATACTAAATTGATATTTTTATGTTTGATGAAAATGTTTGGTCTGGGTCGTGGAAATATAAGATACAGGAATCCTTGGAAAAATAGTTTCCTGTAAAAACAAAAAAGAGCCTTGATTAGGCTCTCGATTCACTACTTCGCGTATACTTTAATTTTAACAGTCTTGCTGCCCCACTGCAGGGCCTGCTGGCGGTTTGGAATGAACACATCAATCTTATTGCCTTTTACAGAAGATCCTTTATCGGCAGCAACAGCTTCTCCATAGCCGGGTACATACACTTTTGTACCGAGCGGAATAATCTTCGGATCTACTGAAATTACCTTAAGGCCGGGATTTTTCTTTAAATTTAAACCTGTGGCGGTAATGCCGCTGCAGCCTTTGCAGCTGGCAGTATATGCAGTGGCTTTCACAGTGATTTCTTTATAAGTAGCTTTTTTGGCAGGTGCAGGAGCCTTGGCCGACTTTACAGAATTGGCTGGGGCAGAGGCTGAAATTGCCAGATTTTGGTTTATTTTAATTATATCTGAACTTAGCTTATTCCAGGTCTTGATTTGCTGAACTGTGACATGATACTTTTTGGCGATTGCCCAAAGCGTGTCACCTTTCTTAACTTGATATGTATTTCCAGAGGCAAGAGTGGCGGTTGAAAATCCAAAGGACAAAACAATAGATGCTGTAAGTGCTAATAGTATTTTTTTCAAACCGATTCTCCTTTAACTTCTTTCATAGGAACATGTTAACAGTTAAAGGTAACAGGAATATTTCAATAGATTGCTAATTGTGTTACAAAATATGATGCTGAAATGTGTTTTTGTAATATAACAGATGGAGCTGCTTAAGGCCCAGATGTGCAAAAGAAAAGCCATGACCGCCAAAGTTAAGGCGGTCACGGCTTTAAATAGTCTATTCTAATTCCTTCAGCTTTGCTTTGGATGGAGTTTGATAGGTGATATACCCTTCCATATCTGTAACATAATATCCTCCCCCTAATCCATACTGGCCACCAAAGTGATCATCATAGCGGTAAACCCTATATTGAACTCCAGCAGCCAGCACACGGGCAAACACCAGCTTGCCGCCTTCTCTTTTCCAAAGATTAATAGGCTTCTTAATAGTGACTTTTCCAATCTGACCTTTCTTCATAAGTAAGCCATCCCAATATACTTCCTTGCCCTGCTTCTCTTTTTTCGGACCTATGCTGCCTTCCTTGATCCACTTTGCAACGTCATGAATAAGCTCTTTTGCTACATTTCCAGGCTTCATATATTCAGTTATCCCATTAGGCTCCCCACTGATGTCAGCAAGCATGTGGAACATATCTGGATAAGATTTAAATTCAGTATTTTCGAGATTTTTAAGTTCCCGCTGAAGTGCCTCATATTCAGACATTGGCACCTGTATATCTTTTTCCCCTTGAAGAAAAAGCATGGGGACAGTCTGAGTTTTAGCTAAATCCGCAGGCTTATAATCTCTCAGGCTGAACCACCAGTAAGGATTCTGCAGCATGAAACCTGGCGGAATCAACGTTTTTGTATGCTTTGGATCTTCCAGGATTTTAAATTGCTTCGTATAGAATTCCAGCTCCTTCTCCATGGTTTGTACTTGATTTTCAGGTGCTTTCAGTTCCTTTGCCCGAGCCACAGACTCTTTCATCTGCCATATCACCAAATCCTGAAATTTGCTTGCTGGCCCAGCTGCATTAATGACGCCTTTTATATCACCTTTTTTGTCATTTTCAACTATTAGGGGTGATGCATAGGCTCCCTGGCTGTGGCCAAAGATAAAGATCTGTTTTTTATCCACTTCCGGGATTGATTTCAACCTCTCCACTGCAAGATTCGCATCGAGAACAGTCTCCTCCTGAAGAGAGAACTTTGGGTCCAGTGCAGATTTCACCGTATGCACCCTGGTCCTCTTATCATATCGGAGAACAGCGATGCCTTCATTGGCCAGCCCGGCAGCTATATCCCTAAAAGGTTTAAAGTTATACATTGTCTCGTCCTTATCGTGGGCTCCTGACCCATGGACAAGAACCACAGCAGAAAAAGGTCCTTTTCCTTTTGGAACAGTCAGCAAGCCAGGGAGTGCGAACTTGCCGCTTCCGATCACAATTTCCTTTTCAATATAGTTTTGTTGATCATAGGCGGGGACAGGAACATTTGACGGCTGTATCGGATCAAATAAAAAGTCATCGATGTTCCCTTCTTTATCAAGACGAATGATGATACTAAAGGCACCCTTTTCTGCTTCTGCAGAGAAAGTGACATTCGTATGGACCCCATTATCTTCATATTTCTTAAATCTGGTTTCCTTTAATCTGCCAAATGGAGCGAGAAGCCCTGTCCAGAGCTGCTGTAAGACCTCACTCGAAAGAGATTCTTTAAGATTGCTTCCAAGCAGTGCCTGTGCATTGTTCCACTTGCCTGAATCAGTTAGAGCAAGGAATTCCTTTGCCCTATCTTTATGGCTATCTTGCTGATCTGCCTGGGCATATACTGGTTCGCCCATGCGCATCGCGCCTTCCGAAACAGCCCCCAGACTGATCATTCCTGCTAAAATCCACTTCCCATAAGTTTGCAGTTTCATACATTTTCCTCCTTCTCTTTTTTCCTGCTATTCTTTTACGTATAAGAAGGATGAAAAGTTCAAAAATAGATAATTTTACCACTAATAAATATTGGTAAATTACTAGTTATATTTGTTATCTTTTTAGTAGATGGAAAAAGGAGGGAATAGAATGAAAATAAGAATGATGATGGTGCTTTGTCTTTTAGCCCTTTCACTCACTGCATTCAACGGCCAAGCCTCTGCTGCTCCTGTCATGTGGGGAAAAACAGAGTTAAAAAAAGGCCAGCTCGGTAAAGTGACAGTCATGAAGGAGGTTATGCTGTTTCAGTTAAAGAAATCATATATTGAACCTGTCAGGATGCTTAAGCCGGGCGAAGAATTCCGTGTTTATAACACTAAAACTATCCGTTTTATTCCGTTATATGGGCTGGGCGGCAGCATGTATGTCATTCAAAATGATAGTGATGACAATGACAGCTATATTAAATATGAGACACCTTCTAAACGGAAGCTCGCATTATTGAACAATGTTTCCCACAGTCCTGTTATGTGGGGCGATATGGAACTGAAAAAAGGGCAGGTCGGAAGAGTCACCACGCTGGAATCCGGATTTTCTATCTTTAAATATGAGGATGGAAAAATGGTGCCTGCAAGACATGTAAATAAGGGAGAAACATTTCGGGTATACGGGATTGTTAAAGATGCGAATACAACCAATTATGCTCTTGGCGGAAACTTATATGCGTATAGAAGCAGCATTCGAAAAGATGGAAGTGAATATATGCAGAAAAATTTAAAATATGAGACGCCTTCTAAAGAAAAACTCGACCTGGTAAACCAGTAAATATCCCCGGTTAACAAAAAACGGACCGGCAGCTGCATTATGCTGCCGGTCCGTTTTGCAAATCCGGTTACAAACCCGTTCTTCTAATTACCCGTTTCTGCTCCGCTCAGCCCATTATCAAACATATATTCCAGGCCTTCCTCAAAACCCAGGCCCCATAAATTTGTATCATGCCCGCCGTTTAAGATTCTGAGTTCTGCCGGGCTCCCCGGGACTTCCTCCCACTTTTCGAAGGAGCGGTTAAAAACGTTGGAGCGATGAAGATGCTGATAAAGGGTGACTGCCTGAACCTCCATATTGTATGTGTAGGAGTCTTCAGGCAGGTCTTCCTTTTCGCTCACATGGTTCCAGTCATCATCGCCGGCATAAATATAGATTGGCACTTCATAAGGCTGCTCTCCATATTGCTCAAGAGCGGCAGGATAATTAAGAGCATCCCAGGTGGCCGGATCAAACGGCTCACCGAACGACCCCCGTTCAACAGCTCCGGATGTTGCAGGTGCCTCATCATGCTGGAGGGCAGGACTCAGCAATGAGGCAGCGGCAAATTTATCCGGATAGGTCAGAGCATATCTTAAAGCGCCATATCCTCCCATGGAGTAACCGACAAGGCCTCTCCCTTCCCGCGATGCGATGGTTTTATAGTTCTCATCAATTTCATTTACCAGGTCTGAAACCACTGCAGTCTCGACAGCACCAAATTTTTCTGAATCAACCCAATAGCTGTTCCCTGTAATCGGGGCTACCGCTATGACAGGGCCGATTTCTTTGCTTTCTATCTTCTTATCCAGGATAGGCCAGAACTTATTCCAGCTCTTTTCGTCTCCCCAGCTTCCATGCAAAAGATATAAAACGGGGTAATGCTTATTTTCTTCAGCATCGTAGCCTGACGGCAAATAGACCTGATAAGGAAGGGAACCGCCGCCATCTCCAGCAACTTCTCCAAGGATTTTGGACGTGACGGTTCCTTTCCTTTTGGAAATATATTGAGAAGCATCATAAACGGGTGAAAATTCCGGTGCTTCCGGCTTCCCAAATAGATATTTCAGCCCCTCTTCAAACCCTTTCAGCCAGACATCCATCCCATGCCCGCCGTTGATGATCCGGAGTTCGGCAGGATTGGCCGGCACATCCTCCCATTTTTCAAAATCGGCAGCAAAAAGGTTTTTCCTGTGCAGCTCCTGATACAGCTGGACAGCCTGGACTTCCATATTATATTTGTAAGCATCTGCCGGCAGATCTTCCTTCTCGCTCAAGTGGTTCCAATCATCATCTCCTGTGACGATGTAGATCGGTAGGCGGTGCGGCTGTTTCACATAAGAGTCGATGCCTGTCGGGTAATTTTTGCTGGTCCAGGCCTCGGGATCATATGGATCTCCAAAGCTCCCCCTTTCCACCGCTCCTGAAGTAGCAGGCGGTTCGCCGTTCTGGATGGCCGGGCTGAGGAGCACAGTGCCGGAGAATAGATCCGGATAGGTCAGGCTGTATCTCAATGCCCCGTAGCCGCCCATTGAATAGCCGGAGATATAGCGGCCTGTGCGGTCCTTTTTCGTATGATACTTTTTATCGATCATCGGGATAAGGTCCTGGATAACGGCTGATTCATAATGGCCATACTTTTTGGAATCGACCCAATAGCTGTTCCCTGTGGATGGGACAACGGCGATGACCGGGTCGATCACCCCTTTTGCAATCATTTCATCCAGCTTAGGCCAAAATTCATCCCAGCTGTCTTCATCCCCATTGCTGCCATGGAGCAGATAAAGGACCGGATAGCCTTCTTTTCGTTTTTTATCATAGCCTGCGGGCAAATAAACCTTGTAGGATAACTTATGCTGCTTTAGGGTTTCATCATGGATGAGTGCTTGTGAGGCAATGGAATCTGTAATCTGGACACTTTCCTGCTTCTGTTTAAAAGCAAATGCGTCCGGTGCGATGGACGCCAATACAAAAAGAATCAGTAATGCTGCGATATTTACCTTCCTGGCCATGCATACCCTCCTCAAATATATTCCGTCATCCCGCCTATACCTTCCTTTTGGTCGATTCCCTTATGACGAGGCGGACATCCAGTACGGTCTGGCTTTCGTATTCCCCTTTGTTCTCAATCATTCCAACCAAACGGGCAGCAGCGACTGTCCCGATGCTGAAGATCGGCTGTTCAATGGTGCTCAGCTCAGGTTCAACCATTTCGCCAAGCTTGATTCCGTCGAAACCAATGACGGCAATATCCTCCGGCACCTTTTTCCCAAGCTGCTTCAATGTTTTCAGTGCACCGATGGCCATCATATCATTGGCAAGAAACAGGCCGTCAATATCGCCGTGCTGCTTCAACAGTGCTCCGGTTAAAGATTTGCCGCTTTCCAGGGTAAAATCCCCCTCCATAATGATGGGGCTCCCGTCCGGCAGCTGCTCTGCCAGTATCTCTTTATATCCCAGAAGGCGTTCAATCGAAGGAGGAAATGTATGCGGCCCGCTAATATGGGCAATTTTCTTACAGCCGCTCTCAATCAAATGGCTGACCGCAAGCCTTGCCCCCTTTCTGTGATCCATCCCGATGCTGTTAGGAGAATCATGGTCGGCTGCCCGGTCGATCCGGACAAATGGAACATGAAGTGCATCCAGCTCATTGAGGATTTTTTGGCTGAATTGAAATGAGGCAAGGATCAGTCCATCAATATAACGGCTTTCAAGATTCCTCCAGAAGACGCTGTCCTGCAGGCTTTCTTCATCCGCATGAATCAGGATGAGCGAATACCCCTTTTCCTTCGTTTTTTTTTCAATCGACACAACAAGTTCCGGGAAAAAGGGATTGGTGATCTCCGGGATGATCAAAGCAATGGTATCCGTTTTTTTCCTGGCCAGGCCGCGGGCTATTTCATTGGGACGGTAATCCAGCTCCAGCATTACTTCCTGGATCTTCTCTCCGGTCCTTCCGCTGATATATCCGCTGCTGTTTATATAGCGTGAGACAGTGGCCACCGAAACTCCGGCTTTACTGGCAACATCCCGGATGGTGCTGTTTTTTTTCATGGAGCTATTCCCCTCTTAGCGGAAAGCTCTTTTCCGTTCTGCAGGATTCCATCGGAATACAGGCAGACATGAAAAGAGCTTCGCTTATTTAAAAATTATCCTTCTGCTTTCACTTTAAAAGAATGGACCACCATTTCCCCTTCATCCATACAGCCGAAGCCATACATTCCATAATCAAGGGTTTCATCCTGATAGGACAGAACAGTCAGACCGTTGATATAAAATTTAATAGAGCTGCCCCTGCATTCTGCCCTGAATGTATACGGCTTTCCATGCTGCCACTCATAAGGGACTGTCAGAAGACGCTTTTGCCCGAAGTCATTCAGAATGAGCGAAACCTTATTCTCCCCGTCAAAACCGGCATAATAGCCGCGCTTTATTCCGGGTGCCCGGAACAGCAAAAGATGGCTGCCGCCTCTCACCGGCTCAACTTCTGCGGTCAGCACAAGGCTGCGGGTGTAATAATTCCCGGTAAATGAAGCACTGTCACCTTCACTTATGCATCTGATGGAATTTCCTTCAACCGTCCACTCTCCTCCGCTGTGGGAAAAAGGCATAAGGCTGAGAAACTCCCTTTCCAGTCTGGAAAAATCGATTTCATAGTCGGCGCTAGCATGGATATGGAATGAACTGATATATAGGGCACCGAAAGCGCGGGCAGTCAATATGGAAGGGCTTTCAATTTTATAGCCGATTTCATCGATCATCCTGCCCTTTGTATCCGGAATGATAAACTCGAGCTTCTCCCATGTCCCCTCCTTTAACAGCACCTTATCCATCACGATGTCTTCCTGTGTGGAGGTGTCCCTCACATAAGGGGTGATATAAATGCCCGACCCCTGCCATTTATCAAGATAAAGCTCTGCAGTCACCGTTTGCCCGCTGTATGCCTGCGGGGAAAAGACCGGCTTGTATTTTTCATCATTGAAATCCGACCGGCGGTAATATGGCTTATAAAAAACCTTTCCAAAGTCCCCATCAACCATACGGTCAAAGATGACTTCAAGCGAGCCGCCCCCTATTCCGGAATGATGGCGGAGGGCCGGAATCTTGAAGGAATTGCTGGTGCGGAATCCATGGGTGGAACCCGGAAGAGCAAAATCAAAGTACACCTCTCCCTTCCTGGCCTCAAGCCCATCAGGAGGAGTCTCGCCGGCCATTTTGTATCCGAGGAGGGCCAGCTCCTTTGAAAAGGTCGGCATATCGATGATATTAAGATAACCGGATACGCTGGAAGCGACGATATAATCATTCATCGGCTTCCGGTAATGGACCGGTATTCCCTCAAGGCCGTTCATCACACCAACGATCGTACCGACATTCCCGGCGTTGCAGTCGGTATCCCAGCCGCACATGGCTGCAATCTCAATGGTTCTTGCGAAATCGCCTTTTCCATATATAAGGGCAAGTGCACATACTCCGGCATTCGGGATGATATGGCAGATTCCTGTATATTTATCATATCCCCAGTCCTCATGCAGGTAGCGGAGGCAGGCACGGAAATCATCCGGATTCTCCCGATGGCAGTCCATGACCGCATTCACAACCTTGCTGTACAGCGAATCATCAGGTATGACACTCAGGCCTGCCTCAATCACCTCATCTACCGCTCCGGTTTCAAAAGCCTTTGCGATGCATGCAGCCATGAAGCGGGCGCCATATAACCCGTTTTTATCATGGGAAACACTTGCCGCCATCTCGGCATAATGCGCAGCCCGCTCTATATTGCCGGGAAAAATAAGTCCCCAGCTGTCCACAAATATCTGGCCGCCAATCTGCTCAGCCATAATGATTCCATTTTCTTCAGCAGATCCTGACCTTGGGGCGGGGATGCCGTTCTTCAGGTTCATGTATGCCCTGTGCTCTGAGCTGATATCCTCTCCGCCCCACCAGATCATCCCGACATTTTCGCGGCAATAGTTCAGCCAGGCCCTTCCCACATCCTGCGGCTCCAGCTCCCTGTCTGCAGCATCATCATAAAGCGCCCGGATAAAGAACACAGGTCCATTAGCATCATCATCTGCCGAGAATGTTTTGTAGTCCTTTACATACCCCTTGATTTCTCCATATACGGCCTGGATTCTTTCTGCTGTCCATTCTGTCGGCTCCACCGGGACACCCAGCCTGATGCCGGCATTCATACCCAGAAAACCGGCATAGACCTTATGCAGATAGTTGTCAGAAATCAATTCCTCACTCCCGTTTCTATTGCTGAAGCAATCTCTGTCTCTTTTCGTTCAGCAGAATATCCTCCCGGATCAGCTCCTGAGCCAGCATGGCGAATTCATCAGCAAGCTCCATGAGGTCCATCTTATTCGTCTCTTCCAGCAGCTCAATATCCTGCTGGGCCAAAACATCTTCTCCATGCATCGCCCCAAGGATCGCACCTGCCATGACCCCTATCGAATCGGTATCACGCCCGGAATTGATGCCGTCATAAACAGAATGATAGAAATTCCCGTCATTCAGGACAATAAAGGCCAGTGCCATTGGCAGCTCTTCTATTGAGAAAAGGCGACTTGGCGTATAATGATTGGATGCTAGCCCAGCTTTCTCCATTTTCCGGTGGACATCATCTCCCATCGGCGAATATGGGGCCATTTTCTCCTGCAGCGTCCGGACCACTTCGTCCATCCCTGCTTCTTTTGACCGAAGCTCAAAAGCCGCTTCAGTCAGATCACGGATTGCTTTTTGGGTGCCGTCCTTTGCATACAGCAGCGCCGTCTCAACAATATCAGCCGCTCCGGCGCCAGGCTCGAACGCCCTCGCCACACAGGCGGCAAACACCCCGGCTGCCTCCAGTCCATAGCTGACCTGGTGGCCAATGGCAAACAGGATCGCCTCATCATAGGCAGCCTTCGGATTGCCAGCATTCACGATCCCTATCGGCGTGCAGTACATGGCGGCACCGCAGTTGACCATATTGCCATGGCCGCCTTCACGCGGCTCGCAATTGGCCAGGACATGGCGGAGAAAAATATGCTTTTCCGGATAAAAAAGCCTGTCAATGATAAGCCCTTCTTTGCCGAATTCAGGAATATACGTTTTTCGGAATGCAATCTCCTTGATGAATTCCTTCCCCATATCATATGCATCAAGATGCCTTTTTTCCTTCAGATAGACATAAATCAGAGCACGCATCATAAGGGTGTCATCTGTCACGATCCCATTGCCGCGCTTTCTCCCGAGATTAATCTCGGGAGAGTTTGCCTTGTACCATTCTGTCCGAAGCGATTCGACTCGCCCGTACTTTTCCTTGATCTGCTCATAGCTCAGCTTCTCAATAGGCGCTCCAAGGGCATCGCCCAGGGCAGCCCCGAAAATTGCGCCTATTACTCTTTTTTGAAAAGATATCATGAAAGTCTCCTTACTTGATATTTTCATTCGCATAGCTGGTGATTTCTTTTCCGCCCGCCTGGTTCCACTCGTCCACAAACTTATCGAAATCGCTGACAGGGCGCTTGCCGGTAATGATATCTGTGGCATATTCCTTATAAAGATTCTCCATCGCATCCCAGTTGGAAATATACTGCTCCGGTAGGATGAAGCTATTGTCTTCCTTATAAAACTCATTGGCCAGGTCTCTTGATTTCTGTGCAGGCTCACTCAGCAGCGGTGTTTTCAATGCTTTTTCAGTGTTGAATTCAGCCGGCTCCCAGAACCTCGCATACCACTCACTGTAATATTTGTCAGTCAGCTCGATGCCGCTGTCTGTTGCGTTATAATGTTCTCCTTCAAATCCAATCCTGTCCAGGAGCTGCCCTTTATCACTGGCCAGATAATCGAGCACCTCAAACGCAGCATCTTTATGCTTGGATTGTGATGAAATCGCCATTCCGCGCGATTCTTTTGTGATATCGGTTGCTGTAAAGCCCTGGTCCTCGCCTTTGGCCGGCGGGAGAACGACAAGGCTCGCTTCATCGCCGTTGACCTGCTTCATTTTTCCATCATAGATATCAATGACCTTTCCATTGGTGCCTACGATTACGGCTGTTTCTCCATCATAGAAAGCTTTTTCCTTTGTATCCCATTGCTTTGTCAGATACTGCTGATCAAGCAGCCCTTCTTCATAAAGCTTGTTGTAGAATTCCAGCTTCTCTTTTTCCTTGTCAGATACCTTCGAATAGACATATCCATCGCCTTCCTTCAGCCATGTCTGATTCAGGCCGAATGCCATTTCAAAAATATAGTCAAGCTCTGTGATATCTCCTGCTGCCGTGATGGCATTCGCCGGCTTGCTTCCTCCAGGCGGGTTTTCTACAAGCTCCTTAAAGAAGTTATAATAGTTGTCAATCGTCGGATTTTCTATCAGCTCTTTAGATCCGGCTGTTTTATCAAACCAGTCTTTGCGGATGACCGGAGTCTTGCTGTCCAAAGGCTTGATCCAAAGAAGATAAGGATAATTAGCCAGCCTTTTCTCGTTATGCGGCTCCAGGATATTTTTCACATTTTCAGATTTCTCAATATAAGGGCCCAGATCCTCCAGGAGATCCTGGTCGGCAATCTGCTGGTCTCCACCCTGGAAATAGATCAAATCAGGAATGTCACCGCTCATCAGGAGCAGATTCAGCTTTTCTGCATAATTCCCCTGCGGCATCTCTACCAGTTCAAACTTTACATCCATATCTTTATCCTCTTTCAAGGCTTTGGAAAGTGTTTCAAAATACTTCTGTGCAACCGGATTGGATGGACCTTCATCCTTATAGACGACCCTTAGTGTTGTTGAACCATCTTTTGATTCTTCTTCACCCGTATCGGATTCCTTTGAACAGGCAGTGACCAGGATCAGCATGAGCGACATGAATAACAGCAAATACTTCTTCATTGTGTTTCCCCCTCTTTCATTTAATGAATATTAATAGGAATGTATGCTGCAGGAAAAGGATGATCAGTCCTTAACACCCCCTTCAAGCGCTCCTTTCGCGTAGTATTTCAGGATCAAAGGATAAAAGATCAGCAGGGGAACGATTGAGATGATGATCGTTCCGGCCTGAAGCGATCCAAAATCCAGGGCAGCAATCTGATCGTAGGAAAGAACATTCTGCGCACCAAGCAGGGAGGTATTATCCCTCTCGACGACAAACTGCCTCAGAACCACCTGAAGCGGCCATTTGTCAGGGGTAGTCAGGTAAATCGTTGCCCGGAAATATTCATTCCAGTGATATACCCCGTAAAAAAGCCCCATTGTGGCAAGTGCCGGCTTTGAGAGCGGCAGCATGATTTTCGTAAAGATTTTAAAATGCCCTGCCCCGTCAATCCTTGCCGCTTCCAGGATGCTGTCCGGCACATCCTCAAAGAAGCGCATCATGATGAACAGATAAAATACGTTGATGGCTTTGTACAGGATCAGCGATAGATAGCTGTCCAGGAGGCCAAGATCCTTGACCAGCAGGTATTCAGGAATCAGCCCCGGCTCAAATACCATAACAACAATCAGAAATAGAATGACCAGCTTTTTCCCGATAAAATTCGTCCTGGCGAGCACATAAGCAGCCATGGCTGTCAAAAACAGATTCAATGCTGTACCGCAGATGGTGATCAGCAGGCTGTTAAAAATGCTCTTTACAATCAGCGGATTGGAGAACAGCACCTGATAATTGATGAGCGAGAAGCCTTTCGGCAGAATATCAAGGCCTTTCAGTTCATGCACCTTAAGCGGATCTGATAGTGACATGGCCAGCAGATTCAGGATCGGCACAAGGACCAGGAGCGAAATGATAATCAAAACTGTATAAATAATAACCATGGATATGCTAATTTTTCTCATTGTCCTCCACCTCCTACCAGACTCCTTTTCCGCTGACTTTTTTTGCGATAAAATGCGTGCTCAGGATCAGCACGACACCGATGACGCCTTTAAACAGACTTGCCGCCGTGGCATAAGCATATTGGCCATTCAATATCCCGATCCGGTACACATAGGTATCCAGGATGTCGATAACCGAAATGACCGAATCGTTGATCAGGTTGAACACCTGGTCAAAGCCTGCGTTCATGAAGAATCCGAGATTCAGGATGAATACGGTTATGATGGTCCCGTAAAGCTCAGGGATCGTGATGAACCTCATCTGCTGCAGCCGGGATGCGCCGTCAATCCTTGCCGCTTCGTATAGCGACGGACTGATTTTCATGATGGCCGCAAGATAGATGATCGAATCCCAGCCGGCACTTCTCCACATTTCCGAGAAAACCAGCACCCAGCGGATATGGTCTTTGCTCGTCATAAAGTCGAGCGATGGGAGCTGAAAGAAATTCCGGAGTGTATTCACTCCCCCATCAACCGGGCTCAGGAATGCGATCCACACCCCTGCAATGACCACCCAGGACAGGAAATGCGGAAGATAGACGACAGACTGGACATATTTCCTGAATGGGCCGTTCCGGACTTCGTTGATCATAAGCGATAGAATAATCGGAACCGGAAAAAAGAATATCATCTTCATCGTAGAAATGATGATTGTATTCCGCAGGACATCGAAAAATGCCGGCGAGCTGAAAAGCACTTTAAAATGCTTCAGCCCCACCCAGACATTGTCCCCGATAATCCGGTAATCCTGAAAAGCCAGCTTCATGCCAATAAGGGGAATCACATGGAATATGCCAAAGTAAACGAGTGCAGGAAGCAGCATCGCATACAGCACCCAGTCCGCCTTCAGCTTTTTAAAAACTCCCTGCACCATCCTGCTCCCCTCCCTTCATATAGACATCCAGTTCAGCCCTTGCCGGCATTCCGGTCTGGGCCCCCTTTTTTCTGACGGAAAGCCCCGCTGCCGCACTCCCAAACCTGATGCTCTCCTCCAGGGTCCACCCCTCGGACAGTCCGACAGCCATGGCCCCGCAAAAGGTGTCTCCAGCTCCGGTTGTATCCTCGGCCTTCACCTTCAGAGCCGGAACATGGACGATGCTGCTGCCGTCATGGAATTTAACGCCCTCTGTACCGCAAGTAATGACCAGCTTTTCCGGATATCGGGCAAGAGCTTCCTCTTTTGTCTCAGCTGTGCTGAGCACCATTTTGTATTCATGCTCATTAGGAGTCAGATAGGTTAATTGTCCGATCAGCTCAGGACTTAATTTTTGAGCGGGCGCCGGGTTTAAGATGATAACCTTCCCTTTGTCATGAAGCCTGGGCACGATATGTTCAATCATAGACAGCGGCGTTTCCAGCTGAAGAACAATGATATCGTGGCCCAGCAGGGAATCTGCCACTCTCTCAATATAGGAAATATCCGTATGCTGATTGGCACCGGGAATCACGATGATGCGGTTATCAGAACGGCAGATTTCAATGAAGGCCACGCCTGTATGGGCATCCGCCTCCTGCAGCATAGTAATGTCCACATTTTCAGAAAGCATTTTTTCCCTGACCAGCCGGCTGTTTTCGTCATTTCCGATGGAGCCGAACATCGACACCCTGCCTCCAAGGCGTGCGGCCGCTATTGCCTGGTTGGCGCCCTTCCCCCCGAGTGACATAAAGAAATCGCGGCCCATCACTGTTTCTCCTGCAGCCGGAAACTGGTCTGTTTCTGCAAAATAGTCCATGTTCAGGCTGCCTACCACTGCAATTTTTTTCATATTTCAACATCCTAATCTATTAGTAAGTTCATCAGCGGGGCATGCTGCTGGGCACCATACACATCCCTGTCGCCTGCTGATCCTGAGGAAATTTCTCTTAAAATGGTGATCTTAATCCCGAGGGCCTGATCGAAAAAAACAAAATGCCGCAGCTGATTCTCATTGATTCCATAAAGCCTGCACACGGTCTCCGGCGTCAGTTTGCCTGAATTCTTTACTCTTTCATAAGACTCCTCCGATTCAAAAAGGACATCCAATGTCAGTTCAAACGGGCCGGAATTTTTGCTGCGGAGAACCTTCGCCAATGTATATAAGCTATCCATCAGGGTCCCTCCTGCCTGAATTCGATCCTGAAAGGGTTTTCGGACATCTCCATTAAATGATAAACGGAAAATTCATAGACAGGACCGCACTCCACATCACTAGGGGCAAACGGAAAGGCGAGGTTTCCTGCCGTTGATTTACGCCCTTCATGCCCATAATGGAGAAAGGTCGACCGCGCTGTCGCACAAATGCTGTTTGCAAGCTCCTGTGTTTCGGCGGTTACCTCAAGGAGCACACCGATTTCATGGCCGCTGAACACCTCTGTCTCCCGGCTTCCAAGCACAGCATCCATTCCGTAGTTATAAAAACGGATCTGATAGGATTCCGGGGAAATCTCCGGATAGTAGGCATTTACCTGCTTTTCTACCTGCAGCTCGATGTCATGGATATTCTCAAGCAGAATCGGATCGCGGATGCCGGCAAAAACAATCGTCCGGTAGCTCGTTTTCCTTGCTCCCTCCAGCTTGATGAAATGCTGTTCGGCCGGGATATAGCGGCTGCCCGATACCTCAACCTCTCCTTCACCCAGTTCCGTAAATCGGCAATCACCCAAATCAAGTAAAAAACCAGGGCCGTGAAGCAGGAATGGATGCTCTTTTTCATAAAACGTATGGGCCGCTACGGAAATCTTCGTGCAGGTGCGGGATGGATTCAATGACCTGACGGTAAAGCAATCATCTTTGATGGTGCCAAGAATGCTGTCCTTAGTCGTGCCGGGTTCCGCACAAAGCGCTCCGCATTCAAGGATTTTCCCTAAATGATAGGAAAGCGCGGCATCCTTGCCATGAAAAATGCCGACGGCTGCAAATGGAGAAGGATCATAGGCGCGGCCGCATACAATAATATCGGCACCGCCCTCCAATGCCTCTAAAATAGGTTCATGTCCCATCTGGGCGACAATCCCGTTTGTTTCCTGAATTCTCTTGCCTGTAAGATCCGGGACATTGGGACTCATCGCCCTGACTTTTCCATTCTGCTGTGCTTCTATGACCTGTTCCTTTGAAATATCCGCCCAAATGACGGCAAGCTTCACAGAAAAACCTCTTTCTTCAAGGATTTCCCGAATCACTTCCAAGGTCGATTCTACATGCACCTTAGCCCCTGCACCTCCGGCGGAGCCAATGATTATCGGAACCTTGGCTGGGACGCCTTGGGATATCATGATTTCCAGGTCTTTTTTCAGCGCACGCCTGCTCACAATGGAAACCCCGGCACCAAGCTTATGGGGACCCGCATCCGTTGAACCGGCATCCACCACAATTGCATGCGGCTCCGCTTCCATCCCCCGCCTGAACGAGCTCTCCGGAAAACCATAGCCCAGCATCCCGCATGGAGAAAGGATTCTGACTTCCTTCATTCTCATCACCTCTATTATCAACTATGACGATTAACGTGTTTCTATGATTGAAATATGTAACCGGTTACATTATTCATTAAAATACCGCCGATTACTTTATGTAACCGGTTACACATTATTCTAAATGTTCAGATAAGTGGTGTCAACAATCTAATGAATGTACCAGCCAATATAATATGCGGGAAACTGTACTAAAATAGGAGGCGCTTTTCAGCAGCCTCCATTCGCATTACCCATTGTCATTCCGCTATCCTAAGGCAAAAGGCAGAGCCGCAGCTCTGCCTTTTGTTTGGGGTGCCAGGTGCCTTAGCGTACCTAGTATTCATGTTATACGATATACTCTACCATTTCCCCGCTGTCATCAACATACTCAATGATACTCTTGTTCGTTTGCAGGTCGATGAACAATGTGCAGTGTTTGCTGCCGTTATGCCAGGAAAGGCGGATTTCGCTGTCTGGTGAGTCGAGGACTTTGAATTCGCCGCCGAATCCTTCATAGTCATTGCGGAAGCGGATGAGCTTGAGAAGCCTTTGGACAACTGGCTTTTCCAAGGATTGTTCAATTTCATCAAGAGTGAAGTTGTGGCGGTTGATTTCCCGTCCTTCGCCGGTCCGCTCTACATTTTCCACATCATTTTCACCGGCAAGAAGGCCGACATAATACACCTGCGGTACGCCTGGCGTGAAGAATTGAATGGCTCTTGCTGCAAGATAGGCATCATCGTCGCTGTTCAGGACAGAGTAGTAGGAGCAGCGGATCTGATGGACATCAAATCCGTCTTCCGCCTTATGCTCGTCTGAAAGAATCAGGCTCAGGTTGGATCCCCTTTCAAGGCAGACATCTACAATGTCTTGCGCTTCTTTTGTATCAATCAGCCCGTCAAGGTCCGGCTTAACCGGGATGCCGTCATGGCAGTCGAGCATCGTGAACTGCTTGTGCGGACGGTTTTTCAGGTAATCAGCCAGGTTCTTGCTTGATTTGTTGATCAGTGTCTCAAGGACGCGGTAAGGCAGGATGAAGTCATAAATCCAGAAGCCGTGCTCGGCAAGCTTATACTGGATCGAATAATGGGAATGAACCTCGGGCAGGAGCTCTATGCCGAGGGATTCCGCCAGATCCATGATCCAGTCAAGGAACTCATAAATGTCCGGTTCGACAAAGAAGCTGCTGGTGCCAAGCTTTTTCACTACATAGCCGACTGCATCAAGGCGGACAATTTTCACGTTCTGCTCCTTGAAATTGGTGAAGTAGTCGGTTAACAGCTGCCTGACCTGCTCTGATTTGATGTCAAGGTCAATCTGTTCGGAGGGATCTGTTTTGCCAAAAGTGGTCCACACCGTTTCCTGCTCTCCTGTTTCCTCTATTGTAAAAGTTGAATAAGGAAGCGGCCTCCGGAGGAACATTTTATCAATATCTTCCTGGACAGGCTTTCCGTCTTCCCAAAGCTTATCGAGGGTGATGAACAGATCGGCATATTTGGAGCTGCGCCCTTTTGCCAGAAAGTCCTGGAAGTACTCGGATTTCTGCGAGATATGGTTGACCATCAGATCGACCAGAACATCGAATTGTTCCCCGATCTTCCGGATATCCTCCCATCCGCCGAATGCCGGGTCGATTTCAAGATAAGTCAGGGGTGCAAATCCCCGGTCGCCTGAGGAAGGAAAAGGCGGCAGAATATGGACTCCGCCTTTAAAAATTTCCGCAAAATGTTCTGTCAGGACTTTATTAAGCATTTTCAGATCTCCGCCGAGGGAATCTGGATACGTAATAAGCTGTACTTGATTTTTAACTGCCATGTCTACCCCTCCTACAATCCGTACAATTCTTTTAGTTGTTCAAGCGGCGGCATGCTGCAGACCGCACCTGTAAATTTCAATTTATAGGCGCTTGCTGCCGAACCCAGCTCCAGGGCTTCCTTTACGGTAAACCCTTTAACAAGCGCCGTATAAAAGCCTGACCAGAATGCATCCCCTGCACCGGTTGTATCAATTACATCAGTCGCCAGCGGCTTGAGGCGGAGAGTTTCTTCGCCATTGGATACAATCGCGCCGTCTTTCCCGATCGTCATGATGACAAGTTTGGCTCCAAGTTCAAGGAATTTGCGGATCTGATTTTCATGGGTGTCTTTCCCGAACAGCCGCTCCGCATCGTCCTCCGAAGGCTTCACAATATCGACTTTTCCAATTATGGATTTAACGTACTCAATTCCTTCCGTGCCTTTTTTCCACACCATCTCGTGGTAATTCGGATCCAGGCAGACCAGAATATTTTGGCTCCTCGCCTTTTCAATCACTTTTTCAATAGTATGGCAGGCCGGTGCCATGGAAAGCGGCCAGCAGGAAAAGTGGACGATTTTTGAATCCAGCAAAGCCTTTTCAAGCTCTTCTGTGTATTGGAGCTGATAGTCTGCTCCGCGGTAAAAGATGGGATCCGGCGTTCCTTTGCTTTTTGCGACGACAACCATACTGGTGGAAGAATCCACCCGCTGAACAAGTCCCGGGTCAATCCCTGTTTTACGCAGATGGCTGATCAGGAAAGTACCCAGCCTGTCCTCTCCCACTGCCGATGCGACCAGGGAACGAATCCCCAGCCTCTTCACATTCATGGCGATATTGGCCGGGGATCCGCCAAAATAGTTATGATATACGGCCGGTTCGTCTGCCTGGCTGTATTCTTCCGAAATCATATCGATCAGGATCTCGCCTATTGTTAAGATATCGTTGCTCTTCGGCTGAAACTCAATTTTTTCATTTAATTTAAGCATCGTATTCCTCCATTGCTGTGCTTTGCCGTGACTGGTATGAACAAGCTTCTTTTTCCATGGACATGCCCCGTTCTCTCAGGCAGCCTGTCCAATCCCAGCCGCCAGGCAGTCCCCGTGACTAAACCTTCTACAGGAGAATACTTTCATTCTTTCAGCAGGAAAAAAGAAAGGAGCTGCTGCCCCCATCTTACTTTAAGAAATACACTCTTGTTTCAAAAGGCTTTAATGTGAATTCCTTTTCCAGCTTCTGTCCAGGAATATCATAGTTACTTAAAACCAGTTCACTTGAAGCGTATTGGATAGCCTCCGGCACTTCCATTTTTTCAGGCTTTTCATGGAAATTGCAGACCACAAGGGCCTTGTCGCTTCCCATTGTCCTGGTGTAAACAAACAGATTCGGATGGTCAGGAAGGAAAAGCTCGTACTCTCCATATACAAAGACTGGATTCTCTTTGCGGAGGGTGATCAACTTTTTATAAAAATGGAGAATCGAATCTTCATCCTTTAGCTGGCTTTCAACATTGATGGTACGGTAATTCGGGTTAAGGCCCAGCCACGTTTTGTTTCCCTCCGTAAAGCCGGCCATATGCGAGGAATCCCACTGCATCGGAGTCCGTGAATTGTCGCGGCCCTGTTTCCAGACGACTTCCATTATCTCCTCATGTGGCACGCCTTTTGCGGCTTCCACTTTGTAATAGTTCACCATTCCAACATCGTTATAATCTTCAATGGCAGGGAACTTTACATTGGTCATTCCGATTTCCTGGCCCTGATAAATGAACGGTGTGCCCTTCATCAGGAAATAAAGCACCCCAAGCATTTTTGCGCTCTCTTTCCAGTACTGCTGGTCATTGCCCCAGGATGAGACACGGCGCGGCTGGTCATGGTTTTCGATGAACAGGGCATTCCAGCCTCTTCCTTCAAGGCCTTCCTGCCATTTGGTCAATGCCTTCTTTAGCGCCCTGACATCAACAGTATCTTTAGTGTCCTTATCCCAAAGGTCAAGGAATTCAAATTGAAAAATCATATTAAAATAGCCATTTTCCTCGCCGACCCACTTGTCAGCATCCGGAATGCCCACTCCGTTCGCTTCACCAACGGTCATGACATCATAATTGCGGATCGTCCTATCAGCAAACTCGGTCAGGAAATCATCAATCCCGGGGAAATTCATCATCTTCGGAAAAGATGGGACCACATCCAGATTGTCCGGGTTTGGCATATCAGGGAAACCGGGCTCTTTCTTGATATGTGAGATGGCATCAATCCTGAATCCGTCAATCCCCTTTTCGAGCCACCAGTTGACCATGTCATACAGCGCTTCCCTTACCTCAGGATTCTCCCAATTCAAATCCGGCTGGCGTGCAGAGAATATGTGCATGAAATATTGTTTCGTTTCCTCATCATATTTCCACGCCGGACCGCTGAAAATGGATTCCCAGTTATTCGGTTCCTTGCCATCTTTTCCGTCGCGCCAGATATACCAGTCCCTTTTCGGGTTATCTTTTGAAGAGCGGGACTCTAAAAACCATGGATGCTCATCGCTTGTATGATTGATCACCAGATCCAGGATCAGTTTCATCCCGCGCTTATGGACTTCCTCGAGCAGAAGATTGAAGTCTTCCATTGTGCCGAATTCATCCATGATATCCTGATAATCAGAAATATCGTAGCCATTGTCATCATTAGGCGACTTATACATCGGGCAGATCCAGATCACATCAATCCCCAGGTCTTTGAGGTAATCAAGCTTGGCGACGATCCCTTTTAAGTCACCGATGCCATCGCCATTGCTGTCCATAAAGCTCCGCGGGTAAATTTGATATGCTACCGCTTCTTTCCACCATGTTTTTTTCATCTCGCTGCAATCCTTTCGTTGTACCTGCAATTTTTCTCGCAAATGCCTGCTTGGTTTATGTGCAAAAAGCGCTGAGGCTCCCGCTGAATCATGGTATTGCCGCATGATCAGCAGATATTCTGCCTGATTACGGCGGGAATTCAACTATATTCCGGCAGATCCGGTTTATATTGAAAAATCCCCCCGCCAATTTACGCTGATTCAACCCACTTATGTGGTGATTCACCCTTGATTTCTATTTTTTCTCCCTAGAATTGCGGGGATTCTCCCTAGTTTCCGGGATAATCATTCCTGTTTACATATACTCCCAAAAACAGATGGCCATTCAGCCAAACATACTGCCTTTTTATAAAATTGCTTGAAACAATCTACTTGATAGATCCCTGCATCACGCCATTAATAATCGCACGCTGGCCGATTATATACATGATCAAAATTGGGATGACGGTCAATAGAATTGCCGGAATCAGCAGTTCCCAGTTATTCATATATGTGCCGTTGAATACTTTCATCTGAACCGGCATGGTGTACACAGATTCATTGTTCAGCACCAGTGATGGCAGCAGGTAATCGTTCCAGATCCACAGCACGTTCAAAATTGAAATCGTTACTGCGATAGGCTTCAGCATCGGAAGGACGATCAGGAAGAAGATCTGCAGGGAATTACAGCCATCGATTCTTGCTGCTTCCTCGACTTCAATCGGGATCGATTTGATAAAGCCATGGAACATGAATACGGAAAGCGCGCTTCCGAATCCCAGGTAGAAAATGATCAATAGCGGAATGGGAATCGCATCGATCAGCTGCAGTTTCGCGCCATAGATATAAATCAGCGGAATCATGAGCGACTGAAACGGGATTACCATTGATGCCACCAGCACGGTGAAAAAGATTTTATTGAATTTGGACGGCCTTCTCACAAGATGGTAAGCCGCCATGGCGGAGAAAAAGACAATGAACAATGTGCTCAGGGTGGTAACGATGAACGAGTTCCTGAATGTGACACCAAAGTTCATCATATTGATCACATCAGCAAAATGGGCAAAATTCCAGTTTTCCGGAAGGGCGAATGGACTGGTCAGGATTTCCCCATTGGTTTTGAATGAGTTGATGATGAGCAAAATAAAAGGAAAAATGAAACTAACTAAAGCAATGATTGCCAGTAGGTAGAGAAAAGTGGTAGTGACAATTTTTTGTCTGGCCATTATGCCTCAACCTCCATTTTCTTGCTGGTATAAACCTGAAAACCGGTTACGGCGGCTACAATCACAAACAGGATAATCGCCTCAGCCTGTCCTGTCCCATAGTTGGATTCAATAAAGGCTTTGTTGACGACATGCATGGATACCATTTTCGTGCTGCCAAAAGGGCCTCCATTTGTGAGTGCGAAATTCAAGTCATAAACCATGAATGCATTTTTTAAAGAAAGGAATCCTGTCACTACGAATGAAGGAATCATCAAAGGCAGCGTGACATTCAGAAGCCTTCTCATCGGGCCGGCTCCATCGATTTTGGCCGCTTCAATCAGCTCTCTTGGAACACTGATCAATCCGGCGATGAAAATGATCATCATATAGCCTGCCGTCTGCCAGATGGTTACGATGACAAGCGACCAGAAAGCCATTGTCGGATCCCCGAGCCAGCCAAGCTCAAGCCATTCGATGCCAAGCTTTGAGCCTAATGAAGGAAGCGACTGGACAAAGATGAACTGCCAGATATAACCGAGGACCAGTCCGCCGATCAGATTCGGGGTGAAGTAAGCAGTCCTTAATGAATTCTGGATCTTTAGGCCGGAAGTAACCAGGTACGCCAGACCAAAGCCGAACAAATTGACAAAAAACACGGTTGCCAATACAAACTTAAGTGTCAGCCAAAGCGATTTCCAAAATTCCGTGTCTTTGACAGCTTCTACATAATTCATCATGCCTGCAAATACTACCGGATCAGCCGGAGTCTGCATTGTATTGAAAGTGAGGAAAAGGCCATATGCAAATGGGACCAGTACGGTGATACAGAAAAAAAGGAAAACAGGGCCCAGGAATAAAAGCGAATTGCCGATATCACCCAATTTATTATTTCTTTTCATGCTTCCACATCCTGTCTGTTAGGTAAAAAAAGCAGGCAGGATAAGGTACTCTCCGCCTGCTTTTTTGTTTTCGCTGTGTCTGGAATTACTCTTGGTGTGTCTTATAATACGTTTCGAATGCTTTTGCAAGATCTTCTCTTTTGCTTTGATTCGCAATATACTTCTGAACCTCAGCTCCAAGAATGGTAGTCCAGTCCCCTGTATTGATATAGTTCGTGCTGAAAGGCATTGTCTTGCCGGCAGCAAGTGCATCGCTGATGGCAATGCCAAGCGGGTTGGTTACTTTGTTAGGATTGTTTTTGAATGCTGAAATGATTTGGGATTTATTAACGATGAAATCTTGTCCTGCTTCATCGTATACCAGCCAA
This sequence comes from Bacillus sp. SRL543, assembly GCF_984799205.1. Lineage (NCBI taxonomy): Bacteria > Bacillati > Bacillota > Bacilli > Caryophanales > Bacillaceae > Bacillus > Bacillus sp. SRL543. The sequence goes on from NZ_OZ481794.1 coordinate 4,297,647, forward strand.
TTCAGGAATTCCTTTGCAGCATCCTGTTCTTCTTTTGAAGCCTTCTTGTTAACGACAAATGCTTGTGTAGGACCAGCTGCAATCTTGTTGTTCAGCGGGTTATCCGGATTGTTGTCAACCGGTACAGGCATGAATCCGAAATTTGTGCCTTCAAGTGCTTTGAGAGAATCGAAAGCCCAGTTTCCGTTGAATAGCATCGCAGAATCGCCTTTTCCGACCGCTACGTGCGCAGCATCATAATATTGGCCTGTCGGGCGGGCACCAAACATGTTGTAATCCTCGGAAATCAGCACATCCAATGTGTCATAATAGCCGTTCCAAGCTTCATTCTTGTTATAATCAAAATCTCCGGCTTGCACTTCTTTCAAAGTTTCTGTCGGATCTTCTGTCTGATTAAGAAACAGAGAGCTGTAATGATTCGCAACTGACCAGGCTTCAGTCTGGTAGGCCACAGGCTGCTTCACACCAGATTCCTTGATTTTATCCAAAAGATCTGTCAGTTTGTCGCGTGTATTGATTGAGAATGGATCAAAGCTGCCGCCTGCTGCTTTTTCGACCACTGTCTGGTTATAAACAAGGCCCATTCCTTCGAGGGCGAATGGGAAACCGATTACATTTCCTTCTTCATCCTTGATTGCATCGCTTGTTTCTTCGTTCCATTTCTCACCTGATAAATCGATTCCTACATCTTTATATTTATGAGTAGCATCATAAGGAGAGAACATTGCCAATGTAACCGTTTTCCCAGAAGCGGAAAGCTTATCATACACATTCAAAGCATCTCCGACCGCCACTGACTCAACCTGCACATTGATATCCTTATGATCGGCCATGAAATCCTTTGCGGCCTGCTTGAACTGGGCATCGATCTCACCTTTGCCGTTTGTAACAATAATGTTGACTTTGCCATCTTTTGAGCCTGAATCTTCTTCAGCTGAATTGCCTGAGCAGGCTGCTAGAGAAAAGGTTAATGCGGCTGCCATTCCGGCAGCGGCCGTCTTTTTGAAAATTCCTGATTTCGAGAAATTGAACATTTTTTTACTTCCCCTCTATTTGAGAATGGTTTAGCAGATAAAAGCGATAATCTCTCTTTCTGCATATTTTGTGAAAAGGTTTTCCTAGCTCTTACATTTACAATTATAGTAAGTATTTAATACTTTGACAAGCTTTTTTGAAAACGATTTCCTAAAAGAATTTATATCCAAAAATGCAATGCTGCCTCATATACTGTCAAAGGAGTTTTTTGACACTGTCCCGAATGCTGAGCCGATAATCAACATAGTGCTCCAGATTGCTGGTGCCTGGCTGAGATATATTTTGCAGTAAAGCCTCCATTGCTTTAGATCCCATCGTTTCAAAGTCGACCCGTACAGTTGTCAGCTTAGGGCGCACAAGAATTGCCAGTTCAATATCGTCGAACCCCGCGATGGAGATATCCTCCGGCACCCTGTATCCCTGGTCCTCTGCACAGTTTTTAGCGCCAATAGCAATCGTGTCCGATGCACAAAGAATCGCAGTCGGAAGATCCCGTTTTCTAAGCAAGTTTTCCATCGCCTCATATCCATCCCCGGAGGAAAAATTGCTTTCAGCGATATAGTCGTGATTGACAGGAAGAGCGTGGCGGTCCATTTCTTCAAGAAAGCCCTTATACCGTGAATAGCCCGCTGATTCATCATGCAATGGTCCATGGATCATGCCAATCTTTTCATGGCCGCAGCGGACCAGATACCTGACCATTTCTGTAATCGGCGTATAGTTGTCCACATCTACCCAGGGAATATTATGCCCAGTGATTTTCTGCCCCACCACTACAACAGGAATCTTATTTGCCTTTATCCAATCTACATGCCGTTCGGTCGTATGGATGGCTGATAGGATAATGCCATCCACCTGTTTTTCCTTGAATATTTCAAGGGATTTCAGCTCCATTTCCGGATCCAGCCTGGTATTGCTGAGGATGATATTGTAGCCATTCCTGTTAGCCACATCTTCAATGCCATTGATCAAATCGGCGGATGTATAGTTGATTTGCGGGAAGATGACTCCAATCAAGTTCGTAGATTTGCTGATCAGGCCCCTTGCAAGTGCATTGGGACGGAATTGCGTTTCCCGGATGACCTTCTCGACTTTTTCTCTTATTTCATCATTAACAGGCTTACTCTTATTGATCACACGTGAAACGGTAGCAACAGATACACCTGCCATTCTGGCAATATCTTTTATCGTTAATTTCATCTATTCTTTCATCCCTTCCAGGAAAACGTTTTCTTGTTAGTTTGAATCTATAATTACACAGCGGGTTTGTCAATATGATTTGATGCCATGTTAAGTGCCATGTTAGTGCCAGGTACCATGAAAAGACACTTTGCCATATTTGTCCACGGGGCGTACCTGGTACCATAAAAAGACACTTCCACCCTATTTGTCCACGGCGCGTACCTGGTACCATAAAAAGACACTTCACCCCTTTTTGTCCACGGAGCGTACCTGGCACCATAAAAAGACACTTCCGCCTTTTTGTCCACGGAGCGTACCTGGCACCATAAAAAGACACTTCCACCCTATTTGTCCACGGGGCGTACCTGGCACCATAAAAAGACACTTCCCCCCCTTTTGTCCACGGACGGTACCTGGCACCATAAAAAGACACTTCCCCCCCTTTTGTCCACGGATGGTACCTGGCACCATAAAAAGACACTTCCCCCCCTTTTGTCCACGGATGGTACCTGGCACGGAATTTTTGGTATATAATAGGCAGAAGATTACAGCTGATGCAGAAATAGGTGAATGGAATGGAGATTGCGTTAGGGGTTATCGGGCCTGAGGATTCGGTCCGGCATATTATGGATTCAGCGGAGTCTTTTTCGGATTTGCGGCTGGTTCCTTTTTATTATGGGAGCCTGGAAGATATCGACGGGATCATTGAGGAAAACCAGCAAAGGATTGACCAGTGGTTTTTTTCCGGGCAGGTGCCTTATACATATGCGTTATCAAAGAATCTGATCTGTGAGGAGAACAGCTTTTATCCTCCCCTTTACGGTGCGAGCCTGCTTGGGAAGGTGCTGGAGTCTTATCTCGATAAGGAACGGGTGATCAAAAGCATCAGCCTGGATACGATTCAGGAAGAGGAGCTGGAGACGACGAAGCGCTATTTTTCGCTGCAGAGCCTGGAGATCCATTCTTTTTCTTATCCGGATTTCCGTCCTGTTGAGGAGCTGGCCGAGTTTCATATAAAGCTTTACCGCGAGGGCAGGACGGAAGCGGCTTTTACGTGCCTGCGGTCAGTCTATGATTATCTTAAAAAAATGAATATCCCCTGCTACCGGGTGTACCCTTCTCATCTCTCAATTCAATTTGCACTGAGAATCCTGAAGGAACGGGGCCATTCAAGCTGGTACCAGCGATCTCAGATGGCGCTGCTCGGAATCGAGCTTATCCAGCCGGACAATGACGGCGAGTTCTTTTTTTCATATGAAAGGAAGCACAAGGAGCTTGCCATGAAGAAGCTTCTCATCGAGCTTGCAGAGCATGTGAACGGGTCATATGTACAGATCGGCGACGGCCTCTATTTTATCTACACAACGCGCGGCGAGGTTGAAATCAAGCTTGATAAAAAGGATCTTTACGATCTGATCGAAACGGTCTATGCTCAGACCCATTTCCGCCTCGGGATTGGCCTTGGCTACGGAATCACAGCCCTTCAGGCAGAGGAAAATGTGCAGAATGCACTCAGGAGCGCCCGCCAGAAGACCAAGCCGGCAATCGTTCTCGTTGATGAAAATGAGGAGCTGACAGAGTTTCATTCATCCGGGGATTCGGTTACCTATCATTCTAAAAAATGGAGTGATGAGGAATGGGCAGACACGCTGAAAAAAGCAAATATCTCTCCTGTCGCTCTTTCAAAAATCCAGACATTGTCCAATTTTTATAAAAAAACAGAAGTGAATTCCCGGGAGGTGGCAGGCTGGCTGGAAAGCACAGAGCGGAATGCGCGGCGGATCCTTTCCGAGATGGAGACAATCGGCCTCGCTGAAAGCAAATCAGTCCAGACGGGCCAGTCAAAAGGCAGGCCGAGAAAGGTTTATAAACTTTTATTGAATGGTAATTAATAGCAAGCAGGCAGGAGATTTCTGCCGGCTTGCTTTTTATTTTGCTTTCAAGCCTTGCCCCGCCAATTCTCTCACTATCTTTACATACCCTATTTGTGAATTATTCTACAAAGTATCAATTTTCTAAATATTGTAGTATAATCCCTTTAAGGAAACAAAACGGCAATTATCCGAAAACCAAAACCCCGATGATTGCACCAGCATAATGTCTCTATAACTTTCCTAAATTAGGAAACAACCAAAATTTTACATACAGGGAGTGCTGAAATATGACCAGCGAATTTGTCAAAAGTCTTACTCCGCAATTAGTGGAATGGCGCAGGACGCTTCATGCTCTGCCGGAATTGGGCTTTATGGAATATATCACAACCTACCGGATCGGGCAGGAACTTGAGAAGATGGGCTTTACCCTCCATATCGGGAAGGATGCCCTGCAGGAAGATGCCCGTCTCGGTGTACCGAAAAAAGAAGCCCTGGAAGCTCACGAAAAAAAGGCGGCTGAGTGGGGAGTCGAGCAAGAATGGCTTGAAAGATTGTCAGGCGGCAACACCGGCCTTGTGGCAACTTGGGATACAGGAAGACCCGGAGACCATATCGGGTTCCGCTTTGATATCGATGCCCTGCCGATCCTTGAGTCGGCCGATGAGTCCCATCTTCCTTGCAAGCATGGATTCTCGTCCGGCGAACCTAATGTGATGCATTCCTGCGGACATGACGGACATACCACGATCGGACTGGGGACAGCAAAATATATCGCAGAGCACACCGATGAACTCAAAGGAAAATTCACGCTCCTTTTCCAGCCTGCTGAAGAAGGCGGGCGCGGTGCAAGGGCGATGGTAGCAAAAGGATGGCTTGATGATGTCGATTATTTCTACTCCGGGCATATCGGGATCCACTCTTACCCGGTCGGAACAATCGCCGCCACAACGACAGGATTCCTGGCATCAACAAAGTACAATATTTCATTTAAGGGAGTCTCCTCCCACGCCGGCATGCATCCGGAGCTCGGTAAAAATGCCCTGCTTGCCGCAACCACTGCAGCCAATAATTTATACGCGATCCCGCGCCATTTTGATGGCGTCACCCGCGTGAATGTCGGGCGCCTGACAGCAGGAAGCGGCCGGAATATCATCCCTGAGGACAGCTACATGGAAATTGAAGTCCGCGGTGAAACCCACGCTATCGGCGACTATATGGCAGACAGCGCCCTTCGGATCATCAAGGCAGCGGCCGATATGCATGATGTCACATGTACAATCGAGCCTGTCGGCGTCACCGAAGTAATGACGTGCGATGAAGAGCTCATCCCGAAAATCCAGGAATGGTGCGCTTCAAGCGAGCTTGTCACAGAGGTCATCCCTTCTGTCCCTGTTTCCGGCTCTGAAGATGCAAGCTTTATGATGAATAAGGTTCAGGAGCATGGCGGAAAGGCCACCTATATGCTATTCGGCACTAAGCTCGACTTCCCGCACCATCACCCTCAGTTCGATTATGAGGAAGAAGTGCTCGCGGCTGCGGTCGATACATTCGCAAGCATCATCAAGGGCGGCTCTTCTAATGGCTGACTTGCACAGCTGGCTTGAAAAAAATCTAGCCATCCTGAATACAGTCGATACCATGGACCAGCCGGAGGGCTTCACCCGCCTCAGTTTCACTGCTGAAGAAAAAGCAGCACATGCTGCATTCAAACAAGTGGCGGAAGAACTCGGGCTCCATACCCATCAGGATGCAGCAGGCAATCAATGGGCCATATGGAAAACAGGCAGCAGCACACCAGCTATTGCCGTGGGCTCCCATCTTGATACAGTCGTGAACGGAGGCGGCTATGACGGTCCTGCCGGGGTGCTCAGCGCCCTGGCCGCCGTCAAAACGCTGAAGGATTCTGGTTTCCAGCCAGCCAGGGATATTGCAGTCGTCTGCTTTATATCTGAGGAATCGGCGCGCTTCGGTCTGTCGACCATCGGCAGCAAAGCCGTCTCCGGAAATCTCAACAGCCGGGAAGCGGGTGGGATGACTGACCGCAATGGTGTCACTGTTAAAGAGGCTGCCGAGGAATTTGGGCTTGACTGGTCCAGGATTGAAGAAGCTGAACTGCCGGCTGAGAGTTTTGCCTGCTTTTTGGAGCTGCATATCGAGCAGGGAACTCATATTGAGGAGCACGGAGCAGAAGTCGGCATCGTAAACGGCGTCGCCTGCCCGGTCCGCCTGAAGATACACGTCAAAGGAATGGCCGGCCATACCGGAACGACTCCGATGCATAACCGAAAAGATGCATTTGTCGCCATCGCCCCGCTCGTCACCTTTGTGAATGAAAGGGCGTCACAGCTTAGTGAAGAAAGCATCCAGCCGCTCGTCGCAACAGTCAGCACCGTTGAATTAAAACCGAACAGCATGAACGTCATCCCCGGAGAAATCGAGCTCGGCATCGATATCCGCAGCGTTGATGACATGCTGAAACGTTCTTTTGCAGAAGAAATCAGGGAATTTTGCCAGAAGGCCGCTGCAGACAGCGGGGTGGAAATCCACGTTGAAACTCTAATCAACAACGATTCCATCATGCTTGATCCCGATATGCAGCAGAAGCTTTCAGCTATATGCGGTGAAATCGGCTTAAAGGCCCACAGCATGAACAGCGGCGCAGGCCATGATGTCATGAATATGGCAGCTAAATGGCCGTCCGGATTGATTTTTATCCCCTGCAGAGATGGCATTTCCCATCATCCAGATGAATTTGCCTTAATTGAAGACATGGCCAAGGGCGTCCGGGTAATCACAAGATTCCTGGAAAAAGAGGCTTCCTTATAACAGCCGATATTTGACTTATTTTAAAGGAGTGACCCTATGACTTCCCCCGTAAAAACATATTTATCAGAAAATAGACAAACTTTTGAAAGTATAAGCGAATATATCTACCATCATCCTGAAACCCGCTTCGAAGAATATGATTCTGCCGAATTCCTTGCAGCAGAATGTGAAAAAGCCGGATTCCAGGTTGAACGGAATGCCGGCAACATTGAAACCGCCTTCGTTGCCTCTTACGGCAGCAGCTCTCCTGTCATCGGCTTCCTTGGAGAATTTGATGCCCTTTCCGGCCTTGGGCAGGAGCCTGGCAAATCCTCTCCAGAACCGACTGGGAAAAATGCCGGCCATGGCTGCGGCCATAATCTTCTTGGCACCGGTGCCTTTGCAGCAGCCTGCGCCGCTAAGAACTATCTTGAGGAAAATAATCTGCCGGGGACGATTAAATTTTTCGGGTGTCCCGGAGAAGAAGGCGGTTCAGGCAAGACCTTCATGGTCAGGGAAGGTGTCTTTGACGGAGTGGACGCTGCCCTTACCTGGCACCCGTCGCCGGCCAACAGCATCATGAGCTTATCAAGTCTCGCAAACTATCAGGTATTTTTCCGCTTCAAAGGGCTTTCCTCCCATGCGGCCAACTCTCCTCATCTTGGGCGGAGTGCACTTGATGCCGTCGAGCTTATGAATGTCGGGGTCAACTATCTCCGCGAGCATGTGATTCCGGAGGCACGCATCCATTATGCGGTCACCAATACGGGCGGCATCTCCCCGAATGTAGTACAGGCAGATGCAGAGGTGCTCTATTTGATCCGCTCGCCGAAGGTCAAGCAGGTCGATGACATCTACAAGCGGGTGTGCAAAATTGCGGAAGGTGCGGCGTTAATGACCGAAACGGAGCTGACCATTGAATTTGATAAAGCCTGCTCCAATTACATCCCGAACCGCAGCCTGGAGGGCATTCTCCATGAAAGCCTGCTGAAAGCCGGGATCGAAGAGCCGGACGAGCAGGAAGAGTTCTACGCGAAAAAGCTGTGGGACACGCTCTCTGAAGGCGAAAAAGAAAGCTATATTGATATTTTAAAAGGCTTCGGCTACGTCGGGGACGGCAGTGAATTTGCCGGCAAATACCTGGCAGATACCATTTCGCCGTATGAACCAGCGGACGGCATCCTGCCAGGGTCGACCGATGTTTCCGATGTCAGCTGGGTCATCCCGACCGCACAATTGACGGCTTCGACCTCTGCTCTCGGCACGCCGCTGCATACCTGGCAAATGACCGCCCAGGGAATCAGCAGCTATGCGCATAAAGGCATGCTGCGGGCAGCGGAGGCGATGGCATTGACCGCCATCAGGATGCTGACGGAAAAAGAAGAGCTTAAAAAGGTACAGCAGGAGTTTGCTCTATTCAGGGACGGAAATCCCTATACATGTCCAATTCCGGAAGGTGTTAATCCTTCCAAGCTATCGGAGGGGTCCTCATGAAACTTGAAAACCAGCCTGGAACAAGTCCACAGAAGAAGGAAGGTATTTTCCAGAAGTTCCTGAACGGAATTGAAAAAATAGGAAACAAGCTGCCGGATCCATTTATTTTATTCGTCGTACTGACGCTTCTGGTCATTGTTGCTTCAGCGATTTTTAAAGCGTTCGGTGCTACAGTCGTCCACCCCGGCACAGGGGAAGAGCTGCCCGTCAAGAGCTTAGCGTCAGGAGAAGGCTTGCAGTATATCCTCAGTTCGATGCTCGATAACTTTACAGGCTTCGCACCGCTCGGCCTCGTACTGGCCATGATGCTTGGTATCGGCTTGGCCGAGAAAGTCGGATTGCTTGATTATGCCATCAGGAAAACCATCCTGAAGTCACCGCCGGTATTGATCACTTATACCGTTGTATTTGTCGGGATCATGGGGAATCTGGCATCAGATGCTGCCATGGTACTGATCCCGCCGCTCGCCGCCATGGTATTCTACAAGGTCGGGCGCAACCCGATCGCCGGACTTGCAGCCGGGTATGCTGCAGCCGGTGCCGGCTTCACAGCCAACCTGGTCATTACCGGAACAGACACATTGCTTGCCGGGATTTCCACGGAAGCAGCAAGGATCATTGATGACAGTTTCACCGTTTCACCTGTTGATAACTATTATTTCAATATTGTTTCCGTATTCCTTCTTACCATTGTCGGCAGCCTCGTGACAACAAAGTTCATCGAGCCGCGCCTTGGCAAATATAAAGGAGATGTCGTCGAAGAAGCAGTCACAGAGGACCACCCGAAAGCAGGCAAAGGCCTGCGCAATGCCGTCATTGCCGGTGGAGTTTATTTAGCCATCATCTTTGTCACTCTCTTCCTGCCTGACAGCCCATTGCGCGGCGAAGGCGGAACCATTGTCCCGTCACCATTCATTGATGGAATCGTTCCGATCACCCTTATTTTCTTTATCGTTATCGGGGTCGCCTACGGGATGACAATCGGAAACATCAAATCAAGCGGCGACGTCGCTAAATACATGGCTGAATCCATGAAGGATATGGCAGGCTATATCGTCCTTATCTTCGCCATCGCGCAGTTTATCGCCTATTTCAGCTGGTCCAATATTGCGACATGGGTAGCTGTAAACGGCGCTGATTTCCTGAAAGACATCGAGTTCACCGGAATCGGCCTTATCATCGGCTATATCATCTTTACCGCCATGCTGAACTTCCTGATCACATCAGGCTCAGCCAAGTGGGCGCTCGAGGCTCCTGTCTTCATCCCAATGTTCATGCAGCTGGGCTATAACCCTGCATTCACCCAGGTTGCCTACAGGATCGCCGACTCGTCCACAAACATCGTCACACCATTGATGCCATATATGGTCATCACCTTATCATTCATGCAGAAGTACGATAAAAAAGCCGGGATCGGGACATTCATCGCCCTCATGCTCCCGTACTCCATCTGCTTCCTGATTACCTGGATCATCCTGATTCTCGTATTCTACTTCTTCGGCATTCCGTTTGGGCCGGGGATTGGGCCGATGTTGTAAAAGAGGTTATTAGGTACCAGGTATACCAAAAAGACACTTTTGCTGTTTTGTCCACGGAGGGTACCTGGTACGCAGAAAAGACAAAGGGTACCTGGTACCGGAAGAAAAGGAAAAGGCCTGCAGCAAAGATGCGGGCCTTTTCTCTAATAAGAAAATCATTGTGTCAGGTCATATTCCTTGTTCTGTTCGTCCCACACAAGAGTATGGTCATCAACATGCACATGCCATTCAGCGCCTTCTAAAACATTTCGAATATCCGCAAGCAGTGAAGCCCAATGATCCACCCCGTCAAACATGGCATCTTCACTATTATCGGGCAATTCAGTTGACCCCTCAAGAATCACATCAGGCTCAGAAGGGCTTTCAGGATCATAGATATAAAAACTTGTCCAATTGTGGCCTTCTCCGGTCCTTAAGTATTCTTCTATTTCATCATCGACGGAGTACCTTTCCAGTAATTGATCGCCCCTTGTTCAGCTTGGGTAAGTTTTTGCTTGCGTTTTGCTGTGTAGTAAATTGAAGCACTCATTTTCGAAGATCCCTCCATTTATTGAAATTGCCAATAGTTAATCAGGAGTATAGATTTTAATTAATTCTCGTTTAAAATCCTCGTACATCGAAATTGCTTCTTTTAGAACTTCCTCTAATTCCTCATAGCTTCGATATACCGGCTTCTTTATTCTTTGTCCTGAAGGATTTAAAAATCTGGAATATATACTCCAGGGACTTCCCAATTGCACCTCACTCTTAAGATAAACAACCCAAATAAATTCTGTCATTCCAAGCTCTACACTAATATTGAACCATATTTTGTAATCGGGTGACTTGTCTTCAACCCCCAGCTTAAAAAACTTTTCTCTTTTATCAAATTTGGAAGGATACCCTAAACTATTCAATATTTCTTCAACTTTATCTTTCTCATAGCTTTCCAGCCTATCTTCCATATCATTTGAATTTGCCTTATAACGAGCGGATAAACTTCTATACCGATCTTCAAATGAGATATTTTCTAATGCCATTTTGAATTCTGGTTTCATTTCCATACTCAATTTCTATTCCTCCTGCAATCTTTCAAATAAACCTATGCCTGTGGAACGGAATGTCTTGCTGCTCCGCTTTTTATTGCTGGTTACTTAAAGAGATAAAATTAATATGAAGGAAAGTGTTTCCCTGAGAAGAAGTACGCAAAGAAGTTATATTAGATAGCAGGAATATCTACCACTACGCCTGGGGATTGGCTTATCAGTAATTCAGGGAGGTCAGGGTTGATTTTTTGCAATTTATATCTTTGTACTTTTGTTAATCCCGGATCAAAGGAAATATTCTGCGATTTAAATTGCTGGTTAACAAGCTTGTGATAAACCTTATTCAGAAAATATCCCCAGTGCTCTAGAGAATGATCGATTCCTTCATTTGGATTTTCCAGTATACGGAAGCCATCTGCATAATGAAACATTAGTAATCCAGTCCCAAAATCACAAGTTTTATTTTCTATAATAGCCATCGGCATATCAAAACCATTACTCCAATTGTAATTTGCTGCAAAAAAATGGAGCATGAGGGGGTTATCCATCTTGCTTAAGTGACTTATTATATTAATTTTATCTGTATAATAAAGCAGCTGTGCCAGAACATTTATATTTTGCTTATCCATGATGTTTACCCTCCACTGTCTTTATTCAGGGGAATAAACTTTAATCAATTCACCCTTAAAATCCTCGTACATTCCAAAAGCAATCCTCATGATTTCCTGCAGTTCTTCATAGCTTTGAAAGAACATTACAGGAATAGTCTCTGTATCATTTGTCAATAATCTCACAAACATATCCCATGAGTCCCCGGCCTTAACCACACCATTATGTCTTGCAGACCAAATTAATTCAAACACACTCATTTTACAATTCAAATAATAAATTGATACCAACATTATTTACTAATAAATCGGTTAGGGATGGAGCAATCTTTACTGCTTCGTCAATGTCCAAATCAGCGAATCTGTTATAGTATATTCCGAACCCATCTTTTCCCTCCAGATAGATTAATGCTCCGCCTCCTTCATCATCTCCAATGGCGAGTGAATTTGGGAGATATTTCTGAACCTCATAAGCTTCATTCATTTCTATGCATCCCGAAGCTCCCCAAATTCGAATATACATTTCGCTGTCAACATTAAGTTCTATATCTGAAGCTAGTCGAACTATTCTAATATATTCTTCAGGTACACTTATCTTCGAAAATTCAAGAAGTTCTTTGATTTCTTCCTCTTTTGAAGCAGCTTGTTTAGCATCGATGGTATATTCACTACTGATATTTTCCAGAATGTTCATTAATAATCAACCCTTTCATAATATACACCTAATTTATCAAGCATTTTATATTGTTGGTCCAGAACCTCATTAATAGTATTGTGAAAATCCTGCTTTAGATATATCTTCGACTATAAATTGTAATTCTTCTTGTAGAGTGCCGCTCCACTTCTCTTAACCCCGAGCCATCTGCGTATTTCGCCTTGCAATTTGAGCATTAGTATTGATTTTGTAAGCGCTTATTTACGAAAAAGGCTTGCGCTGGGATACACAAGCCTGAAATACATTATATGGATTTTAATTAAGTCGCATGATCTCAAATACACTTCCAAGGTTCTTCCTTATCGGTTCCTTACAAATATACTGTAGAGCCTATTACCTTTAGAGACTAAAACTTTATTTAGAATTACTCAGCTTTTTTAAATCTTCCTTTTTAATAGTGATCTTCAGCTCCCAATCCTTAATCCACTCCGGGCTTTCATCGATAGCTATGAAATGAAGATTTTCATTATATGGAATTTTAAATTTCATAAGCTGGTTTTTCCGCTTGGCACTGTCCCTGTCACCTTCATGCTCTACAGAAGTCTCCTTGCTTCTTTCCTTGCCATTGATCAGAGAAAAGTTCTTTTTCCTTTCTGGCACAAAATCTCCCTTTACATCAAATTTAACCCAAACTTCTTCTTTTTTCTTTACAATTTCATTAATTAGGATTCCGCCATTTTCTCCTTGGGGCAGAAAAATAGGGAGCTTTTCGGTAATACTTATTATGTTTTCCTCCGGCTCTCCTTTTAAGAATCTTAAACTTATATATGGTTTAACTGTAATGCGTTTTGGGATACTGTCCGCAGGAGAATATAGGATACTAGTTATGCGAGTACCCGTGCCTGATTCGTATTTATAGGATGAACCCGATTCATTTAGTGGTGTCAACAGCTTACCTTTATCATCATAAACTTTATAGGCAATAACTCCTGTTTCCTGGATTGCTTCTTGAGTCTGCTTTGTCTCAACATCAATTAGCATTCCGCTTGGTGAGAAAGTCATTTTCCTTATTCTGAAATCTCCCAGATTACTTTTACGTACTATAGATGGCTCAAGTTGATAAATTTCTCCGATCCTTTTAATCGGGAACGAGAAACTCCAGCTGCCTTCTATAGTATCGCTTTCCATATCCTCCGTATTAATCAGTTCATCAATGCTGAGTTCGAAAATAAAGGTTTCAGGAAGCTCTTTTTCAATATCGATGTTAACAATTTTATTAATCTTATTTTTTTCTCTTTCTATGATTTTTCCTCCTGAAAATCCAATATCCCCAGCATCTTCACCGTCTATTTTCATATTATATGCAAAGAAGTCCAAATCTTTAGCTTTGTCCTCATTCTGATTCTCGATAGTATATGAAGCAGAAATCCTTGCTCCATCAAAGAAAACCTCATTCATTGTAATCTTAATGCCATTGCTTTCAGCTGATTGATCAATCTGCTGGGGCTCATACTCTTTTAAGGCTTTTTTCTGCCCTTCATCTCCATGTTCTTTCAACAAGCTTTCTAAGAATGGAAGTGCCGATGTGATATGCGGCTTAAGCGGTGTCTGCAGAAGGGATACAAGGATTACAGCCAAAAGGACAGGCGTCATGATAGAAGCAGCAATAATCGCAAAGCTGGCTTTTTTCTTGCGCTCGATACTGCCGTTTTGTATCTTGGAAAACACAATCTTCTGATCCTCGGCAGAAAATTTCAGTGTTTCCTGTTCTTGCTTTGAATAAATCCTATTGAATTTTTTATCAGGATTATTCATAAATGAAACCCTCCTTTTTCAAAATCGGTCCCATTTGCTCATTTGCTCTTCTTAGCCTTGTACGTACGGTCGCTTCCGGAAGCTTAAGGACGGAAGCTATTTCGCTTATGCTGAGATCCTGAAAGTATCTCATGAATACCACTTCCCGATATTTTAGCTTCAGTTTAAAAACTGCTTTTCTCACCGAGCTTGAAAACTCCTTATCAATAATGCTCGTTTCCAAAGAAGGCTCAGATTCTTTCTTTTCAATGGGCAACCCAAATGGAACCACCCTTCTGACAAGCGAACTTTTCAGATGATCCTTGCATTTATTTATCGTCACCCTGTAAAGCCAGGACTTAACGTAATTTTCCTGGACTTCATTTAATTGCCTATAAGCTGTAACAAATACATTTTGTACGATGTCCTTTGCATCCTCGCTGTTTTTCACGTATGAATAGGCAAGATAAGTCAGTTCGGTGCCGAATTCGGCCATTAATTTCGCTAGTAATGCTTCCTCTTTTCCCTCGGGATATCTCTCTGAAATTTTGCCGGCTTTCATTTTTATCCCCCTTTCAACAATTAAACGAGGTGGATCACATTTTTTATTCAAAATCATTATAAAAGCCCCATTTACCAATTATAGTAAAATGAATACAGGGTTTGAACCCCCGTTTTTTTGCCATTCGTCTAATTATTAAGAGAGGGGGGAAGGTATGTTGGAAAATGCCATCAACATAGAAAATGAAAATGCCGATATCTTACTCGACGATATCATGGAAGAGTTTGGAACAGATTTAACCATCCTGGCCTTTTCCTATGTAAAGGATATTGAAGCCTCTAAGGATATTGTTCAGACTGTATTTTTGAAATGTTTTATGCACATAAAAGGTTTTGAGAAAAGGTCATCTTTGAAGACCTGGCTATACCGGATTACAGTCAATCAATGCAAAGATTACTTGAAATCGTACTATATCCGGAAAATTTTTCTGACAGACGATACAAAGGAGCAGGCAACAGAGCAAACGCCAGAAACTATCACGCTGAGAAAGCTAAACGACCAGGGCATCATCGACCACATCATGAGCCTGCCAAAAAAGTACCGGGAAGTTCTGATCCTGCGGTTCATCCACGAACTGGAATCAAAAGAAATAGCAGACATATTATCGATACCACTGGATACAGTTAAAACCAGAATCCGCAGAGCCAAGGATAAGCTGCGCCCGACTCTAAAGGAGGAATATTTTAATGAAGAATAAATCACCTTTAAAACAGGAGTTCATCAATCAATATGGAGATGGCCTGCAGTTTTCTGAAAAAGATAAAAAAGGCGTATTCCTTAAGATGGAGAAACAGCAAAAGCCTAAAAGAATAAAGCTTATTCCGGCCCTAACACTGGCTGCGCTGCCTCTTATTGCGACTATTCTTATTATCAGTTCCAACTCGTCTATCAATAATCATCCAGAGAAGCCTCTCAGCTCCACTATCGCGGATGGGGACGAAGCAGTGCATAATCCATTGGGAGATGCAGGGCTGCAGAATCTGCATAATGAAGGGAAATTCCAGGAGATAAACCAGACCGTTGAGGATAATGGCATTTCAGTCACCATCCATGAGGCCTTGTATGATGGAGACCGCATCGCTTTGATCTATTCGGCAAAAAAGGACAATGTACCAATGGAGCGTCCATACTTTTACGACAGATTAACAGTAAATGGAGATAATTCTTATAATTACTCAGGGGGTGCCCGCAGTATAGACAATGGGCCTCGTTACCTGCATCAAATTCAACCTTCCGAGGATTGGCCAGATCAGTTTGAACTTGGGGTTCAATTATTCTCTGTTGGAGAACAAAAAGGAGAGTGGAACTTTGAATTTCCAATTGAGAAAGCAGTTGATGCCCTTGAGCTGCGGCCAACAGATACTGCCAGCAATGATGAATGGACAGTTACTCTTGAAAAAGCTGCATTATCCCAAAGCTCCACCTTTCTAAAAGTAAATATGGCCACACCGGGATTAAAAGAGGAAGTCATGGGTCATCTGGATAGATTCATTTTTGAAGTGAAGGATAATAAGGGAAATATCCTTCCATTCATGATTATGGGAGGTACTTCCGGAGAAGATATTACAGGCGAGTATATTGAAAAATACAGGCTATATTACGAGCCAATGAGCAAACTGCCTGAATCGTTATCCATCCAGCCTTATATCGAGGATGCAGACTATCATGAAGCACTGGATAGCCCGCTTAAACAAGAACTGCCTTTTTATCTGCCCCAAGATAAATATGGCGGAATCACAATTACGGATATACAGCAAAAACAGGGGGAAACCTGGATAAAATACAAAGCGGACGGACCGCCAAGCCTTACACGCAGTCATCTATCATTAAAGAAAAAAGGAGAAACTGCCGAGATTGAACGGTTAGACAATTATACCAGTGATCAGCAAGGCTATATCCTTGCCCGGTTTAAAACAAATGATTCCCTGGATGAATTAATCGTGAGTATCTTTAAATCCAATATTAAAAAGCTCGATGGCCTTACCTTACAAGTAGAAGTTAAATAGTTATAGAGAGCTTCAGCCATATTGGCTGGCTCTTTATGTCAGCTGGTTTTCTTGCAGTAACAAAAAGAATGCTATTAACAAGCGTCGGCACCAACACCAAATATTTACAAATAATCTGACAGAGACAGGAATGTCTCCTCCTGCGCCTATATGCCAATAAGCAACTAAATATTCAAAAAATATACATTTATCAGCAGGAAACTTCCTCCTTTTGCCGAATAATGACAGGAAAAAGGAGATGATCATATGGAGCAGACTGTCAAGGAAAAATGGATTTGCTCTAAATGCAAATCTGAAATTGCTGATTACACAGAGTTTGTTGATAATGATGGAGTTTGTGATGATTGCTACAGCATTCCTTTGAAGAAGAGGCGCGGATTGGTTATCAGGTAGGAGCTTATACAAAATGAATGAGAATCTTTCAGCACCCTGATGGGTGTTTTTTTATGAAAAACAGGGAGACAGATTCACTGTCCCCCTGTTTTTTGAAATTTTATTTTCTCCCCTTCTTCTTTTCATCCACTTTAATGATGATGGTCGTTAAAGGTTCGATGGTCAGCTTGTTTTTCTTAAGAGAGAATCCTGATTCTTTCTTGACCTGCTTTGTGCCCGCTTCATCGTTATCGGCCAGCACCTTGCCTTTGGAAAGATCCAAATTTCCGAGCGTCAAGCTGCGGGCTTTGCTGTCCGCATTAACGAAGACATAGTAGCTGCCTGTTTTGTCTGTGGAAACATTCTTATATGCAATCAGTAGGTCCTGATCCTTCATTTCCGGGAACTTCAGCAGAGAGACATTTTTGTCTACGAGCTCTTTATCGCCGAGGCGGAAGGCGTTTGTTGACCTTCTCAGCTTGATCAGCCCTTCTGTATATTCCCTTGTAACAGCATTCACCTTGTATTTTCTGCTGTTCGTGGCTTTTTGCCAGTC
The DNA here is from genome assembly GCF_984799205.1 of Bacillus sp. SRL543. Classification (NCBI taxonomy): domain Bacteria; kingdom Bacillati; phylum Bacillota; class Bacilli; order Caryophanales; family Bacillaceae; genus Bacillus; species Bacillus sp. SRL543. Next base: position 4,315,153 of record NZ_OZ481794.1, read on the forward strand.
GAACTTGTTGATCGCATCAGATGAATCGTAAGAATCATGGATAAAGTATCCAAACGGATCCCCATTTTCATCTGTCAGCTCATGATACTTTTGCTCCGGAACACCTTCTCCGAGCCACTGCTTTGTCCGTCCGTATTCCTGGCCGGCGTGCAGGAATGCGGTTCCCTGCGAGGTCAGGATCAGCGAGTTGCCGAGGCGGATACGCTTATGGATTTCCAGATTATTTTCCGGGATGGCCGGGTCTTTTTTAATAGACTGGGCAATCACATCGTACAGCGGCAGATTATCGTGCGCTGCGATGTATTGGACCATGTCGCCTGGATCATCATCAGCGGTATTGGACGGCTGGCCTTTAATGTTATTAAAAATAACATTCAAATCACGTGCACCGCCTGTGAGGAATCTCGGCTCACCTTCCGAACCGAATCCAGATTTCAGCTCATTGCGGATTTCATCAGAGAACACACCGACATCATCGGTCTTATCCATCCAATCCTGATCGGCTCCCATTCCTTCAAGTGCCGGGTCAGCGAGATGACCTGCAAATGTCCGCCAGCCTTCACCGATGAACAGGGCATCCGGATTGATTGCGGCAGCTGCATCATAGGCATTCTGGATGGAATGATAGGTTGCATCCCCCATCATGTCGAAACGCATGCCATCAATCTTGTATTCATCAAACCAGTATTTCACCGAATCTACCATCAGCTTCTCAGCCATCGTATGGCTGGTTGCGAGATTATTGCCGAACCCTCCAAGGAAATTGCCTTTGGCATCCTGGAAAGCATAGTAGTTTGGCACAATATCATTGAGCGTGCTTGCTTTTGCCATATGGGTGTAAACAACGTCAAGGACCACACCCATGCCGGCATCGTGGATTGCGTCGATTAATTTCTTCAGTTCCTTCACACGCAGCTCCGCGTCTTCAGGATTTTCCGAGTACGCTCCGTCAGGCGAGAAATAGCTGTGCGGATCATAGCCCCAGTTATACTCGTTTCCTCCTGCTGAATATGTCATTTCCCTCTCGCCCATTTTCGTCTCATCGCCAAAATACCAGGCCATGACAGGCAGAAGCTGGACGTGTGTCACACCCGTCGACTTAATATAGTCAAGCTTGTCGATGAATGCTTCATAAGAGCCCCATCTCGCATCCAGATCGCCTTTGATGGAAGGATCGGAAGTGAAATCGCGGACATGGACTTCATAGATGATGGCATCTTCGCGCTTTTCATATCCTTTGATTTTTGCATGATCAAAGTGTTTCGGGTCTGTACCCTTCAGGTCGATGATCGCCGCTTTTCCAACATCATCGCCGTCAGGCCCGGCTTCTCCTTTCGTGTTGACGGTAAAAGCCGCCATTGATTTCGCATAAGGATCAAGCACCTTTTTTGTTACGCCATTATTGGTGACTTCATATTGGTAGTAATAGCCTTTCAAGTCCTTCACCCGAAGGTCCGACGGCTTGACTTCTTTTGACCAGACGCCTTTTTCACCAAGCTTGAGATCAAAACTGCCGATCAGCTTAGCAGCATCATTTTCATCATAAAAATTGGCACTTACCTTGCTGGCTGTCGGCGCCCAAAGCTTCAGCACAGCTCCGCCTTTTTTGTAGGTGGCCCCAAGGTCATCGCCATCATAACTGTACAGTTTATCCAGCATCCGCCAGCCTGATGAAGCAGAAACTGTGCGGCCGGAATAGGATACGGAAAGCGGCAGTTTCTCAAGTTCAAAATCTGCTTTAACCTCAGCCGTTTTCTCACCTGTAACCTCTGCACTTGTGACGGCTATTTCTTTTCCATCCTTATCTTTAATGGACAAGCCGGCTTTCAATCCGTCTTCTGTCAATCCTTCTGTCATTGTAAAGTTTAATAAAATCGTATCTTCTGAGATGACTTCTGCAGAGGTCATCCCTGATGCCACATCTCCATATGGTGAAATATAGACCACGTCGTCTCCCTGCTTGATCCAAAGCTGATTATATTTATCCAGCAGGTTGAAGGTCTTGTCACTGGCATCCTTTTCCCCAGTGCTTTCGTTCACGATAAGAAAGCCCAGTTCCTTGCCATCTTCATTCAGTTCGATGTCAGCATACGCCCCGTACCGGTCCTTTCCGGTAAAATCAGCCGCGCCAGCTGGCCAATTATCAGAAGGAGCTGCTGAATCGCCCCAGTGCCATAGTCCGAAATCATCATAGTCCCCGTTGTCACGGGTATAATGGATGCGGACGGTGTTGTCCGGAAGATCGACAGGTTCATAGGTATACACCTCATCCGACCCCTGCTTGATCCAGATTTCATTCATCTCCGGCGAGGAAATGGTCAAGCTCTTATCGCCGCCGTCCTTGCCTGCATCCCCTTTGGACACATCCATAATAAGGAAACCGATATTTTTGGCTCCTTCAGCAAGGGGTACATCAATATAGGCACCATAGCTGTCTTTCTTTTCGAACATCGTTGCTCCGACCGGCCAGTTGGCTGACGGGGATTTCACGTCATTCCAGAGCCAGGCTCCGTAGTTTTCATAGCTGCCGTCACCGCGGTTATAGTGGATGCGGACAGAGTTCTCGGGAATCGGCTCTATTTCAGGTTCCTCGCCCTCTTCCCCGCTTTGAAGCGCTGCCCCTGTGATGCTGCCGTTATCCACGGTCAGCAGGACAGTACCGCCATCTGAGTTGGCCGGGATTGTCAGAATAACTTCTCCAGCTTCAGTAGTTTGATAGCTTTGATCAGCATAATGGTCTGTTACTGTGGCTGTTTTTGAATCAACAGCCAGCTTGATGGTTTTTGCCTTATCCGCTGTGTTCAGGCCGGCATACACGGTCTGCTCCCCATAGCTGCGGGCAAACAGCAGGAATTGCTCCTTGTCAGAGCCGCCAATCACTGTACGGTCACCTTTGGCAAAAACCTTGGAATGGTCTTTCCTGAAGTTAAGGATCTTTTTATAATGCTCGAGCATATCATTGCCTTCTACTCGATCCCATGCAAAATCATAGCGGTTATCATATTGCGGGTAATTATTGGCGCCTGTCTGGCCAAGCTCTTCTCCGTAATAGATGACAGGCTGGCCTTTTGCCGTTGCCTGCAGGGAGGCTGCTACCTTCATTTTGCCCTTATCACCGCCGAGTGAATGCAGGAAACCGTCCTCATCATGGCTGCTTAAAAACTGGCCAAGCGTTGCTGCGTTATCCACTTTTGCATTCCGGGCAGCAAGATCATCATTGGCAGCCTTCAGCTTGCCGTTCACAAAGTTGCGGGCTGTTTCTTTGAAGCCGAAGTCAAGCAGGGAATCCATCATCCCGGACTCTAGGTAGCCAAAATCATTGTCTGGTGCTGCACCCCATGCTTCCCCGATCATTTTGAATTCCGGCATTTTTTCGGTGAGCGCATTTTTGAAGCTCATCCAGGTGGCGTCCTCCACATGCTTGACGGTATCCACACGGAAATAATCGATTGTGTTGCCGTTTGCTGTTGTTGCTTTTTCGATCCAGTCTGTCTGCCAGTCGATGATCTGCTTGCGGACGGCAGGATCTTCTGTTTTAATATCCGGAAGGTCAGCCAGCTCGCCAACAACTTCATCGGTGCCCACATTCGCACCCTGGCGGACGATATCCTTGAAGCGGCTGCGGTCTTCATCATCCGGGTAGCCTGGAGGAGGATTTTCTTTATCAGCATCCAGCTCTTTGAGGCCGTATCCGGTATGGTTCAATACAACATCCACCATGATTTTAATGCCGCGCTCATGGGCTTCGTCAATTAATGTATGGAAATCCTCCATCGTACCGAAATGAGGATTCAGGGTGCTGAAATTTTCCGCCCAGTATCCATGGTAGGCATAATAAGGTTCAGCCTCACCGTTACGTACATCATATTGGATATTTTCCACGACCGGGGAAATCCAGATCGTATTGACCCCAAGCTCATCAAGGTAATCCAGCTTATCTGTTACCCCCTTGAAATCCCCGCCCTGGTAGGCGCCGCGGGAATCATCATAACCTAGATCATATGGGTCATTATTGGAGTCATCTCCGTCAAAGAAACGGTCTGTCAGCATAAAGTAGATGACAGATTCATCCCAGTCAAAATCATTTTCGCCGGCAGATTGCCGTGTTTTGATTTCAATCTCGGCATTCCCGCTATATTCATTGCCATAAGAATCCACGGCTGTAATGGGAATATTTTCCACACCGGCCGTTGTGCTGTCATCTGCAGCAATGGTGATTTTGCCGAGAGAAGGGTCAATTTCCAGCTGATCAGAACCTCCCAAAGAGGAAGTATCAGCTAGAATTTCAGTGATTTTCACCTCGTCAGTGAGTCCCGCTATATCCACACTCAGAACTGCATTTTGGCTATAGTCGATGGCTGCTGGCTTGGTCGAAGCTGATACAGTCAAGTCAGCCTGCTCAAAGTCAATGGCAGAGACACCATCCGTGGTGTTGTAAGGATCTGTAACCTCTGTTGTCTCCCCGCCTTTAGTAACAAGAAATGAGTATTCATGCTTTCCGTTTGGGATATTCTCGTATGTAAGCATGAAACGCTCGTTTTCCTGCTCATACACCATTTCTTTATTTTCACCATTAAACTTCAATTCAACTTTTTCAATGGTGTCCATGCTGTCATTGGCAAAAAGCTCTTTATCACGGTAATAGAAAGTTGCATTGCCTTTATTGATAACAGGCGCTGAGCCGTCCGGGACGATCCGGATCTTTTCCACACCGCTCGTGATGTATGCTTTTGTCAAACTGTCATTCTTGTTCACAGGAATGACGCGGTCGCCAAATTCCTTTTGTGCTGTATTCCAGTCCTCTGTACTGCGGAGCACAAAACCGAACTGTTTTGTTTCAGGGGCAACAGCAATATTGACGGTTGCAACCCCGTTTTCATAGGATTCAAAATTAATCTGGTCATCCTTCACGCCTGTGTTCCAGGCCCAGATATTCCAGCCGTCATATGTCTTGTCATCACGTATATAAGTAAAGCGGACCTGTCGTTCAGAGGGTTGTGCTGCTTCAGGGGTGTCGGATGCTCCTGTTTCTGCTGCTGCCGCACGTGCCGGCATAAATGGCAGCCACAGGCTCAATAGCATAATGGCCGACAGGAAGATGGATAGTTGGCGTCGGTTTTTTTGCATGAATTGCTTTCCTCCTTTTGGTTGGTTGATAGGATAGAATTTAGGGGGAGCCTCCTTTCTGTCGGGGATAGTCCTGCAGCGCGGGTTGCGAAAGCGTTTGCACAAAGTTGCACAACTAAATGACTGTAACCGTTTGCAAATTATAGGATGAAATGACTATAAATGTGCGTGGTATGAAATGAGAGCTTGTGCAACCGCTTGCAGTACGTAAGCAAATTTTACAATAATTTTCAGATAACGGCAACTGTAAAAGTGCTGTGCCGGGGGGCGGGTTGGGCCAGGGGGTCAGGTCCCTTGGCCCTTAAGTATTTTTTACAAAAAGTAAGGAATTAATTACATATATAGATTCATAGTCATGCTTAATCTGAGAACGGGTGACAATGGGCATGATCTTTCTATACACCTGATAGGACGAACTATTCAATTATTTCGAAACGCGAAATATTCGACACTCTTCATTTCATTCCTACAAAACTAGACCTGTGCGTGATTTATATTTCGACAAGGTGACGGCGGCTTGTCGATTTACAATAGTCTTTGTAAGCAAAGCGAAGGAGAGTGACAGGATGAAGGTAAACAAATGGATTGCAGGATTAAGTACAGCAGTGGTTTTATGTGCGGGGGCTGGAGGCACAGCTATTGCGGCCCAATCTCCTGACAGCGGCAAAGCAGGACAGTATGAGGCCAGCTCTGTGGCTGGATTTACTGACTATGCCGAAATGGTAAACAAGCTCCAGCAGATTGAGAAGAGCAGCCAGGGCAAAGTGTCGTTATCGGTTGTCGGCCAATCCAATCAGGGACGGGACATTTACCAGGCACGAGTTGGTACAGGGGAAAAAGTGGTACTGATTGAAAGCGAAATTCATGGCAATGAAAAGACAGGCACAGAGGCACTGTTAAAAATTCTTCAGTATCTCGGATCCAGCAATTCACCGGAAGCGAGGCAGATCCGTGAAAATGTCACTTTGGTGGTGCTGCCAAAAATCAACCCTGATGCTTCTGAGCTTGACCGCCGCGGAAATGATATGTCCTGGGAGGAAGCTGTGCAGGACTTTCCTCAGCTTGCAGCCGCCGCAAAGCCAGCCTGGAATTATTATGCCTCAGGCACAATCCAGGAGCGGAATTACACCGGACAGCCCGGTTTTGATGTGAACCGCGACTTCAATCCTGACCTGGATTACGTCCCGCAGGCCGGAGATTTCCCTGGCAGGTCAAGCGCACCCGGCTGGTACATAACACCTGAATCTCAAACTGTAAGGGATGTGTATAAAGCATTAAAGGCCGAGTTCGGGAAGGTTGATGTCTTCGTTGACCTTCACCATCAAGGAGAATACTATGTAAAGGGAACCGACGACATCGTCACGATGTCCTTGTCAGGCGAGTTTGTGCCTGATCCAAACACTCCAGCAGGACTAAAATATGCAGAGTATGCGGGTCAGTATAATGTGGAGTTTTCAAAGCAGCTGAACCTGGCAGCTTATAATGCCCTGCAATCAATCGGAAACTCGCCGTTCAATAACATCACCCTCTATCAGCAAAACCTTGACCTTCCAGGCACTGCCTTGGGAAGCTTCGCCCTTAACGGCAGCGGCACTGTTCTGTTTGAGGTTAGAGGCCAGTCGCATACACTGGGACAAAAGAAAAAGGGCCAGCTTGTAAAGGCGGTTGAAACCGGTTTGAATGCCATTATTAAAGGGGTTGCGGACGGCTCGGTGGAGAATCTGGATGCGGATGATTATAACGAGATTCCAAATACAGCTTATGAGCCAGGACTATAGAGCATTATATAAAATAAAGCCTCCATCCTGCATTGCTGGCAGGGTGGAGGCTTTTAACAGTTTAATTGCAATTATACGTCATCAGCCGCTGGCCCACATAAATCTTATTCGGATCCGAAATATTATTTAAGGATGCGAGATAGGAAGCCGTCACCCCATACTTAGCGGCAATTTCAGAAAGAGTGTCTCCTGACTTCACATAATAATAGACCGGGCCAAAGCAGCCTGGAGGCGCGGCTTCGGCAGTGGAAGTGCCTACAGTGCCGAATCCCCCCAGAATCCCTAAAGACATAGCAGACGCTAATACAATTTTCCCAAGCTTTTTCATAGAAATCTCCTCCTAATATAGTTTCGGTTCTTCCTTTCAAAACTATCAAATATCGGAAGCGTTAACAATAGGGTTGACCTTGGGAAAACTTACGAAAGTCTTGTTATGATAACTTAGGGCTTATGGAGTGTTTATTTAAAGGCTAATCTAATTTAAGAATACGAGGTTCTTTATTGCGTAATTTACTCGCAACAGGAGTTGACCTAACGTTCTTTATAACAATTCCTGCTTGGGAAAATCAGAAGATGATAGTATCTTTGAGCAAAAAAAAAGGAATAAGTACCTGTCCCTCATTCCTTATACCGCCTTAGACTGTATCATAAACTTTCGGTCTCCGTCCCACCATGCTACCCTGAGCTCAGGGTATTGAGAGGATATTAGAATGGCCTCTTCCACATTCGCCGTCACCACATGGGTAAAACCGAGTGAAATCGCCATTTTCCCTTTATCGATATGCCCTGCGGCAATCCCATCGCCTTCGCGGACAAAGGAAAAGAGCTGTTCATCCCAAAGGGTTCTCTCAAATTGGTGATCTGCAATATTTTCTGATCTAGAAACGCTGCTTTCCGCTGGATTAAGCCTGAATCTTTCCCACGGCAAAATAAAGCGGGCATTTTCTTCCGTTGTTTCAAAGCAGAAAAAGTCAGGCACTGATGCTGATTTCGAATCCTTGCAGATTACCAGTGTTTTTACTTCAATTCCTTGTTTTATTAAAAACTCTTTGCTGTTAATCAGCGTATTTCCCATTCCGGCAAAGTCTTCAACAAGGAGGACTTTCTCAAGTCTGGGAGCCTGCCCTTTCCACTCTGCCGACTCGCTGCTGCGGTCATAGGTCAAAAAATAATAAGGAAGCCCCGTCAGGAAAGCCAGGTGAAAGCCAGGAAAAGATCCGCCCCGCAAAATAATCACAAGCCCGTCAAAGCCCTCTCTTTTTATCTCATCCGCCATAGAATCAAGCGAAAGGGAAATCTGATTATAATCAAGATATATATTCTTCATTTATCTAGCCTCTTTTAGAAAAACTCAATAACCGGGAAAGCTGCTAAAAGCTTTGCCTGTGTCATTATATTATAGAAAAAGAGGAAGGGTAAATGGAAAAGCCTGAGAGGGTGCCAGGCGCAAAAGGGGCAGCCGCCGCTGCCCCCTCTCTTAGATCATTTGCTAAAATTTATACTTTCTCTTTGCTCCCCCAGCAGAATAGAAGTCTGCCTTGGGCTTGTCTGCGCAATGATCCTGCCGTTTCGGATAGAGTAAAGGACGGCTGCCTGCTTGCGGATGGCTTCGTATTCATTTTCAGCGTCTAGGACAATGAAGCTGGCCGGTTTTCCGGCTTCTATCCCGTAGCTGTCTTCGATGTGAAGTGTTTTGGCGCTGTTATCGGTAATCAAGTCAAAGGAACGGACTATTTCTTCATAGCCCATGAGCTGGGATACGTGTATGCCCATATGGAGAACCTGAAGCATATTTCCTGTACCAAGCGGATACCACGGATCAAAAATATCATCATGGCCGAAGCTCACATTCATTCCCGCTTCGAGAAGCTCCTTCACTCTTGTGATGCCTCTCCGTTTTGGATATGTATCAAAACGGCCTTGAAGATGGATATTCACAAGGGGGTTAGCCACAAAGTTTATTTCCGACATCTTCAGCAGCCTGAAGAGCTTGTAGGCATAAGCATCATTATAGGAGCCCATCGCCGTTGTATGGCTGGCCGTCACCTTGCTGCCGAACCCCCGCTCATATGCTTCCGCTGCTACCACCTCAACAAACCGTGATTGCTCATCATCGATTTCGTCGCAGTGAATGTCTACTAGACGGTCATATTTTTCCGCAAGGTCAAATGCAATTTTCATAGAAGATACACCATATTCTCTCGTAAACTCAAAGTGCGGGATGCCGCCGACCACGTCTGCACCCATTTTCAGCGCTTCTTCCATCAGCTCTGCCCCGCTTGGATAAGAAAGGATCCCCTCCTGCGGAAAAGCAACCAGCTGCAGATTAACATGGGAAGACATTTCTTCTTTTACTTCCAGGAGCGCCTTCAGCGCCGTCAAGGTTGGATCCGTCACATCCACATGTGTGCGGACATGCTGGATTCCCTGTGCGATCTGCCATTTGAGCGCTTTTTTAGCCCGCTCCTTTACATCCTCATGTGTTAAAGTTTCCTTGCGCTGTGCCCATCTCTGGATACCCTCAAACAGTGTGCCGCTCTGGTTCCATTCAGGCTCTCCTGCTGTCAGTGTTGTATCCAAATGAATATGCGGTTCAATGAAAGGAGCTGAAACTAGCGATCCTTTTACATCAAGCTCCTCACCTTGCCAGTCTGATACATCTCCCTGCGACAATTCCGTAATCTTTCCGCCTCTTACTGTTATATTCCAAAGCCCATCCTTACCTCTAAGCTTCGCATTTTTAATTAACATCATTTAGCTCACCTTTTCCATTTCTGTTATTGTGCCTGTGTTTGCCGTGAGAGCTGCAAGCTTGGTGATGACGACGAATGTGATCGCCGCCCCAAGCAATGCATTGACCGGAGGAATTCCCGGGATGAAATTCGCAGCAGCCACGCCCGCACCCCATGCGAACATGGCCGGCCAGTTGACAGCTTTGAATCTCATTTGCTCAAATTTCTTATACTTGCCTTTGTTGATGATAAAATAGTCCGCCAAAATGATGGCTCCCACCGGCGGCAGGGCTGCCCCAAGGATGGTCAGCCATCCGACGAAGTTATTGTAAAGCCACATCGCCATGATCGTACCGACGATTCCGTTAAAAATGACAACCTTGCTTTTCGCGATTTTTGTGATGCTTGAGAAGCCGAGGCCGGACGCATACAGCGCATTATCATTGGTTGTCCAAATATTAAGCCCTAGCACAAGGATGGCCGGGAGGATCAATTTTTGAATGAACATCACTTCGGAAATATCAGATTGGCCAGTCGCGATGGCGCCGATAGCACCGAAAATGAACATGAGCGAATTTCCGATAAAGAAGGCAATCACAGTCGTGATCACTGCTGACCGCTTTGTGTGGGCGAAGCGAGCAAAGTCAGGTGTCAATGTACCCGCACTAATAAAAGAACCCACACAGATCGTCAATGCCGCAGCAAGCCCGATTGCTTCTGTTGGCTGATACTGCATAAGGCCGTTAAGACCGCCGACCGTTTCCGTTGCCTTGAACACTGAAAAGCTGCCAAGAATGGTGATAAGCGGGACCGCGATAAAGCTCAGAATCGCCAGTGCCTTCATTCCAAAAAACGCTGTCGCCGTCATCAGGATGCCTGCAATCCCAATCAGCAGATACGCATCAAGCCCAGTCACCTTCTGGACAGGAAGAGCAAACATCGCCACACCGACGCCGAACCAGCCAACCTGTGTAGCAGCTAATAAGAATGAAGAAAGATAAGAGCCCTTTTCACCAAATGCATAGCGCGTCAGCAGATGTGTCGATAAGCCGGTCTTGGCCGCGATATAGGCAAGCGCTCCTGTATAAGCGCCAAGTATCAGGTTCCCAGCCAGGACGATTCCGATAAACTGCATAAAAGTCAGCCCTGAACCAAGCGTCCCGCCTGACCACATGCTTGCCGAGAAAAACGTCAGCCCCAGCATCACCACAAGCATTCTCCAAAAACCGGTGCGGTGCTTCTGCGGAACTGCACTCAGTGAAAAATCCAAATCTACTTTACTCATTTTCCATTCCTCCTATAAGTTTCAATAATGTTGAAACTGGTACCGAAGGATCCTTCGATGATAAGAAGTTGGACACGAAAAAAGGCTTCTCGCCGTTTCCGACAAGAAGCCTTTTTCCTCATGAAAAACCAGCGGGCAGGATACACCTCACCCAATGATTCTCATAATTTCCGCTGTCCTTGCCAGCCTCACGGGACTGAATTAAAGGTACCAGTATTTAATTGGTTATTATTATGGCAGAAAAATAGGGGGATGTCAAATAGGGTGGCGTGGGATGAGGTTGTGGCGATGGTGGAAACTAGAGGGATGTCTTATAATCTTTGTGTTTTTACGAGATTGTAGGTTTTCCGGAAAAATTAGGTATCTGCTTTGCAAAAATGGGGAAAATTATCCTGCTGGATCGCATTGAGTGTTGGTATAGCATGAAAAATGCCCTTCTGCTATATGCAAAAGAGACATTTTTTCTTAGTTGGGGCAGCAATCTTATACGATTCTACATAAATATTCTATTTTTCTACTTAAATTCTTAGTTATTCTACCTATATTTCCAATGATTCTACAAAAAATCAGCGTCATTCTACATAAAATACATTTACTGGAAAAAATACACCCTAACGCCGCCAATAATGCCCCCATTCTACGAACCAAAGCATATTAGTTAAAGACAGACAAAGAGCCTGCTCCCATAACCCACGTCCGAGCCATCAGCATATCTCCAGCCGATGTCATATGCACCCCATCCGTCGTCAGCTTAAGTTTACCTCCCGACTCCAGATACCGGAGGAATGCCTTACGCTCCGTAACCACCTCTGCATTGAACTGCTCAGCCAGTTCATGCACTGCCTCAACATACGGGACAAGCAGCCGGTTGCCTTCCGAACTGACATCCTCCTCAATGACAGTCGGCTCCATGAGCACAATTTCAGCTTCAGTCTCCTTCTTCACCTGTGTCAGCAATTTCTCATAAACTTCTTTAAATCGCTCAGGCCCTATCTGCACAATCCCCGGACTGTCCAGCTGCCGCCATACATCGTTAATGCCAATCGAAATGGACACAAGATCCGGCTGAATATCAATGACATCCTCCTTCCAGCGGTCAGCGAGGTCAGTAACGCGGTTGCCGCCTACTCCCCTGTTGATGAACTCAAGCGCCTTTTCAGGAAAAGCCGTCATATAATAATCTCGGAGAGTCCTTACATAACCATAACCAATCTGTTCAGGATCCTCCCTTCTGCCATGGTCTGTGATGCTGTCGCCGATAAATAAGAGTTTTTTTGATTTCATACGCTCACCCGCTTTAGTTTGATTCTATATATATTAGATCATCATCCTGGGGATTCCTGCTGGCAGGACAAGATTACAGGTTTAGGGCCATACCAGTGTCTGCAAAAGCGAGAAAACAAGTCATCATATGCTGAAATTGAACTGCTCCCTGCAAAAAGGTGTGGAAACAAGCAAAATGTCTTGCCGATGAGTATTAAAAGCTGAAAAAATGCCCCTCTAACATATACTAGAGGGGCACTTCCCATTTATTGAGTTGGAATCCTATCGTATTCTACATGTATCTAGAGCGATTCTACCGACTTTCGCTGTTATTCTACCAACTCTTCTGGTTATTCTACCGACTTCTCGACTTATTCTACCAAATCGGCTATTTATTCTACCCACTTCTCTATTAACGCCATAAAAATTACAATCATTACCAAAACTCCTCACCAATCCCGATATATAGCACTACTAAACAACCCCCCTCTAACCTATCAGCGACTGATAATACTCATACCCCTCTTTATCTGTAAACCCTTCATGCACCACTTTCCCAACGGCCTGCACCATTTCCTCCGGATGCTGAGATTGGAATATGTTCCGGCCCATGTCGACTCCTGCTGCTCCTCCCTGGATTGAATTGTAGGCAAGGGTGAGTGCGTCTTTTTCCGGAATTTTTTTGCCTCCTGCGACCACCAGAGGAACGGGGCAGGCTGATGCTACTTTTTCAAAGTCATCGCAATAATAGGTTTTGACAATCTGGACACCGAACTCCGCCAGCATCCTGGTGGCGAGCAGGAAGAATTCGGTGGTGCGCGCCATTTCTTTGCCGACGGCGACGACACCCAAAGTCGGAATCGAGTATCTCATGCCAAGGTTGACAGCTTTGTTCAGCTCTTCAATCGTCTCTTTTTGCCCGTCCGCGCCGATAAAGGTCTGGATTGCAATGGCGCTGGCATTCATCCGGACTGCATCCTCGATATCGACGACCATGGATTCATGGCTCAGGTCATTTTGCAGAATAGAAGAACCGGATGACGCCCGCAGTGCAATCGCCTTGTTGAATGAAGGCGGCACACTGCTTCTGATCGCCCCCCTTGTTCCCATCAGGCAGTCAACATATTTCTCAAGCCTCGGGACAAGCAAATCGATCCGTTCAAGTCCTGAGGTCGGCCCCATAAAATAGCCGTGATCGAATGCGAGCATAATGGTCTTTCCAGTCTTCGGGTTGAAGATCCTCGACAGCCGGTCTTTCATGCCCCAGTCATAATTGGCGGCCCCTTTTACATGGAAGCTCTCACCGCCCGCAAATGGTACGTCTTCAAAAAAGTTCTTCGCCGCTTTATTGCCGATATTATCTGCCATTCTCCGCAACTCCCCCTAATTAAAAGTCATAATCACCAGTGTTTTCTTTTGTAAATACAATCCGCTCCGGCAGCACGATGATTCCGGAATCGTCCGCTTCATAGTCATAGCCCTGGATGCTGTTCGGTTCGACTGTCACTTCGCCAAGATCAGGAACCTCGAGCTTGTCGCCAACCTTCAAATCATTGCCCTGTGCCAGGTGGTAAGCGATATAAACAGCAAGCGCTCCTTGATCCTGGACATCCCATAAACCATGATTCAAGATGGTGCCGTTCTCCAGGAATGGTCTCATGGAATTCGGTGACGCAAACCCGGTGATCGCAATATCTTTCGCTGTCAGCCCTTTATTCTCTGCTGCCTGTGCCATTGCCGGAAGGGCAGTGGAATCAGGGCATATGATGGCGTCAATATCTGGATAGGAATCAAGAATGCTTTCCCCTACCTGCAGGGACTTCTGCTCATTTCCTTCACCAAATTGCCTTGTGACAATTTCCCATTTCGGATACTTCTCTTTTATATACTGATCAGCATATTCAACCCAGGAGTTCTGGTCAGGCACGGTCGGGCTGGAATAGAACCAGGCGACCTGCTGGGCTTCGTCCGGGTTTTCCAGCTGGCCGGCGACCATATCGACGAGCATCGCACCGAGGATTTCCGGTGTTCCCTGATTCACATAAACAGAACGGTATTCCGGATCAACGTCCGAATCCCAAGTGACTACCTTGATGCCGGCATCCAGCGCTTTTTTCAGCGCCTGGTTCAGGCCGTCTGAAGAAACAGAAGCGATGGCAATGGCATCTGCCCCGCTGCTGACGGCGCTGTTGATGATCTGGACCTGATTGGCCACAGTCCCTTCCGGCGCCCCGTCATACTTGACCTTGAACCCTTCTTTCTTGGCCATAGCCTGAGCCCCGTTATTGCCTGATTCAAAAAATGCATTCCCGGTCATTTTCGGGATAAAGACAACTTCAATGTCATCAGCTTTTTTCCCGCCGGAACTGCCGCCGGAGTCTTTCTCCCCGCTGCAGCCTGCCAGCAGAAGCGAAGCCATGGCCATACCAAGGAACAGCTTATAAGGCTTAAATCTCATCTCAATCGACCCCCATTTTTTTAGGTGCAAGAATTCTTTTTACCGAATGCTTTAAATCAGATGACAGTCCAAGGAATGCGACAGAAATAATCAGAAGCAGGCCGGTCGCAAGGCCAATATACTGTGTGGAGACGCCGCCCATCTGCAGGCCGAGCTGCAGCAGGCCGACGATGATGCTGGCAAGCGCAGTGCCGAGTACACCTCCTTTGCCTCCCGTGATCAGTGTTCCTCCAAGGACAACGGCAGTCAGGATCGGCATCAAATATTCAGAGCCGAAATCCGCCCGGGCACTGCCCAGGTAGGAAGTCAGCATCACCCCTGCCACACCTGCGCTCAATCCCGATAGGACATAGGTGCTGGCGATGATTTTTCTAGTATCAATGCCTGCGTATTCTGCCGCATTCTGGTTAATGCCGGTTAGATATATATACCTTCCATATTTCGTTAAATGCAGAAGGATATATGCGATGAAAAACATAACAAGGAAGAGGAGAACAGAGTTCGGGATGCCCATCACTTCCCCATAGGCGAGATTGCTGAAGGCCTCCGGAAAGCCTGATATCCCTTCATACGTACTCACTCCTGACAGGCCGACGATGACGATGGATATGCCGCTGTAGAGCAGCATGCCCCCGAGGGTGATCACCATCGCCTGCACACGTCCGTAAGCGATCAATATTCCATTCAAGAGCCCGCAAAGCCCGCCGGCCGCTAACGCCAAAAGGACCGACAGCCAAATATTGAGCCCTGCCACCTGCGATAGAATCCCCGCCAGGACTGAGGTCAGCCCAATGATTGATCCGCCGGAAATATCGATCCCCCCTGTAATAATGACAAAGGTGACAAAGAAGGCGACCAGGGCGATGCCGATAAAATCATTAAAGCTTCCCAGCAGGATGGAGATATTCCAGAACCTCGGATTGATCAGGCCGAAAACGAGTATTTCCACCAGTAAAATACATAGCAGCATAATGTTCCATCTAGGAATCTTCCGAATCACTTAAATTTGCACCTCCTTTTGAAGGATCCGCGCATTCAGCCTTTCCTTTTTCGCCTTTTTCATCGCTTTCCTGGTCAGCAGGGTGTCGATGACCACAATAAGGATTAAAAGAGATCCGGATATGGCCGCATTCCAGAAAGCTGGAACCTTCATGAACACAAGAGCCGAATTGATTGAAGTCATAATGATGGCGCCAATCCCCGCTCCGATGACAGACCCGATCCCGCCGCTGAGAGAAACCCCGCCGAGAACAGCGCCCGCAATGACGGTCATTTCAATGCCGGCTCCCGCTGTGGTTGAGATGAAGCCAATTTGGCTGGCGAAAATCAGGCCGGCAATAGAGGCGGAAATACCGGAGATAACAAAGGCATAAGTTTTATAGCGCTGCACGGGGATTCCGAGCAATACCGCTCCGTCTTCGTTATCGCCGATGGCGGCAAAATACCTTCCCTTATTGCTTTTTGAAAGATAAAAATGGACAAGGATCACCGCTGCAATCACCAGCAGGGAGAGGATATTCACACCGGCCAGACTGAACTTGGAAAGACCCTTAAAGCCTGCCGGCAGATTCTCCACCCATTTCCCATCAGCATAGATCACATGGAGAACCCGCGTGATTTCAAGCACTCCCAGGGTCATGATAAAAGAAGAGATCTTCAGCCTCGTCACTCCCAATCCATTGATGAGCCCGATGGCTGCGCCTATGAAAAGGGCTGCCGCTGCTGCCGTGAAAAGGCTGCCGCCGCTTTTCAGGATGGTGCCTGCCACCGCAGCGCTGAGCCCCATGATCCCCCCTATCGAGATATCAATATTTCCTGTCAGCAGCACAAATGTCATACCCGCAGCCAAGACAATATAAAGAAGGCTGCTTTTTACAGAGGCCTGTATGTTTGCCAGAGTCAGAAAGTCGCTGTTTACGAGGCCGACAAGCGCAAACAGCATAAATAAGAATAATAAAGTCCTGAATTCCCGCCGTGACGCCGCCCATTTCAACGCAGACATCTACATCACATCCTTCATAACGTTCCGAAAGCAGATTTCATCACATTGGCAGCATTGATTTCATCAAATCCGAGACATACATTGCAGGTGCCCTGATAGATGGTGTAGATTCTGTCACTGAGTCTCTCAATCTCCTCCAGATCGGAAGAAATCAGCAGAATGGAATAGCCCTTTTCTTTTAAGTCGGCTATGATGCTGTAAATATCGCCCCTGGCACCGGCATCAATCCCCCTGGTCGGTTCATCCATGATGATCACCTGAGGGTTCCCGGCAAGGATCCTTGAGATCACAACTTTCTGCTGGTTCCCGCCGGACAAAGATTTGATCTCATCCTCCTGGCTGCTGATCTTAATCCTCAGCCGGTCGACATATTCATCTGTAATGCTGCTTTCCTTCTTCCTGCTGCTGAAAAAGCCTTGCCGCCTGAGAATTTGGGCCGTCAGATTATTCTGTACCGAGCTGATAGAGAAAATCCCATTCAGAAACCTGTCCTCTGGTATGTAAGCCAGGCCATTTTCAATTGTTTGGCGGACAGGCAGATTCGTAATATCCTTCCCTGCCAGGAAGACCTTCCCGCTCTTCACTTTACTGATGCCATAGATCGCCTCAGCGATTTCCGTCCTTCCGGCGCCAACCAGCCCCGCCACTCCAACAACCTCACCTTTATAAACCTGGATGCTGATATCCTTGAAGCCATCCCCGCTGATGTTTTGCACATCAAGGACAGGTTCCTCATCTGCACGCCCCCTCTGCCTTTTTTCAAAAACATCCTTACCGCTTTCCAGGCTTTCTTCCGGCAGCAGCCCTTTAATGAGCATCTCTTTCGTAAATTCATCGATTCTTCCTTTAAGGGTGATCCTGCCGTCGCGGAGAATGACTGCATGGGTCGAGATTTGGAAAACCTCATCAAGCCTGTGTGTGATATAAAAAATGGCCACACCCGATTCTTTCAGCCTATCAATCAATTGAAATAATGCTTTTGTTTCAGCAAAGGTCAGTGCAGAAGTAGGTTCATCGAGTATAAGGACCTTCGCATCCCTGAGGAGCCCTTTAATGATTTCCAGCTGCTGCTGCTCTGCAATTGATAAGGAAGCGGCCAGCCTCCCAAGTTCAAGATTCCAGTCCAGCCGGCGAATGAGCTCAGCGGCCCTTGACTTCACTTCAGCCTTATCCCTGGCAAAGCCAATCGTCAGATTCTGTTCAACTGTCATATTGGGAAAAAGCAAAGGCTCCTGCGGCACAAGATAGATCCCTTTTTCATGGGCAATGGCGGGATGATACTGGCCGATTTCCTCTCCGCCAATCTCAAGGATCCCTGCATCTGCCTTGTGTACGCCGGTCAGAATCTTCATTAATGTGCTTTTCCCTGCCCCATTGCCCCCAATGATTGAGATAATCTCCGATGGTTTTATTTCAAGCGAGACCCCCTTCAGGACCTTATTCTGCTGAAAGGATTTATGGATATCCTCAAGCCGGATAAGGCATGGAAGCTCTCCCATCTGCATCCCTCCTTCTACATACCTACGTGATTGAAAACGCTTACTTGCTACATTTTATTCACGGCAAATCATTTTATTAATTTTTGTTTGAAGAAAGTATGAATTTATTATTTTTCTTCTGAAGTTCTAACCGGCCTAAGCCTCCTGACGCAGTGGCATCCCATTGTCCCTGCAATTTTTTCGTATCAGCATGCCCGCAGCCACTTTGCTGTCATATTTTCTTTTTCCCTGAACATATGTTTAACTGTAAAGATTTTGTTTGCATCCCAACAGAAGATGAGTGATGACAATGTCCTATGAAAATGATCTGATTACAAAGATTGCCTGGAAGTACTATATTGAGGGGCTGACGCAAAATGAGATTTCCGAATCTCTGAACCTTTCAAGGATGAAGGTGATCAAATATCTTGAAAAAGCAAAGGCCAATCATGTGATCCAGTTCAGGATCGATCTGGAGAAAATCAATTATCAGGAGCTTCAACAGAAGATAAAAGAAAAATACCAGCTGAAGGATATCTATATTGTCCCCGCCGCCAATGATGCGGAAAGCGAGAATTTCACGCTGGCCGCGGCGCAGTATATTGAAGACAGAATTACTGGTGATACCTTGATCAGCATCGGCTACGGGGAAGCCGTTTCAAAGACGCTGGGGCATTTGCGCATTTCCACTAAATATAATGTGACATTCGTGTCTTTATCGGGCGGTGTGAAATTTTATATGCCGACTGCGATTGATACACGTTCCGATTACTATACCAATCCAAACTACAAGCACTACATCATCCCCTCTCCATTAATGGTCTCTTCCGAAAAGCTGGCAAAGGAAATGCTCTCGGAAAAGCCGATCAGAAATGTGCTCGAAATGATTCCGCATTCCAATATGACGATCATGGGCATCGGCGCCCTTAATGACAAAGCCACCATTGTAAAAGAAGGCTATTTGAATTCCATGGATATAGACATCATCAAAACCCAGGGGGCTGCCGGCGATATGCTGAGCCAATTCTACGATATTAACGGCGATCTCATTGATTTAGATCTTCATAAACAGCTGATCAGCAGCGAAATAGGCATACTGAAGTCACTCAATCACGTGGTGGCCGTTGCCGGAGGCGCTCATAAAAGGGAAGCGATCATCGGCGCCCTAAAGGGAGGATATATTGATGTTCTGATTACTGACGAAGCAGCAGCAAGAGGCTTAGTGGAGTGAGCCGGCTAGGCCGGATTTTATCAGGGGAAGGATGACTGTGAATGGATCAATATTTAATGGCGATTGATGCAGGGACCGGGAGCGCCCGGGTCATTCTCTTTGATACAAAGGGAAGCGAGGTCTGCACCTCACAGGCAGAATGGAAGCATTTAGAGGATGAAAAATATCCCGGGTCAATGGATTTCGATGTGGAGAAGAACCTGAATATCATTATTGGATTAATTAAGGAGACCATTGGAAAAAGCGGCGTAAACCCTGATGCGATTATCTCTGTCTCGACAACCAGCATGAGGGAAGCCATCGTCCTCTATGATGAAAACGGCCGGGAGCTTTGGGCCTGCGCCAATGTCGACTCCCGCTCGGAAAACGAAACAGCCAAACTAAACAGCGGGGACAGCTCCCTGGAGGCTGAGATGTACAGCATCTCCGGCCAGACCTTTTCCCTGGGCGCCATTCCCCGGCTTTTATGGGTCAAAAATAATCTGCCTGACATCTATCAGCAAACAAAGTATGTGACCATGCTGAATGACTGGATCGTCTACCATTTAACCGGCATCCTCTCTGTCGAGCCTTCCAATGGTTGCACGACCGGACTCTTCAGCCTGGCGAACCGAAGCTGGGAAGCTGAGATTGGCAGGAAAGCCGATTTAAGAGATGATATTTTCCCAGCCGTATATGAAAGCGGAACAGCAGTTGGTAAGATCACCTCTAAAATGAATGCGCTTACAGGTTTGAGTACAGAAACCCTTGTTGTGGCTGGAGGAGGAGATGCCCAGCTGGCCTGCATCGGGGCCGGGATCATCAATGAAGGAGACGCCGCGGTCATTGGCGGAAGCTTTTGGCAATATGAATTTACAACGAAAAAGCTGCAGATGGATCCTGGATGCAGGGTCAGGATCAACTGCCATAGCATTCCTGATACATGGCAGTATGAAGCCATCGCCTTCTTCCCCGGCCTTGTGATGAAATGGTTCAGGGATAGCTTCTGCGATCTGGAAAAATATCTGGAGAACGAAACGAATGAAAGCATCTATGAACAAATGGAGAGAAAAGCACTGCATGTCCCGGCCGGCAGCAATGGCCTCCTCTGCACCTTCTCAGATACGATGAATTATATTTCCTGGAAGCATGCAGCACCCGGCTTCCTTAACTTCAAGCTGGACAGCGGCAAATTCAATAAAGCCGCCTTTTACCGGGCAATCATGGAAAACGCTGCCTTCGTTACAAAGGGAAATATGGAGCTGATCAGCGGTATAACCGGCGCTTTCCCCGCCTCTGTCGTATTTGCAGGCGGAGCTTCCAAAAGTCCATTATGGTGCCAGATTGTATCAGATGTCCTCAATAAGCCAGTCAAAATTCCAGTGGTACGAGAATCCACTGCCCTTGGTGCCGCCATCTGTGCAGGTGTAGGAGCAAATATATACAGCAGCTTCGATGATGCAATTGAGAAGGTCGTGGCATTTGAAAAAACCTATTATCCTAACAAAGAAAATCACGCAGTCTATGAAAAGCTGTACCAAAAGTGGACTCGCATTTATAAAAACCAGCTGGAATTGGCTGACCAGGGACTCACCGACCATATGTGGATCGCCCCAGGACTAAAAAAGAGCGGAGTGTGATGAAAGATGAGCATCATCAATGAAAACGAGGAAGCATACCGTTTCGGGGACAGCGGACCGAAATATCTCCTGAGGGGGCCACGAATGAACTTCGGACTCGTCGTCCTCCAGCCTGGCCAGGACTTCCCTGCCCACTACCATGAAATCATGGAAGAAAACTTCTTCGTCCTCGAAGGCGAGCTCGAAATCCATATCGACGGCGAGATCTTCAGCTGCCGGAAAGGCGACTTCATCCATGTTGAGCCGAAGAAAGTCCATTATTTAGTCAATAAAGGCAAGGAAGTTTTTAAAGGGGCGTTTATGCTGGCTCCGTATCAGATTAAGGATAAGGTGGATGTGGATTATAGGCCGGGGATTTGAACTCGGCCTGGCAGCACAGGGACAGGTTTTCTGTTCCTGTATTTGTTTTTCCACAAAGGAGAATCATCTTCTATTCCCGCAGAAGGCAGAACAAGCAGAATCGTCATGCAAAAGAGAACTAAGAGTTGAAAAAGCATAAAAAATGCCACTCCCGCATGTGCAAGAGGGCATTTTTCATCAGTCAAGATGGGAGCATAGAGAGTATTCAAATTAAATCGAGTATGTTTCTACCTGTTTCTTATAATTTTTATATAAAATTATAGTAATTCTACATAGAATTGGAATTTTTCTACATAAAATTATAGTGATTCTACAAAAAATTATAGTTTTTCTACATAAAATCAGATTGATTCTACAAAAATAACATTTATTGGAAATATCAAACCAAAAAACCTTATCAAGCCTCCCCCAGCAAAGCCGCCCCCACAACCCCGCTCCGGCTATCAAGCCCGGACAGCCTGATTTCTGTATCTCTTATCATTGTCTGAAGGCCAATCTCCTTCAGCTCAATCTTCACCCGGTCAATGATCCATTGCCCGCCTGACATAACCCCGCCTCCCAGCACAATGACTTGGGGATTGAAGGTATGGATGAGGTTGACCAGCCCATAGGATAGCCCTTTGATCATGATGCTGACTGTTTCTTCAGCAAGAAGATCTCCATTATGGTACAAGCGGAAGACTTCCTCGCCTGTTATTTCAGCAGGATAATCACTATGCACCTCAGCTTTTTCAACGAGCTCTTTCATCCTTCTGGCGATCCAGGTGCCGGACGCATAGGTTTCCAAACAGCCCTTCATGCCGCAATTGCACTCTTTTCCGTTCATATCAATCGTAATGTGGCCAAGCTCTGCAGCCCCGCCCCAGGCTCCCCGCATCATACTTCCATTTGTGATGACAGCACCGCCGACACCGGTACCCAGGGCAAGGCAAACCACTTCCCGGAAGCCTTTGGCAGAGCCAAACTGCTGTTCAGCAAGGCATAATACATTAACATCGTTATCAATATAAACTGGCAGCCCCGCAAACTCCGATATGATCCCGGCAAGGGGGATATTTCCCCAGTCCTTGATATTGGCGGTTCCTGACAGAATGATTCCGCGAGAGAAGTCCACCTGGCCAGCTGTACCAATTCCGATTTTACCCAAGGCTAAACTATTAATCTTTGCGTGCTCCTGCATGTCTCGGATGATCTTTTTCAATGAATCTATGATTTCAATCCTGCCTGCTTTAGGCGTCAGCACCCTGTTTTGATATATGACGCTGCCAGCGGAATCCACAATTCCGGCTGCAATCTTCGTCCCGCCGATATCTATGCCGATATTATGAAGCATCCTTTCTCCCCCCTAAATGTATTCAGCTTTTGGAAGGTTCCTCTGCGAAAGGCGGGATTGTAACAGGCAGCTTCCCCCTGAATTCAGCTCTTCCTTCAACCAGCTTCTTCAAAGCAGAGATCGTGTGGCTCGTATTGCTATAGGCAGCAATATAAGCGGCCGCATTTGCCGGAAATGCTGATATGATCTGCGGGTTCCATAAAGACACGATGACAATTTTTCCTGTGATTCTATTGATTTCCTCATAGAGATTCACCCAATTTTCATCAAGAGTTCTCCGCTCATTGATCAAAAGAAGCACAAAATCTTCCTCTTTCACGCTGCCCGCCAGCTCATCAATTTCTTCCTGGGAAGGATTGGCACCTTCGATATAATGAGTTTCGTACCTGCCCCCATTGAATACTTGATGGATAATCGCTTTACGGTCGCCGACATAATTTTCATCATTATAGGTTTTTTGGCTGATAATTTTAACGGACGCTTCTGATGGAAGAGGCAATAATCCTTTCCTGTCAAAAAGGAGGGTGATGCCTTCCAAGGCAATTTGCTCCATCCGGTCATGGTTGTTTTTTTCATGATCTTCTGGCAACTCTTCCTCTGCAGGCTCATGGCTCTTTATCCACTTTTGTTTAAAAGCACTTATCCTCCCAACTGCCGAATCAATCGTCTCTTCACTAATTTGCCCGTCGGCAACTGCCTTCTCGACCGCTTCAATCATTAGCTGCTGGGCAGCCACATCCCTTCCGCAGGCAAGAATAATATCTGCACCCGCCTGGACGGCCTTTACCGTCCCAGCTTCCCTGCCGAAAAACTTGGAAATAGCCTGCATCTCCATGGAATCCGTCAGAATCAGGCCGTCAAACCTGTACTTTTCCCGCAAGAGCTTTTGCAAAAAGAAAGAACTGAGTGTTGCCGGATGGTCGGGATCGAGCTTCGGATAGACGATATGGGCTGTCATGATGGCTTCCATGCCTGTTTGGATGTTCTCGATGAACGGCAGCAGCTCAAACCGCTCCAGCTCTTCAAGATTTTTCTCTACCTTCGGAAGGCTGAGATGTGAATCAAACTCGGTATCCCCATGTCCCGGAAAATGCTTCCCTACCGCAAGCATTCCTGCAGCACGATAACCTTCTATGCTTTTTTGGCCGAACATGCTCACCATCTCAGCCGTCTCACCGAAAGAACGGGCGCCGATGACAGGGTTTTTGGGATTATTATTAATATCAATATCCGGTGCAAAATTCATATTGAACCCAAGCTTCATCAATTGAAGCCCCATCAGATAAGAGGCATCATAGGCATTTTCAGCATTACCGGCAGCACCGATCAGCATATTTCCGGGAGAAATGGCCATCCCTTCCCATAAGTAAGCTATCCCTCCTCCCTCCTGGTCGATGGAAATCCAGAGGGGCGGCCGGTTATGCATTCTGGCGATACGCTGGATTTCCCTGTTCAGCTGCCTTACCTTGCCTGCGTCTTTTAAATTCCGCTGAAAAAGGATGACTCCGCCAACGTTCAGCTCCGCAATGGCTCTCTCCAGCTCTGGATTCATTTCTTCCCCAGCGAATGCGATGATGAACATTTGTCCAATCTTCTCTTTCAGAGACCAGTTACTATTCATGCCTTTCCCTCCAGTACATCCTCATTTCGGCCCGGCACTTCATCCAGGTTCAATGTAAAGCCGACTTCAAACATCCTTCGCCATGGAAGGTAGACACCGCCCAGTATGACTTTACCTTCCGGAATATCCGCGAGATAAGTGTCAGTAAATTGCTGGAGTTTTTCTGCAGCCATATCTGTTACTTCACTAACCTGGCTGCCGAGATTCCGGGGAGTCAGTCCCATCTGCGGCAGAACTTGATAGGAAATATGCTTCCGCACAATTGACTGGTACCCCCAATCTTCCACAAGGCGGGAATAAAAGAAAGAACGGCTGGCCTTATTAAAGGCAGCAGGCGTTTCCTTATCCTCCTGCTGATAATATGATGCGATGATGGCATGGGAAATGACCGTCCCCATTGTATTGCCATTTGTATTCCAGCCGGCATACGACAGGAGGCTGTGGAGGATAGACTGCTTGGAGAGCTGCTGCAGCAGCGAATGGTCCCCGCCATTGCATATGGCCACATCCGCTAATGCTACCCTCTTGCCTTTTCCGATATAATGCTTCATTGCCTGGATGAATTCCCGGATATTCACCTCTGAAAAATAGGAGCGGTGCCTGCTGCTAAAACCATGGCTTGATTCTGCCATATGCTCTGCCCCCGCAGCCGGAGAATGGACCATCAGCAGGAAATCATTGTCCTTTTCATCTCCTGTAATAATGCCGCCGGCCGCAGTGATATGGGATTTGATGCTTTCCATCAGGGTGCGGTCCTCATATCTTGGGATGATGTGCGGTCCGTTGGCAGAAGAAAATCTGAGTGCAATTTCAGGGCTATACTGTTGGATTTCACAGAACACTCTTGCGAAAAGGGTACAAGCAATCTCATCAGCTCCCGGGTAGACAGCCGTCCGGTCCATCAGATTGAGCCGGTCGATTTCAAGCATATGCTGCCGCTGTTCTTTGGCAGTGAATCCAAATTCCGAATTATCGTCAAGCGGGATGATAAAATAATCGATTATCTCTTCCTCAACCATCCGCAGCACATGTGAAGTCAGGCTGAAATTGGTTTTTCTCCGTTTAAAATAATCCTCCTTCACTTCCTCCGGGAGCCTGCTTTCTATCTCCAGCAACTCAGCTAGCTCCTCCTTGCCTGCAAGCACCTGATCTCTTTTATCGGACAGGCGGCCAAGGCGGCAGATCTGTTCGCCGTAGTGCTCGTAATAGTCGGGCTCCTCCTCGCTGCTGCTGTAGGCAGGGACACGCATGATCAGATTATAGGCATAGATTTTTATATGTGGATTTTCGTCCTGAATCGTTCTCAGCACCTCGAGCCGTTTCTGGCACTTATCCATGGAAAGGTGATGCAGCCGGGAAGGGACAATGCCTCCATAGATCAGCATATCGATGGAAACAATTAAATAATCTGCAGATCTTGATTCCTCCCTCAGCCATTTGTGAAGGAGAGGAACATCAGCCGGCCTCTTCATATCGCCAAGCAGCTGCTGGTCCGGTACCACCATCTTCAAGTCTGTCATTGC
This sequence comes from Bacillus sp. SRL543, assembly GCF_984799205.1. Classification (NCBI taxonomy): domain Bacteria; kingdom Bacillati; phylum Bacillota; class Bacilli; order Caryophanales; family Bacillaceae; genus Bacillus; species Bacillus sp. SRL543. The sequence goes on from NZ_OZ481794.1 coordinate 4,340,963, forward strand.
CGCCAGGTCCTGCGGATATTTCAGGTTGCAGGGCCTCTCATCAAGTGGAAGGTATATGACCTTTTTCATAAGGATCCTCCTCTGCTCAAGTTGTGTTCTTTCAATAAATTCCACCAGCCGTACTGTTCAAGATAGATGCTATCAAAAATCATTAAGCTTCTGCCGTGCATGGTGCACATCTGCAATGCCTTCTGAAACTGCTGCTCATCACCTTCATAATCCTTGAGAAATAGGGATGGCAGGTACGAAGGCTTGCCCATCACCGCCGCCTTGCTGATTTCGATCGCCCCTTCGACACTCTGCCAGTCTCTCAAGCCTGCAGCTGCTGCTTCCTGCTTTGTTGCATGAAAGTAATAGCAGCCTGTCATCAGAAAGTCGAGCTCTTCAGCGTATCCTGTCTCACTGTAATCATGATCCATCCAATCATAGCCCGGGCTGAACTCCCTGCTGCCCCAATTGACACCTTCCTGAAAAAACTCCGGATACCATGAGCCGACATATACACCAAAATCCCTGCTGCTGCCCGCTTTCTTCACTTCTGCTTTTGCTTCCTTTATAAAGCTGCTGATGACAGATGCCCTCCAGGCAAGCCATTTTTTAAAGTAGGGGCCTCCCTCAGCCACATCATCAGGCCAATTATTTATAGGAAGACTGCTGTACTTTTCAAATTCCCTCCTGCTAAGCGGGCTGTAATCAGCTTTTACATTCGGATAACGGCACCGGTCAAGAATGAAGGCGTCGAACTCATAATTTTCTCCCAGTTCACGGATGATGGAAAGCTCATATTCTCTTACTTCAGTCAGAGCGGGATTAACGAAAACAGCATTTCCGGTCCAGTCCTCCGCCTTAGTAAAGACCGGCCTTCCGTCTTCTTCCTCCCCGAGATAAATCACTTGCCAGTCTTCCTGTAATTGAGGCAGTGCCGGCGCCCCTATCCTGCCTTCAGCAAATATATCTGCCTTCAATATTGCCTTTAATCCCTGCTTTTTGACCTCTTCAAGCATCACTGCCACATAATCAAGCCCCTGCCAGCAGGAAAACCTTTTCCATTCTCCGGCATGCGGGGCAAGTTTACTTTTATAGGTAACATATCCGTAAGGAATTTTTGCGTCTACGACAATATGGGTAAATCCAGCCTTTTTGGCCTTTTCTATGTATTCATTCCGCTTTTCTTCTATATGGAGCCTCGCGCCATTAGCCAGAAAGTCGATCCACAGGACCTTTGCCTCTCTCATGAAGCCATAACAACTCCTTTCCCTTAAGTGAGAAATGGCGCCTCCTCAGGCGCCATTCCTATCTGATCCCGGTTAAACATTATCCAAAACAGACAGCCTTTTACTTGTTCTTATACCAGTCATTGACTTCATCAGTCCATTCCTGGCCGCCTTCTTTATTCCATCTTTCTACAAACTTATCAAAAGCATCGATAGGCTCGTTTCCGGCAATGATATTGGAAAATACTTCATCTTCCATTGTCTTCAGCTGACCGCCATACTGGCCGCTTGCACGTGTTGGAGGTCCCTGATATTCCGTATGCATGGCGTGTTCGCCAATTTTGGTTACATTGTCATATAAGCCGAATTCAAGGCCAAGTGAATCCAAACGGATTTTCGTTGTTTCCGGATCAAGCGGCTCTACAGTAACATACATCTGGCGGTAAAGATGCTCATTATGTTTTTCAAAATCTGTTGATGCCACTCCGTCCTTCATGCTCCACACATCTTCTTCAAACCCGAGGAAAATATCGCGGAAACCGTCAGATACGATAAAGTCCAGGTATTTCACTACGGCTTCTGCATTATCGCTTGTCACTGGTACAGCATTGTAGCCGCGGACAAGGGCGCTTCCCGCAGGGCCGGAGTCTCCATTCGGCCCAACCGGATACTCGAGTGATGTCCACTTGGCATCAGGGTTATTCTGCTGGTTTGTAAGGATTGGCCCGCGAGGATCCCACCATGCCGCTGTAAACATGCCGGCGCGGTCGTTGGCCACTTTTTCACCCAGGACAGACAGGCTGTTGGAAGGAAACTCTTTATCCAGCAATCCTTCTTTATACATATCTGCCAGGAAGGCGAGCGCTTCCTTCATTTCAGGAGTGGTGCTGGAATATACCAATTTGCCGTCTCGCTCCACCCACTGGCTGCGCTGAATCCCGAAAGCCCCAAGGAATGGAGAGATTCGCCCCAGTGTATCTGTCATGATCAAGCCTGTATTGTCTTTTTTCGCTTTGAATTCTCTTAATACATTCACATATTCATCAAGGGTTTCCGGTTTCTCAAGCCCCAGCTCGTCAAGCCAATCCTGGCGGACATACATGATTTCAGACCCTTTTTCCTGGAGAATATGGGGAATGGCGTAGATTTCGCCATCAACTGTCACAGCATCCCAAGCTTCCTCCGGTATCAGCTTCTTCAGATTCTTACCATGCTTATCAACAATATCAGTCAGCGGTGTGAGTGCCTGCTGATTCACATAATTGACGAACCAGGTTGCATCCGGACTGTAGATGAGGTCTGGAAGATCATCACTTGCCATCAGGACATTCAGCCTTTCCATATATCCTTCAGCTGGAGGCACCTGGACAGATACATCGATGCCTGTATTTTCCTCAATAAATTCAAGGTAAGGATTCTTGTTTTCATCCATGCCGCTCGGGAAAGTCCGTCCATAGTTATTCACGACAATATCAATCTTCTGGTCTTCCTTTGAATCCTTTTCATCGTTGCCCGTTTCTTTGGAGCAGGCGGTACTGAACAGCATCACTGACGCTAAAGCGAGACCTAAACCAGCTTTTTTTGAAAATAACCCCTTCATTCTACATTTCCCCCTTTGGAAATTTAATTAAGATAATACCTTTCGGGTATGAAGCAGAAAATAAGTCCAGGCTATACAGGCATCATCCCGGACACCCCCTTTTATTTGCTGAAAAGCATCAGCCCTTTACAGAGCCAATCATGACACCCTTTACAAAATACTTTTGAAGGAATGGATAGACAATCAGGATCGGCAGTGTACTGGATATGAGGGCGGCTGCCTTTAGTGACTCATTGGCAAGGAGCTGCTGCTCGAAATTATCCCTCAGATTTATTTCTGACTGATCGAACTGGATCAGCTCCCTGAGATAAACCTGGAGCGGATATAAACCTCTGTCATTGATGTACAGAACTGCATCAAAGAAGGAGTTCCAATGAAATACCGCATGGAATAGGCCTATCGTCGCGATGACCGGCATCGACAATGGAATGACAATCTTGAACAGGATGCCGATATTAGAGGCTCCATCCATTTTCGCCGACTCCTCCAGCTCTGCCGGGACACTCTGGAAGAAATTCTTGACGATGATCAGGTTGAACGCGCTGATCGCCGTCGGGATGATGTATGCCCAGAACGTATTAAGCAATCCCGTTTCCCTGACGACCAGATAGGTAGGGATCATACCGCCGCTGAACAGCATCGTGAATACTACGAGAAACAAGATGACGCCACGGCCTTTAATATATGATTTCGACAGTGGATAAGCCATTAAGCAGGTCAGGAAAACATTTATAAACGTACCGACCACAGTCCGCCCCACACTTACACCAAATGCCCTGAGAAAATGCTGGTCCATCAGCACCTCTTTATAGGCGAGGAAGGTAGTCTCAATCGGGAAAAAGACGACCTCTCCCGAAACGATGGCGCGCTGGCTGCTTAAAGACTGGGCGATTACATGCAAGAAGGGGAACAGGCATAATAGTGCAAAGCCCCCTAAAAGCAGGTAGTTGATGGCGGAGAATGTTTTCTCTCCTTTTGTCCGCATAACTGCCATTTAAGGCACCCCCTTACCAAAGGCCATTCTGCCCCAGCTTTTTGGCAAACTTATTGGCTGCCACAACCAGGATGAGTGCAATGACCGATTTAAATAATCCGACCGCAGTCGTGTAGCTGAACTGTCCCTGGGTGACGCCGACCCGGTACACATAGGTTTCAAAGACGTCTCCAACGTTATATACAAGAGGATTCAGCAAGATGAAGACCTGTTCAAACCCGACCTCCAGGATATGGCCCATCTGCAGGATCAGCAGGATGACGATGGTAGGAAGCAGGCTCGGCAAAGTAATATGCCATGTCTGCTGCCATTTATTGGCCCCATCGACTGTTGCCGCCTCATAAAGCTGAGGGTCGATACCAGCGAGGGCAGCCAGGTAAAGGATGGTTCCCCAACCTACACTCTTCCACAGGTCACTGGCGACAAGGACACTTCGGAACCAGCTGTCATCCGCAAGGAAGTAGATCGGCTCAAACCCGAGGAATTCAACAAAGCTGTTCACAATCCCTGTGGATGGTCCAAGAAGATTCATCATGATCCCGCCGACAATGACCCAGGAAAGAAAATGCGGCATATAGATGACCGTCTGGATCGTCCGTTTATACATCATGTTCTTCAGCTCATTCAGCATCAGGGCGACAATGATAGGAGCCGGGAAGCCCCAGAACAGCTTATAAAGACTGATAAGCAGTGTGTTTTTGAAAATCCGGTAAAACTCCTCCGCCTCAAACATCCGCTCAAAATGTTTAAAGCCGACCCATTTGCTTTCCAGGACACCCGTAAATATGCTGTAGTCCTGAAAGGCAATCACAATGCCCCACATCGGTACGTATTTATAAATGATGAAAAATAATATGCCGGGCACCATCAGCAGATACAGATCCCAGTATTTCAGGAAAACATTCTTCCGTTTGATTTTTGGCTTTGTCTTAGCATCGAACTTTGCCGCCTGTGTTTCAATCGGTGCTCCTTTGATCATAAAAACCCCCTCCTTTCACTAACCTGCCATCAGCACTTAAACAGAATGGACAGCCGGCCACGACAGCTCAATCCCCTCAGCTTCAAGGAACCTCTGGAAATCAGCCAGCCTGACCGCATCATTGCGGATTTGCCGGGGGGTCAGACCCCGCTTCAGGCTGTAAGCTGCCAGGCAGCCGCTCGCTTCGCCAATATTCCACTCGACCGGGTGAAGGCGGTAGCAGCCATTTGTGATATGCGTTACGCCAAGGTTTTTGGACGCCGGCAGCAGATTATCGACCCTCACAGGGATCAGGCTGCCCAGCGGAATCTGAAACGGCAGGCTGGAGATATCGATGAAAGTAGACAGGCCTGTACTTGGATGAAGATCAATCCGATAGCATCCGATCCCGACAGAATCTGGAAAAACTTCAGCCCCCGCTTCTCCGCGGACAGCCGTGCTGATATGCTGCTCCAATACGGTGAATTCAGCTTTAATCCTCCTCGATTCCCTGATATAGGGATACATGGCAAGGCCATCATCAGTGCCGGTCACATCCGGGCGAAGCCGTAGCCCCTTATACCCCTGTCCTCCATCCGGCCTCGGCGCTTCTGTCTGCATCCAGTAAAGGAGCGATAAACTCAGCTGCCTGGCTCCTTCGAGATGCTTCTTCCTCTCCTCTTCGTCCACATCGATTACCGGGCCAAGCCAGTAATCGTTCTGCGGCCAGTTAATGAGAGAAATGTCGCCCTCATAAGTGCCCTTCTGGAAATTGCTTTTATCTATCAATCTCCGATATTCCCATAAAGAAAATTTGCCTTCTTCCTTAAAGAAGCCATACGTAATCGGTTCAAGTGTCACAGGGCTGACAGCCGTCCAGTCCAGCTGCCTGTTAGGCCAGAAAGAAGCCCTGTAATCCCGCCAGAAGCTGTAGGTTTCGGGTTTCTGGATGGTAAAGTCTTCTCCTTCCAGATAGTCAACGGCAAAGCAGTGGGTGATGGCCTGCATATCCAGCGGGTCTGCCTCCCCTTCCCGCGCATGCGGCTCTCCTGTCTCCTTCTGCGACTCTGCCCCTGTCACGTATTCCCCCCCGGCAAGCGGCAGCAAATCCCCGCAATCTGTTGCGTCCAAAAAGTAGGGAGCAGTCAGTACATAACTTTGCCCGCTTAACAGATGCTCTGCCTCCACAGCCTTGACCTGGTCCCCGTCCGACTCTGCTTTCCTTGCTTTGGTTTCCGTTAGGACCACAATCTTCCCGCTATGTATGTACGGAGCCAGCATTTCCTGCAAGGCAGCCAGCGCTGCACGGGGCTCGTGGGAGATCCGGCTCACAATGGCGCTTCCCGGGTTGAGATGTGGCATCTGCAAGGCTTTTTCAGAGAGCGGAAAATGCGACTTGTAATAGTTTCTTACCAGGCTGCGGAAAGTCCGGTAGCTGCTGGTGCAGCCAAATTTTTCGATCCAGCGGTGCTCATCAGGGGGGACCGCCTGGTTCGTCAGCTGCCCGCCGATCCATTTCGTCTCTTCCGTCATCACGACTCTGCACCCGGACCTGGCAGCAGCCAATGCTGCTGCACATCCTCCTGTACTAGCGCCGATGATGACAATGTCTGCAGACAATTCTCTTTTCAGCATTTCATTGGCCCTCCTAATATAATTTGTCGGAAACAGCTTTGGCCGTCTTCTGCAATGCAGCCAGCGAATGTTCCTTATGCTGCCTCTCAATGAATCTGGTCAGCATATCGAGCACATGCATCTGTGAAATAAGAGAAGAGAAAGCACCGCCATGGAGCGGGTCTTCCACACCAGAAGTCAAAAGGGCGACATCACCGTATTTGGTAATCGGCGATTTCATATGGTTGGTGATGCAAATGATGAATGCCCCATTTCTTTTGGCGATTTCAATGGCATCGACCAAATCTTTCGTACTTCCGGAGGTAGAAATCCCGATGACCACATCCCCTTTTTTGGCCAAGGCGCAATTCATGGCGATCACGTGGGAATCAGAAGCTGATTCCGCATTGAATCCCAGCCGCATGAACCGGTACTGCGCCTGCTGTGCCATCACACCGGATGCACCGACGCCGAAAAGATACACCTTATTGGAGGCAATGACCTCCCGGGCTGACTCCTCCATGGCATCCGGATCGACCAGGCTGAGTGTATTCTGCAGTGTAGCAATGTTTTCGGCTGTCACCTTTTGGGCAAGCACATAGGCACTGTCCGTATCTTCCACTTCGCCAAATTCCTGCCTCGCAGCTTCGGTGCCATTCTGGGCAACAGCCAGCTTGAAATCCTGGTAGCCGCGATAGCCAAGCTTCCGGCAGAAACGGATTACGGTCGTCTCCCCCACTTCGGCATGCTCGGCCAGATCTGAAACCGACCAGTATACCGCCTGCTTCAGATGGCTTCTGACAACCTCGGCCACCTTTTGCTCCGATTTTGTCAATGATTGAAATATGCTCGTGATCATTACATCAGGGTTCATTGTCGTGCTGATTCTATTCATTGAAACATTCACCTTCTAAAAGTTCGTATAGTTATAGATATTGATTTACATAGGAAAGCGTCTGATCCATATGGCTGATGATGCCCATATCATGGCCTGAAAAAGGAAACACCTCAATCGACTTCTCAGCCTGGATATGGTTGTAGACGCCGTATATAGGCATAGGCGGGCAGACCAGATCCTTTAATCCTGCTGTGACCCTTGTCCTGCAGGTGATGCGCGAGCAGAGATTCAGATTATCAAAATAAGAGAGAGTCTGATAAACAGTTTCTATATGCTCTGGATGCCTGTGAAGGAACTGTTCGACTATGGTCAGCGAACCTTCAAACTTCTGCTTCATGGCCAGGCCTATATCACACATATTCGGAACATCTGCGACAGCAAGCTTTGGCCTGCCGTCAAGGGCTGCCACAGCGAGCGTGATGCCTCCCCCCATGCTTGCCCCCATCACAGCGATCCGCGAGCTGTCGATCTCCGGCCGGGAGCTTACAAAGTCGATTGCCCGGACTCCATCCATATATACCTTCCGATAATAGTATTCTTCCTTATCGAGAATGCCTTTTGTGGCCCAGGTGCCCATTTCATCCGAGTTATAGCGGGAATAGTCGCCTGTCCGTCCCTGGCCCCTGCAGTCGACAGCCAGGACGGCATAGCCCTGGATCAGCCATTTCATATAATGGGAGACTGAATTTTTATGGCCCCCATAGCCGTGAAAAATGACGAGGCACGGCAGTTTGCCGTCATGCTGGGGCGGCAGTATATAGTAAGCCTGGATAGGTGTTTCATCGAACCCATGAAAGCTGGCTTCATATGCCTCAACCTGCCTGATCGGATAATCCATCCGCTTCACTTCGTCCCCCAGTGGCCTGCTCCTTGTCTCGAGAAGCGTCCAATCCCAGAATTCATCATGGTCCCCAAGCTTTGTCCGGCCAGGGATATATGCTTCCAGCTGCCTGATCTGTTCTTCTATATGATTCAGCAAGGCTTCACCTCCTTCGCTTCTTATTTAACTTGTTTTTTAAGTGCCATCCTTTCAGCCGTTTCCCTGATAGCTTCATAGAATTGCTTTGTGATGACCTGCGGCCTTGTAATGGCAGTGCCTACTACTACCGCATGGGCCCCCAGTTTAAGGGCTTCGGCTGCCTCCATCGGGGTCTTAATATTACCTTCAGCGATAATCGGGATTTCTGTCGCCTTCGCCAATTCCTCGATCAGCGGCAGATCGGGTATCCTGCGATCTTTGGTATAAGGGGTATAGCTGGATAGCGTTGTGGATATCAGATCAACGCCCGCCCAGCCTGCGGCAATTCCTTCCTCGAAATTGGAGATATCGCCCATGATAAGGCAGGAGCTCCTTTCCCGTATGTAAAGAATCAATTCCTCAAGAGATTCTCCATTCGGCCGCTTTTGCTTTGTTGCATCCAGGGCGATCACATCTGCTCCTGCTTCGATTAAAGCGTCCAGTTCAACTTTTGTCGGGGTAATATATACCGGGGAGCCGGAATAATCCCTTTTAATCAGGCCGATGACTGGAAGATTGCAGGCCTTTCTTATCGCGATCACATCATCTGTTCCATTTGCCCGGATGGCAGCCGCTCCTCCTTCTTTAGCAGCCACTGCCATTCTTGCCATCATATCTGCCCCGTGAAGAGGCTCTTCAGGCAGCGCCTGACAGGATACAATCAGCTGCCCTTTAATTTTTTCCATGAAAGCTTGTTTCACCATATTTTCACGTCCTGTTTTTAAATTTCGGTTTTGATTTGCCTGCTTGCCATCTGCCCTTTTCCAGATTGTGATATGCCCCTTTTGGTAAGCGCTTCCACTTTACTGAAAGCTTTAAAGCTGACCAGCGTCAATGCATAGGCCATAGCACTTCCTGCAAAAAGCGGGATGAGTCCTGGCAATGCTCTTAGAATGATTGCCCCGCCGATAAGGATGGCCAGATGGGCCAGAACGGCCAGCGGATTCATTAGCATAATCATGAAAGTGCTTTTAAAATACTGCCACCATTTAGCTTGATAGTGAACATAGACTGGGAAGAGAAAAGTGCCAAGAAGCAGATAAAGAAAGGCTGTTACCCAAAAGAAGTAATAAAGGATGAGCAGACCGATATTCGCGGGAGAAGAAAAATAGAGAATATCGATATACAGGATGATGCCTGCCCCAAAGTATGCTGCGCCAATCATATTAGCTTTCGTAAATTCTTTTTTAAACGTATTCCAATAGGTCAGGAATACCGGAAGATCTTTGTTGCCCTTGATCCACTGCCTGACGATAGCAAACATCGCAGCAGTTGAAGGGAAAAAGCCAAGGAATACGGCCCCAAGGAGGGTAAAAAAAATCCACAGCAGATTGACATAAGCAAGCCGGACAAACATGAGGCAAAACTTATATAATCCATCCATATGGGGATTATTCATCAAAACACACGTCACCTCGCAATAGAATAGTAGAAATGCTGGACCATAAAAAGTGGAGTTATCCTCCAATGTATTATTCATTTATTGGAATATACCTCCATCATAAAGCCCAACCCATTTATTGTAAAGGCTTTATTTTATAAATTCAGAAAATTAAAAAGAAAGACAAACACTCTTTCAGCAGAATGTTTGTCTTCTATTTTTACAATAAAGATTCAAGCAAATCGATGATCTCAGCTGCTGTGTCGGGGTCCACATGCTTCCCGCTGTGCTTCTCCAGCTGGTCAATCACCTTTTGAACGGACTTCTTGCCATTCTTTTCTTCCTGCAGAGCTTTCTTTTCATCTCCTCTTTCCCGGAACTCCTCCATCCTTTCAAAATGCCTTTCTGCATTTCTCAGCTGTGCAAGCAGGCTGTTGCGGATACCGGCATCATTCTGCTCTTCAATCAGCTGCATCGCTTCCTGAAGAGGATCTTCACTGGATTCACGGTTCAGCTTCAGCACTTTATGATGCGTCTTCATGCCATCCACAAATACTTCGACAGTTACTTGATTAGCTCCCACTTGAAGCGGAACAGCTGCAGAAAAAGCACCGTTCGATTGGACAGCTGCTTCCTCTCCATTAATTGTAACAGCTGCAGCCCCCGCTCCAATTACCTCGGCCTTTCCTTTAATTTCGACTTTTGATTTAGTAAAGGTTTTTCCATCATACTCAAGGAAGCCGCTCAAAAGGGCTGCCCTTACATCATCACCGACTCTATAGGCATTAGCGACCAGCTGCCTTCTTTCCCTGATACCTGAAGCATCAGCGGCAGAAATGACAAATCCGCCTTCTGGTATCAGGCTGTTGTTATCATTGGCTACGCCCCAGCTCCAATTCATGGCCTGCTCTTTATTGACCATTTTTGTAACCTTCCCTGTTCTATCAACAACTGCCTCAACGCCCCATTTATTGGTTCCAGTGCTTAGGCCGAACCCATCAGAATAAACGTTAATATTATCTTCATTGCGGTTGACGTTGAAGAAATCACCCTTGATCGGCTCCGAGCCCTCCCGCGGGTCGCTTATCCCCAGCTCATAATCCTTCACATATTCCTCGTCATTGATCGATGCTTTAATGACCGGAAAATTTGCCTGGGAATAGTCAAAAATCATCAGCCCGGCAGAATTTTGGAGACCTGCCTGGAATACTTCACGCTGAAGCGCAGGCTCCTGATGATTGGCGAGGGCCATACCGGCATAGACAGGCAGCTCGCCATTCATAAGGATATTTCCAAGTGTAATATATTTCTTCACCTCTGCTGCAGTATCCTGATATGTGCCGATCATAAGGAAGTCCAAGTCTTCTGTATAGCCAAACTGCGCATAATCATCAGTATAAATCTGGTCATTAGGAAATTGCAGCCGCTCATCATACTTAAAATTAGGGCTGGACCAGTTGACTCCGTTCAAGTAGTAAGAATCAAACCAGGAACCTACATAAGATGAAATCTCCACCTGCTTGGAACGTTTGCCATTATAGCTATCCACAAGCCCTCTCAGCTGAGATGTGAAGTCTTTGATAACGCTTGCCCGATAAGTGAACCACTCATCGATCAGTGGTCCATCCACCCGGGTTGAGCCTTCATAAGTAAAAACATCTTCAGGCCAGCTGGTCAGCTGTTTGCCGCGTTCAGCCAGGAAGTCTTCAAATTGAGCCCGGGAAATGTCACTGAAATCGGCAAAGAAATTATCATACCGGCCTCTGTCCAGGACAATTCCATCAACATCATAATTTTTAATCACTTCTTCATAGGACTTTAATTGATAATCAACCACTTCTGGGTCTGCCGGATTCACAAAGGCAACCAGCGCCCCGCTTTTTCCATATTTGCTTTCCCGGAGCGGAAGGATCTGGCCGCCGTCCTCATGGCGGTATACCTTCTCTTCCCATTCCGGATGATCATTCAGTACAGCATACTCATCATAGGCAATAGATCCTTCAGCAAATACGTTCATAGAGGCATGCACCGTCAAGCCGAGATCATGGGCATGAGATATGAATTCTTCAAGCAGATCCAGGTCAGGATTGGAACCCGTCCTTGACGGAGCCGTCATTTCACTCACATAGGGCCTGCCTGTCAGATCATTTTTCTTATAAGAGGCAAAACCTTCAACTCCCTTAACATCAAAGACAATGCTCGTCACACCAGCATCCTTAGCCATCACGAGCATATCGCGGATGCTCTCGGATGACTGAAACTTCCGGGCATTCGCTGCCTGGTCTACCCAAAGGAAAACTTCCTTGTCTTCTTCAGTATAATTTTTATAAAAAACAACAAGTGATTTCTTCTCGTATTCTTTGCCATTTTTTGAAATTGTAAGATCGATATAATTCGTTTTCGCTGACAATGGGTACTCATACTGGAAGGAGCCATCAGAAGCTATAGCTGCCTCCTGCCCATTCACCATAAGGCTGTAATCTTCCCCTTCTTCAAAGTTGCGGATTGTTCCCTTCACCAGAGTGGAAGCTTCAGTTACGGTATACATCGGTTCATTGGACACCTCGATGCCAGGCACCATCCCTTCCCCGGTCATGAACTCGGTAATCGGGACAACCTCGCCATTCTTCCGGAGCTTGATCACATCACCCTCTGTAAAATTAACGGCCAGGAACTTCCGGAAATCCTTCGTTGCCCAGGAATCATCCTGTGCCAGGAGTACATAGCCCCCTGCCGGTATTTCAATAGTCTGCTCCGGCTCCCAAACAGGCACAGCCCCACCAGCGGATGGATTGACCACTTTTGTCACTTCGTTCTTATCGTTCACTTGAACAGCGACCCAAAGCCTCTTCACAAGGATCTCCCTTGCATACTCAGATGTATAAAGGCCGATGAAATCAGCTTTCCCTTCAAAATCCTCATCAATAAATGAGATTTGCTTCATTTTCCCAATAGGATCAATAGTAATATCCTCTGGCGCTGCCTCCACTTCTATCACATCATCCTCTGTATAGTCAGCGGATGCCGAGAAAACCGGGATCATGGAGAATAATAGAATCAGAACAGAAAACACACTGTAACGCTTTTTCCACATTCTTATTACCTGCCTTCTTTTAGTTTTTCTCATGGCATAAGGGATATAAAGTTTTTATGAATAGATGTACTGTCACACCTCCTTTTAGATTTGAAGTATGGAGATCTCTTGGCTGGATTAAAGCATTATGAAAAAGCGTTTATTTGAACGCCTTTCTAAAGAAATAGTGGTGTCGGCTATCATGTAGGGGAAAGCTTGATGAATTCTTGTGAAGTCGGACTGGAGGAAATCTCCTTTTCTATTTACATTTTCGGAAGATGAATCCATAATAAATGAAAGCGCTTTTATTGTAAAGTTAATAGTCGGAAATTTCTGAAACTAGTTATTTAGAATCATATAAAGGAGTGAAGGCAATTGAAAAGCTCAGAAGAACAAGCGGAGAAATTGATTTGGCATGATCCGAAAGAGGCACCATTTGTGATTAGCGGCTTTGCCTGGTTCCAGGATGAAAAGAAATACAGGCGGCTCCCCTCCGAGCCTGACTGGGAAATACCTGATATTGTCAGCAGGCTCGCAGACTGTACAGCCGGAGGGCAGATACGCTTCCAGACAAATGCCAAAACGATCGCTGTAAAAGTAAAGCTGTCGGGAAAGGCGGATATGAGCAATATGCCTGCCACCGGACAATGCGGCTTTGACTGCTATATCGGACCCGCCGGCCACAAACATTTTGTTAATATAACAAGATATGAGCCAACACTGCAGGAATACGAGCTAGCTTTTTTTGAACGGGAAGAAACTGACCTACTGCCGATTACATTGAATTTTCCGCTGTACCAGGGAGTCGGGGAAGTTCTTGTGGGAGTCAATGAAGGAGCGGTTATATCTGAACCCGCCCCCTTTGACAGCGGACAGAAAATCATTTTATACGGTACTTCGATTTTACAGGGAGGATGCGCTTCAAGGCCGGGGATGGCATATACCAATATTATCAGCCGCAAGATCAACCACGAATTTATCAACCTTGGATTCTCGGGAAGCGGCAGAGGCGAGCCCAATATGGCTAAGATCATCCGTACGATTGAAAATCCCGCCTGTCTCGTTTTAGACTATGAACCCAATTGTGTCAGCACAGAGCTGTATAAAAAGACCCTGCCAGAATTCATACGGATCTATAGAGAAACTCACCCTTATGTCCCGATTATCCTAGTCTCTAAATTTCCTTATGCCTCAGAAGCTGTGGACCGGCAGCTTTATGAAGACCGGATTGCCAGATTAGTATTTCAGAAAAACTTAGTTCAGGAACTTCAGCAAAAAGGCGATCAAAATATAACGTTCATCGAGGGCACTAATATGCTCGGAGAATATACAAATGAAGCTACCGTTGATGGGGTCCATCCCACAGACCTGGGATTCATTAAAATGGCAGAGTATTTGGGGCCGGTTATTGCTGAAACTGTGGGCCGGCAATGAGTGCCGGGCGAACAGTTGGACAGGACACAAAAAGGGACAGTAACCTGTCCCTTCGTTTCCCTTTTACCAGGAAGCTATAATCATTCCGTTTTCCACCCATGTTCCGTACTGAAGATTATGGTCAAGGACCACACTTACTTTTGCTCCAGTTTCCGCTGAGAATAGAACATTCTCGGGGAATTTTTTATATTCTTCATATTTACCGATTAATTCTGCAACCATATTTGCATATTTCAGAGGGGCGCTCATTATCCCTGTACTCGTATGGACGATGGCTTTTCCATCTTTAATATATGCAAACAGATCACTGTTTGGGATAGCGTACAATTTTGCACCGTACTTCTTTGCAACTTCCATTTGATACAAGAATTTTTCTTCAGGCAACACTAATTCATACGTAGAGTCACCAATTTTAATTGTATTCAACGCTGCGTCCGGCTTGGATTCTTTTTCTTGAGCTTTAAGAGGAGGCTGTTTTTGAGCAGGATCGTTTTTCTTTTCAGAATCATTCCCCTCCACTTTTTCAATCACCGGCTCTTGAACTTCTGCAGCTTGCACTTTTACTTCCTCTTTAAAGCCTTCTTTAAATTCGCCTATTTGAGCTTTTACATCCGTTTTTTCTTCAGTGGCCACTACCTCTGTTGGAGATCCTTCATAATAAAATGCACCGGCACTGCCTAAAAATAAGGTCATAAGAATAATTGCAGGAAATTTCTTTTTCATTTCTTTTCCTCCTCAAGATCATTTCATAGATTTAGACGATGTAAGATTAAGAAAGGTTGACAAAATAACAAATAAATTTCAATTATTACAATTATGTTTCGAAATTTTGTGGCAGGACACTAAGCTCGCTTTGAATCCAATGAAAAAGATGGAATATATAATTCTAATAAATTCATAAATCTTTAGAAATCAATAATTCCCTTTAATATTAGATAAATTCATTGTAGAATATAGTAAAATATTACCAATAAAGTGAGGGGTAAGATTGAAGCTTAATCCATAGATTCTGCTAATTGTAGTAGCAGCTGCAATTTATATAGGAATAAATATCAACGAAGAATCTCTATTACAAACTGAAATTAATAAAACTAGCACCCATGCTAGACAAGCAGTACAAAAAGCTGCAGTAAAGAGGATTCAGGATTCTCCCGATATCTCTCCGGAGCACATAATGGAGCATCTACAAAAAAACGGCTTTGAAATCCTCCCGGTAACCGCTGGTACAACAACAGATATTCATACAGGAACCATGGCCCTGAATAACAGCAATTTTGTCGTACAAGTCGATGTGTACTTTGAAAGGTCCAGCCAGAAGGTCCTTCTTATTGAAACTAACATTGACGCCAGTGCATACATTGATCATCCAGACCAGTCTGAGGTTGAAAACACTGTCAATAAGATTGCTGAAAACTATTTCATCCCTATTGCCAAGATTCCTTTTAAAGGAACAGAAGAGAATGAAGCAGGAGAATGGGTGAAGGCAAACATACATAACTCTTACTCTAACGCCCCTAAGGAAAAGACCAGTACCCAGGCAGGTGCTGCAACAATTAACATCTTTGGAAACCCATTAATGAGGACTTTGGAAATAGACTTTGGGTTTTAGCAGTATTAGGGTTGAATTTTCGTGACTTGATAAACACGACAGAATTAGGAAAATTAATTCAATTTCGTATTAATTTTGAGGATGACAGTTACCTTATCCATGAAAATTAAAGAGGGACAGATACCTGTCCCTCTGCTCTACTTTACCATGATGCTACAACCACTCCGTCTTCTATCCATATGCTATATCCTATTTGGTTCCCGAAATCGACAGTTACTTTAGCTCCAGTTTTAGCGGAGAATAAAACATTTTGAGCGATGTTCTTATATTCTCCTCCTGGTGCAAGAAATTCAGATAATATATCGCTATACTTAAGCGGGGCTGCGGCGAGTCCAGAGCTCGTTTGAAGGATGGCTTCTCCATTTCTGACAAATACAAACATGTCACTGTTTGGAACTCCGTAAAACTTTGCACCATATTTCTTGGCAAACTCCTGGTCATGATTGAACTTCTCCTGGGGAGAGATTAGATAATAAGTTGTGTCTTCTATTTTAAACGTATCTTGTACTGAGGCAGGCTTAGATTCAGGCTTTTCAGGTTTTGAACCAGCCGGCTGTTGGCTGGAGTCACTTTTCCTTATAGAGTCGGCATTCTCAACGTTTTCGTTGGATGTCAAATCAGGTTCAACGGTTGGAACTTTCACTTCCTCTTTGAAAGTTTCTTCTATTTTACTAATTTGAGCCTTTAGATCAGATTTTTCTTCCGTAGCATTAACTTTCGCCGGAGAACCTTCATAATAAAACGCACCCGCAGTACCTAAAAACAGTGTCATCATAACAATTGCTGGATATTTCTTTTTCATTTTGATTTCCCCTTTTGTTTATTTTTTATATTAATAAAAATCAGTTTCTATCTGGAGCTACTTAATAAATGCGCCGGCTGCACCAAAAAGTATCAGAGGAACAACTGCTTGTTCTTTTCAGTTAAAAAATTCCCCTCAAGTACATTTCAGAATTTAGACGATACAAACTAAGGATAGGTTTATAAAAATGACAAATAAATTTCTTTTTTTACAAAAACATTTCAAATTAAGATATCTTCTTAAAACCACGGCACAGATCTCAGAATCAGTCACCTTGGTTTTGAATTAAAACTGAGCAGGTAAAAAGGATTCAGCCGTCTCCTTAGCGAATTACAACACACCCAAAACTCAGAGGTGATTTCTCATGCATAAAACAGCTCTCTTAACTGTGACCCATGATCCAACCGGGAACAACTGTGAATCTTTCATTGAATGCAAGAGCTTGCTTGAAGATATATATGAGGATTTATTTATTGCAGTCAGCAATGAAACTTCTCCTGATTTGATCAAGCTTTTGGAAGAAAGCCAATTCAAAGTAAAAATCATCCCTAAAAGAGGAGCTGCCCATGCCCGGCGCAAAGCAGTAGAATGGGGACTAACGTCACAAATGGATTACTATCATTATTGTGATTTTGACAGGATATTGACCTGGAGCAGATATTACCCTGAAGAGTTAGGAACCATAATTTCCAACCTATCAGCCCATGACTACACAATCATAGGGCGCACCGAACGGGCATTCAAAACCCATCCTGTTGAATGGGTAGAAACCGAAAAAATAACAAATAGAATCTGCTCACTGGAACTTGGAAAACAAGTAGATATAACCGCGGGATCCTGTGCATTTTCACGGCAAGCTGCAGGTTATATCAATCAATATTCAGAGGCAAAGATGACAGACGCAGAGTGGGCTATGATCATCCATAGAATAGCTCAGTTTAATTTAGGATATATAGCTGCAGAAGGGCTTGAATATCATGAAGAAATAAATGGGGTTTCCAAAAACATCAGCCAAACTGAGAAGTGGATTCAGCGTCTGGAATTAAGCTTAATTATAAGTAAATCTGCCAGGGATACCGTGGCTGGTGCGTGTGCTAATCAAACGTTTGATTAAACTGGAGGAGGAGGCTGTCCCAAAAGTATAACTTTTGGGGCATCCTTTTCTTTTTGGGCAAAAAAAAGAAGAAAATCGATCCTTTTGATATAATGAAGTCACCACAACAACCATTATAAAAAGAAAGGATCGATTTTCTTATGTACAAACAGTATAACACGAACCAACTGACCCTTCCAATGGATATTGAAGTCCTCATACCCGAACAGCACCTTGCCCGGCTAATTGACCTTGCGGTCAATCAAATGAACCCCACTATTTTTACTTCCCTCTATCCTGGAGGAGGTCGTCCTCCCTATCACCCAAAAATGATGTTGAAAGTCATTTTGTACGCGTATGCCAACCGCATCTATTCATCTCGCCAAATTGCCAAACAATTAACCGAAAATATTTTCTTTATGTGGCTTTCAGGCGAACAGCAGCCAGATTTCAGAACCATTAACCGGTTCAGGACTGAACGAATGAAGGATGTTATCTATGAAACCTTCTTCTCCATTGTAGACCTCCTCCGGGAGGAAGGTCTCGTTAAGCTGGAGGATTACTTTCTTGATGGCACCAAAATAGAAGCCAACGCCAACAGATATACTTTTGTTTGGAGAAAGGCTACCGAAAGATATGATAAGCAACTGGATGAGAAGTTCCGTCAGATTGTCATGGACATTGAACTGGTTACGAGTGAAGATGAAAAAGCAGAACAGGAATTGGGCTTTCAGGAGAAACTGGAGGAATCACCAATTACCTCTGAAAAAATTGCAAACACAGTCAAGAAACTTGAAGAACGGCTAGAACAAGATCCTAAAAATAAACCTTTAAAAAAGGCGCATCGTCAATTAAAAAAGGATCTTCTGCCACGTAAACAAAAATATGAAGAACAGAAAGCGACATTTGAGGACCGAAACAGCTATTCCAAAACTGATAATGATGCCACATTCATGAGAATGAAAGAAGATCACATGAAAAACGGTCAGCTAAAACCCGGATATAATGTCCAAATTGGGACAGAAAATCAGTTTGTCGTTGGCTTCAGCCTTCATCAGCGAGCAGGAGATCCAGGATGTTTTATTCCACACTTAAATATTTTAAAAAAGTACAAGCGCCCAAACCCAAAAACAGTGATTGCCGATTCTGGTTATGGCAGCGAGGAAAACTACTCCCATTGTGAGGGAGAGGAAATTGAAGCGCTCATCAAGTACAGCACTATCGATAAGGAAACAACGAAAGCATGGAAAGAACAAGTGGGCCGAATTGAAAATATGGAATATGATGAGGAATTGGATGAGTGGATCTGCGCAAATGGAAAGAGGCTAACCTTCCAATATGAAAGCAAAAAAACCTCAGATAATGGATATGAATCGGTTAAACGGACCTACCGGTGCACTGACTGCCACGGTTGCCCTTTCCTGTCATCATGTGCAAAAGACAAAGATGTAAAGACCGTTCAGGTCTCTATAAAAAACCAAAAGCAGCGAAAAGAAATCCGCGAAAAGCTGTCGACTGAAAAAGGAGATCAAAAGTACCGGAAGAGGAAAATAGAGGTTGAGCCGGTATTTGGTCAAATTAAATACAATAGGGAATTTAACCGTTTTTCCTACCGAGGACTCTCAAAAAATCTGACAGATTGGGGGCTTATTTGCGTTGCGCATAATTTACTAAAATGGGATTCCATCACTAAGAAACCAAAAGAAAAAGCACAATAAAGGGGCATCTACCCTCTCAAAGCTACCATTAGCCTTCAAAAATACCCAAATTTTCTCAAGTAACAAAAAAACTGACCCAAAAGATCGTAAATCAACGACCTTTTGAGTCAGCCTCCTCGAATTTTTCCTTCGCTCTAGTCTTGCCTGGACAACTGAATTGGCAAGATTCCTTTATATATTGCCGATGACTATAGATATAGACTGGGTAGAAAAGAACAATAAAAAGAGCAAGGGAATGCTATACTGCCTCAGTAACCAAACCAAAATGGAATATGATACCAGTACACTTATAATGTAAAATATAGTTAAAGATGGATACAGTATGTTACCATTTAATTGGATAAAACAGAAGGAGGCAGACATATGAAACTGAAAAAATCTCTATTTACTTTTCTTGCTGCGGCTATTTTGCTGTTCCCGTCAACTCTTGCTTCAGCGGATGTGATGTGGGGAAAAACTGAATTGAAAACAGGGCAAATTGGAAAAGTCACTATTCTGAGGGATATTGGTGCTATCAAATTCAAACCAATCCGGGAGGATGGTCCGCAGAATCCAATGCATAGTTTTAATCGTGATGTAGTGAAAATGTTAAAACCCGGGGAAGAATTTCGGGTGTACGGAGTTAAACGCATAGGAGAGGCGCTGTTCTATGATTTAGGCGGAGAGCTGTATGTCCAAAGGACAAACAATATACAATACGAAACCCCGTCCAAAGCCAAACTGGCTCTTTTAGAATCAAGCAATACAGATTCTAAAGTAATGTGGGGAAAAACAGAACTGAAACCAGGGCAAATTGGTAAAGTTACTATTTTACGTGATATTGGTGCCGAGAAAGCTGATCCGGCAGCTATCAGGAAGTATAGGGTAGTAAAGATGTTAAAGCCTGGAGAAGAGTATCGGGTTTATGGGACCAAACGGATTGGGGAAATACTGCTCTATGACCTTGGCGGCGGTTTATATGTCCAGAGAACAAATAACATAAAATATGAAACTCCTTCTAAAGCAAAGCTGGCTCTTTTAAACAATTAACAAAAACAGGGTCAGACCCCTACTAAAGTAGGGGTCTGACCCTGTTTTTCTATTGAATCTTCTCTATCTTATAACCTTTTCTCTCCAGCAATTTAATAACACTCATGTCACCAAAATAATGTCCTGCACCTACAACGACAAAATAGGTTTGTTTATTGCCTGCTTTGAGATACTGCTCGATTTTATTGGCCATGCCCATATTGCGTTTATCGAACATTTCTGTCATATATTCTTTGTATTCCGGGCTGTTATCAGGGATGTCGAATACCAGCTTCTCAATAGCAGCATCATCGCTGTACTGCCATGCTTTGATAAGAGGCTCGATTTCATTGCCATTGCGCTCAGTTTTCAGGAAGTCTTCCAGAAGCTTGATTTGCACTTTATCTGAAAAACCTGCCATCATATTAAGCTGGAAGTCCATTCCCTCAAGCTCAATGATTTTTTTCTTCCCGGCATTGGATAATAATTGATAATCAATCCCCAATTCCGGATTATACTTGGGATCCATAGGAACCAGGCCTTCTAGCAGCATGTTCATATACCAGGGCTTGAATTGTTTCAGTTTATTAATATCCATTCCATATTCGTCCAATGCAGCTCCCAGCTTTGTATACAGTTCCTTTGAGATATGATCTTCAATAGTCGTTCCGTCAGTATAGACGCCTTTTTCCATGATGAACTGCTGAATTTCATACGGATCTACATTCAGAATATTTGCTTCTACAACCAGGTTCTGTGATTTATTAAAAGCATTCATGATCTTTGAATTCAATGGGTAATATTCTTCAATGCCAACATGGATGGATCCAAGCATATAAACGGTGTTGCCATTTTTCTCTGCCTTCCACAGGAAGCCGCCCTCATTTTCAACACAAGCAGCTGCTTTAAGCTCAGCCAGCTTCCGCTTTGAAGGAGTTTCATACTTAATCAGGCTGTCTTTTTTAACATAAGATCCGCCGCCGACTCCATAAAGTTCCGCTCCTGAAGCCTTCTTAAAAGAATAGACTCTGTATTCACCTTTAGCAGGCAGTGTTTTTCCCGCCGCAAGCTTATTATCTTTCAAGGAATATAACTTTGTTTCTTTTAAAATTGTAACCTTACCCAATTGTCCGCTCTTCAGCTCTGTTTTTCCCCACATGATTTTTTTGGGGACACAATTCCTGGTTTGTTCCGCTGCAGAAACTGAAGTATTTGCAAACGAAGAAACGAGCAGCACAACCGCAAATAGTGTCGCTAAACTTTTAAACAACTTTTTCAACGCCATTATCTCCCCTTTAATCTTTTTCACCAATAGATTCCTATATATTCATTTAAAGGAAACTATTAACATTTTTAATGTTACTTTAATTTAGGATGAGGGACAACTTTTAAGAGATTTATTTTTTGATTCATCATTAAATTAATGTGTGCTAGTCTAGGACCAGTCTATGAATATTGCCTTAAAAATAAGACACCTAACAAAGCGTAAATACAATAAATGAGTCTTGGAATCCTTCTTGCGAAAGACAAAAATGATACTCGTTCACGTACCACTTTATTAATTCCATATAACCGTGCTTCTTTAAATAGACTTGCTCACCTTCAAAGGATGGGCCACAAAACCCTTCCTCTTTACCCAGCCCGAAACCACATACCCAGCTGCCCCCAAAACCAGCACCGCCCCCATCATCACCCAGCATCCATCAGCAAAAGCAATACCAGGGTTATTCAACTCAACCGACATTTCACCGTTGATTACCTTAGCAGGATTAAGATAAGTGAAAGGCAGCATATGAGCTATAGCCGAAAAAATCCTGGTGCTTACGGCATAACCGGATATGCAAACAATTGCCGCCACTGCCAGCACACTGAACTGATTTTTGATGAATAAAGAAAGAAACACAGACAATACGATTAAAAACAAAAGGACCAGGCTATGCAGCGCATAATTCTCCAGCACCACTCTCCCCAAGCTTTCCAAGTGGAAGCCGGTGCTCCATCCGGCCGGACTTTGGCCGGTGTAAGAAGCCGAACCAACCGCGGCGGCACTGTCATAATGGACAATCGGATACAGCCAATCCCCGAATCCATTTGCAAACGCCCCTGCCAGCACCACCAGAAAGACCAGGACTGTCCAGCTTAAGAGACTTAAACTTGAAGCGGCTATCAGCTTTCCGATAAAAACCTGTCTGCCTGTTACAGGCTGCGTCCTTATGAATTGAATGGCAGGCCGCTTGCCTCTTTCCCTTGCTAGCCCTCCCCCGAGAAGGAAGAAGAATACAACGATAATATAAGAAAAATAGTGGTCAAAATAATAATACAGCGAATATAGGCCGGAGTTATCAATCTTTTTGTTCTGATTCACCCATTCCTCTTGAGTCTGATTCGGCTGTTCATGGGTCCAAGTGGTATTGATGGTTGGATTGAACTCCCCGGCTATGATCGGGTCTATCTGCTTTTCCAGCATCCATTGTTTTTCAGCCAGACTCACATCAACAGTGAACTGGCCCAGCAAATCTACATAGCTTTGAGAAATATTGTTTGTATCAAACTCACCATTAGCAGCCTGCAGCTCAAATAGATGATACTCCTGTAAAGGTGCGAGTTCATGATGGTAGTAGCCATCAACTGCTTTATTCACTTTTCCCAACCGTTCCTCATATAAATTCAGTACAGTTTTTAATTCCTCAGCGTACTTTTTGTCCCCTTGGCTATTTTCAGAAAGCCCAATAGCTTCTTCATAATAAGGTAGCAGCTCTTCCTCTATCACTCTGACCTCTTCTTCAAGCCCCGCAATATAAGCTTCAGCTCTTTCATCTTTCTCATAAGTAAGAATGACCGAGCCAAGGACAATAAACACCGCCAAAACGGCCATCACCTGCAGCAGCAGTCCTTTTCTCCTTTCTTTCCTCCATTCAAACAGAATGAAATTTGCCATGAGGCTGCTGGTAAGCTGTGTTCTCCCTTTATTAAATGGCCGGTGGACAGAGGAAAAACGCTGCTTTCCTTCCCTTTTTAATAATCTGCTTGCCACTATTAAAAGGGCAGAGCTCCAGCAGAAAGCTCCAAGAAAATAGAGAAAATCAGTCTTCGATGGGACTGTCATAGCCAGGCGGTCAGCCATCAGCAAGCTAAAAGGATTGAACGGTCCCTGTAAAACGGCTTGCATATCCGTCACAATAAAGCCTGCCAGCGAGAAAAAAACAGTCAGCATGATAGTCATAAAGGTGTTCTTCGTCCAACTGCTGAAAAAGAAAATCAGGCTGAAAAGAAAGCCACTCGCACACACAAAAAACAAAATGGCACGGAAGATGAATTGATATATTGGAATAAGTGTAGCCTTATCCTCGGTTCCAACTATCACTGGGTATTGCATGCTCAAATTCTGCTGGACCAGCAGGGGAATCAGGACGCTGACTCCTATTACAATCACAACAAACAATAACGCTGACACCAGCAGGCTCATATACTTGCCGGCGGCCAGCCGCCAGCGGGATATCGGCTGGGTCGCCAGTGTAGACCAGGTGTTCTGCTCCTTTTCTTGTGAAAGGCTGCTGCCGAAAAATAACACCATAAGAACAAGCCCGATCACGCCCATAAATACAGAGCTGCCCTCCTTCAAGATCAGATGGGCTGAAAGAGGGTACTCTTCATCCTCATAAGGCAAATTATATTTCTGGAGCCAGCGGCTTTTATCAAGCCTTGCCTGGATCTCACTCTGCGGAATTCCAGTGAATACCCCGCCACTGTCCAAAAAAGCCTGCAAATGTGATAGAAACTCACCCTCCGGCTTCGGAATGTCCCACCATCTTTCTTCTGTAACAGCCACCTTCCACTGGAAAATGCTGCTCAGCATACCTTGGATCTCAGAAAGCTGTTCGGCAATCAGCGGATTTTCCGGAGTATCCTTTTGCTCGAGCATCAGCTGCGTCTGAGCACCCCTTGCCTCTTCATCCAATTGCTGGACCGCGAAATAGGCCCGGTCCTTCATCTCCGGGTACTGCTGGTAATGATAAAAATAGACCGCCATTGTATAGAGCAGAACAATGAAAAAGAGCCATAGAAACTTCTTCTGCCTGATCAGCTTTTTCAGCTCGAACATGATATGCTTCATAGCCCGGCACCATTTTCCAAATAAATCCTCTGGTACCTTTCTTCTGAACCATGCACCTTTTTCTCAATATCCAGGATGCCGATACGATTCTCCTTCATAAGCTGGATGAATGAAGGCAGCGTTAAATCTTCGCTCGCAAAAACAAATTTCCCTTCATTATATGAGACATCAGCCTGGTTCTCTTTAACTATGGCCGCTGCCCTTTCCTGCTCATCAACAAGAACATGGTAAAATACCTTCTCGTATACTCCGATATTTTCCTCTATCAGCTCCCCGCCCTTCATGAACAGGATGTGCGAGGTGACCCGATCGATTTCTGATAAATTATGGGAAGATAATAAAATACAGGTGCCCTTCTGCTGTTCTTCCAGCAAAAGATTCCTCACCCGGATGCTGCTCGTTGGATCAAGCCCATTCAAAGGCTCATCCAGGATCAAGAGCTTTGGCTCGTTTACAAGTGCCATCGTCAAAAGAAGATGCTGCTTCATGCCAAGAGAATACTTTCCGACCTTCTTATTCAAATAAGCATCCATGCCAACCCGCTTAGCAGTCGATAGCAGTCTTTTCTTAGAGATTCCCTGCATATCGCCAATGAATTGGAGATGGTCATATCCAGTCAAGTAGTCGTAAAGGACCGAGTTGTCCTGCATGAATGAAATTTCTTTAAAGATATTATGATCCTGATTGCTTTTATGTAAAATGGTTACCTTGCCCTGGTCGGCCTGCTGCAGATTGGCAATGATATTCAGCAACGTAGACTTTCCTGACCCGTTAGGTCCGACAAGCGCCACAATTTTCGGTTCATCGATTTGAAATCTTATTCCCTTTAATATCTTTTCTTTTCCATACGTCTTATGTATTCCGTCAACAGAAAGTATCATCTTTTCCTCCTGGCTGTTTTTTTCAATAAGAGAGAGTGGGACTCGCTGAGGAGTTTGAGTAGTATTATATATTAATAGACGGATGGACATGACAAAAGTAACAGATTTGGGGGTTGGGAAAATTTTAATGCCCTATATAAAATGGAACAATGGAAAAGGGCCATACTCCACAAAAAAGGAGTATGGCCCCGAATGTCTATTTCGCCCGATGAACAGTCAAATTAACTTTATTCGTTTCACAAACAAATGTAGAAAGGTGGACTGGTTCATCCTTTGAATCAAACGCAATCTTGACGATTCTGAAAAGATTCGCGCCAATATCGCATTCCAGCAGTCTGGCGTGATCTTTCGTGGCCCCGATCACATCGATGATTTTGTCATTGCTGATAATTTCAGTGCTGTAATCCTCCAGGAGGATCTGATAGGTGGATTCAAGCCTCGCGATTTTCTTTTCCAAATCAGGGAATCGCATGAGAGAGTAGTGTGCGATGTCGTAGAATAAAGGGCGGTCATTTACATACATCAGCCGCTCCAATTCAAGAACAGGGCTGCCTTCTTCAATGCGAAGGTGCCCGGCGACCTCTTCTGATGCAGATAAGACTTCGCTTCTTAATATCCGCGAGTTGGGAATCATCCCTAGCTGGTGGCTGAATTCCGAGAAGCCGCTTACAGACAAGAGCTCGTTATGGAACTTATTTGAAGCCACAAACGTCCCTCTGCGCGGTACGCGTGTAAGAGTTCCTTCATTCACTAATTCCTCAATGGCTTTGCGGATCGTAATCCGGCTCACATTATAAATATCACAAAGCTCTGCTTCTGTTGGAATTTGTTCATCCGGCTTGTACTTTCCGCTCTGGATGTCATTCTTCAGCATTTGCCTGATTTGCATATACAGCGGCTGAGGCGTTGAAGGATTTAAATTCATCTGGCTCATCCTTACCTTCGATAGATTGTTAAGATCTATTATACATTGATCTAACTCCCCAGTCACCAGGCACCAAAATATCTGATTGTATTGGCGGCAGTCTTCGCGCCCAATTCCAAACAGCTTTGTGTTGAAAGGCCTTTCAAAATACCGTAAGTAAACCCGGCTATGAAAGAATCTCCCGCTCCCATCGTATCCACAACGTCAGTATCCACCACACCATACTCGTAAAAATCTCTTCCATCATAAGCAAGCGAACCTTTTTCACCCAAAGTGGCAACCGCAATCTTTGCCCCTTTGCCAACAGCATTTTTTAAAAATTGGCGGATAAACGCATCATTTTCCTTATAAGAGAAGAAAGGATAATCAACATATGGCAGCAAACTTTGGACCAGTTTATGGTTCAGCTGATCAGAGAAATCAAAGGACGTCAACAGCCCTTTTTTCTTAAAAAGAGAAAAATAATTTTGTGCATGTCCCCATAGCCCGGCATGCACCAGCTGATGAGCAGCAATAAATTCAAGTTCTTCTCCTGTCAAAGCAAACTCGCTCATTACACCTTCATCATAGTCACCAAAGCGCCGGTCATTGCCTTCCATATGTACATCTGTAACGGCTGTTTTTCCTTCCTTTATGGAAAGATGGGTTGTATCCACTCCCTTATCCTGGATGCTTTTAATCATTTCTTCCCCATAGTGGTCCGTGCCGACCCAGCCAATATACGCAGGTTCCGCTCCCAATGCTTTTAAATAAACCGCCACATTTACCGGATTCCCCCCAGGATAAGCTTTTCCGCTGTCCTTATAGACATCCATACAGTTATCTCCGACTGTAACGACCTTCATGGTGTTTTCACTCCTTTCAGCTTAAGAAAGGAGCACTGCCGCTAGCAGTGCTCGATCATTCTTAGTACTCCATCTTGCGATAATAGCGTCTGAGTTCCAAAGGATGATTTCTCTCCCGCTCAAGGTAAACGCTGATGCGGCTGAGGACAGCCCAATTGATATTGACAGCGAAATGCTTCCTGAATTCATCGCTGATTCCTTCCATTTTAAAATCCTTCGTATCGATTACTGTAAGTTCTTTTGTAATCTTCTCAGCGAAACGCTCAACGCGCTCGGCAAGCGGACGGGTTTCATCTTCCCCTTTTAGCAAAATGACACTTGTATCTTCGACAACCAATTCAAGCGTGCCATGGAAAAACTCAGCAGCATGGATCGATTTTGCGTGGATCCACTGCATCTCTTCCAGAATGCACATCGCATAAGAGTACGTATTGCCCCATAGATTGCCTGATCCGATCATCATATGGTAGTCCGTATCTTTATGCTTAACAGCAAATTCCTCCGCTTTTTTATCAAAAGACTTTACCGCATCGAGAATGGCTCTTGGAAGCAATGATACTTCTTTCACGAATTGGTCATATTGCGGAAATTCTTCATTGTTATGCATGAAGCGGAAGGACACCATATATAACAGCATAAAGAATGTATCAAAAGAATGCTTTTCAGATCCAGTTGTGATGCAGTAGTCGACGATTTTTGTCAGCGGCGTGTCCGCTTCAGCGACTAAAGCCAGCGTAGTTGCTCCTCTTTCCCTGCAGAATTTTGCAGCCGCAACCGTTTCCTCTGTTGTGCCTGACACAGAAGTAAAGATGCAGACAGAATCCTTTGTAAAATGCTTAGGATTCGTAGCCATGAATTCTGAAGCAATTTCTGCACGGACATCAATGCTTGAGTGTGTTTTGAACATATATTCATAAGGATACATCATGGCGATCGTTCCGCCGGCGCCAATCATGTAAATATTGCTGTAGCCCTTTTGGCAGATACCATCAACAATCTTCTCAATTTCGCCTCTGTAGCCAAGGCCCTCTTTTTCTACAAGTTTCAAAAACAATTCTTCATCAAACTTCAACATGGGAACACTCTCCTTATGAGTCTCTTGCTTTATTTGTTATGTCTTGTATTATAAATAAACATTACAAATAATTCAATCTTTTTCCTTTGAAAATTTTCAGGGAGTCAGCAATCACTAACTCCCCTCCTTGGCATCAGGCAACTATATTGTCTTTGGCAGCCTTTGAGCCATACTTTTTTTCCCAATAATAATAGACAGGAAGTCCGGTGGCAACGACAACCAATGCCGCAATCATGCCCTGGATCGGCGCCCAGGTAAAAGTTCCCCAGGCAAGCCAGGCAGCCCCGGCGATGGCCAAAATCGTTGTAATCCTCCATAAAGGCATCCGATAGACCGGCTTATAGTCGTCTCTTTTCCGGCATTTATAGACGGCTGCAAAGTCCATAATATTGATCAGAAGCTGGATAAGCGTAAAATATCCCAGCAGGGCCGTTAGATTGCCGAAGAAAACCAGGAAGCACGCATAAATGACCTGCACCAATATCGAAAAGCTGGGAGTTTCATATTTCGGATGGACCTTCGCAAAGCGCTGAAAAAACAAGCCGTCCTTTGCCATCGCGTACTCCAGCCGCGGCTGGAACATGATACATGAGCTCAAAGAACCGAGTATGACAACAATCGCTGTCACTCCTACAAACGATGAAGCAATATCCGATAACCCCGGAATATACTTAACCGCATCAGAAACAGCCGCATTGGATTGAATCAGCTGTTCAAAAGGCATAAGGCCGATTACACAGACAGCAAGCAGCGTATAAAGCGTAAGGATAATGAAGATTGAAGTAATCAGCGCACGCGGTAGCACCTTGCCCGGATTCTTGAATTCCCCGGCCATGAAGCAGATCGCCGCCATGCCTGTATATGCCCAAGTTGTAGCTGAAACGCCTCCGATCAAGCTTGTTTCCGTACTGCCGGATGCTGGAGTATAAGAAAAGTTTCCTGGGTTCATATAGATAAAGCCAAGTGCAATGACAATCAGGAATGGGATGATTTTTACTGCTGTAATGATGACCTGAAAGAGGCCGCCTTCCTTTACACTCCTATAATGGATAGCCGTAATCGCCAAAATGATGGCAATGCCAAGCAGCTTTCCATTCATGCCGTCAAAGAAAGGGAAGAAGGAAGCTACATAAGAGACAATGGCCAGTGCCATAATCGAGATGCTTGGCGGATCAAGCGCCCAAAAGGTAGACCATCCGTATAAAAAAGCCAAAGGCCGCCAGCCAGCTTTATTGAGATATACGTAACCGCTTCCATTTTGTGGATAGGCTGTAGACAGCTCTGCCAGCACCATTACTTGCGGAATAGCAATCAGCCCGCCGAT
This sequence comes from Bacillus sp. SRL543, assembly GCF_984799205.1. NCBI lineage: Bacteria > Bacillati > Bacillota > Bacilli > Caryophanales > Bacillaceae > Bacillus > Bacillus sp. SRL543. The sequence continues at coordinate 4,370,541 of NZ_OZ481794.1, forward strand.
GACCCAGGCCAAAATTGAAATAGTCGGGGTGCCAGCTGCTCTTGCCACTTCCCCTGTCGAAACAAAAATACCGGATCCTATTGTCGTCCCAACCGCAATAGCCAGCGCCGCCCAAAATCCAAGCTTGCGTGTTAGAGCCCCATTACTCATTTTGAGTTCCCCCAGTTTTAAAATGGAATGCTTCCATCTCTCTTAATTTTTTCACAGACTCTGAAACTATTTCCTTTGGATTTCTATAATAATCAGATCCCATAATCTCAAGGGTGCATGCCCCCTTATACCCGCTGCTTTCAAGAGACTTCATATACCCCCGCCAATCCAGCTTTCCATCATCCAGTGCCAAATGGGCATCTGACATACCATCCCCATCTATCAAATGAAAATGTTTAACATCACGGAGAGTGGAAAAATATTCTTCAGGAGTTTCCCCCGCGAGCTGCATCGCTATAGTATCAATCATTCCTGTCAGAGAAGGTGATTGGATATCCTCAAGCATCCTCTTAATTCCCTCAACATCCATCACAAGATTGGTCTCAAACCTTGTTAACGGTTCCAGGACGAGGTTCATCCCTTCCTTTTCTGCTATCTTTGCTAGCTGATGAATCGAATCAGCGGCATAATTCCACGATTCTCTCTTGCTCACAGAATGATCCCCAATGCCTGAAGTAATCAGCATCATATTGCAGTCCAGCTCCAGCGCAGCATATAAATTATCCTTAAAGTACTCCAAACTGCTTCTTCTCCAATCAGAATCGGACGCCGCAATATTGTAAGGATAAACACATTGCTCCGGCGTAAAGCAAACCAGCTCCATATTTCTCGATCTAAGCTCCCGCTTCATGCTTCTTAAATGGCCAGGCAGATTCCGGTATACATAGAAATGCGGCTCTCCAGCCCACAACTCAATCTGCCGGATATCAAGACTTGTCATGCACTCCAAAAACTCCTTAAACGGATAATGCCTGAATGTAATATTCATCCCGGCAAGCTTCATATAATACCCCTCCTTTTTGAAAGCGCTTATTAATTTGTTATGATTTGTATTATAGTTAGGTAATACAAATTAAGCAATACTTTTTTGAAAATTTAATATTTAAGCATAGACACATAAATTTTAAATAATTCCATACTCCTGCTCTGCTGATAGACCAGGGTAAACCGAATTAAGCTTTATTTTTAAATAGTCCATATCTCTTTTGCCAAAATTTTTAAATGCAGAAGGAATACTGAATAAATAGTCGAAATATTATAATTATACCTGCTCATTAATGATGAGCAGGTATAGATGGGAGAGTAAATATGCCAGAAAATATACAAACTTTCTTTAAGTCCAAACATGATTACAGGAATTATGCTCTTTTGCGGATATTAGCTGATTCGCCTGCCCCCCTGGGCTCTTGGGTTCTTAAGGAGAAGATGGCTCGATTCGAAATAGACATAAGTACTGCCAGCATAGGGAGGTTATTGAAGGAGTTTGACCATAAGGGATATACCGAGCTGATAAAAAACCAGGGAAGGAAGCTTTCCCACAAAGGTATGAAACAACTGGGGTATATCGAAGATGAGCTTAATCGTTATCAAATAGAAAAAGAGTTTATCAATGCCTCCAAACCAAGAAGCTATCAGGATTTGCTCGACCTATTGCACGCAAGGAAGGTAATTGAAATGGAGACGGCCAGGCTTGCAGCCCTTCATGCCCATGAAGATGATATAAAAAAAATGGAGCTTACTATTGAAAAACATTGCTGTGATGCTTCCCATCAATTAGATCTGACAGAGGTCAGCTGCCATTTCCATGAATTAGTTGCAGATGCTTCAGGCAATGGTTTTTTATGTTCTACCCTGAAGCTGCTTATATTGGAGGAGATAGAATTGGAAAAGACCTTTCCATACCTTGCCGCTCATACACAGGGAGGACATTTTGCCCCCGATCATAGTAAGGTGCTTGAAGCCATTAAAGCCGGAGATGCCGATACGGCATCAGCCGAAATGGAAGAACATATGGAGAAGCTGATCTTAGCAATAAAAAGCTCCATTAAAGGGGGTGAGAGATAGAACTGGCTTTTAATTTATCTAAATAGGGGGAAAGTGAGATGGAGTTTGGTATTTTGGCGTTACTGCCGCCGCTTATTGCAATTATTATCGCCCTTCTGACAAAGCAAACGATTTTATCCTTGTTCATTGGTGTCTGGGTCGGGTCTACCATTATTAATTCATGGAATCCATTTTCAGGTTTTGCCAGGAGTATCTCTGATTTTATGATTCCTTCGATTGCCGATCCATGGAATGCCGGATTGCTGGTCCTGGTTTCCCTTGCAGGAGGATTCATCCACATTTTGCGGGCAACAGGTGCGGCTCAAGCTTTCGCGAATATCGCTACAAAAAGGGTCAATACACGAAAAAAGGTTCAAAATATCACATGGGGAAGCGCCTTTTTGTTTTCCTACACTGAGCCTGTCCTTATTCTTGGAACCATTATGAGGCCGCTCACAGATAAGCTTAATGTTTCCAGGGTTAAGCTCGCATACATCTTAGACTCCATGGGTGCCTCACTTGCAGCAATGTCTCCTATCAGCAGCTACGGGCCTTTTATTACAGGGCTGCTAGCCACACAAATAACTGCTCTCTCTTTATCAGAAAATCCCTGGTCTCTTTTTATTCAGATGATTCCTTATAACTTATATGGATTATTTGCGATGGTAGGGGTTTTATATGTCATTAATACAGGATTGGATATTGGACCTATGTACCAGGCAGAAAAAAGAGCAATTGAATCCGGTGAGGTTTTCGGCAAGAATGACAAACCTTTAGTGGCAGACAATGCAGATTCTTTTCCTGAAGGCCATGTCTTTAAGTTTAGGCAGTTCCTCGTGCCTATGGTGCTCTTATTCCTAACAATCTTCACTGTTATCTTTTGGACAGGGGATATTGCCGAAAATGGATTAAGGGGAGCATTTATCAAGGCCAATATAGTTCTTGCTATCTCTTGCGGTTTTCTGGCCGGATCCGCCGGAGCAGCAGTGATTTCAATTTCTTCCGGGCTTCATTCTGTGAAAACAGCTTTCGATGAATGGACACAAGGAGTAGTCAGCCTGATGATTGTACCCATGATTCTTGTCATGGCATGGTCAATTGGAAAAGTAGCTGGGGAAATGGAGCTCGGGGCCTATATGTCAGCAATAGTAGGCGATAATCTCCCCTCTTTCTTGGTGCCTGCATTAATCTTCCTGTTGGGATCAGCCATTGCATTCGCGACTGGAAGCTCATGGGGAGTATTTGCCATCATGATGCCTATTGCCCTGCCTATAGCCGCGGCAATGGATATCAGTATCCCCTTAGTCATAGGGGCTGTAATTAGCGGCGGTTTATTCGGCGACCACTGCTCCCCTATCTCAGACACGACTATCCTCGCTTCGACGGGAGCGGCCTGCGATCATATTGAACATGTACGCACACAGCTTCCATATGCATTACTGATTGGGATCTGCTCCTTTATCGGTTTTCTGGCCGCGGGAGCAACCGCCGGATGGGTTGGCATCATCATTACCGCTGCAGCAGTATTTTCGAGCCTTTATGTGTTAAACAAAAGAATGAAACGTACGGACTATCCAAAAAACATAACTATGTAAGCAAGGGAAGTGTCATGATTGAAAGTAGATATCATTATACAAAATGCACATATTTTAACGATGGAAGGACAGGGAGTAGGCTTTATAGAAAATGGCTCCATCGCGATAAAAGGAAACAGGATTCACGATATCGGGAGCTTTGATGAGATTAAGGCAAGTTATGAAGGCGAGCGGGTGATTGATGCAACAAACAAATTAGTCATGCCAGGCTTTATCGATGCCCATATCCATACTGGCATTGCCATCTTCCGGGGTGTTGCCCAGGATATGTCCAACTGGATGCAAAAAGGGCTCTGGCCATTCATGAAGCATTTGACACCCGAAGAATCCGCCAAAGGGTCTATGGTCAATATTATCGAAGGCCTAAAATCCGGCACAACCACCTTCTGTGACTATGATGGACGAATGGACCTTATAGTAGAAAACTATAAAAAGATTGGCGCACGTGCCAGGGTTGCCGAGCTGGTTAATGAGATTCCCGATAATGTCGGCGACCTGCCGGTAGGTGAACTATATCCATTTGATCCTTCCATTGGAAATACGAAGCTAAAGAGAAATCTTGATCTCTTTAATACCCACCATGAAAGCGAAAATGGCAGAATTTCAGTCATTTTAGGTCCTCATGGGCCAGATATGATGAGCCTTGAACTCCTTAAAGAGATAAAAGGGCATGGGGAAAGATTAGACACTAAGCTCCATATGCATGTAGCCCAGGGAGACAGAGAGATTGATCAAATGATCAAACGCTATGGAAAAAGGTCTATTGATTTTCTGGAGGAACAGGGGCTATTGAACGAGAGATTGATTGCTGTCCACCTGACAGAAGCAACTAATGAAGAAGCTGCCAGAGTGGCTGAAAGCGGGGCTGGCATGATTTATTGCTCCGGAAGTATCGGTATCATAGACGGCCTTGTCCCTCCTGTCTTTCACTTTATGGAATCAGGGGGAACAGCCTGCTTAGGTTCTGACCAGGCTCCAGGGAATAACTGCAATAATATGTTTAATGAAATGAAATTTTCCGCTATATTAAACAAAGTCAAAATGGCTGACCCGAAGGTGTTCAACGCCACCCGCGCCCTGCGGATGGCAACCATTGAAGCAGCAAAAGTCATGGGGATTGATCAGGAAATTGGGTCTTTAAAGAAAGGCAAAAAGGCTGATATGATTATTATCAATCTCCAGGATCCATCCTTCTTCCCTGTCCTTACAAAGCCGATCAGAAACATAGTTCCGAATTTAGTCTACTCGGCCAGGGGGCATGAAGTCGAAACTACCATTATAGATGGGCAGGTTATTATGGAAAACAGGAAACTGCTAACCATTGATGAAACTGCCGCCATCACAGAAGCCCAAAAAGCAGCTGAAAACATCTCTAGCCGCGCCGAAAAAGATATACTCAGTGCTGAAAGCGATATTTTAGATATGGTAAAAGAAGGACTGCTGTAATAAAGGATAGGCATGTCCCTGCTAATAAAAGAGGGACTGCCTCTCCCCATATTTAGAATTCTAATTAAAATGTTACACTACATTTATTCTATATATTCCCCTTTACTCTAAAACCTCCTTTCACATACCGGGACTCACTCTTTTCAACTTATTAATCAAACAGACCCAAAGACAGTCACCTTGTCCTACAATAAGAATTGCATTAAAATTTACATAATGAAGCTTACTTTCACACACAAAGCTAGGAGATACCCAGTTGAAAAATCTGCTATTCTTTCTATTTCAAATGTTTTTATTCACTATACTTCTCACCATCAACCACTTTGTCGATCAATTTATCAGCAGTCCCTTTGATTCTGGCGACCTGTTCGGTATAGGAGAAATGCTGCTGTTATTCATCCCGCTTGCCCTCCTTGCCGAAAAAGTATATAAGCGCTTTACAGATATCTCTTTTTTTCATAAGCTGCTAATAAGCATTCCGGGTCTGGCCGGGGCTATTTTAATATCTGGTTTGGCATTGGGACAGATACAAATTGGGGGATAGAGTAAAAAGTCTTAGTTAGTTAATAAGATATCTAAAAGTGGAAAATAACCTCTGATTATTATAATTAAATAATAATAACCAGGGGGCCTTTCTTAGAGGCTTATAAAAAAAGTCTATATTGCAGCTTTTTCGTTATCTAAAATCTTGTATGAGCGTAACATTAAAGTCTTCATCATATGAAACCAAATGGTTTGAACAAGCTCCAATCATCCATGCAGCGCTGTAAACAGTACACAAAATAGTCTCTTCATCATCATGGTTTCCAGCTCTCCTTCCTGTGCCATTGAGTTTTTTTAAACAGCATAGCAGTTCCATACAATTGAGAGTGGATTCTTTGAAGGCAGGCTGTTAAATGCCTTAGAAAAATTGCCGGTTTACAATAGCTAAACTATTGCTGCAATGACTGCTAATCTGCAAGCTGCATGAAGGTTTGATAAGATTACTGCTATTTTTAGGAATAAGTATAAGGATAAAAAAAGAGACAGCCAAAAAGCTGTCCCCTACACTCCCTCAATCTCCTCTATTACTCTCCCAAACTCTTTTTCCCCCATACTCCCAAGCCTCATATGATACCCCTCAAATGCCAAATTCTTAGTAATTTTATTCGGCACAATCACACATCTAAGCCCTGCCGCAATGGCAGCCTTGGATCCATTCATAGAATCTTCAAAAGCAATGGCTTCAGACGGTTCGATCCCGAAATGGCTGATAACATTCCTGTAGAGAGCCGGATCAGGCTTTACCTTCTCAACATCGTCCGAAGTCTGGATGTAGTCAAAATACTGTAGGAAATTCAGCTCTTTTAAAAAGAAGGTGACCCATTCCCGGTTAGAGCTGGAGGCCAGCCCAATTTTCAGCCCCCTGCTCTTGGCTTCCTTCAGATAGTCTTCAACCCCTTCACGGGCAATAGGAGATTGAAGTTTTTCTTTATGTAAGATATGAGATCTTTCGATGATCTCTTCGATTGTCATGGTGCCGTTTGATTTTTCCATGATATATTCATATAAGCCCTTTGAGTCGGTGCCGATAAAATGGGAATAGTCTGCAATCGGCATTTCACTAGGGTCAATTTCAAGCAGGTCGCAGAATGCTTCGTAAAGAGCATATTCTGTGTCGATGATCAGCCCGTCAAAATCGCAGACAATGGCTTTAATCATAGGTTCCACCTTCCTCTTTCTATCTATTTGTCCCCGTTAGGAATTAAACTGGCTGCTCCATACTGCCCCATCCAATCCTGCCTGAAGGTTTCTACATTGTCTTCAATGGAGGGAATTTTGACGAGCGCCTCAATCAGTTCTGGTGCGGCGGTGATTCCGTGCGCGCCGGCAAGGCAGACATTGTGAATCTGCTGGACGTTTTTGAAGCTGGCGGCCAGGATCTCACAAGATAAGTTATGCTTTGAGAGGATCTCAGTAATCTCTGCGACTACCTTCGCACCATTGCCAGTAAGGTTGTCGATCCTGTTAACATATGGAGCGACATAATCGGCACCGGCTTTGGCAGCAAGATACGCGTTCATCGGTGTATAAACCGTAGTCGCCAGTGTGCGGATTCCCTCAGCCTTCAGCATTTTAATCGCTTTAATGCCCTCCATCGTGACAGGAATTTTTACAACGACGTTCCCGGATACTGCTTCAGAAAGCCAGCGGGCTTCCTCCGCCATTCCTTCTGCATCCCCGGCAATGGTCTGGGCAAACAGCTCTTTATCCTCCCCGATGACAGCTCTGATTTCCTTGAGCAAAGGCAGAAACGGCTTCTGCTCCTTTACAACGATGCTCGGATTAGTGGTGACCCCGTCAATCGGGAAAAAATCCACGAGTCTCCCAATGCTTTCCACATTTGCTGAATCAATGACTAATTTCATTTCCCTTGCCCCCTCTTTTTAAAAATAATAGCCTAACTCTTGGATGACAAAAGTTAAGCTATTGTTTTTTATTCATTATGAGTAGATCCGGATTGTGTCTCCAGCGCTAACTTCCTTGATTTCACTGTCTTCCAGGTAAAGGGTGCCTGGCAGTTCCGGAGTCTGTGAGCCGTCGAACTTCAAAGTGATATGGCCGAGTGAGGAAAGATTTTGTTTCACAGCGTCGCCGACAGAAGTAACTTTATATTCATTGCTGCCGATCTGCAGGGTATCGCCTGCTGCAATCTCGCCAGCAACTTCTTTTACATCAATAAGGAGGCAGTATTCAGCCAGTTCAGCTGGAGCATTATCCCCGAAAAGGATGAACATTTTTTCACCGAGGAAGTCCGTTACAGAAGGGCCGATGCTGTTGATTTTGGTTTCGAATTTCGTTGTCATGGTTGTGTCTCTCCTTTTGGATCAGTTTTCTATATTGCGGGTCGGGGAGCTCCTGGCCCAGATGCACCATGAAGCTCCTCATCCGCATTCTAACTTTTTCTATTATTTAATCTCAATCATACAAGCCAAAGCTTGCGAGCCAGGCAATGAAGACGGTCGGCGCCCCCGTAAGGAATCTGGAGTAGAGGACAGATGGCACCCCTACTTCGACTGTTTCAACTTCTGCTTCTGCAAGTCCAAGTCCTACTGGCACGAAGTCAGCCGCTGCCTGGGCATTGATGGCGAACAGGGCCGGCAATGCAAGGTGGGGCGGGATGTTCCCTTTTCCGATTTCAACCCCGATCAGTGTTCCGACTACCTGGGCAATAACGGCGCCAGGGCCTAAGAATGGGGATAGAAGCGGGAATGAGCAGACAAGTGCGATGACGATCAGTCCCCATACAGAACCTGCGAACGGTGACAGGAATTTCGCGAACACATCGCCAATTCCTGATTCGAGGATGACACCGATGAGCATGGCCACGAATGCCATGAACGGAAGGATCGTTTTGATAACTGTATCAATGGCATCACGGCCAGCCTGGTAGAAGACGCTTGTGATCGAGCCCATGGCCATACCGACTCTTGCCATCAACCCTTGTGGTTTTTGCTGTTCACTGATTTTCTTGTCTGAGCTGTATTTAGGTGTTTTGATCCCTTCAGCTGCCTCTTCCTGTACTGACATTGCCGGTGCCGCTGCCCCTTCAGCATCTGCGAGCTGGATATTGTCCGCCTTTACGCCGGAAACGTAGATGTCTTCTGTAATATGCTTGGCCAATGGACCGCTCTGGCCTGTCGGCATGATGTTGATTGTCGGGATGCGCTTTTGCGGGTATAGTCCGCAGCGCAGTGTGCCGCCGCAGTCGATGATGACGCAGGCCATTTCTTTTTCCGGCACAGATGTTTTAAAGCCGTCAACAAGCTCGCAGCCTGTTAATTCAGCAATTTTGTCAGCAATCTCCGGCCTTTGTCCGCCGGTAATATAGACAACCTTATTTTTCTCGTCTGTTGGTGTTATTAGTAAAGGTCCGCCAAATCCGCCGGCGCCTTTTGAAATTTTGATTGATTGAAATGTCATGTTTCCCACCACCTAGAATTCTATAGTTGAACGGTATCATTTAATTTTACGTTTTGCTGCTTGGCCACATAAGATGTTGTCAGGTCAGTGATCCAGCCTCTTAAGAAGTTGGTGAAAATACCAACCAGGAAGTAGCGGAGCGCAAGCTCGGTTACATCATGTCCCAATGTTGTGATCCCTGCTGCAATTCCGAGGAATACGAACAGCTCGCCCGGGTTCACGTGCGGGAATAATCCGTTGTGCGTGTGGCATGAATACGATGCAGCCGCATAATAACTCGGCTTATATTTTTCCGGAAGAAATCTTCCAAGTGATAATGTCATAGGATTGGCAAGGACGAATGTCCCGATGATCGGCAGAATGAAATATCTTGTGAATGCGTTTTTTCCTGATTTTCTTGCAAGTTTTTCAACACGTTCTTCCCCGACAAGGCGGACAAGCGCGTTCATCGCAACCAATAGCATGATCAATAGCGGTACAATATCTGTGACAAGGCTGACAAAGGTTTCGCCGCCTGTGCGGAATAAATTCATGAACCCTTCAGCTAATTTGATGATTAAATCCATCTCTTCACCCTCTTCTCAATTCTTTCTTTTTTGGCATTAAATAATCGATCCAGCCTTTTTTCACCTGCAGCTCGCCGCCTTTGGAGATGATGTCATAGCTCTTGAGCGCGTCTGCAATCGCAAGCCGGGTCAATTTATCATGGCCCTTGAAATCTTCTTCTGAAATCTTCAGGAGGTATTTTCCCTCAAATCCATTCAGGTCCTTGACCTTGGAAAAAACGGTCACGCCCTGCATTTTCGATGCCTTCAGGATTTTATTCCTTTTGTCGATAGCGAACATGACGACCGTCCCTGCGCGCAGTTTCCCTGTTCTTTTGCCGATGGCCACCCGTCCGAGCGACCTCATTTCAGCATACTTTTTATTAAAATGCTTGATCTGGAAAAACCCGAGGATGCTCTGGACCAGCCAGGCGATCCCGATCAGTATGATTAAAAATACAATCATCTTCTCAGCCCCTTTCCCTGTTTGACCGTTCGATGCTGGATACGAAATCCTCATAGGACCCTGCCTGCACCAGCTGTGCGATGAGCTCTTCATTGTTCGCAATCGCGATAATTTCATCATAGATTTTGACAATCAGGCTTTCATTGCCTTCATTCTGTTCCTCCGGCAATCCGAGCAGGAATACAAGCCTGACTTCCCTACCATTCTCTATGACCCCTTCCGGGAAAATCCCGATCGCAAGCTCAATGTCATCTGACTGCTGATTGAAGGTGTGCGGAAAAGCGATATAGCGGTCAAAAACCATCGACCCTTTTTCTTCCCTCTCCTTCAGCCGCTCTGTAAACCCAGGGTCAAGGCGGCCTATTTCCACCAGCTCGTTTACCATATGGAAGACATTTTCGTGATAGCCCTTAGAGCTGTCCAGCTGGAAAAATGATTCTTTTGCAAGCATCTGGGCCATCACCGAATGATACTCGCCGCCATTTTGAATGTTGAGCCTCTGTCTGTAGGCCGCTTTCTCAATCTCCCTTTTCACACGGCTTTCATCAAATATCTCGTTGACCATGATAAAAGGAGCTTTTGTCTCAAAAGGCAGCTTTACAGTTGAAAAAACAAGATCATATGAATCCAGGACTTCCTTCGCTGCGTCTTTTTCGGCAAAAAGATCGATTTCTGTATCCTGATTCAGGATGCGCTCCAGCTGGATGCTGACGAGCTTTGCCGTCCCCCGGCCGGTGCCGCAGACGACTGCTGCTTTTTGAAAGCGCTTGACCTTGATATCGCTTTGGCCGATGAAGACCCCGAAGTAAAAGGCCAGATATCCCAGCTCATCCTCCGGCACCTCGAGCCCATATCTGCTCTCAATCACCTGTCCGGCAATCTCGGCCATTTTGTAGGCCACCGGATATTTTTCCTTTACATCGGCGAGCAGCGCGTTCTTCAGGCGGAGCCCGAAAATCAGCCGGTTCAGCATGAACGTCAAGTGGTACAGGAGATCCTGAAAGAATGACTCATTCTGCTCAATGATTTCCCTTTTAAAGCCAACCTGCTCTAAAATCTGTTCCAGCAGCCGCCTTACATCATCGGTAATCGCAATATCTGCCAGCGTCCGGTTGTTTGTCGGCGTCCGCCTTCCTGCAATCGGAATGGTGATGAACAGAGCCTCAGCCTCAGGGATTTCTATCGGGAGTTGCTTTTGGATCGCTTCAACAATTTCAAGCGCGATCCCATGCTCCTGTGTACCGATCAGCTTTTTATGCTTTTCCTCGATAGCTTCAAGCTGATGATTTTTCAAAAGCCGGTCCAGCATGATGATGATGAATTCCATCAGCCTCGACTGGGTAGGAGACTCGAGATTATACTCATTCGAGATTTTCTCAATCGCCTCTGTAATATCTTCATCAAGCGGATAATCGCCATACAGCACATCATACAGATGATCAAGGATGTAGAAGCGCAGGTCCAATTCCCTGCCGCTCAGCTCCATCCCCCTGTTCGGCTTGCCGTGGATGATAAGCTTGTATGTCTCAAGGGAAACAGCTGCCTTTTTCAGCTCATTGACAAGTGTTGTGCGGCCCAAGTGCATTTCCTCAGCCAAATCATCCAGTGTATACGTTTCTTCGCTGTTGATGAGCCGGTCGATGATGAAGCCGATCCGGCCCTTTTGCGAATTCAGCGAGCTATCTTCCGGGCTGCTTTCTTCCAGATAAGATTGGAACGCTTTCATATTATTGATATCGAAACGGAAGCCTTTTCCTCTTTCATTGAAAAAAGAAGCAATTCCGTCCAAGTCTTCATTCAGCTGTTTAATATAATTCCTGATCGTCCTGGTGCCCACACCCATTGCTTCTGCAAGCTCATCAAGTGAGTGATAGGTTTTTGTCCGGGCAATTGCCAGCATCTTTGCTGCACGTTCATCTATCATTCTGTCTGACATAATATCACCCCTATTGATATGAAAGCCGGACGGTCTTCCCGCAGGCCGGCTTCCATAAAGGCGCTGCAATCACGTCTTTACAAGCATCAGCCGCGGGATTTACCGCCTGAAATATTAAAAGTTGTCCCTGTTACATAGCCTGCACGGTCAGAAGCCAGGTAAGAAACCAAGTCAGCGATTTCTGTCAGCTTCCCTTCGCGCCCAAGCGGGATCGATTTGCTGTAATCTGTTGAAAGGCCATCAACCGTTACACCGCGAGTGTACGCTAATGCTTCATTATAAGCATCTGTCCTCAGGCCAGTCGTTTCAATGATACCAGGGGCAATCGCTACGACACGAATATTGTGTTTGCCAAGCTCCTTCGCCCATGCCCTTGTAAAAGCAATCACCGCACCTTTTGTTGCCGAATAGCAGCTCTGCCCGGCAGACCCTTCCTGGCCAGCCTCTGAAGATACATTGATAATCACGCCGCCGCTCTGCTGCAGCATCTTCTTCGCAGAAGCCTGGGCAAACAGATAAGGACCCTTCTGATTCACAGCAACCATGAAATCAAAGTCTTTTTCACTTAACTCATATTCCGGCTTTTCTCCCTTGTCGTCAACCAAAAGTCTAGGAAGATTCACTCCTGCATTATTCACTAGGATATCCAAAGACCCGAACAGCTCAACCGTCTTCCCAACCGCCTGGTCAACGCTCTCCTTCTTTGTCACATCGCATTGGATGAAGTAAGACCCGTTTTCCTGCTCGCCTTCACTCCCATTCAAATCGGCAACCACAACCTTCACGCCGTTTTTCTGGAGCTCATTCGTAATATGTAAACCGATGCCCGAAGCACCACCCGTAACAATCGCTACCTTCTCTTCCAAACCAAGCCAAGAACTGCTCATCTGTCATTCCTCCCTACCAAGTTGAAAACACTTACAATTTCTAATTTCAGTATAGTAATTGTATTAAGAATTATTAATACAGACTTTTTCACTCAAGTGTGAAAATCGGTGTATGAATTGGGCCATGGGGTCGGGTTCCTTGGCTCGTTTTTTGGGTGGTGGGCCATGGGGTCAGGTCCCTTGGCTCGTTTTTTGCGGTGGGCCATGGGGTCAGGTCCCTTGGCTCATTGGCACATGCGGCCGGACACTTTGATAAACGGAACAATGAACCTTATAATTCATGTTATAATGAACAAAAATGACGGAGGGTTTGAATTGGATGCTAAAACAGAACAAATCATTGTTGATGTGCTAGTAAAGAGGCTCTCTCCATTTTTGATTTTTCTATTTGGATCTTACGCTAAAGGAACAGCCCATCAGGGAAGTGACATTGACATTGGTTTTCTCAGAGGTGGTCAGCATTCAGACCTGGACAGCTATGACCTCTTTCTCCTTTCGCAGGAGATTGCCGCTAAGGTCGGCAAGGATGTTGACTTGGTTGATCTTCATAAAGCAAGCACAGTATTTCAGGCTCAAATCCTCCATACCGGAAAAGTCATTTATTGTAATGCTGAAGATAAAAAAGCACGATTCGAGATGGTTGTTTTAAAAAAGTACGCAAAGCTGAATGAAGAGCGCTCGCCTATATTGAGGAAAATCCTTGAAAACGGGAGGATTTATGAAAATGATATTATCTTAAATAAAATCAGCATGATTGAACGCTGCCTTCAAAGAGTGAATGAAGAATATGAAGACAAACCCGCCAATCTGCAAAACTTCACGAAACAGGACTCTATCGTCCTAAATCTTCAAAGAGCCTGTGAAGCAAGCATTGATTTAGCGATGCATATAGTAGCTGGAGAAAAACTGGGACTGCCTCAAAACAGCCGGGATGCCTTCTCTTTAATTGAAGAAAAGGGGATCATTGATGCTCCTCTTTCTGCCAAAATGAAAGCAATGATTGGCTTTCGCAATATAGCGGTACATGATTACCAGGAAATCAATTTAGTTATCCTGCAAAAAATACTTGAGAATCATTTAGATGATTTTTTAGAATATACCTCGGCAATTTTGAGGTATTGAAGAAAGAATTTAACTTTTCTTATTGGAATAATGAAAAGCGCACAGCTCCAGGGGAGCCGTGCGCTTTTTTGTACTTCTATTAATTCACTTCCGCTTTTGAGCCATGGGGTCAGGTCCCTCGGCTCACTTTCCGTGAAACATTTATGTGAAACAAGATTTTTCGGGTGGTGCCTGTCACCGCTCCAACTGTCACCGCTCCAACCGCCCCACCGTATCAAAAGCATCAAACCTCTTCCCATTCAACTCCTCAATCGCTTTAATAAACGTCTTGGTCGTATGAGGTGTATCATACAGAATCCTGAAATACTCTCCCCGCTTTTCTTTTGGTGTTTCTTTATAGGAGTTGCCTACCATCCATCTGCCATAAAAATAGCTGGGGAAATAGGTTTTTTGGACAGGGTCTGAGAAAAAGCGGAAAGCGTTGTTAGCTTCTATTTCGGTGATTCCGCCCTCTTCGATCAGATAGGCTATAACTTCTTCTTTTGATTTCTGTTCAAGATTATACTGATAGCAGGCGTTTGTTGTGAACATCCGCTGATAATCAAGATAGTTTCTTGCAAGCTGGTATTGCTTCTTCTGATCATCGGTAATGCCCGGAGTTTCTTCATTTAAATCATCCCAGCCAAGGAAGCTTAGCGCCGTTTCAGGCCCGCCCTCGAATAAAGCATTCGTCGGGCTGTTGATCAGATAATAAGATGCCTCCAGCGGGAGTTTTCCCTGTTTGAATAGATAATCCCAGCGGCAGTAGAAGGCCTGGTGGCCAGGGTAGGCTTCATGTGTCATGATTTGCGCCAATATCGGCTCAGTCCATGGGCGGTCTATATTAAATGTAAGATTTCCGCGGTAATCGCCAGTGTACTTAGAATAACCGCTCCAGAACACGCCGCGTATACTTTTGATCCAGTCAATCCCATCCTCTTCAGGAAGTCCGATGACTCTTGAAAGGGTGCCCTGTTTGCTTTTTTCGCGGAAGTTTTCTGCGACGGCGGTTACTTCATCAGGTGCTATAAGAGTATCCGAACGCCATGCTTCCGCTTTCTCCCGTACGTTTCCCCTGTATCCTAAATCTGTTAACCCCTTCTCAACCAGTTCCCTTGCATGCTCAAGCTGCTCATCTGTTATAAGATCGGATGGCAGCTCCTGAATATTGGCGATCAGTTCATCATACGGCACTTGATCTCCCTGCAGGCTTCGAGCGAAATAACGGAAGCCATTGACCATGGAGCGCAGATACTCGCCTTTGTGCCCTTCAACCGTTTTAATGGTCCCTTCCACTTCATCCAGGGACCTGCCTATTTCATCAAATGTTGAGAGTGAAGAAACGGTATCACTATAGCTGGCAGTGGCCACTTCCTGTTTATACATTTTTTGTGTTTGTTCATTTAAACTAAGGACGATATCAACAATCTTTTTCCCTGTTGGTGCGTCTGTCCATCTAAGCATTGATTTTTTCCTCCTTTTCGGCTGCAGGTTCTGATAGTTTCCATAATTCTTCTATGTCAGCGATGATAAGCTTCAGCAGGCTTTGGTATAATTGCTCGCCCTTGCCGGCTGTTGCTTCCCCTGCATTGCCCATATATCCGTCTTTGAACAGCTTCTTCCCTAAGTTCTGAAACTTGATTTTCGGATTCATTGGTACCTGATGATTGCCTGCCAAAGAAGGATCGGCAAGCTCTTCACTGATTGCCAGCACAAGTGAAGTTTCATCCTCACCGCCATGTCCCGGCCCTTTGGTAATCGTTAAAATCTGCTCTCTGTAATCGATCCACCAGTTAATGGTCAGGACGCGCATCCCCAGGTCAGAAAGCTTTTCAGCCACAATGCTGAGACTCGGAATATTTCCCCCATGGCCATTAAAAAGGATGATTTCCTCAAATCCATTTCTATGAAACTCTTTCCCAATTTCAAATACATACTGTGAAAAAGCTTCTGCAGAAATATCGATTGTTCCTTCAAACGGAGCAAGTGCCCATGAATGGCCATAAGCGATTTCCGGCGCCATTAAAATTCGATTGCCAACTTCCTTCTCGAGCCTCCGGACAAATTCGCGGGGAATCCATACATCTGTTCCGAGCGAGCAGTGCGGGCCATGCGTCTCCATCATGCCAATCGGCATCAGCACAGTGCCTACCGATTCTTTCATTTCTTTAAACTGCAGAGCTGTCAAATTCATCATATACATAGAATTAGTCTCCTATTCTTTCATATATTTTAAAATCATTTCCGCAAGCAAAGCTGCTCTGTATGGGAGATTATCCAAGTCCACATGCTCATTTTCGGCATGAGCACCATCCCCAACCGGCCCCAGCCCATCTATCGTCGGGATATCGATGCCGGCTGTAAAGTTCCCATCGCTCGCTCCCCCGGAAGATCCTTCCTTCAGATCGTAGCCATGGGAAGCAGCAATCTCTTTCAGGTCCTTATATAGAGCTTTCACTGCTTCGTTCCGTTCCAGCGGAAAGCGCTCAAATTCTCCAATTACCTCTACTTTGGTCCCTTCAACAAAACTCGGCCGGTTCCTGATTTTCTCCATCAGCTGAAAGGCCTGTTCTTTTTTGTTGATCCGTACGTCAATTTCGGCTGAAGCTTCCTTCGCAATCACATTGCACCGCGTCCCGCCCTGTATCACACCGGCATTGATTGATATTCCTTCTTCTCTATTAGCGAGCTTCTTTAAGTCGATAATCTGATAGGCGAGTTCTTCAACGGCACTGGCCCCGTCCCATGCATTAATGCCGGCATGGGCAGCAATCCCCTCAACTTTTAAAAGAAACTGCCCGGCTCCTTTGCGTTCCGTCTTCACATCACCATCCGGGCTGATGCTGGATTCCGGCACAAGGACCAGCGAGCTTTTTCTTGCTTCTTCGAGAATGATATCCTTTGAATGCACACTGCCTATTTCCTCATCGGTCGATACCAGGAATGCCACCTTGCGGCTGCCGGTCTCCCCGAATTCCCTCAATGCTTTCAAGGCCCAGAGAGTGACGGTCAGGCCGCCCTTCATATCAAACACTCCGGGTCCGTATAAAATATTTCCGTCCCTCTTTATCGGAATCGCTCCAGCAGCCCAAACAGTATCCATATGGCCAATCACAAGAATCTGCTCTTTATCTCCCTCTCCATATGTAAAAAGATATTGATTTCCCACCTCCTCTTTATCTATTTTTCTTACTGGCCCGCCAATTAACCTGGCATATTCTTCACTCAATACCTCACCACAGTGATCAACATGGGGCTTTGAGTACGAAGGAGATTCGGCTTCTGTCAGTTTTAACAGGGTTTCAATCATTTCAGTTTGATTTTCTTTTAAGAAACTAAGAATCTTAGACATTGCAGCCTCCTTTCTTTAAAAAACCTAATTGTTTTTCAAGCCTGACTGCCCTTTTTAATAATCGGATATCTTCTTTATGTTTGCCGGCCAGCTGCATCCCAATCGGCAGCCCTCCTTTTGAAAGCCCGGCTGGAATGGTCACAGCCGGATGCCCTGTGACATTGAAAATCCCAGTGAATTTCATTTCATCATCCATCTCCAGTGCAGGATCTTCTTCCGGTGCGGGATAGGAGACTGTCGGCATGAGCAGAATATCTGCAGCAGTCAGCGCTTCATCAACCTGCTGCCGGAGTTCCGCCATTTGCTGCCTGGCTTTCAAATAATCTAGCGAGTTATGATGCAGTCCCGCTTCAATCTGCTTATAAGTGACAGGTGCGTAATCTGCTTTTCTTCCGGCCCATTGCTCATGAACCAGCGCCGCCTCTGGCAGGAGTACATTCATCAAGATGGACTCTGTTTTTTCGAATAAAGGAATATTGACTTCCCTTATTTCCCACCCAGCCTTTTCTGCCTGAGACAGGGTGCTATTATAGGCAGCGATGACATCCTCATCTACTCCATTGAGGAAATCTTGCGGGAGCACCCCTACTGTCAGCGGTTCTTCGTCCTCTGAAAATTCAATCGGCCCAGCACACAGAGATTCCATAATAACCAGCAAATCTTCAGCACTCTTAGCCATCGGCCCGGCATGGTCAAAGGAACTTGACAACGGGAATGCACCTTCAACCGGCAGAAGGCCATATGTTGGCTTCAGCCCGGCAATCCCGCAATAAGATGCCGGTATCCTGATGGATCCTCCAGTATCTGTTCCGAGAGAAAACAAGCTAAGCCCCGCAGCTACCGAAGCAGCTGATCCGCCGCTCGATCCTCCGGCCGTTTTCGAACTGTCCCAGGGATTATTTGTTTGGCCATAATCAGGATGGACAGCGCCATATGCAAATTCAAGCATATTGGTTTTCCCTGTCATCACAGCTCCGAACTGATCCAGAATCCGTATCAATGGCGCAGTTTCCCGAGAGATATGCTTGCTTAAGATCCTTGACCCGCAAGTGGTTCTTACCCCGCTTGTATCAAACAGATCTTTGACACTGAAAGGGATGCCAGTTAAGATGTGCAGCTTCTCCTTCCTTTTAAAAGCCCTCTCTGCCTTTAGAGCGGCTGCTAAGGCACTTTCTTCCGTAAGGGTGATAAAAATATTGAGCTCTTCATTTATTTCCTTTACTCTTTTGAAAATATCTTGGACGACTTCTGCAGGAGACAATTCTGTCTTCCGATAAAGCTCCGCTGTTTCGATGATTGAAAGTTCATCCCATCTTTTCATCCTAATCTCCAACAGCCAGCAATGGATCGTCCAGGTTAATGGCCAGTGAGGTTACCAAAAACAGAACGATTCCATCTGTATTGGCATGGTATTCCTTTATGCTGTCTCCAAATTCATCAGTGATTTTCCCGACAAGATCACCTTTCTTAACTGAATCTCCGACTGCAACGGCTGGATACCATAATCCCTTGTGGTCAGCTCTGTACCAATCGAAGGTATTCAGCTGTCTCGTAGGTTTATCTTCTACAGTGCCGGTGAGATTTCCGATATGGCGCAGCGCGTTCTTTGTGCCCTCTTGCAGGAGAAGGGAGCTTTCCCTGTCAAGGATCCCCTGCTGACCAGCCTCTGCGATAATCGCTTTTTTCCCCAGGAAGCTGGCTGAACTGTAAGTAGATCCCCCTACCTGATCGGTTGAACCTACTATATATTCAATCCCCATGGCAGAAGCAAGCTGCCTGGATCCAGCTGCCAGTTCCTGGTTTTCTCCCTTATGATAAATCGTAAAAGGGACAAGGGCCTCAATCATATCGCCGCCATGAAGATCGATGATATATTCCGCCTGTTTGATGGCTGTCTCTGTTAAAAAGTAGGCCAGCCTTTCCGCTGCAGTTCCATCCTCCTTGCCAGGAAAAACCCGATTAAGATTTTTCTTGTCCTCGGGGTGGACATAGATGCTCCTTGCATAAAAAGAAGCAGGGTTTGCGATCGGAAGGACTGCTATTTTTCCTTTTACACCCTCTGCTGATAAGTTTCTGCCGAGCGTCAAAGCAGCATCGATGGAAGAATATTCACAGCCATGAATGCCGCCGAGTATAAGGGTTGCCGGTCCATCTTCCGCTCCATTGATCAGGAAAGCAGGAAGCTTTTCTTGGATCCCTGGGAATTCAAGATAGCTCTTTACTTTTTCACCCTTGCCGGCAGCGAGATTTCCGAATGTCCACATACAAGCTCCTCCCCATCTTTTATGTAATTGAATAGAAGCGGCCGTCTGCTGAATTCAAACGGACGCTTCCTTTAGATGTCAGGCTTACTCTTTCGTCAATTTTTGGAACGGTACATACCAAGTGTTCATAGGATTGATTTCATAGCCTTTGACCCATGATCTCTTAGCGGTCTGCACAAGGCGCTGAGCAGGGAAGATATACGGCACTTCCTCAGCCATGATGGACTGGACTTCTTTATACACTTCTTCACGGCGGGCTTCATCAACTACTTCTCTTCCTTCTTCAAGAAGCTGATCCACTTTGCTATTTTCATAGAAAGCTAAGTTGAAGCCCGGGCCTTTGCTGGAAGAATGGGCAAAGTACCACAGATTATAATCCGGGTCGGCATAATCCGGAGTCCAGGCTGCCAATGCCAGCTGATGGCCGCCGCTCGTGACTGTCTCAAGGAATGTCGGCCAGGCAAGTGTTTTGATTTCCAGGTCGATTCCGATCTGCTTCAAATCTGACTGCATCATGACGGCGATATTTTTACGGACTTCATTGTTTTCGGAAATCAGGAGTTCAAGCTTGAATCCGTCCTCATGGCCGGCTTCTTTTAATAGTGCCTTAGCCTTTTCAAGGTCAAACTCTGGCTTTTGGATATCCTGATTATAGCCAAACATGCCTTCCGGGATGATTCCGCCTGTTCTCTGTGCTGCTCCCAGAAGGATATCATTAATGATAGAATCGTAATTCACAGCATGTGACAATGCCTGGCGGACCTTCACATCATTGAGCGGCTCTTTTTCCATATTGATGGCAATATCATCGATTTGGTAGCCAGGAGAGCTGACGATTTCAATCCCTTCCGTTTCTTTCATGTTATTCATAACATCCGGTGACAGCATGGTATCGTCAATCATGTCAATTTCACCTTTTTCAAGCATCAGGCGGGCTGTTGCCGGTTCATTGACAATTTGGATATTAACGGTGCCGATCTTAGGAGCTTCTCCCCAGTAATCTTCATTCGCTTTCAATACCAATTTCTGTCCGCGGTCCCAGCTTTCAAGCACATACGGACCTGATCCCATCTCTTTATCTGCCAGGAATGTTTCCCCAAGATCATCTCCGTGGTTTTCTGCCAGCTTCGGATTGACGATATTGGCATATACAGTCCCAAGGCTTTTCAGGAATGGAGCAAACGGTTTTTCAGTTGTAATTTTGATCGTATGATCATCGACAATTTCAAAGCTGTCTTTGTTGATGACCTTTGCAAATTGGCCGGCTGCTGATTTTCCAATATCAATGGCGCGTGTATAAGAGTATTTAACAGCTTCGGCAGTGACTGGCGAGCCGTCATGGAACTTGGCCTCTTTATTCAAATAGAAAGTATAGGTTTTTCCATCCTCGGAAATATCCCATTTCTCTGCCAGCTGAGGCTTGACTTCGGTATCTGTCCCATCGTATGTTACCATCCGGTCATATAGCATATAAGTGATTCTGAAAGAAGTATTGGCTGCGGTTCCGTGTGGGTCAAGATGGGGTATATCCTGGTTCGTTGCAAAGTTCAGCACGTTTGGATCACTTGGAGCAGCACTTTCCTGGCCGGTGTTGTTTTCTTTTTCTGGAGCTGTGCCTTCACCCGAGGAGGTTTCCTGATTGTATTTATTGCAGCCTGCTAATGCCAGTAAAAGGACCAAAACGAGAGCCATCATTTTTAACAAGAAAGGTTTTCTGTTCACTTCTTTTCCCCCAAACTATTTTTATTGTAAAGATGCAAACAACCAGCCTAAGAAAGAATCGCCCCCCTTCAAGTCATGCTGTTATCTATTTTTTGGATCCAGCAGATCCCTTAACCCATCTCCTAAAAGATTGAATCCAAGAACGGTCAGCAAGATGGCCATTCCAGGGAATGTCGCTGCCCACCAGGCATCACGCAGTATTTCCCTGCTTGACGACAGCATGGCTCCCCACTCCGGGGACGGCGGCTGTGCGCCTAGCCCGATAAAGCTTAAACCTGCTGCGGCCAGGATGACAAAGCCAAGGTCCAGGCTCGCCTGGATGCTTGCCGGCGCAATGGAGTTCGGGATGATTTCCTTAAAAAGGATCCTGATGGGGTTGGCTCCAAGGGCTCTGGCAGATTCAATAAACTCCGAGTTTTTAATAGAAAGCACTGATGAACGGACAATCCTCGTGTACCACGGCCACCAGGTGATGGCCAGTGCCAGGAGCACATTCTCAATCGACGGCCCCAGGGCAGCAGCAATGGACATAGCCAATATGATGCCCGGGAAGCTGAGGAAAATATCAGTGATCCTCATGATCGTCTGGTCGACAATCCCGCCCATATATCCTGCCACCGCTCCGAGGATGGTGCCAATAGGAAAGGCGATCAGCACGACCAGCAGGCCGATTTTCAGAGAAATGCGGGTTCCGTAAATAATCCTGCTTAAAATATCCCTGCCCACTTCATCTGTTCCGAACCAATGCTCTGAACTTGGAGGAAGCAGCTTTTGCCCGATGTTTACCTGAAGCGGATCTTTAGGCGCAATCCACGGGGCAAAGATGGCAAGGACGATGATAATGATGACTAATACTAATCCTATTAGCGTTAAAGGACTCTGGAAAATGCGTCTGGCCATTATGCTTCCTCCTTATTCATAATTGAGTCTCGGATCAATTACCTGGTATAAAAGATCGATGATCAGGTTCACTGTGATGAACAGCACGGCAATGAGGATGGTGACGGCCATGACTGCCGGGAAGTCAAGATAGGTGATCGCATTGACCGCATATTTGCCAAGGCCCGGCCAGGAGAATACCGACTCTACCAGGACACTGCCGCCCAGTGAGTGGCCGAATGTCATTCCCAGGAGTGTCAGGATCGGCATCATGCCATTTCTCAGAGCATGGCCGTACAGCACCCTGTTTTCTGATCCTCCCTTGGCTGAAGCTGTCCTGATATAATCACTTCTTAATACTTCAAGCATGGAAGACCTTGTCATCCTCGTAATCATCCCAATCGTGACAGCAGCCTGTGTGATTCCCGGCAGGATCAGATGGATGACTGCCGAATTAAACACTGTCCAGTTGCCGGTCAACAATGCATCGATCGTATACATGCCTGTGATATTTGTCGGCGGCGGAAGTCCGGTATCCAGCCTTCCTGATCCAGGCAGCACACCCAGCTGCAGATAGAAAAACAGCAGGAAGATGATGCCCAGCCAGAAAGCCGGCATGGCGACCCCTATCAAGGCCATGACACGGGCCAATTGATCCGCTAATTTATCCTTTTTGCTGGCGCTAATGATTCCCAAAGGAATTCCGATCAGAATTGTAATGAACATGGAAAAAAAGGTAAGTTCCAGTGTTGCGGGAAAATACTGTTTGATATCCTCCATCACTGGACGGTGCGAATAATTGCTATTCCCCAAATCTCCTTGAACCAGATTCTTCATATAATTGAAGTATTGAACATATACCGGATCGTTCAGACCCATTTTTTCCTGCAGCTCGGCAATGACTTTTGCGTCTGCGTAGGGCCCTGCAGCCAGTCTGGCCGGATCTCCCGGGATGGTATTGGATATAAAGAATGTCAGCAGGCTGATGCCGATCAGGATCGGGATCATCAGCAGCAATCTTTTTAGCAAATAGCGGAGAGCATCCACTTATTCCGCCTCCTTTGTTTCTATGAAATTTGCGATTTTCTATTTGCCTCTTCAGGATGTACATGGATGCAGGCAACCCAATGGTCCATCACTTTTTCTTTAAGGCTTGGGACGTCCTCTTTGCATGCAGAGGTAGCGGACGGGCATCTGGTATGGAACGGGCAACCGCTTGGAGGATTGATGGGGCTTGGCAAATCCCCCTGCAGGATGATCCGCTCTCTTTTCTGGGTTGGATCAGGCAATGGCACTGCTGTTAAGAGTGCTTTTGTATAGGGATGCAAAGGGTTTTTGTATAATTCATCCACATGGGTAATCTCGACGATTTTTCCCAAATACATGACCGCGACCCTGTCAGATATATGCTGCACCACCGATAAATCGTGAGAGATGAATATGTAGCTCAGATTCATTTCTTTTTGCAGATCAACCATCAGATTCAGCACCTGGGACTGCACGGAGACATCCAGTGCTGATACCGGCTCATCCGCTATAATCAGCTGGGGATTCAAAGTGAGTGCCCTCGCAATCCCGATCCGCTGTCTCTGGCCTCCGGAAAATTCGTGGGGATACCGGTCCAGCTGGTCTTTGCGGATGCCAATTTTATCAATGATACCCTCGATTATTTTCATCCGCTCAGGCCTGCTTTTCAGACCATGTATGATCAGCGGCGATTCTAAAATAGAGCGGACGGTGCTCCTCGGATTCAGGGATGCATACGGATCCTGAAAGACAATTTGCATATCCCGGCGCAATTCTTTCATGTCTTTCCTTGGAAGATGCGTAATATTTCTTCCATGAAATAAAATTTCTCCGGAGGTAGGCTTGATCAGCTGTAGGATCGATCTTCCCAGGCTTGATTTTCCGCAGCCTGATTCGCCTACTATCCCCAGAGTTTCTCCCTGTTCTACCTTGAAGCTGACCCCATCTACTGCCTTGACGATTTTCTTCTCGCCGAGAAAGCCTTTTTTAAGAGTGAAGTGCTGTTTTAACTCCTTTACTTCCAGCAGTGTCAAAAGATTCTCCCTCCTTTCCTTCATATAGCCAGCAAGCCGCCTGATGGTTCTGCCCGACATCCTTTATTTCCGGCATATTGGTTCTGCACACATCCATGGCCATCCCGCACCGGTCATAAAAGCGGCACCCCTCCGGCATCTGATCTGGTGAAGGAACCATGCCTGGAATTGACCCGAGCTTCTCTTTCTTGACCCCGAGCCTCGGCACAGAATCCAGCAGCCCTTTTGTATAAGGGTGCTTAGGGCTTCCAAACAATTCCTTCACATCCGCCTGCTCCACGATTTTCCCGGCATACATCACAACGACCCTGTCACATACTTCAGCTACAACACCCAGATCATGTGTGATCATAATGATTCCCATATCATTGGACTTCTTGAGCTTATTCATCAGCTCCAGAATCTGGGCCTGAACTGTCACATCCAAAGCCGTTGTCGGCTCATCACAAATCAGCATGCTTGGGTTGCAGGCCATGGCAATCGCGATCATAATCCTCTGCCTCATCCCCCCGGACAACTGGTGGGGATATTCATAGATCAGCTCTTCCGCCCTCGGCAGCCCAACCTCTTTCAGCAGTTCGATGATCCTGCTTTTTCTTTGGTTTTTATTTAGATCAGTATGAAGCATAAGCGTCTCATCAATCTGCTTGCCTACTGTATGGAGGGGGTTCAGGGAAGTGAGCGGATCCTGGAAAATCATCGACATCTTATCGCCCCTGATTTTCTGCATTTGCTTTTTCTTATATTTGGTTATGTCATCCCCATCCAGAACGATTGACCCATCCAGCTTGGCCTTATCAGGCAAAAGGCGCATAAGGGAGAGTGCTGTCATGCTTTTTCCGCAGCCGGATTCGCCAACAATCCCTACCG
Organism: Bacillus sp. SRL543; assembly: GCF_984799205.1. Classification (NCBI taxonomy): domain Bacteria; kingdom Bacillati; phylum Bacillota; class Bacilli; order Caryophanales; family Bacillaceae; genus Bacillus; species Bacillus sp. SRL543. The sequence goes on from NZ_OZ481794.1 coordinate 4,395,661, forward strand.
TTTCCCCTTTATTCACCTGGAAAGAAATCTGGTCTAATATCTTTGTATATCTGCCATCCTTTTTTAATTCGAGGGATACGTTATTGATATCAAGCAGCACAGTAACACCACCTTTAGATTGTTAGTAAGCTTTTTACATTTTCCAATTCATCAAGAGCATGCACATAATGGTCTGAAAACTCCCTGCTGACCCGTTCCTTATCCTTCGATCTTAAAGCCTCCAAAAGCTTTTGATGATTTTCAACCACCAGTGCCGCCCGGTCCGGCAGCATATTGGCTACGGTCAGGAACATGGCGCCAACCTGGGTGTTCAGCTGCTTATGCATATGGATGAGCCTTTCATGACGGGAGGCTTTTACAATTGTTTCGTGGAAGAGGATATCGCATGATGCCTCTGCTTCCAGATCTTTATTTTTCAACGCCTCTCCAAAAACATCCAGGCAATCTTGCAGTCTCTCAAAACCTCTCTCTGTCAGATGCTTTACAGCGAGCTCTGCAGCCTTTGCTTCAAGCAGGGCCCTCAATGTATAAATCTCATAAGCATCCTGGAACGATAGAGTCGTGACAAACGTTCCTCTATTGGTCTCGTGCTTGATAAGCCCCTCATTCTGAAGCATGCTCAAAGCTTCCCTGACCGGCCCCCGGGAAATCTCAAGGCTTTCTGCAAGCTGGACCTGGTTAATCTTTTCGCCTGGTTTCAGGGTGCCGTTGAAGATCATTTTTCTGATTAATTTTGCTACGTGGTCTGATAGATTTTCATGATGAAATAGCATTCTTCTGCTCACCCTGCTCGTATTTGGCTTTTAATAGATTCAGATTTTCCCATGACATCTGCCGTTCACCATTTTCGATTTCTTTGATAAGAGAGATCAATGTTCTTGTTAATGGCATCTGAATATGATGCCTTTCCCCTATTTCGACAATTGGGACGAGCTGCGAATCAATTTCGGTTCTTCGCTTTCTGACAGCAAGGTCCCGCCAGATGCCGCTTTTCGTCTTTTTATTGGAAGCCATCCGCTCGCTCAGCCGTTCCAATTGGTCATTTAAGATTTCTTCATCCGTCGTTCCCCTTGGATACACCAATGCGGGAACCCAATCATCAAAGCCGATAGGAACAACACCAATCTTCTCAGCCACTTCCAATATTTCAGCGCACAGCTCCATCAGCGCCGGCCGAAGCTCCATGTTCCGGACGACAGCTGCCATCGTTTCATCGACAAGCGCTGTTCCGTATAATAATCCCGCGTAAGACATCTTCCCCCATAAATAGCCCCAGATATTTTCTGTTACCTGTACAGGGCCCCAGCAAGAAAGTATCTCTTTCAATTCCATGACCCTTTGTGTGATGGTGCCGTCCAGCTCCCCAAGATATAGAGCTGCTGTACCGCCATAAAGAATCCGTCCCGGACCCAGGTAATCCGCAGAGAAATTCACAAAACAGCCGATTGTCTTTTCCTGGCCAATCAATTTCGCAATCTGGTTTTCGCATAATCCATTCTGGAAGGAAACCACCTTGGTGTCTTCATCAATCAAAGAAAGAAAAGGTTTCAGTGCCTCTTCCGTATGCTGCGCTTTTACACATAACAAGACAGTGTCCAATACCTTTCCGTGCTCCGCCAGCTCTTTCGGAGTGAATGCGGTGCATTCTACATGCAGGATTTCATCCGGCCCTTCAATCCTGAGCCCCTGCGTGTTCATCGCCTGAACATGATCTTCAGCTGAATCGCAAAATATCACTTGATTTCCGTCCCTTACAAGATAAGCCCCAAGGACCCCGCCTATTGCCCCCGCTCCAATAATCGTAATTTCCATTTCTTATCCTCCTAGAAGAGTTGTTGTCCGCCATCCGCTGAAATGATTTGCCCGCTGACATACCCGGCCCAATCTGATGCAAAAAATAACACGGGGTATGCTATATCCTCCGGCTCTCCCAAACGCTTCACTGCGATAGAAGCAACCAGATTCTCCTGCTGCTCACCGGACATGCTTTCCCACTGTTTCTTCGTTGAAGGATTGGAGATGACAAATCCCGGAGCAACATTATTGACTGTAATTCCATAAGGGCCCAGCTCCTGAGCCATCTGCCGGGTCAAGCCAATCTGCCCCGCTTTGGCGCTCGCATATGCCTGAATCCCGGTCAGGCTCGTGCTCCTGCCTGCACCGCTTGATATATTAATGATTCTTCCATAATTGTTTTGCTTCATATGCGGCGCGACAGCTTTAATCGTGTAAAAAGCAGCGTCCAGATTAACGGCAAAGATTCTATGCCAATCCTCCTCCGCCACTTCCTCTACCGGCTTATGCACCTGTCCGCAGACACCGCCGGCATTATTGACAAGGATATCGACTTTGTTAAATTCAGCTATCACAAAATCAATCAGCTTTTTAACATCGTTTTCCTTTGTGATATCCGCCGTATATGTATAAAACTGATTATCCCCGCCCAACTCTTTCGCCAAGCCGTTAAGAACTTTTTCTGTATCCTGAAGGATTTCTTCCAAAATATCTGTCCCTACAACAGTGGCCCCATGCCTTATAAAAGCCTCGCAAATTCCTTTTCCAATGCCATGGCCTGCCCCGGTAACCAGAACGACTTTCCCGCTGAAAAATGTTGAATGTAAACTGTTAACACTTTTTATCAAGACAACACTTCCTATGTTTGGCAAATTTATTAATATTTACAGTAAAGGGTGAAAGTTTAATTGTCAATATATTTAGAAAATTATTAATTTTACTTCTATTTCAGGGTAATGAATATTAAATTCCACTCTCCCTGTTATAAGCATAGAGTCTCTTAAGCAGAAATCTTGGTTTATAAGTATGAGGAACGAGAGGCAAAAAGAACCAGGCTATTCATATAGACAGGGTTGAGAACAGGTTAAGTTTTAATCAAACGAATGATTAAATACCCATTTTCTATAGTCACAAGTGGATTGTCTCGCTTTTGCATGGGTTAAAATGGAATAAAACGATGTATATAGCAGGAGGAAACAATTTGGCCACACCAGCCCAAAATCATTTTCAAAAAAAAATGAAGGAACTTAACCGCAGCGGCCGACCATTCGGCCAGACCAAATATCTATCATTCTACTAATAAAAGCAGACGGGCCAAACCCAGATGGAGCTGCAGCATAATTGCTTTTGTGCTGATTCTGTTACTACTATCCGGCATGCCAAAGTAATTCTACAATAATTTCATTGTATACAAGCATGATAAGATGATTGCTTACTTGAAGGAACAGCAGGCGTACACAGAACAAAGCGGCACTATCTTAAATACCTCTCTCTTGAAATCTTCCACCCCTGCCTCCCTGAATATTAACACATTACAGGAAAGCAAAAAGAGCTTAACTAATCTCATTTTAGAGGCAAATAATATGAAAGCTCCTTCTGCATTCAAAGAGCACAAGAATTCTGTTATTGGAATCATGGAAAAAAGGCTGTTCATTTTAACTTATTTAGAGGTGCTCACCACCAGCAGGACTCAAAACTTTAATGAGCTCACCCCGCATATCAATGAGCTGGACACAAGGCAGCAGCTGGAGAGAACTCAGCTAGCGGGGATATTTGAGGAAGAAGACATTCCGTATACATTAGAGGATGATGGGACCATTCAGTACAAGTATAAAACTTACCGTCCGGTGAATGGGAAGTACAAATGAGCATAAAATTATTGAAGGCAGTTTTTTTCACTTATGAAACATATCTTTGAAACTATATTTATCGGGCGGTGACAGGACCCTGTCATTATAGTAACCTATCACTATATACATATCTTTCCACACAGGAAAATCAGCTTAATTAGGGGGAATTAGATGGGTTCAATGTTTGCGGGAAATTGGGTGAAAGGTGAGTTAGGGCTGTCTTCATCAGATGCAGTCATAGGCGTAATGCTGGCAACTATTCTGGTTAATATCCTTTTATTCCTGTTTGGAGGGAAAAGGAGAAAAGACTCTGTTTCGCTTTATTCATCATTACTATTTGTGGGCTCCGGGCAATTTTATAGAAGGAAATGGATGAGAGGGCTGCTCATGACTGGATTATTTATAGGCTGTTCCTTCTACAAGCTGAGTGCTGGGGAAAGCTCTGCAGATACAATCATTGTTGTCATGACCCTGGTTTCTCCGATTGAAGCCTTCATGACACACAACAGCAGTTCTGGCGGATACTCCGGCAGGGGCTCTTCCGGATATTTCAGCAGCTACTCTGACGAAAGCAGCTATGGCTTGGCAGATCAAATGGAAGATGAACAGTCTGCACGATTCCAGGAAGATCTTCACAGTATGTCGGATGATTATAATCATCATTATTGAATAGCAGAAATCGAAGGAAAGGTCTTTCGCCATGGCGGGAGACTTTTTTCTGCATTATTTGATCCTCTCCTACCCGTATAAGTCACGCCCCCTGAATCTGTACTAAGTTTTGCAAACGTATCCCACTCCACCACTTCCTCATACTCCTCACCATCAATATTGTAAGTAACCTTCGCCTCCCTGCTTTCATCCTCCTTCACCTCACCAAGTTGAATTTCAGCAACAATCCTGCTCTCTCCCTGGACTTTAAATCCCTGTATATCTTTTACTTTCCCTATATTGCGGTCTCCCGAATATAAACCCGTTTTCTTCAAAGGATCCGCACCGAAAAATTCATAGGCAATCCCATCTTCATCAAAAGTTACAGGAGAACCATCTTCTTTAATTAAGTCAATAGAAGTAATGATAGACGGCTTCTCACCCGTCCACTCAATCGGCAGAACCATATAGTAGCTTTCGCCCGATTCCATTGAATCAGCATACAGATTTCCAAACATAAACTCACCATCATTTTTGGTTTCCGACTCGCTGCAGGCAGTCAGAAAGAAAACCAGAAGTATGATAGGCAATGCCTTTAGTTTTTTCATCATCAGCCTCCTCTTGGCGATCCCGCTGCCAGAACACTTCTCTAGGCAAAAATAGATTCCTGTTAAAAGTTCATAGTGTGCCGGTCCTTTACTGAACAGAAAACCGCATGGCAGAAGGAATAAAGCCTTATTAATCAAACGTTTGATTAATTTATTTATAGCCTGTTTGTATCCTAGAGAAACATACCGGGCCACAGAGGATGGCGCTTTATAATCTGGCCAGCAGCCTGCTTAATCAACTAACTCATATTAAACTGATCATAAAAAACTTTTGACTGCTGCTGATCACTGGCCGATAGCATTTTAGCTATTTTTATCTTTGTCTCATCAGTAAGCTTCACATCACTTTCCCGGGATGCATACTGAACAAATTCTTTAACACGAAGTATAGGACACTTGTGATCTTGTTTTCCTTTCCACTCGCCATAAGGATTGGTTAATATAACAACCGGTCTGACTTCCACGGTAAACCCATGGCCCATGGCGCTTGAGGAGATTTTGTAGGTGATGAGCATGATAGAGTGATTGATACTGCGGATTTTTAACAAGTGTTTTCTTGCGGACTTTGCCCTGGCTGTGAGAGGGATACCACAGCCACCCATTCCTGTGCGGATAGAATCTTCCAGTGATATCCTTGGTTTCAATACAATAAATTCTGCCTTCGCCAATCAATACATGGTCAATTTGAGTTCCATTTTTGCCATTTGGAATCACAAGATCATTCAATAATAAATAGTTATTGGCAAGAAGTGTTTCAATTGCATGGGATACTTTACTTTCTCCAGACTCTCCACGCTGAATTTTTATCTTTCTGCTCATATCCCTTAGCTCTCTTCTCTGTCCTTTACATAGCTGATCAAGAGCACTTTCACGTCCTATAAACCATCCTATTAAAAAACCGAACGGAAAAATAAAAATTAACAAAAGGCCCAATATTACCATCCATTTCAGCTCGCTCTTTAGTATTACCTTTGCATTTTCCTGCTTGATTTTTTTGATTTCCTGCTGCAGATTCAGCTTCCGCACAAGGGCTTCTTCTCTTTGCCTTCCAAACGCAGTCTCTCTTTTTACAACTATAGCCATACTGCTTCCTTGTACCAGCAGTTTAAACAGGAGAATTTTTCCCAACCAATGCTCTCCTCATAACATCTCAAACTTATCTGCTTTTCATGAAAATAACTGCCTGTTTTGCTATAATTATACTATTATTTACAAAAAGTTACATATGTACGTAGGATCTAATCGAAAGCGGGGGAAACAATGTCTTTTCTTAAAAACGTCTTTAATGTCTTAACAGACAAGCGGGATATAAAAGAACCTGAAATGTATAAGCATTTCAATGAAAAATCAGCCACTATCTCACATCTGACCGAGCTGGCTGAAAGCAAAGACCCAAGCATCGACCTGAAAAAAGTGGAAAACCACTTGAAGTTATTCACCATCGGCCAAACAGGAGAAAAAAACGTCCTGTTTGAACTCCAGCACTCTATGCTGCCGCTGGTCATCCTGCATGATGTATATCTGGAGTATGGTGATTATGCTGCTCAATTGGATTTCGTCGTTATTACACATAAGTTCATAATGGTTTTAGAAGTGAAGAAGATGTTTGGCAATATACATATTACTGATAAAGGGGAATTCCAAAGAGTAATTACGAAGAACAACAGGATCATTAACAAAGAAGGGATGTACAGCCCGATCAACCAAGTCGAACGGCATATGGGAATCCTGGAAAAACTCCTGAAAGATGACGGCGCCATAAAAAATTGTCCCGTTACCTATGCTGTTACTTTTGCAAATCCCAAAACTATATTGAATATCGCTAAAAACTCGCCGGCAAATATACAATCAAAGGTCATCCGCCATGACCAAATCAAAACTTTCATTCAAAATGAGCTGGAGAAAAAATCACCTGTATTCATGACAGATCAACTCGTCTATGGGATCGCAGATACTATTCTGAAATACAGTAAAGAAAAGCAATTCAACAAAGAAGATTACTTGCTGCAAACATCTCAAGCGACTCAAAAGGAAATATCAAACGCTGCCCCTGTCCCAGCTGTAAATCAAAATGATAAGGATAGCATCTTAAAAAAATCTCTAACTGAATATCGTCTTAACCGTTCAAGAGAATTGAATATAAAACCTTACCATATTTTCACTAATAAAATGCTGGATGAGCTCTTGGAGAAAAAGCCTATGACCATTGAGCAATTGTTAGAGATTGAAGGGGTTAGCCAGAAAAAAGCGGAGGACTACGGAAAGGATCTATTGGCGATCATTAGCGGACAACCGCCAGAATCACGTTTGTCAAAGCAGCAGCACACCAGGGATATCCAGAATGATCCACCAAATGAAAAAGAAATCCGGTCAGCTTTAATAGCATTCAGAACCAGCCACTCAAAAAAGCTCAATGTAAAACCGTATTATATCTTTACTAACAATACGCTAGAATCAATTTTAGTTAAGAGGCCTGGTACTATGAGTGAACTATTGAATATAGAAGGCATCGGGCCTAAAAAAGCCGGGGAGTTTGGGCAGGAACTGCTGGATGTAGTAAAGGGGAAATAAAAAAGGAGGGGGCTGTCCCCCTCCTAAATTTCCCGGTCTGTGTCAGGTACCGAAAACAATTTTAAACTACTTCCCCTTTTTTACTTGGTGTTAACACGGTGCCAATTACAGCAATAATACCTGCAATAACAAATGTATAGAAGCTCCAGATTAAATCAACATTCATACTTAACAGGTAGCCCACAAGTATCGGTCCCGAAATTGCACCAATCCTGCCAATCCCCAGACCCCACCCTAAAGCAGTAGCCCTGGATCTCGCCGGATAATACTTTGTAACAAAAGCATTGAGAATTTGTGTACTTCCGACTGCACCGAAACCAGCAATGCCTACTAATACGTATGTTACTGCTAGTGGCGGCGCTCCCAGAGTTAAAACAAATGCACAGACTGCTGCCAGAAAGTAAGAAACGCCAATAACCCTTTTCGATCCCCAGCGATCAGCAATGGCGCTTGCAAATAGTGCGCCTATTCCTGCGGTAAGGTTCATCACTAACAAGAAAGATAAACTCGAATTAAGTGAGTAGCCTAATTCTGTCATTATTTTCGGCAGCCATGTGTTTAAACCATACACTAAATAGAAACCCATGATGTATGTTAGCCAAATAAATAAGGTAGCCCTGAAGTATTGTTTTGAGAACAGCCCTTTTAATGATTTCTGTTCATTTTGCTCACCCATTTTAGCTCCGCTTTCTTGTTCTTTAAAAAATGAAATATTCATTTGATAACGCTTACAAATTTCTTCTGCTTCTTTAGTTTTATTTTTTGAGAGAAGGAAGCTTACTGATTCAGGCAAGTATTTGATCATAACTGGTACAATCAATAAAGGAATCGCGCCAATCCAAAACATGAACCTCCAGCCGAATGACTCTAATAAAAGAATGGCTAAAATTGCACCCATAACTGTTCCGAAAGAATAACCAGTAAACATGATGGAATAATTCAATGTCCGGCGGTGAGTCGGTGAATATTCAACGGCAAGCGCAGAGGCGGTCGGAATCACTCCCCCTAAGCCAACCCCCCCAATAAAACGGAAAATGCCAAAAACTCCTGGTGATGGAGCCATGGCACAGGCTGCCATTGTCAACGAAAATAATGTGAGACAAGTTATCAAGGTCCACTTTCTTCCTATAAGATCTGTAATTGTTCCTACAAACACAGCACCGAACAGCATACCAAATAGTGCATAGCTCCCTATTGTCCCAGCTTCAGCAGCTGTTAATCCCCATGGCTGGTAATCTAACAGACTCGGGAGAACAGCACCATAAATGCCCAAATCGTACCCATCTGCCAAAATGCAGAAAAAACAAATACCCAGTATAAAATACATTAAAGATCCAGGCACTCCTGCTTTGGATGCTGGATTATCCACATTTGCTTGGCGAGGCATTTCTTTAATTACTTGACTCATTCTCATTTCACTCCTTAATTTAGGCAAATAAAACATTATAATGGTCAGTCACTATTAAGCTCTCCTCCGTTTTTGTTAAGAGGAACCTCTGTTGCTAACGGTTGGAGGGAAGAAGCAATTATTTCTCTCCCCTCGAACAGCTGCCAGCCAAGTAGCCAGTCTCAATTATTTTTGTTCAACCAGCTATATTGATAGTTTTCATCTTCCAGTCTTTGTGCTTTTTTTACAACCTTCAACGGACGGAAGGTATCAATCATAACTGCCAGTTCCAGTGTCTCTTTTTTTCCGATACTGGCTTCAGCTTTTCCTGGATGTGGGCCGTGGGGAATTCCTGAAGGATGAAGAGTTATCGACTCTTGCTTTACTCCTTTTCTGCTCATAAAATTGCCTTCTACATAATAGAGGACCTCATCACTGTCTACGTTGCTGTGTGCATATGGAGCAGGTATAGCCTCCGGATGATAATCATACAGTCTTGGAACAAAGGAGCAAATGACAAAGTTGTGCCCTTCAAATGTCTGATGAATGGGAGGCGGCATATGAATACGGCCTGTTATCGGTTCAAAATCGCCTATATTAATGATCCATGGATATAAATATCCGTCCCACCCTGCAACATCCAGGGGGTGGTGAGGATAATGGTGGGAATGCAAGAATCCCCTTGACTTTGTCCTTACCTCAAAATCCCCAGCTTCATCGTAAGTAGTTAACTTTTCCGGCCCTTTAATATCTCTTTCGCAAAAAGGACTGTGCTCAAGAAGCTGGCCAAATTCATTCCGATACCGCTTAGGTGTTGTGATCCAGCTGTTTGTTTCTACAACTAGAAACTTGGACTCCCCTTGATCGGGAGCTACACGGTATATTGTCCCTACTGGTATAACAATATAATCACCTGGCTTATAGCTGAGTGTTCCAAAAGTAGATTCAATTTTCCCTGTGCCATGATGGACGAATAATAATTCATCGCCATCACTGTTTCTGTAGAAGTAATTCATACCTTCAGAAGGCCTTACAATGCCAATTAAAAGATCTTCATTTCCTAAGACGTACTCTCTGCCCATAACGGCATCCTGCGGTTCTTTATTTACATCCCCGGTATAAAAGTGACGCGGCCGCAGCGCACTTTGCTCTTCATATTCAGCATTCCGTTCACCGAATAGTTCTGCCTTACTCATTTGCGTAGGTGGATTATGGTGATACAAAATGGATTGGATCCCTGAAAATCCTTTTGTCCCCATTACTTGCTCCCTATACAGGGATCCATCCTCCTTGCGAAATACAGTGTGCCTTTTACGGGGAACCTTCCCCATTTGCTGATAAGACGGCATATCATTCAGCCTCCTTGTTGATTTACCTTACAGCGCCAGCACCCATGCCAGCTTTCTCCTTTAATGCCACTTCTCTGTCAAGGGCTGGTTCAATTACACCAGTGACTTCTCCAAAGCCGATCCGATATCCATCCCCCTGGCACCAGCCTGTCATTGTCACTTCATCACCATCTTCCAGCCACTTTCTTTGTTCACTGTTGTTTAACTGTATGGGGTCTGTCCCTCTCCAGGTTATTTCTAATAAGCTTCCGCGGGAATCTTTTTGAGGGCCGCTTATAGTGCCAGAAGCAAGCAAATCACCTGAATTAAGGTTACATCCCCCTATAGTATGGTGAGAAACTTGTTGGGCTGCACTCCAATACAAAGAACTATAATTGGTTGAACAAATCCGTTTTGATGTGTTCATCCCTTTACCCCTTAGATGAACTTCAAGCTGAATATCAAATGAACCCGGCCCTTTTTGTTCCAGATACTCTAATGGCTTTGGATCTTGAGAAGGCCCTTCTATACGGAATGGTTCCAGGGCTTCCAGCGGGACTACCCACGGAGAAATGGAAGTTGCAAAACTTTTAGCCAGGAAGGGACCTAAAGGCTGATATTCCCATGACTGAATGTCACGGGCACTCCAATCATTTACTAGAACCATGCCAAAAATATGTTTTTCCGCGTCTCCAATGGCAATGGGCTCCCCGCGGTCATTGCCTGTGCCAATAAAACAGCCCACTTCCAATTCAAAATCCAGCTGATTACAGGCGGAGAAGACTGGCGGACGATCAAGAGGCTTTATTTGTCCCAAAGGCCTCCTAACATTGGTACCGCTCAAAACAACAGAACTGGCCCGCCCATGATACCCTACCGGTAAATGAGTCCAGTTCGGCATTAAGGCATTCTCCCTGCCGCGAAACATTTCTCCTACATTCATCGCATGCTCTTTAGAGGCGTAAAAATCTGTATAATCTCCTATTTTGACAGGAAGGTGGAGTGTAATAGTTTTTCTGGGCAGCAATACTTCTTTTCGAAGTTTATCATTGTCTCTAAGATCAGGCTCATCCTCTGACAATAAAAGTTGAATCTTTTTTCTTGTCCCACTCCAAACATCCCGGCCCATTTTCATAAATGAATTTAGAGTGGACTGGCTAAAAATCTTTGTATCCTTGCCTAATAGATCTTCAAAAAAACCTTTTTCTTCCAATATGGACAAATCTAGTACAAAACTTCCGATAGCCACTCCCACTCTCGGTTCCGATAAATTCCTTGTACTAAAAACACCATATGGGAGGTTTTGAATCGGGAAGTGAGATTCCGGCTGTACTTCAATAAAAGACTTCATTAAATGACCTCCTGTCGGCTGCTTAATTCCATAAATTCATCTCTTGGTTCCACAAAACTGCAGCTTCCAAATGAGCAAAGGTATTGTTTCCGTAGATCCTTCATTTCTTCAGAAGGAAGTCTTAAATCCTTCCAAAAGAAAGCGTCTCTATTTACCACAAAATGTTCTTCATGTTCATCTAAAAGGATTTCTTCTATTTTGCCTTCATCGAGATCCAAGTGATAGGCGAACATACCTGCAAGGAAGACATTCAGGAAACCATGCATCTTTGTCTTTACTTCTCCCCGGTACATGCGTATTGGATGATGCAGTCCCGCAGTGAACTTTATTGGCAATTTACGCAAGCTGCAAGAAGCAAGTACAAATGCAACTTGATGAGGAGCAGGAAACATTTCTGCGCTAGTTCCACCTGTCCGCAGCTTTACCCCTATCTTTTCGTTATGCAGTGCATTAAAAGCAGCTATTGAATCTAATGACTTGCCTAATTGATTTCTCCAACCGTCGCTGTCCTGAAGGGATACTTCACAGAACACCTTCATCCCCAACTTGCTTGTCTCCCCTGAAATCTCTTTGAGCATTTCCTGAGAAGGAATAACAGGCGGCAAGGGGACCTCAATCACGTTTACGCTTATCCAATGCTTGCAATTAGCTGCATAGGTGCAAATATAATCTAAATCCTCGTTAAGCTGTTTCAGGCACTCATTTATCGACCTGCTTTTACGCCCAACAACTGTTAGCGCCAAAGGCCTCTGCTTTGTAAATAACTCTTGATATTTTTGTAGTTCCGGCAACTCTGCAACAGGTACGATGAAAGGACCCAGCATCCAAGAATCGGAGCTGTTTATATAGCTCTCATAATTCCTAATAGCAGTCTCCAATGGAAGACTGGCTGGCGGAAATAAACCGGCATAATCAATCAACCCTTCTAAAAATGCATAGACAGCCGGGGCATTCTTCACGTTCCTCACATCCTTCTTTGTTCAATTACATATAGAAACCAGATTCTCTTCAGCGATTCCGGTAGTAATGGCTGAAAAAAAACAGGATAACTTTAGATTTTTGTTAATTCGCTGCCCACACCTTGATGCATCCGAACCAATTCATCTGCCAGATTCTCAATGCGGCATATAATATCCTTGTCAAACACTTCATTTTGTTCGTTAAAATGACTGGTATGAGCATACACATAACTTGGTGCAACATAAGCGCGCAAATAGCCGGCAATAGGCTTTAATTGGTTTTCTATCATTAAATAATGCTGATAAGTCCCTCCATTAGCAGCAAATCCCATAACCTTATTCCGGAATACATCAGGCGGGATCAGGTCGATGAGATTTTTTAACGGTGCTGGGAATGAACTGTTGAAAACAGGTGAGCCAATCAAATAAAAATCAGCCTGAGAAACTTTATCTATTACCTCTCTTGTATCCTTGTTATACTCACCTATTTTTCTTCCATCACAGAATTGCAGCTCATATTTACTTAGATTCAGCAGGTCTACCTCGACACTTGGATGCCTTCGCTGTACCTCATCAAGTATTCTCTTTACTAATACAGCGGTTTTAGCCCCTACTATTGTTCCGGATATACCAAGCAGCTTCATTATTGAATCTCCTCTCTCATCAGAATCGCGTAAACTCAACTTTCAAAACAGCGGCTCAAACGCTTCGGGCTACTTCAATGAACGATTCTTTTTCAGAGTTATCCTTGAATGCCGGCATTACTTCTTTTGCAATTAATTCCATTGATTTCAGTACTTTATCATGAGGCAATCCCCCAAAGTTCATAAGCATCATAATATGATCACAGCCAGCATCTTGATATTTCTTGATCATGGCAAAGATATCTTCCGGTGAACCAATCAGCACCTGTTCCTTATCTCTTAAATCCTCATATTTTGCACTTTTACCGTACATACGAGTATCAAGATACAAGTCTAAATGAGGTTTAGCAGTCTTTACCGCCTCCTCTGTCGTTTCAGCTGCATAGGTATGAATAGCAAGCGGGATATTCACTTTACGCTCATCGTGACCAGCCTCACGGTAAGTAGATTTATAGCTTTCGATAATTTCCTTCAATTCCGGAATGGAGTTGCAGGCGACATAAGGTACTCCGCTAATGTTGTACCCCATCTTCCCAACAAACTTTGCCCCATTGTGTGTTAAAGTACCGATCCAAATGGGCATTTCCTTTTGCTTAGGGAGTACCTCCAATTTTATATCTTTGAATTGGTAGTAATCGCCCTCATGGGAAAATTTCTCACCTTTCCAGGCCTTTTCAATAACTGCAAGAGAATCATTAAATCTCAATGCCTTATCTTTCCCTTCCACATTGAAACCTGCAAATTCATGCGGAAGATAACCGCTTCCCAATCCAAGATTCAGCCTGCCGTTGCTAAGAACATCAAGCAAGGCATAATCTTCAGCTACTTGAATTGGATTTTTGAATGGCAGTGTCACAATCGCTGTCCCTAATCGGATATTTTTGGTCCGTTCTGCTGCTATTGCCAAAAAAGTTTGGGGAGTAGTCATGATTCCATACTCACTGAAATGATGCTCTGCGAACCAGGCAGCATTATATCCCAATTCATCTGCTGAGACTGTTTGTTCCAGAACTTCCTGAAGCAATTCTTCTGGAGTCCGTTTGAAATTTTCATCAATGTTCTTATAATTATCAAATACCGTAAATAAACCGAATTCCATTCTTAAGCCCTCCATATATGTTTATTAACAAAGCAAAAAGCCAGCAGCAATAGAAACTAAACGGAGAAACACTCCATTTAATTCTTATCGCCACTGGCTCTTTATCTACTTATAGAGGTCCGGCCCTTGTCCTTGCTCCATAGATAATCCAGTTCCGCACTAGCTTTAAGTTGTTGATATTACTATATTGTTAATTTTCAGTATATTGCAAGCGTTTTCTTTACCTATCAGTAATTTTTCTTTCCAGGTAGCTCTTCTTCGCTGAAAGTAATGCTTGGATAACGGCTTTTTGTGGGGGAACAATGAACTTTTGCTCGATGTCTTTAATGATCTCTTCAGTATGATCCAAAGATTTACCGAGGAGCAAAGCACTGGCAAACTCATTTGTCAGATCTTGTATGAAAGTAAAAGTAGCATCCTCAATTACATTTGTCTCGGTATCAACCATAAGAATACAGCCAATCGTTTTCTGAACCTCGAATACTGGCGTACCCTTTGGCAATTGAGCAAATCCCGCAACCAGTACGTGCTTCTCCTTAACTTCTATTGACACTAGCCTCATCCCTTTCTCTACCATTCATCAAGATAAAAGTGGTGCTTTCAGTAAAGCTTAAAATCATTGGAGTATCCAGCTAATTAACGAAATACACATCATCATATTATCACAAAGCAATTAAAATTCACTTAATATTTTTCAGCTGATCAATGGAGAAAAAGGGAAGGCATTGCCCCGTTCTTCCTAACTTTTATTATGAGTGAAAGTTCTATTACTTCAACTCTCACCTTTATGTAATTACCAAGTCAACAAAACCTTCTCTTCTTGTGAAACAAGAATTCTCGGGCGGTACCTGTCACCAAGCTCTACACCCTAACCCTCTTCCCCCGCCGAAACGGCTCCTCAAACAAAGACCCGATCGCGTCTCTCGTAGAATCCAAATACGTAACGGTCTCCTCATAAGTCCTGGACGCCACACACATAAATAAAATATCAATCACATGAAGCTGTGCGAGGCGTGAGGATGTGGCGCCGCTTCTGAATGTGGCTTCCATGGAGTTGGAGGTATACAGGCAGATGTCTGCATAACTGGAAACCAGGGAGCTTCCGTATTTGGTGAGGCTGATGGTGGTTGCTCCCTTTTCTTTTGCCAGCTGCAGGACTTTTGCGACTTCATAGGTTTCTCCTGAAAAGGAAATGCCCAGCACGACTTCCCTTTCATCAGCATTTGCCACCACGGTGGTGCACATATGCAAGTCGTTGTATGCTCTTGCCGGCCTGTTGATCCTGAGGAATTTCTGTTCGGCATCCATCGCAGAAATGCTTGAAGCACCGACCCCGAAGAAATGGATTCCTTTCGCATGCAGTAATGCTTCTACAGCTTTTTCAAGTTCCTCGCTATGCAGGAGATCTGCCGTTTCCCGGATGGTTTGGAGGCTGTGGGAAGTCATTTTTTCTATTGTGGAAGGGCAGGATTCATTCGGCTCTATATCTCTTAGTACGTCTTTTGCCTTCCTTTGCAGGTCACCGGCAATCCGGATTTTCAGCTCCTGGATGCCGCTGACATTAAGGGATTTGCACATCCGGATCACGGCCGCGCTGCTTGTGTTCGTCGCTTTGCCAAGGCCAGCCGCAGTCATGCCGATTGCATCCTGGGGCTGTTCTAGAATAAACTCTGCAATTTTCCGTTCTGAAGGGGGAAGCTTATCCTTCATTTCTTTCAGCATAAAAATGCCTGCATTTGTACTCGACATATAAGAACCAACTCTCATTCTTTATTCATCATAAAGATGACAAGCTACCCAATGACTTTTTTCCACTTCAAGGAAACCGGGCTTTTCTTCAGCACACCGGGCATGCGCCTTTGGGCACCTAAGGCGGAAAGGGCAGCCGGAAGGCGGATTGGACGGGTCCGGCACATCTCCCTGCAGAATGATCCTTTTCTTCTTTATATCAGGGTCAAGGGATGGGATAGCTGATAATAAAGCTTGGGTATACGGGTGAAGAGGACGATTATACAGATCCTTAGTTTCACTCAGCTCCATCATCTGCCCCAGATACATGACTCCCACCCGGTCACTGAGATGCTGGACTACATTAAGATCATGGGAGATGAATACATAGGTTAACTGGAACTCTTCCTGCAGCTGGATCAGCAGATTAAGGATTTGCGATTGGATGGAAACATCCAAAGCTGAGACCGCTTCATCCAGGATGACTACTTTCGGTTTTACGATCAATGCCCTGGCGATGCTGATCCTCTGCCTTTGCCCTCCGCTGAATTCATGGGGATAACGGTTGAGCTGTTCCCTGGAGAGGCCAACTTTTTCAATCATTTCAGCAACCAGTTCATTCGCTTCTTTCTTTGAAGCCAGCTTATGGGTCAACAACGGCTCCAGCAGCAGGGCCTTTACAGTCATTCTTGGATTTAAGGAGCTGAACGGATCCTGGAAAATCATTTGTATATCTTTCCGCATTTTACGAAACTCGCCTTTGGGTATATCAGAAATCCTCTGCCCATCAAGAAACACTTCTCCTGATGTAGGCTCATACAACTTCAGGATGGTTCTTCCAGTCGTTGATTTGCCGCAGCCGCTTTCCCCTACCAATGAAAGCGTCTCGTTTCTGTTTACATGAAAGCTGATATCATCGACGGCTTTCACGTTCCCTACCGTTCTTTTAAAAACGCCGCCTTTAATGGGAAAGTACTTCTTCAGGTTCTTGACTTCAATCGCATACGCTGTATCAGCCATATAGCACGCCCTCCTCTTCATGCAGCCAGCATTTGCTTTTATGGTCCTTATCAACCGAATTCATAGAAGGCTCTTTTGTCTTGCAGATTTCCATCACATGAGGGCAGCGGCTGGCGAATCTGCATCCCATATGCTCGTACTGAGCCGGTGCCGGAACATTTCCGGGTATTGAATACAACGTATTTTTCCGGTCTCCCAGGGAGCGGATCGATTTCAGCAGCCCCTGTGTGTACGGGTGGGAAGGATTCTTAAATAGTTTTACAACCGTCGTTTCCTCCATCACCTGCCCGGCATACATAACGGCAACTCTTTCGCATGTTTCCAGGATGACGCCAAGATCGTGCGTGATCATCAGGATGGACGTGTCATTTTTTTCCGATAACTCATTCATCAGATCCAGTATCTGTGCCTGAATCGTCACGTCCAGGGCCGTTGTCGGTTCATCCGCAATCAGCAGCTTCGGCTCGCAGATCAGCGCCATCGCGATCATGATCCGCTGCCTCATCCCGCCGGAAAGCTGGTGCGGGTAGCTCTTGAAAATTTCTTTACCTCTTGAAATGCCGACTTTATTAAGCATATCAAGGCCCAATTCACGCATTTCTTTTTTGCTGTAATTTCTATGAAACTTCAAGACTTCCAATAGCTGATGTTCGATTGTATATAAAGGATCCAATGCGGTCATAGGCTCCTGGAAAATCATCGAGATGTCATTCCCCCTGATTTTTTGCATAGCCTTTTTTGACAAGTTTGAAAGCTCTTTTGTTTCGTCCGTGTGCAGCGTTATGCTGCCTTTAGATACTTTCAGGACATCAGGAAGCAGGTTCATAATCGCCAGGGATGTAAGGCTTTTCCCGCTCCCTGACTCACCGACGATCCCGTACTTCATTTTCTTTCCGATCGATAAATTAATGCCGTCGACAACATTGTATTTCGTCTTCTTTGTATTTACTTCTATTGATAAATCCTTGATATCCAATACAGAATTCAAAATGACCTCTCCCCTTCAGAATAACAGCCCATCACTTCACCATGACTGCTATGCTAAGATGCTGCTCTATTGCTTCAGTTTCGGATCTAATATATCCCGGAGGCTGTCGCCCAGCAGATTAAAACACAGAATCGTAAAAACAATGGCTGTTACTGGAAAAAGAATCGTCCAAGGCGCAAATTCCATATACGTCCTGCTCGCATTCAGCATGACTCCCCATGATGGGTCAGGCGGCTGGACGCCAAGACCAAGGAAGCTTAATGCTGCTTCAGTCAGGATAGCGCCTGATAAGGCTAATGAAATCTGAACGATAAAAGGGGCCATGATATTAGGGGTGATGTGCCTGGTGATGATCTGCAAAGGCTGCACCCCAATCGCTACAGCACTCGTTAAATACTCGTTTTCTTTCACGGACAGCACCGCCGATCTTACAAGCCTGGTAAAAACGGGGGTGAAGACAATTCCTATGGCAATCATCGTGTTTGTCAGGCTTGGCCCTAAAACAGCAACAATGGTCAATGCCAGCAAAATGTCAGGGAAGGCAAAAAAGACGTCCATGACCCGCATGATCACCTGATCCACTTTCCCCTGAAAATATCCGCTTATCAATCCGAAGAATAATCCCGCCGTAGCACCTATTCCCACAGCTATCAATCCTACCTGCAGAGAAACCTGGGCGCCATATACGGTCCTTGAAAATATATCCCTTCCCAATTCATCTGTCCCAAACAAAAACTGGCCGCTCGGGCCTTCCAGAGTGTGTTCGGTGAACATCTTATCAGGGCTGTAAGGAGCTATAACGGGTGCAAACACAGCAACCAGAATGACTAGCAAAATACCGATAAAGCCAATCAACCCTACTTTGTCACTGGCCAACCGCTGAAAAAACTCTTTCATAAAGATCACACTTCCCTTTTCTGCAGACTATTTATACGAAATTCTCGGGTCCAGATATGAATACAAAATATCCACAATCAGATTGATCATGACAAAAACAAATGCAATGAATAAAACTGAGCCCTGCACGACGGTGAAATCCCGCTGGTTAATTCCTGTTAAAACAAGCTGCCCCAGGCCAGGAAGCGAAAAGATTTGTTCAATGATGACGGTTCCGCCCAGCAGGACGCCAATCTGCAATCCAATAATCGTCAGAATCGGGATCATCGCATTTCTTAATGCATGCTGGAAAATAACGACACGCTCTTTTGCACCCTTCGCACGGATGGTACGGATAAAATCAAGCCTCAATATTTCCAGTATTGACGACCTTGTCATCCTTGTTACCGCCCCAGCCATGGATGTTCCAAGGACAAGCGCCGGCAGAAACAAGATTTGCAGATTAGTAACCGGATCTTCGAAAAAGCCGACATAGCCGACTGGCGGGCTATAGGAAAAGAACAGGGCCAGTACGAGAATCAATACGGTGGCAAGCGCAAAATTGGGGATGGATACACCCAGCAAAGAAATGATCCTCACCCCAAAATCTGTCTTGGAGTTGCGCTTAATCCCTGCGATGATTCCAAGCGGGATAGCGATGATCCATGAGATAAAGGCTGACAGCATTGTTAATTCAAATGTAATGGCAAAGCGGCTCGCAATGTCAGGAAGAATCTCTTTTCCTGTCCGCATAGACTCGCCAAAATCACCCGTCAGCACGCCTCCCATCCAGGTAAAATATTGCTCGTGGATGGGGCGGTCCAGTCCAAAATCCTTCCGTAGCTGCGCAAGCGCTGATGGAGTGGCATCGGTCCCAAGGATTGTCGCTGCCACATCGCCAGGTATAATTCTTAATGTAAAAAAGATAACGACAGATACTCCGAACAATACGGGAATCAACATCAATAATCGTCTCAGAATATAGGCATACATCGGTGTTCACCCTTAATGAGCAGAAGGCTGCCAAGGCAGCCCCTACTGTGTTATTTTTTTGAAACCTCTAGTATATACTCGCCGTTATGCGGATAAGGAGTAAATCCTTCTACCGATTTTCTCACCGCTACATATTTCATTGGAGATACTAAGAATAAGTTTGGAGACAGATCTATTAATTTTTCTTGCGCTTCAGTATAAATTTCTTTGCGCTTAGCAGCGTCAAGCGTTGTTTTTCCTGATTCTACAAGCTTGTCATAATCTGCATCAGAGAAGCCCCAAACGTTAGCAGAACCTTCTGTGTGGAAAAAGTATTGCATAGCGCGGTCCGGGTCAGTACCGGAACCGTTGCGTCCGATCAGTACATCAGCTGATGTATTCAGCCATGTATCGATATACTCGCCCCACTCGATTTGCTTGATCTCTGCATTCACACCAATCTCTTTCCATTGCTGCTGAAGGATTTGGGCAGTGTCGACCATATCAGGATAAGTCGATGCTGTTGTGATCGTAATATCAAATCCATCTGGATATCCAGCTTCAGCTAATAAGCTCTTCGCTTTTTCAGCATCATTGGCATATAATTCGTTCTCTGCTACATCAATGGCCCAATCCCCCATTGACGGTGCTACCGGACCTGATACCACTGCATCGCCATTCCACACAACATCCGCAATTGCTTTGCGGTTCGTTGCAAGACTTAACGCCTGGCGGACCTTTGGATCGTTCAGCGGCTTAACATTTACATTAAAACCTACGTAACTGTATTCAAGAGATTGATAATCTTTAACTTCAATCTTATCGTCCTTCGCTAGCAGTGACGCAGACTTTGCGTTTACTGTAGTCAGGTCAACTTCTCCAGTACGGATCGCAGACATCCTGGAAGCTTCATCTTTCATTGTGTAGTAGATCACTTCATCAAGCTTTGGCAGGCTTTCTTCATAATAATCTTCGTTCTTCACCAAAACGACTTTGCTGTCAGGCACCCACTCTTCAAATTTAAAAGGTCCTGTACCCACAGCAACCTGCTGCAGATCACCGTTTTCTTCTACAACTTCTTTGGATACTACCACTGCACTTGAGTTTGTTAGATTAGACAAGAACGTCGCATCAGGAGATTTTAAGTTAAATTGAACCTGGTAGTCTCCCAGCACTTCAACGCTGTCTACATTGGCAAAATAAGAGGCAATATGAGAAGCAGTTTCTTCAGCAAGGATGCGTTCGAAGCTGTATTTTACATCTTCAGCTGTCATTTCATTGCCATTGTGGAATTTAACGCCTTCACGCAGATTGAACACATATGTCTGATCATCCGGCTGTTCCCAATCAACGGCAAGGTCGCCGACAACCTCCATTTTGTCATCGAATTTTACTAATCCGCTGTATATCTGGGAATAAATGCGGACAGAAGAATGTGCCGGTGTTTTATGCGGATCCAGTCCGGCCGGCTCCTGGTCATTTGCAATCTTTAAAATTTGCTCTGCCTTTTTGCCGCCTTCACCCGCTTCTCCTGAAGTTTCACTTTTTCCTGAACAGGCTATTAACATCGAAGCTAAAACAGCAAGTACAAACAGCAATTGAAAACCCTTTTTAGTCACTTACTTTTCCCCCTTTATTTATAAAAAATATTGCCGTATTTCTTCAAAAATCTCTCTTCTGAACGGATTGATATTCTTTGGTTCATCCACATGCAGCCGGTTTGTAAGAAGCACGGCCTGCAGGTTTTTCTCCGGTACAATCCAAAGCGCAGTCCCGGTGAAGCCAGTATGTCCGGCGCCTTCCGGAAAAGGATCCGAGCTGTGCCATCCCAAGCCTCTATTTTCAACGATATTCTCCAGTGATTGACGGACCAGACCAGATTGGATAAACTCTGTATCTGCCGCATAGCCCCTGTTCAAGTACAAATCAGCTGTACCGCTCAAGTCTGCAGCAGTTCCAAATAATCCTGCATGCCCTGACTCGCCGTTAAGAAAATAATAGGTATTCCCATCATTGACTTCGCCTATAATGGGCTTGCCCGTATCTCTCCAGCCCGAAAATTCCCTTTTTCTGCTTCTGCACATATCCATTTCTATCCGATTGCCAAACTCCGTGGCGGCAACATCAGCTGTGTGAATCGGACCATACGTCAGCCCGCTTAATTTCAGCGGGGTGGCCAGCTCTTTTTCAACGATTTTCTGCAGGCTGTTATCATGCATTTCTTTAAGAACTTCACCTAGTAAAATATAATTCAGATCACTATAAACAACCTGGTCTTCTTCCTGATGCTTCAATTCAATGGAGTTTAAAATCTCATAGAGGTTATTGTTTGGCAGTTCTGTATAAAAGGGATGCCAGGCAGCCAGGCCTGAAGAATGTGTTAATAGTTGCCTGATTGTGAGCGGCGCCAGTATCTTATTGCCGGATGCTGCCGGAAGACAGTCTTCTAATGCAGTATCCAAGGACAATAGGCCTTGGCCTGCCAGCTTTAAAATCAATGTTGAGGTGATTATTTTTGTTACGCTTGCCAGGTCAAACACCGTATCTATGGTGACTTCATCACCCGTCATTGAGTTTCGCTTGCCATAGGCCTGGAACAATATTTCCTTATCATTCTGCTTAACAAGGCAAACACCGCCGGCCATATAATCTTCATCCATGTATTTCCGGAATATTTGGCTGACACTCTTTTCAAGAGAATCCCTGCGGCTTTCCTCTTTCAAGCTAACCATGATTTACCTGCTCCACGGCACCCCGGACAAATCCATCCGCTTTAGCCAACAGCTGCAGTGCATCCTCATACATAACGTCCGATAGAAGCATCACAATGGCTGGCTTCACTGAATATTCCGTCTTCTTAAGAACTTCTGATGCCGTTTGAAAATCAGCGCCTGTTGCTTCGCACACGATTTTCTTCGCCCGCTCCCTCAGTTTAAAGTTAGAAGCCTTAACATCAACCATTAAATTTTTATAAGCTTTTCCCATTTTCACCATGGAGGCTGTGCTGATCATATTCAATATCATTTTATGGGCAGTCGCTGCTTTCAGGCGGGTCGATCCTGCCAGGACTTCAGGCCCTGTCTCCACTTCAATCCTAATGTCAGCATGCTTGCTTATTTCAGCATTTTTATTGCTGGTCAGGCTTACAGCTATAGCGCCAATTGAACGTGCATACTGAAGGGCTCCTGTCACATAAGGGGTCCTGCCGCTTGCTGCAATCCCTATTACAACATCATTGGCAGTTAAGTCCCGTGCCTGAAGGTCATCCTGGCCAAGCTGTTCATTATCTTCGGCACCCTCCACCGCTTTCATGAGAGCCCGGTCGCCCCCTGCCAGGACACCTTGAACCATTTCGGGTGCTGTACTGAAAGTTGGCGGGCATTCAACCGAGTCCATTAATCCTATCCGCCCGCTTGTACCTGCCCCTGTATAAAACAGCCTCCCGCCTTTCCGGAACGAAGCCACAACCGCTTCCACCGTTTGTTCAATTTCAGGAAGCACTTGCTGGACAGCCTTTGGAATTAAAGAGTCTTCTTCGTTCATAAGCTTCAATATCTCATCCGTCGGCATCATGTCCAGAGCTGTAGACTTTTCGTTATGCATTTCTGTTGTAAGCTTTGTTAAATCTTCCATTTACCTACCATCCTAATTGTATTGATATGGTTGTAAAAATCGATCGAAGCAGCTTTACCAGGCAATCTTGCCCATGATTACTTCTTTTGACGCCCCGGTAGCTGCCGGTAAATTATTAGGCTGCTTATGGTAGCAAAGATAGCCGAATACAGCAAAAGCAATCGCTTCTTTCGCATCGCTATTGATGCCAAGCTCCTTCGTAGAAGCGATTTTCACGGTTTCCGGCAAATAATCTTTCAGCCCTTTTATCATGCTGATATTATTCAGCCCGCCGCCGCTGATATAGATTTCTTCCACACCATCATCCTTGATGTGTTTCTCCAACGCTTTTCCAAGTGAAACAGCCGTCAGCGCTGTTGCAGTCGCAATCCTGTCTAGTTCCGTGATGTTCCTGCTCTCAGCCTGAGCCCACAGATCTTTCGCATACTCAATGCCGAATTGCTCTCTGCCCGTGCTTTTTGGCGGAGCTTCTTTATAATAAGGATGCTCCAGCAGCTCCCTTAGCCACTCCTGGTCAACCTTTCCGTTCGCCGCAAGATTTCCGTCCTTGTCATAGCTTTGGGATCCATTGGTATGCCAAGCAGTGAATGCGTCTATAATCATGTTCCCTGGCCCGGTATCATACGCAGTCACTTTTTCACCGGAAGCATTCTTAGGAAGCACCGTGATATTGGATATCCCTCCAATATTGACGAGCACCCGTCCCGACTCTTCCGACCTAAACAGGATGTAATCCAGGAAAGGAACTAACGGAGCACCTTGTCCTCCAACTGCCACATCACGCGTTCTGAAATCGCCGGCAGCCGGGATTCCCGTCCTTTCTGCAATGACGGATATGTCGCCGATTTGAAGTGTATTAGGCCGGTAATAAGGATCGTTCTCCTTGTAAACCGGATCATGGAAGACGGTCTGTCCATGAGAACTGACTAAGTCAATCTCCGAAATATCCACCCCGGATTCCTTGATGGCAGCTAACACACCATCTGCAAAAACTTCTCCAAGCAGCATATTCATAGACGAAATTTCAGGAGATAAGGTATTCGGCACAACCACCTTTTCCAGGCGGGCTTTCAATTCTTTCTCGTAAGAAATCGTTGTAAAATAACCCAGATCAAATTCCAGCTTGTCATTCACTTTTTGCACATCAACAATCGCGATGTCCATCCCATCCAAAGAGGTACCCGACATTAAACCGACCACTTTCATTTTAGGAAAATCCAAACTCTCACTCCTTCCAAAATTCAGATTATTGTAAGCGCTTAACTATTATTCTATGGAAAACAAAATAAAATATCAATACTTTTAGGAATTTTTTGAATTATTTTTTCAGAAAGTGGGACGAAGGGATTATGGTAAATATTTTACATTTGATTACTCACTAAGCATAAAGCTAGTAAATCCGCCCCTTATTACTGCAAACATGAAGTAAGGTATTCCCCGCTTCAGATGACCACATTTATTACAGGTTCTCAATATCGAATTGACTGCGCAATGGCTGCTTAATAGTCTCTTTAATAAAAAGATGACTCATAGCCAGCTATGCGGCCATTGAGTCATCTTTTTTCTCTTTGAAAATAATTAAATTCGGCTCCTCCCTCTGTGAAACAATGGTGAAACAAGATTATTCGGGTGGTGCCTGTCACCGCCTATGTTTAACAATCCCAATCAGTGGTAAAAACTGAGTTGAGGCTTATTTTAGAATTGAGGGGTACACATACATATGAATTCAAATGCTTTTTCTTATAGCAAGTTTATGAATTTCGATGAAGCGGCGGACAGCATTCTAAGAATGATGGGCAGGATCTTAAATATAAACACTCTTTTCATCGCTAAAAATGATCAGAGGACAAATGAAATTGTTAAGGTTGTTAATCATGAGGATACTTTGCTGAGGGAAGGAGATTCTCTTCCTTTTGAAGAGACCTTTTGCAAACTGAGTGTGGATCACGGCAAGAAGGTCCTCTTCATTCCTGATATTACAAAAAGCGATTTATCAAACGCACTTAATGTGACGCGGAATTTAGGAAGCGGCAGCTTTGTAGGCCTTCCTATTTTTTATGAAGATGGAAGAAATTACGGAACCATCTGCGGACTGGATACAGAGACATTTGAACTGAATGAGGAGCATGTGGAGTTATTTGAGACCATGAGCTCGCTCCTGTCTTATGTACTGGAGCTCGATGACGCGAACAGGCAGATTCAAACATTGTCAGCACCGCTCGTCCCGATCACTACGGGAGTAGCCATTCTTCCCATCATCGGCAATATCAATGAATTCCGGCTGGAGACCATTATCGAATTGGCGCTTACAAAAAGCGAGAATCTTTCACTAGAATATCTGATCATTGATCTGTCAGGAATACTCCAAATCAACGATATGGTAAGCTCATCCCTTTTAAAAGTTGCCAATATGCTGAGCCTGATTGGCGTAACCCCCATACTTACCGGTATCCGGCCGGACCTGGCGTTAAACGCAATCAGCACAAATACAGATTTGAAATCTGTTAAAACCGAGGCCAGCCTGGAAAGTGCTTTGAAGACGATTGGTTTTACACTGAGCAGAGATGAAGGCAAAAACGGAGGGACAGGGTCATCGTCCCGCTCTCTTTTTAGGTGAAATTTTTATTAATCAAACGATTGATTAAATGCTTTGCAGGCCAGAGAGGGACAGTAAACCTGTCCCTCACGTCACTGGCAAGGCAGCCTGTTACGTTGTATCTTCAATCACGTGAAACATAGGTGTGAAACAAGATTTTTCGGGTGGTGCCTGTCACCTAAAACGATATTTCCCCCACAACACCCTCAATTAACGCTTCCATATCCGCCTTCCCGTTGTACCAAACATACATCACAGTTTTCCCCTTTGAAGCAAATACCTTTTTAATACCCTCTTCCTCATAAACAATCAAGTCATCCAAAGCAGGATGCTTTTTTTGCACAAATTCTTCCATGCTATCTTCATACCTGTATCTTTTCACTAGATCAGAAAGAAGATTCTCGGCGAGACCAGCTATGCTGAGCTGATAGACCTGTGTTTGAATGGAAGGTGAATATCTGCCGCTGCCATCACCCCACTTCTCTCCAATAACTTCTCCATTTTCATCTGTTTCATATTGAACGGGTGCCAATGGACTCCAGTCATAGGAAATGCGGTTGCCCCAATCCACATCGTCATCTGCATATGAGGGCTCTGCCCGGATCAAGTCAGGATTCTGTTCTATATCTGCTAATCTCACAATCGGCAGGTCTATGTTTCCTTCAGGCAATGTTTTTGTGTCCATCATAGAAAGCTGCGCGAATGATATAGCAGCAGTGGAACCGGCTGTTACTATAAAAAGCAAGGCAATCGCCGTATTCCGGTGGAAGCGCTTCTTCCACGGAGCATGGTGGTCGATCGGTTTTCCTTCGGCTAGTTTTTTCCGCAGCGCCCGAATAGAAATTGCCGCCTGGAGGGAATTGTAGGCCAAGTATCCGAGGATGATAGTTAAAATTGTTTGTGTAAGCACATTGCCTTGAACCATCATCAAAGTTGGTGTTCCGTCAAGGAACCATATAGAAGCCAGCATCCCAAACGTCAGCAGGATTATGATCGTGACGGTCCAGGCAGTCTGAGCATATTTTTCATCCAGTGCCTTTAATGTGTAGGACTGCTCGGCTGGATCTGTATGGAGCTCGGGTGCATGAAGCTCAGCAGGTGAGGAAAAGACATGGAAATAACTGTAGCTTGTGACATAATCCCATCCGCTTTCAGCGTACATCTCGACTTGTTCACTGGAGATTTTCTTACTGAACGATACATCAATTCTGTATCTCATTTTCTTCGGTTCACCTTTGGCAAACTTAGCAAATCGGAGCCCCATCTTTTTAAGGTAGAGCCCTTCTGCTGCCATGTCAGTAAACCAGCTTTCATGCTCCCCGATCCGCCAATAGTCATTGGGCCGGAGTTTGCGCACAGTCTTACCCATTCCCCTCACCCTCCTTTAAAATCCTGCTGTCTTCAATCAGGGCTTTTAATCGGCCGTACTCTACACGCAGGGCCTGTTCCCCATCAGTGGTGATTTTGTAAGTCTTCCTTCTGCCATCATTTTCGGCGAGGGAAATGAGTCCGTCTTTTTGCATTCGAGAAAGCACTCCATAAAGCGTGCCCGGCCCCATATTCACCCGGCCGTTCGATACCTCATTGATGGCATGCATCAGCTGGTAGCCGTGATTGGGACGCATGAGTGCAAGGAGTACATAGTACATGGCTTCGGTCATTGGGCCTCCGGTGTATGCCATTGGTGGTTTCCTTCTTTCATTGTTAGAGTTGTTATGTTGCTCGATATTACGCGATTCGATATATCGTATAACATAATAATATGGGATTGGAAGTTTCTTGTAAATAGGTTCAGAGATTATAACTGGTAAATATAAAAAAAGCCTGCCGGAATGTCACACGGCAGTGCTTTTCAAGTCATATTCTGGTTTGGAGGTAGTATCCGTTTCCTCCGCTGGTATGTGAAACAATAGTGTGAAACAAGACTTTCAAGGTGGTGCCTGTCACCACCAAGGCACCTCTTTAAGCTAATTGCATCCTCAAATTCATCCCAAGAACTAACTCATCAGTTAAAAATTGAAGCTGCTTGACTACTTCCTCATCGATTAACTCTTGTTTTTCATTAAAACTTCTTGCGTTTACAATTACTTGTTCTGTAAGGGTATGGGCATGCAGGCTTCTAAGAATTAATCGCAGCTGATTCAACGCATTGAACCCGCCAACTGCACCACCCTGTGCTGATATAATGGCAGTTGGTTTCTTCTTAAAATGATCAATCCCTAAAAAGTCTAAAGCATTTTTCAAGCCCCCGCTGACACCGTTGTGATATTCAGGCGTAATGATGATAAAAGCACTGGCTTGTTCTGCAAGAGAAACCAACTTTTGTGTTGATTCCATTCTATATTGTGCTTCCTCCATTTTAAAAATAGGCAAATCTTCTTGTCTTAAATCAAATAAACTAACACGTTGATTCAGAGTTGTTATGTATTTCTCTACAGTTTTTGAGATTCCAAAGCTATTAGACTGGATGCGGGCACTGCCATTAATGATAAGAATCAAGATAAACACCTTCCAAATAGTTTATTTATTACCATAATATTCTAGTATATCCCGTGAAAACTTGTAAAGTGCATTTGTAAATTGCAAAACCCTAACTTTTTAATAATACCTTCCGCTATGCTGCTTATCCCCCTAATTAAAAGTGATGTTATGGCAATGGATTTGTTATAAATTTTGCTTTTAATGAGGAAAACGACAATTAGCAATCCCAAACTTTCACTCTGTTTGGAATCACAAAAGAGTATTTTGCAGCAGCAAGATTAATTAGAAATTGGCCAAACTGTATGCCTATAGAGGCTCCATGTCAAGTTGCAAAACTCTGCATTTGCAATTGCTACTATATGTATTTTTCTATGCTAAATACATGAGGATAAGTAAACAAAAAAAGCACCCAAAAGGATGCTATTTAATAGTTTAGTCTTTCTTCAATTTTCATAGTAGGAAAATATTCACCATAGTCATTTTTTTCGCTTTCATTTCGATTCATACTTATGGTTCCCACATTAGTATACGTCACAGTCAGTAATTCCCAGCCATTGTAGTACAATAACTCGTCAGATAGCTGGCTGTATCTATTAACTGCTAAATCTCCTAATGAAAGTTCTCCATCATAAATCAAGTCTATAGTCGCTTTAATTTGGCCGTTGCTGAAGGAAAAATTGACTAGGGTATCCTCGTTACCCAAAGCATAGAACTCAATTATTTCCTTTACCTCTTCTGCCGATTCTATTGTTAATACTTCCTGTTCTTGTACCTCTTCTTGCTCAATAGCAGCTTCTTCCTCAACATCCTCTTCTGATTCTTCAGATGGCTGTTCTCCGATAGTTTCAGCTGAATCTTCTGGAGTTTCCTCTTTTGGATCAGCCACTGCTGTCTCTTCTTCTGTTTGCTGATCCTGTGTTTCTTCTGCCGATTGTTCTGATATTGCAGCGGAATCATCCTCTGTCTTTGATTCTTCTGCATTACAGGCAGCTAAAAGCACAGCAGCTAAAAGCACAGCAGCTAAAATAATTGATAGTCTTTTCATGATGTAATCTCCTCCAGCCACTAATTATGGATTAGAGGAGTACTCTTACACAATCCCTTTTTATCGACAAAATACGACAAACTCCTTCCGCCTTTTTCTCAAATAAAAGGCATTCGGTTTACATATGCCTTTTTAATTTTTTCTGAGTTACTTGTCTTGCCCTAATCAAAAACATGATTCTTCTTTTTTTGATATAAGCCTATAAGTAAGGTGGCTCTTTTGCGGGAAAAAATCACGTTGTTAATTCGTTCTCCAAGTTAGAAAAACTGTAACTCCTGTATACCAATTCCCTTTGCATATCCCTCCACGATTAGTATTGGGGCCATGTATGACGAAATGGCTGTCTTTGTTATATTGTTTTTTAACCATTCGCCCATGCTGCCTTGTGGAGGATTATCCCGTGAAGTACCTATAATCACCCTTTTGCCCCGGAAATGATCAACCAATTGTAAACAGTTTTCTTTACTCACATGCAAGTGAAATTGATTGCTTGATCCAAAATGAAGGGTTACTCCCTTTTCAATTGACCCTTCATAACTAAATAAAGACCCTCTGGCTAATGTGATTAATTCTCTCAAGCTAAATCCCCCTTTTTTACTAATTATACCAGTTGAGGGATGAAAACCATTTAATATTCAGCTGAAATTTCCAGTCTCCTCTTTATTTTTCTATCCATTAATATTTATCAATAAAAATAGCTGTCATTACGGACTATTGTGAATGTGGGGTCTGACCCCAATTTTCTGAATGCTGCCATACAAAAAGACCTTAAAATTATTATGTTAAAAATGTTAGCCGTTATTTAACAACAAATCAAATAAAAAATGGTTAAAACTGACTAGCACTTTAACCCTTCACCGATTGTGTAGTCTGAAATATTTTGGCACAACAAAAAAACAGATCACACATCTGTTGACCGCCAAATCCTACTTAATTACTCAGCGGTACATTCCAAGTTAATAGAAACAAATGATAGACTATAATTTTGTAAAGCCGCACCCATTTATAAGTCTTCTAGTATCTCTAAAAAAAGTATCTATCCCTAAGTCTTCAATAATTTATCCTGGCCCATGTTTCTTAAATATCTTTTCTTACTTTGATATCTAAACATGACTATTCCAATCGCTAACAAAATTCCACCAACTAAAAGTGTTTGAAATATATTAGTTGCTGTAGTTGGAAGCTTTGGGCCATCAACTGGAAGCACACCGCCTAGTGTTCCTTCTACAAATAGCTTCAATTGAAAATCACAAGTTAAGCCTTGATACTCGTTTCCCAGCTCATAGGGTACTTCTATATGAAATAAGATATCTTCCTGCTGTCCACTATTTAGGGAACGTGCATCTATTTTTGAGAAGTCTTTTAGGTATCCTTGAAAGATCGTGGTGTTGCCATTCGAGACTTTAAGTCGCAATTGATTATAAATCTTCTCTGATCCTCCAGTAAATTTATTGCTGATTACATATTGAAAAGCTTGTTCTCCATTATTGGTAATGGCCAAATCACGTGAAATTGAGTCACCTGGCTTGAGGTTTGTTAGATCGAAGAGAATTTTGTGAGGATTTGTAGAGATATCTAATTGGTTATTTGTTTCTGCTGATGTTTTAAAAGGAATTAAAATAAGAATAAATATAAATAATACTATGCTAAAGGAAATTTTCATCTTCATCCCTCTTTTTTTTATATAGAAAAGGCGGTATTGGCCGCCTTTTCTACTATTGAGCTGATTAATTATCAGTCATTTACCTCTCCACTATGTGTTGCATTACCAGTTGTCCTCAGGTTAGGCATGTTGCTTCCATCAGCAGAATTTTGTACGCCATTGTTTACTGCACCATTACCGTGGTTAGTATCTACATGCACCCCATCCCACTGTGTTGCTTCAAGGTTAAAGAATACATTTACACTATCGTTCATGTATTTATTTTGTACATATTCTCCGTTTGATTTCTTTGTTTGATCATCTTTAAATGTAATTTGGATAAAAACATCATCCTTGTCATCTGGATCAACCGGGATACCAATTCTTCCGTCAGTACCCGCAGCAATAGAAGCCAGATTTATTTTCCCATCAGCCTTATGTGCTGTAGCAATGTCAGAATAGTCACCGTTAACAAGGTCCGCTAGAGTAAAATCTCCAGTAACTACATCTTGTCTTGGCTGCCATTGGCTGGTTTCGGAATCAACTTGCATGAAATCAACTTCAAATTGAGATAAGAAGTCAGTTTGGTTTGAATCTGTACCACCAGAGAAGTTAGCAGCAGATCCAGTCATTAAAACTTCTTTAATTGCAATGGAACCAACATTGTCTAAAGTAAAGATACGTTGAATGTTGTCACCAGGCTTCAGATTTGAAAGATCGAAGCTGATAGGTTTAGTCCCACTCTTACCAACCTGAAGATCTAGATTACCTGCTGCAAAATGGTTGTTAATCGTCGCCGTGTCATTGAATGCTGCCCAAGTTCCGCCGCCTACCAGAGTCAGTCCAAGTGCTGCTGAGGCTACGCCCATACCTAATTTCTTTTTAATTGACATGCTAATTTCTCCTCCTGGTTTCCCCCATATTTGGGTATGTATTTTTATATTGAATCCTTATTATGTAATAAGGAGTACAATCAAGTTAAGCCGTTTTTTGCTGGTTTTGTTGTCCTTTGTCAAGCTCTCTTAGTGCTGAGAAGACTGTTATTCCAGAATAGATGATCATTAATATCCCTGGTACAATCAATAGGATTGCAGTACCTTTATTCGATTTTGCAAAATCTATGAAATATCCCAAGTAAGGAATAGTGAAACCCGTATACTTTCCAATAACGTTTGCTGCCAGAACAGGATTTGAATCGACGTCGTCATTATTATCACCTTTTGTCTGATACATGGTGTTTTCGCCATTTTTTATTACTTCAGTAATCCTGTGCGTCACAAGGCTGTTATCCTGCTGCATGAAAGTAATGACATCGCCTTTTTTTAGGCTTGCTTTATCTTCTACCGGCTCGACGGAAATGAGTGACCCGGTTTTAAAGGCGGGCTCCATCGATCCAGACAATACTACTTTCAGCTGGTAGCCAAGAAACTGTGGCTCTCCTCCTGAGGCCTTTGAAGAGATTACAACAAATACCATAAAGATAAATACTAGCCCCAAAGTCCAAGTGACTATATTACTAAGTGTTTTTCTAATTCTTTTAACTGTCATCAACCTTCACCTTCCTTTTGAAATCTGAAATGCCTATATCAATCTTCTGTTAAATCAATCTCTTTTTGTTCCATCTCTTGATGTAGAGATTGCCTAGAAGATTTGCAGGATGCCTTTGACTTTAAGTTTTCATTGTAATAGTTATTACGTTCGATTTTGTTCTTTTTAAAGAACTTATAGTCAAAGTATAAGCCATATATCCTAGTTTGAAAAACCTCAAATACAGCCATTTTTGTTCTAAAAAGACTAAAAATCTTATATTTTCTGGAAATACCTCAGACTTGCTCAACTTTTCGTTATTTATAATGAACTAAATCAATTTTATAAAGAACATTGAAGCCTGATATGATACGATTTATTTAAATAGATCTTACTGGGGGACTGATCTTGTTCTATAAATTGATAAAATCCATAAGCATTCTATTGATAATATTCGGGATCTGTTTTATTGGCTACTCAGGCTACCAGCTTTTTATTCAAAAACAACACCAAGATCAAGCACTTCAAGAAGCCAAGTCACAAATTCTTTCCAAAGAACCTTCTTTTATTCAAAAAGAGACTAAACTGCCCGATTACTCCTTTCATGCAGGAGCAACTGTAGGAGTCCTCCATATCCCCCGTCTTCAGAAAGAACTTCCTATTATAGAAGGAACCGGTGAGGAGGAATTGGAAAAAGGTGTTGGTCACTACTCCACAACCAAGCTGCCCAACCAGCAGGACAGGGTTTTCCTGGCCGGACACCGGGATACCGTATTTAAGAAGATGGGCAGTCTAAAAGAAGGGGATCAGTTAAAGATAGAAATGAGCAACGGTACATTTACATATGAAATCTACGAAATGTTCATCGTTAAAGAAGATGATATGTCGGTTGTCCAATCCACTTCCCCTGATGAGATTCTGACTTTATCTACCTGCTATCCTTTTGAGTATTTGTCGAGTTCAGAAGAGCGCTATATTATTAATGCGAAACGGATTGACTAACTCCTCATGACCACCGATTCTAATGAAGGACAGAGAAAATAAAAAAGGTATACAGATAACCTTTCGGCTCCTCTGTATACCTTTAAAACTAATTTATTTGCTCAAGATTTTTGAATGGTATTACATATGGTTACGCAAAGATTTTCTACTGCAAAAATTGCTCTTTACCTCATTCCATCTCCTCAAACAATTCATCCTTCTTCACACTGATCTTCTCCTGCGCAGCTTCCTCAAGCTTCCCAATGTATTCAGCAAGAACACTTAGACGCTCATCCGCCATTTCCGTTATCGCCTCTACATCCTCAGACGTAACTTTCTCCTGACTCTCAAGCTCCTGAGCTGCCCCCTTCAGTACCTCATTCTCCACCCCAGCCATATTCATAAAATTACTTCTAAGCTTTTGGACGTCTTTACGGAGTTCGACACTTTTGAAGTTAATATCAATGCCGTTCATGGCCTTTTCGTTATTTTTCAGGATGGAGGAGATTGCCTCACCCATCAGTTCATTGAGTGTATTGGTCAGCTCGAGCTTGGAGTTGACTGTATAATATTTTCCGTTGCCTGCTTCAGCTGTTTTCTTCAGCTGAGCCTGACCTGCATCATCTACATCAAAGCCGATGATATGCACCTTCACATTCAGGTCGGAATCTACCAAAGCTTTCGCTTCCTTTACCGGGTCGCCATCACAGGTTTCTATTCCATCACTTACTATATAGAGGATATTTTCTGTATCCTCTCCCGCCTTTGCCTTTAGATCCTCGTATCCCGCCTTGATGGAAGCCGCCAAAGGCGTCCAGCCGCTCGGTTTAAATTTTTCTAATGCCGCCTTGAACGCAGCTTGATCGTAAGTATTGGTCTCATACATAACCTCGGTGCTTGCACAGGACATGGCTTTATCCTTGTCATCCCCTGTCCCTTTGTGGCCGTAGGTGCGCAGAGTC
Organism: Bacillus sp. SRL543; assembly: GCF_984799205.1. Lineage (NCBI taxonomy): Bacteria > Bacillati > Bacillota > Bacilli > Caryophanales > Bacillaceae > Bacillus > Bacillus sp. SRL543. Next base: position 4,430,351 of record NZ_OZ481794.1, read on the forward strand.
ATGATGGTATCCTCCGGAAAACCGGCAGCAAAATTCTCGACCGCTTCTTTAGCCAGGTTCATTTTCACCCCGCCGCTTACCTGTCCATTCATGCTCCCGCTTGAGTCAATCTGGATGCTGATATTCTTCGTTTTCTGGTCTTCCTCTTCTGTTCCATACTCCCCGAAAGCAGGCTCATAATTGGCCAGTGCATCATTTACTTCAGAATAATCAACGGCAAACCAGTGCACCAGGCCGTTGTACACTTCTTCTGCACTCATACCTTCAGCTTCGAAATCTGCCATCACCTCTTCCTCACTCATATTGGCCTCTTCCGATCCTTCATCCATCGCCTTTTCTATCTTTTCCCCCATCTGCTGCTTGACAATTTCTTCAGCTGAAGTGGCCGCCTCCGGATACTGGACCTTCTCCTTCTCAGCTTTTTCCTCTTTTTCAGCAGATGCTGAATCTTTTGCTGCAGTAGGTTCTTCCTTGGAGCAGCCAGTGAAAATCAACATTAATGCCAGTAATAATACATAGTAGAATTTGCGCAATGATAAAACTCCTTTTCTTTCAGTTTTAAGAGTATCCTTAGCAAAGCTAAAGGAACAGTCATATACATACCCATTATTTCAAATATTTCCTTTTTTGTACTATATATTAACTATCATGTGTTCTTATTTCAGTCAAACAAGCGGGCAAAATTGTCGGAATTTGTCTGTGAATTTATTCCCGATATCTCTTTAAATCAAGATTTTCCTTCTATGACAAAAGTCCATAACTGGGACAAAAAAGTAGAATTGTTGCTTCATATTCCGTCCATTTTTTATCTTCCGGATTTAAATATGAGTCTTTAAGATTATTTTTGGTGCGCACCGCAAAACGGCAAAAAAATAGCGCTGCTGAATCACTAAAATGTAATCCTGCAGCGCTATTTTTAATCTACTTCTCACATGCCCAATTATCCTTATCCCGATCATGTGTTGACTCATAAGCAGGATGCCCTTTAGCTACACCGTCCGGATAATATTCTTTCATTGCAGTACAATTAGGAAAAGATGATGGTGCTCCTGGAATTACGTAAAGCCCATCTCCTTGATCAACTGGCTTTGATGGTGAGCTTTTGCCTTCTGACTGCTGCTTCAGCAGTGCTAACTTAGCCTTGGAGGGTGTTTCGTATTTGACCTTATTACTTTTAGGCACAAAGCTTCCTCCGCCTACTCCATAAAAACCGCCCTGGTTTCCTTTATAGCTGTAAACCCTGAATTCTTCTCCAGCTTTTAGTTTCCGAACACCTTTAGCAGAACCTTTTGCATCCAGGCTAACCAATTCAGTATTAGAAAGAATCGTTACCTTTCCAATTTGACCAAGCTTTAGCTCTGTTTTCCCCCACATTACTTTAGCTGTAGCATATGTATCCACTAATGAAAAACTTAAAAATGTTAAGCCAAGAACAAATCCCATTACAAACTTCGCCATTCTATTCAATCTTAATTCCCCCTGAGCAGGTTAGTATTTTTGTACTATAATTTATAATATACAAATATTGGAGAATTATTGCAATAATTTTTAGGTCTTTTAAATCCTAGTCCCCCTACACCTGCTCCCTCATAACTATTACAAACGCTATTGAAACTAAAGATTTTTGAACCTCTCATTATGAGGAGATAAATTTTCAAGTCAATGACTTCCGATATTTAGTCAACAATAGTATTATAACGGGTCTGACAAGGAAATTTTTACTAGGACTTTTTGTATAAAATGTTGCTTCCTAAATATTATTTTAATTGTATAATTGTTCTATTAAGTACAGGAGGAGAGAAATTATGTTTTCTAAACTATTTAAGTCTTTTATCATGTTTGCGCTAGTGATTGGTTTTGCTTCTTACAGCGTTCAAACAGCCAATGCAGCTACTAAAATTATGTGGGGTAAAACAGAATTAAAAATAGGCCAGATAGGTAAGGTTACTATTTTATCAAATACAAACCTGGTTAAATTGGCCAGCAATGGTTCATTGACTACTATCCGTACGCTTAAAAAAGGGGAAGAATACCGGGTTTACAGCTATAAGAGCAATCATGGCGGTCTATATGGCGTAGGCGGCGGGAGTTTTGTCCAAAAAAATGCGACAAAAGTAAAATATGAAACTCCTTCTAAAGCTAAACTAGCTCTGCTCAAGGCGCAAAGTGTCCCTAGAGAATATACAGCAGCGCTAAAAACTGCGGAGTTATACTCAGATATGATGTACATGTCAAAGGCAGGAATTTATGATCAATTAGTATCTGAATATGGAGAGCAATTCCCTCCAGCAGCCGCTCAATATGCAATTGATAACCTTAAAGTTGACTGGAAGCAAAATGCCTTAAAGAATGCGAGGTCTTACGCAGAAATGATGAATTTGTCAGACGCGGAAATTTATGATCAATTGACTTCGGAGTACGGAGAAAAATTCACTGAGGCAGAAGCACAATACGCGATAGATCATTTGTAAAACACGAGCCAAGGGGACAGGTCCCCTGGCTCATTTTTTGGATTGAACCAAGTTACTTGAGCAATAATTTCTCGCTGGGAAGAATTTTGAACCTCGTTCACCAGCTTCTTTTACTCATTATTAAAACTATGCATAACTAGTTCAATTTATCTGCAAAAGTCAGTGTAAGTAGGATGTCCTACAGGAACCTAGAACCTACAGATAAATTATTAATTTTCCGGTTATCACTCTACAAATAAACCTTCAATAAAATATGGGCTATCACTAAACTCTACTTCATTACTATCGTAAATAAATCTCCCAATAATATTATTTTCATATTGTGATTTAACCCCTGAATAATTCTGCTCTTTTAGTTCAATTTGTGTTAATTCTCTTTGTGATAAATCAAAATACTCTCTCAAAATACTCCTGTGCTTATTGTCGATGAAGTCGATTCTCACCCTATAGCTGCCAACCTCTTTTTGTTCAATATTATTAATGAACCTTTGAATTTTCCCCACATAATCTTTACTGTTAAAAGGAGGCTCCACAGGAATTGCTATTATAAAAGAAGGGTTTAGTTTGTTTAACTTTATTTCTTCTTCACTGTTAAAGTCTCCTTCATAAGCGGTTTTAATATAGTATTTTAGATTTTCATGAAGATCATTTACCATTAATGAAAACGATTCGACTGCAAATTTTTCTAAAAGGACTTCCGTATAAGAATCTTCATAATTCGAATGATTACTCTCCCTTGTAACAACAAATTCCATCTGTTTGTTTGAATCTGGCATGGCTTTAGCTTGTAATAATTTCCTTGCTGCAAAGCCACGATTGAATTCCTGAATTGCTCCAATTGAGAATTCTGTTTATACTTATTTTCTAAGTATTTTTTCATTTTCAATTTTTCATTTGAAGTATTTCCGAAAAATGTTGCCCCTCCAATCAAAACAAATATTACCACTACTATTAAAGAAATAATCAGGTATTTATTAGCCCATTTATTTGTAATCAAAAAAAAACACCCTCTAAACTCAATTAATATTCAAAAAGTTATTAGATATTATTTGGGTTAATTGCAAAAGAGACTATAGAGAACAGGACTTAAGTTTCTTTCCAAACCCTCAATTCGTCATATCTGACACCTTTATCTCAAACTGAAATCTTAGTTCTGCCACCACATCAAGCAAACTTGAATAAGATTCAGCAGATTTTCAGCTGGTAGGGAGGTCGCTCTGCCCAGTCTTAGAAGGAAGCGATTCTTGAGCCATTCCCTGATGAGTAACTGATACTTTTTGTCCAACTTCTAATTCCCGAAACATTGTATCGCTAACATAAAAATCATGCCAGCTTACCTGTCATCTGTTATCTAGATTGGAAATATTAAAATATGTTCTTTCTCCAGCATAAGTTTCGGCAAGCTCTTCAAATCCATTCTCCCCTATCTCTTTTTCAGTCGCCGGTACAACCCTAATTTCAGAATCACTTTTGTTTATGATATAGCCTTCTTCTTGAATAGCAACTAGAGTACACGCCGAGAATAATAAAAGACAGCAATAATAACAATGTTCTAATGACTGTTACTCCTTCCTCATAAGATTTTAGTAAAGCGATACCTTTTATTTACAATTATATTTGAACAGGCTTGATTAAAGAAGGATACTAGTGGATTTATGTGTTTTTCAATACTCTTTAAAGAGATTGAATATCTCGCTTAACCTTACGAAAACTAGAAGAATTAATCAAACGTTTGATTAACGATAGCTAACAAGACGGGACTATGGCAAATTTTTTTTACTGAGCCAAGGGACCTGTCCCTTTGGCTTTCCCTATATTATTTGAGAAAATGGGACTAGAAAAGCCAGGCAGTCAGTTTATTGAATGCCTGGCTTTTTAAAAGGGTGGATCACTTTTGTGAAACGATTGTGTGGAACATGATTTTGGGAGGTGCCTGCCACTACTACCCGTTTCTTAACCCGCTCCCCTTCACCAGAAATAAGTTTCAGCTCTTAATTTTTCCACAGCTTATATGTCACTTTGTATTTGCTGTAGTCAGCTCCTCCGTCTTTACGCTCATCAGCAGAGATGATGGCGACTTTGGTTGCTTTTTCAGTGGCCTCGGACCTGTCCCTACTCTGAAGATCCTGAGTTTTGCAATTTATCTTTGCTGTTATTTGAAGTTTGTGGGATCTGATCATCGTTGTATGTATTATTGGCTTCAATTAACTTTTGTATGTCTGTGTCAAGAGCATCGGCAATTCGCAAAATGACTCCTATAGATGGGTTTGTCTGAATGTTTCTTTCAATATAACTTAAATATGATTTTGATAATTTTGTCCTTACAGCCAACTGGGAAAGAGAGATACTTTTACTCTTCCTTATATTCCGAATATACGTCCCTAGCATATGTACCTCCTAAGATTCATCCATACCTCCTTTTGATACCAATAAAGCATAGTTTCATCTGTGTAAAAGAACGGTTTGGCAAAATATTTTTTATTTGGCTTGATTCATTTCATTAATTTTCCTCTTAAGGGCAGGTTGGTTTTTCAATAGCTTCAATAGATAAAAAGACAAAAGTATACCCAATAAATCAATTATTAAATCATATATTCGTCCATCCCTGCCAAAGAAAAGTTGAAGGACTTCAGTGACTGCTGCAAACAGGATAGCTATTAAAGCTGAAGCTTTTATGTTCCTCAACCATAAAAATAAAAGTAACATTAAAACTCCAAACCCTATGAAGTGGCCAGACTTAACGATAAAAGACCACTTATGGACCTGGAAAACGTCATTGATTATAAAAAGGGCGTAAAAGTCGGGTTTCTTTTTCCACGTAAACTCAATATGATGATTTATTAATAAGGCTTCCAAACTTTCAGTAAGGATAAATAAACAAAGAAATATCCCCCATAACAACACACATACACCCTGTACATTTCTGTAGCCAGATTTACCCCTGTTATTTTTATTAATTGGTTTCACCCACTTACCCTATCATTTATTCTATCTTAAAGTTTCTCAGCTTCTGTTCCTGTTTTCTCTCTGCAGCTGATACAATTTCCTTTAAAAATGCCTTCACCTCATCTTTAAGATGATCATCTTTAAGATGATCATGTTTAAAGACAATTTCCCTTCTTGTCTTAACAACCCCCAGTGCTTCCCCTACGTCCTCAATTGGCGGATGATCTCTGCTTGCTTCTAGCAATTAAATAGGACCTTATTAATCTACCGTTATAATTCTGTCCATACATACTTGCCATCACTATATTTACATATATATATCTTGTCTCCAGAAATGGATTCCAATAGAATCATTTTTCCTCTCCAAGATTCATTCGGATCTGGAAGTGTTGAAAAAGATTGAACACCCAACCCATCAAAGTAGGTTTTATCATTCAGTCTGGATAAGACCGGGGTACCATCTTCATTGAAGAGACCTGGATTTTCCAGCAAATCGGCCTTATCTGATTTAAGTCTTGTCAATTCAAGCCGATTGCTTTTACTGTGTTCTGTGCGAAGCAGGTTAAGGGAACCACCTTTTTCTTCACTTTTTTCTACATAAAAACTATCTACGGATACATCTGCATTCCATTCTAAAGTGAATACAGATGCTTCAGCTTCTATTTGATTATCATATGCACGTCCACCAATTACTTTGACATTTGAATGATTAAAGTCAAAAAAGGTGCTATTCTCTTTTAACAGGTTGTTTCCTTCAAAGTGGGGGCTTATTATGACAACATTAAAGCAGTAATCCAACTGTATTGCCTTTTCAATATTTGCCCATTCGGCATTTAACTGAATTAACGTCATTTCACTGGCCCTTTCAAATACAAACGGAACAACATTGGGATCATACCGATTGTCTCTTAGCCCATTTGAGGTGTAGATGTTTTCAATAACACTTCCTGTATTGCCGCCAGTTGGGGGAACGAGGCTGATTGCATTTTTAGCATAGCCAAAAATATAAATATTACGGATATTTACAGAGAAGGCATAGAACTCCCCCTCTTGCGCAATATAAAACCCCCGATAAACGGAGACCAAATCAAGATTTTCAAAAACGGAATTTGCTACCTGCTCTTCAAATTGAATGGCATTCCTGTTTTCAAATTCCCTTTGATCCCATCCTTCATACTGCAGCCCTAAATCGCGGATATCATTCTTTGTTGCTTTTATCCTAAAGATTGGAGCATTAGCCGTGCTGAAAATAACAGAATGTTTCATCCCGGCTCCGTGAATTTTCTTACTTTTAACATCAAGGGAGTCAGAGATCAAGTATTTCCCCTCTGGAAAATAGATGTCACTGCCAGCTGCAAACGCCTTTTTGATTGCTTTAGTATCATCATGTTCTCCATCGCCTACGGCTCCATAGTCCATCACGTTTATTAACGAGTGAGTAGATTGCTTTGGTTTTTCTACGCTTTTTATATAGCCAGTGATGATAACTATCGCAAGTAATAAACCTATTGTCCCTATCTTTCTCATTTGGGGACTGCCCTATATTTTTCTAAGGAATTTTTCTCTACTTCTTTCCAGGCTCTATAAGCCAGGCTATCAGGTATCTCCACATCATTCATTGTGATGAGCTGACCTTCTTCAATCTTCCGAGTTATTACAGTATCGGCTAACAAGCCAATAGGAAGATGGCCCTCATGTTCCTTTATTCTTATCGCTTCACCTCTAACCAAGAAGCTTCCGATTCCGTGCTTAATTTTTTCTCCCGGTTCAATTTTTTTCTTTGCAATCGCACCAACGCTTATAGAGGGGGTGGCAGTATTATTCAACAATACTCCCCCTCCGCTCAGCACTCTCCTTATTGTCTTGATAATCTCCAAATGACAGAGATGAAAATTTTGAACTAATGTATAGTAAGGGCCGTCACCAACTTTAAAGTATTTCAATGCATCTCTTTGATTATCATCATGCTCGGCAGTAACAAACACACCCGCAGGTCCTTTGGGACAAAGGATATAATCACTGATTGCCCGCCCTTGTTTAATAGCTTGTTCGGCCAAATATCTTCCTCCGCTCTCCACATCCACTGCTGCAGGTCCCAACAACCCTGTTTGAACAATATCACTCCCCAGCCCATTCGCTACAAGTGCTTGCTCAATTTGAACTTTTGTCCCATCGGTAAATGAAGTAACCATCTGCAGGCTTAAATTACTGCGTTTACCCCAGTATTCCATTTCCTTTTTTTTAGGATTAAGATTCAAAAATCCCTTAATGTTACCGTAAACAAGTGGCTTAAATCCCATTTGAACCATATTTTCTTTTAATGCCGCTAAACATCCCGGCTGATCTCCTTCAGCTTCAGTTATCAATCCTCTTTCAGCAAAATATGATCCTGTTGTGACTTGGAGTTCAGAATTCATCGTAACGACTGGAAGTAAAGCAGAAAATGCCTTATCAACTACATCAGTTCCATAAATTGCATCGCCGCTGCATTCTACGATAAGGTCACTATTTTCTACCACTTCCCAAACATTGTTAGTCAATAAGTCCTTATTGGAAAAAATTCTGAAACTATCAATTTTTCGACGGGTCAAAACTTTCGAAACCTCTAAGTCCTCCAGTTTTTCAAGTGCTTTTATCAATCCCTGTGCAATAAAACCAGTGCCAATGACACCTATTTTAGTTTTATGCATGTCTACACTCCTGTTCTGTACTTTTTTGGCTAATACCTATAATCCATTTTCATCCTAGACTTCTTGCTATGGATAAGTCTTTTTACAAATCGAATGGTACCCCATACATCTATATAAGCACTGATTTTCATCGACTTCTTTGCAGTAAGCACCAGTAAAATCTGGGATATACAAATGGGGATCAGGAATCCTATTGCCACTCCAGTTCCAGTAAGATAGCTACCAAGGATCAAAGATAGAATAATAGAAAACAATCCTGTCCAAAGTGTGATTCTCATTAATTCCTTCTGCTTCCCCCCCATAGCGAGTACTGAGCTGGTAGCACCTATCGACACACATGCCAGCTGTTTTAACCCCAGGATTATAAGGACATGTGCACCGCTTCCAAACATGGGTGAACCATAAACTAAAGATAAGAGAGACTTTCCAATTACTATAAATACCAGCAACAAGCTTAGGGTTGGTATAAATGCTAAGGTAGCAATTGTACGAAGAGTTGCTTCGATACTCTTAACTTCACCTTGGGCATGTTTTTCAGCAATGATGGGGGGAACCACTGAATTTAGGATAAGCAGAGGCATCGACATTAGCATGGTGAGCTTGGCGGCAGCACCGTATACCGCTAAATCCTCATCACCTCCTACCCCGCCCATGATCCATAAATCACATTGAGAGAGAATAAATGTGCTTATAGAAACTGCGAACAGTGGCACTCCAGTTTCTAGCATCTTTTTCAAACTCAAGGTTCGGTTTGGATTTGTATTAGGTCGTCTCTTTAACACTCCAACCTTTTTCAATAGCACAGCCAAACCGATACTATTCGATAGTGTTAGAGAAGCCACCCATAAAAGAATGATAGAGGACATCGTTACCGCCATATCCATAAAGTAAATGGACACCAATGAGGTGAAAAAGATGATTGTCGATAGAATTCCTCCAAAGATGGAGGCATAACGAATATCTTGAAATCCTCTGAAAGTTTCCCCTAACATAACTTGAAAGCTATTAGCAATAATCCAAAAGAACATTACAAGTTTTATAGAAGATAATCCGATAGAACTAAACACCGTAAAGGCTATCCAGTCCGAACTAAAGAAATAGATAACACCTGTACATATTGCACCAGCTATTGTTGCAGTCAATGCGATTTTAATAATATAAGTGATATTCTTGAGTTCGTTTCTTCCTATACTTTCAGCAATAAATCGGACTACGGTTTGTTCAAAGCCAAATGTCCCAAGATATGCTCCAAACATAGCAATATTGAAAGCTAAAAAGTAAACCCCTACTTCCTCTGCAGCTAGCATTCTTGCCAAGATTGCATTGATTGCCAAAGTCAAAAAAGATGTGGTAAACTTTCCTGCGATCGCCCATAAACCACCCGACATTAAGCTCTTTCTGAAATTTGATGTGACGGGAATAATCATCCCCTCCTTATCATTAAATTGCAGTGGAAGTTTCGAAAATAATAAGTACAGGAAGCACAATAAATTATTGACTCAGGATACATAAAATTAACATCCTTAATTAACCCCCTGTAGCTCTGTGATAACTTTTTTGGGGTACTCGCAAGGTATTTAGCAAGCTCCTATCAGGGATATTTACTGATTGACGATGATCAGCAGCGAGAGTTCCTAAAATAAAACAAGTAAAAATTGTCGTGGATTGCAGTAAAGAGGCGCCCAAAAAGGAATAATTGATAAAAAGGATAATAGCCAACAATTTATTCTGAGTAAATGAAAATAATGAGTAGATGATGAAAATGGAAAAGAAGAGCCCGCCAATTATTCCATACTCAACTAGCAATTTAATATAAGCCATTGGATGGGCTGTATTGTATACAGGAGAATATTCATCAAAACTATACTCTCTCCCGTGGTAATCCTGAATGGTTCCTGCACCTACCCCGAATAGGATCGTTTCGCTGTCTTCCAAGGAGAGAAACTCGTTATAGGCTATCCACGGAGCAATAAATCTGACATGGCCGCTGGTTCGCGGTGTATTGAACTCTTCAAGTCTTTCCAGGAATATATCACCAAAACCTTTATCAAAGAATATAAAAACGGATATACTCATTAAAACAGCCAGTAAACAGACTTGAACAGGCTTTAATTTAAACAAAATCGGCAGGGTCGCAACCAGAAGAAGGATAAAGCCAGTTCCGGAAAAAGATAACAGCATACCAATAAAAAAAATAGTTATTACTTTCAGCCGTTTTTTTGTAATGAACTCAATAATAATTCCTGTTGCCAGCATTTTTGAGTAAAAAGAAGGTTCCAGCATGAATATCCCATTTGGCTTTATCAAAGGAGAGTCATAAGATAAGTGGTTCTGTGTGTTATAGTCTGCCAGCTGCAATTGTTCAGGTAAATAATGGATAGGATCTATGTAGCCAAGTCCCATAAACTGAAAGAGAAATTGGGCAATGCCCAATACAGCCACCACCATCATTGATCCCTGGTAAATTGAAAATGTATATTGAGTGGTGCCTTTGCTTTTGTTAATAAATAGAAAAGGAATATAAAATACAATCAAAGAAAGCAGGGAAGCTAGCCCCACATTCTTGGCGGTGATCAAGCCATATAAACTTGCCAGCAAGAGTCCGCTTATTGCCACTAAAAAAACGATCATTCTTTGTTGGTCTACTTCAATTTGGTTAAATAAAAATAATACTGTTACCGCCAGAAGAGAAATGAGAAAAACCGGAGACAACTGAAATCCTCCAACGGTTACCGCCAAGCGCTGCATAAAGATTAAACTAAACAACACTGAAAAAATAAATGTTTTTTCCAACCTTCCAATCTTCTCTTCTATCATTGTTCGTCTCCTTTACTCTTTTTGCAGCGATTGGACACCTTTTTAGTTGATATATTGCCCCCGCACATTCCTCAGCCCATGCAAGGCTCCCTTAAAAATCATACTGCTCCTCTTAACTTTGTTATCATTTTGCAGCACATATAAGATATGGAATTTAAAGATTCTAAAAAACAAAAATATAATGGCAATCCATTTATACTTTGCATTAGTCCTGCAGACCATCATGTAACCATTTCTTATTAAATAGTACGCATAATGCGGGGATAGATCTGATGACTTCGTTGAACTGGATTCCTTATGATAGATGATTGAAGTCGGCACAAAAAGAATTTTCATCCCAGCCCTTTTTGCCTTTAGATTCCATTCAGTATCCTCATAGTAAATAAAATAGTCTTCTTCTAAAAAGCCAATTAAATCGATTAATTCCCTTCGGAATAACATACTGCACCCAACGATAAAATCCACTTCTCTCAGCTGATCATATTGGCCGTGATCTTCTTCATCTATCCCGAAAGGCCGGCTGGTGCCTAAATAAGGATTGATCGAGCCTCCCGCAAACCATAAAAGATTATTATTTGCATTATAGATTTTGGATCCAACAATTCCGATTCTGTCGTCCTTGTCAATTACATCCACAAGAGTACACAAACTATCAGGCTGAACAATGGTGTCATTATTTAGCATCCAACAATAATCAAACCCCTGTTCATAAGCCATTCTGATTCCAATATTATTTCCACCTGCACAGCCCAGATTGCCCCCAGACTGAATACAAGTTAATTGAATGTTATATTTACCATCCCTCTGATCCTTCACAAATTTTGAATAAGAGCCATCAGTTGAAGCATTATCCACTAAAAAAACATGAAAGTCTGGAAAGTTGAGAGCTTCTAATGACTTTAAGCACTCAAATGTATCGTTATACCCATTCCAGTTAAGAAGAATAACAGCAACTGAAGGAGCAGAATCCATGTTTTATCACCCCTCTATCTATATATCATATAGCTATTTATAATGGGGCCTTTACCAGTGATAAAGGACCTTTACAGAGTTATCACGCTAATGTTGGTACTTTATCGATTGTTTCCCTTTGACCAACTGCCTGTAAATCTATGATGATTTCCTCGACGATCTTATTTGCACGCGCAAGTGACATATGCGTACCGGCATCAATCCAGTCACCAGAAACGATAGCGAACTTTAATTCGTTTAATTCAATAAAGGCATTATTGACATCGGTAATCTCAAGCTCGCCTCTAGCAGATGGCTTTAATGTTTTTATAATGTCAAACACCCGCTTATCGTACATATAAAATCCAGTGACCGCGAAATTCGACTTGGGAACCACAGGCTTTTCTTCAATACCAACTATGCGGTCATCTTCAATTTCTGCTACACCAAATCGCTGCGGATCCTGGACCTCTTTGATTAAAATCTTCGCCCCGCTGTTATACTTTATAAAATCATTTACATAAGGAGAAATATCGCCAGTAAAGATGTTGTCTCCCAAAATGACAGTCATTAGGTCATCACCCACAAATTCTTCAGCTAGATCTAGGGCTTCCGCAATTCCTCCAGCCTGATCCTGAACCCTATAGGTCAGCTTTATACCAATTTCAGACCCGCTGCCAAGAAGATTTATAATATCTCCTGCATGGTGGCGGCCCGTTATTATCATAATTTCCTCAATTCCTGCTTCCTTTAGTTTTGCAATGGAATAATAAATCATAGGATACTTGCCCACAGGCAATAAATGTTTATTTGTCACTTTTGTTAATGGATTTAAACGGGAACCAGTTCCCCCTGCAAGAATAATCCCTTTCACTTTTTATCACTCCTACTATTTTTTTATATACTTTGATTAGATGGCGTTCTCAAAAGAGAACAAACGAAGTTTCAGATGCTAATTGAATCAGAACTTTAACTTAAAACACTGATTCTTCCTTTATTCTCGTTAAAAATGGCACCTAAAAGTGTTGCCTTGGAATTGATTAAGCTGTTTCTGGCTGCCAGCACCTTATCCTTTTTAGTTTTTCCGCTTTTCATTACCAGCAGGGATGCATCACTCAGATTAGAAAGAATAAGAGAGTCAGCGTTTTCAACTATTGGTGGACTATCAATCAGAACCAAATCATACGTTTCTTTGGCCTTTTCCAATAACAAGGACATTTTCTTGAAACTCAGAAGCTCTGAATAGTGCTGAGGGCAAATACCACTAGGCATGAGAGAAAGCCCATTAACTTCAGTGGAAGTTACCACCTCTTCAATCGTATAATTATTAAGGATAAAATCAGTCATGCCATTGGTGTTTTCTTTATCAAAAAACTGATGCAGGGACGGCTTACGAAAGTCAGCATCGATCAGCAAAACATTCATTCCCTGATTAGCCATCACTGCTCCCAAGTTAGCAACTGCAGTTGTTTTACCCTCCCCTGCTGATGCAGAGGTGACAACAATCGATCTAATCTGTCCATGTTCCAAAGCGGCCTGTATATTGGTACTTATAATCCTGTATTGTTCAGCAAATCTTGATCCTGGTTGATACGGCAATACTAAGTTCTTATTTTTGTTCTTTTTACTCCTTTTACCTATCAACTTGCCTTCCTCCCAATCCTTTATTTAATGCCAGTTTCACAGATTGTCCTTGGCTATCTGACTTTGCGGAAGTTTCACTTGGTTTGACTTTTGATACCACTCCGATTACTTGTATATTAAACAATTGCTCAATATCACTTTGAGAAGTGATGGTATTGCTGAATACTTTCAAAAGAACAGATATGGTGAGCCCGAGTATGATACCCGTCAATAAGCCAACAACAGCAAACAATATTGGCTTTGGCTGAACTGGCTGCGGATCAGGCTTAGCTTTTGTAGGCGGAAAGAGCTCCACATTATTTACCTTCATAATCTGCAGCACCTGGTCTTTAAAGACTGTAGATAGTTTATTTACAGTGTCAACTGCCATTGGATAATCAGAGTTTTCTGCAGTGATTGTGATTACCTGAGATTCTTTCTTACTGGTTACTTTTATACTCTTTGAGAATTCTTTTGCAGTAGTTTTCATTCCCAGTTCATCGATGACTGTCTCCAATACAACATCGGAATAGATCATGTCACTGTAGGTGTTAGCATATTGAAAGTTGGTCATTACAGTACTGTAATCCATTACCTGTTCTGGATCTGAATTATTAATTACGATCTGCCTGGATGCCTCGTAAGTAGGTGGAATAAGGTAGGTGGCTGCTGCCCAGCTGCATAACGCAGCAATAATTCCAAATGTCAGGATTAATCCAATTCGTTTCCTTACTATTGACCATAACCTTCTTAATGTAAGTGTCTGCTCCACATTAATAAGCTCCTTTACGCAACAAAACGAAAATGATAGTCTTCATAAGAATGACCATATCCAGTTTTATTGATTGGTGATAAACATAATGGAGTTCTATATCTACCCGTTCCGGATATCCTACATCACTTCTGCCGCATACCTGCCAATAGCCGGTTATTCCTGGATTCACCGATAAAAATTCAGAGGCTCTCGAACTGTATTCCTTTAACTCCTCAACTATAACCGGTCTTGGGCCGACCAAGCTCATGTCACCTTTAAGAACATTAATAAGCTGAGGAAGTTCATCCAGACTCGTTTTCCTTAAAAACCTGCCGACCTTGGTAATACGCGGATCCTCATCTTGTTCCAATTTGTAGTTATTTCTTTTAAATTTCGTGTACAGTTTTTTGTTTGCTCTCAATACACTTTCTGCATTAATGACCATGGTCCGGAACTTGTAAATATAGAATATCCGGCCTTCCCTGCCCACTCTTTTTTGTTTAAAAAATACCGGTCCCCTGGCGTCGCTAAATAAATAAGTCAATGCTATTATGAGGAAAATTGGGAGGAATAATATTAAACCTGACGCAGCTCCTGTCATATCAATTATTCTCTTGGTAACAAGATACCCTTTGCCATTGGTTTGATTCGAAGCCGTCTTTATATGAGGGGCATCCTTTTCCAGCGCAACAGCCAAGCCCCTATCCCTGTTTAAACTCAATCCCTTTCACCCACCCTGCTCAATTTTCTTTGTTCATGCAAAGCGTTAATATCTCTTCCTGAAGTCTTTGAGAGAAAGTCAGTAAGGGCTTCCCGCCAATCTCTCATCTTTGGAAATCCATTGGCACTTAATTCATATCCTTGTAAAACGGAATATTTGGGCCGAAGGGCGATTCTCGGATATTCCTCAGACAGGCACGGAACTACGTTGATTTCTGCCTTAGTCTCTTCAAATATAGCTTTTGCAAACTCGTACCATGAACAGCTTCCCGCATTGGTAATATGGTAGATTCCATATTTCTCGGTTCGAAGTAATCCTGCTATTGCTCTGGCCAAATCAAAGGAATAGGTTGGGCTTCCAATTTGGTCATTCACGACTCTAATATGTTGTTTCCTACTCTCAGCTTGACTCATCATGGTCTTAACAAAATTTTTTCCATGCTCCCCGTAAATCCAGGATGTCCTGACAATAAAAAACTTATTTATATGATTCTGTACATACATCTCACCTGCGAGCTTTGATTGTCCATATATGCCTAAAGGGGCAGGATGCTCTGATTCCCTGATCGGCTCTTTTCCTTTTCCGTCAAATACATAATCAGTACTAATATAAACCAGCTTTGAATTAAGCTTAGAGGCAGCCAATGTAACATTTTTTGTCCCTACCCCATTCACTAGAAATGCAGTTACTGGCTCTTCTTCTGCAAGGTCTACATTTGTAAGTGCAGCAGAATGTATGACTATATCCGGGTTTATCTTAAACAGTACTTTTTCGACCTGATTATAATTCACAATATCCAGTTCTTCTTTACCAAGGCCGATAACCTTCATATCCGTCTCATTCGACATGAACCTTACAAGCTCAGTACCTAACTGTCCATTAGCCCCTGTTACTGCTACTTTTAAAGGTAACATAATTGATCACCATACTGGTTTTTGTAATAAACCATATAGGAGCCAACTTTTATATTGTTCCACCAATCTTTATTCTCGATAAACCAGTCAATTGTCTGGATGATACCTTTGTCAAATGTATAGGCTGGTGTCCAATCCAATTCTTGTTCTATTTTTGTTGGATCGATTGCGTATCGCCGATCATGGCCTGGTCGGTCTTTAACATATTTGACCAAGTTTCGTGAAACACCCAATCGTTCTATAATCATCTCTACTATTTCATTATTTGTTTTCTCATTATGTCCGCCAATGTTATAAACCTCGCCTGATTTCCCTGTATGCAGGACTAAATCGATAGCGGAACAGTGATCACTTACATGGAGCCAGTCCCTCACATGCTTTCCATCCCCATAAATGGGAAGTTCTTTTCCCTGCAATGCATTTGTCACCATTAAGGGTATTAGTTTTTCTGGAAAATGATAGGGTCCATAATTATTGGAACACCTGGTAATATTAATATTCATCCCATAGGTTTCATAATAGGAACGAACCAATAAATCTGCAGCTGCTTTACTGGCAGAATAAGGACTGTTAGGCGCGAGAGGAGTCTCTTCGGTGAAGTAACCCGATTCACCAAGGCTTCCATACACCTCATCAGTGGAAATTTGAATAAACTTACTTATGTTGTTTTCTTTAGCAGCATCGAGCAGAGTTTGTGTCCCCAGGAAATTGGTTTTTACAAAAACGTCTGGTTCGATGATGCTCCGATCTACGTGTGATTCTGCTGCTAAGTTCACGATTACATCAATTTTATAGGTCTTTAGAAGATAATCGACTAATTCACGATTATTGATATTTCCTTTGATAAATTTATAATTTTCGCTTCCTTCTACTGCTTTTAAGTTTTCCAAGTTTCCTGCATATGTCAGTAAATCTAGATTAATTATCCTGTAGCTGGGATATCTCCCCAGAATGTAATGAATGAAATTGCTGCCAATGAAGCCGGCACCGCCTGTAACTAATAAGTTCATACGGAAAGCTCCTTCCATTCGAAATTGTATTCTGCCGATTTTAAAGGAGGATGATTTTTATCCTTGTCTGATAAGATGGGGTTAGATGTTGGCCAAATAATGCCCATATCCGGATCATCCCAGATGATTCCTCTATCAAGGTCTGAAGAATATACATTATCAACCTTGTATTGAACTTCCGTATTCCTTGTCAAAGTGCAAAAGCCATGGGCAAAACCTTGGGGAACCAGGAGCTGCCGTTTATTTTCTTCAGTTAATATATAGCCCTCCCATTCACCAAAAGTAGGAGAACCTTTTCTAATATCTACAATCACATCGTAAATTGCCCCTCTGGTAACACGAACCAATTTTGTTTGTGATTTAGGAGAAAGCTGGTAGTGCATGCCTCTTATTGTTCCGGCTTCACTTGATAAACTATGATTATCCTGGATGAACTTTATCCTGATACCTTGCTGTTTAAAAATTTCTTCATTATAGACTTCCAAGAAGTATCCGCGTCCATCTCTGTAAACGGATGATTCCACTATTACGGCATCTTGGAATTTTGTTTGGATTAAATTCATTTTGTTTAAACTCCTCCTATTGTCTAGTTCACTATAGATAGAGCTTTGTTCACTGATTGGTCGATGGATTCTTCAAACAGCTCGAACAGCCAGTGGTCAATAGAATACTTCTCATATACAGAAATAGGAGCTTCTTTATATTCCTTTTTAAAGAATTCCGGTTGTATGACCGGGTTCTCCCGGTCAATGATTAAAATGTTATTCGGATGATAAAAGTCATAATCTTTAATTGACTGGTTTGTTGTAATCAGCTTTTTCTTCGCTCCAAAAACCTCAATCGTCCTGATTGTTAAACCATTTTGTCTCGGTCTTTCAATATCCACGATTACCCTTGCTCTTGAAAATAGTGCAAGGACCTCTTTTTTTGAAAGTGCATTGAACTTCAGCTCTTTTTCTCCATACTTCCGAAGGTCACGATTGAAATACTTTTTTACATAGAATAAGATTTTGTTAGGATAAAACTTGTAGAAATAATAATTTACTGGAATGGAAGACAGCCGTGCTTCAAGCTTTTTTAGTATGGAAAACCGGTCAGTATGTACCGTACCGACAAAAAGGGCTTCAATGTCCCATTCTGCAGTTTTTCCTGCAACTCTTTTATAGTCATCTATATAGAATAATGGCCGGAATTTCATGTCCTTATAGACTTGGGCATCATGTTTATCAAATGTAAAAACATGATCAAATAAAAATTTGATTCGTTTGGAATTTGGGGTATAACTTAATGCGTCCCACATGTATAAGATTAACTTGGCCTTTCCATGGAGCCTTTTTAACTTCTTTAAATTACTTATTGAAATGACTTCCCCTTTGATAATAAAGATCACATCATAATCACGGTCTTTAGTGTCCTCAATAATTTTGTTGTAATACTCAGAATTCTTTTTAGCCAGCAAATTTCGGTTAATACGAATCAGCGTTTTCGTTAAAACATCATTTTTGGGCCGTTCATCAAAGAAGTCTACCTCACTTCCGAAGGAAATCAGTTTCTTCTTAATTTCTTCTTCATAACCAAAGAAGCGGGCCGTGATAAACAGGATTCTTTTTCCCTTAAAACCATTAATCATTTATACAGCCCTTTTTCCTTCATTTCATGGATTGTTTTATCAAAATGGTCCTCTTCTATTTCCTGCTGGTTTACCCAGTCGACAAAGTGCTGGATGCCATCCTGAAATTCAAACTTTGGAAAAAAAGCCAGCTTATTGAAGGTTTCAGTCAGGTCAGCAAAGTTATGCCTGATATCTCCGAGCCTATATTGTCCGCTAACATAAATATCCACATCGGATTGGTACTTCTCTACAAGTGTGTTGGCAACTGTCAGTACATTTGTTGCCACTCCTGTACCGACATTAAAAACCTGGTAATCGGCTTCTTCTGATTCGATTGCCGCTATTGTCGCAGCCACTACATCATCTATATAGACAAAATCCCGGCTTTCTGTACCATCCTCAAATATATTGATAATATTTCCATTTTTTATCCTGGTTGAAAAAATAGAAAGAATGCCTGTATACGGATTCTTTAATGATTGCCCAGGACCATATACATTTTGGTATCGAAGACCCACAACAGGAATTCCTAATGCCCTTCCCATAATCATGCACATACTTTCCTGAACATACTTCGTCAGTCCATATATGGAAGCCGGCTGGATCTGTGAATCTTCCGATGTACTAATGGCTGTCACATTGATCCCGCACTTTGGACATTTTACAGCAAAGTCACCTGTTGATAAGTGCTCCTCCGATCTCTGGCCGGGAAATACTTCACCATGTATTTCACAGTTATATTTTCCTTCTCCATAAACAGCCCGGGATGAAGCTACCACAAGCTTTTTCACTTCATTAGGTTCATTTGCAATCAAGTCCAAGAGGTTCGATGTACCTTTAATATTCACATCTATGTATTTATCAATCTCATACATCGATTGCCCTGTGCCTGTTTCTGCAGCCAGGTGAATAACAATGCCGGCATTTGCCAATGCTTCTCGAAGGTCATCTTTGCTGCGTACATCTCCTCTAATAAAAGTTACTTTATCTCTGATTTTCGAGAAAAGTTCCGACTGCTCTGGATCCTCTCCATGAATTTGAGGAGATAGATTATCCAAAACGGTAACCTCATATTTCTTCGCAACAAGATTAAAAGAGAGAGAGCTGCCTATAAAACCAGCTCCTCCAGTTATCAGTACTTTCATTTTCCATTTCTCCCCTTAAATAAATGGTTTCAACGTTAATCTTTATAAAGAACAAAATGACAGTAAAAACTTTTGAAGCGGTTCGTTTTTGTGAACGTTTTAAATTCATTATAAAGAACAATACTGAAAATTTCCATTACTTCTTTGAATGATTTTCTAAAAAATTCTTTATTTCACGAGCAATCCTTTGGCTTTCTTAATCAAAAATGCAAATTATCCCCTAATATTCTGTAAATAAAACAAACTTATAACGAACACAAAGTGTGTTACAATAAATAAAAAAATTTTATAAAGAACAAGAGGTGGAAAATGAAGATTTTATTGTTGGGTGTTCAGAAACTGGCTTTTATGCCATATATGAATTTTTATCTTTCTCAATTGGATTTGAAAAAAAATGATGTACATTTGCTTTATTGGAATCGGGATAATCAAGAAGAGAGTTTGTCAGACTATAATATCACCTATCATGAGTTTAAATGCTACCAGGAGGATGAAGTACCCAAAGTAAAAAAGATCCCGAGCTTTATTAAGTATAGAAGAGAGGCAAAAAGGATAATAAACGAGGGAAATTTCGATTTAATTATTGTGCTGAATACCGCTGCTGCATTTTTAATACAAGATACACTATGGAGGAATTTTGCAGGAAAATTTATTTTCGATTATCGGGATCCTACTCTCGAAAACATACGACTCTACAAGTTTCTAATTGGCATTATCGTCAAAAAATCTCTTGTTACATTTGTAAGTTCAGATGGGTTTAGGAAACTTCTTCCTAATAAACAAAACATTTTCACTTCTCATAATATCCTCTTAGATTCTTTCAAATACAGAAATGTAAGAAAAGCATATAGCAGGGAAATTTCTCCTATTAGAATCCGCTACTGGGGGATGATTCGCGACGAGTCCATTAATAGAACACTTATAAACAGGCTCTCAAATGATAAAAGATTTGAACTTCATTACCATGGCAGAATGCAAAAAACCGGTAAGAATTTAAAGAATTATTGCAAGATGAATGGCATAACCAATGTTTACTTCCATGGTGTATATACTCCGCATGAAAGGTATGAATTTGCTAAAGGGACGGATATCCTTCATAACATTTACGAGAAGGATGAACTGTTATCCAATGCAATGGGCAATAAGTTCTACGACGGAATTGTTCACTATATCCCGCAAATTTGCATGGAAGGTTCGTTTATGGGACAAAGGACAACACTTGAAAAGGTCGGCGCTGAATTGGATCCACAAGACTCCTCTTTTGCAGACCGGCTATACCTATATTATTCAACTCTAAGTTGGGAGGAATTTCATCAGAGTTGTGACTCCTGCCTTAATGATATCTTGCGAGAATACTATGCTGGCAATGAAATCATAGACTCAATAGTCAATAAAGATGGAGCTGAGCAGAAAAAAGAAATATTCATGAACGGTTAGCTTGTCTATCCTTAGGCTGAAACCTCGTCTGGTAAGTTAGTAGCCTAATGAAAATTTTTGAATTTAAGGAGGATTTCATTGATTTTCAAAAAGATATGGTCTCGAAGCAGGGTTCAAAGGGTATTAAATTCCACTCCTGGGAATATACAAATCATCAGAAAAGTTGAATATATAAGAGGATTATATCAATATCCAGCAAGCATGCTTGGCAGAAATTTAGATATTAATCAAACTCACAATGTACAAACGGATGTATTGGTATTTGCAGCGCATGCTGATGATGAGGTACTGGGTTTAGGTGCCACTCTTTCCCGGCACAGCCAAAACGGAGATAACATTAAAGTAGTTTTTGTAACAAACGGCTCAGCCGACTGGACAGGAGTACAGAGCTGGCAAATAAAAGCCAGTGAAGCGAGAAGCAAGTCTGAGACTAGATATAAAGAAGCAGTAAAGGCTTTGTCACTATTGAAGATACCCAAGGAAAATGTTTTCTGTTTGGGATATCCAGATGGAGGTTCCCAACGCTATTTAAAAGATATAAAAAAGGATGTCTTACATTTAATACGACAGTGGAATCCCGGCAGAGTATACGTTCACTGTATTGAAGGAGGACATATTGATCATGATATGACAAGCTATGTCGTTAAGTCTGTCTGTAAGGAAGCGGGGTTCAGGAATGTAATCGAGTGGGCGGAGTACAATTCCGAACAACCAATCGGTACCAGAAATATAAAGTTCTTATCGACTCAATACAGTACTTATAGAGTGACTACAATCAATATAACAGAAGCTGAACGTTACTTAAAAAGGAAGATGCTGGCGTGCCATAAATCGCAGAACGTAGAAGGTTACTACCTTCAGGGAGAAGCAGTCCGGCAGGCTTCACTGTCTAATTTGGATGTTGAATTAAAGGAGTTTTGTCACCTTCCCAACAATATTTTGTCTTCTATTATAAAAGACTTTAGACAAATACAAGCCAGAGAATTCAAAGCTGATAATGTCCCTGGCAAAAATGATTTAAAAAAGTCTTCCGTTAAGTGACTCTTAGCAAGAAGTGTATCGAACGAAATTATGGAAAGAAGGGGTAGAGTATTGGTAGTATCAATTATTATTCCAGTCTATAATGCTGAAAAATATTTACGAAAATGCCTGGATAGCATCATCAACCAAACGCTTATAGAGTTGGAAATAATACTAATAAATGATGGTTCTACAGATCTAAGCGGGATGATCTGTGAGGAGTATTCCAGAATAGATGAGAGAATCATTGTGCTGCATCAAGAAAATGGAGGCGTTTCTTCTGCCAGAAACAGGGGATTATCAATCGCAAACGGAAAATATATTGGATTTGTTGATCCAGATGATTGGGTTGAACCCGACATGTATGAAAGATTGCACCAATTAATGACGGAACATCAAACAGATATTGCCGCTTGTGGAGCTGCGCTGGAAAGCTCAGAAGGAAAACGACTGCATCCTGTTTCCGATTTGGATATGACTAAATACAATCTTATAGATGCTCTTGATACAATACTTGACCCAAACAGCTTTCAGGGTTACGTCTGCAACAAACTATTTTCTTCAGATATCCTTAAAAGTACACCGGCCATACTTTTTGACACAGATATCCATTATGGTGAAGACCTGCTATTTTGCTGCGAAACTATTCAAAAGTGCGAAACCATTATCTATGATCCCAAACCTGGATACCACTATATTATCCACGATAGCAATACAACCCTATCGAAATATAGTGATAAGAAACTCACTTTACTTAATGCATTAGATAAGATAATAAACCAACTATCTAATGTGGATGGAGTCAACACCAACATTTTTAAGAGCTTTTACATTCAGACAAATATTAATCTATTGATGCATGGGATAAAAGAGAAAAAATGTACCAAATTCATTGAGCATCACCTTAAACGGAATGTAATAAAGTATAAACTTACCGCTGCAACTAAAACATCCATTAAAATTCCACTTTTACTGATCAAAATTAATATTAAACTTTGTTATCTTGTTTGGTATTTCTATACCACCTCTATACGGCATTACAAGAAATGGAATCAAACCAAGGAGTTCTTAGAGGGGTAACGTTTAGGTGAGCTGCCCTCACCCTGTTTCTCAACCAGCGGCGGTAACTGCGGCAGGTGCTTTGCTTGCATTAAGATATTCCTTTAGATTAAAACCATCCCATACGAAGACGAGCCACAATCAAGAGATAGTTGCTCACTTCCTTGTAGAAGTATTGATCCTTCCTCACCTCTGCCAGTGGTTAAATAGGCAGGGAAATTTCAATGAAATTTGTATTTAGGAAAGAGCTTTGGCAGTAGTGACTTCCCTGTCATTGAGTGGTAAAACAGATAGCACGGCTGGTAATCCCTATGACTTTAATCAGGGAGTGACTGCGCACCTAATACCAAAAAGTCAACAGCTCCCTCTTCACTCAACTCCCATAATAACTGTAAACATTCTGTGAATCGAGAGTATCCGGGAAGTGACAGGCACACTCCTCAATGCTCCGATATTCTACCGAAAAATAAAAACACCTTTCTGCTCGATCTGTTACCGAGCAGAAAGGTGTTTTTAAAATGATATATTACAAGTTGTTATGCACAGATACGTCTGGCCCTTTTGAATGCATTGAGCCTTTCCTCACCAACAAAAAGTAAGACAAAAAAGCCAACAAGCTTGCAGCCAAAATAATAACCCCCATCGGAAGAGCGGAGTACTCACCCGCTACTCCAACAAGTGGAGCTGTTATGGATCCAAGCAAGAACGGCAGCACCCCTAATAAAGCAGAAGCACTCCCTGCCACATGCCCTTTCGTTTCCATCGCGAGAGAGAATGATGCTGTTCCAATAATACTGATGGACATGACTAAAAAGAAGATAGGAAGCGCAACTAACAGAAGCGGTGCCTTTAGTAAAAGGGCTATAAGCAAAAGAATAGCAGCTGTATTGGAAAGCCCTAATCCAATTTTCAAGAATGTTTTTTCTGGTATATAATCTGCTAATCGGCCAACCAGTTGAGTCCCTATGATTAAGCCCACTCCATTCACTCCAAATAAGAAGCTGAAAACTTGAGGGGATACTCCATAAATATTTTGGTAGACAAAAGAAATACCTGACACATATGCAAAAATCCCGGCTGTTGTAAATCCTTGAGTAAAGGCATATCCAGCAAATTCACGGTCCTTTAATAACATTCCAAAGTTCCCGATGACTTGCTTGAAATTTCCCGGTACCCGTTTTTCAGCTGGCAGCGTTTCTTCCAGTTTCAAGGTAACAATGAATGTGAAAATCATGCCGATACCAGCCAGGACAATAAAAACTCCTTTCCAGCCCGTAAACGTCAGAATCGCCCCGCCTATAATTGGCGCGATAATGGGACCAAGATTTCCAACCAACATTAAAGAGGCGAAAAACTTTGTAAGTTCCCGTCCGCTAAACAAGTCCCGTACAATGGCTCTTGAGATGACCAGTCCCCCTGCAGCTGCAAAGCCTTGAATAAAACGGGAAACAATCAATGTATAAATATTGGGTGCGATGGCACAAGTGACAGAGGATAAAAAATACAAAGTAAGGAAGATGAGCAATGGTTTACGGCGGCCATGCACATCACTCATAGGTCCTATAACTAATTGACCTAATCCGAGTCCTAATAAACAAGTGGTCAAACTGATTTGAACCAGCGAAGCATTCGTATGAAAATCATTAACAATAGTAGGAAATGAAGGCAAATACGTGTCAATCGTAAATGGACCTAAAATGGCCAGTGACCCCAACAGAAAAGCTAGCTGTACTCTTTTAGTCTTTGATAAGTTCAATTTTCTATCGCCTTTCTAATGAAGTAAATTAATGGTTGATAATACCTTTGTAATTGTATAACTTTATGCAGGGTTTTTCACTAAATATGCAATGTTATAATTTTACTTTTTTTGGTTAACCTTTTTTATTTGCTGGACTCCCTTGAAAGAGCCAAGGGGACAGGTACCCTGGCTTACTTTTTTAGAATGATCCAAGGTACCTGTTCCTGTGGCTCTTGTAGAAAAGTTTCCCCAAAAAAAGAGCCCCCTCCATCATGAAATGAGCATTAGGGACTTAAACGAATGTTTGCAATTACACTATTAATCAAACGTTTGATTATTTGCTCATTTACTCTAGTCGGAACAGTGATGCAAAGTTCCTCCATTCCTGCTTGCCACTCAAAATAATGAGTGAAACCTGCTGTAAAACAAAAAAAGTGACAGGCATCTTAATCCTCACTCCTTATCAAGTACCTATCTCTGCTTTTTATACAGTATGCAAAATCACCCTTTAATCATCAAAGAACCATCCCGCTTCCTCCCAACCTCCGGAGAACTGTTCAATTTAATAGCCTCCCAAATGCTCTGGTCTGATATATCCTTGCGGCCCTGCAAATCCGAAACCGTTCTGGCCAATCTAATGATTTTAATATGAGCCCGGTTGCTCCAGCTTTTCTTGATGCTAATCTGCTGTAGGTTTCTTTGCTGCTCAGGTGTTAAAGGGCTGCTATTTAATAATTCGGCATAAGATACTTTGCCGTTTCCTGTTTCCTTTCCATACCGCTCATATTGCCTGCTTCTCGCCTCTTCCACTCTGCTTCTTATCATAGAGGAAGAATCTGGGTTTCCTTCAGAAATGGATCTCAAACGGACCGGGTGCAAGGATAGATTGATATCAAAGCGATCGCGCAGGGGGCCGGAAAGCTTATTTTGATAGGCTGTTATTTGTTTGAGGGTGCAGGTGCAATAACGGGAGCTGGAATTTGCATATCCGCATGGGCAGGGATTCATGGCGCCGATCAGGATAAAAGAAGCCGGATATGTGACGGAGGCTTGGGTTCTGCTTATGCTGACCCTGCCGCTTTCCAATGGCTGCCGCATCATATCGAGGGTTTTCCTCGTGAATTCGGCCATTTCGTCAAGAAACAGCACACCGCGATGAGCAAGCGAAACCTCTCCCGGCCTGGGATATTGACCTCCCCCTATGATGGACACGGAAGAAGCAGAGTGGTGAGGATGACGAAAAGGAGGGACTTCTGCCTGATTCCATGAGCTGCCGCTTAATTGATATAAGCTGATCATTTCAAGCTGCGCTTCTTTTGAAAGAGGGGGCATGATGGAGGGGAAAGTTTCTGCCAATAGGCTTTTCCCGCAGCCGGGAGGGCCTGTCATAAATAAATGATGCTCCCCCGCCGCAGCTACTTCCAGTGCATATTTCGCAAAGGAATGCCCTGCAATTTTATTAAAATCGTTATATATGACCGGGCTCTCCTTTTTCATCACTACCGGAAGCAGCTGTATCAGCTCTTGTCCGTTGAGGTGCTTGATCACATCTTCCAGGGAAGTTACATAGATGATTTCCATTTCACGAAACTCCAAATGCGGCAGTTTTTCATCATAGGGCATATAAAGCTTTTTAATTCCGAGTTTTTTGGCAGACAGTACACCTGGAAGCATCCCTTCCACCGGCTGCACTCTGCCATCCAGAGAAAGCGCCCCGATAAAGGCGGTGCTGTCGGGGATATGTACATCCAGTCCTTTTAGACTGATCAATGTACTGACCGCCATTGCCAGATCAAACATTGGACCATTTTTCTTTTGTTCAGCCGGCGAGAGATGAATGACAATCTTTTGGCCTGACAGGGAATAGCCTAAAGCGTGCAGGGCAGCTGCTACCCGCTCCTTCGATTCTTTGACCGAGGCATCCGGCAGGCCTGCAATAATGATAGAATCTGTTCCGATTGATGTCCTTACTTCCACCTGCACAATATAGCCTTCCATTCCTTTTAATCCAATACTGGCCGACCTGGCATACATAGCAGCCCCTCCTCAATCTCTTCATTTTTTCCAACAAATATGCGATATTCATCTTCAGCTGGTTCACGGAAATAGGATAGTGTTCTATTGTGGGCAATATGGGGATTATTCTGTGTGAGGTCAATATAAGAAGGATAGCTGCTCCAGGGATAGTCATACAGATCACTGACCATTTTGGCTTCCAGGGGATTGCGGTGGATGTAGCGGCTTGCTTCTAAAAAGTATGCATCTGTTTCAATCAGCTTGGCACCGTAACGCCCCTGGAATACATGGCCGTCCGTCTTCAATCGCTGATTCAGATAAATGGCGTAGCGTGAATGCATTTCTTTCATAATATGCTGGATATGATGCTGTGAGGTTTCAAGCTGGAGATGAAGGTGGTTGGTCATGAGGCAATAAGAATGAAGAATAAAAGGCATCATACTGCGGACATCTTCCAATATCGTAAGGTACATCTTAAAGTCCATATCTTCCAGAAATATCGCCGCCCGCCGATTACCCCTGGCAACAATATGATACAGAGCACCTGGATACCAAACCCGATGCTGTCTGGGCATTAAATCCCTCCCCCAAAAAAGAACATATGTTCTATAAATTAATTGTAAGCCAATTCCTTTATCTCGTCAATCTAATATAACAACTAAGAAAAAATCCCATTGTAAATTAATCTGCTGAGTTATAATACTGAATTAAGTTAGTGTTATAAGACTCTTCCCTACGAGGGCTCCTAAATTAAATCTCTTACACTTTGAATCTTTATTGAATATGAATAAGGACTTGAAAGTGGGTTCAGACCCACTATATGAATCTATTGTTTCGTGGATTTGGTGCTTGATTTTAATTGAATATAAGCTGTTAGGACATTATTCAGATCTTTAGGGCTCAACGTTCCGCGGTATGTTTCCGCGTCCTCAAGATCAAAATATTCCTCTGAATCTATTTCAGCATAGGAGGGTTTGTCCAATTTTGCATGCTGCCAGCTTATAATTCTAATGCGGTTAGGAAACTTGGGAGTCGGACCAGTACCCGTAATCTTTATCATAAGGGCTAAATCGGTCCCATTTGGAGAAATTGAGATAATTAAAGCCGGACGCACTTTATAAGATGTGCTGTCCGGCGGAAGTGGAGGTTTGTATGGAAAGACAACATCATAAATATCCCCTGGCTTCATTAGTCTTCCATCCATCTTCTATGCTTTGGATTTCTATAATCTGCATTGGTGACAATTCCATCTTTACTTACCTTAAGTGCCTCTGTCTGTTTACTAAAGGCAGTATTAGCGATTTGATTGGCTAAGAACTCATTTTTTGCTTCTATACTCATACCTCTTCTTCTAAGGCTATGGCCTCTTGCAACTTTTCCTGCCACACGTGCCCTTGCTAACTTAACCACTTTCTTTACCCTCCTTCTACTCATTTGCAGCACCTCTACTTAGTTGTTATAAACAGTATATGTGAAAAGATGAAATGAAGCGTGCTACTTACGCATATTTTATCTAACTAAGCATTAAGCAGTCAAATAATTGGAATAAATATACATCATACTCAAATAATTATTAATGATTTACCTAAAGATATGTAAAAATGATTTACAACTCCTCATGCTGTCTTTTCCTGCAAAGCAAAGTTATATGTAATTAATCAAACATTTGATTAAACCCTCACGCCTGGTACATTACTTGTCACTAAGTGGTAAATGGAATGTCATTGATGGTACATTTCATTGGCTGATATTATGCATAAAGTAGAGTATCATTTACAACTAACACTTTAACCCTTCACTGAATGTGGGGTCTGGCCCCCGCTTTAGTTCGAATAAAGTGGAACATTAATAAATAACACTTTAATACTTCACTGGATGTGGGGTCAGGCCCCCGATTTCTACAACCCTTTGTGAAACACATTTGCGGGGAGTGACAGGCACCCAAACCAACCAACTTTTCTTCCTTCAGTTGATGCGGTGTAAGACCAACGTTTTTTACCATATGATATAATAGACATAATAATAATTGAAAGAGAGACGTCCTAACAATATGATTGTTAACGTTATAACTGGAAAGAAGGTTAATGTCTGTTTTCGTGAATTAGATGAGTCGGATGTAGATAATTATGGACTAAGCAAAAGTAACGGTTGGTTTCAGTGGGCAAGAGAGTTCAACAACGAACAAAATCGGGTGTTTGGCTTATTTATAGAAGGGGATAATAGTAACATACAGGGAGTAATTTCAATTCAAGAACGGGAGCCTAACCAATTAATTCATATTTCTTTAATGGAAGCAGCACCATATAATCAATTTAATAATCCTCACCAAGAAAATGCTTCCGTGGGCAAAGTTTTATTAGCTTTTGCGATGAACTATAGTCTAAACATACAACGTTTTGAAGGATATGTTGGATTAGAGGCGAAGAGGAATTATAACGAAGATTTCTATCTAAAACTGAATGCACAACGCGCAAATTTAATAAACGGAAAGCCATACTATTTTTTTGATACTGATGGTTCCATTAATCATCTCAAAAAGTACTTGCCCGGAGGTGTAAATATATGTCCAAGTTAAGCGCATTTATTATACGTAAAACCCCAAGTGGAATATTAGCTGTAAGAAAGGACCGTGAGGAATCTTTGCCAAAGAAACGTTTCATAGATGACATGGATGCTGCTTTCCAAGATGGAAAATATGTATCGCCAAATGAAGGACCACCAAGGGTGAAATTCCGTGATATGAATAATTATTGCAAGCAAGTTGGAAAGAAACCAATAGAATTAACAGATGAAGAAATGGAGCAATTTCGTTTTTAATTTTGCTTAGCTAGGGATGATAATAAGGGCAAGGAACAGGTCCTTTGTGCCACTCTTGTTTAATCACTTAGAACATAAACATTCTACATTGCTTGATGAACTTGTCGTTAACAACAAATAGAATTCACTTTGCAATATACAGGAGCAAGCTTTTTCTATGCTCTATAAAAATAGTGCATCGCTCTGCATTTTAACTTTGCAAAGTTCTGCACATTTATTTTGCAACAAACACACGGCCAACGGGATAAAATTTTGACAGCCGTGATTAAATCTAATACTAATACTTTAATCCATCACTGAATGTGGGATCAGGCCCCCGTTTTTTTCGCAGCAAGGGGAAGGAATCCTCCCCGCACCCCTAACTAAAAACTCCAGTATGAGTGTTTTCAATCAGCTGATAATCTGATACAATAACCGTATACTTTTTTTGTGGGACGTCTCCTGTATAACTGTTGGCGCAGTTATACATTATGGGGGACGTCTTTTCCTTTCTCCATAATAAATATCGAAATGTTTCGAATTATATATACGGACATTATAATCGACTAATTCTGGACAGGCAATACCGTCAACTTTCGGAGATTTAAGGGTGTCAAAAACACCTGACAATCCAGTACACTTTCTTCCATATTAGTTCCTAATTAAATTTCTTACACTTTAGCACTTCACTGAATGTGGGGTCAGGCCCCCCGATTCCAATTCCCGAATAAAGTGGAACATTAATAAATAACACTTTAATACTTCACTGGATGTGGGGTCAGGCCCCCGATTTCCTGTTGAATCGTCTTCTTCCTTATAGCGAAGTTCTGACCTGCAGCTGGAAAGAACAGTACCAGAATAAAGTACAGAAAAGCTCTATTTGATAACAAGAGTGTTGATTCTTAATTAGTATTTAATCTAATTACTAAAAATGTTCATCTCTACTTAACGATTACAAGGAGATTTCCTTGTTCCTAATCAGACTATATACTGATACTTTATTGCTCCACTGAATGTGGTGTCAGGTTCCCGGATTTCAGCTGAAAATCAGCAATGTTTCCTATTTGGGCTAAAGGAGCTTTTCAAACAATCCGGTGATTAAATATCATAAAACACTTTAACCCTTCACCGGATGTGGGGTCAGGCCCTGTGACCGTCAAGTAGAATGATACAATTTTTGCTGATTAATTTGAGACACTTTGTTCACCAAAAATCGTTTTTCGATGTTTCATTCTCCAACTATCTTCATTTAAATGAACTATTTCCACTCGATGTAAGATCCGGTCCAGTATAGCTGTCGTGATGGCTTGATCGCCCAATAGCTCACCCCATTCTTTAGGCCCTTTATTAGATGTAAGTATAATCGAGGTTTGATTATAAAGGTTGTTAATGAGATGGAAGAACATATTAGCTTCCTGTTTATCCATTGCCATAAACATCAAATCATCAATAATAACCAAATCTGCTTCTCTTATTCGCTTCATTCTTGTTTTGGATTTCCTCGTTATTTCTTCAGTCTTTAATGCCTGAATTAAATCTCCCATAGTGGTAAAGATCACTTTATATCCCTGGTTTAAAGCTTCTATTCCTAAACCTATCGAAAGATGGGTCTTACCGACACCTGGCGGTCCTAGAAAAATGATGTTATATAGCTGCTCAATCCATGTTAAATCTTTTAACTGGTTTAACTTCTTACTGCTCAAAGACTTTTGCTCATTCACATTATACTCATCCACAGTACTATGGAAGGGAAACGTTGCCCACTTAAATCGCCTTTCCAGCTGCTTTTCATCTCTGCGTTTTTGTTCATAGGTTGCTACATCTAGTAGAAACTGAGTAAAGGACAAGTCCCTTTTCTCAGCTTCTCTTATTAACTCTGGCAATCGATCAGCTGTTTCAGCTAGCCGAAGGGACCTTAATTTATCTTGGACCTCCTGAAGCTGATTCAACTTTGATCACCTTCTTCCAGTAAGACCGTATAGGCATCTACATTTCTCTTTTGTGCTTCTGTTTCTATTATCCAACCGGATATGCTATTTAATGGTGAAACAGTCTCAGCTTTGTCGTTTGTTGTATCATGAACCTGTCGTTGTCGCTTGAGGTATAAAATGATATCGCTGAAATCTGTTGCACTATATAAGTTTCTCTTGATACATTCCGAGAGTGCTGCTGTTAGAAGCTGCTCGTTATTTTGTTTTGTTTCTTTTAGTATCATTTGTAACTGATCACGAATATACCGTGGGTACTTCTCACGAAGTTTATCCAAGTAATCGTAGGCCGTTTCTGTTTCTTCGAATCGGTTTGCCACAGTATCAATAAATGCATCGATTCCTTTTGAGCGATCTCTTGTATGCTTTCTGTCTTTAATTAATTGTCCTTTACCATCCGGAATCTGATGTTTGGCCAGGAGTTCTCCTGTCTCAGAGTTATAGATTAATAGTTCTCTGTCTTTTGTTTCTTTTATTGAGACCATTTCATGCTTATAAAAAGTTCCAAGTGGAAGGGAGTACCTATTGGATAAATACCGTATGGTATTGTCCTTATGGACGCTTCTTGTTATACTATTTTCATGATTGTTTAGGAAATTAATGTTTCCCGAGACTGGTCTTAAGTGTTGCTTTTCCAAGGAGAACACTTCGACCGGTCTTTTTTTTGTTGTGTTATGGATTTTTCGATTACCTGTACGATTTAACCATTCCCATCCTTGCTCATTCCAAGAATCAATATTATTGAACACTCTATACTTGGCGAAATTGTACTTAATAAATCCTACAACATTCTCTATTTTCCCTTTGCTTTCTGGATCGGCTTTCCTACAAACCCGAAGGTTTAAATTTCGAGTTTGCTTATAGTGCTGAAACTCTTTCGTTAAAATGAGATCTCCGCCATTCTCGCTCACCACAATTAAGCTATCCTGATCATACACGAGTTCTCCTGGGATCCCACTAAACCATTGAAAAGCATTTTCATGAGCTTGAATGACATCTTGAGTTGTAAAGGGGCGATCTAACCACTCTTTATATTTGTATCTCGAGTTAGATAGCACAAAGGCAATAAAGTTCAGCTTTACTTCTTTATTATCAGACGTTTTCTGCTTGGTGTGCCCAAAGTCAACTTGGACCTGTTCCCCCATTGGTGAATCAGGTATTGCTTCATAATCCCTTGGTGAAGATTCCTTAGCTATTTTATATTCAACTCTTAGCTCCCTTACGTAAGCACGGACTGTGCTTTCACCCACTTCAAGTTGTTCCTTATACCTTTCCATCAACCAATTTTCTACTTGTGCTGCTGAAAGATCAGGATGTTCCCTTAACCAATTCAAGATTAACTCTTTATAAGGATCCAACTTTTTCTTTCTTGTTTGTAAAGATTCAACCCATTCTGCCATCTCCGAAGGAGATCTCTTAAGATGCCGATATACAGTTGCCCTGGATACACCCAGTTTATCTGCTACTTTGGATTTACTAAAACCTTTCTTGAGTAACTGCTGAATTTCCATATACATTTCCCACTTATCCACCTTTTCTCAGCCCTCCAATGATTTAAGAATCAAACCATCATCATACAATGGAGGAGCTATATATTTTACTGGTATATTAGGGTAAATAAGTGTTTCATCTTATCTAGCAAAAACTGTTTACTTTAGTTTAGCAGTCACAGGCCCCCGGTTTCTCCGCTTTAGTTCCCCGATTTCAACCATTTTGGGTAGTGACTCCGTCAATTTTAAAACAACTAATACCATCAATTCCCGAATAAAGTGGAACATTAATAAATAATACTTTAATACTTCACTGGATGTGGGGTCAGGCCCCCGATTTCAACCCAACCCTCTGTGAAACACATCTGTGAAACAAGAAAATGCGGGGAGTGACAGGCACCTAAAACTAGGGAAAAAGTAAACAACACAAATAAGCCCGCCAAGCCACAGGCCCAGCGGGTAATTTATTAATCTCTACTAAACAAATCTCTGGTATACACTTTGTCCTCTACATCACGTAAATCATCAGATAATCGATTCGCTACAATAACATCTGATACTCTCTTAAAGTCTTCGAAATCATTAATCACTCTAGAATTGTAGAATGTATTGTCTTGAAGTGCTGGCTCATACACAACAACTTCAATCCCCTTTGCTTTAATGCGTTTCATAACACCTTGAATAGCAGATTGTCTAAAGTTATCTGAATCCATTTTCATCGTAAGGCGATAGATCCCTACAACTTTAGGTTCTCTTTTAATAATCATTTCAGCAACATGATCTTTTCTTGTTCTGTTGGCATCTACGATTGCAGCCATGATATTATTGGGAACATCTTCATAATTAGCTAATAACTGCTTTGTATCTTTAGGTAGGCAGTAACCGCCATAACCAAACGAAGGGTTATTATATTGATTGCCAATGCGTGGATCTAAACCAACCCCATCAATAATTTGCTTACTGTCTAATCCTCTTACCTCTGAATATGAATCGAGCTCATTAAAAAATGCGACTCTCATCGCAAGATATGTGTTGGCAAATAGTTTAATAGCTTCTGCCTCTGTTGAATTTGTAAATAATACAGAAATATCTTCCTTAATCGCTCCTTGAACTAATAAATTAGCAAATACTTGAGCTCTATCTGATTGTTCACCAACGATTATACGTGATGGATATAAGTTATCATACAAAGCCTTTCCTTCACGTAAAAATTCAGGTGAGAAAATAATATTATCAGTTTCAAACTTCTCTTTTATTTTCTCTGTATAACCAACCGGCACTGTAGATTTAATTACCATTACTGCATTTGGATTAATAGATAGTACATTTGCGATAACAGCCTCAACAGTTCTGGTATTAAAGTAGTTTTTCTCCGGATCATAATTTGTTGGCGTAGAAATAATTACATACTCCGCATCCTTATAAGCTTTATAATTATCAGTGGTTGCGGTTAAATTTAGTTCCTTTGTTGCTAAATATTCTTCGATTTCATTGTCAATTATAGGAGACCTTCTATTGTTGATCATGTCCACTTTTTCCTGAATAATATCAAGTGCAATGACTTCATTTTGCTGAGCCAATAATATAGCATTTGATAAACCGACATATCCAGTTCCCGCTATTGTAATTTTCATATATTACAACCTCATTTATATACTTTTTATTCTCTTAATCTTGAGACCAAACACAATCATGAAAAATAATGTTAACCATAAAAATTCAATTCCAAACTGTACTATTCTTAAGTTGCTTAGGTGAAATGAAAAAAGAACGATACCATAAATTATTATAGAATACAAAGAAAAACTGGACCTCTTCATGTATTCATAGGTATATCTATATATAGCTCCTAATATATACATTCCTAACATTACACCTAAAAATCCAAAGTTCATATACATAACTCCAAATGTTTCGGGTGGCCATGAGGATTTGTATAGATCTGAATAAGCTGTAGGAGGAACAGGATTGTATCCTTCTGCTATTGTTCTTAAATATACTCCTTCATCTACAGGAGGCTTATTGGGGTAAATACTACTAGGGATTGGTGCGGTTAAAAGGTCAATAAAGCTTTTCCCCCACCAGTAAGTTTCACTATCAAAATAATTAATTACTAATAGATAATGATCCACATAACTAGTCTGTTTTATTAATGTCTCACCATTTGAATAAATATCTTCCCAAAGTTGACCCATGTTATTTGTATAGTATTCAAATCCCCCAGGAGCCCTTATTAGAGGAATTGCAATAAAGTAAAGACATAGCAAAGCAATTATTGCTATTGTTTTAAAAAAGGGGATTTGCCTAATACTTTTAACCCCATAATGCCATACTAACAAACTAATAAAAACTAACTCAATTGTTGACTTTCTTCCTCCTAGGGATGATAAGATCAACATACATACAATAGACAAAGCAAGCCATATTAAGAGTTTAGTTTTGCTTTTTTTATTCTGAAAACTGAAGATTAATATCATTAGCGCTACTTGAATAAAAAATATAATACTAGTAACATAGCCATTTCCAGCAATTAAAAATGACCTGGATTCTAAATTATATAATAAAGTCGATAATCCTCCTATTTTATACATAAATAAAGAATAGCCTAATATTCCTATAGTTAAAGCAATTATAAAGCCATTCACCATTCTTTTCCTACTGATTTTAAATCCAACACTTGGACTTAACTCAGCCATTTTAGCAGCAGTGGAAGATTTCAAACCTAATAACAACATTAAAAAACCGCATATTTGAATAACTACAAATAAAAAAACAGTATTATCCAAATTGTCCATTGTTCGATGATTCAAAACAAGTGGGGACATAATCCCAGTGTCCCTGCTTAAAAATAATAAATATGGAACAATCGATACTAAATGAAAAAATGAAACAATTCTTGAAGGCCTAAAAAGGTCTCCATGTTTTAGATCATGTCTTAAATTATACAAAATTGGTGTTATAAAAATAATAAATAATAATATTGATGAAATTAAAATAATCATATTACACCTCAATATCCAGAGAGGGAGTTTTTACGTTTTACACTGTGAAGGATATAAAGACCTACAAACATTCTAACTACCATTGAAATCAACATAGAAAATGCGGCTCCCATTAAACCATAAGCTGGTATTAAAATCATACAAGCTATAATGGAAGTAATTATAGTAAATACATGTATAAGGTATTGTTTATTGAACTCCTGAGTCGCATATATTCCTGTTTCTATAAATGAAGCCACATACCATAAAATACCACATAGCATAATTACATTTAATAAACCTGTATAACTAGCATATTCTTTGCTGTATAATATTGTTAGAAATAATTCTCCCATAAAAATAGTAAATAAAAATCCGAGGAAACCTAGTATAAATCCT
This sequence comes from Bacillus sp. SRL543, assembly GCF_984799205.1. Lineage (NCBI taxonomy): Bacteria > Bacillati > Bacillota > Bacilli > Caryophanales > Bacillaceae > Bacillus > Bacillus sp. SRL543. Next base: position 4,466,929 of record NZ_OZ481794.1, read on the forward strand.
ATAAAGATTAATTTATTTAATAGATTATTATAATTACGTGTATCATTCTTATAATAACTAGATAACCTTGGCATTACTGCTTGTCCAAGTGCCCCTACGACTATGCCACCTAAAAGCATAATATAGGAAATAGAACCAAAATAACCAAGATCCTCTTCCCCTAAACTAAATTGAATAAAGTAGCGAGGTATGTTGACGTTAAAGCTATCTAAAGTAGCAATTATTCCTAATGGTAAGGCAGTTACTAATAGTGTTCTGAAACTTTTTAGTCCATTAGACGGAAGTAATTCTCTATAAAGTTGTTTTATATCTATGTCTTTTGCTATCTTAATATATTTCTTACCTAATTGTATATCTACTAAAAATAAACTTATTATCATAAAGATTAATAATAAAAATAAGGTGAAAACACCATTATTTAGCATATACATAGATAACCAAATAGTTATTATAGAAATAAACCCTTTAATTGTTTTAGAAATAGATATAAATTTCATCTGTTCACTTTTTTGATAAACTGAATAGATAATATCACTAAATGATTCGATTATTTTGAGTAATGTTACTAATAATATTATTGCGCCAGTATTATTATCGTAATTACCGAAATATATAATAAACAGTACTAGTACAAAAGAGATAAGGACTGTAAGACATCTTGTTTTTAAAATTGAAATGAACGAATATTTATTATCAACATCTGTGATAAATAGCACTCTTAACTGAAGATTTGTAAAAAGGAAAATTGGTGCAGTAATAGCTAATCCTAAAATATACTGCCCTACCATTTTCACATCTCCATATTTTGTTAACATAATAACTATCATAAATTGAGAAAAAGAAAAAAATAAATTTCCCACCAAAGTCCATGAAAAACTACTCTTTAATGATGGTTTCTTTACACCTTGAATGATGTTGTCCATAACTTTATTCTTCCTCATTTATAATAATTTTGGTTTTTCCAGCAACTGTTTGTTTTAGACTATTAACACAATTAATCTTACATCTACCCAATCGCTCATCTTTTCTACTTAAATCTTTAAGTATAATCTCTTTTTCAGCACTGTTAAGTTCTGAATGCGCTAAAATATTTATTTCGATGTTATCTTTTCTCTTTATTACTTGATATGCTATCACTTTTGAATTTGGTTTTATACAATGTTCAAAGTATGTGGTATGAATAGGAGTTTCTTCATCTAAAAACAAAAGTTCACCTCTACCATTATGAATGCTTCTGAACTCAGTAATAGATTTTTTATTAAGAGTTGGTTCTGAGACTTTGTCACCTAATTCATACCTTATTAAAGGGAAGGCTCTTGGATACAGAGAAGTTACTAACACATTATAAGTCCCATTATCCTGTAAAACACCTTCAAGAATGTAATTATTCCAAAAAACCTTATAATACCCATTATTCATCGTAGATGCCATAATTGTTGTCTCTGCTGAACCATATTCAAAAACAACCTTACAACCAAAGACTTCTTCAACGAACCTTTGATGTTCTTCACTTGAAAATGCTTCAGATGTTGCTATTATTGCTTTTAAATTTAGCTCTCTTAGTTTCGCGCTTCTTTTTTCATTAGCTTTTGCCAACTGATATAATGCATTACTATACCCTATCATATAGCTTGGTTTGTAAATAAGTAATTCATCACATGCTTTCCTTAAGTTAGTTGTAGATAAATTATATGCTTGAAATCTCCTGTAACCTAATATATTGTCTTTTATTTTCCTTTGAAATGTTTTGATATATCTGGCCATTCCCGTTCCCAATTGGTGTGAATGTCCCCATAGAATAAATAGTTTATCAGAACGCTTTATTCCACAATTCTTTCTTGAAGACCATAAATCTGGTTCTGTAAATAACTTTTCGGATTTCCAGAACGGAAATTTAAACGGCCTTCCAGTAGAACCTCCTGTTGAAGTCCATCCCTTTGTTTCATTTTTAGCACTAAACAAATTCTCACTATTACTTTGTACAAAATCCCTTGTCTGGATTGGAAATATTTTTAATTCATCCCAGTTATTTATTTCTTTTTGTAAAACTCCCCTTTTTACTAGTTGACTATAATAAGGAACGTTCAAATATATATCTTTCCACACTTCATTGAACTTTCTTAATTGATACTCCTGGATATTATTTTGATCTACTTCACTAATTTCCACTTCTCTGTTATTTATTAACTTTTCAATTCTTCTTTTTTTAAATAGTCTAATTAAATACATTTACCCACCTCAAATATCTGCAAAAATAAAAACAATACTAGTAAAGATTATATCTAAATAAATTTCATCTAAATAATAATGCAATTCGTATGATATACCATTCTTATACCATTGGTTACATTTGTGAAGGCGGGGATAGGCATCAAAATAAATGTATTTTTTGGATTAATTATAAATAGATATTTATCAGTTATAAATAAAATTCTTATTTAAAAAGATTATAACCTTCTTCTATATCTTCAATGTTATTAGATTTTTGCTTTCCATACTCAAAGGCATTCTTAGAAAGCACTCTATAATTTTCACCGTCTAAATTCACACAATGATTAATAGCCTCTTTAAATTTGTCCTTATCCGCTAAAGCTATATCCCAGCCGACCTGTTGTTTTTCTAATCCACTCCAAGGTGTCTGATCACTTATAATTACAGGACAACCGCCAATTAAGGCCTCAGATATTACATGTCCAAAGTTTTCCCCTAAAGTTGGAAAAAGAAATATATGATGTGCTTTAAATATATCTATAATTTTGTTATGTTCTACTGAACCTTTATATGAAACCTTTATATTTTCGGGTAGTTCTTCTATTAATTTCTTACATTCAGACCAATAGAATTTATCTTCAATGGGCCCGAAAATATTAAATTCTACCCTCCCATGAATATCTTTCAAAAATTCGATAGCCTTTTTAAGATTTTTTTTTGGATGAATCCTTGAAATAAAAACTATTTTTAGTTCACCCTTATTTTTTCCTATACTTTTTTCATATTTGAATTCATTATAGTTGGCAGTTAGATTGTTTGCTATCTTTATGTTAACTCTGTTCCCAAATATAGATTGAATATCATTTTTTTCCATTTCGGCTGTTGCATGCCAAATTATATCTTTATATAATCCCATAACTTTTGCTATTTCTATATATAGTTTCTTTTTCTTATCTTTTAAACCTAGAGCACCTGCTGAAAACTGACCCCTTGGAGCTATTATGATTGGTCTTCCAGATATTCTTTTCAGCTTAGTCAACAAGATAGGCACAATACTATCTTTGTACGAGAAAAAACTATTAAGATAAATCGAATCATAATCTATACTATTTATTATTTCCGACGTCTTACTCCATGTTAATTCCGAATAATTAGTATAAAGAACAGTAGCTTTTCCAACTGGGAGCCATTCATCAACTTTTATTCCATTAAAGCGTTTATTATCACCTAAATCTCTATCGGCAGCAACAATATAAAAGTCGATTCTATCTGAAAGGTTATCTACTAAATTCTTAATAGATTGTATAGGCCCGCCACCTTTAATACTGGGGACGTAATAGCCAGCCATTATCAAAACCCTCTTTTTCATACTACTTCCCCCACACAACTCTATTCACATAGTCTGTATATGACAATAAGACTCTAAGTATCTTATCTGATACATTAGGCATACTGTAATCTTCAACAGTCCTTAATGTATATTCCTCTTGCTCTTCCAATACTTCTAATCCCTGCAAAATTCTTTCTTGAACTAAACCAACCATCATAACTGCTGCTTCTTCCATTGCCTCTGGTCTTTCATGGGCTTGCCTTATATTAAGCGCTCTAAAGCCAAGGATAGAAGACTCTTCACTAATCGTTCCACTATCACTTAGAACCGCTTTAGCCTTAGTTTGAAGTTTCACATAATCATTAAATCCTAAAGGTTTCATCGTTTTCACTAAAGGATTAAACTCTATCCCTTTAGCCTCAATCATTTTCTTTGTTCTAGGATGTGTACTAATAATAACAGGTAATTGATATTTTTCTGCCACAGCATTTAAACTAGTTACTAAATCCATAAAATTATTTTCCGAATTAATATTTTCCTCTCTGTGAGCTGATACTACAAAATACTTTCCTTCTTCAAGTTCCAATCTCTCTAATACATCGGATTTCTCAATGTCATCTTTTCTTGCATTAAGTACTTCAAACATTGGGCTTCCTGTTTTAATAATTCTATCTGATGGGAATCCTTCTCTAAGAAGATATTCTCTTGCAATGTCACTGTAAGTTAGGTTAATATCCGCTGTATGATCGACAATTTTTCTATTTGTTTCTTCTGGCACTCTTTGATCAAAACATCTATTTCCTGCTTCCATATGGAAGATTGGAATATGTCTTCTTTTTGCTGCAATAGCACATAAACAGCTATTAGTGTCTCCAAGTACCAAAAATGCATCTGGTTTTACTTCTTCCATAACAGGGTCTATTTTAACTAAGATATTTCCTATAGTCTCTACCGCAGTTCCAGTAGCAGCATTTAAAAAGTAATCAGGTTTTTTTAAATTAAAATCTTTAAAGAATACTTCATTTAATTCATAATCATAATTTTGTCCAGTATGAACAAGAGTATGTTCTATTGCATTTGATTCTTCTAATTTATTAATAACAGCTGATAGTCTTATAATCTCTGGTCTAGTACCAACAACTGTCATCACTTTAAGCTTTTTCATTAGTTATACCTCCAAGTAATAAGTGTCTGGTTTCTCTGGATCAAAGAATTCATTTGCCCACATAATGGTCACCATATCAGTGTCACCTAGATTTTCGATGTTGTGGGTATATCCAGTAGGTATATCTACAACTTCCATTTTTTCTCCACTAACAAAATATTCAATAACCTTATTTGAGTTAAGTTTCCTAAACCGGATAACTCCTTTTCCACTTACCACTAGGAATTTCTCATTCTTGGTGTGATGCCAATGGTTTCCCTTTGTAATACCTGGTTTAGAAATATTCACAGAAACTTGACCTCTATCAGGAGTCTTAATAAACTCTGTAAAGGATCCTCTATGATCTACATTCATCTTAAGGTCATAACTAAATTTATCTGCAGGCAAATAACTCAAGTAAGTACTATATAATTTTTTTGTAAATGGATTAGACATATCAGGAATAGAACGTTCCTGACGGCTACTCTTGAACGAATATATTAAATCAATGATTTCTCCAAGAGTAATAGTATGAACAACCGGAACCTCAGTATATCCACCAACTGAATTTTCATTACCACTTAGGGCATTTATAAGTTCTTCTACAACGTCATCAATATATACTAAATTCATTAAAGCATTTCTATCATTTACAGTTACAGGTAAATCATTAGCTACATTATGGCAAAATGTTGCTATAGCACTATTGTAATTAGGTTTACACCATTTACCAAATACATTTGGTAAACGATATACAATTGCTTTCGCCCCAGTCACTTTGCTGTACTCAAATACTAAATCCTCAACTGCTCTTTTACTAATACCATAAGGGTTATTCATCGATGCTTGGATAGATGAAGAAACTATAACCGGACAGGTATTTTGATACTTTTTCAAAGTATCAAGTAGAGTTGATGTAAAACCAAAGTTAGTATCCATAAATTCTGACTGATCCTTCGGGCGATTTACACCTGCAAGGTGAAAAACAATATCCGCTTTTTTACAGTATTCTTCCAGCAATGCCGAATCAGTGTTTCTTCCAAATTCCAAAATGTCAGTATAGCTTCGGTTTCGTAACTCTGCAACCAGGTTTTTACCGATAAAACCCTCTGCACCGGTCACTATTATTTTCATCACTTATTCCAACCTTTCAATTCTTCCTGAACATACTCAAGCATTAATAGCTTATCTTTAATTGCCTCTATTCCTAACCTCTCAGTGTTATGAGAATTATACTCATCCTGAGAAGATAAATTTTCGTCCCCTTCAACGAAATACTTATCATAATTTAAATCTCTTTTGTCGGCTGGCACTCTATAAAATCCTTCCAGATCTTGTGCTACTACATGTTCTTCTCTTGTAAGTAAAGTTTCATATAACTTTTCACCGTGTCGAGTACCAATTACCTTAATTTCATTGTCTACATTAAATAACTCCTTAATTGCCTGTGCTAAATCTCCTATTGTTGATGCGGGGGCTTTTTGAACCATGATATCTCCAGCTTCAGCATTTTCAAATGCAAAAGCTACAAGCTCCACCGCTTCTTCAAGACTCATCAAAAATCTAGTCATATTAGGATCGGTAACAGTTAAAGGTTGTCCACTTTTAATTTGTTCTATAAACAACGGAATTACCGAACCTCTAGAAGCCATCACATTTCCGTATCTTGTTCCACAGATAAGAGTCTTTTCAGGATTTACGGTTTTAGCTTTAGCCACAAACACCTTTTCCATCATTGCTTTAGAAATCCCCATTGCATTAATGGGGTAGGCTGCTTTGTCTGTAGACAAACAAATAACTTTTTCTACTCCACTTTCAATTGCAGCAGTTAGAACGTTATCAGTCCCCATAACATTTGTCTTCACAGCTTCTAATGGAAAAAACTCACATGATGGTACTTGCTTAAGCGCTGCAGCATGAAAGATATAATCCACCCCATGCATAGCATTTTTTACACTTGCTAAGTCTCTTACATCACCAATATAAAATTTCAACTTATCATTTTTATATAGTTTCCTCATATCATCCTGTTTCTTTTCATCACGTGAAAATATACGGATTTCTTTTATATTTGTATCTAAAAATCTTTTCATTACTGCATTCCCAAAGGAACCAGTACCACCAGTAATAAGTAGTGTTTTACCATTGAACATCTTTAATCCTCCAGTTTACCTCTTTTTTTATAGGCATTTACAATTCGCTCATATGAAATTCTTGTATCATAATTTTTTTCTAAATATTCTCTAGCTAATTTACCTTTTTCTTTTGCTAATTCTGGGTTAGAGGTTATTTTATCAATGATAGTTTGGTAGCCCTTAACATCATTACTTTCACACCACCATCCAAACCCTCCGTTTAAAATAACTTCTCCCACATCTGTATTTCTATCTGTAGCTGCAAAGACCGGCATGCTATGATTCATATAATCAAGTAATCTCGAAGGGAAATTAGGTATTGTAAATCGATAGTCAAGAAAGATTAACCCTATATCACATGCATCAAGTAGTTCTCCGTATTCATCCTTGTTTAAACTATCCATAACAGTAACATGAGAGTTATTGACATTTTTAGCATAATCCTTGATTTTATAAAAATCCGTGCCTGAACCACACATTACAAAATGCATATTGGTGTTTCCTGTATTGCTATTTAATACTTTAATAATATATTCTACATCTTGAGGTTTTCCGAAATTCCCACCATAAACAAATATCATTTTATCTTGAGGAAGTTTAAATTTATCCCTTAACACTTTCTTATCAATTTTTTTAGAAGAGTTTAATGGATTAATAGTATTTGGACAAACTTCAACTTTTTCTTCATTTATATAATCGTTATTATTTAGTAAGAAATTAACATTTGCCTCTGACATACATCCTATAAAATCTGAAACTTGATAAAGTTTCTTTTCTTTCATAAAGAAGTACCTGGTTAGAACACCTTTCCATCCTGTATCTTGAAGCATTCCTATATCCAATGCATTTTGTGGAAAAATATCCTTCAGCATAAGATAAGAAAAAGAATTATCACGTTTTTTTAGGTATGAAACTGTGCTTGCGATCGTTATTGGAGGAGTTGAATAAAGCACTAAATCAAATTTTATTTCTTTAAAAAACTTTTCTATTGCTTTTTTAAATTGGGAACCAATCAGAATTGTAGAAATACCCTTTTCAACTATATTTGTCTTAGTGATATTTCCAGTCTGTACTCGAAGTACTTTTATCCCATGTTCAATTTTCATTTCTGTGGGTAATCCAGAACGTCTTTCACGCTGGCATACAACATGTACTGAATGACCATTATCTCGAAAATGTCTGAGTAAATCTGGATAAACAGCATTTTCACCTAAATCTGTTAAACCACCAATTGAAAGAAAAATTACGTTCATTACTTATTCCACCTTGTCCGTCTTCTTGTATATCTGAATTTTCTTTCACTTAATCTCTATATGCTGGGAAAAATGCTGTGTTAGCATCGAACCCTTCTTCTTTTTTACGTATTTCAACTAATTCATTATATTTCTTTTCATTAAAAACTTTTTTTCCAATATAAAAATCATAGATTCCATTTGGTGCAAAGCTTTTTTTATACTTAAAAATACCATCCTCAGCTGCATAGCCACCACCAAGAATAAATCTCTTAAGACCTTTTTCTTTAGCCCATTTAATAATTTCATATTTTAAGAAATTGTTCGCACTCAAATGAAAGTAGTCTCGATCGGTGCCACCTAAGAAAGAGTAACAATTTTCAGTACCGTATATCACGAGTTCTGTAGAGATGATTTTCCCTTCGTACAATACATGAACATACACATAATTATCTTCCAATTTATTAATTGTTTTAAAAAACTCTTCAGAAAAATAATAGTTCCCCTTCGCATTTGCACGGTCCATAGTTCCATAATATATGCTCAAAAATTCATCTAATTTAGAACCATCAGTGTCTATTTTCACTTCCAACTGAGCTCTACTCGCCTTTTTAATACTTTTCCTAACTTTATGCTCAAAGTCCATAAACATATCATCTAGCGACATATCCAGACTACGAATTATGTTCCTTGTCGGGGTTTGAGTTACACCATTGTAAAAGGATTGAGATCCACTTATTAAATGGAACCTTACAAACTCACTCACAAATCCATTTTCTTTACAATAGTCATCATATGCTTTGTTAACCTCTGAATAATCTTCTCCCTCATACAAAAAGCCACCATAACCATAAGGGGTGGATAGATCAAACCAAGTGTCTAAAGGAAACTTATCTTTAAATTGAACTGATTTTGCTATATCACGTTTCATTACAACGTTTATTGCTCTTGTCCTATCATCATCGTAATAAAATAAAAGGGGCAAACCATCACCATTCAGTTGAAACGCTTTTACATAATCACTCAAATAACTTACATCATAGTTTTTAAAACTTCTTACAATACTATTCCATTTCTCATGTTCATCTATGTTAATTATTGAAAGCATAAATTCTAAAAAACATCCTTTCTCAGATATGCCTATGCACTTGTTTCCTCACAATATTTAACAAGTAACTTGATCATATCCTTATATTTATCTTTATTAACATCCTGATGTACTGGTAGATTCATAATGCACTTTGAAAGCTCAATACTAGTTTGATATTCAGAGTTCCTTAGAGGCTCAATTAATGTGTGATATAGACTAACAACACCGAATCCGGCTTCATTCATTAATTCATATATTCTATCTCTATTTCCCTTTTTTATACAAACTGGATAAGTTTGTGGAATATTACCTGGCAATAAGCAATCTTTTAATGGAGTAAAATATTCACTCACTTCTTCATTATGGATAATATTATCTAATACCTCATAATTTTCTTTTCTCAATTTTGCTATATTCTTCACATCATATTTCCAAGGATTATAATCAACATCAGTCATGCTATTACCACTATATTTCAATGATTTAAGTTTACTATTTTTCACAATTAGGCTTCCCCCATTTTTAAATGGGAACATTTTATGCAATGAAAAGAATGTGGCATCTGAATAATTATTCTCTGTGTATTGGTATGTGAAAAAACCATGTGCATTATCTTCAATTAGCCAACCAGATTTTTTTTTGACTGTATCAGCAACTTCTTTAATTCGTAAATCAATAAATCCGAAGTAATTTACTGCTAATACTGCAAACTTGCCTTTATCAATATCTTCTATTCTCTGGGAAAGGTCATTTAAATCTATATTTAAATCAGGTGTCATCTTATAATATTGGACCGACAAACCTTCTAGTCTGTTAACTGGATCGAATATCCCACTTCCTTCTCTAGGAGACCAACCAATGTAACCAGGTAAAAATAACGTATCAATTAGGTTATCATTTTTCATACTATTTAAAAGATCAAACATTCCCTCACGAGCACTGTCATAATAGTACTCATGTATTTTTTGATCATCTTTGTTAAGAGCAATTTTTTCAATTATCATCAATATCACCTAGTTCCTTTTCAAGTTGAACACGTACAATCGAAAAGTCATTTGCTTTATAAAATTTCATTGTTTTTTCATTTTCAAATGTGGTCATCAAGTCAATTTTTTTTATATTTTCACGAATAGAATAATCTTCAAGACACTTTAATAACTTTGAACCAATACCTCCTGACCTTACTTCGGAGCTTACAACAATATGTCCAATGTGTATCCTTCTCTCACCAAAAATTTCTCTTGTGTAAGCCCAAATAAAACCAATTATTTTTTCATTGTCAAAAGCCCCAATTAGGATAGCGGAATTGTCCCTTTTAAAACGAAGCATATCATCATAACCATTAATTGCGTACTTGTTTAAATTGCTCATACTAGGAAAGTTTATGTTGAGATTATCCTCTAATAAGTCGATCATAAAATTCTTATTTTCAATTAAATCTTCTACACTAATTAATCTGACCTCTATTTTCCTGTTTTCTAAATCCATAGTTAAATTCCTCTTTCCTCTCTACATCTAGGTCTTTCATAATATGTTCTGATCCAACCAAGATATCTTTTCTCTGAAATACAACTAGAATTGTGTTAATTAAGATTTTGACATCTAGTATGAAAGAAAGGTTATTTACATAATCTACATCTGTTTTGAAACGTTCATCCCAAGTAAGGGCATTTCTTCCACTGACTTGGGCTAATCCAGTGATTCCTGGTCTGACTTTACTCCGTAACCTTTCCTCTTCACGATAATATGGCAAATATCTAACTAGCAAAGGTCTTGGTCCTATAATCGACATGTCTCCTTTAAGAATGTTAAATAGCTCTGGTAACTCATCGAGAGATGTAGACCTTAAGAACTTTCCAAACTTAGTTAATCGTTCATTGTCAGGAAATAAGTTCCCATTCTTATCTTTTTCATCTGTCATTGTTCTAAATTTATACATCATAAAAATTTCCTCATTAAGTCCTGGCCTTTCTTGTTTAAACAAGATTGGGCTACCTAACTTGAATCTTACTAGGGCTGCAACAATTAGTAGAATCGGACTAAGCACGATAATAGCTATTAAAGATAGAATGAAATCCGTTAATCTTTTAAAAAACCTTTTATATAAATCGCCTTTATAACTATTCATTATTTTATCCACAATCCTTTAATAATCTCTACAACTCTCTCCAAATCCATATACGTCATCTTAGTATCAGACGGCAAACAAACACCATTCTCAAACAACTTCTCGGATACACCATCACCAACAAAATCATATCTCTCAAAGAAAGGCTGCATATGCATCGGTTTCCAAACCGGTCTTGACTCAATATTCTCAGCTTCCAACGCATCAAATATATCAACAGGTCTAACTTTACCTGTCAATGTCATTGAGCTTAACCAATAATTCGGATCATCCCATTCATTACTAGGCATGAACTCAACACCCTCAAGCTCACCAAGCTCTCTTTTATAAAACTCAAAAATATATCTCTTCTTCTCAACTCTCTGATCCAGCACCTTAAGCTGCCCTCTGCCAATCCCAGCAACAACATTACTCATCCGATAATTAAACCCTAATTCACTATGCTGATAATGTCTTGCTTGGTCCCTCGATTGAGTTGCCCAAAATCTTGTCTTAGCAATTCGTTCTTCATTATTAGAAACCAGCATTCCACCGCCAGATGTAGTGATAATCTTGTTACCATTAAAAGAGAAAATGCCATAATCACCAAACGTCCCCGTTTGTTTACCTTTATAGTAAGAACCCAATGACTCAGCAGCATCTTCTATAACCGCTACATTATTTTTCTTGCAAATCGCCATGATTTTATCCATATCAGCGGATAAGCCATATAAATGAACTACAATGACTGCTTTTACTTTTGGATACTTCTCAAATGCTTCTTCTAAAGCTTTCGGACTCATATTCCACGTTTCATAATCACTATCTATAAAAACTGGAATGGCATTCTGATAAATGATTGGATTTGCGGTAGCTGAAAAGGTAAGGGTTGGACAGAAAACAATATCCCCTTCTCCTACTCCAGCAGCTTTAAGAGCCAAGTGGATAGCAGCAGTTCCAGAAGAAAGTGCAGCTGCAGCTTTGGAACCAACCCTATCGGCTAATTCTCTTTCAAATCCATTTACGTTTTCACCAAGGGGCGCAATCCAGTTTGTATCAAATGCTTCCTTAACATATTGCATTTCGTAGCCTTCATCACTCATATGTGGTGAAGAGAGGAATATTCTTTCTTTTACTTTAGTAGATTCCATTTCCAAACTTCCTTCCTAGTATTACTTTATGATTTAGTAGTTTAGGACTTAGCTGGAATTTAATCTTTTCCATCGAACTACTAAGCTACTAAATAAATACCTGTTATCAACTACTTATTCCTATAATTCCATTTGCAATTCAAATATATCATTTACATAAAAATATTCTAGACATACTAAAAATCAATAGTATGCCTAGAATAGAATTTACTTTTGTTAGTCTTTACTAACCTTCAACCCACTCAAAGTTTCATCCAAAAACCTCACAAGATCCTCCCTCAATTCCCCATCCTGCAAAGCCATCTCAATCGTCGTCTTAATAAACCCTAATTTCTCACCAACATCATATCGTACACCCTCAAAATCATAAGCAAATACCCGTTGTATTTGGTTAAGCTTTTGAATCGCATCCGTCAGCTGGATTTCACCGCCTGCTCCTTTTTCCTGTTGATCCAGGAACATAAAGATCTCTGGTGTAAGGATGTATCTACCCATGATAGCCAAATTGGAAGGGGCAGTTCCCTTCGCCGGCTTTTCCACAAAGTTTTCTACCTGATATCTTCTGCCGTCCTTAACAGAAGGGTCCACAATTCCATAGCGATGAGTTTCACTTTCTGGCACTGTCTGAACACCGATGACCGATGAATGAGTGTTTTCATACTGATCAATAAGCTGCTTTAAGCAAGGAGTTTCACTTTGAACAATATCATCCCCGAGCAGGACCGCAAATGGCTCGTCCCCAATGAAGTTTCTCGCACACCATACTGCATGTCCCAGTCCCTTAGGTTCTTTCTGCCTGATATAATGGATGTCTGCTAGATTGCTGGAGTAGTTAACCTTGTCCAACAGCTCCATCTTTCCTTTTTCCAACAGATTTTGTTCAAGTTCAGGGGCAAAGTCAAAGTGATCTTCAATAGCGCGTTTGCCTTTTCCAGTAACGATGATGATATCTTCAATACCGGCTGCAATGGCTTCCTCCACAATATACTGTATCGTCGGCTTATCCACAATCGGCAGCATCTCCTTCGGCATCGCCTTCGTAGCCGGCAAAAACCTCGTCCCTAATCCAGCCGCAGGAATAATCGCCTTCCGCACTTTCTTCATTATTAAGCCCCCTATTTCGCTAAAGATAAAATCTTATTCTCTCTCCGATTAGCCACATTAATCACAAACTCACTAATCTCCTGCACCGTCATCGTTTCAAATCTATCTATCAAATAATGCACTTCATGCTCCTGCTCGAGCACAGCTTTCCCAATATGTATCTTCGGAAATACCGCTTTTGTGTGCACTTCTTTTTCATTTAGCAGCTCTTCGAACATCTTCTCCCCAGGACGGATACCTGAGAAGTTGATGCCGATTTCTTCTATTGTATAGCCTGACAGCTGGATAAGGTTTTTCGCCAGGTCGACGATTTTGACCGGCTCTCCCATATCAAGGACGAAGATTTCTCCGCCGCGCGCCAGGGCCCCTGCCTGCATAACCAGCCTGGATGCTTCCGGGATCGTCATGAAATAGCGGGTCATATCCGGGTGGGTGACCGTTACCGGGCCGCCTGCCTGGATCTGCTTTTTGAATAATGGGATCACACTGCCGCGGCTGCCGAGGACATTGCCGAAGCGGACAGCGACGAATTTCGTTTTACTCTGCTCGTCCAGCGCCTGGATGACCATTTCGGCAATCCGTTTGGTAGAGCCCATTACATTGGTTGGGTTTACTGCCTTATCAGAGGACACAAGCACAAATGTGCCAACCCCGAATGTATCAGCTGCCTCAGCGACATTCTTCGTGCCGATGACATTGTTTTTCACAGCTTCTTTCGGATTGTATTCCATGAGCGGCACATGCTTATGGGCTGCAGCATGGTAGACCACATCCGGCTGATGCTCCTGCATCACTTCAAAGATCCTTGCCCGGTCCTGGATGTCAGCAATAACCGGCCTGATTTCCAGATTCTCGATTTTGAGATTACGTAGCTCCATGTCGATCAGGTAGATGCTGTTCTCCCCATGGCCGACCAGAACAATTTTCTTCGGATGGAATTTAATCACCTGGCGGCAGATCTCGGAGCCAATGCTTCCGCCTGCCCCTGTCACCATGATCGTCTTGCCTGTCAGCTTTTGCGAAAGGCTTTCTGAATCCAGCTGGACAGGCTCCCTGCCGAGAAGATCCTCAACCTGGACATCGCGGAACTGGTTAACCGAAACGTTTCCGAGCATCACATCCTCAATCAGCGGCATGATGACCGTTTTGGCATCTGTCCCTGCACACTGTTCGAAGATTTTCTTCATTTCTTCCTTATTTAATGAAGGAATGGCAATGATGATTTTATCAATCTGCAATGTTTCAACTGATTTACTGATGCGCTTAGAATTTCCCACTACCGGAAGGCCAAGTATTTGCAGCTTGTATTTTTTGGGGTCATCGTCAATAAAAGCAACCGGCTTGATTCCTGCGTCATTATTTTTCAAAAGCTGGCGGGCAAGCATGGTGCCTGCTGCACCTGCTCCAATAATCAATGCCCGCGTCTGTTCAACCTGTGGTTTAATGTATCGGTCGCGGTAGACACGCCAGGAAAAGCGCGATCCTCCGATGAGGAGAACATGGAGCATCCAGGCGAGCATAAGAGCCCGGAAGTAAATGTCCTGAATGACCAGCTGCTGGACAAAAGCCGTCATCATGATGGAAAGGCTGACCGCTTTCACTATTGCAACAAGCTCGCCTACACTCGCATATTCCCAGGCCTTGTTATAGAGCCTGTAAATACTGGCAAACAAATGGTGGCTTAATAACAAGGTAATGGAAGTCAGCATCAATGTTTCATATTTAAAAATCTGCAAAGTGGGATGAAGAGTAATATAACTGATATAAATAGCGGTCAAAACAATAAGGGAATCTAACGCAACTAGAAAAGTCAGGCGCTTTGGATAGGACATTTACAATCCTCCTAAATTTTTCTTTATTATGGTATTTAGATAAAGTACACTACGAAAATAAATATCTAATGAAAAGACATGAAGCTTCATGTCTTTTCATTAGATATTTATCACAATATGTAAACGGGCATCCAACCCACCCTCACACCACCCTAATGACGACAAGCGTCTAAGGAAAGAGGCATAGAACCTCTTTCCCACAGAATAGCCGAGTGCCCCCTTGGATAACGGCGAGGAGACATTACCGATTATGCAGTTTAAAAGATACCGAGAAACTTTTTCTTCTTTACCGGCTCGGGTATTTCTCTGTATACATTGCTGCCTTCTGCAAGTAGTTCGGCATTTTCAGTAAAATAATAGACCATGTCTGTACCATATTTTTTTTCAATCAGATCATAGGCCTCTAACATCTTAAAGGATCTGTTTGTAATATTATGGGCATCTGATGAAACAAAATGGGTTAAGTTGGCGTCTATTAATTGAAAGGAAAAGTTTTTGATATTTTTTCCGAAATAACCAGCTACGCTCGATGCAGTGACTTGGGTAAGTGCCCCGTTTTTGACCAAACGATAAAGCAGGTCAGGGCGTTCTATGATTTCCTGGTTTCTTTCCGGATGGACGATGACAGGGGTCATGCCTTTTACCTGGATGTCGTAAAGCAGTTTGTCTGTATATCTCGGCACATGATTGGATGGAAGTTCAACGAATAGGTATTTACCTGTGTTGTTTAAGGTGAGAATTTCATTCTTATCTATATCTTCAAGAATTTCTCCACATATTCGGGTTTCCTGGCCTGGCAGGACGGTTATATCAATATGGGCAGCTTGCAGTGAAAGATTCAATTCATCTACTTTTCTAAGAATCTCTTCTTTTACATTGTCATATCTTCCGTTTTTATGATGGGGAGTTGCAATGATTGAACGAATTCCTTCTTTTGCTGCTGCTTCGGCCATTTCCAGACTGTCTTCCAATGTTCTGGCGCCGTCGTCAATTCCGTACAAAATATGACTGTGAATATCAATCAAGCAACCCCGCCTCCTATTTATTGTAAAAAATGTAAATCTTATATAATCATACTATAGGCCTATTTATCGGTAAATAGCTAAATCTGTCGTTTTTTGTCACTTATGGCTGTAATAGTAATAATAATGCGCATTTTGTACTTTTTTGTTATTAAGCACGGCTCCCAAAAGCTTTGATTTAGCATTATGAAGCAGTTCTTTTGCCTTTACGGCCTGTTCGATTTCGGTCGTCCCGCTTGACACTACCAGAATCGCGCCGTCAACCTTATTGGCTAGAATTTGCGGATCAGCCACAGCCAGCATAGGCGGAGTGTCAAAAAGAATGAAGTCAAAAGCCTGTGCCGCGACAGCAAGGAGTTCATCCATTGCCTTAGATCCCAGCACCTCAGCCGGGTTTGGCGGAATCGGCCCGCTTGGGAGGATGAATAGATTTTTCTCATCGGTTGCCGCTGCAGCTTCAACTAGATCCATTTGTTTCGTAAGGACATTTGTAAGCCCAAATGTATTAGTTAAGTTAAATGTATAATGAGCCGTCGGCTTCCTTAGATCGGCATCAACAAGCAATACCCTCTTCCCCTGCTGAGCAAAAACCACCGCAAGATTGGATACTGTAGTCGATTTACCTTCCCCGGGACCTGAAGAAGTGACCATAATGGTCTTCATTTCTCCATCCACGGCAGAAAATTCAATATTAGTCCTGATCGTCCGGTATTGTTCTGCAATCGGCGATTTAGAATTATGCGTTGTTACCAGCTTTCTTTTATGATCAGAAGTCTTCATTTTTTTATTTTTCTTAAGAGCCAATGGATTCACCTCTACCTCTGGATGTACGATCTCCCCGTGGAGCCTGTACATCCTGCTCGTCTATCTTTGTAATAACCCCTAATATCGGCAGCTCAAGCAGCTTCTCGATATCCTGTTCTGTTTTTACCGTGTTGTCCAGGTACTCCAGCAGGAATGCAAGGCCCACACCGGCCATCAGCCCGACTACTAAAGCAATCGCAATATTAAGGAGGGGCTGCGGTTTGATTGGCGACTGGTTCTCAGCCACTGTTGCTTCAGCCAGGACGCTGACATTGTCGACATTCATGATGGTGACAATTTCATTCTGGAACACTTCGGCTACTTTATTGGCAATGTCTGCAGCTTTTTGTGGATCTTCATCTTCTACACTTATCGTCACTACCTGTGAATCATTTTCGCTTTGCACCGCAATCTTTTGGTTCAATGCATTCACATTCATATCCAGATTCAATTCCTGAATGACCAGATCCAATATGGCCGGGCTTTTCATAATGACGTTATACGTATTAATCAACTGTAGATTTGTCTGAACTTCACTTGGCGTATAGACAGACTGCTCATTTTTCGCCTGGTTAACCAGGATTTGCGTAGACGCTTTGTAGATCGGTGTAATAAAGAAATAACTGATAACTCCGCTCACAATCAACGCGATTAACGCAATAACTATTATTAAATTCAATCTTTTCCGGAGCGTTTGAAACAGCTCTTTCAAACTTATCGTCTCTTCCATTTCTTCCTCCCTATTCCTATAAAACTACAATTTATTTATATACTCTTGTATTTTATTACAATCCTTGTCATAATTTAAATGCAAATGGCTTAATTTGTAACATATAATTTCTATTAAACCTTATTTTCGACAAAAGAGAAAGGGTTTTTGGGGATTTGGTGAAAAATGGATTATATCGGAGGTATATAGATGAAAGCTTTATTCACCAGCCTGCTAGCTGTTGTATGCGTAGTCATACTCGTATTTGGCAACCTGCACTGGAATGATAAGACCACAAATGCCGTTGATAAAACAACGGCCACTCTTGTACAGGAGACAACAGAACCTGCAGCTGAAAAACTGACTGACCTTTCGAAAGAACAGCTGTTAAGCCTCGCAGCCAACTGGCCGGAGGAAAGTAAAACCACATTAAGTAAGACCTTTGAAGAAGGCCGGCCCTTTAATATTGTAGCTGCCGGATCAGAAGTGCTTGGAGAAGATCACTCTCAATGGGGCAATATAATAGAAGAAAAAATTCAAGCAAGTTTTGGAAACATAGTATCTTTCACTGCCAAAGGCTATCCAAAAACTTCAGCTGAATTTGTCGAAGAAGGCCTTGCAGGTGAGATCAGCAGCGAGAAACCGGATATGGTTATCCTTGAGCCCTTCACGCTGAATGATAATGGTAAAGTCGTTATAGAAGAATCCCTTAAGAACGTTACTAATATTATAGAGGAAATTAGACAGGATAGTCCTTCCGTTGTTTTTGTACTGCAGCCACCTTATCCGCTGTATAATGCTAATTTTTACCCGGTACAGGTGGATGCACTTAAGAAGTATGCGGAAGATAATGGTTTCGTTTATTTAGATCATTGGGCGGCTTGGCCGGATTATAAGACAGAGGACATGAAGGAGTATTTGGTTGAGGATTTGAGTGAGCCTGATAATGAGGGGTATGAGTTGTGGGCTGGGTTTGTGGGGGATTACTTGGTAAACAACTAACAGAGGACTGAAGCTGCGGCTTCGGTCTTTTTTTTAGAAAAAGAAGCCTGTGAGATCACAGGCTTCTTCTCAATTTTATTACTTCGCGATTGTAGCGTTTTTAACAGTGTTGCCATTTGCATCTGTAAGGTTTGTAGATTCGATTACTACAGTTACGCTGTCAGATAGGTTAAAGTCATTAGTAGTTGCAATAGATAGAACTCCATTAGCAGCTTTCATGGAAGATGTAGGTACAAGCGTTCCATTAACTTTAACTGCAACACCTTTAACTTCGTTATTGTTAGCAATTGCTTCAGAGAAGTTAACAGTCAGGCTCTTGCTGTTTAATGCTGTCACCTTTTCAACTGTTGGTGCAACGTTTTCTTTAACGCTGTTCAATGTAGCAGCAGCTTTAGCATTTTCAAGTGTGTTGCCATCTTTGTCAGTAAGGTTAGTTGCTTCAAGTACATAAGTACCATTAGCTGTTACAAAACCTTCTGGAAGAGTGATTTCAACCGTTTTTCTGTCTCCAACAAACTTCATTTCAGTGCTGTTAGGCAATACTTTGCCGCCAAGCTTGTAGTTAGAAGCATCGATTGCCGTGTTGCTCATATCTTTATTGAAAGGAACTGTGATAACACTTCCACTCACTTGTACAGTACCAAACCTAACATCTGCTTTTGGATCAACTGGAGCAGTTGTTGTTTCAGGAGCAGTTACAGTAAATGTTAAAGTATCTGTTACTTGGTTACCGTAAGCATCAGCTGCAACAGCACCGGCTAATTCAAATTTGTATGTTGATTTTGGTACAAATGTGTAGTCGATAGCAAGAACGTTGTTCTCTGTACCCTCAACAGTACCATTTCCATCTACATCATAACCGAATTTCGTGTTATCCGCAGTAAGATTCTGGTTTACGCCAGTCTTGTAGACGTTATCCAAAACTTTCAAAGATAGTTCGTTTAAACCAGTTAGGTTACCTGATTCTACTTCGTCGTTGAACGTTACTAGAAGTAAGTCATTTGTCGGTGCTACTGTAGCAGATACAAATGCAGGCGCTGTACGGTCAGCTTGTAAAGTGGCTGTAGTTTCAACCTTTTCACCAGCATTTCCTGCTTTATCAGTGAAGCTTTCTACCGCTACATTTGCAGTTAAGAAATTAACACCATCAAGTAATTTTGCATCTTGAGCATCAAGAACATACTTTGTTTTATCAGTTTTGTCCTGAACAAACTTTCCAGCAAGGTTCTTGCCATTAACTGTTACAGTTGTAAGAGTTACCTCTTCTGAGAAGTTAAGTGTTACTTCGTTTCCAGAAGCAGAGATAGAAGCAACAGGCTTCACTTCATCCTTAACGGCAGTTGGTACAGTGAAGTTTTCAACGATTGGATTAGCAATGTTGTCCGCTTTGTCTTTCGCCCCAACGATGTCTACTTTATAAGACTTTCCAACTTCAAGATTAGAGATTGAAACAGTACCAGCTGCAAGGTTTTCTGTTACCTTAGTAGCTACACCATTTACAGATACTGTACCAGCAGCTTTTAATGGCTCACTGAAAGTAAGAGTGGCAACTGCTTTGCCAGCTACGTAATCATACGTTACACCTGTTACTGATGGAGCTTTTGTATCAGTGTAAGTTAATGTTGAAACATAACGCTCTGTAAGAACTTTTGCGTCAGCTTTTGTTTTAACAGGTTCAACAGTGATCACTTTGTTAGAAACTTGTACGCTATCAAAAGTAACAGTAGCTGTTTTGTTGTCTTCAGATACTGTTACTGAAGCAGCAGTTGCAGTTTCTAATTTGAATTTATCTTTCGTTGCGTCTGCAGCATCGATTTCTTTGTTGAAAGTAACAACTAATTGAGTAGCATTAACCGCGCTTACAGACTTAACTGCAGGAGTTAACTCAGCTTCAATTTCGCCAAGAACTTTTGTCAATGTAGCCTTCATTGCTGAGTTTTGAACTTCATCGATATACTTGTTAGCTTCTGCCAAGTGCTTTTCCACTTCAGCCATGTTGTTGTTTTCAAGAGCATCAGCCGCGAGGTCTAGCTCCATTTTCACTGTTACAGCATAAACAACGCTGTCGCGAACTGTTTCTGCAGCTTGCTTGTATTGTCCGCGGATTTCATCGCGAGTTGATTTACCATAAACGCGGTCAAGAAGGACACCTTGCTTGCGGATTTCTTTTGAAAGCTCGTGGTATGCAGTTTCAGTTGCATCGTTGATTGCGCCTTTAGCGATTTGAGCAGAAAGAACGTCTTGCTTCGCTTTGATCTTTTCACCGGCTGTAATTGCATCGATATAGTACATAGCACGAGTGATATGTAGGTTTACGTTTGCTTCAAGGTCAGCCAGGTAGCCAGCTTTTTGAGATGCAGGCAATTTATTTACAGCAGCAACGGCTTTGTCGCGAGCAGCTTTAGCAGCATTATATTGTGCCCATGGACGAGTCGTGCCATCAGCAGAACCTTCTGTAGAAATAGCCCACTTTAATACTGTACCAGCATTCTTTGCTTGGTTAACTAATTTTTGAGCATCAGTTTGAACAGATGCATCTGCTGGTGAAGTTGCTACAAATGCTGTAGCTGCAACAGCTGTTGCGCTTAATACTTTGATTGCGTGTTTCTTATTCACGGAAAAAGCCCCCTAATAGAATTATTGTGTAAAATTGACCAGTTGTTGTCAAAAGCAGAGCCTTATTCTAGATACCTAGGATAAAGTTTCTAAACTTTTAACATTTTAATAGAAGTCGAGGTAATATCTAGCATTCCCTCTCCATAGAATATGGTAAATCATTATAGGATTTAGTTAAATGATAAATTCTTTCCAAGGTTATATTTATATGGATATATAGGAAATATAATACAGATGTAATACAAGTTTCTTCTATTAATATAGTAAAAAACCCAGAAAAAGATTTTCTGGGTTTTTTTAGTGAGAAATTATACTGTTGCTAATATTCTAATTGTCTTGTTTCTTTTCCGGTTTGCTTAATGAATATTTCCATAGGTCGGCCTGGTTGCGGAAATAGAGATCGCCCTTATAATCCTGGACTAGATCATAGGCTCCGTCTTCTTTTAGAATCTCATAGTATAGAGTTTTAGGGTTCGCTTTGAAAAGTTTCCCTTCGACGGTACCGTAAATATTGCCGTCAAGGCCTTCTATGATTTTTCCATTATGGAAGCGGCCGGAGATCAGGTTAAGGATTTGCTGCGTTTTAATTTCTTTCGTTTCCGGGTTGTAGGAGAATAATGTACCATCCGCCATACCCCAGATCAGATTATTTTTATCTACCATCAGGCTAGTAATCATGCTGGCGTTCATTGGGAGATGGATGTACTCCGGCTTCTCCGGGTTATCCGGACGGAAGCGGAAGAACCTTGCTCCGCGCTCATTTACTTTATAGTTGGCGTGAATTGATGTACCGCCGTAGACATAACCATTGTGAGTGGCAAAAGAAACCAGACTTTGATTGTAGATATAGTTTTCGTATACCTCATATTTATCTTCTTTCAAGTCATATATAGCGAGTGCACCCCCGCCAACACTTGTTTCTGGATATGTGCCTACAAAGACTTTGTTCAGTTTTGGCATAGCCGTGATTGCTGTAGATCTAGATTGGCCATAGTTGCCGAGCCTCATCATTTCCCGAGGATTACTGGCAGTCCATGGTTTGCTTAGATCAAGCTCAAGCACGCGCGCATTTGGATAAGCGCCAATATACAGCTTATCTCCCATTAAGGACATGGACTCGATTTGGCTTATGTTCTGGAAGAGCTTCGATGTTTTCTCTCTCGTGTTGTAAATGGCCAATCCGCCGGACATATATCCATTGATAAAGATATTTTCTTTTTTCTCATCTGCCAGCATTGTGTAAAGAGTGACCGGCTGGGCTGGAAGGTCCAGCTTTGTAATCTCGTAATGGCCAGTCTGGATGTTATAGCGGAACATGTTGCCCGCGTTGTCGATTTGACCAACCAGTGTCATGCCAGGATAAAGCTCTTGGTCATTGAGCTCAACGAAATCAAGATTGAGAAGCTCGGTTCCTTTAAATAACGAAACTTGTAGGTCGATTGTTTCTTTGGTGAGAAGATTGTATTTATAGAAGGAATTGTTTTGGGAGTAGTATATTTCGTCCTCCAAAACCGCTGAAACTGTTCTTGAATTCATCTCAAGCTCATCTATTTTTTCCAAAGTGTTTTTATCAAAAATGACTAGCCTATTCGATGGATCCATTCGGGCAAATAAGTAGTTATCCTGGATTTTCAAGTCTCTTATGTACTTATCATCCTGATACTCGCTTGGCAGGAAAGCTGTCTTCTTTTTCGTTTGAAGATCATACTTAACCAGTTCCGCCTTTGAACCAACACCTATATAAAGAGAATCATTTTCTTCATCATAGACAAGGGATTTAGCGAATTCTTTTTTGTTCATGATTTGGCCGAAGTTGTTTAAATCTTCAGTCTCGGAATCGTATAGAAAGACTGATCCGCCATATGCAGTTGAACCGAAGATTTTTCCATTGGCTGCATCAATATCCTGAATAGCCGTATCCTTCGGATTTGTCAGCTTATTACCGTGATCAGTGAATTCGTTTGTGTTTGGATTATAGCTGTATATATTTCCATCCGTTGTTCCACCAACCCATACTATACCCTTTTCATCGACGTCTAAACCCCAAGCACTTGTAGAATTTGATAGAGTGAAGACGTTTACAGTTTGATTTGTGTTTAGGTCGACAACTGCCAGGGCTGATGGGGTGCCGTGCATGATGAAGTACATGTAGTCGTTGCCAAAATCGTCTGTGCCGGATGTGGCGGTTAGGGCTGAGGTTTGGAAGACTTTTGGGCCGAGATTAAAATCTTTCGGCATATTCGCTAATACTGAAGAGTCACCTATTGCCATAGACAATATTATTGTACTTAAAAGTACTTTAATTCTCAAGATTTATTCCCCCGGCTATTTCTATATGGTAAATCCTTAATAAAAAAGCTGTTGGGATTATCCCAACAGCCCTTAAGTCTTTTAAGCTTACTTACTGTAAAAGACCTGTTCTGAAAGCTTTAACTGTAGAGTCAGTTAGGCTTAGCTCTAAATTGTCTTGGTTAGCAAAGCCTGTAACATCCTTGATTGTGATTTGTCCAGATCCGAAACCGGAATCAGAAGAAACGAAACTATCAAAGCTTACTACATTTGCTGAAGGCTCTGATACTCTGATAACCGCTTTCTTACCAGATGCATCTTCGAGAGTAACTGTAGCATTAGAAGCAAGCTCTAAAGCATGACCAAATGCAGGGTTATTCAAGAATCCAAGTTGTAACCTATCACCGATACCCACTACACGATCACTGTTTCCATCAAAAGTTACATTAGTAAGGGCAAAAGCACCTTCTAGTATGGTTGGTACTTGAGCAACATTAGCATTTGTTGTAGCAACTTGATTATTCAATGAAGCAGATGATGATTCTGGAGCAAATTGCAATGCAATTAGGCTGTTTGCCTGATTTTGATCCAAGCTTGAAGCTTGAACAACCCAGTTACCATTAGCATCAACAACGGATTCTCCAACAAGTGCATCAGTACCTTGCTCAAAAGTTCCGGCTACACCTTTGTCTTTGAATACTTGTACTTTATTACCAGGCTTACCTTTACCAGTTACTCGGTAGTTAACTCCATCGTAACGTACAACTTCATCTGGATTAGTAACACTAATAGCTGGCCCCTGAGTTACATCGCTAGTGATTGTGAATGTAGAGTTATTTGCACTAATACTCTTATAATCAATTACTAAAGCATCTCCACTTGAAATCGCTGCTTCGAAATCAGCCATAGTTACTCTTCTATTGTCAATAAAGAAGTTATCGTTGCTATCCCAGCTATACTTCAAAGCATCACCGATAGAAGTGCTATCCTGATAAACAAGATATTTGTCATTTTTGTTTACATAGAAGTCTGTACCAGTCGCTCCTAGAGTAAACTGATTGACGTAGCTTGTTGGTGCTGGAACATAGAAGTAAGTTGCTGCACCTGTTACGTACTTTTCTGTTGCATAGTTCGGAACTCCATTTTTATTAGTATCAAGTGTTACAACTGGATACACTACTGAAGATTCACTATCATCGCCAGCTGGTGATGTAACTGTGAAAGTCACTTTACCATCTAGACCAACAGTTCCTTCCCACGCTTGACCAACAGCAAATGCTAACGGTTCAGCAGATGAACCAGTTGTTGGCTTTGCTGAAGTATTGATTCCAGTCTTTAGACCCTCAACTGAAGATAGAACTGTATCAGAGTTAGTCAAAGTACCTCTATTGCTGTCACCGTAAAGACGGATAGTAGCTTCACCAGTATAAGGTGAACCATCGGCATTTTTAACAGTTACCGTGTAAGTTCTTGTTTTACCAACTTCTAAACGCGCCACATCTGTAGCATCAACAACGATTGAATCATCAGCTGGGTTAGCTGCTTTAGTGAAGGAAAGACCAGTTGATACACCTTTGTAAGAAAGTACATAAGCCTTACCAGCAACTTGAGTAGTTGTAGTTAGCGTTACAGTTTTTCTGTCGCTAGATACTGAAGCAGCAGTTACCTGAAGTCCATTATCGAAAGTGAATTGTCCAGCTGGAAGAACTGCATCAACAGCTTTGCTGAATTTCACTTCTACTGTAGTATCGTTCACACGAGTAACAGAAGTTACTTGTAGTGGAAGAGAAGCTACTACATCATCACGATTTTTAGTTAATTCAGTTTTCCACTGATCAACTTGTGGAAGAAGAGCATTTGCTTCATTGATATGCTTTGAAGCTTCTTCAAGCTTGCCAGCTTTAACATCAGCAGCAGCAAGATCAAGTTCCATCTTAACTGTCACTTCAACTTTAACAGAGTTTACAACTCTCTCAGCTGGAGCTTTGTAGTTTTCAAGAATAAGGTCACGAGTTGATTGACCATATACACGGTAAAGCAATTTAGCTTGCTTGCGAATTTCGCGAGTTACATTGTGGTAGTTTGTTTCAACTGCATCAAGGTTGTTAGCGCTGATTGCTTTTTCAAGTTCAGCTTGGAAACCTTTGATTTTTTCTCCAGCAGTTAAAGCATCGATATATGCTTGTGCACGTGCAATTTGCACATCAGCAGCTTGCAGGCGTGCTTCGTATAATACTTTTTGAGATCCGCTAACTTTTGCAACAGCTGCTTTAGCTTTTGCAGTAGCGTCTTTTGTTAAGTTGTAAATTGCCCATGGACGAGTTTTGCCGTCAGCAGTACCTTCTAATGAGATTGCCCATTTAAGAGCACCTGCTGCAGTTTCTGCGTCTTTGACTAGTTGATCTACATTTACAGCTGCATCAGCTTGGTTAGCTGGAGCTGCTGCTACGAATGCTGTAGCGGCGATTGCTGTAGAAGTAGCGAGTTTGATTGCTTTCTTCTTCATAAACTTGTATTCTCCCTTCAGCTATGTAGTGCTTTTTTATTTTGTAGCAATGAATACCAATGGTTGTTTATACCTATTTATTCACCGCTTACCTAACTAGTAAAAAAGTATACTAGAGACTCAAATTAATTGCAATAGTTTCCAACTAATTATTTTTTTGGTAAACAGCCAATAAATTTCCACCTTTGGTCTTCTTTTCAATACTAATACATATCTTACTAAATTTCTACAATTTTCTATTAAAAAATGCTTATTTTAATAAATTTGTAATAAATTTACTTATAACCTCTGGTAAATTCACACCCTGCTATTCTATTCACTTTTTTTCCAATTATAACGTAATAAATTAAAAAAATGGGTGTTTCGGAAAATTTTTCATGTACTTTCTTTCTAAATTTGGTAAACTATTCTTTAGAAGGTACTTTCCTTCCAAAAGGACACTGCTTTCTTTAAACTTGTATTTAGTACAGCGTACTAACCTTCTGCTTCAGCGCGGGGAAAAAAGCTGCCAATAACTGGCGGCTTTTTTCTTTTTAAAGCTGGTACATTCAGCCTATCCGTTGTAAAATTACTTTTATACATAAATGGAAAGAAAAGGTGGATTACTATGAAAAAAGGATTAAACCTCTTTGTCGCCCTCGTCTTGATTGGAACTGCTGTGTTATCTTTTCATTCTATTAAAGGATATGCAGCGACTATTCCAACGATCGAGCATACCTATCCTTCGTCCAATGATCAGTATGTGCCTGTTGATACGGACATTAAGATTGAATTTAACGATAAGGTGCTAAAAGTGGCATCAGGTTCCATAACTGTCTTTGAAGATGGATATTACGTTCCTCTTGATATCAAGGAATATAGGAAAATCGGAAACACTGTATCTGTCATTTTAAGCAAGCCGTTAGACTTTAATAAGACATATACAGTTGAAATTTTCGGAAACTCAGTGACATTAAGCAACGGGCAGTATGCTCAAAATATGAATTTCTCCTTCCGAACTAACTACTATGACTTTTATGAACTGATGGTGATTAATGAAAAGCGCCTTAAAGACATGCTTGCATCCTACTCACCAAGACAGATTATGGCCGTGGCACCAAAAAAGTACATTAATGAAGTAACTGTGCTTCATAAGCAGCAAGGTGCGATTCAGGAAGAACAGTCTTCCACTAATGGGATTACCAATATAGATGTTGTAACTAAATCAGAAGATGTAAGTTATGTTCATGTTGATATTATGAAGGGCGATAAGGTATTGAAAAATCAGTATGCCAGCAAAGTGACTGCCGATCCAAACGGCAAGACACAGTCCAAGGGCGATACTTTTACCTTTGATGTCGGTTTTTCGAAGATGCCGGATTTCTATGATGTGAGGATTAAGGTATTTAACAGCACCAATAAGCAAATAGATGAGAAAGTTGTGAAGTTCTCTGCCGCTGAGAAAGTGATAACAGAATACAATGAGTCTTATAAATACGAAACAGATGGTGCCGTCATATCGTTCCATGAGCTCTTGTCCGATGAAAAGCTGTTCAGCAGCCTGCTCAGTGAGCATAATATCCGTGATTTAAAAGTACAGGTTGTGGATAGATAATGTTTGGCAAGAAAACCGTTTTAGTTCTTTTGCTGCTATTGATACCTATTAGTCTAAGAAGCTATGCTGCTACAGAAGAGGTTCGTCTTGATGCGAGAGTGATCAGCGATCCCCAGAAAAGCTGGAGCATCACTTTCAACCACCCTATCAATAAGGGGTCGGTGAAAAAGGAAAACGTGTACATTATTGATCATACTGGAAAGCGGATCAGCACCTCCTTAAAGGTTTCTGGTGATGATAACAAGCTCAACATTTCCCCTAATACCCCTTACTCAAAGGATAAAACCTATTTTTTGCATATTAAGGGAAATCTTCGTTCCGGGGAGAAGCTTTATTTGAATCAGCATACGATTGTTCCTTTTGCTTTGGAGGGGGGAGAAGCTGCTAAGAGCTTTGATGAGAAAGCAAACGGAGCTTCAAGTGCCGGCAAAAGCCTGGCGGCCGGAAATCGCAGTTCATCAAACTCAAGCAGCTCTAAGCCTGCTGCTTCAGGAAGCGTTAAAGAAGAAAAACCTCAGCATATCCTGAAGGCTGAAGTAAAAAAACATAGCCACTTTGCAGAAATCACAGTTGCTGTAAGTGATCAGGTGACAAGTGTTAAAGCTGGTTCGGCTGAGCTTGATTATAAAGGGAATAACCAGTTTATTCTATATAAGCCTGGTGTTGAGGCTGGGGATAAGATTTTGATCAAAGGATACAGCATGTCCAAAAAGGTATTGGAAACAAAGGAGATCATTGTTCCGTAATGAAGAAGAAATCACCGTATAAATTGATGTTGATTAATATGCTGGTATTTACGCTGATATTGGTGAATATAGCCATGTGGCCGAAGATTATTTCAAAGCTGAGTCCTGAGGAAGAGCAGGCTGAAGTTCCTGTGGCAGGCACTGCTGCCGGGAAGGATCAGAGTTCTTTTGAAAGCAGCTCAGATGGAGAGAAGGCTGCGGGAGAAGGACAAGCTGATTCTTCGGAAGTTCAGACTACGGAAGAAGAAGTTTTTAAAATAGTAGAAATAAAATGAAACTTTTCCGCTGGGTGCCTCGTCTTAATATGTGACACTGGTTCATTGAGCAGTGAATGGTCCATGGCTGGTGCTTACCTAACTAGGCAGATCGCTCTGCCTCCTTTAAGCTGGTACAGAGATTGTCTCTGCTGCCGGCTTTTTCTTTTTTCTTTGGTAAAGATAAGGTGCGGTGATGTAATTTGGATATGAAATTGTTAGCTATTATTTTATTTACAATCATTATACATACAAGCGAGACTCTGGCTTACAGCATCCGCCTTGGCGGCGTGAGGCTGCGGAAGATTGCTGTCTCCCTCTCGTTGACAGGGATTGTATTATTGGTAGCGCGGACTTCCAATCTGGTACAGGCTCCCTTGCTTGGCGGTGTGATTGATAGTGCGAGGGTAGACAAAGCCATTAATGTTGAAGGGATTTTCCGGCTTGTTCTGCTTAGTGCATCTGTAGGTACTCTGCTGGCCATTATACTGTTTCCCACTTTCACTAAACTGGCTATCTTTGTGATTAAGCGCTTTGAGGCAGAAGGTTCTGTGTTTGCATTGGTCAGTGCGACTAATATAAGCAAACTTAAAAAGACCGGCTCTTATGTGAGGCGGCCAAGGTTTCAGATGTTCGAGAAGCTGAGGGTCGGCGGCATTCCAAAGCGGATCATGTTGATGAACATGATTGTGACGGCCATTTATACGACCGGGATCCTTTCTGCTTTGTATGCTTCACTGGTAAGTCCGGATCATTCCACAGCTTCCAGCATGGCGACGGGGCTTATTAACGGATTTGCGACGATTCTGCTGACATTGGTATTGGATCCTCGCATCGCGCTTTTGACCGAGAAGGCGCTGACTGAACAAGGTGGAGCTGATAATATGGCTAAGATGTACGGCTGGCTTATGATATCACGGTTCTGCGGGACTTTGCTTGCTCAGCTGCTGTTTTTGCCTGCTGCTTATTGGATTGCCTGGGTTAGCGGTGTTTTGAATTAGGGTCAGACCCCTACTAAGGACCTAGTATTCATTGTTATGGGTCCCTGTGTTCCGTCTGTTGAACGTTATTGGCTTAAAGATTACATAGGCATACAGGAGGCAAAAGAGCCCTGGGATGATGAAGAATAGAAAACTTCCCAATTTAGTGTTTATAAGGTTCAGGAGATAGCCGGCTTTTGGGATGGTTATGCCGGTGTAGAAGCCGGTGATTTGCATGGGCAGGACTGCTTCCTTGTCTGGAAATTGATTTTCATCCCCCTGTGTGACAAAAGAAATGTTGCTTCTCTGTTCATTTACACTAACTATTCTGTGGGTTACTGAATGATTATCTTTTGTATAGGTTATGATGTTACCTGCAGTAAGTTTTTTTATGTCATAGGACTTTTTCATAATGGCAATAGAGCCTGTCGGGATAACAGGCTCCATTGAACCGGATAAGACCTGTTTGGCTTCATAGCCAAACAGGCTTGGGCTTTCTCCTTTCAGTTTGGATGAAAGCAAGGAAAAGATCATAAGTATTGATAGAGCGATAAGAAAATAATATAGGGATTTAAGCAGCAGCTTCATTGGCAGTAATCCTGTTATCCTGCTGGATTAGTATCTTCATTGGATTGCTGCTGTTCTGGCTCAGCCTGCTTGTCTTGGACAGGTTGTTCTGATTCTTTTGTTTCTTCAGCAGCAGCTGGTTTGTCTTCTTTTGGCTCATTATTACCTGTATCTGATTTTTCATCTGCCTTCTTCTTTTGTTCTTCTGCCTGTTTCTCTTCATCCTTCTTCTTCTGTTCCTCTAGCTTTTTCAGTTCTTCTTCTTCCTGCTTCTCTTTTTCCTTCAGCTTTTTAAGGCGCTCTTTTTCTTCCTCTTCTTCAATTAGCTTTTGTATCTGGGTGTCAATGCTTGCAATTTCCTGCTCAAGGCTGGTTATCTTTGATTTGAGGCTTTCAATCTCAGCTCCAAGGGCCTTGATAATGTCTTCGAATTGTTTGGATTGCTCTTCAAATTGTTTTACTTGTTCTTCGGTCTGCTTGATTGCTTCTTCCATTTTCTCTGTGTTTTTAGTGTTTTTTTCTTCAATTGCTGTTAAAGCTTTAAAGATCATATAGAAAAAATCAGGTTCATATCTGCATTCTTCTACCAATTTCTCTGCCTCTTCTATAAACTTCTTAATTTCTTTAAATTTCTCTATTTTATTTTGGATGGTTTCTTTTACTTCAGGCAGCGCCTCACCAGCTATCTTTCCCAGTGCTGTCTGCAATGCTTGTAGTTCATTTGAAAGCTCAGTGATTTGGCTTATTTCATCGGTATTGGATTGGATTTCACCATTAGCTGCAGTAATTTTAGATGACAACTGAGCCTGAATCGCCTTTAAGCCTTCAACGGTCGATGAATCGCCAGAAGGGGCTGATGAGGTTGGCGGCGCCTCTCCTTCTGAATTTTCTTTTGTCATCTCCCCTGCTTTTTTGGTGAAGTCATCGATTTTGAGTTCCTCAATTTTACTCAAAGCTTCTTCAAGATCTTCTTCCATCTCCTTGGCCAGTTCTTCAGCCTTCTCTTTCTGTTCTTCTATGTATTTCGGGAATATGACGCATGCGCCAATGGCCATTTCCTGTTCTTCTGTGTCATTAAACTCACCATATGTCGGAGTCGCCAGCTTTGCACCTCCAAGCAGTATGGAAGAAATGGCAATGCTAGAAGTAAGCACCCTTCTCATCCGCTTCCTTTTCTGTTCCAGCCTCTTCTGTTTCCGCACAGATCTTGGATCCATGAACAATCCCCCTTTTATTCTCTATAAAGAACAACAAAAGCAAAAAAATAAGATTCCTTTGGGTATATTAATACTATAATTATACATTACAAGAAGTAAAATTCAATCGTTTTTTCTTTATTAAGAACTTTTGTAGGTATAAAGTAGGGGTCAGACCCCTACTTTAACCTCTAGATAAATTCCCTTTGCCATCTTCTTGGCGGTGCTGCTTGTCCATTTTGGGTGAATGAGGAGCAGGTAATGGCCTTTTGGCTGGAGGTTGGCTTTTGGCGTGATGGTCATGCTTCGGCTGCTGTTTGCTTTAACCTCTACCGGGACCTCTTGGCCGCCCAATTGGATTAGCTGGACGTCTTCCGGTTTTAGGCCGGACCAGTTCATGTCCATATTCATGACTACTTTAAAGGTTTTTGTGACCGGTACGCTATTGAGTGCAGTCAGTTTGAGATAGCCGGGATACTGCGATAGGAGCTGGTCCCTGTGTGATACTTGCAGTTCTTCGTTTACAGATGTTATTACATCAGGCTTTACTCCGACCTTGTTGACGGGCGTACCTTTTGGTGAATAGAAATGGGCTGTTGTCAGCTTTAGGAAACTGTTGTCACTCAGGGCAAACAGGGTTTGCATAGATCCTTTCCCGAATGAGTTCTGGCCGTATAGCACCGCTCCCTTCTGCTCCTTCACAGATGCCGAGAGCATTTCAGAAGCACTCGCACTATATGTGTTGATTAATATATGAGCTGGCTTGGTGAAGTGAACCTTTTGCGGTATGCTTTTATTCACTTCTTCAATTCCGTTCCTATCACGGAGCTGGAAAGCATCCTTCACACCAGGGAAGAAGCCAGCTATTTCCTGGGCTGCCGACACATGACCCCCTCCGTTATTGCGGAGGTCTAGTATCCAGCTTTTTGTTTCTGGCATGCTTTTGATGGCTGCCTCGATTTCTGCAGCTGAATTTTCGGCAAAGCTGTTCAGTCTGATGAATCCTATATCTCCTCCCAGAATTTCAGTTTCTGTATTAGGGAGATGGAGCACCTCTCTTATTAGTGTTTTAGTTATTTTTTCGTTCGTCTGTGATTTTGTTATCGCCAGCTCCACTGTCGTTCCGGCTTTTCCAGAGATCAAGGATATGGCATATTGGACAGACTCCCCTGCCAGGCTTTTTCCTCCGGCATTGGTGATAATATCCCCCGCTTCAAGACCTGCCTTCTTGGCCGGGCCATCATCAATGACAGAGAGAATTTTAATGCCTGCCTTGTCTTCTTCCAACGTGACACCGATTCCGACGAGCTCTCGTTCGATTGTACGAAAGAATTTCTCGTATTCATCTGCGGACATATAGACAGAGTAAGGGTCCAGATAGTCTGTGATCCTCTTTGCAGTGGGCTGTTCCAGGACGTGGTCCGGAACATCTTCTATATAATAGTTGCTTATGATCTGCCTGATCTCGTTTAGCGGTTCTGCTGCTGAAGCGGTCTGTGCAGAAAACAGCAGCAGGAAGGCCGTCAGGCCTGTTAGGGCAGTCCTCAATAGTTTCATTTCTGTTCCTCCATAGATAGGTTGATATATAACTATTTTAGTATTATTATCCATATTTTGATAGGGTCCAATAAGGACTTTTCAGTCTTGTTATCTTTTATTTGATACGCGGCATGGCCGATAGGTCCCTCATTTGTTTCCTTTCTGTCATCTAGCTGGTACAGACTTACATATTCCGGAAGGATAATGCCTTTCTTCCTGTCTTTTCTTTTGGCAGTAAATGAGGAATTTCGACATGCTTCCCCCCCTGATATACTGGGTAAAGTATACGGATTTATGACTTTATTTGTGGAGGGACGTATTAATTGAAGGCTAAAACTCTATCTTTCTTTGTTTTTACGGTAATGTTTTTGGCAGGACTGGCTGCTGCAGACGGAGAGGCTTCGGCTAAAAAGCTGGATGCTCCGCACATCAAGCAAATGCCCGAGCTTCCGAGAGGCTGTGAGGTTACTAGTCTCAGCATGCTGCTGCAGGACCAGGGCGTGAATGTCGGCAAAATGCAGCTGGCCAAGGAAGTGAAAAAGGTTCCATTCAAGACGAATGGCGTTTATGGAAATCCTTACGATGGATTTGTGGGCAATATGTATACATTTGGCCTTCCCGGTCTTGGTGTTTATCATGGGCCAATCTTCGATTTGGCTGACAAGTATTTGCATGGCAGAGTGGTTGATTTTACAGGAAGCAGCCCTTCTGCCATTTATAAGGCTATCGATATGGGAAGTCCTGTCTGGGTTATCACAAATTCACAATTCAAGCAGCTGCCGAGCAGTTATTTCCAGACGTGGAATACTTCAAGCGGCAATCTGAAGATTACATATAAAGAACATTCTGTTCTTGTGACTGGCTATGACAGCCAGTATGTCTACATAAATGATCCTTTGTATAATAAGAAGAACCGCGCTGTGCCGCGCAAGGATTTCGAGGCTTCCTGGATTCAGATGGGCAGCCAGGCGATTGCGGCCATCCCGAAGGCTGATTGGGATAAAGAGCTTTCGGCTGGCCAGATCGGCAAGCTGACCATCATGAAGCCGATTACGCTTTGGGATCGTACAAGCACCGGGCTGAAAGCCGGCCGAGTGCTGGAGCCGTTTGAGACATTACAGGTCTGTGGTTATGACGGACATTACGGCGGGCAATACAAACTGTGCGGCGGAGGCTATGTCACCAATATGGCGGGCTATATCCGTTATGAGACACCGCCTTCCAGCATGCTGCAGGAAAGGGCAATGGCTGATGCACAGAAGGTCCTGGCTGCGGCGAAGTCCTATGCAGGAAGCCTGAAGTGGGAGATTCAGGCGGATTATCGGAAAGGCAAATACCCTGGTGATGTGTCCGGTTATCCAAATATGACCTATTTCAATAAAACGAAGGAATATTTGAATCTGTCCCAGGCTGCCATCGGACGGGTTGGGGATGCGGCTAAGAAACAGGCTTTACAGAATGAACTGAATGCAGATGTTATCACTTATTATAGACGAGCTGTCGGCTATATTGATGCTGTCACATCCGGGAAGAAGCTTGTCGATATGGCATATTCCATGGATGTTGCAGTCTTGGGCGACCCGCTTGGAGATACTGGTGAAGCGAAGTATCACCAGCTGTCGGCGGAAGTTCGAAAAAATGCGGTTCTTCTGTACCGCGTGTATGGACAGTCGACACGGGAGGCTGTGCTCACTGCCTATAAGAAGCCGGCTGAGGACATGATTGCCAAGCACCGGTATACCGTAACAGCTAAAATGATGCTGGATGACTTTAAAGCCCTTGATCAGGCGAGGGTGGCGCCTGAAGAGTATAATCAGCAGGCAGCAGAGCTGAAGGCTGTTGTTGGGCAGATTAAGGATGCTGGGGTTCGGGAAAGGTTTCTGGCGGAGTTAAAGTAAAGGCTGGGGTCAGACCCCTACGAAAGTAGGGGTCTGACCCTGTTTTAACGCATAGGATTAGAGGTATAGAGTTAAGGCACATATACTAATCTGGGAGGTCATTACGCTTAAAAAAATCAGTATATTGGGAATTGCCGCTGTTTTGTCAGTTGGATTGCTCTTTATGCCTTCTTCTTCTCCTGCCAAAGCAGCAGAGCTGATTGGGGTTCCTTGGGGGAAAACGATCCTGATTCCATCACAGATCGGGAAAGTTACTCTTTTGAAGGATTCCCCTCTTTATAAACTGTCGAGCGATGGCAAGCTTCTGCCTGGAGGCTCCAGGGTTAAAGGAAGCGAGTTCCGTGTGTATCAGTATCAGGATGTTCATGGCGGGCTGTATGGATTGGGGGCTGGCCTTTTTATCAAGAAAGATCCGGCGATGGTAAAGTATGAAACGCCTTCGACACATAAGAAGATGCAGCTGGCACGGGTTGTGTTCTTTGATGGCAATATCCTTACCCAGCTGGAAAAGGGCATCTTTAAGGGACAGCCATTCTCCATTGACGGCAGCACTGATATAAAAAAGGTCTTTGATTATTACAAACATGAACCTGTATCGGTGGAATATCAAAACGATGCATTGGCCCAGAGGTTTGGGCAGTACAGCTATTATAACTATTACCCGTACGATCAGCATGTCTATGCTATCTCATGGTTCAATGATTATCTTGTTCCGATCACTCCGCATATCATCAGGGAAAGAATCGGCAAGCCGAATTGGGAAGGCATCAGTGACATGGACAGCGTTTGGACAATGAAGTATACCCGAGGCGGCTATGAGCTCTATTTCACCTTTGATAAAGGGAAAGATTCGCAGCTGAATAATATTTTGCTGAAGGCAATTGATTGAGTGATAAAAGAAGAGGGTCTGACCCCTACTTTCGTAGGGGTCAGACCCTCTTCTTCGTTTGCTTTTAGACTCCCGCCAAATGCGGTATAATAAAGGAATATGTATTTTATCGGAATGCTGTTGTTTTTGTGTGCTTTTTTTGTGTTTTTTCACCCGGTTCCAGCCGGGTTAGAGTATAGGGGGGATTGTTATGGCGCAGATTCCTGAGCGGTATTTGGAGGGGCTGCAGTTTGCGGCGGGCGAGCTTAGGAGCCTGCTGAGGCCGGAGGACCAGGAAGATCAGAAGGTGGTCCAGAAGGGCCTGCTACTGTATCATCAGGGGCTTGTGCATCAGGTGAATTATGAGGGTGACCAGATTACGGCCGTGGTCCAGGATGTGACGCCTGCGCGGGTGACGCTTGATCTTGACTTCATTAACCATAGTGAATGCTCCTGTCCATTTGAAGGGTTCTGCCGGCACCGGATGGCTGCGTTTTTCTATCTGCTGTCCCAGGGCAGCAGTGTGGCCGCCTGGCTTGATGACTGGCGCCAGCCGGTCAAGGAAACAAAATCGGCGGCCCTGCAGGGTCTGAAGACGGCAAGGGATCTGCTGAAGGCGAACAAACAGCAGCAGGAGCCGGATTATGATAACTGGAAATCTTCTATTGAAGAAAGCTTTGATAAAATCCTGCTGGGCCAGGGTGACCCGAAGCCTTATGTGATAGCCGAGCTGTTTCAGGTCCATCTGCGGCGGCTCAGGGCGGCAGCGCCGGTCGAGCAGGAATGGCGGCTTCTTTATATGCTGATTGCGCATATTGTTTCTTTTAAAAAGCTTATCTCCCTAAGCATGGAGCTCGGCTATTTCGAGGATACGATCAACCGCTATTACCGCCACCTCTTCCACCTCATGACCGAAGAAGCAGCGGATATTACAGGCAAGCTGACGGTCCAGTCAGTGCCTTTTGCGTTTGACGAATTCATCGGGAAGCTGAAAGAGGAAACAGCAGAGCTTCTGACGAACGATTTTGAGATTGAGTATGAGCGCGCTCACCTCTACCGCCTGCTCTGGACTCATCTCTTCAAGAGCAAAGAATGGCGGGAAGAGGAAGTCAAGAAGCTTAACAGCATTCAGGAGGAGACAACAATGCCCC
Organism: Bacillus sp. SRL543; assembly: GCF_984799205.1. Lineage (NCBI taxonomy): Bacteria > Bacillati > Bacillota > Bacilli > Caryophanales > Bacillaceae > Bacillus > Bacillus sp. SRL543. The sequence continues at coordinate 4,504,006 of NZ_OZ481794.1, forward strand.
TGGTTGTGGGGGTGACCCATCTTTATATCCTCCTGCGTGAGGATGAAGATGCAATGAATATCATCCAGGTCCCGAATGCGGCGATGACGCCTTATCTTTTATACTGGCTTGATTATTTCACCAGCCTTAAAGAATGGAAGCGGATGACTCCGTTTGCCGAGGTATTTGTTTCACGGCTGAAGGAGTATCTTGGCTGGAACAATGACTATAATGCCAGCATGGATTTTTCCAGAATGGCTTTGAGGGCACTGCGCCCCTATACCGGCGAGATGCGGAGGCCTGATCTGTATGAGAAAGCCATGATCCAGACGCTGCCGTACAGCTACCGGGAATATGAGGATGTTCTTTTTGAACAGGAAAACTATGAAAAGTGGGCAGAGCTCCAGGCTTATATCGGTTTTGATATCAGCATGCTCCCTTCTGAGCGGATCAAAAGGATTCAGCAGGCCGAGCCTGAGATCCTGCTTGGGCTTTACCATCAGTCTGTGCAGGGCCATATAAATATGAAGAGCCGGGATCATTACCGGGAAGCTGTCCGTAAGATGAAGAAGCTGCGGACCATCTACAAGAAATTGAAGCGGCAGGATGACTGGGAGCTTTTTCTGGAAATAATTCTGGAAAAGACCAGACGGCTGCGTGCCTTTCATGAAGAATGCAAAAGGGGTAAGCTGATTGATGCTTAAAACACGGTTTATAAAAGTGAACGTCCAACTATTTGATAAGAACACTTTTTTCATTGGAGCTTCTGATGAGCATGACAGATGGATGGTGCCGAACGAGTGGCAGAACCTTTTGTTCAACAATCATAAGGAAAGTTTTTTCGGGACGATGCTCCCACAGTCTGAGCTGGAGGGCGCCCCTGGACTCTTGATCAACGGCTGGCAGCTGGCTACGCTGTTTGCGAATGAGCAGTTCAACCGCCTGATCGAATGGGACTGGGATGAAACAGCCGAGATCTGCCTTGCTGCCGGACATGCGCTTGAGGAATCCATCCTTGAAAAAGAATGGGTCCCTGACTTTAAGGCATGGGAAAAGAATGAGTTCCACTGGGCACTGCCCGAGAATGTCCTTTATGAATTTGATGATTCCTTCTGGGAGCGCCCCCTTGCTGAAGAAGAAGAGGGCAGCTCTGTCAAAGGCTTCGTCCAGCATTGGTTTGACCGCTCTCTGAATGATTATTTGAACCGGAATAAAGAAATGAAAGAAATGTTTGGGCAAAAGATAGACAGCCTGCAGAACGAAGATATCGCGCCAAGCCAGCTGGCTGCTTATTTTGACGAAGAAAGCTGGCAGGAATGGATCGGGCTGAAGGAAAATGATGTGCCTTTTACAATCGGCCTGAAGCTTGAGGAGCCTGCTGATATCGACAGCTTCTGGGACTTGTCTGTTTTCCTGCGCGGAAAGAAGAACCCTGATCTGTTTGTCGATTACCGGGATGAAAGCAACTATCCGCGCGGCTGGCATAAATATCAGGAAGTCATTGAACGGGAGCAGCAGCGCTGGATCAATGTCTTTCCATGGCTGAACGGCGATCGCGGGCTCTCTACCCGCCTGACAGAAGACGAAGCCTGGACTTTCCTGACTGAAGCAAGTGAAACGCTGCTTGCTCTTGGCGTCGAGATTCTCCTTCCTTCCTGGTGGCAGGCGATGAAAAATGCGAGCATGAAGGTGAAGGCGAAGGTTAAAGGGAATTCCGGCAGCCACCGCCCTTCCTTCGTCGGCCTGCAGGCGATGCTTGATTATGACTGGCGCTTCAGCATGAACGGGGTTGAGCTGTCAGAAGATGAGTTCAATAAACTCGTTGAAGAAAAGCGCCGCCTCGTCTATATCCGCGGCCGCTGGATCAAGCTTGACCACGGCTTCATCCGCCAGATTCAGGATCTGATGAAAAAAGCGGAAAAAGAAGGGCTGCATGTCCGCGATTTGATTGAGCAGGAATTGTCCGGAGAAGATGGTTCAGAAGATGAGCTTGATAATCCCAAGGCATTCGCCCGTATCCAGATTGAATTGAACCGGCAGTGGAAGCAGATGGTGAAGCAGCTTCGCGAGGTAAACAACATCCCGCTGGCTGAACCGCCGGCTGCCCTTCACGGCGAACTGCGTCCATACCAGCAGCTCGGGATGAGCTGGCTGTTATTCCTTAGGAAATACGGCTTCGGCGCGATCCTTGCTGATGACATGGGACTCGGAAAAACGGTCCAGCTCATCTCTTACTTATTAAAAGTGCGCGAGCAGGAGCAAGAAGGAGCCTCTCTTATCATTTGCCCGACGTCAGTGCTCGGCAACTGGCAAAAAGAGATTGAACGCTTTGCCCCTGACCTTAAGGTGTATCTCCATTATGGACAGAATCGCCTGAAGGGGCAGATGTTCACTGAAGAAGCTGAGAAAGCGGATATTGTCTTAACTTCCTACGGTTTAACCCATCTGGATCTCGCGGATTTTGAGGCTGTCACCTGGAGCTCGATCAGCATTGATGAGGCCCAGAATATTAAAAATTCGCAGACCAAGCAGTCCCGGGCAGTCCGGAAGCTGCGCGGCAAGCATCATATTGCCCTGACCGGGACGCCGATGGAAAACCGGCTCAGCGAGCTGTGGTCAATTTTTGATTTTACCAATCACGGCTATCTTGGCAGTCTCGGGCAGTTCCAGAAAAAGTTCATCCTCCCGATCGAGAAGGAAGATGAAAAAGAAAAAGTCCAGCAGCTCCAGGCAATCATCCGCCCCTTCCTCCTGCGCCGGACGAAGAAGGACAAAGAAGTCGCACTGAACCTGCCGGATAAGGTGGAGCAAAAGGAATATTGCCCGCTGACCGCAGAACAGGCCTCACTCTATGAGCAGCTGGTCAAGGATACATTTGCCGAGATTGAGAAGCTGTCAGGCTTTGAGCGCAAAGGGCTGATCCTTCAGCTGCTGAGCCGCCTGAAGCAGCTTTGCAATCACCCGGCTCTTTACCTGAAGGAAGAGAAGCCGTCCCATCTGCTCGAACGGTCATCCAAGCTCGAAAAGCTGAATGCCCTCGTCGATGCCGTTCTGGAGCAGGAGGAAAGCTGCCTTATTTTCACCCAGTACATTGAGATGGGGCGCATGATCCAGAAAATCATGAAAAAGCGGCACGGAATCGATGTGCCATTCCTGAACGGGAGTGTCTCAAAAAATGAGCGCGACCGAATGATCACCAGGTTTCAGAATGGGGAATTCCCTGTCTTCCTGCTGTCCCTGAAGGCAGGCGGGACCGGATTGAATCTGACAGCGGCGAACCATGTTATCCACTATGACCGCTGGTGGAACCCGGCTGTGGAAAACCAGGCGACAGACCGTGCCTACCGGATCGGCCAGGAACGGTTCGTCCACGTTCACAAGTTGATCTGCACAGGAACCTTGGAAGAGAAAATTGATCTGATGCTCGAGAAAAAGCAAACCCTCAACGACCAGGTCATCCAAAGCGAAAGCTGGATCACGGAGCTGTCCACCGAGGAACTCCGCGACCTTGTTCATCTGGTTTAAATATTATAGAGTCCGCTTCTGTCTTTTGTATTCCGCAAGAGACGGCAGCGGATTTTTTTCTTTAGTTTTCACCCGGCTGTCAGGCACCTTGATGGCAAATGACACTTTATTCCTGCTGGTTTTTAACAGAAAGCCCGATAAGAGGCTATAGCTGATGCAGCTGTTTTCACGGATGAGATTCACCCGGCCGTCCGGCTCGTCTTCATATTGCATCAGCCGGACATCACTTTGATATATTTTGGAATAGATATGGTGTGAGGTGTATTGATCAAGGAGGATTTGGCAGAAGTGTGCTGATGGGTAGGGCTTCAGCAGCTGAAGGGCGTCAAAAAAGCCTGGCTTGAAATCAAGGTTGATTTCCTTCGCAGCTGTTCTTTGGAAATAAAGCTGGTGTTTCATCCTTTTCGGGTTTTTCTCCATATACAATTTGCACTCCTTTTATTTTGGAATCTGTTTCCAATTGTAATTTCGACAGCTTTCTTCAATTTCCTTTAATCTTTTTTCTGAATGTGCTTTATTTTCACGATAATTAACGTGAACTATTTGCACATACAACTTATTCTTTTCTGATTCTCGTTAGATTAAAGAAAAGCGATAAACGAGGGTGGACAAGATGAGCTTAGGAGATAAGCTGAAAGAATTGCGGGATGCGAGAAATTGGAAACAAGAGTACGTAGCTGATCTGATGAAGATAGACCGTTCTACCATCAGCCGTTATGAAAATGGCAAGAGCATACCTCCCTACCAGACAGTCCTTCAATTCGCAGAGATTTTCGGCGCAGAAAAAGAATACCTGATTGGAGAACTTGATGAAATGCTGAAGGATGCCACTGCATCATATGTACTGGCGGAAAATCCTGATGATCTGGACTTGGAAATGATCCGCAGGCTCCTCGTACAGACTCCTTCCCTGAAAGAGGCACTGCTTGAACTGGCATCGCTGGACAGCAGGACAAATGAGTATATTTCCGGGATTCTGAAAGCGCTCATTAAAGAGCATAAGAAGTTTAGGAGAATGACTTAAATAGGCTGATATAGCGTTCTTTAGCGGGAGGCAAATTTTGTTTTTTGAGCGGATTCCCCGTGCCCTCATGCACAATTTAACTGTTTTACACAAATGATAAAGCCGGAACTCCCCGCAAGGGAATTCCGGCTTTATTCTTTATATTGCTTCTTTGCCCGGGTCTGGCTTGACAGGAGTGTCAGGCGTGCCTGGCAGTCCTGGAATATCAGGTTTTACAGGATTGCCCTTATCAGGAACTGGAGTTTCCCCTTTGTCAGGTGTTTCTCCTTTATCAGGCTCCTTTTCGCCTTTTTGCAGCTTATACAGATCAATGGTTTTCGCTGTTTTATTGCCTGCAAGGTCAACTGCCTCAAAGACGAATTGGTTTGGACCGTCCTTCAGCTTCAGTTTTACCTTCTTAAGGACTTTCTCAATATTCCTCATTTCATAAGGCTCTTTGAACTCATTGTAGAACAGTTCGCTGCCATTAAGGGAAATGCGGAGCTCATCGAAATTGTCTGTTACCTTCACATTAACAACCGGGTCCTTCGCGTTGTGCTTTACATACATGCTGGACGGCAGCCCGGTTACTTCTACTCCTGGAGCTGCTGCATCGACCATCACTGTACGCTTGAAGGAAATAGTATTATCAGCAGCGTCAGTTGCTTTTACTTCAAAAGAATGGACACCATCTTCGAAATGGAGGGTTGAAGTGAATTCATACTGTTCTTTCTCTTCATTGTATGTCAGCTCAACCTCTTGTCCGTTGATTGTGAACTCCTTCATCTCTGATTCTTCTTTAATAGAACCAGAAACATTCAAATCATTAGTATTATAGACTTCAAGTGCAGCAGGCTCGTCCAGGTATACATATGGAACGGTTTTGTCGTTGCTGCTTTCGCCGAGTTCAGCTTTTGCTTCGGCAGAATTTCCAGCGTTATCATATGCGACAACTGTAACTTCTTCTTTCTCATCCAATGCTTCCGGCAGTTCGAATTCTTCTGTATCAGCGCTTAACGGCTCAGAAAGAACGGTCTTTCCGTTTACAAGCACATCAAGATAAGACAAGCCGGATCCCTTTTCATTGTCGGCTGCTTCAATTTTTACAACCGTATTATTTTCTGTTAAGTTCGCTTTCACGCTTGGTGCAGCAGTATCCACTTTTACAGGAATCTTGACACTCTGCCATTCAGCACCCGCAAAATCTACTACTGTCTTAATCTCGAAATAATACTGGCCATCCTTAGCAACAGCATTATTCAGCTGGCCATTCCAGCCCCATGCCGGATTCAGCGTGTAATTGGCACCCGCTCCGCCGTCATAATAATGCTTGCGGAGATTGGTTTCCGTGCGCAGCTTTCTAAGCTCTTTTCCTTTTTCATTTGTGATGATGAATTCTGCCTTCTTGGCATTTCTCAGGAATGACAGGACAGGAATGATCTGATCCTGTACTTTGTCCCCGTTTGGAGAGATGGCAATGGCTTCTTTCTGGAATGCATCTTCTACAGGGTTGTAGCCCAGGTAGTTATAGCTGTCCGCGCTTTCTGATACAGCTCCGGCCATTCCGTAGAATGAGCTTTCATCATATTTTGTCCCATCCAAGATCGGTGCCTTGTCCCAGTCACCTTTGAAACCGACATAAGGGACTGTAAGCTCGGCGTTTACATCATTAGGGTCTTTCAGTGTTACATATCCTTCAACAAAGTAGCCGTTCGGGAACACTTCATCGATAGCTACCGGTATCTCCCAGTCGCCAGTGATTGAAGGCTCTACTACCTTTGCATTGCTCACATCAACAGATACCTTGATAGTCGCGATGCCTTTTGCCGGAATATTGACAGTGGTTGTATCCTGGCCGTTCACCTTGATGGAAGAGTCAAGGATCTTCTGTGCTTCAAGGCTGTCTGGATCCCAGCCCAGCTCGCCATATGCTGCAAAGTCTGTCTGCAGATTGGCAGCCACATCATACTTCACTTTCTTGTTGCTGTAGTTTTTCGCTTTCAATGTGAATTCGAAAGTATTTCCTACTTCTTTCAATGCCACTTTAGCTTCATCCGTTGATGCTTCGGTTACGATTACCGGAGACTGCAGGGCAGAGTTCAGCTGCATGATTCCTGAACCCTGGCGGCGCGGAGAGTAAGGAAGCTCCCAGCCGAATGCCGCATTTACAGTTCCCTGATCAATGATCGGCTTCGCTGTATTCATCATAAGGTTTTTCGCCATATTGACGCGATCAAAGCCTTCTACTGTAAATTCATTATCGACTCTTTCAAGGATCAGTGCAGAACCGCCGGCAACATGTGGTGCTGCCATGGAAGTACCGCTCATCATTCCGTACTTGTTATTTTCCAGTGTAGAATAAATTTGCCCGCCCGGCGCCGTGATTTCCGGTTTGAAATCAAGGTTCGGGGTCAGACCCCACGAAGTGAAGGCACTCATTTTGCCGCCTTCCGGGTTGGCTGATTTTACTTTTTCTCCATTGAATGTCAGTGTGACCTTCTCGCCTGCTTCAAGGGCTGCTTGAAGCTTGTCTCCATCCTGTTTCAGCATGAACAGCTGCGGGATTTTGATGGCAGGCTCTGTCTGCATGTTGACATAGCCGTCAGCATTGTTGTAAATGATGACGCCGACCGCACCTGCTGCCTGGGCATTCAGTGCTTTAACAGTAAATGCGAGCTCACCGCGCTTGATGAGCGCATATTTGCCTGCTACATTACCTAGTTCCTCCGGCTTGCCAAGACCGCCGTAGGCAACTTCAAATGTTTTTGTTTCCACACTGTTCGGGTGGACGCTTCCGGCAGAAAGGAATGCTGCCTTGCCGCTTTCCGAACCGAATGAATAGTTTACTGCATCAAGGTCCATATAAGCGTTTTCTATTGAAGCCACCTGCATTGAATCATAAGAAACTCCAGGAGAACCAGAAACACCTACGTCAGGGTTCGATGCCAAAGGATTGGCAAAGCCATTTCCGAAGTGGGCGGAGTTCCCTGCAGAGATGGACATAAGAATTCCGTTGTCTACGGCTCTTTCAACTGCTTTTTGCTCCTGGTCTTCCGGAGAAACAAAGCCTGCCGTAGAGCCAAGGCTCATATTCAGGACATCTGCCCCCAATACGATGGCATCATCGATTGCTTTAACATAGATATCACTGTATGTGCTTGGCATATTCGGATCATTACCGAATACCTTCAGCGCCAGGATCTGTGCTTCAGGGGCTACCCCTTTGATCCCGCCGTTTTCTTCATCGCCATTGGCGCCGACTGTACCGGAAACGTGCATTCCGTGCATAGAGGCATCAGGGCCGATGTCGCCGATAGTATTATTTTCATCCATATAGTTGTAGCCATAAGGCACTTTTTCGGTATAGTACTTTCCTTTAAGTGCATTGTTCTTCACGAATTTATTGACTTTGGATTTTGTCAATTCTTCTTTCGTTTCAGATGAAAGCACCATATCGCGGTGGTTCGGGTCCATACCCGTGTCGATGACACCGACAATCATGCCTTCTCCCTTGAAGCCGTATTCTCTCCAGGCTTCCTGTGCCTGGACAAGCTCCTTGCTGTATACCATGTCCGGCTGTTCTTCAGGACGGGTATACTCATTGACTACCTGTACATTGGAGACTTCGGCCAGTTCTTCAACCTTTTCGATATCTCCGTACATCATTTCGGCGCTGAAGCCGTTGACAACCGTTGTAAAGCTTTCATGCTCAATAAGCTTTACCCGGTTTTGCTTTGCTTTATTTTTAACCGCCTGCTGTTCAGTCAGTTTCTCGTTCTTAAGCTGTGTTTTTGTTGCATCAGGCAGCTCTTTATAGCGCTTGTTCTGCTTTTGTGCAACAAGAATCGCAGGCTCCGATTTCATTTCTACAATAACACGGACAATGTCAGTGTCTTTGTACTGCTTGTCCAATTCAGCCTTTTTGATCTGCTGGATTGTCTTTTGGTTCTGCTCCCCTTTTGTGCTCTTTGATTTTTCAGGCACAGCTGCTGCAGACACCGAGCTTGAAAACATTAAGAAAAATAAAGATAAAATAGCCAATAGCCTTTTAGTCGACTTCATGCTTTTCCCCCTTAAGCGGTAAGTTTATTCAGAATTTTTCTAATACTACATAAAGTTACCATATCGGAAAAAAGGATATTAAGGGGAAATAGTCACGATTGTGTTTGGTTTATGCTAGTCCTATAGGCTTATTTATTCGACTCTCGAAACAAATTCCGACACTATTACTCATACAAAAAAGAAAAATCCGGCGAATATCGCCGGAAAGAGGGGGAATTGAGGAAGTCATTGATTTTATCTATTGAGGTGGATGCTGCGCGGTTTTAGAGGAGATACCTAATGAATGCGGCGGATTTTTTGAAGTTGAAGTTTCTCTTGAGGCATACTGCGGAGGATGAATTCAAGCTGCTCTATCCTTTTTTCCAGCCGGCCTATCTTTTCATTGGACCTGCCGGTCATTTTGATCAGCATTTCTATGAGTGCTTCCAGGTTTTGTTCCCTGCTCAAACCTTTGCCGCCTCCTTTTGGCTGTTAGTGTCCCGTTTGGGTTCAAGGAAGCGGACCGACTCGGCCATAACCTCTGTTACAAACACCCGCTTTCCTTCCTGGTTTTCGTAGTTCCTCGTCTGAATCCGGCCTGTTATGCCAATCAAGGAACCTTTTTGGCAGTACTGGGCAGTGTTTTCGGCTGTTTTTTCCCATAATGTGCATTGGACAAAATCAGCCTCTATTTCTCCCTTCTGGTTCTTGAATTGCCTGTTGACGGCCACTGTGACATTTACAACCGATGTTCCAGCCGGGGTAATTTTCAGCTCCGGATTTTTTGTCAGCCTTCCTACCAGAATCACTTGATTGATCATTTCTCATCTCCTCTCTTCTTGATAATTTTATATTACAGGCTGTTCAGGAAATGGTAAAAGAGCGGAAACCGGTGTTTGTGCGGCACTTTTGCCGGACGAAGGCTCTTTTAGGCTGCTGAATTTAAATTTCTGTGCCATTTCAGTTATATAAAATTGAATTTTAGGTACCTCCGCCATTATTTTTCGACAATGCCAAAATTCGCTTTCAAAGAGTGCTGTGCTATAATTTTAGCAAGAACTATAAACCAGAACGGAGGCAATGATAATGAAGACATTTAAGTTGATCTCCCTGCAGATTGTCGAAGAAGAGGGCTTGAAGGATGTTACACTTGATGATGGCTTAATCATCAATAAAGAGGATGATCTAAGCAACTGGCTGATTGAAGCTTATATCGATAAAACATATCTTGATTACTTCAAAGCCGCCAAAGAAGAGAATAGAGAATTGACCGTCCAGGCTGTTATTACAAAAAAAGAGAATGATCCGGCTGCCTTTATCACTAAAGTTTCTTCTGTGAAAGAATTGGAGAACCATATCAGCATCCTTCTTGAAGGAAGTTTAAGAAGAACAAAAAGCGATTATGCTGAGCTGCTTCTTGATGATCTTGTGCAGCAAGGATTGGCTGGAGAGGCGCTGGTCATTGAATTTAAGCAGAAAATGAAGAGCAAGCCAAGACTGGCCGCCGCAAAGAAATAGGAAGCTCCTGAAAAGGGCTTCCTTTTTTCTGCATAAAAAAGAGCAGGTTCCCCCTGCTCTCCTCACTCATTATTTATCTTTATTATCATCATCCTGCATGTCAAGATCGTCTTCAATTGTATCTTCACCAGGATCATTATTATCTTCCATCATGTCTTTATCTTCGTCTGTGTTCATGTCGCCGTTTTCGCCATTATCGTCGATAACACCGTTGTCATCTTCGCTGATGTTGCCATTGTCTTCGTTATTGCCGTTCATGTCGCCGTTTTCGCCATTCATGTCGCCTTCTTCTACAGGCGTGTTGTCGTCTTCCGGAGGCGGCTCCTGGTCATTATTGCAGCCTGCCAAAACCATTGCTGAAAGAACCGATCCGCCAATTAGTGTTAAAAGCCTTTTCTTCATAAGTAAAAAGCTCCCTTCTGGTTGTGTATAGTTTATCGACCTTGGTCTTTTCATAGGATGTCCAAAAAAAGAAACAACTTGCATATAAAAAATTATTTTAGGGGGATTTTTATATGCAAGTTGTCACCTGCTGGCCAGGATATTATATACATACACGTATATGGGAATAGCTAAACGTGTTAGTTTGTTTTTGCGGGATATTAAAAAAGAATGCCCGGCACCCCGGACATCCTCCAAAATTTATTCCTGCTTATCACCAAGGGCAAATGTCAGCTCCGCTTCACAGACGAGTTCTCCATCTACGGTTGCCGTGCCTTTCCCTTTTCCGATAGCTCCTCTGACACGTGTCATTTCAACTTCAAGGCGGAGCTGGTCGCCCGGCTTGACCTGCCTTTTAAAGCGGCAGTTGTCAATGCCTGCAAAAAAAGCGAGACGCCCGCGGTTTTCTTCTTTTTTGAGCATGGCCACGGCACCGACCTGCGCCAAGGCTTCAACAATCAGCACGCCTGGCATAACCGGATAGTCCGGGAAATGCCCGTTGAAGAATTCTTCATTCGCCGTCACATTTTTGATTCCGATCGCCCTTTGCGCCTCTTCTACCTCGAGGATGCGGTCCACGAGCAGGAAAGGATAGCGGTGGGGGATGATTGCTTTGATTTGCTCTATATCCATCATAATTTAGTACCTCCTACTAATAATAGGTATCATCTATATCTTATTGTACTGTAAATGAACATAAAAAAGGAAGGGCAAACCCCCTTCCCGGCAAAAATTTATTCTTTTTCAACCAGATCCTTGATATGCATCCAGGTCGATTTTTCAAAAATATCGGATGCTTTGCCGCCGCCCATTACACTGTAGCCCACAAATGCTCCGAGGATGAGGCTTCCGGCAATTAAAATCAGCACAATGATGACTCGAAGCCAGATCGGGACAAGGCGTATGCGGATGATCCGTTTGCCGGCCGCTTTTTCTTCCGCTTTTAGCTTTTTCTTTTGTTCACGCGTGTTGGCCGCTTCCTGGTTTTTCTTCACTAGCATCGATTTTAATCCCCTTTACCTGATCCCGTTTACAAGCCCCATCATTTGGTCCGCCATTGAAATGGCCCGTGACTGGAACTGATAGGCACGCTGTACGGTAATAAGATCAGTCATTTCTTTTTGCATATTCACATTCGATTGCTCAAGCGCCCTTTGCTGGACACCTGCTTCGCCGCGAAGTGCGCCAGTCAGATCCGTCAAAACATCGATTGCATCCGCGCCGGCGGCCATTGCCAGCAGATTGCCTCCCTGCTGCTGCAGGAACTGGGGCTTGTTGACCCTGACAATGCCCAGGCTGAACTCCTGTTCCATGCCGGTGCTGTCTTTTGCTGTCAGCAGCCCATTTTCTGAAATGGCGAATTCACCGGGCAGGCCATTGATGTAAATCGGATTATCGTTCTCATCCAGGACCGCGTTGCCGGCGCTGGTGACAAGCATGCTCTCTGTATCGGATACCGGCGTCAGATAGAACGCCCCATCCCGTGTATATTGAATCTCTGAGCCTGCCTCTGTCTGGACAAGGACTTTATAAAGCTGGTTTTCTTTTGTAAAAGCCGTGTCAAGCTGGCGGTCGGTTGTTTTTATGCTGCCCTGCGCCATCACGATCTGCGACTGGGCCAGCATCGCCCCGGTCCCCTGCCTCAGCCCGTTCGGCGTCAGCCTGTTTTCATCTGCTGAGTTAGGCTGATTGGCAAACTGCTGCACAAGCAGGTCTGTGAATGTTGCTTCCCTGCGCTTGTAGCCGGTTGTATCGACATTCGCCATATTGTGGCTTGTTATATCCATCTGCTTTTGCAGCTGGGCCAGCGTGTTGCTGGCTGTAATCATCATTCTGCTCATAATATCCCCCTCATCGGGCTGCTGTTATTCGGAGAGCCGCTGGCGGCCATCATCCGATGCGGCCGACCTCATTCGCCAGTTTTTCCATGCTGCGGTCATAAGCCTGCAATACCTTCTGGTTCGCTTCAAACGCCCGGTAGGCTGTCATCATATCGGTCATCGTCCTGCTTGCATCCACATTTGAGGACTCCAGGAAGCCCTGCTGCAGGGTGAAGCCGGCTTCAGGATTATCTGCTGCCTCTGCAAGCGGCGCTCCATCTTCTGTCCGGAACAGGCCATCGCCTTCTTTGATCAGCTCTGACGGATTTTCCGAGAAGCCGAATCCAAGCTGTGCTGTTTCGCCGTTTTCGCCTGTGATTATACCTGCGCTGGTAACAGTGAAGCGGTCGCTTTCCAGCTGGATGCGGTTGTCCTGCCCGTCCAAAACATACATACCGGAAGCAGTTGTCAGAAAGCCTTCCCCATCAAGCGTAAAGTCGCCGTTGCGTGTATATCGCGGCTCGCCGTCCGCTCCTGACACCTTGAAAAATACAGAAGCGCTGATCCCTGTTTCCCCATTCTCCGGCATGTTCACGTCCACAAGGGCAAGGTCTGTATTCTGCCCGGTCTCCCTCAGATCTCCCTGAAGGAAGTTAGGTGTGTTCTCCTGCATATAAACACCCGTGTTGATGCTGCCGATTTCCTTGTTCAACGGCAGCTTAAGCCTGTTCTGAACAGGGATTTCCAGCTGCCCCGCACTTTGGAGGAGCATTTCCGGAAATGCCCTCATCGAGGATTGATCTGCCTTAAAGCCCGGAGTATTACTGTTTGCCATATTATTTGTCAGCATTTCCGTCCTGCGCTGCTGTGACAGCATTCCGGAAGCCACTGTATAAAACCCTCTAAACATGTTCCACCTCTATATATTGACCGGTAAAGACCGGACATCATTTCACCATCAAAAGGGACATATAATCATTATGCGTTACTTTCTATTATAAAAAAAAACCGCCCAATAAACAGCAGATTTTTGCAGAAAAGTGTCAATATGTGAAAAAAACAGCGGATTTTGCGGTTTAAAGGCTGGATTTTGGAGGGGGGAGCAATTTTAGAGGAAGGGGGAGCAGTGTTGGCGGTAGCTTGTGGGGAGATGGGTTATTTTATTTATGGTGGCCAGATGCCGGGTTTAGGGAGGTTAGTTTGTAAATATATGGATTTAGGAGTGATTGTTGCTGAAGCCGGCATGATTATTGGCGGATTGGGAATGATTATTGCCGAAACCGGCATGATTATCCGCAAATCCGGAATGATTATGGCCGAAGCCGGCATGATTATGAAGACGCCAGGAATGATTATCTGGAATTTTGGCATGATTTCTTCAAAATTTGGGTGAACCACCTCAAAAAATATACTGCAGTCTCTCCAATTTAAGGACATTTCCCCAAAAAACACTTAATTAATGTTCATGTTCCAGTAGAATGCAGCAATTCAGAGTCACAGAACCACCCCGAAGGCCCGGTCTGATCATTTTCATCTGCAGCCTGCTATCCAAACCCAAATAAAAAAAGCGTACGGACCCCCGCACGCTTTTTCCATTAACCTAATCTTCTCTTAGGAAGCTTATCGATATTATCAAGCATGATTCCGGTTCCGATGGCAACGCAGTCCATTGGATTTTCGGCGACGAGGACCGGCACTTTAAGTTCTTCGGCCAGCAGCATGTCGATGCCATGCAGAAGCGCTCCGCCTCCAGTAAGGATGACGCCGCGGTCGATGATGTCGGCAGAAAGCTCAGGTGGCGTCCTTTCAAGGACTGTTTTAGCAGCCTGGACGATGACTGCAACAGACTCGCGGAGAGCCTGCTCGATTTCGCCTGAGCGCACAGTAATGGTCCTTGGCAGCCCTGATACCATGTCACGGCCGCGGATGTCGATTTCTTCATCCCTGCTATCCGGGAATACAGTTGCAATATTTATTTTGATGTTCTCTGCTGTTCTCTCACCAATCAGGAGTTTGTACTCACGCTTGATGTAGTTGAGGATTTCGGCATCGAATTTGTCTCCGGCCATCTTGATGGAAGAAGATGTAACAATATCGCCCATTGAAAGGACAGCTACATCTGTTGTGCCTCCGCCGATGTCGACAACCATGTTGCCGCTTGGCTGGAAGATGTCCATGCCGGCGCCGATTGCAGCCACCTTCGGCTCTTCCTCAAGGTAAACCTTCTTGCCGCCGCTTTTTTCAGCAGCTTCCTTGATCGCTTTCTGCTCGACGCTTGTGATATTGGTCGGACAGCAGATCAGGATGCGGGGCTTGGATAAGAATCCTTTAACATTCAATTTGTTGATGAAATGCTTCAGCATAGCTTCAGTCACGTCAAAGTCGGCAATGACGCCGTCCTTCAGCGGGCGGATGGCGACGATATTGCCGGGCGTACGCCCAACCATGCGGCGCGCTTCTTCGCCGACAGCCAGCACTTTGTTATTATTCCTGTCGATCGCCACTACAGACGGCTCATTCAACACAATTCCCCGGCCTTTTACATGAATAAGTACATTGGCAGTACCCAGGTCAATTCCAATATCTCTAGCAAACATTTTACTTTTTTTCCTCCCTGCACTTAGCCAGCGCGGGCTTCCGGCTCCTGAATGAAGTTACTAACGATTTTTCCTGGCTGGCCAGTTGCCGCTGCTTCATATTTTTATGGATGCCCCCTGCACCTATCCTGCTGTCCGGCGGAAGCTGCCATAGCAGGTACAATTCAGGAGGCCTTTATGCAATAGCTCTGGACCGCCGCAAATCCTCTCATTAAGGAAGCCTTTCCAATTAAAGGTTCGGGCGGCTGACGAAGCTGCAAAGTATTTTTTCCAAGTTCTATCCTAATTGTTTATTTTATCACAATCAAACCTTAACTAGAAACATTTTGTAAAAATTATGTAGCATTCCCGCAAAATATGTCGCTGAATATTGCAAAAGCAGAAAAAAGCACAAATCCTGTCGGCTGCGCTTTCTTCCTCTCTCTTATTCATTGCCACAGCCTACTGAACAGGCTCGCCTTCCAGTTCCTCTTTTTTATATTTCATCTTTGTTGCTTCTCCCCCGCGCAGATGGCGGATCGATTTATGGTAATCAAGTATTTCCTTTACTTCGTTTGCGAGATCAGGATTGATTTCAGGAAGCCTTTCTGTCAAATCTTTATGGACTGTACTTTTGGATACGCCAAACTCCTTCGCAATCACGCGAACTGTTTTCTTCGTCTCCACGATATACTTTCCAATCTTGATAGTTCTCTCTTTGATGTAATCGTGCACACCACTCGCCCTCCCTAAATTGGATGTGAGGAGTGTGAAATGAGATCCGTTTCGCTTTTTAGAAGTTCTCCATCCCGCACATTCTGATACAACAGCTGGTAGAATCAACAATTGATTGCGGCAGAAAGCTGTGCTCTCTAATACTGCAGGGAATAATCATGTCCTTTGGGCCTGCTATTTGTAAGTCTCAAAACGACTCTGCACCTCATACTCTCACTTTTGTGTAAGGTTTGTAACATTTTATTAGCTTGGTTGAGAATATATGCACGATTACTGCAATAAGGACAAGGCCTGCCGAAAATTATTTGAAAAATTGGACATTCATCTCCCTCTTACTAGTTCACTCTGGATATTGAATTCCGCTTCCCCCTTCCTTTGTCCCCTAGGTGATGAGGGACGAAATAACCAATTTTCGACAATCCCCGACAAATTTCTAGGCTATTCTGCCCTATGGGCATTTACTATCTTTTTTTTCATTTACTCCTTTTAATAGGGAAATCCATAATCGTTTCGCTCTATATTTTTGAAAATGACATGCCGGACACTGGGCATAAGTCCTCCTTAACAGAAAAAAGAATGGTTCTTACAGCAGGATCGCCCTCGTTTTTTTTCATGAGTTTATCCCTATTGCCGGAGGGTATTGATTACCATAAAATGAACTCTGGCTCAGTGTTCATAAATTTGGTTTTACATCCAACTTTATCCAACTACTTATAAAAAGGCGGGTTGTTCTATGGAACATACTATTACGATGACAAGAAAGGAACGTATAGAAGCAAGCAGGCAAAAAGGCAAGAAGAAGGCTGCAGCCATTTCCCTGTCAGCGGCATTCACTCTGTCCTCGGTTTTGGCAGCTGGCACAGGCCATGCACAGGCTGAAGCACAAACGGTATACAGCGTGAAGAAAGGCGATTCTCTTTATAAAATCTCAAAAACCTATGACGTTTCTGTTTCCGAGCTGAAAACAGCGAATAATCTTACCGGCAATCTTATTTTTCCAGGACAGCAATTGGAGATACCTGAAGCAGACAGGATGGCAGAACCACCGGCACCTGACCAGGAAACACCTGCAGACATTTCCGTCTACACTGTACAGGCAGGAGACAGTCTTTGGGAATTGTCCCGACGCTTCCAGACCCCGATAGAGACGATCAAAAGGCTGAATGGTCTGAACAGCAATTTCCTCCTGATCGGCCAGAAACTGATCATCCATGTGGAGACTCCTTATGTAGATGCACAAGTGGTTGGCGCAGCTGATAACTTTACTGTGGAATTCAAGTTAGAGGACGGATATGTGGCATTAAAAGTGGCTTATGGAACTGCCACGGACTATCAGAAGCTCTCCGGCCAAAAAGTAAAGATTTCATATAAAGACGGTGCTCTTGTTTCTATGAAGAAATAATATTTCCCGAGAAATTTGTCGATAGCCGCAAAAAAAGCCGTACAGTCTCTTTTGTGAAAAAGAGAGCCGCACAGCCTTATCAGGAGAGCTGTTAAACGGATTTGGAATTCCCCTCATCCAACCACACTTCCCCATCTTTATAGATCATCTGTTCAGGATAGCGCAGATTGATTACTTCCTCCTGAATTTTCCTGGATGGAGCCTCGGTGGCCTTCGATACTATGATATTGGTCAGGAAGGCCGCTGCTGCCCCAAAGACGCCCGCTCCTGTATCGATAATGCCCAGTATTGTGAAGCCGCCGTATTTTGCGGCAAAGATATATGCCAGGGTCACGCCCAGACCGACAAGTAGGCCGGAGATGACCCCTTTTGCATTGGACCGCTTCCACCAGACGCCAAGAACGAGTGCCGGGAAGAAGGTTCCTGTAGCAAGAGCGAATGCCCATGCGACAATCTGGGTAATGGCTCCCGGCGGATTCAAGGCGATCAGGCCTGCCAGAAGCGTCGCGACGACGATGGACCAGCGGGCAACGCTAAGCCTTGTTTTTTCAGTAGAATTTGGCTTCCAGACCCGATAGAAAATATCATGTGCAAATGAAGACGAAATGGCGATCATCAGCCCGCCAGCCGTTGACAGGGCGGCTGCCATGGCGCCGGCTGCAACAAGGCCGATGACGAACACGCCGAGATTCGCAATCTCCGGTGTTGCCATGACGACAATATCATTGGAGATGATCAGTTCACTCCACTGCAGGATGCCGTCTCCATTCCCATCAGCGAGCTGCAGCTTTCCTGTATCAACCCATGTTTTGGTCCAGGCCGGAAGCTCGCTGATACTGCTGCCGGCAACCTTTGTCATCAGGATGAACCGGGAGAAAGCAGCATAAGCCGGTGCAGAAAGATACAGCAATCCGATGAAAAGCAAGGCCCAGGCCCCTGACCAGCGGGCAGCCTTCATCGTAGAAACCGTATAGAAGCGGACAATGACGTGAGGCAGTCCTGCCGTCCCTGCCATCAGTGTGAACATAAGCGCAAGGAACTGCCATTTAGTGCCGTTCGTAAACGGCGCGAAGTATTCAGAGATCCCGAGCTCCCTATCAAGTTCACCCATCTTGCCGACGAGCTCCCCGTAAGAAATCCAGGGAAGCGGATTATTGGTAAGCTGCAGAGACATGAAAATGACCGGAATCAGGTAGGCAATAATTAAAATGACATACTGTGCCACCTGTGTCCAGGTGATTCCCTTCATCCCGCCGAAAGCCGCATAAAAGGCGATCAACACAACCCCGATCATGGTCCCGAGCTTGGCATCGATCTCAAATAAGCGCCCGATTACCACGCCCGATCCTGACAGCTGGCCGATGGAATAAGTAAATGAAATGACGATTGTACAGATGGCGGCAATGACCCTCGCTGTATGGCTGTTATAGCGGTCGCCGATGAACTCCGGAACAGTATAGCGGCCGTACTTGCGCAGCTGCGGCGCCAATAGGAATGTCAAGAGCAGGTAGCCGCCCGTCCAGCCCATAATATAGGCAAGGCCGTCGTAGCCGAGCAGCATGATCGTCCCGGCCATCCCGATGAAGGAAGCTGCACTCATCCAGTCGGCGCCGATTGCCATCCCATTGAAAATCGGCGGGACCCCCCGCCCTGCCACATAGAAATCCGAGGTTGCACGCGCCTTATTATAGACAGCAATGCCGATATACAGCGCAAATGTAGCCAGAATAATTGATAATGAGACCAAAAACTGTGTATCCATGTAATCCCCCTTAAAAGGTTTCTATCCTCACGCAAGCATTCTAGTGGTCCAGCACCTTCCCTGTGCTGATCTGTTCATTTTTATCCTCATCAATCCCATATTTGCGGTCAATGGCATCGCTGAGCTTCGCATTCACAAATAAAAGAATGATAAACGTTATGACTGCCCCCTGCGCGCCCATGAAATAGTGGAACGGGAATCCGTTGATCGTAATTCCGCTTAGCGGCTCCGCGAATAGCACTACCCCGTAGGAAACGATGAACCAGATAGCAAAATAGATGATCATGTTTCTCGTTTTTTCGCGAAAATAACTGTCTGCAGCTGCCTTATCAATTTTTTTCAACCTTTTGCACCTCGCAATTAATGGATTTCCTCTCATTTGGAAGCGTATTCATTTACTAGGTCAATTCCCTCCTTATTAAAGAGTTATATTCTAATCGGCCCGCCGCTGTAAAAGGCGGCAGATCCGGATCAGCTGAGGCTGAAGATGAACTTGATGGTATCGAGAAAAGGCACAGGGACCAGGATGATTTGGACGAGGAAGTAAACGAATATCCCCAGAAAAGGAATCGCAAGGAAGATGGTCTTTTTCTGGCGCAGCGCAAGAAAGAGGCAGAATGCTGTCAATAGAAGCACAATAATAAGAGTCGGCAAGTAGTTCCCCCCCAATGCAGTTGAAATAATAGACTAAATTTTATGAAAATTTTAACTATATTATCACTTGAAACTCTCTCAGGGTCAAGATATTTCCACAGACATATTTCTTCAAATCAAAAAGGTGTCCATTTCGTAGAGGACACCTTTTCACTGTTAATTTAAATCTACTTGTAACTCCAGCCCTTCCAGCTTTGTTATATTTCTCTCTAGAACACTTACCATTAACTCTTCAGCTCCCAATAGAGTTTTAAATTTCACTACATAGCCTTCAGCAGCTTTCTGATTGATCCCCCTTATTGATTTTCCTGAAGATTTGTCTGTTAGAATCGGGGTGGTTCCCATTCCCTTCAGCTCGCCTTCAGGCTGATAATATATCCAAACCTCTCCCTCTTTTTGTTTAACATTGGTAATCTCAACTCCCCCATAGGAATCTTGTTCAAGATAAAAAGGCAGCTTCTCTTTAAGGGGCTTTTCGTTATAACTGGCCTCTCCAAAAGTCCTTAAATATGGTGTGATTGTCAGGGACTTTGGCTGACTTTCTGCAGGCTCATAATATTCATTGAACTCCTCGGAAAACATACCCTCCTCTTGGCTGCCCCCGGTGGCGCCAGAGATCAAATGAGCAAAGCCTTTATCATCCTGGTCTTTGATATCAAAAACATAGGAACCGTTTTTAGCATTATATTTTTCCATTGATTCCCTCATAGTTATTACCACTTGGGTTCCGCTTGGAGCAAATGAGACTTTATTAAGTGTCATACTAACTTCGCCATTTTCTACTGTGTTATTAGGACTGGCTGAGTAGTAATCCTCTCCTGCTTTTTCCACTGGAAAATCAAAGCTCATTTTTGTACCTTTCTCTCCCAGAATCATTGCATTTATCCCGAGATTAAACTCCTCAGGCAAATTCCCATACAAATGAAACTCATATAAATATTTATCTTTCTCATCTGTAAAAGAATTCCCTGCTGAATATTCCATGTATGGTTTTCCATCTACAGATAAATTAAATTCAGGCAATAAAGGGTAACCTAGTTTGTCCTCTATATTCTCTCCCGCGATAGAATATACAATCGCCAACCGGGTCCCATCATACAAGAACTCATGCAGGGTAATGCTTGTTCCATCTTTTTCAACAGTCTGATCTATCTTTGTAAAAAGACCTTCCTTTTTGGCCCGCTGAATTCCAATATCACCAAATAATTTCTGGTCTTCGCCTGTCTCATTAATGGCCTTCTCTGTATCTGGCGAAGCCTGATTTTCTTTTGTCGGCAGAATGTTGTAACTTAGGAGCAGGAAAACGGCAATCAACGGCGCTGCTATCATGATGAGCGGCGGACCAAACTTCATTTTCTTCCTGGCTGACTTTTGCGGCTGGGCTTGCGCTTTCTGCAAAACTTCCTGCATATCGGTGTCTGAAAAATTGAGGTTCTCCCCATATTTTTTTATAAATGCCTGTTCCAAGGATCTTTTCCTAGTCATAAAGAAATTCCTCCCTTAATTTAGGCAGCAGCTTATTTTTCCCTCTTCGTATCCTCGTTTTTACTGTTTCCACGGAAACAGATAGAACCTCAGCAATTTCCCTGGACTCTAGTTCATGGATATACCGCAAAATAAGAACTTCACGGTACTTTTTGCTTAAGCTCATAATTTCTGCAACGACTTGTTCGTCATCCAATTTATCCATCGTGATGGTTTCAGGCGTATGATAGCTTGCCTGTTTCATCGTGCTGTTTTGGAGGAACATCCTCCTAATATACTGTGACTTCAAATAGTCTTTACATTGATTGATTGTGATTCTATAGAGCCATGTCTTAATGGAAGAACGCTTTTCGAATGTATGGTAATGGGTATAGCATTTTATAAAAACGTTTTGAATGATATCCTTTGAAACTTCTACGTCCTTGACATATGAGTAAGCCAAGATGGAGAGCTCTGTTCCGTAACTTTTCATAATACCGGTGATGATATTGTCCAAATCAACTTCCCGTATATCCTGTTGGTTCAACTTTAGTCCCCCTTTCTCATTCTTAGACGCCTCAGTGAAGTGAGGAGGTTCAAATTTCTTACAGGAAATCAAATAAGCTATTATGACGAAAGAAAAAGCCCAGCCAATTGGCTGAGCCTGCAACTTATCTTATACCAGCTCTTCTATCATCAGTTTCACTGCTTCCTCCAAATCGCTGTCAGACCAGCTTGGAAGGCTGCGTTTACTTTTGGCGGCGAGCTGGTGGGAAGCCGGGATGTGGATGAATCCGGCCGGGATCTCCCTCCCGCTCTTCTTTATTTCGTGCAGGATCGTGTACATGACATTATTGCATAGGTATGTTCCTGCTGTGTTTGAAATTTCAGCGGGCAGACCGTTTTCTTTTAATCTGTTGACCATCTTCCTGATTGGAAGAGTAGAGAAATAGCCGTCCGGGCCATCCTCTTCGATCGGCGAATCTTCCAGCTTTGCTCCGCTGTTGTCAGGTTCGCCGTCGCGGCAGTTGATGGCAATCCGCTCTGGTGTGATGCTGTTCCTGCCTCCAGCCAGCCCTAGCGAAATGACAGTATCCGGCTGGTGCTCCTGGTAGGCTTCCAATATTTTCACCGGTGATTCTTTAAAGTCGACAGGAAGCAGGACTCCTGTAATTTCATAGTCTCCAATCTTTTTCCCATTCAGGGCTTCCACGACCTTTTCCGTCGGGTTGATTGGAAATTCCAAAAATGGTTCAAAGCCTGTCAGTAGCAGTTTCTTCATCATGTTCCTCCTTTACCAGCTTGCAATCGTTCCGTCTGTGCGCGGCTCTGTGCCGCCTGTCAGCACGCCTGTTTCCGGGTTGCGGGTGATAACCTGCCCCCGGCCAAAGCCGCCTGTGTCGTGGGCAACCTTGATTTCATGGCCTTTGGCGGCAAGCTGCTTCACGAGATGGTTAGCCATTGTGTATTCAACTTCTATTTTATTGCCTTCAACCCACTGCCAGCGCGGTGCGTCAAGGGCTGCCTGAGGATTCAGCTTGAAGTCGATCATATTCATCGCAACCTGCACATGGCCCTGCGGCTGCATGTATCCGCCCATCACGCCGAACGGCCCCACTGCGTCGCTGCCTTTCGTGATAAAGCCGGGGATGATCGTGTGATAGGTCTTCTTGCCAGGTGCAAGGGCATTTTCGTGGCTTGGGTCAAGGGAGAAATCATGCCCCCTGTTCTGCAGGCCGATTCCGGTGCCCGGCACGACCACGCCTGAACCGAAGCCCATATAATTGCTCTGTATGAAAGAAACCATATTTCCTTCCCCATCAGCTGTAGACAGATAGACAGTGCCGCCCTTTGGCAGGGTGCCTGGCTCCGGAAGGCGGGCTTCATCTGTGATCTTCCTGCGGGACGCTTCTGCATAGCTGTCAGAAAGCATGTCTTCTACCTTCGTCTTCATGAAGGCAGGGTCTGTAATATAAGTCTTGCCGTCTGTAAAAGCCTGCTTCATCGCTTCCAGCTGCAGATGAAGCTGTTCAGCGTCTTCACGATGGGTGAACTCATAGCCTTTTAAAATATTCAGGGCCATCAGCGCTACCAGTCCCTGGCCATTCGGCGGGATTTCCCAAATATCGTAGCCGCGGTAGTTGACTGAAATCGGGTCCACCCACTCAGCTTTATAGCCTTCCAGGTCTTCTTTGGAAAGGAAGCCTCCGCCCTCTTCAGATGCCTTGGCAATCTTATCGGCAAGTTCGCCGCGGTAGAAGCTTTCAGCGTTCGTTTCAGCAATCGCTTCGAGTGTTCTTGCGTGATCTTCTGACTTCCACATTTCACCGATTTCCGGAGCTTTGCCATTTGGCGCGAAAACTTTGAACCATTCTTCATATTCAGGGCCGGTAAAGCGCTTTTTATAAATCTTATGAGCTCCTGCCCAATATTTCCCGAGAATCGGAGAAACAGGATAGCCATTGCGTGCATAGTCGATGGCCGGCTGAAGCACTTCTTTTAAAGGCAGGCGGCCAAACCGCTTGGACAGCTCTGCCCATGCAGAAGGAGCGCCAGGCACGGTGACAGGCACCCAGCCGTGTGATGGCATGGATTCATGGCCCTTCTCCTTTACCTTCTCGATGCTGATGTTTTGCGGGGACGGTCCGCTTCCGTTCAGCCCGTACAGCGAATCATTCGTCCAAACAAGCGCGAATGCATCCCCGCCGATCCCGTTCGAGGTCGGCTCTACGACCGTCAGGCAGGCCGCAGTCGCGATTGCCGCATCAATGGCATTCCCGCCTTTTTTCATTATGTCGAGCCCAGCCTGGGCAGCAAGGGGCTGGGAGGTCGCAACCATCCCGTTCCGCGCAATTGAAGCCATCCGCTGTGACTGATATGGATATGTAAGATATGAAGACAAATTCATTTCCCCCTCTATTGATGGTGCAGGGCACCAGCTAGGCAAAACCTTCGCCTTGCGAAATATTATACCAGAGAATAGGGGGAAGTGTCGAAAAATTATGAATGAGTGATTATTCTGAGTGTAGTTTTGGTTGAGGAGTTCAGTGTTTGATTGGAAAGAGGGGGAATTTTAGAATGGATTGGCCATAGGAGGGGTCCGGAAATTTCGTTTATTAGCAACTTTTTGAGTTTATTAGCAACTTTTTCATTTTATTAGCAACTTTTCCCGGATATTAGCAACTTTTCCATTTTATTAGCAACTTTCCGGATATATTAGCAACTTTTCCATTTTATTAGCAACTAGCCCCCAATGAGCAGCCCGCCAGCCCAGCCCGTCCCGAAAGCAACTCCCCATTCACAACGAAAAAGCCCGCCATCATCACGGCGGGCTTTTCCATTCCTATTATGCGTTTTCGCTGTTCAGGCTGGCGTCAGATGAATCATTGGACTCTTCTTCCTGATCTCCGGAAGTGTCTTTGTCCTGATCTTCTTTATCGCCTGCATTTTTGTCTTCTTTATCTTCTGCTGCTTTATCGTCTTCAGCGGCTTTTTTCTCGTCGGCTGGTTCTTCTGTTCCAGTTGCGGCATCGTCAGCTTCTTCGCCTTCAGCTGCTGCATCGCTGTCACTTTCTTCAGAAGCACCGCTGTCGTCTGCTGCACCAGTGTTGTCAGTCGGTGCGGCTTCCTGAAGCGCGCTTAATGGCTTATTGAAGTAGTCAAGCGGGTTGACAGGTACATTGTCCTTGCGGATTTCAAAGTGTACATGGACGCCTGCTTCTTCGTTAAATAGGCTTTGGCCGGCTTTTGCAAGTGCTTGTCCTTGTTCAACCTGGTCGCCTTGTTTTACACTAACATCTGTAACCGATTGATATTGTGTTACAATACCTTTGTCATGCTCGATTTCGATCACATTTCCTAACAGCGCATCTTCATCCACTCTTGTGACAGTCCCGCTCAGGGCTGCTTTCACTTCGAAAGATTCGCCATCTTTTTGGGCGATATCAATTCCAGTGTTTGGATGGTACGTGTTATTGTAGAAAACCAATGCTGCTTCCTGTTCTTCTTTCTTGCCTGTGTAATCATAGAACTGCTTTTGGATTTCGACTGAATCCTGGTCGGCTACCGGCATTACAAAGTTTTCCATTGAGCGGGTAACTTCTACTGATGGTTCATCGAATTTCTTCTCGGCAACATCAGTATCGCTGTAATCATACTCATCAGACGCATTGTTCGAGTTTTGATACCAAAGAACCGCGGTTAGAATGATTGCTGCGCTCGCCAGATAGATAGCCGGGAATGCCCACCTTTTTTTCATAAAGCGCTTGAAACCTGAATCCTGAGAAGATCGTTGCTTTTCTTCCTCTCTCATTTTATCATCACCTCAGCAATCATTCTGAACAGATTGCGGGTTTTATATACATACCGGAAAAAAATTTTTTAATGCTTATTTTTCGACAAAGCTTTCCGCTTTATGCATGAAAGATCAAAATAATTTTAAGGAGACAAATAATGAAGTGGATTATACGAGTTTTGCCATTCTTATATATGGGGCTGATCTGGTTTTTATCGAGCATGCCGTCTGATGCCGTCGTCGCCTTGCCTGATTCAAAGGTCGACAGCTTCTTGAAGGAATCGATGCATCTGATAGAGTTTGCCATCCTTTATTTCCTGCTCGTGCTGGCCTTTTTGACAGGCGGGCATTTCACGAAAAAGCTTAACATCATCCTTGCTGTCATTGCTGCACTCTACGGCGTGACAGACGAAATCCATCAGTCCTTCATCCCGGCACGGTCTTCTTCTCTGATCGATGTGGCAAAGGATTGGATCGGTGTTGCCGCTGTTTATTATTTTGTCTATCAGGCAAGGTTCGGCGATCGCTTCAAACTGCTTGCAAGCTTTTTAAAAAGCATAGAGAACATAAAAAAATAGGAGTGGGGTCTGACCCCATTCCTATTTTTTTGCTGTTATTTTTGTTAATGCCTGATCAGCTGAGACAATTTCGACGCCTTTATAATAGTATGTGACGATATCCTTGAAGGATTTCCCTTCTGCTGCCATCCCGTTGGCCCCGTATTGGCTCATCCCGACACCGTGCCCGAATCCTTTGGTGGTGATGACAATATTATCGCCCTTGCGCTCCCACGTGAAGTCGGTAGATCTGAGTCCGAGATCTGTGCGAATCGTCGTGCCTTCCAGAACCTTGCCGTTAATATCCACCTTGCCGACTCTCTTTCCGGCCGTTCTTTCGATGACAGTGCCAATCGTATTGTCAGCAGGCAGCTTTACGCCGAGCTTTGCTTCGAATTCTGCGACTGTGATTTCTTTCTGCGCCTGGTATTTAGGTGTTCCTACATCCCATGGGCTTTCCACGCTTTTCAGATATGGCATGGCATTGGACCAGACTTCTTCCGAGCTTTCGGTATAGCCGTTTGCCGTGGAGAAGAATTGGGCTTCAATCGGTTTGCCTTCATATGTCAGGATCTGGCCGTTCGTTTCAGTCACAGCCTCTTTGATCTTTTTGATTTTCCAGCTGTAATCCTTTTGCCAGATTTTTTTCAGTTCAGCCTCATTTTTATAGACCTGATGGTTCTCCGTATCGGTTACGATGGCCCCATCCGGCAGCCCTTCTGTCACCTTGCCCATCATTTGCCTGACAATATAGGTCCTGGCTGTCAATGCCTGTGCCTTCAGGGCTTCTTTTTCAAAGTCGGCCGGCATTTCAGAGGCGACCACCCCGACTACATAATCCTCAAGAGGAAGGGTTTCTACTTTTTTGGCCATAGTGCGGTATACAGACACGTCAATTGCCGGTCCTGCAGGCTTGGCAGGTGCTGACGGCTTTTCCTGCTGCTGAAGCTCCTCGCCCAGCTTGCCGCTGACTTTTGCATCTTTGAATGGGAGGACGAGCAGCGTAGGGATCATCAGGGTTGTCACGAGCAGTAGGGCGGCTAGTAGTGCGATCGGTTTAAATTTAATCATGAATTATGCCTCCATATCGAATGATTGTCAAATAACCAAATGGCCATCTCCATTCATTCATATGGTTTTGGACAGGCTTTTATGACTAGAATAATCAGTCCGCAGAAGGCTTTTGCTGTTAGAAGGATTGACGAGTGACACAGCATTAAGAATAGATTACACATTCACCATGATCAGTCGTAAAACCAGGCACTCCGCATAAAATCAAAAAACCGCAGAACCTTATCGTCAGATATCAGACAACAAGGTTCTACGGTTTTATTGAGACGGATCCGGAATGCTCAATTAAGCATTCATATCGGATACGTAAGTGTCTTCGGAAATTGTTTCTTCCACTTCTGTGATGCGTTCGATGTCAGCGCCAAGGGCTGCCAGCTTGTTGTGGAAGCCGACATAGCCGCGGTCAAGATGCTTAAGTTCTGTTACGCGGGTAACGCCTTCAGCGACCAGGCCAGTCAGGATCAGGGCTGCTGCAGCACGAAGATCTGTTGCTGCAACCTCTGCGCCTTGCAGATTGGATGGTCCATTCATGACAACGGAACGGCCTTCGATTTTAACTTCGGCATTCATCCTGCGGAATTCCTCTACATGCATGAAGCGGTTTTCGAATACCGTTTCAGTGATCATGCTGGTTCCTTTTGCACGAAGCAAGAGGGCCATCATCTGTGACTGCATGTCAGTCGGGAAGCCGGGGTGAGGCATAGTCTTGATATCAACAGCCTTCAGCTTGTCAGGGCCTATGACACGGACTCCTTCACCTTCCTCGATGAAAGTAACACCCATTTCTTCCATTTTGGCAATCAGGGATGTCATGTGTTCCGGAACTGCATTTTGTACCAGCACATCTCCGCCTGTGATAGCAGCTGCTACCATGAAGGTGCCTGCCTCGATGCGGTCAGGGATGATGTTGTGGACTGCTCCGAAAAGCACGTCGACGCCTTCGATCTTGATTGTGCCTGTGCCTGCACCTTTAACTTTTGCCCCCATTTTATTGAGGAAGTTGGCGAGGTCGACAATCTCAGGCTCTTTGGCAACATTCTCGATGATTGTTGTGCCCTTTGCAAGGGTTGCAGCCATCATGATGTTTTCAGTTGCCCCGACACTCGGGAAGTCCAGATATATTTTTGCTCCCTTCAGGCGGTCTTCTACTTCCGCTTCAATGAAGCCATTTCCTACTTTTACCTTAGCACCCATAGCTTCAAAGCCTTTCAGGTGCTGGTCGATCGGACGTGATCCAATTGCACAGCCTCCAGGCAGTGCGACACGGGCACGGCCGTTACGCGCGAGCAATGAACCCATTACAAGTACAGATGCGCGCATTTTGCGAACATATTCAAACGGTGCCTCAACCTTAAGCTCTCTTGATGCATCCACGATGACTTCGTTATTTTTAAACTCCACTTCGGCGTTTAAATTGCGTAATACTTCATTGATGGTGTATACATCGGAGAGAGTCGGCACATCACGAATTACGCTTTTTCCATCACTTGCTAACAGTGTAGCGGCGATAACAGGCAAGACAGCATTTTTTGCTCCTTCTACTTTAACAGTACCGCTTAGCCTTTTTCCGCCGCGGACGATGATTTTTTCCAAAGTGTATTCCCCTCCGCGTCCAATTTCTCTATATTAATATTCAATCGTAATGATTGGTGTTCCAACTACAAGGGTAGTCTTTCCGCCCAATCCTTGCGTTCTTAATCCAATTTGTAAATTCATCTCATCATTGTTGCTTTCAATCGACCCGGCAAACATTGGAGAATACGCCGATGCTGATATAAAAGAACTTTCTTTTAATGACTCAATTTCCTTTGCATCAAAAGCTTTCATCAATTCATTTACATTATCAGGCAAAGTCTTTTTCATCTTATCACCGAAGTCGCCTTTAATACAAGAGAAAATTGTGGCATTTCCACGAAATATGTCGGAGAGCTTATCGGAAAGTTCTTCCTTGAGGAAGGTCTCCGTTTCCTTCCCCCAGCCATGGCCTGTGGCCTCATAAATTAAATACGTATGAGCCTTGCCATTTGTGAGGGTCGAAAGGATTTTTATGCTCTCTTTTTTATTTCCGTCTGCCTGGAAAACCGCTGAAAACTCGGCCTTATCCTTGCTGGAGCTTGATGTCCACTCCCAATCCGGATAATCTGCCTTCAATTTCCCGGCAAGCGTTTCGGCGTCCCGAAGATTTTCGACATTTTCCATATTTTTTCTTGCATGGATCGTCCAGTCCTGAATCAAAATATCTTTGTTTTGAAGAACCGCGGCCATAGTCAATAGGTCATGCTTTCCGATAGCTACAGTCGTCTTATTCCCAAGGTTTATAGTGACAAAACCAATAATGGCGATAATTGCAAAATAAAGTGTGAACTTTTTCATCTTGTATCTCACTCCCCTTATTACCATTGTTGCCAAGCTGGGAGAGAGCATACCAGGGAAAAGTCGTCACTTTTTGACAAGTGCAGAAGCCGGAAAGTTCACAATATGTTTATACGTGACTTTTTTCACAAAAGTGCGCATATGTATTTGCAGCAGGCAAGCTGCTGACATACAAAAAGATTTTACTAAGATTCCTGCTGGAATGGAACATGCGTGAAGACCTATATTTCGCTTTTGGCGTCATTTTACTCAACTTTTATTGAAGAATGAGCGGCAGCTGCTGCGACCATAGCAGATAATCGAGGAAAAAATTGCTGACAATCGATCCGATGACAACCGAAAGCATGACGAACAGCACTCTTGCCTGGAACACATGATGGGCTCTCAGGAACTTTTCATAGTTGACTGACTGCAGTGCCCACCAGGCAATCCCGATGAAAAACAAGTGTGATATGATGCTTATTAATGCCTGCTGGCCGAAGCCTGAAATCATTTGGCAATCCCCCTAGAAACTTTCATTCAGTACTTAGATTGTAGCACCTATTGCCATGTAAATACATTGGCTGGCGCATATTACTTCCCGAATGGCAGACGAAGCGGATGCCTCCTTTCATTTGACGTAAGCTCCCCCGCAAAGGTTTCACACTTTTAAAGAAAAAATAAAAAAGAAGCTGGCGCTTTCCACCAGCCTCCTTTTCTTCTCATTGAAGAAAATCAGCAAATTGATTGAAGTTGTTCTGCAGGAAATCAATGGCCAGGTTCGGCAGGATTCCGAACACAACGACTGCACAGGCGCAAATGCCAATGACAATGGATACGGAAGCTGGCTGGGCCGGCTTCTCCTGGTCTGCGGCAGGCCGGAAAAACATCTGCGTCAGGATCCCAAAATAATAATAGTAGGAAACAACGGTTGCAGCGATCATGATGGAAACGAGCACATAGTGTGCCGGTTCTGTCATCAGGGCGCCTGTGATGATATTGAGCTTTCCGATAAATCCTGCGGTCCCGGGAATCCCCGCTAAAGAGAGGATGAATATCCCCATCGCAGCAGCAAGCATAGGCGACCTTCTGTAAAGGCCGGAAAAGATGCTGATGTCCTCAGATCCTGCTTTTTCAGAAACAGCCTGGATGACCGCAAACGCGCCAAGGCTCATCAGCAGATAGGCGCCGAGATAGAACCACAGCGAGTCAAACATAAACACCGATGCAGCGGATATGGCAACGAATATGTATCCGGCATGGGCGATGCTTGAGTACGCAAACAGGCGCTTGATATTCCGCTGCCTCAGGGCGACCACATTCCCAACAATCATCGTGGCGCCTGCGAGGAAGGCCATATAGTCCTGGACCTTGATGATGAGCGGCAGTGACCCCGGTCCTTCTGACGGTGCAGACAGGGCAACGACGAGCACCACCCGTGCGATCAGTACAAACCCTGCTGTTTTTGATACCACACTCAGGAAAGCGGTGACCGGAAGCGGTGCACCCTGATAAACGTCCGGCGCCCACATATGAAAAGGCACAGACGCAATTTTAAAAGCGAGACCTGTCAGAATCATGAAAAAGGCAAGTCCGACAAGATACAGATATTGAGAACCAGTGATGGATGACAGTGCCAGGCCGATTTCCTTCAAATTGGTCGTTCCGGCAATTCCGTACAAATAGCTCATCCCAAACAAGGTGATTGCAGTGGAAATCCCGCCATTGATAACATATTTCATGGCCGATTCATTGGACTGCAGATTCCTTTTTTGCATGCCGGCCAGTATATACGAGGAAATCGACAGCAGCTCGAGCCCTGTGAAAAGGGTGATCAGATCACCGCTTGAAGACATCATCATCGCCCCAAGAAGCGCCGTCAGAAAGAGATAATAAAACTCTCCCCTGTATTCCTCGAGCCCCTCTTTCCCTCTAAATCCGAGGGCGAGCAGCATGACAAAAGCAGAGCCAATCAGCAGCAGGAGCTTGAAAGCCTTGGCAAATGAATCGAGGCGGAAGGTGTCAAAAAGTATGGATTCCGTCCCGCTTCCCAGCAGGCCAAGGAGGGCTGCCATTGCACCAAGGATGCCGGCTAACGCAAGCCAGCCAAGGATTTGCCTGTTCTTTTTAGAGGGCATGAACAGATCTATCAGGGTTAAAATGGCTGTGCTGCCGAGGATGATGAATTCCGGCGTCATCAGCAGCCAATTATATGAAAGCAATGTTTCCAGATCCATCCTTCATCACCCTCCCATTCCTGGCAAAATCGTTTCGAGCATCGGCTGGAGCGGCGCGCTGATGGCGAGCGGATACACGCCGATCAGGACGATGGCCCCAACCAGGATCACCGCCGGCACCAGTTCCAATGCTTTCAGGTCCGCAGTGTTCCCGTAGTCGGACCGCGCTTCCCCGAACGTCATTCCAAGGACTGCCCTCAGAAGATAGACAGCTGTCAGAATGATGCCCAGTGCGGCAATCGCAGCCACTGCTGGCCGGTTTTCAAAGAGGCCGAGAAAGGCCATGAATTCACTGATAAATCCTGACATGCCGGGCATGCCGAGCGAAGCCATTGCCCCGGCGAGCAGGAAGCCGGCCGCAAGCGGCATCTGCCGGGAAAGACCGCCAAGCTTCTTGATGGAGGAGGTCCCGACCCGCTCATATAAAGCACCGACAAGATAGAACAAGAGCGCTGAGATCAGTCCGTGGGACACCACCTGAAAAATCGCGCCCTGGACGCCTGCTTCATTTAATGCCCCCAATCCGATTAAAACGATCCCCATATGGGAAATAGAAGAGTAAGCGAGCACTTTCCTGAAATCATCCTGGATAAAAGCAAGGAATGCCCCGTACAGAAGATTGACTGCACCCAGTATGCTAATCAGCAGACCGAGCTGCTGGAATTGCTCCGGAAAAATCCCGAGGCCAAAACGGATAAGGCCGAAAGCACCGATCTTCAGCAGGATTCCCGCATGCAGCATAACAACCGAAGGAGGCGCCTCTGCATGGACACGGACCATCCAGCTGTGAAGCGGAAAAATCGGCAGCTTGACTCCGAATGCAATCAGCAAAGCAATGAAAAGTCCCAGCTTCAGTTCCTCAGAAAATGGCGAAATAGCCTGTGCTCCCCCTTGCATCACGAGCTGGAGCTCGTCAATATTGGCTGTTCCGGTTCTCGCAAATAAAACAATGAACACGATCAGCAGGATGGCAGAGCCGAGGCCATTATAAATCAGAAAGCTGAAGGCTGCTTTTTCTTTTTCAAACAATCCCCACTTCCCGATCAGAAAGAACATCGGGATGAGCGTTATTTCAAAAAACAGGAAGAACAAAAACAGATTCTCTGCGGCGAAAACGCCAAGCATCCCCGTTTCCAGCAGCAGGAAAAGCATAAAATAACCTTTCCATTCTTTAGTGATCCGGAATGATGCAGCCGCAGCGAGTAAGGCAAGCAAGCTGGTGAGCAGCACCATGATCATTGAGAAGCCATCAGCACCGAGTTCATAGCCGATTTTAAAATAATCGCCTACAAGGTCAGGATGGCCAAACTGGAACCAGTCTGCTCTTTCATCCAGCTCCTCCAGCTCTGCCCCTGAATGATACATAAAATAGGCAGCGAGAGAGAGAATGGCAGCCGGCAGGGTTGCGGCCAGCCCTATCCACTTTATCGCCTTTTCTTTTGCTTTTGGCACAGCCAAGAGCACAAGCAGCCCTGCTAAAGGGGAGAACACCAGTACAGATAGATAATACGGAAATGTCATTTAAAGAACCCCCCTGTCAAAGCAAAAACAGCAGTCAGGATGGCCAGGCCAATAAAGGCAGCGGCCCCATATGTCTGTACCTGCCCATCCTGGAGCCTGGAGCCTGCTTTTCCAAGTCCCTGTACAGCAGAACCGATTCCCTTTACAGCTCCTTCTACTATGAAAGTTTCAATATAATGAAGGAAAAGGCTGAACACCTTCATTCCCTGTACAATGCTGAGCCGGTAAAATTCGTCCACGTAAAATTTATTCAGCAGGATGCTGTGAACGGCAGGCATATAGCTGCTGAGCCAGGTGCGCGATACCGTCCTCCTGCCGTACATCAGCCAGGCAAGAAGTATGCCGGCAAGCGACACGGCAGTCGCGGCAATCATGATCCAGACAGGCACCTCAATATGGCCGTGCCCCAGCAGATCATTGCCCTCTGTCAGCCAGTCGCCCAGGAAGGTACCAAACCAAGGGGTATTCACATAGCCTGCAAAAACAGCGAGGAATCCCAGAACAAGCATCGGGAATGTCATTACACCCGGCGATTCATGAACGTCATCTGTTTTCGTCCGCGGCTCTCCGGCAAACACCATGAAGAACAGCCTGAACATATAAAAGGCGGTGAAAAATGCGGCCAGCAAGGCAAGCCAGAACAGGACCGTATTTCCGTGTACCCAGGCAGACGCCAGTATTTCATCTTTGCTGAAGAAGCCTGAAAAGAGCGGAACCCCGCTGATGGAAAGTGTCCCGATCAAAAAAAGCGGCCCGGTCAGCTTCATTTTTTTCCACAATCCGCCCATCTTCTCGATATCCTGTGTATGAACAGCATGGATGACGCTCCCTGCCGCAAGGAAAAGAAGCGCCTTGAAAAATGCGTGTGTCATCAGGTGGAACACTCCGGCCGTATAGCCGGCCGAGCCAAGGGCAAGCATCATATAGCCGAGCTGGCTGACAGTCGAATAAGCAAGCACCCTCTTGATATCCTTCTGAACAAGACCAATGAGGGCGGCAAAGACCGCTGTCCCCCCTCCAACAACTGCGACCGTGAATAATGCTGTTTCACTGGCTGCAAATAGTGGAAAAAGTGCAGCGACCAGATACACACCCGCCGCCACCATTGTTGCAGCGTGGATGAGTGCAGAAACCGGTGTCGGCCCTTCCATTGCATCGGGTAGCCATGTATGGAGCGGGAACTGGCCAGATTTTCCGACGGCCCCGATAAAAATCAGGATCGCTGTCAGCGTAATCATACCTTCAGAAATGCTTCCCCCAGCGACAGCAGCGAATATCTCATCATACTCAAAGCTTCCTGTCTGCCAGAATAGCAGAATGAGGCCGATCAAGAGGCCGACATCGCCGATCCTTGTCATGATGAAAGCTTTCTTTGCGGCCTGCTTTGCTTCATTTTTATAAAAATAGAAGCCGATCAGCAGGAAGGAGCCGAGGCCGACAAGCTCCCAGAAAATATAAGTCTGCAAGAGGTTGGGCGACAGGACCAGTCCAAGCATGGCAAATGTGAAAAGCCCGAGGTACGCATAATAAATATGGAATCTCCCGTCCCCGTGCATATAGCCTTTTGAATACATATGTACAAGAAAACTCACTAGTGACACAATGATCAGCATTAAAGCGTTCAATTGATTGACTTCATATCCCGCTGTGATCTGCAGTCCGCCGATTTTGAGCCAGATTCCTTCCGCCTTGAAGCTCGGGGAGGACAATCTGTCAAACAGGACGAACAGAGATAACACAAAGGAGGCAAGACTTAAGATCATCCCGAAGTAGGCGCTCGCTTCCTTGAGCCTCCTGCCGAAAAGCAGGAGTATGACAAATGATAACAGCGGGAAAAGCGGTATGATCCATGCACTTTCCATCAATATCACGATCCCCTTTGGCACACCGGAACCCGGCGTGCTGGATGGAGGCCGGCAGCAGGCAGCATGTATCCATGCTTCTGCCGGGCATAGCCTCTTTCTATCTGCTTGTTATGTTCCAGCGGAAATCCGCTGATTTTCCCTAAGAGCTAATGTTTCATCGTATCCATTTCATCAATATTGACAGTCCTGCGGCTGCGGTAAAGCGAAATGAGGATAGCAAGGCCGACTGCCGCTTCGGCAGCGGCAACCGCGATGGCAAATAAAGCGAAAACCTGCCCGGTGATCGACGGGACCATCCCATATTTGCTGAAGGCGACAAGATTGATATTGACTGCATTCAGCATCAGCTCGATGGAAATGAGGACGATGACAGTATTCCGTTTTGTAAGCGCACCGTACAATCCGATGCAAAATAAGATGAGTGCCAGCGCAAGATAAGCTGAAACAGGTACACCGGTCATCTTTCATCCCCCTCCGTTTCATCATCTTCCTTCCTCGCCAGGACAATGGCCCCGACTAAGGCGACCAGGAGCACCACTGATGTCAGTTCAAACGGAATGACAAATTCGGAGAATAAGCTGATCCCGATTTGCTCTGTATTGTTTTCATGAAGCAGTGCCTCCTGCTCCGGAAACTCCAGGTTATAGATGCCGATATACACACTGAAGGCAAAGGCCAGGATGGCCAGAAACAATAGAATCCTGCGCAGGCGGCCGGCTTTCTGCTCACTTTGGTCATGATGGCGGGTAAGCATGATGCCAAACAGCATAATGATCGTGATGGCACCCGAGTAAATCAGAACCTGAACCACGGCAATGAACTCTGCAGATAAGAGGATATAAATGCCGGCAATGCTGATAAAAGTAAAGACGAGTGCGACCACCATATGGACTACCTTTTCCAGGTTGATCAGAAGGATCCCCCCTGTCACCGCAGCAATGGCCAGCCCCACAAAGGCAAGCAGCTCTCCTGAAAATGTCATGCTTTATTCACCTGCCGTATGTTTTCATCATTTTCATCGAGCCATTCGAGGTTCTTGAACAGTTCATCCCGGCTGTATTCTGCCAGCTCGAAGTTATTGGTCATGATGATTGCTTCGGTCGGGCATACCTCTGTACATAAGTCGCATAAGATACAGATCTCAAAATTGATGTCATAGGTGTCAATGATCTTCCCCTTTTTCGCAGGGTCGGGATGCTTCTTGCCTGTCAGCTGGATGCAGTCGGTCGGGCAGATATTGGCGCACTGATTGCAGACGATGCATTTTTCCGGATAGAATTTCTGGATGCCCCTGAAACGGTCCGGGAGCGGCAGCGGCTCTTTCGGATAATTATAGGTGACTTTTTTTCTTGCCAGATTACTAAGGGTATATTTGAGTCCCTTTGCCAGTCCCAGCATGCTTTTTCACCCTTTCTATCAGTCTGGTATATAAACGGCATTCCCGGCATCTGTGCCGGGCTGCATGTTTAGAAGTATTTAATCAGCTCTTTAATGATCGCGGTCAGGAATATATTTGCCAGGGCAGCCGGCAGCAGCACCTTCCAGCCGAACTCCATCAGCTGGTCTGCACGGATGCGGGGGAAGGTGACCCTGAACCAGATGAGCAGGAAGACGACCATGCTGAATTTAAGGGCAAACCAGACTGCACCGGGAATGAAGCCAAGGAATGGCAGCGGAAGCCAGCCCCCGAGAAACAGGACAGTGGTCAGGGAAGCCATTGCAAAAAAATACACATATTCCGCCAGCATGAAAAATGCCCAGCGAAACCCTGAATATTCTACATGAAATCCTGCGACCAGCTCTGATTCCGCCTCCGGGAGATCAAACGGAGCCCGGTTCAGCTCGGCTGTAGAGGCGATGATGAAGATGATGAACGCGACCGGCTGCCAGATAATGAACCAGCCGCCCCGCTGCGCCTCTACTATCTCATTGAGATTCAGGCTTCCTGTCAGAAGCACGATCCCAAGCACAGACATGACGAGGGGGATTTCATAGGAAATCATCTGTGCGGCCGCCCTCATGCCGCCGAGGAGCGCATATTTATTATTGGATGCCCATCCTCCGGTTACGATTCCGATCGTCGTCAAACCGGAAATGGCAATATAGTAGAGCAGCCCGACGCCGATGTCGGCAAACTGGAATTTATCTGTGAACGGGATGACTGCCAGGACCATAAAGGCCGGCGTAAAGGCAATGACCGGCGCAAGGATGAACAGCGGACGGTCCGCCAGCTTCGGGATGGTGTCTTCTTTCAACAGCAGCTTCAGCACATCTGCCACTGTCTGCAGCAGGCCCCATCGCCCTCCGACCTGGTTAGGCCCCTGCCTCAGCTGCATAAAGCCCATTACTTTCCGTTCTGCCAGGATGGCATAGGTGACAAACCCGAGCACGACAAGCAGAAGAACAGCCGCAAGCGCAAAAAAGATGCCAAAGTTCAGAAGGCCGGGTTCTGAACGGAGCAGTTCGTTTACCATCAGCCGTCCACCTCCCCTAGTACAATATCAATCGCTCCTAAAATAGCGATCAGATTGGCGATATTCTCCCCCACCAGGAGCTTGGGGAGTATCTGAAGATTATAGAAAGACGGCCTCCTGAATTTCAGGCGGTACGGCTCTTTTTTCCCGTTGCTGGCAATATAGCAGCCGATCTCGCCGCGCGGCGATTCAATCCTTACAAAGGCTTCGCCCTTCGGCGCTTTAATGATTTTCGGAACCTTCGCCATGAATTCTCCATCCTGCGGGAATTGCTCTGCTGCCTGCTCCAGTATTTTGAGGGACTCTTCTATTTCCTCAAGCCGGCAATGATACCTGGCCCATGCATCCCCGCCTTCCCGGACAGGCACATCGAATTGGAAGCGGTCATAAATGGAGTACGGCTCATCTTTGCGAAGATCCCATTTGACGCCTGTACACCTGAGATTGGCGCCGCTCAGCGAGTAGCTGAGCGCCTCCTCTTTCGTATAAGTCCCCACACCTTTTACACGGTTCATGAAGATCTCATTTCCTGTGACGAGGTCATGATAGCCTTTCAGCTGCTCCCTCATATAAGGGATAAATTCTTTGACCTTCTCAATCCAGCCTTCAGGAGCATCCCATTTGACGCCCCCGACCCTCATATAGTTAAAGGTAAGCCTGGCCCCGCTCAGCTCGTTCAGCATATTGATGATCATTTCCCGTTCGCGGAAAGCGTACAGGAAGGGACTTACCGCCCCGATATCGAGCAGATAGGTTCCCCACCATACCAGGTGGCTTGCGATCCTGCCGAGCTCCATCGAGATGACGCGCAGATATTCTGCCCGCTCCGGAATTTCAATGTTCATCATCGTTTCCACCGCATGGACGATCACATAGTTATTCGTCATGGCAGCAAGATAATCCATCCTGTCTGTATAAGGGATGATTTGTGTATACTGAAGATTTTCGGCCAGCTTTTCCGTTCCTCTGTGCAGATAGCCGATGACAGGCTTTGCTTCTTTAATGATTTCTCCGTCTATTTTAAGGACGAGCCTGAAAACACCGTGTGTACTGGGGTGCTGCGGCCCGACGTTCAGGAGCATTTCCTCTGTTCGCAGCATCGGCTACACCTCCACATCATAGGGTTCATAATCTTTTCGGAGCGGATGGCCGATCCATTCTTCCCCGAGCATGATCCGGTACAATCCTGGATGGCCCTTGAAGCTGATGCCAAGCAGGTCATACGCTTCGCATTCCGGCCAGTTGGCCCCCGGCCACAAAGCTGCCAGCGACTCTATGACCGGGTCTGAACGGTCTATCTTTGTCTTCAATGCAACCGTCTGGCTGTTTTTATAAGAGTACAAATGCACATAAATCTCCATATGGGTTTCAAAGTCGGTGCCATGAAGCTCGGAAAGATAGTCAAAGCCCAGCTGTTCGTTATAGCGCAGGAACTCTGCAATCCTGAAATATGTATCCTGCCTTGCGACAAGAGTCGGAACGTCTTTCGAAAGCCTATTAATATAGGAATCTTCCAATACATCCCCTCCGAGATGCTCTTCAATTACCTTTTTGTACAAATCAAGGAAAGGCTGATTTTTCGAAGGCTGCTGCTCCGCCCCAGGCTCTGCGGACGCCTTTGCTCCTGCCGCAGCCCTCGCTTTGGCGGCTGCTGCGGCTTTTGCCTTGGCTGCGGCAATAGCTTTGGCTTTTTCATCATCACCGCCTGCTCCTGAAGTTTTTGCGGCAGCAGCGGCTTTTGCTTTGGCTGCGGCCGCTGCCTTCGCCTTAGCGGCTGCAATAGCTTTTGCCTTTTCGTCATCTGTGCCAGACTCGCCTGCTTGCTTTGCCATAGCTGCCGCTTTTGCCTTTGCCGCGGCGGCTGCCTTGGCTTTGGCAGCTGCGGCGGCTTTCTTTTTCGCAAGGTCTTCTTCTATATCCTCGGAAGCGGAGTTCTCTTCTTTGGCTTCCTGTTCCTTGGCTTTCATTTTTGCAAGGGCTGCGGCCTTCGCTTTGGCGGCTGCTGCGGCTTTCTTTTTCGCAAGGTCTTCTTCTATATCCTCGGAAGCGGAGTTCTCTTCTTTGGCTTCCTGTTCCTTGGCTTTCATTTTTGCAAGGGCTGCGGCCTTTGCTTTGGCGGCTGCTGCGGCTTTCTTTTTCGCAAGGTCTTCTTCCATTTCTTCAGAAGCGGAGTTCTCTTCTTTGGCTTCCTGTTCCTTGGCTTTCATTTTTGCGAGAGCTGCGGCCTTCGCTTTGGCGGCTGCGGCGGCTTTCTTTTTCGCAAGGTCTTCTTCTGAGTCTGATGCTTCCTTTATTTCAGCCTGTTCAGCTGCACGCTGTTCTTCAAGGCGCTTTTTGGCGATTGCTTTGGCCTTTTCTGCTGCCTCTTTCTTCAGCTGCTCTTTATCCTTTTCATCGCCCATTGGTCTAGATCACCCGCTTCCCGGTCTTTGCTTCGTAACGGATTTTTTCTTTAAGCTTGTTGATTCCATAGATCAGAGCTGCCGGATTTGGCGGACAGCCTGGTATGTATACATCCACCGGGACGATCTGGTCGACACCTTTAACAACCGAATAAGACTTAACATAAGGCCCGCCGGCCGTTGCACAGGAACCCATGGCAATGACCCATTTGGGCTCAGGCATTTGATCATACAGGCGGCGGACGATCGGCGCCATTTTTTTCGTAACAGTCCCGGAGACAATCATGACGTCCGACTGGCGCGGTGAGGTTCGGAAAAATGAGCCGAACCGGTCCAGGTCATAGTGGGAAGAACCCACTCCCATCATTTCGATTGCACAGCAGGCAAGACCGAAAGTCATCGGCCATAGAGAATTGCTTCTGGCCCAGGCTTTGATTTGTTCAAGTGTGGCCATAAATACATTACGCTGCAGCTCCTGCATTTCTTCCGGTGTGATATCCTCGAGCTTCAAGTCCATTTGAGCACCTTCTTCTTCCATGCGTAGATTAGTCCGATGACCAGCATGATGGTAAAAATGAGCATTTCAATCAGGGCAAATATTCCGAGTTTTTCATAGGCGACAGCCCAGGGGTATAAAAATACGGTTTCAACATCGAAGATGACAAACATGAGGGCAAAAATATAATAGCGGACATTGAACTGTACCCTGGAATCATGGAATGGTTCAATCCCGCTTTCGTATGTGGTGTACTTTGCTTCTGACGGCTTGTGGGGGCGAAGGAGCTTCCCCATGAATAATGCTATGACAGGAAGCAGGACACCAAGACATAGAAATACAAAGACAATTAGATAGTTATTTTGGTATAAGTTCAGCAAATCCATGTCTTTCCCTCCTAAAACATGTGAATTTTCAAAACTTTTAGAAATGTAATCGTTATCATTATAGCATCGTTGGTTTTTACTGTCGATAAAGCTTATGTATTATTTGGAAATATTGAGGCCCTTGTACATTTTACGCAGAATCGTTGGAGTTATGACCTATGTTTTTCTGATATAGGGACTGTGGGGTTAGTTAATAATAAAATAGTTGAGGGCTTATTCTTAAGGAGAGTGGATTTGTGCTGGTAATGGGGCTGTTGATTTCCGTTGCGGCACTTCGCTTTCCGCGGGGGGAAGTTGAGCCTCCTCATGCTTGCGCGCTGCAGGGTCTCAGCCCTGCCGCTATCTCCCACAGGAGTCTTGCCTTCCACTGCAATCAACAGGGGTTTTTATAATTTTTATGGATTCATGACGAAAAATAAGCGGAGAAATTTCCCTTATTCTTGAAAAGTCTCTAAAAATGGCTAAAATAGACGGAGAAATTCCGGTTATCGACTCAAAAAACAGGAAAATGGGCAACTTCTCTCTTCTTAACCGGAAATTGTCCGCTTAATTACTCCCACCCGTGCCATATTCAGCAGCTTAACCGGAAAATCTCCGCTTATTTTAAGGCTTGCTGGACACTCGAATAGGGATAAGATTTCCTGTTTTTTTTAACCATTCCTTCACTATCTTGCCGCCGCATTAGCTGAAAAAGCCTCTCTTTATACAATATAAGCCAAAATAAAAACCCCCGGCACATGACCGGAGGTTTTTATAATTATATTCTTCTTTCAGCAACTGAAATACGGTTGACTGCCCTTTGGAGGGCTAGTTCGGCCCGTTTGGCGTCAATGTTGTCGCGCTTTTGATCGGCGAGGCGCTGTTCGGCGCGGTTTTTTGCGCTTTTGGCACGCTCGATGTCGATTCCTTCTGATTGCTCAGCGGATTGCGCTAGGATCGTTACTTGATCCGGACGGACTTCGATGAAGCCGCCATTGACTGCCAGGAATTCAGTATTTCCGCCATTCTTCAGGCGGACGGCTCCAATTTGCAGCGGTGCGACCATTGGAATATGTCCAGGCAGGATGCCAAGCTCGCCGCTTTGAGCTTTGGTGCTGACCATGTCCACATCTGATTCGTACACCGGGCCATCGGGAGTAACAACACTGACTTTGATCGTCTTCATTTTTTACCCTCCTGGTCCGAAATTAGACCTCTACGCCCATGCTTTTCGCATTTTCAAGCACGTCTTCGATCGTTCCGACAAGACGGAAAGCATCTTCTGGAAGATGGTCGTATTTGCCTTCAAGAATTTCTTTGAAGCCTTTGACAGTTTCTTTAACTGGAACATAAGAACCCTTCTGGCCAGTGAACTGCTCGGCAACGTGGAAGTTCTGTGATAGATAGAACTGGATACGGCGTGCACGGTGTACAACAAGCTTATCTTCGTCAGAAAGCTCATCCATACCGAGGATCGCAATGATATCCTGAAGTTCTCTGTAACGCTGAAGCGTTGATTGAACCTGACGCGCTACTGAGTAGTGCTCTTCTCCAACGATTTCCGGCGACAGTGCGCGGGAAGTTGAAGCAAGAGGATCCACCGCAGGGTAGATACCCATCTCAGAA
This sequence comes from Bacillus sp. SRL543, assembly GCF_984799205.1. Classification (NCBI taxonomy): domain Bacteria; kingdom Bacillati; phylum Bacillota; class Bacilli; order Caryophanales; family Bacillaceae; genus Bacillus; species Bacillus sp. SRL543. The sequence continues at coordinate 4,546,186 of NZ_OZ481794.1, forward strand.
AGCTTACGCTCAAGGTTAGTTGTTGCATCCAAGTGAGCGAACGTTGTTGCAGGAGCCGGATCCGTATAGTCATCGGCTGGTACATAGATTGCCTGGATGGAAGTAACAGAACCTACGTTAGTAGATGTGATACGTTCCTGAAGGCGTCCCATTTCTGTTGCAAGTGTCGGCTGGTAACCTACCGCTGAAGGCATACGGCCTAACAGGGCGGAAACCTCAGAACCTGCCTGTGTGAAACGGAAGATGTTATCCATGAAGAAAAGAACGTCCTGTCCTTGGTCATCACGGAAGAATTCAGCCATTGTCAAACCTGTAAGGGCAACACGCATACGTGCTCCTGGCGGCTCGTTCATCTGGCCGAATACCATTGCTGTTTTCTTGATAACGCCTGAGTCGGTCATCTCGTGGTAAAGGTCATTACCTTCACGTGTACGCTCGCCGACACCGGCGAATACGGAGATACCGCCGTGCTCCTGGGCGATATTATTGATCAATTCCTGGATCAGAACGGTTTTACCTACACCGGCACCACCAAAGAGGCCGATTTTACCACCCTTGATGTAAGGTGCAAGAAGGTCTACTACTTTGATTCCAGTTTCGAGGATTTCAACCTCAGTTGAAAGCTGCTCGAATTTAGGTGCTTCCCTGTGGATGGAGTCGCGGCGGATGCCGGCTTCAAGTGCCGGATCCAGGTCGATTGTTTCACCAAGTACGTTGAATACACGTCCAAGAGTGATATCCCCAACAGGTACAGAGATAGGTGCACCAGTGTCAGTAACTTCTGCTCCGCGGGTTAATCCGTCGGTAGAAGCCATGGCAATAGTACGAACTGTATCATCACCTAAGTGAAGGGCAACTTCAAGGGTTAAGCTGATTGCAACTTCAGATTCGTTACGCGCAGGGACTGAGATTGTTAATGCATTGTAGATTTGCGGAAGCTCGCCGCTGTCAAACTTTACGTCAACAACCGGACCCATGATTTGAAGAACGCGTCCTTTGTTCATCATTTTCCCTCCTAATATTTCAATTCAATAGAGGATTGCGCCTGGCATGATATCAGTCGGGCGTCTCTATCTTGCCTTGCCTGTGCTGTAAGATGCAGCTGCTTTGGCGCCATCAGCAGTGAAGACACTTAAGCAGAAGCTTCTAAAAGCAGCCAGGGCCGGCATTTATTATTCCAGCGCTGCCGCGCCGCCGACGATTTCGGTAATTTCCTGGGTAATGGCCGCCTGACGCGCACGGTTGTAGCTGAGGCTAAGCGAATTGATAAGCTCCTTCGCATTATCCGTCGCACTCTGCATGGCTGTCATGCGGGCCGCGTGCTCACTGGCCTTGCTGTCCAGAAGAGCGCCATAGATCAGGCTTTCTGCATATTGCGGAAGAAGGACTTCCAGAATATCTTCTGCAGAAGGCTCGAATTCATAGGATGTAAGCTTTCCGCCGGAAGAAGAGATATCCGTAAGCGGGAGAAGTTTCTTCTCTGTTACATCCTGCTGGATTGCACTGACATAATGGCTGTAATAAATATATAGTTCATCAAATGTTTCGTCTGAAAACATCCCTACCGTTTTGCCGGCAATATCTTTGATTTCCGCAAAAGCAGGCTGGTCCGCAACTGCCACGATATCCAGAATGACGTTCATGCCGCGCTTCCTGAAGAAATCGCGCCCAATGCGGCCGATGGCGATGATTGCGTACTCATCATTTGATTTATGGCGTTTTTGAATGGTCTGGTATACAGTCCGCAAGATATTGCTGTTGTATGCCCCGGCCAATCCGCGGTCGGAAGTGATGACTAGGTATCCTGTCTTTTTAACGGGACGGGATGTCAGCATCGGATGGGATACATCAGTGCTGCCCAGTGCGATGCTGGCAGTCACTTCCTGGATTTTTTCCATGTAGGGAACGAATGACTTAGCATTCATTTCTGCACGGTTCATTTTTGCCGCAGATACCATTTGCATGGCCTTTGTGATTTGGCTCGTCTTCTTTGTAGAAGTGATCCTATTTTTTATATCGCGCAATGATGCCACAGGTTCTCACCACCCTTTTCAAAGAATGTCAGGCTGAGAGCCTGCCCGCTATGGAGCAGCCCCGCCAGCGCTTCTATTGTCAGACCTTTAACAGCGATATCCATCCTCAAGGGAAAAAGCCTGAATCAGGCTTTTTCTGCTTGGGACCTGCGCTATTACTCGGTTACTGCGAAAGTCTTTTTGAAGCTGTTGATCGCAGAAGCCATATCATCGTCAGCAGGAAGCTCTTTCGTCGATGCGATATGGTCTAACAAATCTTTCTTGTTATGGTCAAGCCATGTAAGGAATTCAGCTTCGAAACGGCGGACGTCCTGGACAGGGATATCGTCTAGGAAGCCGCGTGTCAATGCATACAGGATGGCTACCTGCTTTTCAACCTTAAGCGGCTTGTTAAGATCCTGCTTCAGTACTTCAACTGTACGGGCACCGCGGTTAAGCTTGGCTTGTGTTGCTTTATCAAGGTCAGAACCGAACTGGGCAAATGCTTCAAGCTCACGGTATGATGCAAGGTCCAGACGCAATGTACCGGATACCTTTTTCATCGCTTTGATCTGTGCAGATCCGCCGACGCGTGATACAGAAAGACCAGCGTTGATCGCAGGGCGTACGCCTGAGAAGAACAGGTCAGACTGAAGGAAGATTTGTCCGTCCGTGATAGAGATAACGTTAGTTGGAATGTATGCTGATACATCCCCTGCCTGTGTTTCGATGAAAGGAAGTGCAGTGATGGAACCTGCGCCCTTCGCATCGCTCAGCTTTGCAGCACGCTCAAGCAGGCGGCTGTGCAGGTAGAATACATCCCCTGGATATGCTTCACGTCCTGGAGGACGGCGCAATAATAGTGAAAGCTCACGGTAAGCAGCCGCTTGTTTTGTAAGATCATCATATACGACAAGAACGTGCTTGCCATTGTACATGAATTCTTCACCGAATGTTACACCTGCATATGGAGCAAGGAACAATAGCGGAGCCGGCTGGGATGCAGAAGCAGTAACAACGATTGTGTACTCTAATGCACCTGTCTTGCGGAGCGTTTCTACTGCATTACGGACAGTAGATTCTTTTTGTCCGATAGCTACATAGATACATACCATATCCTGGTCCTTCTGGTTCAGGATTGTATCGATGGCAACGGAAGTTTTACCAGTCTGGCGGTCACCGATGATAAGCTCACGCTGTCCGCGTCCGATTGGCACAAGGGCGTCGATCGCTTTGATACCAGTCTGCAGCGGCTCATGGACGGATTTACGGTCCATAACGCCTGGTGCAGGGCTTTCGATCGGACGTGTTTTTGTTGTGTTGATCGGCCCCATGCCATCAACAGGCTGTCCAAGCGGGTTGACTACGCGCCCGATCAGCTCAGGCCCGACAGGAACCTCCATGATGCGGCCCGTACGGCGGACCTCATCTCCTTCACGGATTTCAGTATATGGGCCAAGGATGATAATACCGACGTTATTTTCTTCAAGGTTTTGTGCCATACCCATAACGCCGTTTGAAAATTCAACAAGTTCTCCAGCCATGACATTGTCGAGGCCATGAGCACGGGCGATACCGTCACCGATCTGGATAACTGTACCTACATCACTCACTTGAATTTCCGACTGATAGTTTTCGATCTGCTTTTTTATCAGCGCACTGATTTCTTCAGCTTTGATGCTCATGAGTTTCACCCCTATCTATAAATCTTAGCTTAATAATTGACGTTCCAGGCGTTCCAGCTTGCCGCGCATGCTGCCGTCGAAAATCCTGTTTCCGATGCGGAGCTTGATGCCGCCGAGCAGGCCTGGGTCCACGATATTTTCAATGCGGAGGGACGTTTTTCCAACCCTTGATGCAAATGCAGCAGATAGCTCGCTGCTCTCAGATTCTGTCAGCGGACGGACTGAGTAGACCTTTGCTTCCGCAATGCCCCTTGCGTCATTCGCAAGGCTGATGAACTCCTCCGCAAGATCAGAGAATTGATCTTCACGGTGGCGGTCAATCAATAGCATAAGTGTATTAAGTACTAAAGGATTAACAGACGCGAAGGCAGTTTTGATGATCCCTTTTTTCTCATCATTCTCAAGTTTCGGGGATTTCAGGACTGCATCCAGGCCCTTATTATTGTTTACGACATCTTTGACGATGCGAAGGTCTTCTTCCATTTGGCCAAGAAGCTGATGTTCATTCGCAAGCTGGAACAGAGCCAACGCATAGCGCTTTGCTACTGTAGAGCCGCTCATCGGTTTTCTCCTGCCTCTTGGATGTATTCATTGATCAGCTTTTCCTGGTCTGCTGCACTCAGTTCCTTCTCAATAACTTTGGAAGCAATAAGGACAGACAGGGAAGCAACCTGCTCGCGGATTGCGGCAACTGCTTTTTCTTTCTGCTGATCGATTTCAAGCTTCGCTGATTCCTTCACGCGCTCTGCTTCGGCACGGGCTGCCAAGATGATTTCCTCACGCTGCACGTCGCCTTGCTTTTTCGCACCTTCAATCAGGTTCTGAGCATCTGTACGCGCTTCCTTCAGAAGGCTTCTCTGCTCTTCCAGAAGCTTATTCGCTTCAACACGGCTTTGCTCAGCCGCGCCGATTTCATTGGCAATATGCTCTTCACGCTGTTTCATGATGCCCATCAAAGGACCCCATGCAAATTTCTTGAGCAATGCCAACAAAATGATAAACATAGCCAGCTGGAATAAAATATCCCCGCCGTTGAATGCTGTATGTGCTGCGCCTTCTGCAGCGCCTAATACTAAATTGCTTGCTAACACCCTCGATTCACTCCCTTCAAGAGTCTTCCACTTTCCCTATCAACAAGTTAACGAATTTCATAAAATGAATTCGGTTCATTCAGATTCAAAAAGCCAGTCAGCACCCGCCTGCACATGCTGGCGGTGCTTCAGGAATCAGGCGCATCCGCACCTGGGCATAAAGGAATGGCGAAGGGTCACATCCATGATCTTCGCCATTATGTGTACTGCAGTATAATTATTGACCAATAACCATGAACGCGATAACAACTGCGATGATCGGCACGGCCTCAACTAACGCTACCCCGATGAACATAGTTGTTTGAAGCATTCCGCGAGCTTCCGGCTGACGGGCAATCCCCTCAACTGTACGTGATACGATAAGACCGTTACCAATACCGGCACCTAGTGCTGCCAAACCAATTGCAATTGCTGCTGCTAAAAGACCCATTATAAAGTTCCTCCTTAGGATTGTATAAAATAATATAGTGTTTGAATGTTTTGTTCATAGAATGAACAGGTATATATTAATGGTCAGAGCTCACTTTGTGGGAGAGATAAACCATTGTTAACATACAGAAAATAAATGCCTGGATTGCGCCGACAAATATTGAGAACCCTTGCCATGCAAGCATTGGTACAATCGCGGCCAGATGTCCGACCCACCCTGATGCCAGGCTTCCGGCAATCAGTGTCAGCAGGATTTCACCCGCATAGATGTTACCATAGAGACGAAGGCCGAGTGTAAGCGTGTTGGCAAACTCCTCGATGATCTTGATCGGGAACATGAACCAGAATGGACGGAAAAATTCTTTTCCGTATTCCCCTACTCCCCGAAGCTTTACACCGTAATAGTGCGACAATCCAACTACCATAACTGCCAATGTGAGCGTTACAGCAGGGTCTGCTGTAGGCGATTTCCACCAAAGCTGGTCATTGATGACCACGGAGAATGGAAGCCCCAGCATATTTGAAACAAAAACATACATAATGATCGTGATTCCAAGGATATGGAATCTTCCGCCATCTTTCCAGTCCATCGTACTGTTGATGATGTTTTTTACAAAATCCATGATCCATTCGAAAAAGTTCTGCATTCCGGTTGGTCTCATGGCGAGCGTACGAGTGGAAAGAACAGCGATGATGAAAACAATGGCACTGGCAACTGTAATCATCAACATGTTTGCCAAGTTGAAATTCAAACCAAGAAATTCAACTATAGGTGCTTCATGATGCACAGTATTCACCTCTCTTCCCGGCTATTTACGTAAAACAAAAAGTTGAAGAAAATAATCTATCATAATGACAATATATGATGTCATTAATCCCAGAACTACGCTGATCAGATGCACCTCATCCGGGTACTTCATGCTGATCATGACGGCAAGCACTGCCGTCGCCATCCTCGACAGCATCCCAAGCGACCTCATCCTTTGGCCGTTCGCTGCCGCTTCCCCAAGCTGGTCCGTCTTCCTTACCATCAGCCATAAATTGAACAGGCTCAGGCTTGTCCCCAATATCAGCCCCATAAAGATAGATTGATAAGAGGTGAATCCCCAACCGAGAACATAGACTGACAGCAGCAGGAATATGTATTTGCGCTGCCGTATAAACATTGTTTTGAGGTCTGGCATAGGCTGTTAGTCTCCTGTAAAGAAACGTCCGACCAAGTGAAGCATGGCATAAGTCCCTGCTGCCAATCCTATAAGCAATCCGAGTATCAGGAATAAAGGCCCGGTTCCCATCACATGGTCAAGCCATCTTCCGAGGAAGATGCCGATCAGGACGGAGCCTACTAATTGGGAAAGGATGGCGGACATCAAAGCCATGGCTTGAAATGGGTGGCGGTCTTTTCGACGCATGATAACGCATCCTCCATGCTAGAAATGTATTCCCTTGACGTCTTTTTGTCTTAAGAATGCAAAGTTTCTTACTAGTGAAAAGAGAATGGGGGCGGTTTTGAGGTAAGTGTTTTCATTGCTGATACCACGCAGATTGCGGTTACTTTCACCTGCGGGAATCTTTGTGAAAACCCTATCATTTATACCCTTTGTAAGCATACAATAGGCATCTGTCAATGTCAATGCATTCGGAGTGAAAAAGTTCACAAACTCTGCAAACCGAAAAGTGTTTGTTCACACTATTTTCGATATTTTTTTGGGATAATAACTTGCAATTGGAGCGGAGTATCATCTCGCTCCAATTGCACCTTTTTCCTCTTCTTTTTTTACCTCCAGATAAGCCTCTATCATATCCTGTCTCCCCGCTTTCCTTGCAAAGACCTGGGCGATGTAGACGCCATCCGGCGGCAGGTCACCGTTCTTCAATTCCTTCTGGATCTGGCCTTTGCCTGCATCCCGCTTCCAGTCAAGAAATTGGATGAACCGGAGCGTATCAGGATCAAACAGGGCAATCCCAAATTCTTCCGCCCCCCCTGGAAGATAGACTTCATAGCGGTAGCTCCCGCCGTTGTCGCCTTTTCCAAAATCAAAGCCCATCACACGCGGGTAATCCGGCTCCTCGAGGACATACAAATACGGGATGCTGACTTTCCTGCTGCCCGCATTCAGAACAATTCGCCCATCATGGATTTTCTGTTTGAATTCTTCGGGGTCTATCTTCATTTTTACAGCCAGCTTTTTCTTCTCGCCGGGTTCCAGTCGAAAGGCGAGCGGAATTTCCCATTCTATCCCCCCGACGTTTGAGGGTACAGAGAAAGAATAGGATTCTGTGCGGCTGCCGGTATTTTTAACGGTCAGATAGCGGACATGTTCATTCTCACGGCCCGCTATCCGGAACTTGCCAAATTGGAGCGAGGCCGGCGTCACTAAGGAAGGGGCCTTCACCGCATCCTCTATTTGAATGCGGCCTGCCCCCTGTTCATAAGTCCTGTACAGACTGCCCCCTTCATTATAGAGAGGAAGAGCTGTATTCATGAGTGAGGACTTGATTTCCTCCGGGCTCCAATCAGGGTGGGCCTGTTTAATCAGCGCACATGCACCAGCAACATGGGGTGAGGCCATACTCGTCCCCTGCAGAGGAAGATATCCCCCGGGAACCGTACTGCTGATGGCCACCCCGGGCGCAAGAACGTCCGGCTTGATTTCCCAAGTATCGGTCACCGGTCCGCGGGAGCTGAAATCGGCAAGAAGATCCTTTTCTTCTATTATATATGTTCGGGCCAGCACCGTTTCTCCCTGCAGGCGCTCCTTAAGCTGGTCCCCTTCCTGCTTAGAGAGCGACACAACCGGCAGGCCGGCATCTTCCTCAAGATTGCCTGCAAAGCTTCCGTCGGTATTGTTGTAGATAATGACGGCGACGGCCCCTGCCTGCCTGGCATTTTTGGCTTTTTGGGAAAAAGTAAGGCCGCCTCTCTGAATGAGGGCAATCTTCCCTTTTATCTGCTTAAGCTCCTCCGGTTTGCCAAGTCCGCCGAACGCCATCTCATAGGATCGGTCTAAATTCCAGAGCGAAGAGCCTTGAAGGGGATCCAATTTCACTTTCTTCCCGCTGCCAAAGTCGAGATAAGGAACCCGGAGCTTTGGCGTTGAGGCGCCAACCGAAATTGCTTTGGAGGCGGTGCCCGGCGAGCCGACTGTCCAGGTATTCGGTCCTGAATTACCGGATGAAGTAACCGCGGTAATGCCCTTGTCTACCGCTTTATTCAAGGCGAGGCTGATGGGCAGATCCGGGCCATTGACACTGTTGCCGAGCGATAGATTCAGAATATCGACTTTGTCTTTAATAGCCTGTTCAACGGCTGCAATCACCTGTTCAGTCGTGCCTGCACCGCCTGGGCCGAGTGCCCGGTAGGCAATGATCTTCGCCTCAGGAGCCACTCCCCTCATTTTGCCATTGGCTGCAATCACACCTGCCACATGGGTTCCATGAAAAGTATTCTCTCCCGCCGTCTTCACCGTTTCCATCGGGTCATCATCCTGGTCCACCAGGTCGCGGCCGCCAGCGTAATTCCTCCGCAGATCCGGATGATTATAATCAATCCCCGTATCAATCACCCCGATTGTGACACCCTTCCCAGACAGCCGCTCCCCCTTCTCATCAAACAGCCCCCTGACTGTATGGCTGCCAATCAGGCTGATGCCATCCTCACTTTCCGCCTGATACGTGACCGCCTGGGATATTTTAAGGACTTCCTCTTCTTTAGCAAGCCGGTCAAGAATGCTGACCGGCCCCTTTACTGAAAAACCGTTCAAGGCCTCCTGGAAGCTTTGCCTGAGAGTTAATTCAGGGTATTGCCTAAGAAGGATGTTCCGGTCCTGTTTGGTTTTGCCTTCTTTCATCAGTACAATGGCCACCCTGTATTCATCCTGCGGTTCAGCCGGGAGCGGCGGGATTTGTAAAGTTCTTGCATGCACATGGGGACAGAGCATGACTGCAAACAGACTGATGACGAGGAGAATTTTTTTCATGGAAGGCTCCTTTCGGCTTTTTCCTTAGGGTTTGTTTTCAAGGGCGGGAGTATTCAGGAGGTTTTCAAGGTCATCCCAGTTTTCTTCAGAGGGAGAGTGGTATAGGCGGTTTTTGGTGGTGCCGGAGGATTGGAGGTTGAGGGTGGATAAAAGTTGGTGGATGTTCCTGCTGGAGTCATATAACAGAAAGTCTCTGCATTTCTGGCTGCTGACGGAATTTTTCACGAGGAGAAAGTAATCGAGTATCGCGCGGATGTGGGCTTTTTTTGACTCGCCCGCACAAGCCGGGCAAATCCATCTGCCATGAATGCGTGACATCGCGTACAGTTGGCATCCGGGGCATTGCACCCCGCGAATAATTTCTTCAGGTGAGATGTTATATTGTTCGAGAATGGATGTATAGAGCGGCTCGTGGTTTTTCAGCAGAATCCTTTTCAGTTTGTTCATTTCTTTGCTTGTTAGGATTAGTGTAGGAGATAATGGGCGGAGCTTATCGAGTTTGCCGGGCAGCTGTTCCGCATGTATCACGGTATTATAGATAAGCTCATTACCTATGTTGGTTTTAATAATCGTTGAATTGGAGCTGATGATGACCAGCGGCTCAATCGGCAGGTCTGGAAGCTTCATTTTCTCCATCCAGCCTTTGAGCTGAATTTTATGGCGCTGGACTTGAAACAGCGGATTGGAAAACCCGTCCTCTCCCTTGCTGGACTGCCTGATTACTTGGTGGGAGTGTTTTTCAAAAAATAGTGTACCGGAAATGTTCTTGATTTCAGCTACTGTGATAAATGAGGGGGCAAGGATAAGGGTATCTATCTGGAAGGGGTGCTGATGCACTAAGCGGAGACCATGAAAAATGAGGTATTCATCCGGCAGGAAGGAAAGATGATAATCTACATTCTTTTCTCCGCGGTAACCGGTGCGGCGTTTGATGAGTTCCTGCTCAATCAGAGGGATTTTCGGATGATGGGACGGCGATCTTCTCAACAATGCTTCAAGCTGCCTGATTTTCAAAGGCACGACTCTTTTTTTGGCAATCATATGGACATTCACCTCTTTGGAATGGTATTTGGTCAGTATTAGATTCTCTGTTTAATATGGATTTCCTCTTTTAATAGGAGTGAATTCGATTTTATTAAAATTTTCTTGGGGTTAGCTTGTTTTTTCTACATAAAAAATGAGGATTTTCATAGGCTGGTCTATATTTTATACAGAAATACATATTTTTCATAAACAGTGAGGAGTTTTTCCTAAAAATGCAGGGAGGATTTATGTTGATTCTACATAAATCTGACGTTATTCTACCAATTATTCTTGTTTTTCTACATAAAATTAGCATGATTCTACATAAAATCTGCGTCTTTCTACAAAAAATACATTAATTACCAAAAAATCAAGAAACCAGCCGCTCCCACGGCCGGTCCCATTAATCTTCTTACTTATTTAGTTCCAAACAAACGGTCGCCTGCATCGCCAAGGCCTGGGACGATATAGCCTTTTTCGTTCAGCTTCTCGTCGAGGGCAGCGATATAGATATCAACGTCCGGATGTGCTTCCTTCACTGCATCCACACCTTCAGGAGCTGCGATCAGGCACATGAATTTGATATTTTTCGCGCCGCGCTTTTTCAAAGAATGCATCGCTTCAATGGCAGATCCGCCTGTTGCAAGCATAGGATCGACTACGATGAAGTCCCTTTCCTCGACATCGCTTGGCAGCTTGGCATAATATTCAACCGGCTGAAGTGTTTCCGGATCGCGGTAAAGGCCGATATGCCCTACCTTGGCAGCCGGGATCAGCTTCAGGATGCCGTCCACCATGCCGATTCCAGCACGCAGGATCGGTACGATTCCCAGCTTTTTGCCGGAAAGGACATTTGATTTTGTTACGCTGACAGGAGTTTCAATTTCAATCTCTTCCAACGGCATGTCGCGGGTGATTTCGAAGGCCATAAGTGTTGCGACCTCATCAACCAGTTCGCGGAACTCTTTCGTGCCTGTGTTTTTCTCTCTGATGTATGTAAGCTTGTGCTGAATGAGCGGGTGATCAAAGACGTATACTTTTGCCATTGAAAAATCTCTCCTTTTTTCTTCGCTATGTTTCGTTTACACTTCGTCTAATTTTACAGAAAAATAAATGCAAGGGCAACTGAGAGCAGAAATTGTTAATTATTCGTAATGAGTCTTTGCAGCCCTCCGCAAAAAGAGCCTCCCGCAAAGGAAGGCCCTCCATCTTAAAGCTCTTTATAAAGGGTAAATCTGCCTGTGAGTTCCTCAACGCGGCTATTTGCTTCCGCAAGCTTTGCTTCGTCCTCATGGTTCTTCAGGGTGAAGGCAATCAGGGATGCGATTTCCTTCATCTCTTTTTCGCCAAAGCCGCGGGAAGTGACAGCGGCTGTTCCGATGCGGATGCCGCTTGTGACAAATGGGCTTTCCGGATCGAATGGAATCGTATTTTTATTGACGGTGATGCCGATTTCATCAAGCACCTTTTCAGCCACCTTGCCTGTCAGGCCAAGGGAGCGGAGATCGATCAGAAGAAGGTGATTGTCCGTTCCGCCGGAAACAAGGTCGATGCCTTCCGCTTTCAGTCCTTCTCCCAGCGCTTTAGCGTTATCAATGATATTTTTCGCGTAATCTTTGAAGCTGTCCTGCAGTGCTTCGCCGAATGCGACAGCCTTGGCTGCGATCACGTGCATCAATGGGCCGCCCTGGATGCCAGGGAAGATAGATTTATCAATCTTCTTCGCGAATTCCTCACGGCAAAGGATCATGCCGCCGCGCGGTCCACGCAGTGTTTTATGTGTAGTGGTTGTTACAAAGTCAGCATATGGCACAGGATTTTGGTGGAGTCCCGCTGCGACCAGTCCGGCGATATGGGCCATGTCGACCATCAGGTAAGCACCGACTTCATCGGCAATTTCACGGAAACGCTTGAAGTCGATTTCGCGCGGATAGGCACTTGCACCGGCTACAATCAGCTTCGGCTTATGCTCGCGCGCTTTTTCAAGGACATCATCATAATTGATGCGGTGCGTTTCTTTATCCACCCCGTATTCAACAAAGTTGTACTGGATGCCTGAAAAGTTGACGGGGCTGCCGTGGGTGAGGTGTCCGCCATGGGACAGGTTCATGCCAAGGACAGTATCCCCTGTTTCCAGGATTGTGAAGTAAACAGCCATATTCGCCTGGGCACCTGAGTGAGGCTGGACGTTGGCATGCTCTGCCCCGAAAATCTGCTTCGCACGGTCGCGCGCCAGATTTTCCGTCACATCAACATGCTCACAGCCTCCATAATAGCGTCTGCCCGGATAGCCTTCCGCGTATTTATTGGTCAATACAGACCCTTGCGCTTCCATCACCGCTTCACTGACAAAATTCTCGGAAGCTATTAATTCGATCTTCGTTCTCTGGCGCTTCAATTCATCTTGAATTGATTGAAAAACCTGCTCATCCTGCTGTGCTAAATGCTTCATTGTAATCCTCCCTTTTTGAAAAACTACATATGTATGCTTTTTTTGTAAAATCCTCTTACATTCTATCATGTTTTGGTTTTAAAAAGGAACCCAACTTCAATACCCCGCCAAAAACAGGCGGGGCATTTCTCATAGGAATATCGCTACTCCGTCCAATTCCAATAATCCATTTCACCAAGCTGGGCGCCGCGCAGCTCTTTAACCTCCTTCAGCTTCAGCAGCTCCTTGACCGGCCCTGTCACGACCGCTCCGTATACCTGAAAGCCGTTCTCTTCCAGAAAAGCATGCCGTTCCTCAAGATAGCCGATGCCAAGGAAATTCTCATAATAGCTTTTCCGCTCTTCTTTCAGAAGCTTTTCCATCTGTCCAAGCATCAGCTCTTTATTTTTGCCGAGCATGTCCGGCGTGAATTCGTATTCACTTTCTGACATGCGGTCATCGCTGATCTCCCTTCCCCCCGTCAATCCGAAGGCCGGAATAGGAGAAATAGAGTTGCCGCCGCTTCCAGTGTTTCCTTTAAAAGTTTTTAATTCACCTGTATACAAAGGCATCCACAAAACGTCCAGATCATAAGGCGCAAGGAGAGCGAACAGCTTCTCCGGCTCCATAAACCGGTCTGTTGAAAAAGCAGCCTCTGCCACTGTCCCCTCGTGGACCTTATCCAAAGCCTCCCAAACGCCGTTGCTGTCCCCGGCATCAAGCTTCCCTCCTGTCTTCGGATCTTCGGGAAAATAGAATCGGAAGCCTCCTTCCTGATCCGGCTGATAATAGGAAAGCGCCCGTGTCGAATAGCTGTTCAAAAGCCCTTTCCTGATCTGCATTTCACCGGCAGGCTGTTCTTCTTTGCCGACCCGCCTTGTTACAGGATAAGAAATCTTCTGGGTGAAAAATGGTGTAATTTCTGACTGCGCGATTCCGCCAAAGTCTTTATGAGTGTTCGGCTGGGTCCAGTCCATCGCCAGCTGAGTGTAAAAAGTATGTTTCCGGTCCAGGTGCAGGCTGTCATAGCTGATCGTGACGGCCAGCATATACACCCAGAAGAAAAATAGTGCGGCAATGATGATTTTGACCACCCGGAATGTCAGGGTAAAACGGTATTTCGTCAGGATTTTCTTTTCTTTATCAGGGCTCCAGTCTTCCATCCTTCTCCCATCCTTTCTTTTCTGCAATTGAAGCGAGCTTTTTCCTGGCGCGGTGAAGATCGACCTTCACCTGGCTTTCTGTCAGGTCAAGCGCTTCCTGTATCTCCTTATAGCTGAAATGCTCGTATTCTCTTAAATAGAGGACTGTCCGGTATTTTTCCGGCAGGCTTGCCAATAAAGCTGCGGCATCCTGCTCCAGTTCGGCAGCCAGTGCTTCTTCTTCGGGCAGGCCGTAGGGGCTGAGCATTTCTTCTTTTGAAAAAAGATAGTCTGCAAACGGCACCCATTTGCGGCGCTGGCGTTTCCGCCATTCATCCAGATAGGCATTCCTGGCCACTTTGAACAGCCAGGCACGCACATCCTCCTGCTGGTAAAAGGAGAGTGAAACAGTTGCACGCACGAAGGTTTCCTGCACGAGTTCTTCGGCCATATGGTCTGAGCCGGAAAGCTTGAGCAGATAATAGTACAACGGTTTTGCGTAGTGTGAGTATAGGTCATCGAGTTTTTCTTTTCTGCGGGCGTCCAACTGCTTTTTCCCCTCCTTTCTTTGAATGGGTATAATGATAACGCACGGGGATTGGATTTGTTACAGGATTCTTAGAAAAAATAAAAGCAGCCATGGAAAGGCTGCTAAAAACATAGATTGTATTTATGTATGAAGCTGTTGATTTCCGTTCCAGGCACTTCGCTTTCCGCGGGGCGGAGTTGAGCCTCCTCGCGCTGCGCGCTGCGGGGTCTCAGCTTTGCCGCTATTTCCCACAGGAGTCTTCGTGCCTTCCACTGCAATCAACAGGTGCCTTAAACTTTTATGGCAAATCCCTGAAACAAGGCAGGTATTTTTAAAATCAATAAGAGTGCGGGTGGTGTTTCTACTTTTTCGCACTGCCGATTCATTCATAGGGTTTATTTTTTCAATGGGGCTGTTGATTTCCGCTGCAGGCACTTCGCTTTCCGCGGGGCGGAGTTGAGCCTCCTCGCGCTGCGCGCTGTGGGGTCTCAACTTTTCCGCTATTTCCCACAGGAGTCTTCGTGCCTTCCACTGCAATCAACAGGTGCTTTAAAATTTAATTGGCAACCCAGTGGCGCCAGGCAATCTTTTTACAAATCAAAAAGGAGTACGGATAATTTTCACCGTACTCCTTTTTTACAAAAAAATATCCTTAACACGATTCATTCTCCGGCAGCCTCTCATACACGGCGCGGCTTCCGCCGATGAGTTTGGATCTTGTGGAGGCGAGGGTGACGTGTGCGCTGCCGATGCTTTTTTGTTTTGTTCTGATTGGGACTGCTACATGTTTCAGGTGCATGCCGATGAGGGTGTCGCCGATGTCGATGCCGGCGTCAGCCTTGATGAATTCGACGACGGCCGGGTCCTTGAACTGCCTGTAGGCGTATGAGGCCATGGCCCCTCCGGCCTGGCGCACCGGTACGACTGATACTTCCTCAAGGTTCTTCTGCTCTGCTGTCTGCCTTTCCACGACGAGCGCCCTGTTCAAATGCTCGCAGCATTGGAAGGCGAGGCTTACTCCTGTCCGGCCGGCAAACTCCTTCAGCTCTTTAAAAAGAATGGCTGCGGCTTCATCTGTGCCGGATGTGCCGATCCTTTTGCCGATTACTTCACTGGTGCTGCAGCCGACTACAAGCACGCTGTTTTCGTTAAGCGCCACCTGTCCGCCGAACTCATCCAGGATTTCTCTCAATTCAGTCTGAATCTCTTCGAACATGGTATCACCCTTCCAGTTGCTTATAGATCTTCGTAGGTTTTGATTTTTCCGATCCGGTTCGCATGGCGTCCGCCTTCAAACTCGGTTTCCAGCCAGGTTTTCGCTATTTCCCGGGCAAGTCCCGGTCCGATCACACGCTCGCCCATGGCAAGGATATTGCTGTCATTATGCTGGCGGGTCGCTTTGGCGCTGAACACATCATGGACCAGTGCACAGCGGATGCCCTTCACCTTGTTGGCGGAAATGCTCATTCCAATCCCTGTACCGCAGATCAGGATTCCTTTATCAAATTCGCCTGATGCTACCTTCTCCGCTACAGCGAGTGCATAATCAGGATAATCGACGGAGACGCCGCATTCGCAGCCGAAATCTTCATATTCAATGCCCATTTCTTCCATCAAATGTTTCATTTCTTCGCGGATATTCACTCCGCCATGATCTGAAGCAATTGCAACCTTCATGACAAAAACCTCCTAAATAAACACGATTTCTTCCTTTATTTTGACACAAGTAAGCTGAAATAGAAAGCTGGCCGGACTGTTTCTGCGGTTAAAAAATTACAGAAAAGTAACGCCCATTCACTGAAACTGTAAACAATGCTTAACGATTTTTTCCCCGCTGCCATTTACAATTACCAATGAAGACAAACGAAGAAAGAAGGAGTTCAAATGAAAAAGAATTTATTTAAAGGCCTTGCTGCCGCTTCTGTATTGATGGCAGGATTGTCCTTCCATTCAGCAGGAGCATCTGCAGACGTTTTCACCGATACTTTCGGGAAGCTACAGCAGAAGCTGAATTATGAGCAAAAATTAAATGTTGTCATTGAATATGCGGATGCGCTTGCCCATGCGAAAATCAAATAGAAATACGGCGGCACATCAGAGAAAGGATTTGATGCCTCCGGCTTTGTACAGCATGTCTACAGCAAAGCAGGCGTTAAGCTTCCGAGGACTTCTGCTGCTATGCAGCAAACCGGAAAAACCATCCTGAAAAAAGACTTGAAGCCGGGCGACCTTGTCTTTTTCAACACAGCCGGCGGCACCAGCAAAAAGGCTTCCTTCGTTGGCATTTATGCCGGCCATAATCAGTTCTTCGCGGTTACTGTCAATAAAGGGGTCACTGTTGTCAAAATGACAGACTCTTATTGGGCGAAGAAATACCTGGGTGCCAAACGGGTCATATAACCCTGCGGCAGCAGCGGCCTTTCCTTTGGGAAGGGCCTATTTTTGTTCCGGGAGACCATTGACAATCTCTATAAAATGCTGCAGGATCCTGGCGGTCAGCCCCCAGATGACTTTATCCTCAAAATAGTAGAAGCATTCCTCCATTGACCTGGTCTGCCAATTATAGTTTTCGCCTCCTGCAATCCGATCAAAAGGAAAGCCGTTTTCAGGCTCCAGCCTGAAATTCATTTTATAAATCTCGGGCTTGGTTTGCAGCAGGTAGGAAAGCGGCACAGTGAATACTTCGCCCACCTCTTTCGGGTTAACCTGGAAAGGCTGGGATGGCTTCAGCATTCCTGCAAAAGGGTAGATGATCATGCCAAACGGGGATACCATATAGTCAAGGGGAACTGTCCCTCTAATTTCATTCATCGGGATTCCAAGCTCTTCGGTTGTTTCCCTGATTGCTGTATGCTTCACATCCGGGTCCGATCTGTCGACCCTGCCGCCCGGAAAGCAGATTTCCCCTGGCTGCCTGCGCATTTCCATGGACCGGACCTCAAAAAGGACATGGACACCGTCTTCTTTTTCAATCAGCGGTACGAGAACTGAATAGTTTATGAATTTATTGCTTCCCAGGATGGCCGGTGTCCGGCTGCCCAATCCTGCGATGATTTCCTCCATATTCATTCATCCATCCACCTCCATATATATCTTTATATCTATTCCCCTATTTGACTGTTGTCAAAATGGCCGGCTGTGAAATAAAGAAGAATCCCCGCCTGTGCTGCAGAGATTCTTGCTTTGTGTTTATACCCTGAATTTCGTAATCGTTTCCTTCAGCTTTTCCGCCTCATTCTTTAATGCAAAGGCAAGCTGCTCTACATTGGAAATGACCCTTGCCTGGTTCTCCGTAGCAGACGCGACCTCCTGGGCTCCTGCCGATGTTTCCTCTGCAATGGCTGCCACTTCCTGCGACTGGGTGGCAGAATGGCGGATGCCTTCCATCTGCTGCTCTACCAGGCTGGAAATCGTTGTGACAGACGATGCCATCTGGTTGACGGTATTTGTCATCTCGCCGAGGACCTGATTGGTTTTGACGCCTTTTTTCCCTTCGGCCGATGCGGTTTCGACCTGGGCAGTGATTTGCCTGACAACATTCTGGACTTCATTCTGGATGTTTTTAATCAATTCGGAAATGCCCTGGACCGCTTTGGCGCTTTCATCCGCCAGCTTCCGGACCTCTTCGGCCACGACCGCAAAGCCTTTGCCATGCTCGCCTGCGCGCGCTGCTTCAATCGATGCGTTCAGCGCCAGCAGATTCGTCTGGGCAGCGATATCTCCTACCAGCTGGATGATATGCTCAACCTTGACCGCATTTTCTTCGAGCCGCTTGACGGTCTGCAAAGATTCCTGGTTGTCTTCCGCCAGCTTGGTGATTCCCGATACAAGAGAGTGGATGACTTTCTTCGACTCATTCAGATCGTCGACAAGCTCACCGGAAACCTGCTGGGATGTTTTTGCCTGCTGCTGCACTTCCTCAGCAATCCTTGTGGCATCCTCGACCGATTCGGCGGTCGCCTGGATCGATACAGCTGAGCTGTCGGCACCAAGTGAAATTTCACCGATTGTCCTCGAAATGCTTGCAGCCTGCTCCGCAGCCGCAGATGCTTCCTGTGAAATGCTGATTACTTTATCATTCGTATGCTGAAAATTTTCATCGATTTTTGCGACCATTTCACGGAGGTTGGAAAGCATATGATTGAACGCCGCTCCGAGTGAGCGGATTTCATCATCCGATTTTGAAAGCTCCGCGTCTTCCCTTATATCCCCTTCCGCTGCTCTCAGGGCTGTCTTCTCAAGCTTTTGAAGCGGTTTCGTGATAAAGCCGGCCGCCACGAACGTTAATACGCCAGACCACATGGCCCCAAGCGTAAGCGTGATGATGTTGAAGGCCGATTCCCCGAACGGCAGATAATCCTTCACAGCCGGATAAAGGCCATAAATGAATACAGCACTCGTCGTGTATGTAATGAATGCCAATATGGTCGTTAACAGCACCAGCTTTTTTCTCAACCCGAACTTATAGCGCTTCTTCTCCATAATTGCCCCCTGGTCGTTACTTCTCTAATTTGTTGATGATCTGTCCGATATGCTTTTTCAGTTCATTAAACGTTTCTCTGTATATTTCAAGGCTTCCGCCGAATGGATCAAGGATCTCACCGGCTGGCTTCCCTGCAAACTCTGTCAGTGTAAAGGTTTTGCTCTCTGCTCCTTCAAACATGCTGACCACATTCCATTTATGCCCCGACGTCATCGTCAAAATCAGATCGGCCCATCCGGCCAGCTCCTCCGTCAGAACGCTCGAGGTATGTTCATGGGTGATTCCATTCTCCTCAAGGACCTGCTTCGCATGGGCGGAGGCCTGTCCTCCATTGGCAGCAAACACACCAGCAGACCTTACCTCAATCCCCTGAAGCCCCCGGCTCTTCAAAATAGCCTCTGCCATCGGACTCCGGCACGTGTTCCCTGTACAAACAAACAATATGCGTCTCATCGATGCAGCCCCCTTTCCCTCCATTATAAGCCAAATGTCACACTTTCAATAGACAAGCATGGAAAAATTTATAGAAAGTTCACAACCGAAATGCGGAGGCGGCTTGCTCAGAGCCGACAAGCATAAGACGAGCAGGACGGAAGGTTGTTCTTTAACCTTCTGGCCTGATTGGCTTATGACTCGAGGCTCTAGCCGCCGGAGCTGGACAACACGAAATGCGGAGGGTGCTTGCTCAGCCCTGACAAGCATAAGACGCTTTAGGATAGAAGGCGTTCTTTGCCTTCAATCCTAAAGTGGCTTATGACTCGAAGGGCTAGCACCCGGAGCTGGACAACACGAAGTGCGGAAGGGGCTTGCTCAGATTAAGGATCGCGGACTAAAAACGCCACATCCTGTGGCAACGTCCGCATGACCCGCATCCTGCGGGCCCAGCATAAGGCGCTTAGGAATATAAGGCGTTCTTTGCCTTTAATTCCTAAGTGACTTATGACTCGAGGCTCTAGCCCCTGGAGCCGGACAACACGAAATGCGGAAGCGGCTTGCCCATACTAAGGAACACAACTAAGACCCTCACGACCTGTGGATAAAACCTGCATGACCATTCATACAAAAAGGCACCCACTCGGATGCCTTCATGTGTTTAATAAATATAATCACACCGGCACCGCCTGAATCATAAAAATGGCCATAACAGCTTAATGCCGAAAGCCAGGAGGATGGCTCCGCCAAGTGCTTCACTGTAGGGTCCAATCCAGCCTTGCACCTTTCGTCCTGCCAATAGTCCGGCCCAGGTCAGAATTGCAGCGGCAGCGCCGAAACATACCAGGACAAGCGCTGTTTTTGCTCCATAAATCCCGAGTGAGAGTCCGACTGAAAAGCTGTCCAGGCTGACGCTCAACGCAAAAATGAGCAAGCCGAAACCAGCAGGCGTGATCAGGCTTGTATCATCATCCTTGATGCTTGACCATATCATCTGTGCGCCGAGCAGCAGCAAGAGCCCGCCTCCGATATAAGCCGCAATAGAGCCAAACTGCTCAGACAGCAGCCTGCCGCCAATCATTCCCAATAGCGGCATGAACACGTGAAAGAGGCCGATGGTTATTCCTATTTTAAAAATTTGCCTCAGGCGCAGCTCGAACATGCCCATGCCAAGTCCGACCGAAAAAGCATCCATCCCGAGGGCAAACGCCATTAACATCAACGTAATAAGTTCCCCAAAATACGCAGTCATCCATTCTCCTCCTTGGACTTGCTAATTCAGCATATGCACGTCCAAAGCGAAATAGAATCAGAGAAATGGGACAAAAATAGTGCCAGGCACCACCCGTGGACAATGTCCATAGACGGTGCCTGGCACCAAGATCAATATTTCCAAGTTTATTTGATGATGCGATGGCCTGCAGCTTTGAGGAGCCGGTTCATGACGGCTTCACCGACGCCTTCAGCCGGGAAGGCTTCGCTGAAAATCACGTCCACCCCTGAGCTGTTGAAGCTCCGCAATGCTTCGTACAGGGAGGCTGCCACTGTTTCAAGGTTTGCTCTCCTGCCGCATATAAACGTATAATCGCTATCATAAAAATCCTTATTTTCGGAGGTCGTAAGGACACCAGCTTTTAGACCTTCTGCCTGATTTTCACGTATCAGCTCCTGGATCCGCTCCCTTGTTCCTTCTACTATATAGAGAGGAGCATCGGGTGCATAATGGCGATATTTCATGCCAGGGGAGCGCGGTGCCTCCTTCTCATCGGCAAGTGCGGGGTCGGCCGCCACCTCTCCGACCACCTGTTCCAGCTGCTCTTTCGTGACTCCGCCAGGCCTCAGGATGACTGGTACCTCTCCCGTACAATCCAGTACTGTGGATTCCAGACCGACCCCCGTCGGCCCGCCATCCACAATCCCTGCAATCCTTCCATTCAAGTCTTCCGCCACATGTCCGGCAGTGGTCGGGCTCGGCCGCCCAGACCTGTTCGCGCTCGGAGCCGCAACCGGAACGCCGCTTTCGCGGAGGATAGCGAGCGCCACCGGATGATCCGGCATCCTGACACCCACCGTTGAAAGTCCGGCAGTTGCTGTCTCTGAAAGCTGGCCCTCTTTTTTATTAAATATGATTGTCAGCGGGCCGGGCCAAAAAGCGTTCATCAGCCTGTCTGCACTTTCTGGAATTTCTTCCACAATCTCCTCCAGCTGCTCCCTGCCGGCAATGTGGATGATAAGGGGATTGTCAGATGGCCTGCCCTTCGCTTCAAATATCTTTTTAACCGCTTCGTCATTTTTTGCATTTCCGCCGAGTCCATATACCGTCTCTGTCGGAAAGGCTACCGTTTCATTTTGGGCTAAAAGAGCAGCTGCCTGCTTAATCTGTGGATAATCATTTAAACTATCCACATTTTTATCCACTGACCAAATTTCTGTCTTCATTAATGTGCCCACCTTCAATACTGTTCAAATTCTATGTGGTTTACCCATTGTTTCGGCTTTTAAACCACAATCACTTTTGAAAGTATAAAAGAAGATGGAGGATAACTCAAGTTTTATCCACAAATTGTGTATAACTTTTCAGGAATGGTGGATAACTTTGTGGATATATCCACAATTTATAATGAAAGCTTCAGAAATGAAAAGTTATCCACAGTTAGAATATGCTGGACGTGGGCAGAACGGCAGAGATCTTCCGGAAGAGCACCTTTTTCATCCTGAAAGCCAAGCAGCTTAAAGAATTCTGATGATCCTTTTTTATTTGTCGCCAGATACAATGAGTGCAGCTCCCTCTCTCTCGCCAGCCGCAGTATCTGTTCCACAAGCAACAGCAGGTCTTTTTCCGATGCTCTTTCCGAAAGCACCAGTGAGCGGAGCAGGCCCACGCTTCCTAATGGCTCGATTCCAAGTGTCGCTTTGATATTCTGCTCTTCATCTTCCATAAGCAAAAAATAATTGATAGACTCAGAAATGCCATCTGTCCCTAGATTCGCTTTTTCCAGAAATGCGGTCAGTTTTTTCTCATCTTCTTTTCCTGCACAGCGGATCAATGCCTCCATACTCTCACCTCATTAAGTATTTGTAATCTAGTAATATATCTATGAGGCGGGAAAAAAAGTAGAACCGTAAAAACAAAAAACACGGCAGCCATCTGTATACGGGCTGCCGCGCTATCTCAAATCTTTCAATTTAAACTTCCTTTACATTATAAACTTAGTCGTTGTTATTGTTTCTTGAATTTCCGCCTTTTTCGCCAATTTCGCGATAGAAGTCCTTATCATGGTTCTCAGAAGTAGCTTCTCCGCCCTTTTGGCCGATTTCCTGGTAGAATTCCTTGTCATGATTCTCAGAAGTGGCTTCTCCGCCTTTTTTGCCGATCTCTTGATAGAATTCCTTGTCATGGCTTTCAGCAGTAGCTTCTCCGCCTTTTTGGCCGATTTCCTGATAGAATTCTTTGTCATGATTCTCAGAAGTAGCTTCTCCGCCTTTTTGGCCGATCTCTTGGTAGAATTCCTTGTCATGGTTATTGCTGGTAGCTTCTCCGCCTTTTCGGCCTCTTTCCTCGCGGGACATTTTATCGTTGTTGTTGTTGTTTGCCATGTTTTCCATCTCCTTTTTAGTAGTTGTTGTTTTAGCTTACACTCCTTTAATATCCGCTTCTCCCGGAATCAAACATGCTCCCAGCATATGTAAAAGGCTTGTCATGCACTTGTAACAAACGCATTAGCTTCTCTTATAACTTTTTTCCTATAAAAAGAAATACTGCTCTATGAAAAGAGCAGCATTCTATCCGAAGATTTTATCCCATAATTCTTTGATGAAAAACTTAACTTCCGCCTTTTCTTCCTCTTCTTTAACGAATACCGGATCTGTTTCAGCCTTCGGTACTTTTGGCTTATCACTTTCCAGCACATTCCCATCTAGTTCTTTCTTACCAAATTCTCCTTTTTCCTGATTTTCCTCCTCAAATCCGTCGCTTACAGCTACTCCATTTGAGAAATCAAGGAAGCATAGAGGAGGGAAAAGAACACACCACCAGTTTGCTCCATCACCTTCGCCAAGTGTAATCAGGATCGCTTCATACTCGCCGGCCGGATATAAAAACTGGCCATACAGCTTAGTAGGAAAATCTACTTTGCCAAAATTAGCTCTGACCGTCTGGTCTGAATTTTCTTCTTCTACCACCTTTTCTGCTATCTCCTGGATTTCCGGCAGCCTCTCCTTAATCAACGAACGCGCTTCTTCTATTGAAGTCAGCTCGCTGACCCATTCAGTGATCTCTTTATTTACCGCATCCCTCACCAACCGTTTCAGTGCCTGGTCTCCTTCGCTGTCGCTGTTTGCGAGAATGCGGAGGCGGATGGCTTCCTGCGGGATAACGAGCGGATCTTCCGCTGCCGCCTCTGTGTTTGGTATATATAGGCTTAGCATTGTTCCTAAGGATAAGATAATGATATATAATTTCGCTAATGATTTTGCTGTCATTTTTGACACCGTCCCTTCACTAATCCATTGTGGACAGGAAGAGGGATTCTTAAACTAGCAAAATATAAAAAAAGATCCCGTGTTTGAGATCTGTCAATTTAGATTGCTTATAAATGGGGTCAGTTGATTTCTGTTCCAGGCACTTCGCTTTCCGCGGGGCGGAGTTGAGCTCCTCGCGCTGCGCGCTGTGGGGTCTCAACTCTTCCGCTATTTCCCGCAGGAGTCTACGTTCCTTGCACTCCAATCAACTCGTTTTTTAAAAATTTATGTGCATAGACCAAAGGCAAGGGAGTAAATTTGGTTCTCCGAACGGAGTCTATGTTGCTGCGCTGCCGCCGATTGGTAATAAATGTATTTTGTGTAGAATCTTTTAATTTTTATGTAGAATAAATGAAATTTTACGTAAAAATATCTCATTTTTATGTAGAATAAATCGAAATCTATGTAGAATAACACCTACAACGATTAAATTCCGCCGAAAATAAGGCAGGCGCGCCTTTAAATTCTAGGATAATCCGATAAAATAGTGTGCCTGCTCACTTATTTAGTATATTTTTAATTAGATTTTAGCGGTAATACAGGTCCGACATAAAAAGAGGGCAGCCATTCTCCAATGGCCCCCTCACTCTTGAATCCTAATGCTTAAATTTTGCAATATACTAATCCTGCCAGCCAATCTCCGCAAATACCATCCGGTCCTTCCCATTGATATCGTAGACTGTGTCTATTTTGGCATCTGGGAATGCAGTCCGAAGCAGTTGGGATACATCTTTGCTTTGGCCGGCGCCGACTTCGAAGCCGACTAGCGATTTCTTTTTTAGCACGAGCGGCAGTTCCTGCATGAAGCGGCGGTAAAGGTCGAGTCCGTCCTGGCCGGCGAACAAGGCGCGGTGGGGCTCGTTTTCGGTGACGACTTCAGACATTTCTGCCATATCCCCGGTCGGTATATAGGGCGGATTGGAAATGATGATATCGAATTTCCGGCTGTTCTGTATGAAAGGCTGCAGCAGATCCCCTAAAATAAATTCTATTTCAGCCCCGTTGCGCTCAGCATTTTCTTTTGCCGTGTCCAAGGATGGTCCGTACACGTCTGTAGCAGTCACCTGAAGGCTCGGTGATTCCAGCTTCAAGGTTACCGCAATGGCTCCGCTTCCGGTTCCGATATCTGCAGCTGCAGGAGCAGCCTCCCTGCCAAAGAGCCTTTCCTTCCGCTTCAGGGCTTCGAGCACCAGCTCTTCTGTTTCCGGACGGGGAATGAGCACATTTTCATTCACAAGATAAGCGCGCCCATAGAATTCTTCTTTTCCAATGATATATTGCACTGGCCTGCCATCTGCATGCAAATTGACTGCTTCCTCAAAGGCAGCCTGTATCTTCGGGTCCAGTTCTTCCCTCATCTCCGCGAGCAGGCGGGAACGGCTCATATTCAGAAAGTGGCCAAGGAGGATTTCACCCGCATTGGAATCCCTCCCTGCCGTTTCTAAAAAAGAAGAAGCCCACTTTAGGGCTTCATAGACTTTCATAGGCTGATCAGGCATCTGAAGCTTCCTTCAACTTGGCTGACTGCTCTTCCATGATCAGTGCATCAATCACTTCATCCAGCTTGCCCTGAAGGATCTGGTCAAGTTTCTGGATGGTCAGGCCGATGCGGTGATCTGTTACACGGTTTTGCGGGAAGTTGTAGGTGCGGATCCGTTCAGAACGGTCACCGGTGCCCACTGCGGATTTCCGCTGCTGGTCGTATTCCGCCTGTGCTTCCTGCTGGAATTTATCATATACACGGGCACGAAGGACCTTCATTGCCTTTTCTTTGTTCTTGATCTGTGATTTCTCGTCCTGGCAGGATACAACCGTCCCTGTCGGCAAGTGGGTAAGCCGCACTGCTGACATGGTTGTGTTAACGCTCTGTCCGCCTGGTCCGCTTGAAGCAAACGTATCGACGCGGATATCTTTATCGTGGATCTCGATTTCAACTTCTTCCGCTTCCGGCAGAACAGCCACCGTTGCAGTCGAAGTATGGATGCGCCCGCCTGATTCTGTTTCCGGCACACGCTGCACGCGGTGGGCGCCATTCTCGAACTTCAGCTTGCTGAAGGCACCGTTTCCATTGATGATAAAGATGATCTCTTTATAGCCGCCTACACCGGTGGAGCTGGCCTCAATCACATCTGTTTTCCATCCCTGCACCTCTGCAAAGCGGCTGTACATACGGTAAAGGTCACCGGCAAACAAGGCCGCTTCATCGCCGCCCGCTGCTCCGCGGATTTCCATAATAACGTTTTTGTCATCGTTCGGGTCTTTCGGGATCAGGAGAATCTTCAGGCGGGCTTCAAGAGCTTCCACTCTTTCTTCGAGCTCCCCCAGTTCTTCCTTCACCATTTCACGCATTTCTGCATCAAGCTTTTCCTCGAGCATTGCTTTTGCATCCTGGTATTGCCCGCGGACTTCTTTATACTCGCGGTAAGCTTCTACCGTTTCCTGTATGCCCGACTGCTCCTTGGAATAATCGCGCAGCTTCTTCGTATCATTTACAATCTCAGGATCGCTCAAAAGCTCGTTCAGCCTTTCGTAGCGATCTTCTACAGCTTGAAGACGATCGTACACAGTCCTTCACCTCATTTTGATTCTATTCTATATAAATCGGCTTTGAAACCTATAAAAGCTTATAAATTCATAAAATAAGTCCATTAAACCATCTTGCCCATAACATTCTAATTATAGTATACAGGGCATCCCAGGTCAAAACCTAAAAAGCCCCGGAAAACCAGGGCTGGAAGTGGTATAGGCGGTGGTATAGGTGACAGGCACCCAATTCAGTTCAAACCTCGTCAAATCAAGGTCTTCGTACAGAAAGGTGGTATAGGTGCCTGTCACTCTTCAAAAGAAGTGGTATAGGTGCCTGTCACTCTTCAAAAGAAGTGGTATAGGTGCCTGTCACCTTCTTCTGTCACCTTCTACCGCTCACTCAACCGCACTTCAATGTTATACCGGGGAAGGGCTTTGGTGAGTGTTTTGTGCAGCTCGGCCTGGGCCTTGCGTTTTTCTTCGGCTGAGAGGCTTTTGTTTGTGTGGGCAGTGACCCACATGCGGCCGCCGTTGATCCAGACTTCATCCGGTTCGTATTCTGTGTATTGGCTAACGACCTGGCGGGCTTTGTCGACATCAGACTGATCGTTGACCCGCCCTCCATCGATATTGAGGAGATTCGGGTTCTGATCGCTCATCGTCCTCCCGCGGTTCTCGTCAGATACTTGATCAAGGCCCCTTTTCACCTGGCCCCCGCCGCTTTTGATCAAGTTTGTGCCATTTCGGTCTTCATTCTGCTCATGTATGCCCGCTACATTGTCATCCTGTGCACATCCCCCCATCAGGACAGAAAGAAGGACTGCTGCAGCGGCTAGTATTGATTTCATCATTTCGACACCTCCATTACTAGGTTTTCCATTCCTGGAGGTGATTCCGCAGTCCAAATTCAGCCAGTTTGGTTAAGGATTCCGGTTTTTTTAAACAGCAGAAAGCCCTGCTTTCAAAAAGCAGGGCCTGAGCTTTCATCTATTAAGATAAAGTACGGGTCGTTTCCGAACTGTTGAGGACGTTCGGCGATTTCGGTACTTCGTGATGGTGGCGGCAGCGCGGCTCATAAGCCTCCGATGCTCCGACAAGAATGACCGGATCATCGTATGAAGCCGGCTTTCCGTTAATGAGGCGCTGGGTCCTGCTGGCAGGCGAACCGCACACTGCACATACTGCCTGAAGCTTTGTCACAAGTTCTGCAATTGCCATCAAAGCCGGCATCTGCCCAAACGGCTCACCGCGGAAATCCTGGTCGAGCCCGGCAGCGATCACCCGGTATCCGCTGTCAGCCAGATGCTGAATCACCTTTACAACCTCATCATCAAAAAATTGCACCTCATCAATGGCGATAATCTCCATATCTTCATCAATATGCTTAAAGATCTCCGTTGAATGGCTGATGGGTTTGGCAATGACTGATGTTCCGTTGTGGGAGACAACCGCTTCCTCACTGTAGCGGTTATCGATCTGCGGCTTGAATACAGCTATCTTCTGCTTTGCAAATTGCGCTCTTCTGACACGGCGGATGAGCTCTTCCGATTTTCCCGAAAACATGCTGCCGCAGATTACTTCAACCCAGCCGTGGTGCTTCATTACATACATGAGTGGCCTCTCCTTCCTTGCTAAAGAAGACAAGGCGCCAAAGCGCCCGCTCCCCTTTTACAACTTACACTTTTTGCTAAAAGTATAAACCTATCTGATCATCATATTCATCTATCGGCAATAAAAAACAGGCAAGAAGTAAAAACTTGCCTGTTTCTTATCATCATTATTGCTGTTGACCTTTAAGACCGTATTTTTTGTTGAAACGATCCACACGTCCGCCTGCTTCAGCGAATTTTTGACGGCCAGTATAGAATGGGTGGCATTCAGAGCAAGTCTCAACACGAACCTCATTTTTTACAGAACCAGTTTCAAACTGGTTGCCGCAAGCACATGTAACCGTGATTTTCTTGTAATTAGGATGAATTCCTGCTTTCATTTCTTTCATCTCCTTTTGCCCTGAGTCTTGCGAAACAGAGTTATATAGTACGATGCTTGGTCACACCGTATAATTCAAAAACACACTGTTGTTATTATAACAAGGACAATGTGTTTTTGCAAGATGGGATTTACTGACTTTCCGATGAGGAACACATCAGGATTGGGAACGCCTGCCGTTCTTCATTTCTTCACCAAGATTGGCAAAGAACTCTTCATTGGATTTCGTCTGCTTCAGCTTGCGGAGGAATTTCTCGGCAAAATCAGGCGAATCCGACATTGACTTCCTGATCGCCCACAGCTTGTCCAGATGCTCTTTCGGAATGAGGAGCTCTTCCTTCCTTGTACCGGAACGGCGGATATCGATGGCAGGGAAAATGCGGCGCTCTGCAAGCTGGCGGTCAAGGTGAAGCTCCATATTTCCTGTCCCCTTGAATTCTTCATAAATCACATCATCCATCCGTGAACCGGTATCGACAAGTGCTGTGGCAAGGATGGTCAGGCTTCCGCCTTCCTCAATATTCCTCGCCGCCCCGAAGAAACGCTTCGGACGGTGGAAGGCCGCAGGGTCGATACCGCCGGAAAGCGTACGGCCGCTTGGCGGGATGACCAGGTTATAGGCGCGTGCAAGCCTTGTGATGCTGTCCATGAGGATGATGACATCCCTCTTATGCTCCACGAGTCGCATCGCCCGGTCAAGGACGAGCTCAGCCACTTTAATATGGTTTTCCGGCACTTCATCGAATGTCGAGCTGACGACATCGCCGGCAACAGAACGCTCAATATCGGTAACCTCTTCCGGACGCTCATCAATCAGGAGGACAATCAGCTCTGCCTCAGGATGATTCGTTGTGATGCTGTTGGCAATCTCTTTCAGCAGCATCGTTTTACCTGCTTTTGGCGGAGCGACGATCAGGCCGCGCTGGCCGAAGCCGACCGGTGCCAGGACGTCCATGATTCTTGTGGAAACATGCTTCGTCGTCGTTTCCAGCTTCATCTGCCTGTTTGGATATAAAGGCGTCAGCCCCGGGAAGTGGACGCGCTCCTTAGCCGATTCCGGGTCATCTCCATTGACCGCTTCAACCTGAAGGAGGCCGAAATAGCGTTCATTTTCCTTTGGAGGGCGGACCTTTCCGGATACCTTATCTCCGTTCCTTAAATCAAATCGCCGGATTTGCGACGCGGAGATATAGATATCCTCAGAGCTTGGCGAATAGTTGATCGGCCTCAGGAAGCCAAAGCCCTCTGACTGGATGATCTCAAGCACGCCTTCCATGAAAAAGTAGCCTTCCTGCTCAGCACGGGCTTTGAGGATGGCAAAAATCAGCTCTTTCTTTGTCAGCTTGCTGTAGTAAGATACCTTGTATTCTTTAGCAAGTTCATACAGCTCTTTTAACTTCATATTTTCTAAACTGGATATATTTAATCCCATATTGACACCACTCTTTTGAATTTTAAATCATTTTCCCCATATAAAAAGACAATAACGGACTTGGTTAAGAATATGGAAGGAAAAAGGAAAGAAATCGTTTGAGGTTCATCGAAGCATTGGAAGGATGATTCTGCTTTTTAAAAAGGTAGAATCTTTTGATCTTTTGGTATGTTCCTGGCGGCCCAGAGAGACTGGATATAAAAAAATCATGGCACTGCATACCCATCATAACAGATTTCAAAAACAATCTCTATTTTACCCTTATACCTGAAAGTTAATCAATATAATTTTTTCAAATCTTTCATAGACTGCCTGGTTACGGGGGAATATATAAAGGGACCGGCTTTAGCCGGCAGGCCAGGTCCCTTCTTTAGCATCATTTTTATGCTATTCTGATTCTGCAGACCGATCTTGAAAGGGTTTGCACCGGCTTTCAAAAAAATTCCTTATCTCATGACAAGATGCGGCTTCTTCTTCAGACTGTGCCGTCCATCGATGAAACGGACCGTACCTGACTTGGCGCGCATGACCAGCGAGTGTGTAGAACCGTAAGAGCCTTTGAACTGGACCCCTCTCAATAGCTCGCCGTCTGTTACGCCAGTTGCTGCGAAGATGGCATCGTCGCCTTTGACAAGGTCTTCCATGCGAAGGATTTTTCCAAGGTCAAGGCCCATGTTCTGGCATCTTTCGACTTCGGCATCGCTCTGCGGAACCAGCTTGCCCTGGATTTCGCCGCCGAGGCATTTAAGCGCAACTGCCGCAAGCACCCCTTCAGGTGCACCGCCAGATCCGAACAGGATATCAACGCCTGTATGGTCAAATGCTGTATTGATGGCACCTGCGACATCGCCATCATTGATCAGCTTGATCCTTGCCCCTGCATCCCGCAGCTGACTGATGATATGCTGATGGCGCTCACGGTTCAGGACGGTTGCCACGACATCTTCAATATCCTTATTTTTTGCCCTGGCAACAGCCCTCAGATTATCGATGACAGACGCATTGATGTCAATTTCGCCGACCGCTTCGGGACCGACCGCAATTTTATCCATATACATGTCCGGCGCATGAAGAAGATTGCCATGATCGGCGACAGCCAGTACAGCAAGCGCGTTCCAGCCTCCGGAAGCCACGATATTGGTGCCCTCCAGCGGATCTACTGCTACATCGACACGCGGGCCATAGCCTGTCCCGAGCTTTTCGCCGATATAAAGCATTGGCGCTTCATCCATTTCCCCTTCTCCGATTACAACGGTCCCCTTCATCGGTACCGTGTCGAACACATCCCTCATGGCAGAGGTTGCAGCATCATCAGCTTCATCCTTCACGCCTCTTCCCATCCAGCGGGCTGATGCAAGTGCTGCTGCTTCTGTAACACGGATAAGTTCCATCGATAAACTTCTTTCCATTCTGTTTTTCCTCCCCGGGTTGTTTTCTCTATCTGTACTCAGGCGTTTTTCATCTGCTCCATTTCTTCCTTGGTCAGATTTTCCCGCCATATGGTCGCTCCCAGTCCATTGAGTTTTTCAACGAGATGGCTGTAGCCGCGGTCTATATGCTCTAGTCCTGTCACTTCAGTTATCCCCTCGGCTTTCAGGCCGGCAATTACGAGGGCTGCCCCTGCTCTGAGATCGCTCGCCTTCACCTTTGCACCCTGCAGGCGGACCGGACCATTGATGATCGCTGAACGGCCTTCCACCTTGATATTGGCGTTCATCCTCCTCAGCTCATCAATATGCTTGAAGCGGGCGCCATAAATGGTATCCGTCACCATGCTCGTACCCTCGGCCCCTGTCAGCAAAGAAGTAAACGGCTGCTGAAGATCGGTCGGAAATCCCGGATAAACAAGGGTTTTGATATCAACCGCCTTCATTTTTTCAGGAGGGCTGACAAAGATCTGGTCATCCCCGCCCTCAATATTGACACCCATTTCACGCAGCTTGGCGATCAATGATTCCAGATGCTGGGGTATGACATTATCGATCAGGATCCCTTCACCTGCGGCAGCACCGAGGATCAAATATGTCCCTGCTTCGATCCGGTCAGGAATGATTGTGTGGCGGCAGCCATGCAGCTGGTCCACCCCTTCAATCCTGATTACATCTGTGCCGGCTCCCTTGATCTTTGCACCCATATTGGTCAGAAGCGTAGCCACATCGATGATTTCCGGCTCTTTCGCCGCATTTTCAATGATGGTTTTACCCTTGGCCCTAACGGCAGCCAGCATGATATTGATGGTGGCCCCGACACTGACAACATCCAGGTAGATTCTTGCACCCTTCAGCTCGTCCGCGCGAAGATAGATGGCCCCCTGTTCATTCGTTATGCTGGCACCAAGTGCTTCAAAGCCTTTGATGTGCTGGTCGATCGGGCGCGGTCCCAGATGGCAGCCGCCAGGAAGGCCGATCACTGCTTTTTTAAAGCGGCCGAGCATCGCCCCCATTAAATAATAAGAGGCACGGAGCATTTTTACTTTTCCATTGGGCAAGGGCATGGAAATCATCGAAGAGGGATCAACGGTCATATCGTTGTCAGTGAAATCGACAGTCCCGCCAATTTCCTCCAAAAGCCCTTTCAGTATTTGAACGTCAGAAATATCCGGCAAACCTTCAATTGTCACAGGCGAATCTGCCAAAATCGTAGCCGGGATCAATGCAACCGCGCTGTTCTTGGCTCCGCTGATCCTTACAGTTCCTTTTAAGGGGTAGCCGCCCGCAATCATAAGCTTTTCCATTTTCGACTTCCTTTCCTGCCCTTGAGTGCCTATTCGCAAATCCAGTCTGAACATTGATTGCCAGCCTGCCGCTGCAGGCGAAAGTATGACACTGTTGGACTTTTCATTTCTCAATAGTTGATAGCTTGTCCATTATACGCAATCTATAAGGGATAATTTTCCATGAGCAAAAGACGAATTCCGACATTATCCTCACCATCTAGTTTACACGAAAAATTAAACTTCATGTATGGGAATTGAAAAAAGTTAAATTTTTGAAGTATGCACTTACATTTCCGCCTATTCAGAAAATTCCCGGCGTAATCATGGCCTCTTCAGGTTCATTCTGACCGTTTGCCCCAGTCAGCCAAAAATGCTTCAATTCCTTTGTCAGTCAGAGGGTGATTGAACATTTGGTTGATGACCTTCAGCGGAACAGTCGCGATATGGGCTCCCCTCAAAGCGGAATCGGTCACATGCTGGGGATGGCGGACAGAAGCAGCGATGATTTCAGTCTCGATTCCATGGATGTCAAAGATTTCCCTGATGGAGGTGACGAGTTCAAGGCCGTTATGCCCGATATCATCAAGCCTGCCAAGGAATGGAGAAACATAGGATGCACCGGCCCTTGCTGCAAGCAAAGCCTGATTGGCGCTGAAAATGAGGGTTACATTCGTTTTGATGCCTTCTTTTGAAAAAGCATGGACAGCCTTCAGCCCATCCGGCGTCATTGGGACTTTTATGGTGATATTAGGAGCGATTGCTGCAAGTTCCTTCCCCTCTTTGATCATGCCTTCTGCATCGAGCGCAATGACCTCTGCACTGACAGAACCGGGCACAAGCTCTGCAATTTCCCGGAGCCTGTCATGGAAGGAGATATTTTTTTCCTTTGCCACTAAAGAAGGATTTGTCGTCACTCCTGCCAGTATTCCCAGAGCATGGGCCTCTTTAATCTCTTCCAGGTTTGCCGTATCAATAAAAAATTTCATTTCGCTTCCCCCTAAGATTATTCGACTGATTTTTTAAAATCGACATAAATGAATTGAAACCGCCTTTAAAAGAAAGGCGGTTTCAATCTATTTTAACATACTGTATCTTTATTAAGCTTTATTTGATGAACCAAACTCGCGCATTTTGCCGATTACTGTTTCTTTAATCGCCTCACGTGCAGGTCCCAGGTATTTGCGCGGATCGTACACTTCTGTGTCAGCCGCCAATACTTCGCGCACGCGCTTCGCGGAAGCAATCTGGTTCTCAGTGTTTACGTTGATTTTTGCCGTTCCAAGGGAAACAGCTCTTTGGATGTCTTTAGTCGGGATGCCTGTGCCGCCGTGAAGGACTAAAGGCATGCCTGTAAGCTTTCCGATCTCTTCCATTTCAGCAAAGCCAAGATTTGGCTCACCTTTGTAAGGACCGTGGACAGAGCCAAGTGCAGGTGCAAGGCAGTCAATTCCTGTGCGCTTAACAAGCTCGTCACATTCTTTGGCATCGGCATAGATGACACCGTCAGCCACTACATCGTCTTCCTGTCCGCCGACAGTTCCCAGCTCGGCTTCAACAGAAACACCTTTAGAGTGTGCATATTCTACCACTTTTGAAGTAGTTTCCACGTTTTCCTCGAAAGGACCGTGTGAAGCATCGATCATGACAGACGTAAAGCCTGCTTCGATCGCTTCTTTACATTTATCGAAGCTTGAACCGTGGTCAAGGTGGATGGCAACGGGAACAGTGATCTTATAGTCCTCAAGAAGCCCTTCTACCATTTTCACAGTTGTCTTGAAGCCGCCCATATAACGAGCTGCACCTTCGGAAACACCAAGGATGACAGGTGATTTCTCTTCTTCTGCAGCTTGCAGGATCGCTTGAGTGAACTCAAGGTTATTTAAGTTAAATTGACCTACAGCATAGCCTTCTGATTTAGCTTTGTTCAGCATATCAGTCATGGAAACTAAAGGCATATTTCTTCCTCCTTATTAATGATTGCATCGTTCTTTGCAGGGATTCACATAAAGTTTCTCCCAGCATGCCCATGAATATGTACCCTGTCTTGCAATGGGCAAAACGGACGCAATCCTTTGGAATTCATTTGTATCATACCAAAAGAGAATCAGAAATTCCATTAATCCAGCGCTATTTTTCCCTGCAGGACAGATTATTTTAAAGCAAACGCTATCATTTTAAATATTCATTTTTTTGAGTTGGGCCAGCGTTCTTTTTTTAGCCGGCAGCCATTTTCACCGGAATTTCACCGGAATTTCACCGGAATCTCCTAAAATGAATTCGGGATAGGGACATACTTCTTAACAGCAGCCCTGATGTCGTCAATATCAAACGGCTTGGCAAAGTGGGTCAATGCCCCCAGGTCCTTTGCCTCCTGAATCATGTCCAATTCCCCATAGGCTGTCATGATGATCACCCGGATATCGGGGTCGATTACTTTCATTCTCTTCAGGATTTCGATTCCGTCCATGCCCGGGATCTTCATATCAAGCAGGACAAGATCCGGAGGATGTTTTGTAACGGTCTCAAGGGCCTGGACGCCATTTGCAGCCTGAAATGTTTCATAGCCTTCCTTCTGCAGCACTTCATTCAACAAAATGCGGATGCCGAACTGATCGTCTACTATTAATATTTTCCCTTTCATACAGCCACCTCTTCCCTAAAATAGTTACTTCTGATGCTGCTAGACAGAAAGCGGAATTCTTATGTCCTGCCGGGCTCACACGAACCCTTCTGTTTTTTTGACAGCACATAAGAATTCCCGCTTTCCCGGTAAGATAAGAAGCTCACTGCTGTCAATGGCCCGCTTCCATTAGGAATAAGGCCTCTTGCACCTGCTGTTCTGCGGGATTCCAGCGCCAGTGAAATTAAACTCCTGCTTTTGTAAGAATGACCATTGGTCATAGAAAATATATCCACTTCTCAACATTCTCCCTTTTGCGCCTGAATTCCTGCTTCTTTTTATGCAATTCTGCCGAATATTTTACCTTTTACGTTCGTTTCACTATAATAAGACCACAAATAGTGTTCATTATCCTGCAGGGTTTTAAGCCCGGCAGATTGATTATTGTTCAATTTAGGAGGAAGTTTAAAGTGCTAAAGATGTTTTCAACCCAGCTGACAGGAATCTTCAAAAGGCTGATGGAAAAAGAGGAATTCAGCATTGAAGACGCAGCCCGGCTGCTTGCCCAGGCGCCAGCGGGCGAGGGGAAAATCCAGATTTTTGCTGCCCTTGAAATGAAGGCAGCGGCCCTCGAGGCAACCGAAGGAGCAGAACCGCTCTCATCTGCTGCCCAGTGGACTGATGCTCATTCAGAAAATGATATTGCTGATACAGACCGCTTTCTGATCATCTCCCGCTTTTCCCATGATGAGGAGGCCGTCGCCCTGGCAAAAGTACTTTCTGAAAAAATGATTCCTTTTGCCGCTATTTCCACTGCTGTGGAAGGTGACGGCCCTTCCCTCGCTGAGCTTGCGGATGTCCATATTGACCTGAAATTGACAAAGGGACTGCTACCGGATGAAGAAGGAAATCGCTTTGGCTACCCATCTGCCATCGCCGCCCTCTTTGTGTACCATGGGCTGAAATTTACAATTGATGAGATTTTGGGTGAGTATGAATAACAAAAATGAACAAGAAGGCATCACTTGATGCTGTAAACCTGCCCAACTAATTTCAAAAAGCCCTGTTGATTGCAGTGCAAGGCACGCAGACTCCTGCGGGAGATAGCGGCAATGCTGAGACCCCGCAGCGCGCAAGCGTGAGGAGGCTCAGCGTCGCCCCGCGGAAAGCGAAGTGCCTGGAACGGAAATCAACAGCCCCATTAATTGATGCAAACCTGCCCAACTAATTTTAAAAAGCCCTGTTGATTGCAGTGCAAGGCACGCAGACTCCTGCGGGATTGCAGCGGCAATGCTGAGACCCCGCAGCGCGTAAGCGTGAGGAGGCTCAGCGTCGCCCCGAGGAAAGCGAAGTGCCTGGAACGGAAGTCAACAGCCCCATTATGACGCACAAACTAAAAAACTAAGCCCCCTCAAATTCAAGAGGGGGCTTTTGTATAATTAGTTATTTTCCTGATGCTTCAAGGATGCGCCGACGAAGTCGCGGAACAGCGGCTGCGGGCGGTTTGGTCTTGAAATGAATTCAGGGTGGAACTGGGAAGCGACAAACCAAGGGTGATCTTTCACTTCAATGATCTCAACAAGACGGCCGTCAGGGCTTGTACCTGAGAAAACAAAGCCTTTCTCCTCCATCGCCTGGCGGTAGTGGTTGTTGAACTCATAGCGGTGTCGGTGGCGCTCATAGACAACCTCATCCTGGTATGCAGCATATGCATTCGTTTCTTCATTCAGCTTGCATGCCTGCAGGCCAAGGCGGAGCGTCCCTCCGAGATCTTCAATGTCCTTCTGCTCAGGCAGCAGGTCAATGATCGGATGCGGTGTAGAAGGATCGATCTCAGCTGAGTGCGCTCCTTCCAGTGAAAGGACATTGCGGGCAAATTCAATGGAAGCGAGCTGCATGCCAAGGCAGATGCCAAGGAATGGGCGCTTCTGCTCGCGCGCATACTGGATGGCAAGAATCTTCCCATCGATGCCGCGATCGCCGAATCCGCCTGGTACAAGGATTCCGTCAGCATCATGAAGAAGTGTCTCCACATTGCCTTCTGTTACTTCTTCTGAATTGACCCATTTGATTTCAATATCAGAATCATAGGAATAGCCGGCATGCTTCAATGCTTCGACCACAGATATATAAGCATCCTGCAGCTCAACATATTTGCCGACAAGGGCAATCTTCGTTGTCTTGGACAGATTGCGGACCTTGTTCAAAAGCTCTGTCCATTCAGCCATATCTGCCTGTTCGCATTCCAGCTTTAAATGATCGCAGACGATCTGGTCAAAATTCTGCTCTTGCAGGGCAAGAGGGACAGCGTATAATGTATCGGCGTCACGGCACTCGATAACAGCCTTCGGATCAAGGTCGCAGAACAGGCCGATCTTATCCTTCATATCCTGGGAAACCGGCATCTCTGTACGTACGACAATGACATTTGGCTGGATCCCGAGGCTGCGCAGTTCTTTTACACTGTGCTGTGTCGGCTTTGTTTTCATTTCGCCTGCCGCTTTGATGTAAGGGATCAATGTACAGTGGATGTACATAACGTTATCGCGCCCAATATCACTCTTGATCTGGCGGATTGCCTCAAGGAATGGCAGGGATTCGATATCCCCTACTGTACCGCCGATTTCTGTGATGACTACATCGGCATTCGTCTCATGCCCTGCACGCATAACTCTTTCTTTGATTTCATTGGTAATATGCGGGATAACCTGGACCGTTCCGCCCAAATAGTCGCCGCGGCGCTCTTTTTTCAGGACAGTGGAATAGATTTTCCCAGTCGTCACGTTATTGAATTTAGTCAGGTTGATATCGATAAAGCGCTCATAGTGGCCCAGATCCAAATCCGTTTCGGCGCCATCGCCTGTAACGAAAACTTCACCGTGCTGGTATGGGCTCATGGTTCCCGGGTCAACGTTGATATAGGGGTCAAACTTCTGAATGGTGACATTCAAGCCTCTGTTTTTCAGCAAGCGGCCCAAAGACGCAGCGGTGATCCCTTTTCCCAATGACGACACAACGCCGCCTGTTACAAAAATATACTTTGTCATGTTATTTCCCCCTCATAATCAGTCTGTGCAATTTCTGCATCCTTTAGGTAAGGCTTTTCCTAAAAAAAATTTGCTGTTCCTGATTGCAGCCAAGAACAGCTAATACGAAATGCGCAAGGCGCCTGCTTATCGGCGACAAGCATAAGACGAGCCGGCCGAAAGGTTGTTCTTTAACCTTTTGGCCGGATTGGCTTATGACCTCGAGCAGATGGCGCCTGGAGCTAGACAGTGTTCAAAGTTCAAAGACATATTTTTGAACTAAAAATAAAAAAGCGCTCCTTACCAAACAGTAAGGGAGCGCTATTGCATATACATTCATATGGTCCTTTTTTAAGGAGCCCAAAAATGATTCTACAAGGCTGGCCAGGAAAAGTCAAGCGATTATAAGTCTTCCTCGTCTTCTTCGAGTTCTTCCTCATCTTCGTCAAGATCTTCTTCTTCTTCAAGGTCATCCTCTAGAACCTCTTCGTCGTCTTCGAAGTCATCATCTGAGTCCTCATCCAGGTCATCCTCGAGAAGATCGTCGTCATCTTCATCCAGATCATCGTCATCATCAAGGTCATCGTATTCGATGTCTTCCTCATCGAGCTCATCATACTCGTCCAGGTCAAGATCGACGTCTTCAGTCTTCGCCGCTTTCTTGGCCTTTTTCTTCTTCGGCTTCGCTGCTGTCATTGTCTCTTCTTCCATTGTATCGACAGGATACCAGCTGCGCAGGCCCCAGCGGTTTTCTCCCATGGCAATGAAGCGCCCGTCCAGATTCAGGTCAGTATAGAACTGGGCAATCCTTGAGCGGATTTCCTCATCTGATACCCCAAGCCGCGTTTTATATTCGTTTATAATGTCGGTAAAAGAAACCTGCTGCTTTGTGCCTTTCAGCAATTCGTAGGTAATATCGATAAAGGACATTTCCTGCAGCTCTTCTTTTGTGAATTGGTCTAGACTCACTATACGCACTTCCTTTCCCTATATAACACTCGCTATTGGAGCGCAAAAAACTCTAAACAGCACCGGGGCTTCCCGGATATGCACTGCTTTTAAAGAACGCAATAACCTCCGCCGCTTCAAAAGCATCCCAAGATGAATAAAAGGCATAAGAATGCCTTTTGCAAGCCGGATAGACAGCTTATGTAAAATACATATTCTTCATTATAAACAAATTGCTGGTGTTTATGCTAGTTCTATCT
Organism: Bacillus sp. SRL543; assembly: GCF_984799205.1. Taxonomy (NCBI): domain Bacteria; kingdom Bacillati; phylum Bacillota; class Bacilli; order Caryophanales; family Bacillaceae; genus Bacillus; species Bacillus sp. SRL543. The sequence goes on from NZ_OZ481794.1 coordinate 4,585,461, forward strand.
GCAGTTTCCTTGCATTTTTGATGAGAGACAGTCTTTTGGAAGGCCTGCTGCTGCTGGTTTTCCCGGAATGGCTTTCTTCCTTTGGTGAAAAAGGAACCTGCACCCGGGAAACATCTCAAGTCTTTTTCCTCTTCCACCGCTTCTTGCCTTTCCTGCCGGAGAGCTGAATCATCGCCAGGTATAGGAAGTAAATGGACAGCAGGAAGAAAGCGACTGCACCAAGCTGCCTCTGGTATAAGAAGTAAAAGGCTGCTATCGCAGCAGCAAAAGCGCCTATTGATAAAATCTGTCTCAATCCGTTCACATCCTGCATATCAATATCCCTTAGGACTGCATTCCCTTACATTATATCTGAGAATAGTCCATTCGCTAAATACATTATGAGATTTTCCAGAAAAATATATCCTTTTTCCATATATGAGACAGAGCCATGGGCTGTAATCAGCCCCTGGCTCTTAAAATGCTACATATTGCGGCGGTATTGTCCGCCAACCTCGTAAAGCGCCCTTGTAATCTGGCCAAGGCTCGCATACTTAACGGTGTCCATCAGCTCGGCAAAAATATTGCCGTCCGTCACCGCCGCTTCTTTCAGGCGGGACAGGGCTTCAGCTGCATAATCCTTGTTCCGTTCCTGGAAGCTCCTGAGATTCCGGATTTGTGTTTCCTTTTCTTCCTTCGTCGCCCTGGCGATTTCCATGCTGTCCATCTGCTCTTCGGACGGCGGATTTGGATTCAGATACGTATTCACACCGATGATCGGAAGATCGCCGGTATGCTTTTTCATTTCATAGTACATGGATTCGTCCTGGATCTTGCCGCGCTGGTACTGCATTTCCATGGCGCCGAGCACGCCGCCCCTGTCGTTGATCCGTTCGAATTCCTGAAGGACCGCTTCTTCAACAAGGTCTGTCAGCTCGTCAATGATGAATGCCCCCTGAAGAGGATTTTCATTTTTTGTAAGGCCATGTTCTTTTGTAATGATCATCTGGATCGCCATCGCCCGGCGGACAGATTCCTCGGTAGGCGTGGTGATCGCTTCATCATAGGCATTTGTATGAAGGGAATTGCAATTATCCTGCAGCGCCATCAATGCCTGCAGCGTTGTCCGGATGTCATTGAAATCAATCTCCTGGGCATGCAGGGATCGGCCCGAAGTCTGGATATGGTATTTCAGCTTCTGGCTCCGCTCATTGGCTCCGTATTTATTTCGCATCACAGTCGCCCAGATGCGGCGGGCGACCCTGCCGATGACGGTGTATTCCGGGTCAAGCCCGTTTGAGAAAAAGAAGGAAAGATTCGGCGCAAAATCGTCGATCTTCATGCCTCTGCTCAAATAGTACTCGACATATGTGAAGCCGTTCGCCAGCGTAAAGGCCAGCTGTGACAGCGGGTTTGCCCCCGCTTCGGCAATATGGTAGCCGGAAATGGAGACAGAATAATAGTTGCGGACCTTTTTATCGATAAAATACTGCTGGATATCACCCATCATTCTGAGGGCAAATTCTGTTGAGAAGATGCAAGTATTCTGGCCCTGGTCTTCTTTCAGGATATCCGCCTGGACGGTACCGCGGACCGTCTGCAAAGTCGCAGCTCTCACTTCTTCATGCTCCGCTTCGTTCAGCTTTCTGCCAAGCTCTCCTTCTTGCTTTTCCACCTGCTGTTCGACCGCCGTGTTCATGAACATGGCCAGAATGATCGGAGCCGGGCCGTTGATGGTCATGGAAACCGATGTGGACGGGTGGCAAAGGTCAAAGCCGGCATATAATTTTTTCATATCATCAAGCGTACAGATGCTGACGCCGCTCTCACCGACTTTTCCATAGATGTCAGGGCGGTAGTCCGGATCCTCGCCGTATAATGTGACAGAATCAAACGCAGTGCTCAGGCGCTTGGCCGAATCATCCTTTGATAAGTAATGGAAGCGACGGTTCGTCCGTTCCGGTGTCCCTTCCCCGGCGAACTGGCGCTTCGGATCCTCTCCCTCCCGCTTGAACGGGAAGACGCCTGCGGTATACGGGAAGGCACCCGGCACATTCTCCCGGTAGACCCAGCGGATGATTTCGCCGTAGTCCCTGTATTTCGGGAGCGCCACCTTTGGGATTTGCAGGCCTGAAAGGCTCTTTGTCTTCAGGATCGTGATGATTTCTTTATCGCGGATTCTTGTTGTGAACTGCTCCCCGGAGTATTTCTCCTTCAGATCATTCCAGTTTTCCAGTATTATTTTCGATTCTGCTGTCAGCTTCTCTTCTGTTTCCGCTGTCAGAGCCTCAAGTGAGGCCAGGGCATCTTTACTTCCGTCTGCCTCTCTTACTGCCTGGATTGCACCCTCCAGCTGGAACAGCTTCCTGGCAAGGGCTGCCTGCTCTTCCGCTTTTTTATGATAATGGCGGACCGTTTCAGATACTTCACGCAAATAATAGCGCTGTTCATTCGGAATGATGACATTCTGCTTTTCAACCACTTCATTTTTAGAAAAAGAAGTGCTCCAGCCAAGGCCGGCTTTTTCATTCATTTTTTCTACCAGGGCAGCAAACAAGGCATTGGTGCCCGGATCGTTGAATTGGCTGGCGATGGTGCCGTAGACCGGCATTTCCTCCAGCTCTTTCTCAAACAGCATATGGTTCCGCTGATATTGCTTCTGCACCTGGCGGCGGGCATCTTCTGAGCCTTTGCGCTCAAATTTATTGATGACGATCAGGTCAGCATAGTCGAGCATATCAATTTTTTCTAGCTGGGAAGGCGCTCCGAACTCACTTGTCATTACATACATGCTAAGATCGCAGATTTCCGCGATTTCGGCATCGCCCTGCCCGATCCCGCTCGTTTCGACGACAATCAGGTCAAAGCCTGCCGCCTTTACGACAGAGATGGCATCCTTGATCGCCAAGGACAGCTCGCTTTTTGACTTCCGCGTCGCAAGGCTCCGCATATAGACGCGCGGCGAAAAGATCGCGTTCATGCGGATCCGGTCGCCAAGGAGCGCCCCGCCTGTTTTCTGCTTTGTCGGATCGACGGAAAGAATCGCCACTTTCTTGTCAGGAATTTCATTGATGAAGCGGCGGATCAGCTCATCAGTCAAGGAGCTTTTCCCGGCTCCGCCTGTTCCGGTGATCCCGAGGACCGGTGCCGTTTTTTCCAAAGTCTTGATTTTTTCCATGAGCGACTCTGCTGCAGCGGCTGCCTCTTTTTCAAGCCCGACACCATGCTCGGCGAGCGTAATCAGCTTAGCGATGCTGTTCACTTCGCCTGCTTCAAGCTTTTCAAGTTCAGCTGCACTTTCCTGTGAAACCGTCGGAAAGTCGCACTCCGCAAGCATCTCATTGATCATGCCCTGGAGCCCTTTCTGGCGGCCGTCTTCGGGAGAGAAGATGCGGGCGATCCCGTACTCATGCAGCTCCTTGATTTCGCGCGGGATGATGACCCCTCCCCCTCCGCCGTAGACGCGGATATGGGAAGCTCCCCTTTCCTTCAGCAAGTCGTACATATATTTGAAATACTCAACATGGCCCCCCTGATAGGAGGAAATCGCGATTCCCTGGACATCCTCCTGGATTGCCGCATTCACGACCTCTTCCACCGACCGGTTATGGCCGAGGTGGATGACCTCCGCTCCGCTCGCCTGGATGATCCTTCTCATGATATTGATGGAAGCATCATGGCCGTCAAAAAGGCTTGAGGCTGTAACGAAGCGCAAATGATGCTTCGGCCTGTAGATTTCTGCTGTACTCATTCGTTTGACTCCCCCTGTCCCTGGATTTTCCTGCCGTCAGGCACTTTTGCCTGTTCTTGCTTTATCCCCTGAATCAGAAGCTCTGTCTGCAGTTCAATATATTCATCAAGAGTGTATATTCTCTGCAGCGCCCAGCGGCGGAAGCCCCACATCTGGCCCTGCACGAAAATATTGTGGGCGATCATCTTGACCTCTTTTTCCGTCAACAGGAGCTCCCCGTTGTCCACACAGCGCTGGATGACATCTTCAAACATGGAGACCATTTCAATCTCTTTTCTCAGCACATATGGAAGGGCGTCCTTTGACAGGGATTTTGCTTCCTGGTACATGACCAGGACTTCATCCTGCATATCATCCACAACCCGGAAATAGTAGGCGATCCCGAGCTTCAGGCTTTCAAGCGTCCCCCTGTTGGCATCAAGGGCCTCCTGCAGCCTGTCGCGGACCGAATCATAGATGCTGTCGCAGACCAGGTACAGCACATCTTCCTTTGTGCGGATATATTCGTAGAGGGTCCCGATGCTGAATCCCGAGGCCTTTGCAATCTCCCTTGTCGTCGTACGGTGAAAGCCTTTTTGTTTAAAAAGGTTCACTGCTCCCTTGATCATTTCATCCCGCCGCTTTTTCACCAGCTTTTCATCTTTCACAGAAGCATGGACTTCCCGTTTTTTCATAGATATGCACTGCCCTCCTCTGGCCGCTCATGAGTCAAAATTGGACTTTTCCCTACTGGTGGCTGTTCTCGCGGAGGTGACATATTTTTTATAGGAAAGAGCCCTTTTCTTCTTATGTTCTATTTGGTTATCATCCTGGAAATGACCAGGCGTTGTATTTCCTGTGTGCCTTCATAGATCTGTGTTATTTTGGCGTCGCGCATATAGCGTTCGACCGGATAGTCCTTCGTATAGCCATAGCCGCCGAATACCTGGACAGCCTCTGTCGTCACTTTCATGGCTGCATCGCCGGCGAACAGTTTGGACATGGCCGACTCCTTGCCGTACGGCAGGCCTTCCGACTCGAGCCAGGCAGCCTGATAGGTCAGAAGCCTCGCCGCTTCAACACTTGTCGCCATATCGGCCAGCTTGAAGCCGATTCCCTGCTGAAGCGCAATCGGCTTGCCGAACTGCTCCCGCTCTTTCGCATAGTCCACCGCAGCGTCCAATGCTCCCTGGGCAATGCCGACCGCCTGGGCTGCAATGCCGTTCCTTCCGCCATCAAGGGTCATCATGGCGATTTTAAAGCCTTCGCCTTCTTTGCCGAGCATGTTTTCCTTTGGCACCCGGCAATCTTCAAAGATGATTTCGGTTGTAGGCGAAGATCTGATGCCCAGTTTCTTCTCCTTTTTGCCGACAGAGAAGCCGGGGAAATCGCTTTCAACGATGAAGGCTGTCGTGCCTTTCTGCTTACTCTCCGGATCTGTCAGGGCGAATACGACATAGATATCGGCAATCCCGCCGTTTGTGATAAAAATCTTTGAACCGTTCAGCACATAATGGTCGCCGTCAAGGCGGGCCGTCGTCCGCATGCCGCCCGCATCCGATCCGCTTCCCGGCTCTGTCAGGCCGTAGCCGCCGATCTTCTCACCCTGCGCCATCGGCTTCAAGTATTTCTGCTTCTGTTCTTCGCTGCCGAATTTATAGATCGGCCAGCCTGCAAGCGATGTATGGGCAGACAATGTCACCCCTGTGGATGCACAAACCCTTGAAAGCTCCTCGACTGCAATGCAGTATGCCAGATAGTCGCTTCCGATACCGCCGTACTCTTCAGGCCAAGGGATTCCTGTCAGCCCGAGCTCAGCCATCTTATCGAAAATTTCACGGTCAAAACGCTCTTCCTCGTCGCGCTCTGCCGCGCTCGGCGCCACTTCATTTCTTGCAAAATCACGGACCATTTTCCTGATCATTTCATGTTCTTCCGTCAGTCGGAAATTCATCGTATTTTCCCCCGTCCATTTCAATATTGACCTGCATCTTATTTACAGGTTTTTGCTGATGACAATTCTCTGAATCTCGCTTGTGCCTTCATAGATTTCGGTTATTTTACTGTCGCGGAAATACCGCTCGACAGGGTAATCTTCTGTATATCCATAGCCGCCGAATACCTGGACAGCCTCTATGCTCGTTTCAACCGCTGTTTTTGAGGCAAAAAGCTTTGCCATGCTGGCCTGCATCCCGCAGCGCTCGCCATTTTGGCGCATCATTGCTGCCTGGTAGACCAGCAGTCTTGAGGCTTCCACATGTGTGGCCATATCAGCCAGCTTGAAACCGATGCCCTGCTGATGGCTGATCGGCTTCCCGAATTGGCTGCGTTCCTTCGAGTAGGCAACTGCCGCTTCCAGTGCCGCCTCCGCGATGCCAAGGGCCTGGGCTGCAATGCCGATGCGCCCCGCGTCCAGATTGGCCATGGCGATTTTGAACCCTTCCCCTTCAGCGCCAAGGAGATTCTCTGCCGGAACTCTCATATCCTCAAAGCTGAGCTGGACTGTCCGGGAACCGTGAAGCCCCATCTTCTCCTCGTCCTTGCCGATCACAAGGCCAGGTGTCCCTTTTTCAACGATGAAGGAGGATACTCCCTTTGTCCCAAGCTCAGGGCTTGTGGACGCGAAGACAATATACACATCAGCTTCGCCTCCGTTTGTAATGAAGACTTTCGAGCCGTTGAGGATGTATTCTTCTCCGTTTTTGACTGCTTTGGTTTTCAAGCTTCCTGCATCAGAGCCTGCCCCGGCCTCTGTCAGGCAGAATGCCCCCAGATATTCGCCGGCAGCCAGCTTCGGTACATACTTCTGCTTCTGCTCCTCTGTCCCGAAATACAGGATCGGGTTGGTGCCGACCGATGTATGGACAGACAGGATGACCCCAACGGTTGCGGATACCTTTGACAGCTCATTGATGGCAATGATGTAGGAGGTGAAGTCCATTTCTGCCCCGCCATATTTTTCAGGCACGGGAATTCCCATCAGCCCGAGTGCGCCCATCTTTTTCAATATGTCACGGGGAAACTCCCCTTGCTCCATTTTTTCAATGAATGGCGCGATCTCGCTCTGGGCTAAATCGCGGACCATTTTCCTCATCATTTCCTGTTCTTCTGTAAACCGTAAATTCATGGCAGATCCCTCCTGCTGTCCATTCTGGTCTTTCCAGTTCAGCTGTATTGATAAAAGCCCCGGCCGGATTTCTTGCCGAGCCAGCCGGCCTTCACATATTTCCGAAGCAGCGGGCATGGGCGGTATTTATCATCGCCGAACCCTTCATGGAGCGTCTCCATAATATAGAGGCAGGTGTCCAGACCGATGAAATCCGCCAATGTGAGCGGCCCCATCGGATGGTTCATGCCAAGCTTCATGACCTCATCGATCGCTTCCTTTTCGGCAACCCCTTCATAGAGGGTATAAATGGCCTCATTGATCATCGGCATCAGGATGCGGTTTGAGACGAATCCCGGGAAGTCATTTACCTCGACCGGGACCTTGCCGAGCTTATGGGTCATTTCCTCGATTGCTGTATAAACTTCATCTGCTGTAGCGAGCCCGCGGATGATTTCAACGAGTTTCATAACCGGGACCGGATTCATGAAGTGCATCCCGATCACCTTTTCCGGACGCTTTGTCGCGGCGGCAATTTCCGTGATCGGCAGTGAGGAGGTATTGCTTGCCAGGATTGCATGATCCGGGGCAATTCCATCAAGCCGTTTGAAGATATCTGCTTTGATTTCAATATTTTCCACGGCAGCTTCGATGACCAGGTCCACCCCGCCGGCGTCGTCCAGATTGTCTGAGAGCTGCAGGCGGCGGAGCACCTCTTCCATCCCCGCCTCTGTCATGCGCTCCTTGGATACTTGGCGGGCGAGGTTTTTCTTGATTACACCAAGCCCCCGCTCGACATATTCAGTTTTTAAATCATTCAGCAGCACCTGATAGCCTGCCTGTGCACATACCTGCGCGATGCCGGAGCCCATCTGCCCTGCACCGATGACCATTACTGTTTTCACTTCCACGGTTATTCCTCCATTTCTCTACCAAACTTCTAATCTATCAGTTCGCCGGAACCTCGATCATGATGGCATCACCCTGGCCGCCGCCGCTGCAGATTGCCGCGATGCCGACTCCTCCGCCCCTGCGCTTCAGCTCATAGATCAGCGTCAGGATAATCCTCGCACCGCTTGCCCCGATCGGATGGCCGATGGCAACGGCCCCGCCGTTGACATTCACTTTATCTTCATCCAGATTGGCGATCTTTCCGCTCGTCAGGGCAACAGCAGCGAAGGCCTCATTGATTTCAAACAGGTCGATTTCATCCATGGACTTGCCTGTTCTTTTCAAAATCTCGTTGATGACAAGCCCAGGTGTTTTCGGAAAATCCTTTGCTTCAACTGCAATTGCCGTATGGGCAAGGATATAGGCCTGAACTTCCTTTCCTTCCCGTTCAGCTCTTTCCTCGCTCATCAGCACCAGTGCGGCAGCTCCGTCGTTTACTCCAGGTGCGTTCCCGGCAGTGATCGTTCCATCCCCATTGAATACAGGAGCCAGCTTTGACAGCTTTTCAATAGAACTATCCTTGCGCGGTGCTTCATCCTGCTCCACGACAAGCGGATCGCCTTTGCGCTGCGGCACCTCTACTGCCACAATCTCTTCAGCCAGCCTGCCGCTTTCGATCGCTTCGACAGCCCGCTGATGGCTTCTGTAAGCCCATTGATCTTGTTCTTCCCGCGATATTTCCATTTCCTTTGCCGTCGAATTGCCGTATGTCCCCATATGGGCGCCTGTGAAACTGCAGCTGAGACCGTCATGGATCATCAGGTCCTTCACAGTCGAGTCGCCCATCCGCATGCCCCATCTTGCTTTAGGGAGAAGATATGGCGCATTGCTCATCGATTCCATCCCGCCTGCCACAATGACTTCTTCATCTCCGGCCCTGATGATCTGGTCGCCGAGCGTTACACTCCTCATGCCCGATGCGCAGACTTTATTGATCGTTTCTGTCTTGACTTCCCATGGAAGGCCGGCCTTATTGCCTGCCTGCCGGGATGGGATCTGGCCCTGGCCCCCTTGAAGGACCGATCCGAGAATCAGCTCCCCAACCTCTTCAGGACGGACATCGGCACGCTTCAATGCTTCCTTGACGGCTGCAGCTCCCAAATCAGAAGCAGTCAGGCTGCTTAATGCCCCTCCCATTTTTCCAAAAGGTGTCCGCGCTCCGCTGATTATGACTGTTCTTCCCATCTGTATCCTCTCCTCCAGGCAAATTAAAGTTGATTTACTGATTTGACTGAACGCTCGCTCGTAAAGAAAGCGCAGCCCGCTGAACATAAACCTGTCTTATATAATTTCAATGCAATAAGGACAAAAAGGAGACCATTAGCAGTGGTTCTCCATTTTGTGTAAGCGCTTTATTTATATTTCCATCTTACTCCATCAGCGGCGAAAATAAAAATATTTTACCGAAGATTCTTAATAATCACTGCATTATATTTCTAAGAAAGGCCCGGTGCGCCAGGCCTTTCTTGGTTTTGGCTCTTTTCTGACACTTTGTTGCTTTTTAATATAAATCCCTAAGTACATCACACTTCCTACCTTGATTATCTTGATAAGAAAAGAGCTGTTCACTCCTTTTAAAAAGAGAGTCTTTGTATTTAGGGGAAAAATCCGTACCTTGGGATTTTTCCGAATGCCACCATCTATACGGAAACAGCCTGGTTTCAACTCAAGATACAAGAGTCTGCGGTTCGTCGATCACAGCTTTCTCAAGCAGCTCTGCCACATCATAGGTCTGGACTGTTTCTTCTGCTTCTTTAGCCTTTGTGCCATCAGACAGCATGGTCAGGCAGTACGGGCATCCGGAAGAGATGACTGAAGGATTGACAGCCAGTGCCTGCTCTGTCCGGGCAACGTTGACGCGATGCCCTGTTTCTTCCTCCATCCACATAAGGCCGCCGCCGGCTCCGCAGCACATGCCTGTCTCGCGGTTTCTTTCCATCTCCACCAGCTTCACGCCCGGAATGGACTTCAGGATTTCACGCGGCGGATCATACACCTCGTTGTATCGCCCGAGGTAGCAGGAGTCATGGAAGGTGATCGTTTCATTTACAGCGAATTGCGGCTTCAGCCTGCCTTCTTTCACAAGGTCGGCCAGCAGCTCTGTATGGTGATACACCTCTGCCTCTAGCCCGAAATCCGGATATTCGTTCTTGAAGATGTTATAGGCATGAGGGTCGATCGTAACAATTTTCTTGACTTCATTTTTCTCGAATTCTTCAATGTTCTTTGCGGCAAGCTCCTGGAACAGGAATTCATTCCCAAGGCGCCTCGGCGTATCGCCGGAGTTCTTCTCCTTGTTGCCGAGGATCGCAAATTTCACGCCGGCTTCGTTGAGGAGCCTTGCAAAGGATAAAGCAATCTTCTGGCTCCGGTTATCATATGAACCCATGCTGCCGACCCAGAAGAGATACTCGAATTCTTCTTCGGCTTTCTTCATTTCCTTCACAGTCGGTACAGATACATCTTCCCTTGCCTCGCGCCAGTCTTCGCGCTCTTTCCTGTTCAAGCCCCATGGATTGCCCTGGCGTTCAATATTGGTCATCGCGCGCTGGGCATCAGCATCCATTTTTCCTTCTGTCAGGACAAGATAACGGCGCAGGTCGATGATTTTGTCCACATGCTCATTCATGACAGGGCATTGGTCTTCACAGTTCCGGCACGTTGTACATGCCCAGATTTCCTCTTCTGTGATTACATTGCCGATCAGGCTTGGGCTGTAGGCCAGGCCTGCTGCCGCTTCCTCGGCGCCCTTTCCGGCAGCTGCAAGTGCAAGCTGATTGCCTTTCGTATTTGAGAAGGCAAAGGTCGGGACCCACGGCTGCCTTGAAGTTACGGCAGCGCCATGGTTTGTCAGATGGTCGCGCAGCTTTACGATCAGATCCATCGGCGACAGCATCTTGCCTGTCCCTGTCGCAGGGCACATATTCGTACAGCGGCCGCATTCCACACACGCGTAGAAGTCGATCATCTGCAGCTGATTGAAATCCTCGATCTTGCCGACCCCGAATGATTCCTGTGACTCATCTTCAAAGTCGATTTTCTTCAGCTTTCCGGCATTCTCGGTCCGGTCAAAATATACATTCGCAGGCCCGGCAATCAAATGCGCGTGCTTGGACTGCGGAACATAGACCAGGAAAGCAAGCAGGAAGAGCAGGTGGATCCACCAGGAAATATAGAAAATGACGATGCTGGCTGTCTCCCCTATCCCTGAGAGTGCTCCTGCTATCAGAGAAGCAACCGGCTCTGTCCAGGTTCCTTCATGTCCGTGCCAGATCATGCTCATCCCATTCCCAAGAAGAACGGACAGCATCAAGCCTCCGATGAAAATGAGCACAAGCCCTGCCTTGAAATTGCGCTTCAGGCGGACAAGCTTCTCCACATAGCGGCGGTGGAAAGCCCAGAGAACGGCGACTAGGATCATGAGCGTCACAATTTCCTGGAAGAAAGTGAACCCGGGATACAGCGGTCCGAGCGGCAGATGTGCCCCCGGCTTTATACCTTTTATGATAAAATCGATCGCCCCGAATTGGACAAGGATGAACCCGTAGAAGAACATTACGTGGATGGCGCCGCTCTTCTTGTCCTTCAGGAGTTTTTTCTGTCCAAAGACATTCACCCATATTTTCCCCAGGCGTTCTTTGACGTTTTTATCAAACTCCGCTTTCCTGCCGAGCTTAATATATTCAATCCTTGTTTTAACCACATAGACAAACAGGCTGACTGCGTAAGCGGTTACAAGTAAAAACGCAATTAAGTTGATCCATAATAATCCGTTCATGGCTGATTCTCCTTTCGTCTTTTTCCAACAGAAAATTTACAACCAACCAAATTTTCTGAAAAGATTCTTAGTACCATTATATAATGAATGAGCATTCAGTCAATAATTTTTTCTGCTTTCATCCACATTTTCCAATCTCTCTGCACATTTATAGAAACCAGTTCTCAAGGGGATGCTATCAGGAAAAGGTTCGAGGGGGCATATGACTTGAAAACTGCCATTGTAATCATTGCCATTCTGCTGGCGCTGCTGCTTTGGGTGTCCTGCGATTTGGCGCTCGGCCGGCGGAAGCAGCTTTCAAAAGCCCAGAGGAAAAGCTATCCGATCAGGCAGAGCAATATCGATTTGATCACCGCCGGGCCAGAATTATTTGAGAAGCTATTCCTGGATATTAAAAATGCCAAAAAGCATATCCATATTTTATTTTATATTGTTAAAAATGATAAAATCTCAGGCGAGTTCCTTTCCCTGCTTAAGAAGAAGGCCGAAGAAGGCGTAGAGGTGCGGCTGCTCCTTGATTGGGTGGGCAGCATGCGTGTAAAGAGGAAGCTGATTGCCGGCCTGAAGGAAGCCGGGGTCCGCTTTGCTTTTTGCCATGTCCCCAGGTTCCCCTATCTATTTTATTCTTCGCAGTCAAGGAACCATCGGAAAATAACCGTCATCGATGGGAGTATCGGCTATTTGGGCGGGTATAACATTGGCAAGGAATACGTCAATCTGGATGCGAAGCTGTGCCCTTGGCGCGATTACCACCTCCGCTTAACGGGCGAAGGGGTTGAAGATCTGCAGAGTGAATTTCTGTACGACTGGCAGAATGCGTCCGGAACCGACCTGCACCGTGATGCGGCCTATTTTCCCGATCTTCCAAAGGGAAGCATCCGGCATCAGCACATCCCCACTGAAGCCGGCTATCTGGAGGAAACCTTCCTGGCCATCATCCGGAATGCCAGGGTGAAGATCATCATCGGCACCCCGTACTTCATTCCGAGCCCTGCTCTTTTTCAAGAGCTGCAGCGGGCTTTGAAAAGAGGCGTCAGACTGAGCATCATCGTCCCGGCCAAGACAGACCATCTCCTTGTAAAGGAAGCCTCTTATCCTTATCTTCGGGTGCTGCTGAAGGAAGGTGCGCGCATCTATCAATACACGAATGGATTTTATCATGCGAAAATCCTTCTTGCGGATGACACAGTATGCGATATCGGGACAGCCAATTTTGATAAAAGGAGCTTGTATTTGAATCATGAGCTCAACTGCTATATATATGAAAAATCTTTTATCCGAAGTGCTGAAAAAGTCCTCGAGCAGGATATGAAGGACTCAAAGCTGCTCATGCTGAAAGCTATCTCGGGATTTAATGCAATCCGCTGGCTGCGGGAAGGAGTGGCGAAATCTGTTTCGTACTTTCTCTGAGGGTGTTCGCCTCTTCTCCCGTCAATGGCGGATTGAAGCCATTTTTTAAAGGAGTTTCTTATGAAAATACGATTCGGTTATGTTTCCCAGGCGGTAAGCCTTTGGGAAGCTTCCCCTGCCAGGACACTGACATTTACCCGCTACAAGCAGATGACAAAGGAAGAAGGAATGCAGAAACTGCTGGCTGCGACCGCGGAAAATCTCCGCAGCACCAGAAGGATGCTTTATTATAATCTTGCTCACGATATAGAACTTTACCGGCTCTCAAGCTCCATTGCCCCTCTTGCTACCCATCCGGAGGTGATGTGGGATTTTGTTTCCCCTTTCCGCGATGAATGGCAGGAGCTCGGCAGACTGGTCAGGGACAATGGCCTGCGGGTCAGCTTCCACCCCAACCAGTTTACCCTCTTCACCTCTCCGCGCAGTGAAGTGACAGCCAATGCTGTGATTGATATGGAGTACCATTACCGGATGCTCGAGGCAATGGGCCTTGAAAATCAGGCGCTGATCAACATCCATATCGGCGGAGCCTATGGCGATAAAGAAACATCCATTGAACGCTTTTACCAAAACCTGAAGAGCCTTCCTGCGCATATAAAAGCGGTTATGACACTTGAAAATGATGATAAAACCTATAATGCCGAAGAAACGCTGGCTGCCTGCCAGCGGGAGAAGATTCCGCTCATTTTTGACTATCATCACCATATGGCGAATCTAAGCGAAAGGCCGCTTGAAGATATGCTGCCGGATATCTTCCGGACCTGGGACCATTTCGGCATGAAGCCGAAAATCCATGTATCATCGCCTAAATCGGAAAAAGCCTTCCGGTCGCATGCCGACTATGTGGATGCCGACTTCCTGAAGCCGCTGCTGGATCACCTTCATGCGATCGGCGAGGATGTTGATTTTATGATCGAAGCAAAGATGAAGGACAAAGCTTTATTGAAGCTTGTTGAGGATATCAGCCGGATCCGCGGGGTGAAGCGGGTCAGCGGCGGGGCCGTTGAGTGGAAATAGAGAGAAGCCGGGCGAAGTTGTCCCGGCTTTTTCTGCAGAAAAAGCCAATGGGAAATCGTTGGTTGATTTCCGTTCCGGGCACTTCGCTTTCCGCGGGGCGGTACTGAATTTTTGACTGGGCCGCGCTGCAATATATGGTAATATATGTATTATTTGTAGAGTCATTCGATTTTTATGTAGAATAAATGAAATTTTCAGTAGAAATCTTTTACTTTTATGTAGAATAATTCAAAATTTATGTATCATAACACCCCCGGCAATTAGATTATACCCAAAATAAGTAAATAACTCCTTCTGATTCTTGGATAATCCAAGACAGGGGCATGAGTGCCCACTCCTTTAACACTTTTCGTTGATTTTTGAGCGAAATTTACAAGTTCAAATAAGAAAACCGCAAGCGCCCCGCCCTCCCCCGACAGCGAAAGCCAATCCTGCCCAAAGGATGTCCTTTCCTTTTTGGCAGGATTGGCTTTTAGCCACGAGGAGGCAGGTTCAGCTGCTGGACAGTAATCAAATAATACTTTTTTATCTTACAAAAAACCCCGCTTGCAGGAAGCGGGGCTGAAGTCTTACATTTTCTCAGGTGCGGATACACCGATTAACTTCAGTGCATTCTTTAGCGCCGTCTGTACAGCCTTGATCAGGCCGAGGCGGGCTTTTGTTTTTTCCGGATTGTCACTATCAAGCACTTTTTCAGCATTGTAGAAGCTGTGGAAGGCAGATGCGAGTTCGAAAATATAGTTGGTGATGCGGTGCGGCATCCGTTTTTCTGCAGCCTCAGCAACCGCCTGCGGGAATTCGCCAAGCTTTTTCAGCAGGTCGATTTCCTTCTCGGCAGAAATGAGGGAGAAATCAGCGTCAGAGCTTAATGCCATCCCCTGCTCCTCTCCCTGGCGGAGGATGCTCGAGATGCGCGCATGTGCATACTGGGCATAATAGACGGGATTATCATTGGATTGGGACACAGCTAAATCAAGGTCGAAATCCATATGAGTATCAGCACTTCTCATTGCGAAGAAGTAGCGGACTGCATCAAGTCCTACCTCATCCACCAGGTCGCGCATGGTGACAGCTTTTCCTGTCCGTTTGCTCATCTTCATCTTTTCGCCGTCCTTATACAGGTGGACGAGCTGGATGATTTCCACCTCAAGGGCATCCTTTCCGTAGCCAAGCGCCTGGATGGCAGCTTTCATACGCGGGATATAACCGTGGTGGTCGGCGCCCCATACATTGATGAGTTTTTCGAATCCGCGCTCGAGCTTGTCTTTATGATAAGCAATGTCCGGCGTCAGATAAGTATAAGATCCGTCATTCTTGATAAGGACGCGGTCTTTATCGTCTCCGAATTCAGTTGAGCGGAACCAGGTTGCGCCTTCTTCTTCATATACATGTCCGTTCTCTTTGAGTGCTTTCAAAGCATCATCAATCTTGCTGTTCTGGTAAAGAGAAGTTTCTGAGTACCAGACATCAAAAGGCACGCGGAAATCTTCCAAATCCTTTTTCAGCTTTTCCATTTCGTATTTAAGGCCGTATTCGCGGAATGCATCAAAGCGCTCCTTTTCATCGGCATTCACATATTTGTCGCCAAATTCATCGGCAAGCTTTTGGCCGATGCCGATGATATCAGCACCGTGGTAGCCGTCAGCCGGCATTTCTTTCTCCATGCCAAGCGCCTGGAAATAACGGGCCTCAACGGACAATGCAAGATTATTGATCTGGTTTCCGGCATCATTGATATAATATTCGCGGGATACATCATAGCCTGCTTTGGCCAGGATGCTGCTTAGGGAATCGCCGACTGCCGCACCGCGGGCATGTCCCAGGTGAAGGTCGCCTGTCGGGTTGGCGGAAACAAACTCAATCTGCACCTTTTGGCCATTGCCTGTATTTGTTTCTCCGTACTGATCTCCTGCGTCGAGCACAGTCGGGATCAGGTTCGTCAGATAACTGTTGTTCATGTAAAAATTGATGAAGCCCGGCCCTGCGATTTCAATTTTTTCGATGGAGGCTTTGCTGCTGTCAAAGTTCTCGATCAGCTGCTCGGCAATCATGCGCGGCGCCTTCTTGGCTACACGTGCAAGCTGCATCGCCATATTAGTAGAATAGTCGCCATGCTCCTTCTCTTTCGGGGTTTCCAGGATCACATCCGGGATCTGCTCTTCTGCAGCAAGGCCGGCTTTGATGACGGCCTGCTTGATTTCTTCCTTTAAATTGCTTTGCACTTGTTCGACTATATTCATTTTCCTTCCTCCTCAAACGTAATCACCAAATGATATGTATTTGCCTGTGATCCCTGCATTTTCATTTCGTACAAAAGGTCAAAGGACCCTGTTCCGCTGCCGTCATCAAAGGACTGTGAAAGCCCTTTTGTCAAAGTGAGCATTTCCATGGTTCCGAAGGGCATTTCATAGCTTCCCCTCATTTTTTTGTTCATCCGGAAGGGCAGCCTCATTTTCACGGCCCCTGAACGGAGGATCAAGCCTTCCCCGTCTGCCATTTTTACAATTGTCTTTACGGTTCCGGCTTCGTTTTCTTCTTCATACTGAAGAAAGCGGGAGCCGTTTTTTTTATAGTATCGGCCAAACGCAGTCAATTCAAAAGTCTCTTTGCTTCCTCCGCTGCGGATATCCGTTTTTACTTTTATTTTAACAGGTGTCTGTTCCGCTGGGCTATTGGACAACGGGCACACTTCCTTTTCGTTTAACTCTTTAGTATAACTTTTTAATTATAATTTTTTTGGGGTTGAAGTGCAAATGAAGTTGGGCAGTGATAGGGATTGGGTTAATGATGGGGGCTGTTGATTGAATTTTTTTCCAGATTGGTAACACTGCAAAAAGTTAAGTAAGCCCTGTTGATTGCAGTGGAAGGCACGAAGACTCCTGCGGGATTGCAGCGGCAATGCTGAGACCCCGCAGACGCGCAGCGGTGAGGAGGCTCAGCGTCGCCCCGCGGAAAGCGAAGTGCCTGGAACGGAAATCAACAGGCCTACTTATTAATACAAACCCGCCCAACTAATAGGATTATATGAATGAAGTTCCATTACAAAACAAAAGAGATACAGAATCCTGTATCCCTTTTGCTCAAACGGCATTAGCCCCAGCTTTTCTATTTCACCCAGCCTAAAATCATTTCACGGATGAGTTTGCTGGCTGTGTTGGCTGTTTGTTCTGATGGGTCGTAGATTGGTGCTACTTCCACGAGGTCGGCTCCGACTACTTTTACTTGGGAGCGGGCGATTTCATGGATGGAGGCTAAAAGCTCCTTGGATGTGATTCCGCCGGCGTCGACGGTGCCTGTGCCTGGCGCGTGAGCCGGGTCAAGGACGTCGATGTCGATTGTTACGTATACCGGGCGGCCGGCCAGCTGTGGAAGGATTTCCTTCAGCGGCTGGTGCACATCGAATTTCGAGATATGCATTCCGACTTCTTTAGCCCATTCGAATTCTTCCTTCATCCCGGAACGGATGCCGAAGGAGAAGATATTCTGAGGCCCGATCAGGTCTGCGGCCTTGCGGATCGGCGTTGAGTGTGACAATGGCTCTCCCTCATAGTGCTCCCGAAGGTCTGTATGGGCATCCATATGGATGATGGCAAGATCAGGATATTTCTTGTACATCGCCTTGAAAACCGGCCATGAAACAAGATGCTCCCCGCCCATGCCAAGCGGGAATTTATCGGCAGCCAATAGCTTGTCGACAAACTCCTCAATTAGATCCAGGCTCTTCTGCGGATTTCCGAAAGGAAGCGGAATATCGCCGGCATCGTAATATTTAACTTCCTCAAGCTCGCGGTCCAGATACGCACTGTACTCTTCAAGTCCGATTGAAACTTCCCTGATGCGGGTCGGGCCGAAGCGTGAGCCCGGACGGTAGCTGACTGTCCAGTCCATCGGCATTCCGTAAAGGACCGCCTGGCTTTCCATAAGATTCGGATGGCTTCCGATGAATACATTTCCTGAATAAGCTTCATCAAATCTAACCAAAATGACTCCCTCGCTTTACATGCTGGTGCCTGGCACCAAAAATTATTTCACTAGATCCTGAACAAATTTAGGCAGTACAAACGCTGCTTTGTGCAGTTCTTTTGTGTAGTATTTTGTATCGATTTCGTGGAAGCGCTCTTCGCTCACTTCAAGCGGGCTGTACTTTTTGCTTCCGATTGTGAATGCCCACAGTCCGCTTGGGTATGTCGGGATGTTGGCCACATATAAGCTTGTGATCGGGAAGATTTCTTTTACGTCCTTCTGAACGGTGCGGATCAGGTCTGCCTTGAACCAAGGGTTGTCAGACTGCGCGACAAAGATGCCGTCTTCTTTCAATGCCTTGGAAATGCCGGCATAGAATCCTTTTGTGAACAGGTTTACTGCCGGGCCTACCGGTTCAGTGGAATCAACCATAATGACGTCATATTCATTTTCGCTGTTCGCGATATGCATGAAGCCGTCGTCAACCTTCACTTCTACTCTTTCATCATCAAGCATGCCTGCGATTTCAGGCAGGTATTTTTTGCTGTATTCGATGACCTTGCCGTCGATTTCAACAAGCGTCGCTTTTTTTACGCTCGGGTGCTTCAGCACTTCGCGGATCACGCCGCCGTCGCCGCCGCCCACTACAAGGACATTCTCCGGATTCGGGTGCGTGAATAAAGGAACGTGAGCCACCATTTCATGGTATACGAACTCATCCTTGATGGATGTCATGACCATATCATCCAAGAGGAGCATATTGCCCCATTCTTCTGTCTCTACCATATCAAGCTTTTGAAAATCAGTTTGCTCTGTATGTAAAGTCTGCTTCACTTTCATTGTAATGCCAAAGTTCTCGGTCTGCTTCTCTGTAAACCAAAGTCCCATTCTAAACATCCTTCCATTTTAAAAATGTATAGTGCGCATAAAACGCTCTCAAAACTTTGCAAAAGTTGTGCGGTTATCTTTATGCTTCCCTAACTGTTTATTTACAAACATGAGAAAAAGTATAGATGAATCTAGCAAAATTGCAAGAAAAAAATGAAACTCGCGAATAAATTCCTTCTCTTATTTCAATACTAGGAATAAAGACCAAATTTGGGTGCCGGGCACCATTGCAGGCACTGTCCATATAAAGGGGTGAATATGATGGAAATCATGGCAGACCATCGGCTCAAGAGAGCGAAGAAATATGTGCGGGCAGCCGCTGTCATCAGTTTAATAGGCATGATCGCTGCCGGCCTTGCCATCGGGGCTGTCCTGATTTATGCCAAGGTCCTTGGCCCTCCCCCGCTTGCTGTACCCCAGTCTACTCTGTATTACTCAGAGGACGGAGAAGTGATCGGGGAAAGCAGCAATGGCCAGAAGCGGTATTGGGTGACGCTTGACCATATTTCCCCTTATCTGATTGATGCAACGGTTTCAGTCGAGGACCAGAATTTCCATTCCCACCACGGCTTTGACTATAAACGGATTGCCGGGGCCGCCCTTGCCGACTTAAAAGCGATGGCGAAGGTCCAGGGTGCCAGCACCATCAGCCAGCAGTATGCCCGGAACTTATTTCTTGCACATGAGAAAACGTGGAAACGGAAAATGATGGAGGCCTTATACACGATCAGGCTTGAGATGAATTATTCAAAAGATGAGATTCTCGAAGGCTATGTCAATACGATTTATTATGGCTATGGCGCTTACGGGGTCCAGGCGGCAAGCCAGTACTATTTTGGCAAGGATGCAGAGGAGCTGAATCTTGCAGAAGCCTCCATGCTTGCCGGGATACCGAAGGGGCCCGGTGTCTATTCTCCGCTCGCCTCTTTTGAGCGGGCCAAGGACCGGCAGCGGATCATCCTGGATACGATGGCCGGTCATGGAAAAATTACTGAGGCGGAAGCTGAAAATGCTTTTGGTGCAGAGCTGAAGCTTGTCGGTGAATTTCCGCATAATGCAATCGAAAAAGCGCCATATTTTCAGGATGCGGTCAAAAATGCGCTGAAAAATCAGCTTCAGCTTGATGACCGCATAATAGAACTTGGCGGCCTGAAGGTATACACAACGCTTGATACAAAAATTCAGGATGCTGCTGAACAAGCTGTATCCGGCACTATCAGCAAAGATTCAGAGATCCAGGTCGGGCTTGTGTCGGTCAACCCGAAGAACGGACATGTCAAAGCAATGGTCGGCGGAAGGGACTATAGCGAGAGCCCGTTCAACCGGGCGGTGCAGGCAGTCCGGCAGCCTGGTTCGACAATTAAACCGCTCCTGTATTATGCCGCCCTCGAACAGGGATTCACCCCTGCAACCATGATGAGGAGCGAGCAGACCACCTTCCGTTTTGAAGACGGCAGGCCGGAATACACGCCGCATAATTTCAACAATCAATATGCCAATGGTGATATCACCATGGCACAGGCACTCGCTTTGTCGGACAATGTGTACGCCGTAAAAACTCATCTCTTTTTAGGCGAAGAAATGCTTGCAGAGACAGCGAAAAAATTCGGCATCACTTCCAAAATGGCTGAAGTTCCTTCGCTGGCGCTTGGGACATCAGGCATAAGAGTCATTGAACTGGCCAATGCCTACAGCCTTTTTGCCAACGGCGGGAAGAAGGTTGCGCCAGTTTTGGTGACAAAGGTAGAAAACCATAAAGGCGAAGTGATTTATGAGGAAACGAAAGAGCCCCTGCCTGTACTGAAGCCAGAGGATGCTTATGTAATGACCCAAATGATGACAGGGATGTTTGACCATAAGCTTGACGGCTATTCCAGCGTCACCGGGAGCACGATCATCAATAAGATGACAAGGCCTTATGCCGGCAAATCGGGCTCAACCGATACAGACAGCTGGATGGCCGGGTTTACCCCGCAGCTCGTTTCCGCCGTCTGGACCGGATATGACCAGGGCAAGCCCATCACTCTGACTGCAGATAAAGCTTATGCGAAGAATATTTGGATCCAGTTCATGGAGGATGCCCATAAAGATATGCCCGTCAAACGGTTTAAAGGCCCAAAAGGAACGGTCGGCGTGTATATCAATCCGGAAAACGGAAAGCTTGCCACAGACCAATGCCCGGTTCAGCGCTTAACCTATTTCACCGCCGGGACAGAGCCGGCTGAATATTGCACTGATCATCTGGAACATATGGAAAAAGAAGAGCCGGAACGGCCTGTGAAAAAGCCCAAGGAGAAGAAAACATGGTATAAAAAGCTGTTTCAGTGGGGATCTTAGTACACCATATAAAAGGAAAAACCCCGGGTTTCCGCCCGGGGTTTTTCGTGTCCTAGTTCTATACAGTGCATCAACACTGTAAATAAGTTTACTTTTTTTATCGCCGCTCGGCAAGTAGGTTGGAATTTAAGTTCGAAAATCTGTCACAATTTCGTCAAAAATTCTAGCTGGAAGCCAGATCCTTTTTCAGCTTTTCTTCTGCCCTTTCCCACATGCCCATATCATGGTTCTTCAAGAAGTCTGTAAGGATCCCTTTTGACTTATCATCCATATGATCGACGATGATATGGCGCTTGATGCTTTTATCAAGCCTGTTGACATGCTCAGGCAGCAGTTTATAGCCGCGGCGGATTTCCCGGTCCACCGTCATAAAGCATGCGGTGACGCCGGCATAATAAGGGCCTTCCTGCTTGCGGTCGATCGTCACCCACACGAGCCAGTAAGGCTTGCCGTTCGGGACATCTTCCTGCTTGGTCAGGAACTTGATTCCTTTTTCTACAGCGCTTCTCGCATGCATGGCGCCGATATCAACATGGGCATCCCCTGCCTCCACATCGACAAAGACCGGTGACACGTTGTCAAGGCTGAGAGAACCTCCCCCAAAGCCGCCATGCCCGTCCGTCGGGTCACTTTTGATGATATTGAAGCCAATACTTTTTTTCTTCTTTTCTTCCATTTGATTTATCCTCCTTTTAGAAAGGTCAGTTATCACAGGCTGGTCTTTGATATAGACGCCTGCTTCCCGAGTCGTCAGCCGCGCAGGAATAAACTCGAGAAAAAGTCATGCATCCCATTGATCAGTACCGGCAGAACGGTGCTGAAGATCGGCTGGATCGTATACTGGTCGAGCGGGGTGATGACAAGAATCAGGAATATAATAGAACCATATGCCTCGAACTGCGTCAGCTTCGGCCTGATTCCCGCCGGCGCGAGGTCCTCAATGATCCGGTATCCGTCAAGGGGCGGAAAAGGCAGCAGGTTAAACACAAACAGCATAAGATTCAAGTAAATGAACAAATCCAGGAATTCCGGCACAAAGTCAGGCAGGCCTGATGCTGCCCCGGCCGCGGCAAGTCCATACCAGATGCCGAGTGCGATGGCCGCCATCAGAAGATTGCTCAGCGGTCCGGCAATCGATACTGAGATTCCTGCAAGCCTTGGATTTTTAAAGTGGAAACGGTTCACCGGCACTGGCCGCGCCCAGCCGAATCCCGCTATAAAAATCAGGATGGTCCCAAGGGGGTCCAGGTGATGGATTGGATTGAGCGTCAGCCGCCCCTGCTTCTGTGCCGTCGGGTCGCCGAATTTATAAGCAACAAATGCATGGGCAAATTCATGGACCGTAAAAGCGATCATCAAAGTCAATGCTACATAGGGAATCTCCCTTAAAGAAAAGGCTAAGAATTGTTCCAACGGCAATACCCCTTTTTCAATCAAGTCATTAGGTACAGGCACACGCCTGCACACATACTTATCTATTTTTCAGTATACATGAAATGCCTGATGAAGGGAAAACTCCGCTTCCATGAAAAGCCCGGCGTCCGCGGGCGTCCGGGACTGGCACTTCCCGCCAGCCTTCTGCTATAGTAAAAAATATAAAAAGGAGGAAGTTAATATGCCATATGTGACAGTCAAAATGCTTGAAGGACGTACAGAAGACCAGAAAAAAGCTCTTGTTGAAAAAGTGACCGATGCCGTCAGCGAAACGACCGGCGCTTCCAAAGACAAAGTCGTCGTGTTCATCGAAGAAATGAGCAAAAACCATTACGCAGTCGCGGGCAAACGCTTAAGCGACGAAGATTAAAATGGCCTTGTAAGGCCCGCAAACTAAAGAAAAAGCTAAGCACACCCCTAGTGCTTAGCTTTTTCTTTCAGCTTCCCAATATATTGATAGGCCTCTTCAACCTCTTCTACTGTGTACTTCTGCTTGCTTTTTAAGGTAAAGACCTTCTCCTGCACCTCTTCACGGGGAAGATTATCAAAATATAAAACCGTTGAGACAAGCTCCAGGAATCTCGCATTTTGGCTGTTCATATCTTCCAGGCAGTCCGGCAGGCATGGCATATCGACCTGGTTGACGGATAGAAATTCCCGGCCGTTGTCCGTCAGTGTGTACCGGTATTGAAAATAGCCGCCCTTCTTCTCTTTCACTTCATTCAGGAAGCCCATATTGCAAAGCTCCTCCACCCTCAAAGTCAGCTCCTCTGAATAAGGGCCATAAAAGTGGAACTGGAACCGCTCCTGAAACGGAAAAGAAATCTTCTTTGCAATAAAAATCATCTTCTGAAGCTTTTTCCGTCCGATGATTTCCCCGGAAGCCGCCAAAGCGTGCACCAAATTGGCATGATCTTTTAACAAAACCCCTCATCTCCTACTCCAAAGTAATTACCGCTTCTATGTATGTCGATTAAATCTCCAGCATTTCACGGATTTTTTTCTTAACAGTCTTCTTGCTGCCTTCGTCCATAATCAAATCAGCAGGATAATACAATTTATGGTCCGTCCGCCTTTTTCCGGATATTGCATCAACAATCTCCGATTCGCGCGACAGTTCCCGGAGATCCCCGTTTTTCATCTGCAGGTGGATCGGCAGCCTCTCCTCTTCCTCTCCCGGCCTGTAAAAGTCATAAGGAAGGTCTGACGAGGAATCGACAACCAGATAATACTCGGGATCAAGGCCTGCCTTGCTGAACAGGACTGACAGCTCGGCCAGCTTCTTGTATTCCTTCGCCGGATCAAACTCCACGTATTTGAAAAGGTTGCGGTCCATATACCGCTTGCACAGATCCCTCAAAATCGGATCTTCTTCCTCCTGCCACATCTGGAAATAATAGAGTATCACGGCTTCATCGAGCTTCAGATAGTCTTCCAGCGTCACTTCGCCTTCAAACAGCGTATAGAAATGGAGGGGGAGGTACTTAAATGCATAATAGTTTTCATGAAGCTGCTTGGCCCGGTGCAGGATTTTCGTCAATATGACTTCCGCACTCCTGGTAACCGGGTGGAAATAGACCTGCCAGTACATCTGGTAGCGGCTCATGATATAATCCTCGACCGCATGCATCCCGCTCTGCTTGATGACGACCTGGTCCTCCCTCGGGCGCATGACCCGGAGGATCCTTTCCATATCAAAATGCCCGTAGCTGACACCGGTAAAATATGCATCGCGCTGCAGATAGTCCATCCTGTCGGCATCGATCTGGCTCGAAATCAGGCTGACGACCTGCTTGTTCCGGTAAGTCTTCGCAATCACATCGGCTACATCTTTCGGAAAATCCTTCCCTGCCCTTGAAAGCACCTTGTTCACTTCTGTATTGCCGAGGATGACCGCCTGCGTGTAATGCTCATGATCCAGGTCGAACACCTTTTCGAATGAATGGGAGAAAGGACCATGCCCAAGATCATGCAGGAGCGCCGCACAAAGGGACACAAGGCGTTCATTCTCATCCCATTGTTCCCGGCCGGCAAATACATCATCAATGATCCGCCTGACAATCTCATAGACTCCAAGTGAATGATTGAAGCGGCTGTGCTCTGCCCCGTGGAAGGTCAGATAAGTCGTCCCCAGCTGCTTGATCCGCCGCAGGCGCTGGAATTCCCTTGTCCCGATCAAATCCCAGATCATTCTGTCACGGACATGGATATAGCGATGGACAGGGTCCTTGAATACTTTTTCCTCGCTTAATTTTTCCGTCGAATATGGCATCTTTTCCCCTCTTCCTGTGCACCTGTCTGGCCTATTTCCAGTTTGTTTCCTTTGTATCTATTATAGCCAGTTTTCACCGCTAAATCATTACAAAATCTGCTGTAATTCTCTTTTCTTCGACAAAATCCAGACACAGCAAGGCTTTCGGAAAAATAAAATTTTCCTGCGTTCAGATGGTGTTCTTTTTCCACAAACAGGCAGCACGCTAAACATACGGGGAAGAAAGGAAATTGCCTGTTCTGCCAGAAACATGCACCATTTGGCGAATAAAAAATCACCTTAAGACAGGTGTCAAAGGCGATTTATTTTTTCAGCTTCTTTTCAATTTTTTCTCTTAGCTCTTCTTCCGACAATGCTGCCAGCGGACGATTGTTGACAAAGGCGAAGGTCTTCTTCCTGCCCGGCCCGCAATAGGATTGGCAGCCTACGTCCACTTTTGCCTCAGGATCGATATCCTTCAGCATGGGGATCAGTGTTTTCAGATTAACTGCCTGGCAGTCGTCGCAAACACGGAATTCGTTTGCCATTTCGTACATCCCTTTCTCGGTCTATCAATTTGATTGAATCTCTATAATTTGATGGCTTTTAGTTAGTGTCTTATTCTATCTGCCCGGAGGCACTAAAAGGTATTTTACATTTTCTCAACTTGTATTGCAAGCTGCAATCTTTAGCACTGATGGCGGGTTACAGGCATTTTTTCCAGCACATCCTCCCTTTTCTCCCCAGACCCTGAATATATCAGAAAAAAAAACTACTATCCTTTTATTCCCTCTGTATAAACAAACCAGGATGTGGCCATGCTAGGGCTAGAAGGTTATATAAACCAATTTTGTCCAGGGAGTTGAAGAGAAAATGAAAGTAAGACAGGATGCATGGTCAGAAGAAAATGATTTATTGCTCGCTGAAACGGTATTAAGGCATGTCAGGGAAGGAAGCACCCAGCTGAATGCTTTTGAGGAAGTAGGAGATAAACTCAACCGCACTTCTGCCGCCTGCGGTTTCCGCTGGAACGCTGTTGTAAGGCACCGCTACGAAAAGGCATTGCAGCTCGCCAAAAAACAACGCAAACAGCGCAACAGACTGCTTGGCAAAGAACAGGGCGGAAAGAAAAAGCTGCTGTACAACCCTCCATTCCCGGCTGCTGAAGAAGTAGAATTGCTCACTGCCGATACATTGCCGATGTCAGAAGAAGAAACGAAGATCTATACAGAAGCAGAAATGGATATGGGTATTGATATGGATGCGGATTTAGATACAGAAGCTGAGGAAGAATCAATGGAAGCTGCCGAACCAGTATTCTCTTATCCTGCCTATCAATCGGCGCCGCAGCCGAAAGCCCAGCTGAATCTCGACTCTGTCATCAGCTTTTTGCAAAGCCTGAACGGCTCCACCTTCAGCGCTGATATTTTAAAAAGCGAGAATGAAAGATTGAAACGCGAAATCGCCATGCTGCGGAGCCAGAATGAGCAATTATCCGGAAAAATCGGCATGCTCGAACAAAACACCGTCACGATCCAGGAAGATTACGAGACGCTCATGAAAATCATGAACAGGGCAAGAAAACTGGTTCTGTTCGATGAAGAAGAACGCCCGGCCACTAAATTCAAGATGGACCGCAACGGAAACCTGGAAAAGGTAGCAGAATAAAGGAACCCGCTGTTTTATAGAATCGGAGAGACGAAACGGCAGCAGCCTGCCTCCTTAAATAGAAAACCGCCCGGATTTTGCGGGCGGTTTTCTCTATTTGATCGATATTCAGGCGGGATCCTGCAGGCTTCCTGAGCCGAATACTTTTTCATTCCGCTCAGCGACCCTTTCATAATAGCTCTCATACAGAACGGCTTCCTCTTCATTAAGTCCGCCGGCATACAGCCTGCCCGACTTGTTTTTAAGCACGTTCAGAAATCTCATCATTACATCCGCGATTGTCAGCTCGGACTGGAGCAGCTCGCTGAGCGACGCCATGACCGGCGGTGTGATATCAGGATACAGGAATTTCGTCACCTCATCCTTTTTCGCCCTGCTGTAGAACTCGCGGATCAATGCAGCACGCCCGCTGCCGCTTCCGTTTACGCATAAATAAATCTGGACCGCCACTCCCTTGCGCAGCCTGCGCTGGGAAATGCCGGCGAACTTCCTGCCGCCGATGCTCAGATCATAGCTGCCGGGACAATAGGAGCCGACAATCTCCCTTGCTTCTATTTCATATGGAAAATCGCTGAACATTTCTTTTATTAAAAGCCACATTGCATCATAGCCGCGGTTAATATCAATCCCTTTTTCACTTTCCGGAAAAATGAGCGACAAATTCAGTACGCCCTCATCCAGCACAACCGCCAGGCCGCCCGAGTTGCGGACAATCGTCCGGTACCCCTGCCCGCGGAGATAGCCGACCCCGTCTTCCAGATAGGGAAGGCGCGAATCCTGGATGCCGAGCACGATTGTCCGGTCATGGACCCATGCCCTTGCCGTTGCCGGGGTTTTGCCCGAGCCGACAGAAGCACACAGCGTATCATCCATCCCAAACGAATGCATCGCATTCAAATGCAGGCCCGCACTCGACTGATCTATAATCCGCCACTCCGGCTGCTGCAGCAGCTCACTTGCTTCGTTCATCTTCAGTACTCCTTTAAATAAGCAATATGGGATTATTATAGCATATGGGGGGCGGGGAGCAGAAAAGGGGCGGAGTCGCTGGTCCGGGAGCGCAATTTAATTATTGGAATCTGCTTTTTGACTGCTTTTTCCGTTTGAAAACTGCTCTTTCGCCTGAGAACAGCCTATTATTCGGATTGCAAACGGTGCTGGAGCTGCTTTTCTGTTCAATTCAGCAGATATTCTACCGAGTCTATCCGGGAATCTACCGACTTCGCGCTATATTCTACCGAACCCAACCTATAATCTACCGAATTCGGCGTTTTTTCTACCAACTGGCAGCTGACAGCCTCACCACATCGCACCGCACCGCACCACGCCACACGCCGCACCGCAAAAAAAAGAACCGGCACACAACGCACCGGCTCCTTCCTATTTACTGGTTCAATGCCTGCGCTGCTGTGATCAGGGCAAGCTTGTAGACGTCTTCCTGGTCGCAGCCGCGGGACAGGTCGTTCACCGGGCGGTTAAGGCCTTGAAGGATCGGTCCGACCGCTTCGAAGTTACCGAGGCGCTGGGCGATTTTGTAGCCGATGTTTCCTGCCTCCAGGCTTGGGAATACAAATACATTGGCATCTCCCTGCAGCGGGGAATCCGGAGCTTTCTTCTGTGCTACGGATGGAACGAAAGCTGCGTCGAACTGGAATTCACCGTCCACGATGAGCAATGGCTCGCGAAGCTTGGCTTCTTCAACTGCCTGGGATACTTTTTCCGTTTCAGGCGATTTTGCAGAGCCTTTGGTAGAGAAGCTCAGCATCGCAACGCGCGGGTCGATGTCGAACATTCTTGCTGTCTTGGCGCTTTCGATGGCGATTTCCGCAAGATCTGCGCTGTCTGGTGCGATATTGATCGCACAATCGGCAAATACGTATTTCTCATCTTCACGAACCATGATGAAGACACCGGAAGTCTTTTTGACGCCTTCTTTCGTCTTGATGATCTGAAGTGCCGGACGGACTGTGTCTGCAGTAGAGTGTGCAGCTCCGCTGACTAGGCCGTCTGCTTTGTTGGCATATACAAGCATGGTGCCGAAATAGTTTTCATCAAGAAGAATGCGGCGGGCATCCTCTTCAGTAGCTTTTCCTTTTCGGCGCTCAACAAATGCTGCAACTAGTTCGTCCATCATCGCAAAGTTTTTTGGATCATAGATTTCAACTGAATCTAGGGATACATCCAATGATTTTGCTTTATCCTCGATTTGTGCGATGTCCCCGATCAGAATAGGGGTAAGAATTTTATCAGCTGCCAGACGGCCTGCTGCAGTCAAAATCCTTTCATCCGTGCCTTCAGGAAATACGATTCGCAGATTATTGCCGGAAACCTTATTCCTTAATCCTTCAAAAAGATCACTCATATGAAAATCCTCCTTTTATATGTAACAAATCACTCGGCTTAAGCGGCGCTGAGACTGCCTTTATCCGCAGAAATGGGCCTGCGTCCGCTATTCTCACTCCCTTAGGATACTCCTCCACTGTGAAAATTCAAGAACAAGGAGAAGTGGCAGCGGTTACACCTGAAAAGTTTTTGTTTTCTTAACATTCTTATACTTATTACCGGGAAACGATTCTCTCCGGACGATGTTAATATGGTCTTTTTTGCCGGAAAATATCCGATTCCGCGCCCGTTCTGATTGCCTTATCTGCTATTCTTTAGAATCCCCTTGTTTTCCCGGCTGGAAACCTGATTAAGAATTATTTTTGAAAGCAGGCAAGTGACATATAATTTTCAAGTTTCAGGCAGACGTGTTATGGTGAAACTATGATATAGTATTGTTGAGAATTCGAGTACATATATAGGAGTGATCAGAATGAGTGAAGCAGCACAAACGCTTGATGGCTGGTATTGCCTCCATGATTTCAGGACAATGGATTGGACTACATGGAAAATGACTCCGAAAGAAGAGCGCGATGCAGCAATCCAGGAGTTCATGGGTCTTGTGGACAAATGGAATTCTGTCCAGAGCGAAAAAAATGGCAGCCATGCTTTATATACGATTGTTGGCCAAAAAGCAGATTTCATGATGATGATCCTGCGCCCTACAATGGAAGAGCTGAATGAAATCGAGAACGAGTTCAATAAATCAAAGCTTGCGGAATACACGATCCCGGCACATTCTTATGTTTCCGTCGTTGAGCTCAGCAACTATCTGCCGGCCGGAGAGGACCCTTACCAGAATCCGCAGGTCCTGGCACGCCTTTATCCAGAGCTTCCTAAAGCAAAGTATGTTTGCTTCTATCCGATGGACAAGCGCCGCCAGGGTGAAGACAACTGGTATATGCTGCCTATGGAAGACCGCCGCAATATGATGCGCAGCCACGGTATGATCGGCCGCCAATATGCAGGCAAAGTTAAGCAGATCATCACTGGCTCTGTCGGCTTTGACGATTATGAGTGGGGAGTAACCCTTTTCGCAGACGATGTTCTTCAATTCAAGAAGCTTGTCTACGAAATGCGCTTTGATGAAGTGAGCGCCCGCTACGGCGAGTTCGGCTCATTCTTTGTCGGAAACCTGCTCCAGGAAGACCAGGTAGGCAGCTTCCTGAATATTTAATACTATGTGAATCAAGCCTCGGCTCCGGCCGGGGCTTTTTTTCATTGGAAAAATATTAATTGGCTGCGACCAAGGTAAGCACCCTCCGCTTTTCTTCTTGTCCAGCTACGGGCGCTAGCCCCTCGAGTCATAAGTCACTTCAGGATTGAAGGCAAAGAACGCCTTCTATCCTGAAGCGTCTTATGCTGGGCCCGCAGGACGCGGGTCATGCAGGCGTTGCCACAGGACGTGGCGTCTTTAGCCTGCGTTCCTCTATTCTGAACAGTCGCCTCCGCTTTTCTTTCCCCCATCAGGCATAATACAGCATTTCCCACATATTTATGAAATAGTGAGTTTGGTTTTTTACGGATGCTTTCACTTGCAGCTATTGAATAGCTGCTGAGAGAGGTGAAGTTATGGCCGTTATTCCTTATACCGAAGCGGATGTCAGGCTTCTCGCGAGGCTGATGCGCGCTGAGGCTGAAGGGGAAGGAAATCTGGGCATGCTGATGGTCGGCAATGTCGGGGTGAACCGGGTCAGGGCCGATTGCCTGGATTTCAAGGAGATCCCTTCCATCCGGAAAATGGTTTACCAGCGGCCAGGCGGATTTGAGGCCACCATCAAGGGCTATTTTTACCAAAGGCCCCGCCAGAATGAGCTCGACCTGGCCAGGAAAGTCATCAAGGGGCAGCGCCATCATCCTGCCAGCAATTCGCTCTGGTTTTTCCGCCCCACCGGGGACTGCCCTGCCGAATGGTATAATCAGCCGAATGCTGGAAGATACAAAGCACACTGCTTCTTCCAGCCGACCCAGGCAGACTGTCCAACTGTTTATTAATGAAATATAGGAGGGATTTATTTTGAAACAGCAATCTGTACCGCAGCAGCAATACGTTGATTACCGCACCTATCCGCCTTATCAGCAGCAGCAACAGCAGCAGCCTTACTATGGGGCCGGCACACAGGCACAGGGATACGGCGCTCAGCAGGTCTACCCGCAAATGCCGGCCGGTTCCATGCTCACCACGTCCCCGGCTTCAGCTTCACCCGTTTCACAGGTTCCCGGGATGCTTCCTATTGAGCAATCGTATATTGAAAATATCCTTCGCCTGAATAAGGGAAAGCTGGCAACCGTTTATGCCACATTTGAAAACAACCGGGAGTGGAATGCGAAGATTTTCAAGGGAATCATTGAAGCAGCCGGAAGGGATCACCTGATCTTGAGCGATCCGCAGTCAGGGACCCGCTACCTGATTCCAATGATTTACTTGGATTATATTACATTCGATGAGGAAATTGAGTACGACTATCCATATGGTGCGGCTCCTGGGATGGCAGCCTTTCCGCCGAGATAATGAAAAGCCTGGCTTATGCAGCCAGGCCCTTTTTTTAAAGATATTTAACTGCGGCAATGATCAGGAGGACCCATGCAGCAAGGAAAGCGACTCCGCCAAGCGGCGTGATGGCGCCGAGCACACTGATTTTTGTAAGTGTCAGGACGTACAAACTTCCGGAGAATAAGATGACCCCGACCAGCATCAGCCAGCCGGACCAGGATAATAAGGCCGTCGCCGGCAGACGCCCCAGCAGGATTCCGATGATCAGGAGCCCGGTGGCATGGAACATTTGATAAGTGACGCCTGTTTTCCATGTTTCAAGATATTTTGGTTCAACTTTCCCTTCAAGTCCATGGGCGCCGAAAGCACCGAGAGCAACAGACAGGAACGCATTTATAGCACCGATTATGATAAAAGTTTTCATGATTACACCTCTTCATTGACTGTTAAAAGTCAAAAATTGAATCTCCGTTCGCTTCATTTTCCATATTCATCTTCTTTGGCTGCTGGATCGAAGCCAGCGGCACACTTTCCTGGACAGGCTGAGGAGTATAAGATGCAGCCGGCCGCACCGGCTCTGAACTTGCCTTCTCACCTTCCAGAAGCAGCTCGCACAAAGCTTTTATAGAATATACCCGCTGCCGGATCATTTCCTCAGAAGAGCTCGATTTTGCCTCCTGAAGCTCTTTTTCGATCTTGCCCAGCAGATTTCCAACAGGTATCTGCATACTGTTCACCTCTTTTTCCTGAATCTCTACAGCTCCATTTTCGGCAGCAGGCATCAAAGCTATTCAAGCCAGCCTGAATCACTTTGCCTTTTCCTCAAATTTGAGGCAAGGATGGCCCGAAGCCCTCTCCACCTCTTTCGATGGCAGCTGCCTTCCTTTGAATTGAAATGCCCTGCACCCTTTCGGATACTGCCGGTCCCATGTCACATAGAAATGCTTGCACAAAAAGCAATTTGGCTGATTGCTGTTCAAACCTGTCATCCTTTGCAGAGTGTTATTTCCAAGTCATTTTGGTTATCGGTTTCTATTGTACATGACTTATGCCCATTATACATCCTATAACTCTGACAGTTAT
Source organism: Bacillus sp. SRL543 (assembly GCF_984799205.1). Taxonomy (NCBI): domain Bacteria; kingdom Bacillati; phylum Bacillota; class Bacilli; order Caryophanales; family Bacillaceae; genus Bacillus; species Bacillus sp. SRL543. The sequence continues at coordinate 4,617,932 of NZ_OZ481794.1, forward strand.
CCTACTAAACATATAAAAAATGCCGTCGGCTTTCGACGGCATTTTTCCCATATGCAGTTTCCGTTCCACGTGAAACATGGCGAATTAGAGATCCGGTATCTCCCAGCTGATTTCTTCTTCCCCATTATTCTTCAAAATCTGATTGGTTTTTGAAAAATGATGGCTGCCAAAGAATCCTCTTCTTGCTGATAATGGGCTGGGGTGGACTGATTTAAGAATGATATGCCGGGGGTTATCAATCAGCTTTGCCTTTTCCTGGGCAGGCTTCCCCCAAAGAAGGAATACGACCGGCTTTTCCCTTTCATTCAGCAGGGTGATGACGGCATTAGTGAAGTGTTCCCATCCTTTGTTTTTATGAGAATGGGCTTCACCCTTCCGCACGGTCAAAACGGTATTCAGCAGCAGGACTCCCTGCTCCGCCCAGCTGACCAGATAGCCGTTATCCGGGATCTCGCAGCCTAAATCTTCATGCAGCTCCTTGAAGATATTCCTTAAGGACGGAGGAATCCTGGTCTGCGGCTTGACCGAAAAGCTCAATCCATGCGCCTGGCCGGGTCCGTGGTACGGGTCCTGCCCCAGGATGACCACTTTCACATCCTCATAATCGGTATATTTCAGGCTGTTGAAAATATCTTCCCTGGCCGGATAGACCTTCCCGCTGGCATATTCTTCTTCCAGGAATGCCTCCAGCTCATGAAAATACTCTTTTTCGAACTCCTCTTCCAAAAGCTCGCCCCAGCGGTTATTTAATAGATGCATCCTGCTCCTCCTTATAGCTGATAGAGGCCTCATAGCCGAGCCTGCCAAAAAATTCGCTGATCGTTTTTTCAGCATTTTTCTCAGCCAGCTCAAGGATTCCCTGGTCAATCGCTTCAGCCTTCACCTGATTCTTAGCCTCTGCTGCAAGGCTGTATGCCTCATCCCAGTCCACATCATCCCGAAAAATGCCGGCAGCCGAAAAGGTCTGGACACCCTCCAGGTCGAGTGACGGTTCTTCGAGGATGCTTGCCTTCGGAAGGGAAACCTCAATCCTCTTGTCCTCCTCTGACACCTTGATGTCATTTTCACCAATCTGCCCAAGATCGACGCCGGCTGTTACCGTTCCCGGCACAATCAGCAGCAGCTTCCGCTTTGTCCCAGGCAGATCCGTTTCTATCTGCCTGCCGAATAATTCATTGTCTTCTTTCTCAATCACTGCTTTCACAAGTGCCTGTGACGATGCTAGCGTTGACAGCCCGCGCATCTGTTCTACAAAACTGCCTTTCTCTTCTTTAACTGATGCTCCTGTATAAAAATAAAAGATTCCTGCTGTAAGCAGAATCCCGATCATAATTAACGATAATAAAAGCAGCCCGATTTTCCAGCTCCACTTCCTGAAGCCGTAGCGCAAAAACCGCAAAAATGTGAATCCGCCCCCGCTGCCCTCAAGAGCGGCGGCACTTGCAGCCTGCCTGCGGGAAGTTTTCAGCTCCTTCATAAGCGCCTCCATCTGTTCTAATACTTCCTGTTCTTTTTTCAACATTTCCGCTCCTTTTCTATACCCGTTCTTTTCCATTATAAAATGAGAACCGCCTTTTTTGTAAAATTTTGCTGAAACAGAGTATAACTTCAAAAAGAAAACGAAGTTTAAGAATGAAAAAAAAGGATAAATAAAAGAATAAGCGGACAGGCACATTGTCCAAAAAATTAGAGGAGGAATTATTCATGTATAAAATTGAGGTTTGTGAAAACGGCGTACAAGCAACGGACACTATTAAAACATTAACGGCAGAAGGCTATGAAAAGGACAATATCTTTATTTTTGCGCATGACGAAAACCGCTCCGAAGATTTGACGGATGCTACCAACACTGGCAGTGTCGGCTTAAAGGAACAGGGTTTATTTGATTCTGTCGGCAATATGTTCAATAAGCGCGGCGATGAGCTCCGCAACAAGTTTGAATCATTAGGCCTTTCAAAGGTTGAAGCTGAGCAGTATGAAAAAGTGCTTGATGAAGGCAAGCTTGTCATCGTAGGCTCAAACGAATAATATAGGAACCCGAAAACCGCCCCGGAGCATCTCTCCGGGGCGGTTTTCTTATTCACTGCAAACAAGAACCCCCTCTGCTGCCCTGCAGAGGGGGTTCTTGCATTCAGCCCAGCAGGCGCTGGTATATGGATTTGGCATGGGCTTCATCCTTCGTTCCATGGATGAGCGCCCGGCCGTCACTGAAAAAGACGGCCCTTTCGCTGCCAAGCCCGGCAGACAGGAGATACGGATTGCCTTTTACTTCATAGCCGAGCCGCTCCAGCTGCCCGGCCAGCTCTTCGAGGTCAAGGTCGTGCTTGCCCGGCGGGCGGATCTGGACGGTATCCCGGCCGCAAAGCACAGCAGTCCTTGTCCGGTTATCCTGCTCCAGGTATGGATAGGTCCTTTCAGACCCGCATGAAGGACAGCCCGGATCCTTGGCTTTTGCCGTTTTCATGTTTGTATACTGGCTGTGCCAGAGATCGAAGCTTACGAATGAGGTCCTGACTGCGTCCCAGTTTTCTGCCAGGATTTTCAGTGCCTCTGCACCCTGATGGGCTACAGTCATCTGAACGGCCGGCCCGATGATGCCGCCTGTATCACAGGTAAGACCCTGCAGAGGAACGGCCTTCAGAAGGCAATTCAGGCATGGGGTCTTGCCGGGGACCACGGTAAAGCTCATTCCGAAGCTGCCGACACAGGCTCCGTAAATCCAGGGTATTCCAAGCTTCTGGGACAGATCATTGATGACCATTCTCGTTTCAAAATTGTCAGTCGCATCAATCATCAGATCCGTTCCAGGCGCAAGCTCAGCCAGCAGCGAAGGATCAGCATCCCCGACGATGCAGTCTAAGCTGGCAGAAGAATTAATTTCCTTCAGCCGCCTTTCTGCTGCCTTCGCTTTCGGCAGCTTTTCCCTGGCATCTTTTTCGCCATAAAGCTGCTGCCTCTGGAGATTGCTTTCTTCCACATAATCTCTGTCAATGATGGTCAGCCTTCCAATTCCGGCCCGGATGAGAAGCTCCGCACAGCCCGACCCAAGCGCCCCGGCTCCGATGATGAGGACGTGCTTCCGGGCGATCTTCTCCTGTCCGGCCGTGCCGATTCCGGGAAACAGCGTCTGGCGCGAATATCTATCGTCCAAGCTAATTCCCTCCTCAGCCGCCGCTGACCGGAGGGATAAAAGCAATAACATCTCCCTCTTGGATCAGCTCATGATCCAGGGCAAATTCTTCGTTCACCGCTGTCATTACAGTTTCCAGATTAAGATGGTAGGCTTCGGTCAGGATTGCTTTCAATTCATTGATCGTCTTGCCTGCCGCCTCAAGCTCGATTTCTTCCTGGCCTGCACTTTCACGCAAATGGGCAAACAGTTTGACTTTATTCATCCAGATCCTCCTTTTCCGGCCGGCCAGTCTGATAAGAAACGGTTTCAAGCTGGTTGCCGATCCACTCTTCCCCGTCCTCCCAGTGTTCCTTTTTCCAGATAGGGACTATTTCCTTGATTCTTTCGATAGCATAGCGGTTTGCTTCATAGGCATCCGCCCTGTGCGGAGTTGATACAGCAATAACGACGGCTATATCGGTAATATCCAGTCTGCCTGTCCGGTGGGTGATGGCTGCCTTGGCGCCTTCCCATTTTTCTTCTATTTCATGGCCGATCTGCTCAAGCTTCTTCACTGCCATTGATTCATAGGCTTCATAAACGAGATACAATGTTTTTTTGCCGCCCGTCAGCTCCCTGACCGTCCCGATAAACACGGTGACCGCCCCTGCATTCCGCTGGATGACTTTATCAGTGACAGCCTGCACATTGATCGGCTCTTTTGATAGTTCAAAATCCATTTTTCTCACCTCTTAGGCTTTTCCATGTTTTTATCTATATAGAATAGCAGGATTGGCTTCCCATTCCCAATCTTAAGATTCCCTGCCGAGCATGCGCTTAGCCTGCTCGTATTCGGAAGGATGGTTCATATTGAACAAACAGGCTTCTGCACCGGCCCAGCCTTTTTCCAATAGCTCTTTCTCTGATAAAATCCGGCTGTCTTCTGTGAGCAGATTTCTCATTTTCCGGTCGCCTGCCTCCAGCATTTCCTCTGCTCTCCGGCATAACCCCTTGTGATAGGCACCGAACAAGGGATGAAGCTGTCCGGAGATTTCCGGGACAGCGGCCTGGCATTCGCCCAGCTCGTTTAAAAGGATGCGTCCGAGCCCGGCTGAGAGAAACGGCATATCACAGGCGGCGACAAGATTATAGTCTGATTGCGAGTTTTTCAGGCCTGCATGGAGTCCAGCCAGCGGCCCTCCATCCTGATAGATGTCTGCGGCCAGCGTGCAGCCAAGAAATCGATAGTCTTCCGGGGAGCTGGTGACAATGATGATGTCCTGGGCAACCTTTTTCAGCTCATCGCGCACCCGCTCGATGACCGTTGCCCCCCCTAAGCTGAGCAGCGCCTTGTTCTGGCCCATCCGGCTTGAGCGCCCGCCAGCAAGGATGATTCCTGTCGCACTCATTCCGATGCCCCCTTTTTGGTATATGTATCTATTGTAGCTTTCTTAATGGTGGATTAATAGGTAGAGGAAAAAACACCCATGGGGAGGGTGCTGGATGGTAAAACGGGTCAAGTGTGGCAATGGGATAACAAACTCGAGCGTGGATAAGGTTTTGCCAAAAAATTTTAAAAGGCCTGCTATTTGGAGTGCAAGGCACGTAGACTCCTGCGGGATTGCAGCGGCAAAGCTGAGACCCCGCACCGCGGAGAGGGAGGAGGCTCAGCGCCGCCCTGCGGAAAGCGAAGTGCCTGGAACGGAAAACAGCAGCAATGTTTCAAGACTATATTTTTTTTACCTACGAAAATCCGCTCCCATTTGTCTACACAAACCGGATGTTAAATCTCCTTGTGCTGAAAGTACGTCAATCCTGATAGGAAAAACAGGGCGAAGCCTCCGAGGATGACGATCAGCAGGGTTTCCATGGAGGCATTCAGTGCCCCGAATTCTTCTCCCATCCGCGGGATCATTGTCAGAAACGGCTGTGCCCATGGATAGAACGGGCCATAGGTTTCTGAGTTGGCTATCAGAATGTTTGGGAGTGTAAAAACCACATTGATGGCCAGCGGTGCGGCAAAGCTGGACCATGCGGCAGAAACAAACATTTGCAGGGCCGCGACCGGAAGGCAGGCAACCCAGCCGCCGGCTATGCTTTCCAGGATGACTTTCCATGGAATCGGTGCGTCAAACCCTTTCATCTGTGCCACAAGCAGCAGGCCGCCTAAAAAAAGCAGCTGGGAGACAGCGATCAGACCCATGACAAGGCTGAATTTCACGATATATACATTCCTCCGGGAAACCGGCAGTGACAGCAGCTGCTTCCAGCCTCCGCCAAGATGCTCATAGCGGCAGACAAATGCAGAGAATACACCGGTCAAGAGCGGCAGGAACAGCAGTGCATGAACGAAGGCCATGCTGCTGAGAGTGTAAAGCCATTGCATCTTTCCTTCCATCCCGGGGTAATCCGCTTCAGCAAAACCGGCCAGAGCAGCAAGCAGCGGGCTTATAAACATAAGCAGCCAGATAGAAGACTTTCTTAGCTTCAGCCATTCAGAACTTAATAGATTGATCATGCTATTTCACTTCCTTTCTGGAAAAATCGATCATCCCGGTCAAATAGATGGCTGTGCCGAGCAGGACACCGGCCAGTGCCGAATAAAAAGGACCGCCCCAGCTTTCAAGGAAGAGCCATTTCAATGGAACCCAGTCCGGGAATTTCACGGAAAACAGCGTCAGTACCGTCGCCAGGATGCCAGCCGTCAGCGGGATGGCCTGATTTTTCATGGTGATGGAAATCCATAACTGCAGCGCAATGAAGGGCATCCCGGCCATATAAGGAAAAAACACCGATTTTGCCAGGTGAAGGAAGGGAATGTCAGTGCCAAAGCCAAGGATGATTCCCAGGATGATCAATCCAAAGAACAGCAGCACACAGGAAAGGAACAATAAGATGGCTGCCAATAGAAACTTGGATGTAAATACTTTCCCTTTTGAAACCGGAAGGGCCAGGAGCTGCTTCCATGCATTTGTCTGATGCTCGATATTGGCAATCATACTGGTGACAAGCGCAAGTCCGAGCATGATGGCAGGAATGCTGAGGAAGCTTGCTTCACCGATCAGCCCTCTCCATAAATCCTTCTCATAGACTCCCGTTAAATACTCATAGCGGAGCCCGAAATTGACCCCTTCAAGAGCAACGACGCCAAACGGGCCGAGAAAAACAAGAAACCAGATCATTTTTCTTTTAATTTTCAGGAAGTCAGCGGAAAGCATGTTCAGCATCACAGGCTTCCCCCTTCTCCTGTCAGCTCCAGGAAGATGTCCTCGAGCGTTTTTCGCTGCTCCTGGACACGGTACACAGAAACATCATGGCGGACCAATGTTTCCACAGCCGCGGCAACCTGGGTGTCTGTCCCGTCAAGCAGCAGATGATCCCGCTCTTTTTCTGCCTGGATGCCGTTTGACAGGAGCGCCCTCCAGGCCTTCTCTGTTTCATTGACTGTTATGCTGATCCGGCTGTTTGATTTCTGCCTGAGAACATGGATCGAATCCTGGAAGATCATTGACCCTTTGGAGATGATGCCCACCTGTGTTGCCATCTGATCGATCTCTGATAGTAGATGGCTAGAGACGAGGATGGTCATCCCATGCTGTGCCGGCATGCTTTTGATCAGCTCGCGGATTTCCAGGATGCCGGATGGGTCCAGTCCGTTCGTCGGCTCGTCCAGGATCAGCAGCTCGGGATTCGCAAGCAGGGCGGCGGCGATTCCGAGCCGCTGCTTCATCCCAAGTGAAAAGCCTTTTACCGGCCGCTTCGCTTCATTTGACAAGCGGACGATGCTAAGCACTTCATCGATCCTGGATTTTGGCACCTCGAGGATCCTGCGGAGAGCCTCAAGATTTTCGATGGCAGTCAGATGTCCGTAATAGGATGGATACTCAACAAGGGAACCTATCTTGCGGAGGATCTGCAGCTTCTCTTTTTTCAGATCCTTGCCAAAGATGTGGATGGATCCGCCCGTCGGCCTGGCCAGCCCGAGCAGCATCCGGATTGTAGTAGTCTTGCCCGCACCGTTCGGACCGAGAAATCCGTATATTTCACCTTTCGCCAGCCGCAGGTCTACATTTTCGACCGCATTCCGTTTTCCAAACTTTTTTGTTAAACCATTCGTTTCCAATATTAATTCGCTCATTTTCTTCACCTCGGAACCATCTTATCCCGCGAAGGTTAAGCTGGGGGTGCAGGGAAGTTTAAATTTGGTTTAAAAAAGGATGGAAGTTAGCATGCCTGCCTGATTTTCAGCTGGTCTGGGGCAGATTTGAGGTGTTTTTGTTGAGGAAATCTAGCTGTCTTAGAACCCGTTGGTGCCCACAGCATGAATTCCGGCTGATTCTACCTAAATTCGGCGGTTTTCTACATAAATTTTCAATTATTCTACATAAAAATTAAAAGATTCTACATAAATTTTTAGTTATTCTACATATTATACATTTATTACCATTAATCAACATCGCGGTTAGATTAAATATGAAAAATATTAGAGCTACTCAATGACAAACCAAATTTTATAAGCCCTGTTGATTGGAGTGCAAGGCACGTAGACTCCTGCGGGATTGCAGCGGCAGAGCTGAGACCCCGCAGCGCGGAGCGTGAGGAGGCTCAGCGCCGCCCCGCGGAAAGCGAAGTGCCTGGAACGGAAATCAACAGCCCCCATTATCAGTTATAACCCATTTCAGCGACAAAAAAGGCCCGGATATATGGAATCCGAACCCTCCACCAATATTTATCCATCCTTATGCCCTATTCCCGAATCCCCTTTCCTCCCAATCACCATCTCCGTCCCGCCGCTGCTGCTGTTAATATGAAGATCAAGATCCATTTCCTTCAGCATGAGAGCAGCAATGGAGAGGCCGATGCCGGCGCCTTTGCCAGTCGATTCGCCTGTCATTCCCGGGCCTTTATCTTTGATAGTGAGGATTTCCTTGTCCTCATCCAGCAGGACGCCGACATATTTGCCCTGGGCGGCGTGCCGGAGGATGTTTTGAAACAGATTATCGAGGATGCGGTTCATCCATTGCCCGTCCAGTTCCCAGAAGATGCTCTTATCCGGCAGCTCGATATCAAGCTCAAATCCTTCATTTTCAAAAACCGGATACCAGGCGGCTGCCGAGGTTTTCACCAGCCGGACGATATCGGTTTTTTCTGGATTATATGGATACTTGCCGGATGTTAGGAGTGTGTAGGAAAGCAGGTTTTCGATCAGCTGGCCCAGATAGCTGATTTTATTGTCAATGAGTTCGAGAGATTCCTGCCCTTTTTCCGTATATATTTCTTTTTTCAAAGAATAGGCATGGCCCCTGATTGTTGTCAGCGGTGTTCTGAGGTCATGGGACAGATTGGCGATCAGCTGGCGCCGCAGCTCTTCTTCTTCCCGCTCCCGCTGCCTGCCTGTTTCAAGCTGGTCGATCATCCGGTTGAAGGCACCTTCGAGCTGGCCGATCTCATCCTTTTTTTCAATGGCAATCGGCAGCGGGATCCCGCCTTCAGCCGGTTTGTCCATCGCCTCCTGGAGGCGGAGCAGCCTTTGGCGGATCCTGTAAAAGAAAATCCATGACACAAACAGGAACAATCCCAGCACCCCAAAGGTGGCAATCAGATAATAATAGTCATAGCTTCTGCTTACTTTCTCCCATTCTGTATCCATTTCCCCCCGCGGAACCTGGATGACCATAAAGCCTTCCGATTTACCTGGCCCGATGAATGAAACGACGGTATAGGGGTCAGCTTCAAGGCCGCGGTTCGTTTTCATGAAATCGATTGTGTACATCGGGTCCCACTGAGCCGGGATCTTTATTTGCTCAGGAAGCTTCAGCTTTGTGCTCCCCTGACCGTCGACCCAGAAGATGCTTGCCTTGCTGTATTTTTGCTTCAGCTTCAGCAGTCTTTCATTGATTTCTTCTTCCGTCCTGCCGCCGAGCTTCTCTCCTTCTTTCTTCCACATTGATTCAATTCCTTTGCTGTCTTCGTAGAGATTCGGGTCATGTTCCTGCATGGAAAAAGGAATATGGAAAAGAACAGAAACGAGCGGAAACGTGATCGGCATGAGCACCAGCGCCAGCAGGATGATGAGCAGATATCTGCCCTGCAGCGATTTTGGCTTCATTGCTTCACCCTGTAGCCGATGCCCCTGATCGTTTCAAGGATGGCAGGCGAGCCGGGATTTTCTTCAATTTTTTCACGCAGGTAGCGGATGTGGACCATCAAGGTTTTATCACCGTCGATATAGGGCTCTCCCCAGACTGCCTCAAAAATCTGCTCTTTTGTGAGAATCTGGTTCGGGTGACGGAGCATGTACATGAAAATCTGGTGCTGCTTGCCTGTCAGGAGGATTTCTTCGCCGCTCCTTGTATCGGTGATGCGGTTTTCCCCCAGGCTGATCTCGAGATGGCGAATCCTGAGATGGCTCTGTTCCGGCTTCCCATACCGCCGGAGAAGCACATCGATCCTCGCCGCCAGCTCTTCCGGATGAAATGGCTTTGTCAGGTAATCATCAGCAAACTGCAGGCCCTGCAGCTTATCATCGACAGCCGTCCGGGCCGACAGCATCAGGATTGGGATCCCGGGTACATCCTTCTTCAGGCGCTGGCCGACCGTAAAACCGTCAAGCCCGGGCAGCATCAGATCGAGGATGACCAGGTCCGCACCTGCTGCTGCATGGGCCGCCCCCTCTCCTGACTGCAGCCAATCGACCGAGTAGCCTTTTTCTAAAAGATAATCTTTAGTCCATTTGCCGATTTCTTTATCGTCTTCGATATATAAGATTTTCTTCATCTTGATCACCGCTCAATCTTCTTTTGTTTTTCAAAAGATATGGAAATATATATTTAAACTCCGATATTAATCCCACAGCTGCGCCAGTCCCCCGTGGACGTAATTAATGCCCAGTTTTCCACAGGCGGCCCAGGCGCTTCACTCCCTAATCATAGGTAAATTTTGGCGAAAAGAAAAGAGGTCCCTGCAATTCGTTCCAATTGTACTGAGAGATAATATTGTTATAATCATAATTAGAACAAGAATGGGAGGCGCATGACATGACTATGAAGAAAGTACTTACGATTGCTGGATCGGATACTAGCGGAGGAGCGGGCATCCAGGCTGACCTTAAAACATTCCAGGAGCTCGGCGTGTATGGGATGACTGCCCTGACAACGATCGTCACGATGGACCCGAAAGACCAATGGCATCATCATGTGCATCCGCTGCCAATCGAAACGCTGAAATCGCAGCTTGAAACCATCCTTTCTGTCGGCATCGATGCAATGAAGACCGGCATGCTCGGAACGGTGGAAATCATTGAATTGGCGGCAAAGGTCATGGATGAAAATAAGCTGGGCAACACAGTCATCGACCCTGTTATGGTCTGCAAGGGGGAAGATGAAGTATTGAACCCTGAAACCACTGACGCGATGAGGGAGCTCCTCCTGCCGCGGGCAACAGTGGTGACGCCGAACCTGTTTGAAGCATGGCAGCTGGCGCAGACCGGCCCGATCCGCACCATTGATGATATGAAGGAAGCCGCAGCGAAAATTCATGACATGGGTGCGAAGTATGTATTGATCAAAGGCGGCAGCAAGCTCAAGCATGAAAAAGCGGCTGACCTCCTATACGACGGCAAAGACTTCACCCTGTTTGAAAACGAGCTGATTGACACTGTTTATACGCATGGAGCAGGCTGCACCTATTCTTCTGCTGTGACAGCAGGCCTTGCGAAGGGCCATAGCGTGACAGAAGCTGTCGAAATCGCGAAATCCTTCATTACGGAAGCGATCCGCCACGGGTTCCGACTGAACGAGTATGTGGGTCCTACGATGCACGGTGCGTACCGCAGCAATGGCTCGATCGAAAAAGCAGAAGGCCGGAAAATCTGATAGCGGAGGAAAACTGCCGCTGCTGAAAAGGAATGTGGAAGCGCCGATTTCGCTTTTCCATTCCTTTTTTAGTAAAATAATCTCATTCAAGGAACAGCAGCATTATGCTGAAAGGAGGCATATACATGAAGCCTGTCGTAATAGAAGATGTGCAAAAAGAGATCAGCCGGCTTGCCGGGAAAAATGTCTTTGTCCACCTCGAAACAACCAATGGGGCGTACGCATCCCATTTCGACGAGTCCTTTTTCTCTGCCGGCGCCTATATCCGCAACGCTTCCCTTAAATATGAACACGGGAAGATCACCGGGGACGGCCCATTCAGAGTCGGTTTGAAAATGGAATTTGGCTGGGTGTATGCAGAGGGCATCACCCATTTTGAAAGTGATGAAATCGGACGCCTGCTGATGGCCGGCCATGATAACAGCGGAAAGCTGGCTGTGGCGCTGCAGATCAGTGAGACTCCGTTTGAATAAAAGTGGAAGGAGAAATAGCTAATGGAAAAGGAAAGACATGTACTCGTCATATTCCCGCACCCTGATGATGAAGCATTTGGCGTGTCAGGCACTATTGCTTCCCATGTCAACAGCGGGACCCCTGTTACATATGCATGCCTGACGCTTGGCCAGATGGGGCGCAATCTGGGGAACCCTCCTTTTGCAACCAGGGAGAGTCTGCCGCTGATCCGCCGCAAAGAATTGAGGGAAGCTGCCCGCGTCCTGGGGATCCAGGATTTGCGGATGCTCGGATATCGTGACAAAACCATTGAATTTGAAGATGAAGAATTACTCGCTGACCATCTCTCCTCCATTGTAGAGGAAGTGAATCCGTCGCTGGTCATCTCATTTTATCCTGGTTACTCGGTCCACCCTGACCATGATGCAACAGGGGCTGCTGTCGTCAGGGCGCTGGAGCGTCTGCCTGAGCAGGACCGGCCGAAGCTTCACTGCGTCGCATTTTCCAATAACTGTGTCGATGAGATTGGCGAAGCGGATGTACTCAATGATGTCAGCGCCGTCGTCGACCAGAAGCTTGCTGCCATTAAAGCACACCTTTCCCAGACGCAGCTGATGGCTGCCCAAACTGAGGAAAAGCTGAAAAATAAAGACCCGCAGGCTACAGCCTGGATCCAGAATGAACGGTTTTGGACATATAAATTTTAAAAGCGGATGCGGCTTTCTTTAGCAGAAGGCACCATATCCATAAAAAAAAAAGAGCCCCCGGGCTCTTTTTTTATTCTTCGTCCCCCTGCAGCATCTGCTTCAGGTAGGAAAGCTGTCGGCCATCTTCTTTTTTGATGATCCTTACGAGCATCGGCTTTGTCAGGGACATGATGAAGCCGGATGTATGGATATTGGCCTCAAGCTCCACCTGCGTCCCTTCATCGATTTCCGTGAATGTATAATTATACGTAACAACCAATCCATTGGAATTGCTTTTTGCCGTATAAGACTTGTCCTGTTCAAATTGGGTATATTCAATCTCGGCCTTAACCTTCTTGCCTCTGATCATCCTTGTTTCAATGAATTTCGCGGATGGCCCGACCGGACCTTCCGTGGCCTTTTCCATCTTGACGACATTCGGCATGATCTCAGGCGCATTGTCCGGGTTTGTGGCATACTGGAAAACTTCTGCTACTGGTCTTCTTATAATGACAGTTGATTTAAAATCAGCCATATTCTGCACCCCGTTTTAAAAATTTGCTGGTACAGAGAACATTATACCTTTTTCAGGGATGGGAGTCAGTGTTAAATTTAAAAAATGAGTGAGTGATTACTCACTTTACAATTCGCGATAAAACAATTACTATATAAGTGAGTAATCACTCATTTTAAAGAAGAGGTGATTTTACCATGAGTAATCACAATCCGCTCGTTTCTATTAAAAATGTCAGCAGGAGATTTGGAAGCCAGGAAGTTCTGTCTGAGCTCAGCCTGGCCATCCGCCAGGGAGAAATCTATGGGCTGCTCGGACCTTCCGGTGCAGGCAAAACCACCCTGATTAAGCAAATTGCCGGACTGGATATCCCCAATGCCGGAGAGATCACTATATTCGGCGAGAAGGTTCCCTCTTTAAGCCTTCTGGAAAGGATCGGCTATATGGCACAATCAGACGCTCTTTACGGCGAACTTACTGCCGCAGAAAATTTATCTTTCTTTGCTTCCTTATATGGCTTGAAGGGCAGCCGCAAAAAAGAGCGGATGCAGGAATCCATGCAGGTTGTCGGATTATCTGAGCACATGGATAAGCTTGTCTCCAACTATTCCGGCGGAATGAAAAGGCGGCTGTCGCTTGCCATCTCCCTTCTTCATGAACCCGAGCTCCTGATTCTTGATGAACCGACGGTCGGAATTGATCCTGTTCTGCGCAAGAGCATCTGGGCCGCCTTTCAGGAGCTGAAGCGGAAAGGGAAAACACTGATCATCACCACTCATGTAATGGATGAGGCAGAAAAATGCGACAGACTCGGACTGCTGCGGGATGGCAGGCTGATTGCTTCTGGCAGCCCGGCAGAATTAAAAGCGGACACAAAGGCAGCTACGATCGAAGAAGCCTTTCTGGCATATGGAGGTGCAGGGGAATGAGACTGTCCGCACTGGCTATCAGGATTTTAAGGCAATTCATCCGCGATAAACGGACAATGGCACTGATGATCCTCGCGCCGATCCTCATCTTAACAATGCTGAATCTCGTCTTTAACGGCGAAGAATATAAACCTGGGATCGGGCTGGCTGGCATTCCGCAAGAATGGTCCGAAAGGCTTGAGTTCCAGGACGCAGACATAACAGAATATGACTCGGCCGGCCAAGCCGAAAAGGACTTAAAGGAAGGAAAGCTGGATGCCTATCTGTTCATGGAGAATGAGAGACCATCAGTCAGGCTTGAAGGAAGCGACCCCGGCGTAAGCCGCGAAGCAGCACAGGAGCTTCAGGAGGCGTTCAGGCTGCTGCAGCCTGGAGATCAGGCGCCCGGCTTAAAGATCAGCCAGCTGCACGGCTCATCGGATATGGGGCAATTCGATTATTTCGGTCCGGTCCTGGTCGGATTTTTCACCTTCTTCTTTGTTTTCCTGATTGCAGGCGTCTCCTTTTTGCGTGAAAGGACTACCGGAACGCTGGAACGGCTGCTGGCCAGTCCTTTGAGGCGCTGGGAGATCGTAGGCGGTTATATTGTTGGCTTCGGCATTTTCACCATGCTCCAGGCAGGCATTATTGCTTCTTTTGCCGTTTATGTGCTGGATATGAGAATGGAAGGTTCTTTCCTTTATGTGCTGGTCACTGTCCTGCTGCTCTCCTTGACAGCTCTTACACTCGGAATCTTTTTATCTGCTTTTGCCAATAACGAGCTCCAGATGATCCAGTTCATCCCGCTTGCGGTCGTGCCGCAGATCTTCTTTTCGGGGCTGTTCAATCTGGAGACGATCTCCGGCTGGCTCAGCTGGATCGGCCCGCTGACACCACTCTATTATGCGGCGAATGCTTTAAGGGATGTAATGGTCCGCGGATATGGCTTCGGGGAGATCTATCCGGATCTTCTTGTCCTGGCAGGTTTCTCCCTTGCCTTTGCGCTGTTCAATGTCCTGGCACTGAAAAGATACCGGAAAATCTAGCTGTTTCTCTTTTTCTCCGGATATGATTATAATGGCTTTATCAGAAACGGTGAAAACCGGTCGTATAAGGAGCATATTATGCCTAAACAAAAGTCCCTGATTGATTATCTATTCGGAGAACAGGCCGGACTGACAGAGAAGCAGCGAAGCATCCTGCTCGCGGCCATTCAAATGTTTTCAGAGAAAGGCTATTCCGCAACGTCGACGAGTGAAATAGCAAAATTGGCAGGTGTGGCGGAGGGCACGATTTTCCGGCACTATAAAACGAAAAAGGATCTTCTGCTCGCCATTATCGAGCCGATCATGAGCGATCTGGCGGCCCCTTACCTTATCCAGGATATTGAGCAGGTGCTGAAGCAGCGGCCGATCCGCTATGAGGATTTCCTGCGTTCCCTGCTCGACAACCGGATTGCCTTTTTGAAGAAAAACCTGCCGATTGTCAAAATACTGATACAGGAAATTCCCTTTCATCCTGATTTGAAGAAAAGATTTATTGAACAGATTGCCGAAAAAGTTTTTCTGCAGTTCGCAAAAATTGTGGAATATTATCAGGAACAGGGCCAGATCATATCCGGCATTCCGCCTCAAAGCATCGTACGGATGACCTTCAGCGCTTTGATCGGCCACGTCGGTATCCGCTATTTGTTCCTGCCCGAGGCGCAATGGGATGATGAAGCTGAAGTGGAGCGGACCATCCGCTTTGTCATGAACGGGATTACGCCCGGATCTTGAAAGCTGCCAAAGAGGCAGGGCTCAGTGAGCCCTGCCTCTTTTCTATTCTGAAACACTGATTTTATACAGCTTATCATCGCCCGGCCCCGGGTTGCCGCGGCCATCCGTATTATTGCTGGCAAAATACAGGATATCATCGGAGAGCAGCACATCCCTGACCCTTCCGGCACCGATGATGAGTTCCTTTCGCTCTCCTGTTTCCAGGTTGAATTCAAGAACTGCAGTCCCCCTCAGGGCAGCGGCGTACAGCTTCCCGTCCTTTATGGCTATTCCGGAGGGAGCCCAGGTATTGTCTTCCCCGGAGGTGAAGAGCGGCGCTTCCATTCCTTCCTTCTCTTCCGTGCCCTGGATGACAGGCCAGCCATAATTCTTCCCGGCTTCAATCCGGTTGATTTCATCATTGGCGGAAGGCCCATGCTCAGAGGCATACAGGCTGCCGTCTTCAGCCCAGGCCAGGCCCTGCGGATTGCGGTGCCCGTAGCTGTACACATAAGAACCGGCAAATGGATTATCTTCAGGAACCGTTCCATCGGGATTCATCCTCAGGATTTTTCCGCCGAGGGAATCGAGGTCCTGGGCGATTTCGGGATCGGCAGCCGCATCGCCTGCTGTTGCGTAAAGCTTGCCGTCGGGCCCGATTTTCAGCCGGCCGCCATGATGGTACTGGCCGCTTGGAATTCCATCGAGCAGCAGCCTTGTTTCCTCCCATGTACCATCCGTCTGCTTCAGGACAGCGATCCGGTTCTGCTGGACGGCCCCTTCCTCATAGGTATAATACGCAAAAGCTTCTCCTGAGCTTTCAAAATCCGGGGAAAGGACAAAGCCGAGCAGGCCGGCCTCTGAAGCCTGTGAGAGTTTCTTTTTCAAGCGGACCTCCTGCCTCTGCATGCTGCCTTCTTCTGCTTTTACAATGCTCCCTGTCCTTTCGGTCATATAAAAAGTGCTGCCTGCCTGGTCAATCGACCACGGGGTCTTCAGATCGGCTGCAATTTCTTCCGCCTCCGGAACGGCTGAAGCCGCCTCCTCGCTTTCCTGCTGCCGCGGCTCTGTCTCATTCGATTTTTCTTCTGCCGAGCAGCCAGCCGTTGCCAGCAGACCGAGCAGCATGAATAGGGCTGACTTTTTCACAGTATCTCCGCCTTTCAGATAAAGGTTTCAAAACGTCCAAAAAACAGGCCTGCCCGTTCCGTCATTTTCCTATGCCTCAATGGCATCCAGGATTGCTTTCGCAACTCCGCTTTCTTCATTGGTGAGCGTAACAAAGTCGCACTGTGCCTTGATGATGTCATCGGCATTGCCCATGGCGACTGATCTGCCCACGCGTTTGAACATAGAAAGATCGTTATAGTTATCGCCTATTGCCATTGCATCCTGGATGCCTGTCCCGCTTTTTTCAAGGAAAACTTCAAGCGCAACGCCCTTTTGGGCCTGCTTGCTTGTCAGCTCCAGGTTTTCCTCACCGGAAGAGCTGATGACGAGTCCTTCGTCTTCAAGCGGCAAAAGGGCTTCCTTTGCCGCTGCAAGCCTTCCAGCGTCGAATGAGAAAGCAAGGAGCTTGTAAATTTGATGCTCTGTATCATCAAAAAGGATATCGTAGCTGTCGACCTTTTGGACAAGCCCTTTTGTAAACCTTTCCTCTGCCGCCTTCATGACTTCATCTACATCAGCTTCAGGGTTTCCGCTCATGAAAATATCGACAATGATGGAAACGCCTTTATCGGCATCAATCGTGTAAGTGCCTTTGTTTGTGTACACTTCGAAATATACGCCGTTTTGCAGGAGTGCCATGCCCGCTGTCCTTGCCGTCGACTTGTCGAGCGGATTGCTGGCTATGACTTCTTTATCGATGGACCTTACTTCGGCCCCATTCACACAGATCATCGGGCAGCGTATTCCTGCTTCTTCGAGGACGAAGTTTGCTTCGAAATAGGATCTCCCTGTGGCGATGACAACCTCTACCCCTTCTGCCTGTGCCTTTTGGATCGCTTTTTTGTTTTCTTCTGTAATCTGCTGGGTTGCGGTCAGCAGTGTCCCGTCCATATCAATCGCGATGCATTTCACCATGATTTTTTCACCTACTAATTGTTTTTTCAATCTATGTAGCATTCTATCAGTTTTTCCTTCTTACTTTAAATATTTGCTACCTTCCCGGATGCTCAAGGGTGCCAGCGAAGTGCTGCTGATGAAGCTTCCGACTGACTCCGGATTTGTCTTGCTATACTCCCTCAATGCCCAGCCGATCGCTTTTTGGATGAAAAATTCCTTGCTGCCGGCGTTTTGGCTGATGAATTCATACAAGATATCTTCTCTTGTATTTTGCTTGTACCGGAGCTGGAAAATGATGCTTGTCCTTCTCAGCCACAGATCGCTCCCAAAGGCCCAGCCTCTCACCGTCTTCTCAATATCTTCCGGATGATCGGATGCTAGGCGGCCGACCGGATGTGCCGCCAGTGTATCAACAGTATCCCACCAGGATTTCTCTGTAATCAATTTCTCCATAAAAAGCATTTCTTCTTTAACAAGCTTCTTTAAGGAGCTTGTTATATAATCACAGGCTGCATACTGATATTCCCTTTCTTCCTTCTTCCACAGCTTCGAAACCAGCTCATGCTGAAAGGGCTCCTTCAGGATTCCGGTGTCTGCAAAAAACTCCTTTGTCAGTTTCCTTCGCTCCGGCGTCCTGATTCCCAGAAACGGGAAATTGCCTTTCATATATCTCTCCATCGGCACTGCCTGCCCGGGATTTCTGTGCAGTTCGAATTTTTCTTCCAGCTGTTTGAGATCCATTTCATTCAACTCCCATTCTGACTTTTTGCTAAATAGGTTACTAACTTGCTTAATCGGGTATATATATACGTGAGGCACACTGAGGGCGGCGAAATCCCTGCTTTTCCGCCAAATATACTTGGATATTGCCATTTTCAGCCATTGATGGCGTTTTCGCCAGCCTTTTATACATGTTAAGGTTAAATATAGAGAAAAAACAGGGGGTATTCTATGAATGAACAGCAAGATAAGTCATTAAACAGTGTTTTTTGGGTCTCTGCTTCTGTGATCCTTCTGCTTGTCCTCACAGGCGTCTTCCTGCCTGATATTTTTTCAGGGGCCGCACAGAAAGCCTTCGATTTTACTACATATGCCTTTGGCTGGTTCTACCTGCTATCGGTACTCCTCTTTGTGTTATTCTGCCTATTCCTGGCCATCAGCAAATATGGCCGCATCCGGCTTGGCGGAAATGATGAAAGGCCGGAATATTCCTTTTTCACATGGGTTGGCATGCTTTTCAGCGCCGGATTCGGCATAGGGCTTGTTTTCTGGGGAATCGCCGAGCCGATGAGCCATTACTTCTCTCCTCCCATTGCTGATATGGAAGGGCTCACTCCTGAAGCTGCAAGGACTGCAATGGGCTATTCCTTCTTCCATTGGGGCATAAGCCAATGGTCTGTGTTCACGATTGTCGGACTGGCCGTCGGCTATTTCCAATTCCGCAAAAAGCAGGATGGGCTTGTTTCCACCACGCTCAAGCCGATCATCAGTGTAAAAAAAGAGCGGACAGGCCTCAGGAAATTCATTGATATCCTGGCTGTCATCGCCACTGTGCTGGGGGTGGCCACGTCTCTCGGGCTTGGAATCCTGCAGATTAACGGCGGCTTGAATGCAGCCTTTGGGATTACAAACAGCCCGTGGGTGCAGATTATCATCATCGTTGTTTTGACTGTCCTTTTCCTATTGTCGTCTACGACCGGATTGGATAAGGGAATCAAATATTTGAGCAATCTGAACCTTTCCCTTGCCCTGATCATCATGCTTTTTGTATTCATTGCCGGCCCGACCGTATTCATCCTGAATACATTCACACAGGGCGTTGGCGATTATATTACCAATTTCATCAATTGGAGCCTGCGCCTGACCCCTTATAAAGGCGGGACATGGGTGCGTGACTGGACGATTTTCTATTGGGCATGGGCAATCGCCTGGTCACCATTCGTCGGTGCATTCATCGCCCGGGTATCAAGGGGCCGTACCATCAGGGAATTTGTTGTCGGCGTGCTGATCATCCCGCCGGTGATCGCACTCTTATGGACTGCCGTTTTTGGCGGTACTGCCCTGCATTTTGACCTGTTCAAAGGGACAAGCATTGCAGAAGCCGTCAATGCAGATGTCACGAGCGCCTTGTTTACTACCTACGGGGAACTGCCGCTTACATTCATCGTGTCGCTGCTGTCGATTCTGCTGATTTTTACGTTCCTCATCACCTCAGCAGATTCAGCGACCTATATTCTTGGCAGCATGACCTCAAAGGGTTCGCTGATGCCTCCCCTCGGTGTGCGCATCGTCTGGGGCATCCTGATCGGTGCGATTGCGGCCGTCCTCCTGCTCAGCAGCGGATTGGAGGGACTGCAGACCGCCTCGCTTGTCGCAGCCCTGCCGTTCACCATCATTCTTGTCTTTATGTGCGTTTCTCTCCTCAAATCATTGAGGAAGGAACCGCCGGTGCCAAGGGAAAAGAAATAAACAGCAAAACTCCCGTGTATAAGCGGGAGTTTTTTCTATTGGGAAAGACCCTGTCCTATGCATCTTCAGCTTTCCTGTGGATATTAAGGTTATTTCTAAATTCCATTCCAATTTCCCTCCTGACTTTGAATCATATTTAAAAGCATGTGAAATTGCAGTCCAGTAAAGAATCTATACAATATTCTTTTTATAAAAGGAACTTGAAGCACCGATAGAGAACGTTAATTAGAGCAGCTCATTAATGAACAGGAGGATGAGGAATAATGAAGAACAAAGACGCATTATTTATGTTTTCCTTGCCCGGTTATGCCCCGGAAATCGGCCGCTGGCTGTGGTGCCTGGAGGACGTCCGCCATAATTTGGCCACCAGGCTGGCGGGGACGCCGCAAAGCGGGCTGGATTATAAACCAGCAAACGGACATACAATCGGAACTCTTCTATATCATATAGCTTTCGTCGAGGCTGGCTGGCTTTATGGGGAAGTGATAGGTTCTGAAGAGCTGCCTCCCGAAATCAGCGCTTTATTTCCTGCAGAAGGCTGGACTGAAGGAAAGCTGACCCCATTTAAGGGAGAAAGTTTAGAAGAGCATCTCACACGGCTCAGGACTGTCCGGGAGGCCCTGCTAACACATTTTCAGACCATGACAGCGGAAGACTGGCGAACTCCCCGGGCACTTGAGGAGTATGACGTCACACCAGAATGGGTCATCTATCACCTGATTGAACATGAAGCACATCATAGAGGGCAGATTTTTCAATTGCATAGTGAGCTGGTGCCCAATTATAAATAATGAAAGCAGCCATAAAGGCTGCCTTCGAGCTATCAGCTGTGATAGATAATTTGATCGATGATCCCGTATTCCTTCGCTTCCTCCGCGCTCATGAAATAATCGCGGTCTGAATCCCGGGCCACTTTGTCGACAGGCTGGCCTGTTCGTTCCGAGATGATTTCGTTGATATGCTCCCGGAGCTTTAATATGCGTTTGGCGGATATTTCAATTTCAGTCGCCTGCCCCCTGGCCCCGCCGAGCGGCTGATGGATCATCACTTCACTGTTCGGCAGGCTGTAGCGCTTGCCTTTGGTGCCGGCGAGCAGGAGCATTGCGCCGAAGGAAGCTGCCATCCCTGTGCAGATCGTCCTGACATCAGGCTTGATGTATTGAATGGTATCATAAATCGCGAAGCCGGCTGTGGTTGAGCCGCCCGGACTGTTGATATAGAGGGAAATGTCCTTGTCAGGCGCGTCTGCTGCAAGAAACAGCAGCTGGGCAATCACGCTGTTTGCCATGCTGTCATTAATTTCTTCGCCAATCATGATGATCCGGTCTTTCAGAAGCCGTGAATAGATATCATAGGAGCGCTCGCCCCTGCTCGACTGTTCGATTACATAAGGTATGGCCGTCATATTCTTTCCTCCCTTTTGTGCGGTCTATGCCGCCATAGAGAGTGTGCATTGCGGAGGAGTCTGCCTGTGCCGGCACGGTTTTGGCACGGCATGGACAGACAGGCTTTTCAGGGACGGCAGCATAGGGATCGCCCTGAGCAGGCAGCCTGGATCTTCTTCTTGAAGAGACCTGATTAAAAGCCTGGCAACGGCGGCAGACTCTTCACTCCCGGAGTCCGGACTTTCTGTATGCGCTGCTGTCTGCAGCTGCCTGCGCGCCCGGCTCAAGGCCGACTTTACGGCAAATTCGGTTGTCTGCATCAGCCCGGCTATTTCCTTAGAGGTATATTGGAATCCCTCCTTCAGCACAAAAATGACTGCTTGTTTTAAGGTCAGGCACTTCATCAGCTTCTCGATCGATTCACTGCCTTCTGGGGGCTTCCCTTCGTCACGGACGGGCTCAGGAGCTTCTTCCAGCCTCTCTCTCTTCCGCTTGCGCGTCATGTCCACCCAGCAGTTATAGGCAATCTTCTTCAAAAGTGCCTGGCTGACCTGCTCAGGCTCGTAGCTGCCGGCCGCCCGGAGGAAAGCCTCCTGTGCCAGGTCATCCCCATCCCAGCTGTTCTGCGCCAGAAATCGGCTATAGCGCTGGAGGGCGGGATACACATCATCCGCCTTCTCAGACAGCCGCTGCCTCCCGTCTGCCATTCCCTGCTTCATCACCATAGCTGTTCACTCCTTTTACACATCTCTGCCCCTTAAACGGATCAGGGGGGAGAAAGGATACGGCTGTTTAAATTTATTTTATTCAGCTGCATGAATATGTTCTCTTATAGAGTATTCTTCAGGAAGCCGGCCCAAACCTTCCCGGTTTATTTTCCCACTGTGAAAAACTGGCCAAGGCACAGCTCCCCGTCCTCAGCTTTTTCCACTTCCTCATAAGGAAACCCGTTCCTGCTGAATACCTTTTTCCAGAAACTCACTGCTCTCTTGTTTTCCGCAAGCTGCTCAACATAGTAAGTCCCTTTATGCTTCTGAAACAATACATCGAGGGCCTCCTCCGCAAATCCTTTTCCCCTGTAACGATGAAAAAGGAACATATCATTGATGCAGTAATCAGCCTTTTTTAAAAACGGCTTTTCCAGAAACAGCAGAAAGCCGGCCAGCTCTTCCCCGGCTTCAATAAGCTGAACCGTTATGCCTGGTGTATCCCAAAGCACATCGAACGAGTCGAACTCAAATGTCCCTAGCCGATTCGGCATAAGGGAGGGGGAATATTGAGACAAATCATGGAGGTAAAAGCTGTAAAGGTTTTGTACTATTTCCTTTTTTGAAGCATCTGCTGCGGCTAAAGTAATACTCATTAATGTTCTCCTCTTTTTTGTCAGATTATTAAAATAATATAAGGTTCCTGGAGTTTCAGCAAGATATATCCATAAAAAAAACCGGGCCAGCCAGCCCGGCAGCTTTTCTTATGAACTTACCATCGTCCCGCCGTTGATGTGGAGCACCTGCCCGCTCATATAGCGGGAGTCATCGGAGGCGAGGTAAACATAGCCCGGCGCCAGCTCGAACGGCTGGCCGGCCCTTTTCATCGGCGTATCTGTGCCGAATTCTGATACCTTCTTCGCAGAGAAGCTGGCCGGAATGAGCGGTGTCCAGATAGGACCGGGCGCTATGGCATTCACCCGTATCCCTTTTTTCTCAAGCGACAATGATAAGGATCTGGTAAACGTTACTATCGCGCCCTTTGTCGAGGAATAATCAATCAGGTCTTTATGGCCTTCATAGGCCGTGACGGACGCTGTATTGATGATGGAGCCCCCTGCCTTCATATGGGGAAGAACGGCTTTTGTTAAGTAGAAAAACGCGAAAATATTGGTTTCAAAGGTATCGAAGAGCTGTTCCCTTGTGATATCGAGAATGCTTTTCTGCACAAATTGGACACCGTGGTTATTGACGAGGATATCAATTTTGCCGAAATGCCGAAGCGATTGTTCGACAATTTCCTGGGAAAAGTTCTCCCTCCTCATGTCGCCGGCTATAAAAAGACTTTCCCCGCCAAGCTCCCGGATCCTTTCCTGCGTTTCCCGGGCATCTTGATGCTCATTCAGGTAGACAATGACAACTTTGGCGCCTTCCTTTACAAACGCATAGGCCGCCGCACGGCCAATCCCGCTGTCGCCGCCGGTGATGATGGCCACTTTGCCCTTCAGCTTGCCCGATCCCCGATAGTCCGGGTCTTCAGATATCGGCCTTGGCACCATTTTATATTCCAGGCCTGGCTGTACATCCTGATGCTGCGGCGGGAAAGACAGCGGCTTTTTTTTGCATTCCTCTTTTTTTCCGTAATAAGGATAAACCGGATACATGCTCACCACTCCTGTTCATAGGCATATGACTATCCAGTGTATTCGGTAGATGCCCACTTGGTGAAAAGAGAGGATTCTGGAGCAAAAGAAGGAAAAATTAGAATATTAAAGAAACTATATAGGTATTGTTTTTATAAAGGGGGAATTTATATGAAAGCTGTCGTATCACTTTTTAACCGGATCATGCAGCGCTATCTGCCGGATCCATTCCTGTTTGTGGTGATCCTGACCTTCGCTGTTTTCGGTCTTGGGCTCATCTTCACAGACAGCAGCCCGTACCAGATGGTCCAGTTCTGGGGAGGCGGATTCTGGGGGCTTCTGACTTTCTCGATGCAGATGGTGCTTGTGCTGGTGACAGGCCATGTGCTGGCAAGCAGCAAAATCTTTAAAAAGGGTCTTGGTTCATTGGCCGGCCTTGCAAAATCACCCGGGCAGGCCATCATCCTTGTCACCGTCATCTCGATGCTCGCGAGCTTGATCAACTGGGGATTCGGCCTTGTCATCGGCGCTCTCTTTGCCAAAGAGCTGGCGAAAAAGGTCAAAAATGTAGATTACCGGCTCCTGATTGCAAGCGCATACACAGGCTTTATCGTCTGGCATGGAGGCATTTCGGGTTCGATTCCGCTGACGATTGCAACAGCCGGGCATTTCTCGGAGGATCTCATTGGCATCATCCCGACAGACCAGACCATTTTTGCTTTTTTTAATATTGCTATTATCATAGGCATTTTCGTCATTATGCCGATTGTGAACAGGATGATGATGCCGTCCATGGAAGATACCGTCGCAGTTGATCCCGCTCTGCTTGAGGAGGATCAGCCGGCCGCGGCCGTTGAACAGGCTGCCCTTACGCCGGCAGACCGGCTTGAGAACAGCAAAATCCTTTCCATGCTGATCGGCCTTTTTGGACTTGTGTTCTTATTCTATTATTTTGCCACAAACGGCTTTAAGCTCAATCTTGATATCGTCAACTTCCTGTTCCTGTTCCTGGGCATCCTGTTCCACGGGACTCCAAAGCAGTTCCTGAACGCGACGGTCAATGCCGTGAAAGGAGCCAGCGGCATCATCATCCAGTTCCCGTTTTATGCCGGGATCATGGGGATGATGACGACTTCCGGGCTTGCGGCTGTGATGTCAGAGGCATTCGTGTCCATTTCCAATGATTTCACCTTCCCATTCTTCGCCTTTCTTTCCGCCGGCCTGGTCAATTTCTTTGTCCCGTCAGGAGGCGGCCAGTGGGCCGTGCAGGCGCCGGTCATGCTGGAAGCAGCACAGACGCTCGGTGTTTCGATACCGAAGACGGCCATGGCAGTCGCCTGGGGCGATGCCTGGACCAATCTGATCCAGCCATTCTGGGCACTTCCCGCCCTCGCCATTGCCGGGCTGAAGGCCAAGGATATTATGGGTTATTGCGTGCTCGCTTTATTTGTAAGCGGCGTCATCATTTCGCTGGGGATGCTGTTTCTATAAGACTTCCGAAAACCCGCTCCGGCGGGTTTTTTTCATGCGGCTGTTCCCTGCTTATGGCCGGGTCTGCGGATTGGATATAATAGACTTAAGCAATTTTTTATAAAAACCGCTTGCATCTCACGCAGCGTGAGGTTTTAAGATAAAGACAGATAGATTAAGGGAGATGAAGAGATGGCTGGCAAATACTCAATCGGTCAATTTTCAAAGAAAACCGGCACCACGATCAGGACACTCCATTATTATGATGAAATCGGCCTCCTGGAGCCGACCGAAATAACAGACTCCGGACGCCGCTATTATTCAGACCGTGACTTCACCGTACTCCAGCGGATTGTGACACTGAAATACCTTGGCTATTCTCTCGAACAGATCAAAGGGATGCTTCAGAATGAAAAATGGAGCCTGAAGGATTCCCTTGCTTTCCAAAGAGCGGAGATGGTCCGGAAAAAGGAAGAAGTCGAAGGTGTCATCCGGGCGCTGGACCGGGCCCTTTATGTGATGGAGGATCAAGGCGAGGTGGACGCAGGCATCTTTATTTCGCTCATCAACACCATCCACCGGGAGGATGAACAGAAAGAATGGCTGAAAAGCGTCCTCCCGGAGGAAAGAGTAGATTCTATCTATGACATTCCGGAGGAAAAACAGCGGGAATATGAAAGCAGATGGGTCTCCATTTCAATGGGCTTGAAGGAGCTTGCAGGTTCAGACCCTGCAAGCGGGGAAGTGCAGGCTTTAATAAAGGCCATGATGGAGATAGTCGATGAAATCTCGGGAAATGATCCTTCGCTTCTGAAAGAAATCAGTTCGGTGGAGTTGGGCGATGAAGATGACGGCGGCCTTTTCCATATCCCCTTCTCCCCTGAGGAGGAAGAATGGCTTGCGGCTGCACTAGGTCTGTATCTGGAGCAGAAAGGATTGAATTTTTATGAAAAAGAATGAGGAGCCTGAAATCAAGAAAGGAAGCTGGAAAGCATTTTGGAGCCTTCTGAAGGATTCCAAGCCGCCGCGCTGGATCCTGCTGTCGGCCATTTTCCTCAGCATCCTGGAAACCGGGGCCGGTCTGATCGTCCCCCTATTCACCAAATCGATGGTCGACCAGCTGGCCGCTTCCGCTTTGGAGATGAGCGTCGTCCTGCTCCTGGCAGGGGCCTTTATCATCCAGACTGTATCTTCCGGCTTTTCTTATTATTTCCTCAGCTATATCGGGGAGGCGGTTGTTGCATCCATCAGGAGAAAGCTTTGGGGGCAGATCCTCCATCTGCCTGTCCCTTTCTTTGACCAGCAGCAGTCAGGGGAAACGATGAGCCGGGTCACACAGGATACGAATATCGTCAAAAACCTCATTACCCAGCATTTGATTTCATTTCTGACCGGGATCATTTCCATCATCGGCTCCGTGATCATCCTTCTGCTGATTGACTGGAAGATGACGCTTGTGATGATCATTGCCGTACCGCTGGCCATCGCTATGATTATGCCGCTGGGGCAGAAAATGTATAAGATTTCAAGGGCAACCCAGGATGAAATGGCGAGTTTTTCAGGCAATCTCGGGCGTGTCCTTGCCGATATCCGCCTTGTCAAAGCCTATCATGCTGAAAAAGCAGAGCAGGAGAGCGGCGACAAGGGCATACGCCATCTATTTCAGTTCGGGCTGAAGGAAGCGAAAATCCAGTCTGTCATTTCCCCCTTCATGACCTTCATCATGATGTTTGTGCTCGTCATCCTGATCGGCTACGGCGGCGTCCGCGTTGCTTCTGGCGCTCTCTCGGCCGGCTCGCTCGTCGCGATCATCATTTATATGTTCCAGATTGTCGTCCCTTTCAGCCAGATGGCTTCCTTCTTTACGGCATTCCAGAAGGCTGTCGGGGCGACAGAAAGGATCCAGCATATATTTGATACAGAAAAGGAAGTGGATAAAGGCACGGAGGCTGTGGCCAATCCAAGCCAGGATATCACTTTTGAGAAGGTAAGTTTCGCTTACAAAGAAAAGGAAATCCTTGGCGGGGCATCACTGACTGTACCTGCCGGAAAGACCACGGCCATCGTAGGCCCGAGCGGAGGCGGAAAAACCACCCTGTTCGCCCTGCTGGAGCGCTTCTACCTGCCGCAGACAGGCCGGATCCTGCTCGGCGGTCAGGACATCAACTCCTTCCGCCTCCATTCATGGCGGTCAGCCATCGGCTATGTTTCACAGGAAAGCCCGATCATGTCAGGCACCATCCGCGATAATATTGCCTATGGAATGGAGCGCGAGGTGCCGGATGAGGAAATTGAAAGAGCTGCGGGGCTCGCCAATGCTTCGGAATTCATCGATGCCCTGCCTGATGGTTTCGATACACAGGTCGGTGAGCGCGGCATCAAGCTTTCCGGCGGCCAGAGGCAGCGGATTGCCATTGCCAGGGCGCTGATCCGCAATCCCCGCATCCTGCTGCTGGATGAAGCCACATCCAATCTCGACAGCACATCCGAGCATCTTGTCCAGAAAGCCCTGGAGCATCTGATGGAGGGCCGCACCACCCTTGTGATTGCCCACCGGCTTTCCACCGTTGTGGATGCCGATCAGATTGCCGTGCTGGAAAACGGAAGCATTACCGGGACCGGCACACACCGGGAGCTGTATGAAAAACATTCTTTGTACAGGGAGCTCGCAGAGCAGCAGCTGTCAGACCGCTCTGCCGCCTCAGGAGGCTGACTTTTCAGGTCAGTCTCTTTCTTTATAAATATATTCTTTGGGAAAAAGGTTTAAAAACAAGGGAATCCGTGGAATTTAAGAGATGTGGGTTGGCAATTCATACAGGATGAATTAAAATAACCTTTGTCTTATAAATATAAATTGTATTAAGGGTGAATGTTTTGACAGAATCTGCAGCGAGGAAAAAAGCATCAGGAAAAAGCTTTATGATCTTCCTCATTCCTTCATTGATCGGTATCAGCTTATTTATGCTTCCTATTTCTTATAAAGGCGAAGTGACCATTCCAATCGCCATCTTATCGGGCCTTGTCCAGGACCTTCTGGCAGCCTATCTGCCGGCCATCATGACCGTGATCATTTTTCTGACTTTTGCAGGTACACTGCTGGCCAAGCTTGTAAAGCCCGCCTTCATCCGCAAAAGTGCGTTTTTCACTGCCCTGTTTGATGTTCCGGCCATCTGGTTTGCGGCAAGAGTGCTCGGCGCCATCTTTGCCTTAATGACTTTTTACCAGATCGGCCCTGAATGGGTATGGTCTGAGAATACAGGAGGGCTGCTTCTTTTTGATCTGCTCCCTGTTCTATTTTCAGTGTTTCTATTTGCGGGATTATTCCTGCCGCTGCTTTTGAACTTTGGACTGCTCGAGCTTTTCGGCTCCCTCCTGACGAAAGTGATGAGGCCTCTGTTCAGGCTGCCGGGACGCTCTTCGGTTGACTGTGCGGCATCCTGGCTCGGCGATGGCACGATCGGTGTCCTTTTGACGAGCAAGCAGTATGAGGAAGGCTTTTATACGAAAAGGGAAGCGGCCGTCATCGGCACAACTTTCTCTGTTGTCTCCATTACCTTCAGCCTTGTTGTTATCTCCCAGGTGGATTTGGGGAGCTATTTTGTTCCATTCTATCTGACCGTCCTCATAGCCGGGATTGTGGCAGCCCTTATCTGTCCGAGAATTCCGCCGTTGTCGACCAAGCCTGACACCTATGTTACAGAGGATGCTCCCCAGCTTGATGAAACGATTCCGGAAGGCTATTCACCTCTTAGCTGGGGTATAACACAGGCAACAGCCAAAGCGGCAGCAAACCGCGGCATCCTGCAATTCTTTGAACAGGGTGCGAAAAATATCCTCGATATGTGGATGGGTGTGGCGCCGATCGTCATGGCGCTCGGCACATTGGCGCTGATTGTAGCGGAATTCACGCCGATCTTCAAGGTGGCTGGCATGCCTTTCATACCTCTCCTGGAGCTTATGCAGGTGCCTGAGGCGAAAGCAGCATCAGAGACGCTTGTAGTCGGATTTGCCGATATGTTCCTGCCTTCTGTTATTGGAAGCGGGATTGAGAGCGAGATGACCCGCTTTATCGTCGCCTGTACATCCGTGACCCAGCTGATTTATATGTCAGAAGTCGGGGGACTCCTGCTTGGAAGCAAGATCCCTGTCTCATTGAAGGACCTGATCATTATTTTCCTTGAACGGACGATCATTACCCTGCCGGTCATCGTGCTGGCAGCACATCTTATTTTTTAACGAAGAGAAGACCCCTTCAGGATGGCTGAAGGGGTCTGTTTTATTTGATAAGAAAGTATATCTTTTAACTCTGAATGCTGTCTAGCCGCTGCGCTTGCACATTTCTTATCAGGTACAGCGGAAGGAGCGGATCCGATTGGTGTCTGTGCCATAATACTCCCAGCGGAATCCTCTCCACCTCCAGCCGGCGACAGAAGTCCTGCCGACGAATGTTGGATAGAACCAGAAGCTTCTGCCATTATTCAGCCATAGATAGGTGAAGCGGTATAAACAGCCTCTGATGGCGCCGGGATCGACGGCAAACACGGAGGCGGACTGAGTCTGAAGCTCAGGGGTGAAGGATGGCGGCGGTGAGCTCGGCGGTCCTCCCGCCTGCCCCTGTCCTTCGCCTCCTCCAGGAAAACCGGGCTGGCCTCCTCCGCCTGGGAAGGGCTGCCCGCCGCCTCCCGGAAAGCCAGGCTGCTGGCCCGGGAATGGCGTTCCGCCTGGAAAACCGGGCGGGAAAGGAATGCCAGGCTGGCCCCCGCCCCCTGGAAATAGATTGAATCTAGCCGGCGGCTGCTGCGGATCTGCCTGTGGCAAAGGATAATACTGGCCTTGATAAGGGTAATAATTCAATGAGTCGTTCCCCTTTCTGCTTTCAGTTAATCGGCATAGATCGGATGAGGGGTTTCAATACGGAGAATTTTCTCCTCAATACTGCCGCGGATAGTGTCCACAATCGAATAATCCATGGATTCTGAATAAATCTTCTCCAATTCATCATTCAGCCTCTTGGCGTCTGCCAGATAGCCTGTTGCCTCTGTCATCTTCGCTTTATATTTGGCTGCGATTTCTTTAATTTCATCAGCAAATATTTCATCGGTTCCAGGGGCGATCAGCTGTTCATACATATCAATGATTTCATCCCCGTCCCTGCTCGGGAAATATTCATGGGGGGCAGTGCTGTCGAATATGGCGAGGCCAAGTTCGCGGATGATCAGCATGTCAAGGCTATTGGGATCAAAGCCGCAATGATAAACCTCAATGTCAAAGCCGCGCTTTTCTGCCTCAGCTGCCAGCTTTTTCAAAAGCGTTGACTTCCCTGAGCCGGGACGGCCTTTGATGAAGTAACGCTTATGGATATCGAGAGTCAGGTTCGGGATGCAGTCAACCGCTCCCTTTGGCGTGGCAGCACCTAAGAACCGATGCTTGACGGAAGATAGCTTATTCAGGGTCATTTTTCCGTAAAATACTTGAATCAGCTTTGAAGTAAGCTGGTTTGCCTTCTCAAAATCCATGCTGTCGATATAGAATTTCTCCCAGTCATCATGGATTTTCAGCGCCTCTGCAAAAGTGCTGTATGCCTGTTTATAGCAAATTTCAATCTTGCTGTTGAGCCTGAGTATCTTCCCTTTCTGGGTGGCCAGCTGGGCTGAGTCCCACGCTTCCCCAAGGTTGACATACTCCTCTATGGCACCAGGCGCTTTCGGTTCAATGACCTGTGGCGCAGTGCCGTCTACAATCCCGATCTTCAGAGCAGGAATGATCACACCGCTGACAGAGTCATTGTCTGAGGGACTGTGAAGAAGCTCAATGTTAAAGCCTTTATCAAGCCATTTGCTGCCGATTTCTTTCATGAGTGTCGATTTCCCTGTGCCTGGGCCGCCCTTAAGTATGAATAAACGCGATAAATCCTGGAGATTGGATTCATATAGGCTGTGGAAGCCTCTTGCGGTATTGCCGCCTGCAAAATAATCGATAATTTTTCCAGCCACATTCACACATCCTTTTTCAGTTGATTGCTGAATGGTCCTACCTCTTTACTGTATGCCGGGACGGCCGTATGGGTGAACGCCTATGTGCAGAAATTTGCTGTCAATGGATGTACTTTTTCAGGGACAAAATAAAAAGCCCCTTACAGTGCAGAGGCTTTTAGGTGCTGCTATTTTTTTGCAAGATCCTTCCATTCGGCTTTGATCAGTTCCTTCAATTCTTCAGGCGCCAGTTCAATCTGAAGCCCAATCTTCCCTCCGCTGACAATGATGCTTTCAAGCTGCTCTGCCTGTCTGTCGATGAAGGCCGGGTACAGCTTTTTCATGCCAACAGGCGAGCACCCGCCGCGGATATAGCCGGTGAACTTCTGGATGTCCTTCACAGGAATCATTTCCACCTTTTTCTCTCCTGCCGCCTTCGCTGCCTTTTTGAGCTCCAGCTCTGCTTCTACCGGAACAAGGAAAACATAAATATTCTTGCCGGCCTGTGCGACAAGTGTTTTGTAAACCAGTTTCGGATCCCTGCCGATTTTCCCGGCAACCGAAACCCCGTCAATCTTGCCGTCCTTACTGTCATAGGATAATGAATTGTACTCCAGCTTTGCTGCATCCAGCAGTCTCATTGCATTTGTCTTTCCCTGGGCCATAGGTATTCCCTCCTGAAGCCTTTTCTTTATAGTAGCATTTCCAATCGGTTCCAGGCACCTGTGAAATAGGAAAAAACCCTTCCCATTGCGGGAGGGGTTGTTTTGGGAACTGGTATATAGGTGGTATAGGTGCCTGTCACCCCAAGCGGTATACCCGCGCTTCATAAGGCTTCAGCACAACGCTTTCCCCTTCCGCCTCTTCTGCCGGATAGTTGTTCAGCAGCAGATTCTCTGGCTTTAAGGCAAAATCGCTTGTAAAAACGGCTTCTTTAGCAGACAGGTTGGTGATGACAATGACCTGTTCGTCTTCCGAAGTGCGTGTATAGGCGTAGATCTGCTTATCTTCTTCAAGCAGCAGGTCATATTGTCCGTAGGTAAAGACTTCATTGGCTTTTTTCAGGGAGATCATTTTTTTATAGAAGAACAGAATGGACTTTTCATCTTTTTCCTGCTTTTCAACATTGATGTCTGTGTAATTGCTATTTACCTTCATCCAGGGACTGCCGCTGCTGAAGCCTGCATTGGCTGTGCTGTCCCACTGCATCGGCGTCCGGCTGTTGTCCCGTGATGAAGCCCAGATGATCTCCATGATTTCCTGGTGGCTCTTGCCTTCTTCTGTTTTAAGCTTGTAAAGATTCTTTACGGCCACATCGTCATAATCATCAATTGAAGGGAACTGGACATTCGTCATTCCAATTTCCTGGCCCTGGTAGATGAAAGGCGTCCCCTGCATCAGGAAGTACATGGCTGCCATCGAGGTGGCGCTTTCCCGCCAGAATTCCCTGTCATTCCCCCATGTTGATACAACGCGCGGCTTATCATGGTTTTCAATGAACAATGCATTCCAGCCGTCCTTCTCAAGGCCTTTCTGCCAGCGGGTCAGCACTTTTTTCAGCTCAACGATATCAAGCTCAGGATTTGTTTCCGCATCCCATAGCCCAAGATGCTCAAACTGGAAGATCATATCCATTTTCCCGTTTTCAGAGCCTACCCACAGGTCTGCTTCGTCCACTGCAACGCCGTTTGCTTCACCGACAGACATGCTGTCATAGTTCGCATACGTCTTTTCCTTGAACTCCTGAAGGAAATCATGGATGCCTTCCTGGTTCATATGCATATCAAAGGAAGAGACATACTTCTTATTTTCCGGATTCGGCAGGTCAGGCATGCCGGGGCGTTTCTTGATATGGCTGATGGCATCAATCCTGAATCCATCGATTCCTTTTTCCAGCCACCAGTTCACAACATCATAAAGCGCCTCGCGGACCTCGCTGTTTTCCCAGTTTAAGTCCGGCTGCCTTCTTGAGAACACATGGAGGAAATATTGCTGCGTCAATTCATCCCATTCCCATGCAGAGCCTCCGAAAATACTTTCCCAGTTATTCGGTTCAGCACCCTGTCTGCCGTCGCGCCAAATGTACCAGTCCCGCTTGGGCGAGGTCTCGGAAGAACGCGATTCAATGAACCACGGATGCTCATCACTCGTATGATTGAGGACCAGATCGATGATCAGCTTCATCCCCCGCTGATGCACTTCCTCGAGCAGCCTGTTAAAATCGGCCATCGTCCCGAAATCCTCCATGATGTCCTGATAATCGGAAATATCATAGCCGTTGTCATCATTGGGCGATTTATAGACAGGACAAATCCAGATCACATCGATGCCAAGGTCTTTTACATAATCAAGCCTTTCAATGATTCCCTGAAGATCGCCTATGCCGTCTCCGTTTGAATCCTGAAAGCTGCGCGGATATATTTGATAGCCTACTGCTTCTTTCCACCAAATTTTTTTCATCATAACACCCTCAAGTAAGTTAATATTTGTATGCGCAAACGTTTGCATTAAACCGCAAAAAAAATCGCATACGTCTATATGTAGTGTAACGCTTACATTGAATTTATTCAATATGAAAGTGAAGCGGCGCCATAGGAAAATATGACCCTTTGGCAATATAATCAGAGAATATGCCTTCTAGGAATCACGATAATAAAAAGCCAGCAAAAAACCGGCCATCTCTTTGGATGCCGGTTTACACAGCTTCAGCGGCCTCTGCCTCAAGCAGCTCCATATAGGGCTGAAGCGAATGATAGATAATGGTTTTTACAAAAGCCATATTAATATGCCCCAATAATTTTTCTGCAAATTCCCACGCATTTTCTTCAATGCGGAGGGCAAGCCGGTTTCTTTCTGATGAAGTCGCTGCAAGGTCGGAACGGTCTGCGAGCTCCCCGAGCTCCCGGTCTTCGGCATGGCCGATTTCATGTGCGCAAACGACTGCAAAATATTCTTCGAAATGATCAAGCGAGGAAAAAATCTGCAGGCACTGCTTTTTGATTTCCTCAATATATAATGTAATGGTATGGGTCCCCATGCTGTATTTTCCACCTGCAAAACGGTTTCCCCCGAAATAATCCTCCAAAACGACAGCGGCCGTGCTCCCTGCTTTTTCCAGGAGCCCATCAACGATTTGTTCAAGCCTTTTATTCGTCAATTCCTACACCTTTCTTTGCAAATAAGCTAATAATCCATTACAGCGAAAGGAAGGGAAACAAATCCTTTACCCCTTTAACTCTGTAATGAAACATTATCTTACCATTATTTTTGTGACTTTGCACCCTTTTTATCCATATACTGTATGGCACAGCAGAACGGAACAGGAGGGATACCGGAAACATGAAGCCATCATATCAGGATGCACTTGCTTTTTTCGGAATGGGCGGCGCTCACCCGGGCGGCTTAGCTTTGACGAAGAGAGTTTTAGGGATGGAACAGCTCTCAGGCAAGGCAAAGGTGCTTGATGCAGGCTGCGGCACCGGGCAGACAGCTGCCTTCATAGCCAAATCCTTCAACTGCCACGTAACAGCGATCGACCGCCATCCACTGATGATCGGCCAGGCAAAGAAGAGATTTGCCCAGGAAGGGCTGCCAGTCACTGCTCTCAGGGAAAATATTGAAAATTTATCTTTTGCTGATAATAGCTTTGACTATATTATCGCCGAATCTGTCATTATTTTTACCAGCATTGAACAATCTTTGAAAGAAATTAAACGGGTACTCAAACCAGGCGGGATTTTCCTCGACCTTGAGATGACGGCAGAGGAGCCATTGAATCCTCAGGAGAAAACCCAAATTCAGAATGTATACAGCATCAAGCGCCTGCTGACAGAGGGAGAATGGCTGCAGACTTATGCATCAGAAGGTTTCCGGTCCCCAAGGACGGTAGCGGCCAACTCCATTTATACTGAAATCATCAACTCGCCATGGGATCAGCAGCCGGAAATCGCCAATCCCCACCTCATCAATCCCAAGTATGAGCATATACTGATTGAGCATCAGAAACTCCTGGCCATCTATGCTGAGCGCCTGGGATACCGGGTGTACCGGATGCAGAAATAGCCGTGATTATACAATCTATGCATAAAGCGGGCATTGTATGTATAGTGTCCACCCGGGAAGCACAGCAGCATCCGAGGTGTTCATTATAGTGAACGAACGAGCATAAAGAGACCCCAGCCTTCAGTAAAGCCGGGGTCCCTTTATTCATTTTTTATTTTCCCTCCGCCAGAATAGACTTATGAATCCAAATCGCCGCCTGTGATCCGTCCCCCATTGCAATGGTCACTTGTTCTGAATGGGCAACCACATCTCCTGCCGCCCAAACATTCTTTACATTGGTCATCTTGGAACGTGGATCGACATTAATATGCTTGTTTTCCAGCCTTTCAACCCCAAGCTGCTTGGCCAGGTCCGACTTGACTTCATTTCCTCCAAAAGCCGTAAAGCCCCGCTCCCCCATAACCCTCTGGCCATTCTCAAGCAGAAATCCCCGG
This sequence comes from Bacillus sp. SRL543, assembly GCF_984799205.1. Lineage (NCBI taxonomy): Bacteria > Bacillati > Bacillota > Bacilli > Caryophanales > Bacillaceae > Bacillus > Bacillus sp. SRL543. The sequence continues at coordinate 4,653,445 of NZ_OZ481794.1, forward strand.
ATGTTCGGCCCGTCTGCAATTGCTTCCTGGATCGGCTCTTCCATGTATTCAATATTCAGCTCGCGCAATTTGTCCATCAGCTCCCCGCTGACTTCCCGCTTCTCATGATTGATAAAGACCAATTCGCCTGTCCAGTAGGAAAGTGTGACAGCCATATTAGCCCCAGGAATGCCAGAGCCGATCACAATCGTCCTTTTATCTTTCACCTCATAACCGTCACAGTCCGGACATACATACACACTGACGCCGAGCGTTGGATAAAGATTCGGAAATTCCGGGATCCTGTCCATAACCCCTGTTGATAAAAGCAGCCTTTTGGACTCCAGCTGCCCGCCGTCCTCAAGGGTAATTTTAAACTGACTTTCCTCTTTTTCTGCCTTCTCTGCTTTTCCCAGCTTAAATTCGACTCCAAGCTTTTCTGCATGAGACCGCCCGATGTCCCTGAGCTCCTGGCCGCTTACCCCATCTGGATATCCGAGGATATTATGATAGCTTTTGCAGATGGTCGACCGGCCATGGTTTGAGTCGACAACCAGCACCCTGTGCTTATACCTTCCCAATTGAATCGCAGCCTGCAGGCCGGCAATCCCTCCGCCGATGATGATGCAATCGTGTGTCATTAGATGGCCTCCTTGCGCCTATTAGGTATTTATAGGTAATTTACCCGCATCAGGGCTCTATTAACGCACGGAAACGCAATTTTGGCTGCCGGCAATATCATTGAGGTATATAATCATGCTGACAGCCCTCCTCCAGACAGCTTTAATGGAATTGTCAAAAAATAATAACATTCACCCAAAGAATTCATTCCAGAAAATGTTACACTATTTAAAACCATCTGTTTTGATCGGAGGAGTTATGAAACCTAAAAAGACACAAAGACTTGTCATGAGATCGATTATTTTAATGGCTCTATTCCTGGCAGCAGGATACACTTTGTACCAGAATGTTCTTTCAAAAGAATCCGGTACAAAAGCGATGCTTCACGAAAAAGCACCAGATTTTGCGCTTCAAACACTGGATGGCAAGAAGACAAAATTAAGTGAATACAGCGGAAGGCCCGTCTTGATTAACTTTTTCGCCACCTGGTGCGCACCCTGCAAGAACGAAATGCCAGCAATCCAGTCCACCTACGAAGAATATAAAGAAGATGGGTTTGAGGTGCTGGCAGTCAATCTGAGCGAACCAAAAATTTCGGTAAAAAACCTGCAAGAGCAATTAGGTATAGACTTCCAAATCCTTTTAGACAAAAATAATGCAGTTGAAAGCATGTACGATGTTTATAAGATTCCTTCAAGCTTCTTTATAGATTCTTCCGGTAAAATCGCCAGAGTGTATGAAGGAGAAATGAGCAGTGAGAATCTGAATGACTGGGTAAGTGAATTGGTAGATTAGAAACGCCCGTCTATTTTCGCGCCATCAGTATAACTTCTATAAAAAAAAGAGACAGGCCATTTTGCGCGCCTGTCTCTTTCTTCATCCTATTTATTCATATGAGCAAGAAAATCACCAAGAAGGTCTTCCATGCTTTCTTCTTCCTGGTCCCCGTTTTCAGCCGAACGGTCTATTTGTACACTTGACCAATCCATATCATCCAGATCGTCATCAGCATCTGCCGTGAACACAGGCAGCTCTTCCTCTTCTTCCTGTTCTGGAGGTAATGGAAGGGGAGCATCAGCCTTGTTGAAGGGCTTCTCTTCCCTTTCCTTCTGTTCCTGCAGATAAAGGGCTTCATCGATATCGGTCGATTTGCTGTTCAAGCTGGCAAGCAGCGCCGCAGACCTGACCGGGTCTGTGATCAGCTGGTAGATGATGCTTCCGAGAAGGGCTTCAGAGTGCTCATGCTTGAGCCAGTCGCGCTGCATCTTGCTGAGCGCCTTCGGCAGCGGGATCGTGACTGTTTCCTGTTCCTTTTTGACTGATTGGCTGACACCCTGCATGACATAGTCGGCAATCCTGCTGGAAAAATTCCTTTTTTCAGCTTCTTTAAGCTTTTGCAGCTGTTTAACTAAGTATTCCGGGGTATCAGAAGGTACACGAAACGCGATCGTCTGGCCTCTTTCGATCCCCTTGGATGAAGATTTTGTCATGTTACCACCTTATTTTTATGCTTTTACCGGCTTTTTCTCATCCTGCTTCTCCGGCTTGGATGTTCTCTTCAAATGGTCGGCAACCAGCTTGTAATACGCGTTCGCCATCATCCAGATGCTTTCTTTTTCATCCTCAAAGAAGTCGATATTGTATCCATCAAGGCTGTTGTTCAGCGATTTGATATATTCCTTCAATACAGCAGAACCTCCGCCGACGAAATAGCAGATCTCTGTCTGCGAATTTTTCAGCCAAACATTGCGGAGCAGGCGGTATTGTTTTTTGGCAAGGTCGAAAAGGATGCGGTCCGTGATGTCATGGACGCTTGTCCGGCTTCCCTTCACCATGATATGGTTGCGGTCATTTTTCTTGGTGATGATTTCCACCACATCACGGCGGCTGTCAAGCTCAACGCCATGCTTGGACCTGATTTCCTCACGGATCATTTCCAATGATTCCGACACGCCCAGGTTGAAGCCCTGCGCCTTATCATCATCAACTGTACGGTTCTTGATCACAGCGATATCAGTGGAAAGGCCTCCGATATCCTGGATCAGGATGCGCTTGTCGATCAGTTCTTTATTGATGATGTTCAGGTCGTTATCCATCACAAGATTGATGAAAGCCGCGAAGCCTTCCGGATAAACCTTCACATCGCTGAATTTCAGATTAACTTTAATGCCCTGGTATTTAGGAGTCACAAGGAACTCTACCTGATGCACAGATCCGAGCAGCTTTGAACGGTAGCCCGCATCTTTCCCTTCCTTCACTTCACGGAGAGGGAGCCCAGTGCCCAAGATGTAATCAGTATCGATAATATTGTTATTTTTCGGGAACAAACCTGCATTTTCTTCTCTTACCGCATCAAGGGCAAGTGAAACGAAAAGCATGACAAGCGTCTGGTCTTCCTCGGATTTACTGCTGCCTGGATCCAGCTCGGAAGCATTATCGCTTTTAGTCGCCAGTGTTCCGACACGATAGATTGCATTATTGTCTTTTAATGCTGGGGAATGAACTTTAACATGAATCCCGTCCAAAGGTTCTTTGCTGTCTAATTCTTCTATTCCGATTACCGGTCTGTCCGCAACATCCCTTGCAATGACATTCGGTATATTCAATTCATAATCCAATTTTCCGAATAAGGCTTTCAGTGAATCATTGCCTACGTCTACTGCTGCTATTCTCGGGTTCTTCAAATCTACCATTCCTTTCACATTGTACCTTGCTTATCGTACAAGCAATTACCTTAAGCTTAATTAATATTTGGCAAATATTCAATGAGTTTCATATAAAGTAATATAAATGTTAGATTGTAAACATTACGCAAACTTCATCGTAAGCATAGAAAATGTTGACATGACAACATCTAAACAACTTTGTAAACTTGTAAACATTTTTATAAACACCTTGTATACATTTTGTTTGCAAGTTTACATTATTGTTTTCATTTGCAAACATATATGTAAACAAGTATACAATTGTGTTTTCAAACCATTTACTTCCATTTTCCCTTTTCAAAAATCTCTTCTCCCCTCCCCTCTCAAGAACTTTCTTCAGTAAAAAACAGTCCTCTTGACGACCGTTCCAACAATAGGATAATTTTAATACATTAACAGTTTACTAGACAAAAGGAGAGCTTGATGAAGATGCTTAATTGCCGCGAAGAAACTTTGGCTTTTACGAAACAGCTAGTCAATATTGAAAGCATAGTGAATACAAATGGCGAGAAGGTGATTGCCCATTCTTTATATACACTGCTATCCTCGTTCCCCTATTTTGCGGAGAACAGCGGACAGCTCGTTATAGAGCAGACGATAGATGATGAATTGGAACGGTATAATGTACTGGCTTTTGTAAAAGGTACAAAAAAGATAAACAGCCGGACAGTCATTCTGATGGGCCATATGGATACGGTGGGAATCGATGATTTCAACCAGCTCCGTGATGCAGCCTGCGACCCTGATCAGCTTGCAGACCTGTTCAGGAATGAAGAACTCCCTGCCGGAGCAAAGAAACAGCTTGAATCCGGCGACTGGATGTTTGGCAGAGGTGTGCTTGATATGAAGAGCGGGCTTGCAAGCCATCTCTTTCTTTTAAAATACTATTCTGAGCATCCGGAAGAACTGGAAGGAAATCTGGTATTCCTGGCTGAATGTGATGAAGAGGACGGTTCACATGGAGTCCTGTCTGCTTTGAAGACATTGAAAAAATGGAAAGATGAGTATAATTTCCATTATGCTGCGGCAATCAATGCTGACTTTGTCTCCCCGCGCTTCGAGGGAGATACAAACCGTTATATCTACAAAGGAACAGTTGGAAAGCTGCTCCCCTCTTTCTTCATAACAGGTGCCGAAACACATGTCGGCTCCTGCTTTGAAGGGCTGGATCCGAATTTCCTAGCTGCTGAACTGACAAGGCAGATCAGCTACAACCCGGAACTAAGCAATGAGGCGCTAGGGGAAACGACCGTTCCTCCGGTATCCCTGAAGCAGACAGACCTGAAGCCTTCCTATACCGTACAGACTGCGCTGAGTGCCTATGTCTACTATAATTTCTTCATTCATTCCTGGTCGCCGAAGGAAGTACTCGAGAAGCTGAGGGAGCAAGCCCACATCGCCTTTAGCAGTGCGCTCTCTTCCTTTGAGCAGCGGAACAGGCAGTTCGCTGAATTAAGCGGGGAACCATATGCGAAGATGCCTTGGCAGCCTCGCGTCTATACGTATGAAGAAATGCACAAGATGCTTGTGGAAGAAAATGGACAGGCATATATAGAACAAATGGAAGATTTTAAAGAAGAACTTCTTCTTGATAAGGAACTGGATACAAGGATGTATGCCGCGAGAGTCGTTGAAGAAGCCTGGAAGTGGATGAGAGATAAAAGCCCGGCGATGATTCTTTTCTACTCTTCTTTATACTCGCCGAGAATTGAGCTGTCTGGGCAAACCGAGGATGAGAGAAGGCTTATTGATGCCTTGGATCAGGCAGTGGAAGAAATCCAGCCTTCCTACCCTCATCCAATCATCGCCAAGAATTTTTTCCCTTATATATCTGATATGAGCTTTATAGCGCTCAGCGATGATGAAGCAGGAATCAATGCTGTATCTGACAATAACCCTGGCTGGGGCACGAAGCATTATGTAGAATACAGCGATATCCGTGAGCTCAATGTACCTGTCATCAATATAGGGCCATACGGACTGGATGCCCATAAAAAGCTTGAGCGCATGGAAATGAAGTATTCGCTTGAGATTGCCCCTAACCTGACAAACCGGGTGATTCAGCAGGTATTAAGAGGCTAGGTTTCCTGGGAAATGATTTTAAAATAATAGTGAGGAGATGTTTTCATGGCAGGAAAAAGAATTGACCACGTCGGGGTAATGGTGAAAAACATAGAGAAATCGATAGAGTTTTATAAAAATGCTGTCGGCATGGAGCTGAAGGCTGAAGCCCCCCATTCAAACGGTATCATCAAGCTTGCCTTCCTTGGCTTTAGCGGAAATGAAGAAACAGAGCTGGAGCTGATCCAGGGCTATAATGATCATCTCCCAGAGGAAGGAACAGTCCATCATTTTGCGATCAGCACCGATGATGTGGAAGGAGAATTCACCCGGCTCAAGGAGCTTGGAATTGAACTCATAGACCAGGAAATCACCACCCTTCCGAACGGATATAAGTATTTCTTCTTTTACGGGCCTGACAGGGAATGGATTGAATTTTTTCAGCGGTAACTTTAATTACAGAATGGGCTGGGACAATTCGGCACTTTTTTAGTCACACTGCCATAAAAATTTAAAAGCCCTGTTGATTGGAGTGCAAGGCACGCAGACTCCTGCGGGATCGCAGCGGCAATGCTGAGACCCCGCAAGAGCTTGCTCTGAGGAGGCTCAACTCCGCCCCGCGGAAATCGAAGTGCCTGGAACGCAAATCAACAGCCCCCATAATTGGTGCAAACTTGCCCAACTAATTTTAGGAACCCTGTTGATTGGAGTGCAAGGCACGCAGACTCCTGCGGGAGATAGCGGAAAAGTTGAGACCCCACAGCGCGCAGCGCGAGGAGGCTCAACTCCGCCCCGCGGAAAGCGAAGTGCCTGGAACGCAAATCAACAGCCCCATTATTGATGCAAACCTGCCCAACTAATTTTAGGAACCCTGTTGATTGGAGTGCAAGGCACGCAGACTCCTGCGGGAGATAGCGGCAATGCTGAGACCCCGCAGGAGCTTGCTCTGAGGAGGCTCAGCGTCGCCCCGCGGAAAGCGCAGTGCCTGGAACGGAAATCAACAGCCCCTATATCAAACAAAAATAAACTTAAAAAGCTCTGCCGTTTCCTTTCTCCGAAACCAAAGAGCAAAAGTTCAGCTTTTGTGCCTTTTATTATTCGCTTCCCGAAACAAAAATGATATGATGAAAGAAAAAGGCTTGGAGTGATTTTAGTGAAAAAAGACCTGATTGAACGCCTGGTTTCGTATGCAAAAATGGATACACAGTCAGATGATAACAGCAACACCTGCCCTTCCACCCCCGGACAGCTGGACCTTGCCAGAAAGCTCGTAGAAGAGCTTAAAAGCATCGGCATGGAGGATGTGGCAATGGATGACAACGGCTATGTTATGGCCACCCTCCCTTCCAATACAGATAAGCAGGTGCCTGTCATCGGCTTCCTTGCCCATGTGGATACAGCAACCGACTTTACCGGCAAAAACGTCAGCCCGCAGATTACTGAAAATTATGACGGCGGCGATATTATCCTGAACGATTCTTTACATATTGTCCTTTCGCCGAAGGATTTTCCAAGCCTGAAGCAGTATAAGGGCCATACACTGATCACAACTGACGGCACTACCCTTCTCGGGGCCGACAATAAGGCAGGAATCGCTGAAATCATGACGGCGATGGAATACCTTATCAAACACCCTGAAATCAAGCATGGGGCCATCAGGGTCGCTTTTACACCAGATGAGGAAATCGGCAGGGGTCCGCATAAATTTGATGTAAAAGCCTTCAATGCCACTTATGCTTATACAATGGACGGCGGGCCGATCGGTGAGCTCCAGTACGAAAGCTTCAGTGCGGCGGGAGCCAGGATCACCATCAACGGCACCAATATTCACCCTGGATCTGCCAAAGGCAAGATGGTCAATAGCATCAAAATCGCGATGGAGCTGCAAGGCAGCCTTCCGCAGGAGCAGGCTCCTGAGCTTACAGAGGGTTATGAAGGCTTCTTCCACCTTGGCTCATTCAAAGGAGATGTAGAAAAGACAGAGATGAGCTATATCATCCGTGATTTTGACCGGGCAGAATTCGAGAATAAAAAAGAGCTGCTCGAAAAAGCCGTTGCTGCCCTGCAGGAGAAATACGGAAAAGAGCGCGTCCAGCTGGAGCTTAAGGACCAGTACTATAACATGAAAGAGAAGATTGAGCCTGTCATCGAGATCGTCGACATTGCAGGAGAAGCGATGAAAAAGCTTGATATCGAGCCGCAGATCCTTCCGATCAGGGGCGGCACTGACGGTTCCCAGCTTTCCTATATGGGGCTTCCGACACCGAACATTTTCACAGGCGGCGAAAACTATCATGGCAAATTCGAATATATTTCGGTTGATAATATGGAAAAAGCAGCGAATGTTATCATAGAAATCGCAAAGCTGTTTGAAGAGAAAGCATAATGGCAGGACGGAGATCTAATCTCCGTCTTTTTTGTTCTCCCTTAGCTTGAAATGACCGAAGCACATTCACAGGGTACATTTTTTCAAGAGAATGTGTAAATACTTTTAGTATGGGTATAGGAATATGGCGTATTGTCGAAAAATGCGCCAATTCAGGCTTTTTAATACAGGGGGTTAAGACAGCGACACTATGGACATCTACTTTGAGCAATATGATCAGCTGAACATCAGACAGAGATGGGGCCGCCCCACTCAGAGAATAAATAGCATCACTTATGATTCCCGAAATGCGGGCCCTCAGTCGGTCTTTGTCTGCATGGGCGGCGAAAATCATGACGGCCATGCCTTCCTGGAAGAAGCCATAGCGAAGGGGGCTGCAGCCCTTGCAGGAGAGAATGCTGCCATCCTCGAGGAATTCAGCCGGAAATATCCGGAGCTTACCTTCATCCAGACTGAAGATGCACGGGCTTTCCTTGCCCATTTATCCATCATATTCCATGGAGAAATCCATGAAAAAATACATACAGTCGGCATTACCGGCACAAACGGCAAAACAACTGTTGCAGCCTTCGTAAAATCGCTGATGACAGCACTCGGCATCCCCTCCGGTTCTATTGGCACCAATGGGGTGCTTTCATCCAAGGGGCAGGTCCGCTTTGTCCAGTCCACACCGACTACCCCGGAGGCAAGCGACCTGCATGCCATTTTTGCCGATTTCGCAAAACGCGGGGACCAGCTCGCCGCGATGGAGGTCTCATCCGTTGCCATTGAGCAGCAGCGGACCGCCGGAATCAACTTTGATGTGGCCATCCACACAAATCTGTCGCCTGAGCATCTCGAATTTCACAAAAGCTTTGAGAATTACAAGCAGGCGAAGCTGAAGCTGTTCCGCCAGGCAAAACGGGCAGTGGTGAACCTTGACGATGAAGGGATGGGCGCTGATATCATCCAGGACTTCGGGGGCAGCCTCCTCACCTACAGCCTGAAAAAGAATTCCGCTGCAGATGTAAAAGCTTCAAACATCAGGGTGACGAACGATGGGACAAGCTTTGAATTGAGGCTTGGAAACGGCTCTTATATTGTCCGGACGCCTGTATACGGCAGCTATAATGTGGCCAATCTTCTGGCAGCCATCTGCGCTGCCATGCACCTTGGCTTTACGATCGGACAGATCATCGAGGCCCTGCCGCGCGTTGAGAACCCGACAGGCCGCTTCGAGGTGCTGCAGGAATTCGGCCGGAGGAAGATCATTATTGACTATGCACATACGCCGGTCGCCCTCAAAAGCCTGCTGAAGGAAGCGAAAAAACTGCAGCATAAGCGAATGATTGTCATGATCACAGGAATCGGAATCAGGGATAAAGCGAAAATGCCGCAAATGGCAAAAGCTGTCGAGAATCAGGCAGACCAGGTAATCGTATCGGTCGACCATCCCGGTTTCCTTGACCCTTGGGAAGTGGTCGGCCACGTTATGAAAGGCTTCTCCAACCCTCATGCCGGGAATATCCTGCAGGAGCCGACGCGGAGGGACGGCGTGCTCGCAGCATTATCTGTCAGCGATGAAGACGATTTAATCCTCCTTACAAGCGGCTGCATTAATGGGGCTCAAATCGTCAAAGGCGAAAAAATCCCACATTCTGATAAGGAAATCATTAAGGATTATTTCCGGAATACTGAAGAAAGCGGGAATCTTGAACGCTATGAAGCGTAAAGGACAGGCAGGCCTGGTGCTGGCCTGTTTTTTTCGGTTCCTGACACATAAAAACAGCAAAAAGCCGGGAAGCGCGCACACAGCATGCACTCCCCGGCCAGGCCTTAATGGATAAAACCGTCAAAGAACTCCAGCACTTTGCGGTAAACTTTAATTTCGTTGTCTTTCTTGGAAAAGCCGTGGCCTTCGTCGTCGAGGACCATGTACTCGACTTCCCTTCCCTTCTCCTGGAGCGCTGCGACAATCTGGTCGGATTCCGCCTTGACGACCCGCGGGTCTTTGGCTCCCTGGATGACGAGCATCGGTTTTGTCATCGTGTCAAGATAAGTGATCGGTGAGTATTCGACCAGCTTTTCCTTGTCTTTGACCGGATCGCCGACCCATTGGTTCATAACAGGCTTCCAGTGCTCAGGAACCGATTCGATGAAGCTGAACAGGTCGCTCGGGCCGAAGATATCGACAACAGCTTTGAAGTACTCTGGATGCCTGCCGTGCAGGAGCAGGGCCATATAGCCGCCATAGCTTCCGCCCATGAGCAGGAGCTTCTCCCGGTCTGCATAGCCGTTCTTGATGAGCCATTCAAGTCCTTCAATATTATCCAGGCGCGGACCATAGCCCCAGTCGCCTTCGACCATCTTCATATAAGACAGCCCATAGCCCGAGGAGCCCCTGAAATTCGGCGCAAAGATGCTGTAGCCCCTGTGGACGAGGAACTGGAACAGCGACCGGAAAGACGCCCTTTCTGCCGCCTGGGGGCCCCCGTGCGGCCAGAGGATGACGTGGCCGTTGCTGCTTTCCTCCTTCGCCCTGAAGAAGAGTGCTTCGATTTCCAGTCCGTCATAGGAAGGATAGCGAAGGATTTCAGGCTCGGACATTTCCTCTTCACTGACACCAGGCACCCGGTTATTGGTCAGCTGTGTCCATTCGCCCTTTTCATATTTATATATATTAGGAGGGGTGACTGCAGACCTTCCCAGCAGGTAGATGTTTCCGGACTCTGCCACTGACAGCCCGTCGATGGTGCTCGCCGGCAGCTCCAGCTGCTCTGCTTTGCCTTCCTCAAGCCCATAGCGGTAGAGATGGTCCTCTACCCCTTTCTGGCTGCTGATATACAGAGCGCGGGCCTTTTTATCATATTTCAGCCCTGAAAAGTCCTCCCCATCGAGCGAAAGCATTTTTGTGAATTCGTTTGTTTCCAGGCTGAATTTAGCTAAATAGGATAAATCCTCTTTATAGTTGGTTACAAGATAGATATCGGATTCCGAAATAAAGACTGCATCAGTGACTGTATGCTGCGGCTCTGCCTCCGGCGTCAGCAGCACTTCCTTCTCCCCATCCCATGCATAGGCAAGCGAGTACGTATTCGCGAACATCCTGCCAAAGACAAAGCGCTTCTCATCAGGACTCTTTGCGGTCAGGAAGGTGGCGGCATCCCGGCCGTGAAGCAAGACCTCTTCTTCCCCCGTCTCCATGTTATAGGCGTATGCCTTCAAAAAGGTGGCATCTTCCTTGCTGGACGTATAATAAAGCGTCTTTCCGTCCTTGGAGGCAACCAGTCCCATATGCCGGGCATTTTCATGCGTGCGGATAGGCTTTAACTCACCGCCGTTCCTCGGCAGGGCATAGATCTGGCCGTTTTCATCGCCGTCCGAGTCTATGACAGCAAGCAGGAAGCGGCCTTCTTTATCAAACTCGATTTCCTCACAGCTCTGGTTCTGGAAACTTAACGGATAAGGATAGAGATTGGGCAGATCCATCGCCCATAGATTGTATTTTCCGTTCATGTTTGTGCTGAACACAAGCTGCGATTCATCCGGGCTCACAGCAAATGTCTGGATGCCAAAGGTTTGGAAGAAATATTCAACATCCGGTTTTGAAAAAGACAGCATTCTTGTTTCCCCCTTCTTCTCTCTTTACTGGATACGGCAGTGATTCTGTATAATAGATTTGCCGGCATCTTTATAGTATTCGGGAAGAAAGGCCGGAATCCCTATCTTTTTGCAAGAATTTTCTTGAAAATAGAGCTGAAGGAGGCGTTTTTGATGAAACATATCAAATTCTATCAGGTAGATGCTTTTACGGAGCGGGCTTTTGGCGGCAATCCTGCCGGCGTGGTTCCGGATGCAGCATTCATGGAAGAGCAGGAGATGCAGCTGGCAGCAAGGGAATTCAATCTGTCTGAGACCGCTTTTCTGTCTCCGTCTAAACACGAAAATGCGGATTACAGGATCCGCTATTTTACACCTTCCTGTGAAATTGATTTCTGCGGCCATGCGACCTTAAGCGCTGCCTGGGTCATGGCGTCTGAGTTGGACTGGCTTGAAAAAAGCAGCCAGATCCGCTTTGAAACCAATATCGGCATCGTACCGGTCACTTTCCAGACAGACAGGGGAAGGCTTCTCTCTGCAGAGATGACTCAAATATCACCGAAAGTAAAAGAAATAGAATATGGCCTGGAGGAACTGTCCCGGATGCTTGGCGTTTCTTCTTCCGACATTGACGTGCGCTATCCTGTCAGGCTGGGGTATACAGGGAACTGGCATCTTCTCATCCCCCTTAAGACGAGGGAAGCAATCGATCAGGCAGACCCCGAGTTCAGCATGCTGGAGGAGCATAACCGCCGCTTGGGGCTTGCCAAGACGCATTTATTTACTTTTGATGCTGACGGTATGGAGTATGATATCTATACGAGGGATTTTGCACCGGCTGCAGGGATCAGGGAAGATCCTGTCACAGGCTCCGCAAATGGCGCCCTTGCCGGCTATTTGATGCTCGAGAATATTCTTGAACAGAAAAAAAGCCATAAGCTCGTCATTGGCCAGGGCCATGCAGCCGGCAGGCCCGGGCTTCTTGAGGCGGGCATCAGCTCAGATGGGGAGAACATCCGGATTACAGTCGGCGGCAGAGCGGTAACTGTGATCTCCGGAACACTGGCCTTTTAAGCATCCCTCTCCCTAAGCCCGGACTGCCTCCGTTCCGGAGAACGCCTTAAGTCTCTCCAGGTCGCCGCTCTTCACAAGGAAAAGGAAGGCCCTCATATTGAGCGGCAGAAGCTTTTCGGTACCTTCGTCTACCCAGCTGTTTAAAAAACGGTTCAGTTCACTGAGCCACCGAATCTTTTCATCAAGCCCCATCCGAGAGCCGGCAAACAGGATGCTTCTTCCCGTTGTCAGCTCTTTCTTTAGGTATTTTGCTTTTAACAGATTACGCTTCTTTTCATTCTCTGCGTATCGGTGGATGATTTTCACCGATTCTTCAAGCGTTTTATAATAGTCCCGCGGCTGAACCTGGATGACGCTCGCATGCTGCTTATCTTTGTGATTGACGACATAATAGCATGGATAGTCCGCCAGGATTGAAATGCCGCGGGCCAGGATATAGGCCTTTACCATGAATGGCTGGTCCTCTGCTGTGCAGATGCCCACCGGGAAGGTGATATCACTCTCAAGCAGAAAGCTGCGGCGGAACATTTTTGTAGGGCCGATCGCTTCGAGCACATTTGATTCATACACATTGGTGAAAGGTTTGTTTTCTGAAAACATAGACTTGGCAACCCACCGGCCATTCACTCCTGTAAATTTTCCCACAATAATATCAGAGTGGTTTTCATTCCCCATCCCATACATCCGCTCCAGTGCCTCAGGACCCAAATAATCATCCGCATCGACAAAGAAGATGAACTCCCCGCGGGCCCGTCCCATAATCGTGTTGCGCGGGGCGCCCGGCCCTCCTGTGTTCTCCTGATGGATGACTGTAATATTGGAATGGGAGCCTGCATAGCAGTCGAGCACACTTCCCGAGCTGTCGGTCGACCCGTCATTCACCGCAATAATCTCGATGCTCTCCTGCTCCATAGACTGATTCAGAATCGATTCCAGGCATATGCTGATATGATTGGCAGAATTGTAGACCGGAATCCCGACAGTTACTTTGATTTGGCTCATAAGGGCTCCCCCTTTACTATATACGTATAATTTTTTACATCTTTTCCCTCCTTCACCCCATCCCCAAACAGGAATATGATGGAAATCCCTCTCCTTTAAAATCAAACAAAAAAAGGACCTACTTTTTAGGCAGGTCCAATGCTTGATAAGCAGTCTGGTATTTTCCTCCGTCTGCAACCTCTGCATGGTACAAGGCTTTAAGAGCAAAGTTTTTTTCCAGCATATGCTCTTTTTCGAGTTCTTTTAAACGCAGCTGCAGTTCTTTGTTCTGCTTGACCAGCTGCTTCATTTGCGATTTGAAAAATTTCATGTCCCGAGCTCCTTTTGCCGGTTTTGTCAGGCAAGTATAGCACAGGGCGGCACAAATGAGAAACAGAGCCGGAGTGCTTATTTCTTTTTCGCATGCTTTCTCATATCAAAGGCGACGGCGACAATGATGATGGCGCCTTTTACGATGAATTGAATGTAAGGGCTGACGCCAAGGAAAGCAAGGCCGTAGTTGATGATCTGGAAAATCAGTACGCCGGTGATGACGCCCGGCACGGTGCCGATACCGCCTGACAGTGAAACCCCGCCGACCACACAAGCCGCGATGGCATCCAGTTCATACATATTTCCTGTATTATTCGTGGCACTTCCTACACGCCCGGCTTCAAGGGTGCCGGAGAAGCCGTAAAGAAGGCCGGCGATCAGATAGATCAAGATGATATTTCTTGCGACGTTAACGCCTGAAACCTTTGCTGCCTCAGGATTTCCGCCGATGGCATACATGTTTTTCCCCAGCTGTGTTTTGTTCCAGACCACCCAGATGATGATCGAGACAACTGCTGCATAAATGACAAGGTATGGCAATTCATACTGGCCGATCGGGATCCCCCGCTGGGCGAATGTCGTAAAGCTCTGGCTCAGTCCGCCGATTGGCTGGGCGCCGTATGGCGGGCGGTCAAAATAGATTGAAGTGACTCCGTAGACGCCGATCATCATGCCAAGGGTGGCAATGAAAGGCGGTACATGGAACTTGGAGACAATAACACCATTCAGTGCCCCGAACAGGCCAGTAACGGCCATGGCGATCAGGATTGGCACGATGATTGGCAGCTCAGCCAGATTCGGATACATTTTATAGGCATAGTCTGATGCCTGCAGCATCGAGGCTGACACAACGGCAGCAAGACCCACAAGCCTTCCAGCCGAAAGGTCCGTCCCCGCTGTGATCAGGATGCCTGCTACCCCGAGGGCAATGATGATCCTGGATGAAGACTGGCTCAGGATATTGATAAAGTTCGTGATTGATAGAAAGTCAGGTGAAGCGATGATGATCCCGATGACGAGCAGGACCAGTACAACATATATGACATTGTCGACGAGCCATTTGGCTGCATCGAATCTTTTTTCAGCTTTGTTCATGTGTGTTTCCTCCTAGTACATCGCAGCGAGCCGCATGATTTCTTCCTGTGAGGCTTCTGCAGTATCCAGTATCCCAGCCAGCTTCCCGTTGCTCATGACCATAATCCTGTCGGTCACGCCCAATAGTTCCGGCATTTCGGATGAAATGAAAATGATTCCCTTTCCTTCTGCTGCCAATTCGCTGATCAGCTGGTATATTTCGAATTTGGCACCGACATCAATTCCCCGCGTCGGTTCATCCAATAGCAGGATCTCGGGCCTTGTGAGGAGCCAGCGGCCGATGATGACCTTCTGCTGATTCCCTCCGGACAAGCTGCCGATGGATGTTTTCTGCGACGGTGTCCGGACATTCATGCTGTCTATGACCCATTTGGTATCCTCAGCCACCTTGCCGTCTGAAAGGAAGATGCCTTTCCGGTATTTCTTCAGGTTGGCGATGATAGAGTTGAAGCTGATGCTCAATTCCGGGAAAATACCCGTCGATCTTCTTTCCTCCGTAACGAGTGCGAAACCGTTCTTGATGCTATGCTGCGGGGAATGGTTATGGACTTCCTTCCCGTGAAGCTCAACCTTTCCTGACTTCACGCCCCTCATGCCGAACAGGGCTTCCACTACCTCGGTCCGCTTTGATCCGACCAGCCCGGCGATGCCGAGGATTTCTCCCTTCCTCAATTCAAAGCCGATATCAGAGAAAGAATGCTTTGCTTCAGCTGTGAGGCCGGTGACCTTTAAAATGACCTCTCCCGGCTTGTTGAGCTTTTCCGGGAACCGCTGTGACAGATCGCGCCCGACCATGAGTCGGATGATTTCGTCCGTTGTGAGCTCCTCGGCGCTCTTGGTCCCAATGTACTGGCCATCGCGCATGATCGTCACTTCGTCAGAAATCTGGAGGATTTCCTCCATTTTGTGGGATATATAGATGATGGCAACATTTTCGCTTTGCAGCTTTTTAATGATTTTAAATAAATGATTCACTTCTTTTTCTGTCAGTGAAGAGGTCGGTTCGTCCATGACGATGATCTTCGACTGGTAGGAAACCGCTTTGGCAATCTCAACCATCTGCATCTCTGAAACGGAAAGAGAGCTTACCTTGCTGGACGGATCGATGCGGATGTCCAGGCTTTTAAAAATGGCTGCCGTATCTTCATACATTTTTTTCTCATCAATGAAAATGCCTTTCTTCGGGTAGCGTCCAAGCCAGATATTATCCATGACATTCTGCTGGCGCACCTGGTTAAGCTCCTGATGGACCATGGAGACCCCGCTTTCAAGCGCCTGCTTCGAACTGGCAAACGCCACCTCCCGGCCTTCGAGGAAGATCTGGCCTTCGTCCATTGAATAGATGCCGAAAAGGCATTTCATCAATGTTGATTTGCCTGCACCATTTTCCCCCATCAAGGCATGCACCGTGCCTGCCCTCACTTTGAGGGAGACATTGTTCAGGGCGATGACCCCGGGGAATCTTTTTGTTAGATTTTTCATTTCCAGCAGCACTGCTCCGTTTGTTTCCGGCATGAGTGCACCTCCTTGCTTGCCCTTCTGCATGTGCCGGCGCTGCCTGTAATGGCTGTCCGGCTATTTCCTGTAAAACAATGAGAGACCCGCACAGCAAGCCCCCCATTGTTGTTGGCAAAACTCTTTTAATCTATTATTCCGTTGCTGCTATAAGAATCAGCGGTTCTTACTTATAAGCATTCTTGCCGACATCGATGTTATCTTTCGTAACTTCTACGTAAGGAACGCGGACAGCTTTGGCTTCATCAAGCTCCCATTCCGTTCCGTCAAGCACATCCTTGCCGTTTGCTGCATTGACAGCAAGATCGACGGTTGCTTTCCCCTGATTCTTCGCATCATTCAATACGGTTCCGACCATTTTGCCGTTTTCAATCATATCCAATGCTTCCGGAATAGCGTCAACGCCTACGACTGGCATGAATTTGTCTCCAGAGAAATAGCCTGCTTTTTCAAGAGAAGAAATTGCTCCTAGTGCCATGCCGTCATTATTGGCGATGACGAATTCAATCTGGTCGCTGTATTTTGCCAGCCAGGCATCCATTTTTTCGGTTGCCTTCGTTGCATCCCACATGCCTGTATCCATTGCCAGTTCTTCTGTTTCAATGCCGATGCCGTTGACTGTGTCAACCGCATATTTGGTGCGGGCTTCAGCATCCGGGTGGCCCGGCTCGCCTTTAAGGAGTACATACTGGATTTTGCCGTCTCCATTTTTATCCCAGGCAGCTTCATTCGCTTCCCACTGCTTGGCAATCAATTCACCCTGAATCACGCCTGATTCGGAGGAAGTCGTTCCGACATAGTACGCTTTGTCATAGCCTTTCATTACCGCTGCATCCGGCTCTTTGTTGAAGAAGATAACCGGCAGGTCCTTAGCTTTTGCTTTATCGATGACAGTCTGTGCCGCTTTTGGGTCAACCAGGTTGATCGCCAGCGACTTTGCCCCTTTGGCAATCAGTGTGTCGACCTGCTCGATCTGCTTTGCCTGGTCGTTCTGCGAGTCATTGAGCATCAGATCAGCCTTGTCTTTTGCAGCATCCTCCATCGCCCGCCGCACATAGGACATGAAGTTATCATCAAATTTGTAGATGGTTGCTCCGACAGCCGGAAGTCCATCTTCCTTGCCGGAATCCCCTGAACCGCCAGTCGAGCTGCTGCAGCCTGCAGCCAGCAGGATGCTTGATGCAACTGTAAGTGATACCAGTAAACCTTTTTTCTTTTTCGCCATTTTCTAATCCCCTTTTGGTTTTTAATTTGTAAGCCCTTACATAAATAGTAGCAGGATAGGGGGAAATTCATCTTTGGAAAAACTAGCATTAAATTGTGATTTTCTAGATTATTTTGTGAAAGCGTGTTCAGGATAAAAATCTTGATGATATTTGAATTGCCAAAAAGGGCTTCACTTGTAAATGGGGGTTGATCTCCGTTCCAGGCACTTCGCTTTCCGCGGGGCGGCGCTGAGCCTCCCTCATGAAAACGACCGTTTTCTTATAATTGCTTTGTTTTACTCCCATTTCATCTCTTGACTATAAAGAAGGGGGACGGCGTAGATGAACATTTTCATCCAAATTTTTAAGAATTTGGAAGTGGACTTTGCGTCTCAATAGACCGGATATATCAATTACCAGTTATAGGAAGTAAATTGATAATCGCACCTTTGGATCTCCACTTACGACATGGTGGTGGACCCTCCCATTTCTCTCGGCGTCTATGCGCGCAAATTCCTTCGTTCGACCTAGCCATGTGTGGATGCCGGATATGCTCCTCGGGTGGGTCTATGCCCTAATGCTCGGAATGGTGACCGGCTTATCCGTGCTTCTTCTGTCTTGATTTAGAAACAGTATAAACAAACAATACAAGAAACGGAATTTGATTTAAACAGCTACCTGTACATCAGAGAAATGTGGGATATCATGAATCATGCGTTCTTCACTGAAAGAACACTCCCGTGTTCCAATCACAAACAGGATTTTGATCAGCTTACGGCCTAAGGCAATGTAGGACTGTTTCCCCGTTAGAGGGTTTTTAGCCCTGTTTTTGTAGTGATAATGGAGGGCTTTGAACCCTTTATTGTGACAGGCCAGCGGGCGGGCGACTTGATACAGAATGGCACGCAGTCTCCGCCTTCCGCGTTTGGTAATGGTTGTCTGCCCCTTGTGCTTGCCGGATTGGTTCATCTTCAGGTTGAGTCCCGCTAATTTAATAATTTGGCGTGGATCTCGGTAATTTGAGAGGTCGCCAACCTCGGCAAAGAAGCCAACGACGGTCATAGACCCGATGCCTCTGATGTCCATCATCCTCTCCGCCCCTGGAACCTGCCGCACCAGCTCCTCCAATTCTACTTTAAGGTCTTGGAGGCGTTCTGATAACCAATGATACTGATCCACAAGATATAGAATCTCCTTGCGGGCCATCCGGAGACCAGTGGTCATTCCAACGCTTGAGGCGGCCGCCTGCTTAAGGCGGGATATCTTCGACATTGGAGTATTCTGGGCCACCGGCTTTACTTCTTTAAGAAGTTCTTCTTCTGTCTTTTGCTGAATATCTTCGGGCAGATAACCGCACTTCAAGAATTGTAGCGCTGCTTTGCCGTTCCATTCTTTAAAGACTGTTAAGAATTCAGGGAAATACCGATCCAGCACATTATGCATTTGTGCTTTAATCGAAGACAGGTCCTCTTGAATCATGTCAAACAGTTTGATTCCTTCACGAAGCTCTGCATATAACCCCTCAGGTAAGATAGGTTCATGATAACGGCCCGCACGTATGACCTGGGCGATTACTTTGGCGTCCTTCGTGTCATTTTTGGTGGGGGAATCATCATCCAGCTCTTTCGATTTTTTGACCTTCATCGGGTTTACAACGACGGTTTTTTCCCCTTTAGCTTTAAGAAAATAGGCTAAATTCAACCAATAATGGCCTGTGGGCTCCATGCCTATCATCAAGTTTGGACGACCTGTTTCCTGGCTTAGTTGCCTTGCCCACTGAAGTAAAAGGTTGAATCCTTCTAACGAGTTAGGGAAAACTAGCCGTTTGGATAAATCGATACCGCGGTCATCAATGGCCCGGGCCACATGATTGTACTTGGCGATATCGATTCCAATGATCAGTGTGTGTTCAGTAATTTGCCTAAGTCGTTCATTTTGTGTAATATCCATAGTAGAAGTCTCCCTTCGGTACTTAATTCGAGGTCATGCATGACACTCTCTATCGTACCAGGGGGACTTTTTTTATGCACATCGCAGAAATCCCGAAAAGTAACCCAATTACTTTATTACAGGAATGCTCCTCGTCGTACCTCCTGCGGGGTCTCAGCTCTGCCGCTGCAATCCCGCAGGAGTCTACGTGCCTTCCACTCCAATCAACAGGTTTTTATAATTCTTTGGGCATTCATTTGTCCCGGCTTTCACCCGGCATGTTTATTAATTTCAAAAGACGTGACAGCAATTTCTTTCCCATCTGCTTTTATAAAAAAAAAGACCCCTTATTAGAGATCCTTCAGCTTTCCTTGCGGTATTCGGTTGGTGAGAGGCCGGTGTGTTTTTTGAAGACGCGGCTGAAGTAGTTGGGGTCTTTGTAGCCGATGCTGTAGCAGATTTCTTTCAGGCTGAGGGCGCCTTCCTTGAGGAAGTGCTTTGCCTGCCGGATCCGGACGTCTGTGACAAAATCGATGAAGGTCATCCCGAAGCGGTCCTTGAACAGTTTGGAAAAATAAAACGGGCTCAACTCTACATATTCGGCGACCGTCTCAAGGGTGAGCGCCTCGGCATAATGGGCTTCGATATATTCCTTCGCTTTATAGAGCATATCTTTGGCATGGCTGTTCCGCCATGCCTGCACATGCCGGACAATGCGGAGGAGATGATTCTTCCCCTGCTCAAACAAGGCCCTGCTGTCATCAAAACCGCTGAGCTCGGGCGACTGCCTGTAATCGATGCCGAGTTCATAGAGCATTCTTGATACCAGCACGAACAGCTCATGAAGAGACCTGCGGATGTCCGCCGTTTCCTGCGCTCCAGCGGCATGGCTGCTCATAAAGCGGTCAAAGGCAGACAGGACATGGTTCACATCTGCCTGGCGCACTGCTTCAAGCAGCTCTTTCTCTGCATTAAAGACAGGCGGCGGGCTTCCTGCGGCGGATCTGCCCTGCTTTTCCCCGACTAAATAAGACCGGCCGGGCAGCTGGATGAGCTTTTGGAGGGCCAGGACGCTTTCATGGTAGGATTTAGTCAGATCCCGGGCCTCGTCATAGGGATGGCCGATCCCTGTCCTTAATTCCGCTTCCGGAAATTCCTTTGCGAATCTTGCAAGGAGCCTGTCCAGCACAGTTTGGGACTTGGATTTGAAATGTATTTTTTCAGTCGGTTTTTGGCAAAGGAACAGCACAGGAACCTGGTCTTCAACGAGAGGGCCGACCATTGCCTCCTGATGCTCCGGCAGATTGGAGAGTGCCTCTTTCAGCCAGCTGTACCACGCTTTTTCCCGGTCCTCTGAAGCTTCCTTCCCAGGCTTATGCTGATAGCTGAACAGCATGATATAGCCGGATAGAATCTCGGTGCCCAAGAGCCGGCCCCAGCTCTCAAAGGTGATATCCTGCACCTGGTTCATCATCAGGGAAGCGACCCATTCTTTTTGGGCAATGGATACCGCTTTTTCGAGATTTTCCTTGAGGCTCCGCTCTTCCTCCCTTTTCCTGCGCTCTTCCATGATTTCACCGGCCGCGCTTTCAAAGGCAGCGGTGATATCCGCCTTAGAGCTTGGCTTCAGGATATATTGCTTTACACCCTGCTGCATCACCTTCTTGGCATATTCGAACGTATCAAAAGCCGAAACCATGATAAAGCGTGTTTCCGGCCGGATTTTCCTGATTTCCTGAACAGCCTCGATCCCGTCCACGCCCGGCATTTTAATATCCATAAAAATAATATCCGGCTCATACTTTTCAGCCATTTCAATCGCAATCCTCCCGTTGGCTGCTTCCCCTACCACCTCGGCATGATTGAATGAGCTGCGGATCATTTTGGCTACAGCTTTTCTCTCCAATACCTCATCATCAACGACCAATACTTTGAGCAAGCTTTTCTCCCCCTTTGGCCATGGCTGGGATCACCAGCCTGAAAGTCGTTCCCTTCCC
Source organism: Bacillus sp. SRL543 (assembly GCF_984799205.1). Lineage (NCBI taxonomy): Bacteria > Bacillati > Bacillota > Bacilli > Caryophanales > Bacillaceae > Bacillus > Bacillus sp. SRL543. The sequence goes on from NZ_OZ481794.1 coordinate 4,674,905, forward strand.
CGGCCCTGATTCGATCTCCACGACATGCTTTTTCTGATAAAACAGCTGCAGCCTTTTGATGACATTCCTGACACCGATGCCTGTGGAGTGCCCGTTTGGCTGCTCCTGGGGGCCATTCTCCTCCAGCCCCTCTGCATAGGCCAGCAGCCTTCTTTTTGCTTGCGGGTCCATCCCTGGGCCGTTATCGCTTACTTCAACAATAATCGCATCGCTTCTGCGGCTGATATCCAGGCGGATGACCCCATTTTCCTCGTACTCTTCCACCCCGTGTATGAAAGCATTTTCAATTAATGGCTGCAGGGTCAGCCCAGGTATTTCAATGTCCAGGCAGTCTTCTTCGATGTCTGCTTCAAAGCAGATCCGGTCTCCAAAACGCGTCTGCTGGATATAAAAATATTCCTTTACCACCCTGACCTCTTCCCGGAGAGTCGAGGCTTTATTCAAGTCCCCCAAGTTGTAGCGGAGAAGAGCCCCGACGGATTCAATCAGGCGCGAGGTTTCCTCGGCATCCTCCAGATAAGCCATTTTAGAAATCGTATTCAGTGTATTGAATAAAAAATGCGGATTGATTTGATTCTGCAGGCTCTTGAGCTCCAGCTCTTTCAGCAGTTTGTCCAATTCGGACTGCTGCTTGATTTCAATGACCAGCGTCCTGATATTTGTCCTCATTTGATTGAAGGTATCTGTCAGCAGCTTCAGTTCATCCTTGGCAGCCACTTTGATTTCCTCCCCTTCCAGATTGCCTTTTGCAATCTGCCTTGCCGCCTCTGAAAGCTTGGAAATCGGCTTGGTGATTCCTCCTGATATCCAGAAGGCAAGCAGTGTGCTCAAAAAGAAGGCCGCGGCAAAGAGGGACAGGGAAAGCATTTTATAATAGTGGTTCTGCTGCTCCATCTGCCTATAGAAGGAGCGGTAGTCGGTCAATTTATTATTTAAAAGGGCCAGTGTATTTTCCTGGAGAAACCCGCCGATCTTAAGCACCTCATTCAGATGGCCCGAGTAGGTGTTGATTTCATCCCGCTCAAAGGCTTCGAGCGAGGCATCTGTTTCTTCAAGGAAGCTGTCGATCATGTTTTTATAGTTAATGAGTGTCAGATCACTGGTATCCATAATCTCATAAAGCCTTTTCTGGTCATCCACAAGCTTTATTTTTTCCTGCTCATATTGGAGCAGGTAGGTATGGTCCTTGTCTGTGATATAAGCCTTCAGCTTCTCTGTGACAAGGCTGGTCCGCTGGGAGATATCATTAAGGAGCAGGAATCTTTCAAAGCTGTTATCATATTCAGTTACCAGCTTTTCGCTGGCTTTATAGAAAAACAGGCCGACAGAAGTCAGCAGGATGACAAGGACAATAAAATATAAGAGCAGCTTCGACCTGATCCTGAACAGCATATCAGTGGACCTCCCTGAGCTGTTCCTGGCTGCTGATCGGCAGGTCTGCTTTTCTCAGAATCTTTGTATCTGTATGGACGAGGGGCGGAACCTCCCTGCCTTCAAGCAGGTCGATCATCATCCGGACGGACCGGTAGCCCATCTCGAAAGGCTCCTGAACGACTGTTCCCTGGATGGTCCCTTTTTTCATGTAATCAATGGTTTCAGGAAGCGTGTCAAAGCCCATGATATAAATGTCTCCCTGCCTCTGCATCATCTCCACCACCTGGGCAATCCCGATGGCATCAAGGGCACTGGTTCCGTAGAAAGCGGTTACATTCGGGTGTTCTTTTAAAATCTGGTATGCCTTTTCTGCGGCCTTTACCCTGCTGATTTCCGATTCTTCCACATCAATGATGCGGACGTTCTTTTCGCTCCCGACCGCTGCTTTGAAGCCGTTCACCCGCTGAATCTGATGATTGGCATAGAAATTCCCGGTGATGATCGCCACTTCGGCTTTGCCGTCCAGATCTTTTACCAGAGCCCTTCCGGCCAGATAGCCGGCATAATAATTATCAGTGCCTATGTAGGCAAGGCGCTTGCTGTTGGCTGCATCCGTATCAATTGTGATTACAGGGGTTTTCTCGACCACTTTATCGATGAGAGGCGTGAACTGCTCATCGCTGAGGCCCTGGGTGATGATGCCATCAACCTTGGATGCGGCCGCCTTTTCAATCGTCTCCAGATGCTCATCGATGCTAGCCTGATTCGGACCGGCATATTCCAGGATGACGCCCGCTTCCTCCGCAGCCTTCCTGGCCCCTTTTTCAACAAGCCTCCAGTACTCATTATCCAGCTCCTCCGGCACAAGCACGAAATGGTAGCGGTAATCCTCAAGCTTGCCGGACTCCTGAGGAACATGATGGGCAATCACTTTGTAGCCGTAGAAAACAGCCATGGTACAGCTGATGGCAAAAAAGAAGCTAAACGATGTATAGGCAAACACAGACCATTTGCTCATGGCGGACAACCCTCTTTTTTTGGAATGGTAGATTAATAGGAATCATGGCGGTGCCTAAGTCTTGCTTAAGCGAATAGAAATATTATAACGCCTCTTTTTAAAAGGTGGTATAATTTTCAGAATTCTAAAGTGGATTTTCCCAATAATTGGTCCTATTAAAAGGAGTTAGCGCTATAATAGATTTAACAAAAATTTCTAAGGAGTGGTAGAAATGCGGGATTTACAAAAAATCAGCCAGATCGGCATCCCTGTCAAAAACATTGAAAGGGCGGTCCCTTTTTACAGGGACGTGCTGGGGCTTCCCCTACTGTTCAGCATGGAGACGATGGCGTTCTTTGAGTGCGGCGGACAGCGCCTGATGCTGAGCCTGCCTGAAAAAGAAGAGTTCGCCCATCCAAGCTCTGTCCTTTATTTTCAGGTGGAGGATATCCGCAAATCGTACAAGGACCTCGCTGAAAAAGGGGCAGGCTTTACAGGCAAACCGCATATGGTTGCCAGGATGGGGGAAACCGAGACTTGGATGGCATTTTTCCAGGACACTGAAGGAAATACACACGCCTTGACGAGCGATATCCCGGTGCAGCAATAAACCCGCCTTTTATGGCGGGCTTTTTTTTCAGCGGATCCGGGATTTTCTGAAGGCGTGATACACCTCTATAGAACCAAAGACGATAATGGAGACAATGCCGCCCCAGAGAACCCAGTGTTCAAGGCGGAGCGAGGCATGGAAGAGTTCATCCATATAACCGGTAAAGTCCTTGTTCCAAACAGAGGAATTGCTGAAGATCAGGATGAAGGCGGCTAAGGATATGGCCTGTGAGGCTGCAGCCAGCCATGCCAATCCTTTCGTCCACTGTCCCTTCGCCCATTTAAAGAAAATCAGAACAAGCTCCACGGCAAGGGCAGCCAGAATAATAGGCCAATAGGAAAGCAGGATATCCTGCTGAAATACCGATATCCTGAATTCCAATCCGGCACCGCCTTGTTCATACAGCCCGATGATCCTATCTGCATTGAAATACAGGGCGGCGAAAATAATGGTCATGATCAGGCTCGCGATCGGCTCATGTTTCGGAATCCTTTTTTCCCTGCTGATCTGAGGGACGTTTTTCAGGTCATCCGGAGTCCACTTTTGAAGGCTGTCTGTTACCGGCTCCTGATTGTTTCCTTTGTCAGTCCGTTCGATGACGGCAAACACCAGTGTCAGCCAGAATAGCGTCTGGATGCCGGAGCTGATCATCCCCCAAATGCCAGTTCCAAAAACAGCGAGAATAATATCAAGCGCAGATTCGCCAGTGTCCCGGGCCATAATTTCCACAGCTGCATTAGCCAGGAATGCGATAACAGCCGCAATGGGCAGAATCAGCTTGATAAGATGCACGTAAACATCGAAATACCGCGGGCCGATCAGGTGCATCGGCCGGTCCATGTAATTCGCTGCCAGCCGCGCCGGGCTGCCCAGCTTTATGAGCACTTCTTTTATATCTTTCTCTTCATAATCATCCGGAAGCATATCCTCGATTGTCGAGCGAAGCTCCAGTCCGATATCCTCCCGCTTGCCTTCCGGAAGGCGGCGCACCACCTCCTGAATGTAAAGCTCAATCAGGTTCATCTTTTCCATCCCCTTTCAGCAGGCCGCGAAGGTCCTGTGTGCTTCGCTCCCACTCTTTTTTCAGCTCTCTGTAAACCTTTGTCCCGTATTCGCTCAGCACATAATAGCGCCGCGGCCTGCTTTCGCTCGTATCCCAGCTGCTTGTAACAAGCTCCTGCTTTTCCAGTCTTCTCAGGAGCGGGTACAGAGTGCTCTGCTCAATTGATATGCCGCCCGCCTCCAGTCTCTGCACCAGCGAATAGCCGTATTGGGGCGTATCCAGCTGGCTGAGCACAGCAAGCGTCAATGTCCCCCTCCTCAATTCCGTCATTAAACTGTTCAGCAATGAATCCATCGGCTTCACCTCATTGATCTCAAGTATTTCTGGGTTGTTTGCTATATATCATACAGTATACTACATACTATGCGATGTACACTATTGTTGATCACATAATATTGTTTTTTAAAAAAATTGAAACACCTGTCCCCCCCTTTTTGGGCAGAATTGCTATAATCAGGGAGACAGCTGGATAAGATTCAGGACATATGTCCGAAAGTTTATTTGTATAACAACCTCAAGTACGAACTGATAAAAAAATTATCATAAACGGGGTGAGCATATGAAAATTGGCATCATCGGCCTTGGAGATATCGCGAAGAAGGCTTATTTGCCTGTATTGTCAGAACAGGAAGGCATAGAGCTTGTGCTCTGCACGAGAAATGCAGAGACACTCTATCAGCTTGCAGACAAGTACAGGATCAGTGAAACTGCGGGCACTGTCGAGGAACTGCTCGAGAAGGGGATTGATGCGGCTATCGTCAGCACGGCAACTGAAGCCCATTTTGAAATCGCGCAAAAACTGCTTTTGCACGATATCCATGTATACATAGACAAGCCGGTTTCCATGAACTTTGAAGAAACCGAAAAGATTGTCAGTCTGGCCAAAGAAAAAGGCAAAATTGCCATGGTCGGCTTCAACCGCCGCTTTATCCCAAGGGTAAGGGAGCTGAAGGAGCATGGCAGGGCAAACCTGATCCTGATGCAGAAAAACCGTTTCTCTTCCCCTGATGCTGTAAGGAGATTCGTGGTGGAGGACTTCATCCATGTCGTTGATACCCTTCGTTTCCTCATGGATGAGCCGGTTAAGGATGTTACTGTCCAGTCAAAAGGATCTGGCGGCAGGCTGGACCACCTCATCGTTCAGCTGATCGGGGAAAGCAGCACCGCGGTCGGCATCATGAACCGCAATGGCGGGGTCACCGAGGAAACGATCGAATACAGCACCAGCCATGATAAATATGTGGTCAATGCCCTTGTCGAAACGGTCCACTATCATGACAAAAGCATTCAAGTGACCAAATTCGGGGACTGGGAGCCCACTCTCTACAAACGCGGCTTCTATCAGCTGATCGGCCACTTTCTCGACACTGTCCGGCAGAATAAAACCCCGGATCCCTCCATCGAGGACTCGCTCATCACCCATCAGATCTGCGAGAAAATTGTAAAACAAATTGATCCGGAGGCTTGAAGCTGATTCGGGACACGGGAGGCAGTTTATTCTCCCGCTTAGATTTAGAACGGATTTAAAAAGGAAAGCCGGAGACATTTGTTTCCGGCTTTTTATGCTGGCTCGATCTGGAACGCTGGTTTAAGCCGCATGGAAAATTCCTAGTTTGCTTTGACTGCAGCAAGGGAACGAGCCTTATAGAAACTATAAAGAGAGAGGGGCCCTCAATGAAGAATTACGCAAGATTTGGAGTGATGATCGCTGTTTCGACGATCATTATGTTTGGACTTATGTATTTGAATGTTTTTCAGCTCGATCATATTTTTTACAGCCAGACACGGGTGTATATGGCACTGATCATGGGATCGGCCATGGCCATTGTGATGCTGCTGTTCATGTGGAATATGTACAAAAATAAGCAGCTGAATTATATGATTTTAGCGGGAAGCGCCCTGGTATTCGCTGTTTCACTCTGGCTTGTCCGCAGCCAGGCTACTATCGAGGACACCGCATGGATGAAAGCGATGATCCCCCACCACTCAATCGCCATCCTGACAAGTGAACGCGCCAGCCTGTCGGACCCTCGGGTCAAGAAGCTATCTGAAGATATCATTGAAGCGCAGCGCAGGGAGATCGATGAGATGAAGAAGCTGATTGAGGATCTTGAGGAGAAGGAATGATTGAAATGGAAGCGGAACGGAGGGGATAGGTTTACTGCCCCAAATCTGACGGCGGGACAGTAAACCTGTGTTTTATGAGAAGAAAAACTAAACTCCGATAGAAAGACAATCAGAGCTGCAGAGGATATTGAAAAAGGACCTCTGCAATAATCTGAATCTGACTCCGTTCCTCCCCCGCTATTTCTTTAAATCAACTAAGATGTCGTCCAATACCAGTGTTTCTTCACCAATATAGGAACCATCTTCAGCCACTTCTTTATATAATCTGATATGGGGAGTAATTCTAAGCTTGGTTGCTTTCGGATCGAGCTTGCCGAATGTCTTGCTGAATCCGCGGGTTATCTTCTCTTCATCTGACCAGCCGCCATACACTTCACCATGATAAAGATTTCCCAGCTCATCCTTAATTTCGAGCTCCACATCCGCATTTTTCCGGCTGCTGCCGCCGTTCTCTGAAAGCAGCTGGCTGTAATAGACGATGAACGACATAGGGGTGAAGGTGATTTTATCAACCTCAACTTTAAGTCCGCCCTGTTCGATATGCTGACCGATGGTTTGAACGTTATTCTCCGTTGCTTTTAAATCAAGATCGAATTGCCAGTCACCTTTAATTTCCTGCTGTTTATTTTTAGTGAAGATGCTGGGCATATGCAGCTTAACGCTGACATCCTTCTTTTCAGTATAAGTATTAGTGGTAGCTGTGGTAATCCCTGCATAATGGCTGTTATCTACTTTCGACAGCTTTGAAAAGCCTGTCCATCCCTGTTCACCTTTGATAATCAGGAATGGCTCCACAAAAGGCTCCGTTTCCAGTTCATCTTCATCTCCCAGATCGTATTCACTTTCGATGGTATAAGTGATGGAAACTGTTTTGCCGTCGAATATCGCATCATTAAGGGTGACTTCGATTCCCTGGCTTTCTTTTGACAGAGCCACCTTAGTGGAATTTTCCTTATATCGATCATAAATTCCTGTTGTCCCGCCTTCTAAAAACCTGAATACATCCCCGACCACCGGGATATTGGCAGCATAAGCAGGGAACGCCAGACCGAATGTGACGACAGACAAACTTACGACTGCGGCAGCTGCGGCACTTTTTTTCCAGCCAAACTTTTTATTTCTGCGTCTTATAGACTTTTTCAGGCTGGTTTTATATTTCTGCTTTTCTAACTCATTCACTTCTATTTCCTCAAAATCATTTTCATCGATGCTGGCATCATTCAGCAATTCATATATATCCTTCATACAATGCTCCCCCCGATATTAAGATTTAGAGCTTTTTTATACAGTTTTTTCTTTCCCCGATGCAGCCGATTATCAACGGAGGAATTTGTCAGTCCCAGCTTAGCTGCTATCTCCTCTGTTTTTAAGCCAAGAAAAAACTTCATGATGAAAATATTGCGGTCAATAGGATCCAGCAGATTGATCAGCCTGATCAGCTCGGCTTTATCCTCTCTTACGACAAGCTCAGCCTCTGCTGAATTCTCCGTATTAGCTTCTGGAAACTCAGTGCTGTGCTCCACCCTTTTGCTGGCCTTTCGGTAGTAATCGATCGCTTTATATTTTGCAATGGCACAGACCCACTTTTTGAAGTCTGCTGCTGAATCACCCTGGAACTTTTTTGAATTACTCCATATGGACAGAAATACATCATTGATGCATTCTTCGGCCATTCCGCCGTTTTCCACCGGAGAAAGAACTTTTAATGTAATTCCTTTTACTAATGGCAAATACTGATCAATGATGTATTCCAAAGCGTCTTCTTTCTGACACTGCAGCCGCATAATGAAGTTATTTTCGTTGGACTTCATGTACATTCTCCTTGCTAGTTATCTAGAATCATTTATACCTTATATAACGAAGAAAGTAAGGGAATCTCTCATATTTTTTAAAAGACGGGCTGGCAGGTTCCTTGACTTAGATCGATAGAGCCTGGTCTTTAAAAAACGGAATCCTCTCCTTTATGGAAAGATTCCGTTTTTGTTTGGCAAAGCCTATTGTTATTCAGAAAATTTATAATTAAATATCGTTTCGTTTGTTTCCGTCCGCCATAGATTATATCCTAGTCTGTATAGCATTTTACCTTTTAAGACCTGCTCGTTTTTTGACCTCTTTTATATCCTTACATAATTGAGCTGGACTTGCGGGGAGTGCTTATCATGCTGACTGCCCCATCTCTCTGGCGGCCGTGGCAAGCATCAAGGACCTGGACACCAGCACCGTGATCACCGAAAGCACAAAGCCAAACGCTGCGCTTTAAAAAATGAAGAAGGAATTGCTCTGGCAGTTCCTTTTTTTAGAAAGAGAGGAATTATGAATGCTTATTTTATCTGAAAAAGAAATACGATCCTTTTATTCTATGAAAAATGCCCTCCAGGATATGAAGGACGGCCTGATCCTGCAAACGGAAGCCGAAGTCCTCAATCCGCACCGGACGGTCCTCGATATCCCCGAGCATGAGGCATCTGCACTGTATATGCCGTGCGCAATGCCTGCGGCTGGGAAAACAGTCGTCAAAGCGGTCACTATTTTCCCCAACAACCCTTCCATCGGCAAGAAAACGACCCAGGGAGTAATTCTGTTAACAGATGCTGTGAATGGCGACCATCTTGCCCTTTTGAATGCATCCTATCTGACCAGCCTGCGGACCGGTGCTATCAGTGGTGTGGCGACTGTGCATCTGGCCAAGGAAGATGCCCGGACTGCCGCCGTCATCGGCTGCGGAGCAATGGCAGAAGAACAGCTGCAGGCCGTCCTTGAGGTACGGGAGATCTCCAGCATCATCCTTTATAACCGCACACGGGAAAAAGCCGAGCGATTCGCCGAAAAAATCAAGGCGCTCTGCCCGGACTTTGATGGGAAGGTCACCATCGCTGAAGATGCTGACCGTGCAGCTGCCGCGGCGGATATCATCATCTGCGCCACCCGCTCTTCCACCCCTGTCTTCTCAGGGAAAGTGCTCAAGCCGGGCACTCATATCAACGGAGTCGGCTCTTATCAGCCGCATATGCAGGAAGTTGATGAAGAGACTCTGCTGAGATCCTCTAAAATTGTGGCTGATACGATTGAAGGCGTAAAAGAAGAGGCCGGTGACTTAATCATACCGGCAAATTCGGGGACATGGCGCTTTGATCAGCTGCATGGGGAACTCGGGGAGCTCGCGGCAGGTAAGATTTCCGGCAGAGAAAATGACCAGGAAATCACCTTTTTCAAATCAGTCGGCACGGCCTATTTCGACCTCGCCATCGCCAGTGCCGTTTATCAGAAGGCACTCGAACTCGGGGCAGGTGCCGAGGTGGATGTATAGCACAAAGAGGGGCAGGCTTACTGTCCCTCTTCGGGCTGTGCCTCCTCATCCCGGGCCTTCCGCAGCACCGAGTGGATCGCCTGCTCGGACTATGAATATCCCCCTATTTCGTGCCACACCGCAATCAAACGATTGAGCCAAGGGACCTGTCCCCCTGGCTCTCCAAGAACCAAGGGAAAGAACCAAGGGGACAGGCACCCTGGCCTACTTGCTCATTTCCCATTATTTCCTTACACTTGAGGTAATTGATTAGAAACGTGTGGTGATGGTTGTGTTTAAGATTTTGCTGATTGAGGATGACCGGTCTCTTTTTCAGGAGATGGAGGAACGGCTGGAACAGTGGTCGTATGAGGTGCACGGAATCCAGGATTTCAGCCTGGTGATGGAGGAGTTTGCGGTAATCAGACCTGATCTGGTGATCATTGATATACAGCTGCCGCGGTTTGATGGCTTTCATTGGTGCCGGATGATCCGGTCGGGCTCGAATGTGCCGATCATCTTTTTGTCGTCGCGTGACCATCCGACAGATATGGTGATGTCGATGCAGCTTGGGGCGGATGATTTTGTGCAAAAGCCGTTCCATTTTGATGTGCTGATCGCCAAAATCCAGGCGATCCTGCGGCGCGTCTACAGCTACAGTACGGATGAAGTGAAGCTGAAGACGTGGTGCGGCGCAAGCATCGACTTTGACCGGAGCATTGTAGAGAATGAATCCGGGCGTGTGGAGCTGACCAAAAATGAGATGTTTATCTTGAAGCAGCTGATTGAGCAGAAAAACAAGATTGTAACGCGTGACCAGCTGATCAGCAGCCTTTGGGACGATAAGCGCTTCATCAGCGACAATACACTGACCGTGAACGTCAACCGCCTGCGTAAAAGGCTGGAAGAGCTTGGGCTTGGCCGCTATATTGAAACGAAGGTCGGGATGGGCTATATGGCGGTGGAGGAGCAGAGCCAATGAAACTCCGTTTTTTAAGAGAGCGCCTCAGCTGGATCCTGTACTTCCTGTTTGCGCATGCTTTGCTGATTTTCATTTCTTTCGTCGATTCTGCCATCCCGCTGGATAGCATCCTGTATTTTGCCGGACTGTCCTTCATCTCATTCCTGATTTTCCTGGCAGTCCGCTATCAGCGGGAGGCTTCCTTTTATAAAAATCTGGAAGAACGATTAGGCGACCTGGATCCAGGCAGCATCCCCGCCCCCTCCAGCCCCTTTGAAAAGATTGTGGAAGAAGCGGTTTCCGAGCAGTCAGCACTCCTGAAAAAGGAGGCCCAGGAGCTTCATCTTTCCCTCGAGACAGAAAAGGACCAGCTGCTTGCCTGGATCCATGAAGTGAAAACACCGCTGACCGCCCTGCATCTGATGATTGAAAGACTTGAAGATGGTCCGCTCAAATCGAATCTTACCTATGAGTGGCTCCGCATCCACCTGCTCCTCGACCAGCAGCTTCACCAGAAGCGGATCCCGTTCATCGAGAATGACCTGTATATCCAGAAAGCCGACCTGGAGGAAATCATCCACCACGAGCTATTGACGATGAAAGCCTGGTGCATCCAGAAAGGGATCGGCTTTGATATCAGCCTTGGGGAGACAGAGGTGCTGACAGACGGCAAATGGCTGGCTTTCATCATCAGGCAGATTATGACGAACAGCATTAAATACAGCGATTCTGGCGATATTAAAATCAAAAGCTGGAAACAGAACGGGCAGACCAGGCTTGAAATCCGCGATTTCGGACGCGGCATCGACCCGAGGGACCTGCCCCGCATCTTTGATAAAGGCTTTACGTCCACACTCAAGCATGAAGACCATGCAGCAACAGGGATGGGACTGTATCTTTCAAAAAAGGCGGCCGCTCCGCTTCTTATTGAGATTGAGGTCCAATCCACCCTTGGGGAAGGTACTTGTTTTACCCTTTCTTTTCCAAAGAAAAATGATTTTTCCCAAGTGATCAGCATGTGACACGATTGTCACATGCTTTTCCTTTTTGTTCGTCTGCTGAAAGGATTTCCATCAGGGTTCTTTTTATAATGAGAGTATCAAGATTAGAGGAGGAAGCCTATATGGCGATTCTAGAAGCAATCAAGCTCCATAAAAGCTACGGAACGAAGCTGAACCGGCAGGAGGTGCTGAAGGGCATCGACCTGGCAATACACGAAGGCGAGTTCGTCGGCATCATGGGGGCTTCCGGTTCGGGAAAAACGACCTTGCTGAATGTTTTATCATCGATCGATAAAGCAACAGGCGGAACGATCCGGATCGAGGACAAAGAAATGACCATCCTGAAGGAAAAGAAGCTGGCCGAATTCAGGAAGAACTATCTCGGCTTTATTTTCCAGGATTATAATCTCCTGGACACACTGACGGTAAAGGAAAATATCCTGCTGCCGCTGTCGATTTCAAAGGTGGCGAAAAAGGAGGCCGACAGCCGCTTCAACGCTATCGCCGAAGAGCTCGGCATCCTGGAGCTGAAGGATAAATATCCGAATGAGATCTCTGGCGGGCAGAAGCAGCGCACCTCGGCAGCCCGGGCTTTCATCCATGAGCCGAGCATCATCTTTGCCGATGAGCCGACAGGCGCCCTTGATTCAAAGTCAGCCGCAGACCTTCTGAACAAGCTTGGTGGACTGAACGAAAGCCGCAGGGCGACGATCGTCATGGTCACCCATGATCCGGCAGCGGCGAGCTACTGCAGCCGCGTGATTTTCATCAAAGATGGGCAGATCTACACGCAGCTCAACAAAGGAGAACAGACAAGGCAGGCTTTTTTCAAGGACATCATGAAAACGCAGGCTGTGCTGGGCGGTGTGCAGGATGAGCGTTAATAGTCTGATTTGGAAGAATCTCAAAAAGAATGTGAAAAACTATTATCTGTACATCTTTGCCCTCGTATTCAGCGCAGCTTTGTATTTCGCGTTTGTCACCCTGCAGTATGACCCGGCGATGGATGAGGTCAAAGGCTCCATCAAGGGAGGCGCCGGGATGAAAGCAGCCTCTGTTCTTCTTGTGGCCATTGTGGCAGTCTTTCTTGTGTACGCCAACAGCCTTTTTACAAAAAGGCGCAGCCGGGAAATCGGCTTATTTCAGCTGATCGGCATGACAAAAAGCCGGATTTTCCGCATCCTGACGGCAGAGAACTTCCTGCTCTATTACGGCTCCCTCCTCATCGGCATGCTGGCCGGGTTCCTGGTTTCCAAGCTGATGATGATGATCCTGTTCAAGATTACGGGTGTCGATGATGTCGCTGAGCTTTATTTTTCAAATAAGGCCCTCGTGCAGACCATCATCGTCTTCACTGCCATCTACCTGCTGATCATGCTGGTGAACTATCTGTTCATTAAAGGGCAGAGCATCCTGTCTCTCTTCAGGGTGCAGTCGTCCGCTGAAGAGAAGGTCAGGAAGATGTCTGTATTTAATATCATCATCGGCATCCTTGGCATCATCCTGATTGCCTCCGGCTATTATGTATCAGGCATCCTGTTCGAAGGAGACTTCACCTCAATGCCAGCGCTGTTCGGGGCAATGATTTTCATCCTCGGATCCGTCATTCTCGGCACCTATTTCTTCTATAAAGGCTCGGTCAGCTTCATCATCTACCTGATCCGGAGGAAAAAGGACGGATATTTGAATGTAAAAGAAGTGCTGTCTCTTTCATCCATCATGTTCCGGATGAAATCGAATGCGCTGCTGCTGACGATCATTACCACGGTTTCTGCGCTGGCGATCGGATTGCTGTCACTCAGCTATATCTCTTATTATTCGGCTGAAAAAATGGCGCGGGACAATGTGCCGAATGATTTTTCCTTCACCGTCAAGGATAGTGCTGAACAGTTCAAGCAGGAGCTTGATTCTAAAAATATCGAGTACAAGGAAAAACGGATTGAAGTAGTCACAGCCTCTATCGATGTTAAAGATATCCAAGGGAAAAAGCTGGAGGAAATGAATTTTGATACCGATAAGATGGACTTGCCGGTCATCAGTGAGAGCTCGGCGGGGAAATGGGACCTTAATGAAAATGAGGTCATTTTTACAGGCTACAGCGACGTTCTTCAAAGGTTCATGCCCTTGAAGGATTCGGGAAAGGTTGAGCTTCTTACCCAGGAAAATGGTATCCCGCTTCAGTACATCGGACTGGAAAAAGACTATCTTCTCCCTCTTTATTATACGAAAGGCGGCCTGCAGACAGCGGTTGTGGATGATGCTGTGTATGAGCAGCTGAAGGCAGAGATGGAACCCGGGCTGCAGGATAAGCATGATGTGTATATCGGCATTGATATCAAAGACCAGAATCTTATCAATGAAGCCAATGCGGCCTTCCATACGCTGGAGCTCGGCAAAAGCGGGGAAAATGATTCCCAGCTCGATGTAATGCTAAGCCAGAAAAGCAATATGGGACTCATAATGTTCATCGTCGGCTTCCTTGGACTTTCCTTCCTTGTCACTTCCGGCTGCATCCTCTATTTCAAGCAGATGGGCGAAAGCGAGGACGAAAAGCCGAACTTCACGATCCTCCGCAAGCTGGGATTCACCACAGGAGATCTCATGAAGGGCCTCCAGGCCAAGCAGCTGTTCAGCTTCGGGATCCCGCTTGCGATCGGCCTTGTCCACAGCTACTTCGCCGTCCAGTCCGGCTGGTTCATGTTCGGGGCCGAAGTATGGACACCCATGATCAGCGTCATGATCCTATACACCATCCTCTACTCCATCTTTGGCGTACTATCTGTCCTGTACTCCAAAAAGGTCGTAAAGGATGCGCTATAAGCGAGCCAGGGGGCCGGCGGGCCAGGGAGCCGGCGGGCCAGGGGGTCAGACCCTCCGGCTCAAAACCGCTGCCCGACCAAAGTGAGCCAGGGGGACAGACCCCCCGGCTCAAAACAGCTGCCTGACCATGTAAATCGCCATTGCCCAGATGATGAGCGCGGAGATTTTGTTCATCAAATAGAGGATTTTCCCGTTTTCATCGATTTGGCCGAGCATTCTGCCTGCGAAGGCCAGACCCAGAAACCAGATCCATGAGACGCCGATGCAGCCCGCGGAAAACAGCACTTTCTCATAGCCCTCATATGCCAGAGAACTGGTTCCAATCACACCGATCGTGTCCATGATGGCATGGGGATTCAATAAGGAGACTGAAGCGGCGAAGGCAATCTGGCGCATTGCCGTGAATCTTCCCTCCCCCTCTCCTGCAGCAGGCTCCGGCCTGCTTTTCCACATCTGCCAGCCCATATAGGCAAGAAAAAGGGCTCCTGCTACAAACAGCAGGAGCCGCAGCCATTCAAAGCTGAAAACGATGATTGATACACCGGCAACAGCCAGTGTGATCAGAATAGTATCACATATCCCGGCTGTCACCACCGCCGGCAGCGCCCCTGTAAATCTTTTATGTACAGCACCCTGATTAAAGATAAACACATTCTGAACGCCAAGCGGAAGGATCAGGCCGAAGGCGAGAATGATTCCGTGAAGAAGCACTTCCAATTCATTTCCTCCTTTGCTTTGCTATTAAGAAAGAGGAAGTTTCAAGCCAATTTGTCATAGCATTAACTTGTACTGATCTTTATTTAAATTCTATTTATACTTTAATTTTGAACCTGTACAGCGCCTATGTAGCGTTATACAATTTTAAAATCTCCGAGATGTAAATTTAAAGGTATACTTCTCACTTCTAAAGTAAAGTTCTGTATATTCGAATGGAGTTCCATCCTCTAGATAGGCTCCTACATTCATCTTTAGACAGGAATGGTCTTTCATGTGGAGAATCTCCCTTAAATCCTTATTTGGGCTATGAGGAGAGATTTCACCTTGGCTTTCCTTTATGAGATACCCTTTCCCCTCGATGTAATCATACTTTGAACGGGTCATGACCTCTACAGATAGGTCCGGAAAGAGGGAAACTGGCATATAGGTTTCTTCCAAAATCAGCGGTTCTCCATCCACACTTCTTAATCTTCTAATAAAAAATACTTTCTCTTCCTCCAGTATTTTTAACTTATTTCTTATTTCTGCTTTTGGGACTTGCATAGAGAATTCAAGCACTTCATTGGAGGGAATATGGTTTAACCCTTTCATTTCTTCAGTAAATCCCTGAAGGCGGTAAATATCATGTTCGATCTTCGGCTGTTTGACGTACGTTCCGCTTCCACGGATTTTATAGAGAATCCCTTCATCCACCAGCAGCTTTATTGCTTGTCGAATGGTCACTCTGCTCACTTCAAAAGCTTCCGCTAATTTTTGTTCTGAAGGGATCGCATCATCTTTATCCAGGTTTTCCGATAAAATTTGTTTTTTAATTTGATTCGCTACTTGTTTATATAAAGGATTATTCATATTCTCTCCTTTTCCGTCTAACTAGCTATAAATATGTCTAATACAAATATAAAACAACACAGCTTATTTTTCATCTAAATTAAGAGGATAAAGAGATTGAAATATAAGAATATTATAAAATTGTGTTGAATATATTTTAAATTAGTATTATATTTGTATTAATAAATGAACAACAGGGAAAGGAGCACTGCATGCAATGCAAACGCAACGAGTAGTCATAGCCGGAAGTGGAAGCACTTATACAATGGGGATGATGATGAGTTTGATTAACGAAAAAGCCAATTTCCCATTAAAAGAACTCGTTTTCTACGATATTGATGAAAAACGCCAAGAGAGAAATGCCAAAGCAACAGAGATTCTGATGAAGGAACGCTATCCGGAGCTGGAATCTTTTACGTATACCACTAATGAACAAGAAGCGTTCCAAAATGCAGACTTTGTATTCGTGCAAATTCGCACCGGCGGGTTGGTAATGCGAGAACAGGATGAAAAAATTTCGCTTTTACACGGGGTTGTAGGACAGGAAACCTGCGGACCTGGAGGGATGGCTTATGGCTTGCGTTCCATCAGAGATATGATTCAACTGGTCAAAAGTGTACGTACCCATGCTCCTCATGCTTGGATCTTGAATTATACCAATCCTGCTGCCATAGTAGCGGTGGCATTGAAGGAAGCATTCCCTGATGAAAAGAGACTAATGAACATCTGTGATATGCCCATTGCCATTATGATCAGCTACGCCAAGATACTTGGGCTGGATGTTTGGGAGATAGTGCCGGAATATTTCGGATTAAATCACTTCGGATGGTTTACGAAAATTTATGATAAACAAGGAAATGATCATACAGAACTTCTTAAATCCAGGATCATCAATGATGGATTTGTTCCGGAAGATCAGGAAATTGCGAATGATGTTTCTTGGCAAAAAACGTTTGAGCAGGCGAGAGAAATGCTGAAGGATTTCCCGGAATTTCTTCCGAATACGTATCTTCAATACTATTTGTATCCAGACAAGATGGTAGAAAAAGAGGATCCGGAACGGACGAGGGCAAGACAAGTAATTGAAGGCCGACAGAAGCGTGTGCATACACTATGTGATGAGATTATTGAAAAAGGAAGTGCTGAAGGTTCAGACCTTCATGTCGATATCCATGGTGTCTTTATGGTAAAAGCAGCAGCGTCAATAGCTTACAACTTGAATGAACGCTATATTGTGATTGTAGAGAACAATGGAATCATTTCTAACCTCCCCAATGATGCAATGATAGAGGTGCCGGCTTTATTGACCGCGAATGGCCCGAAGCCATTTGCGATTGGAGAAATCCCGGTATTTTACAAGGGATTGATAGAAGGCCAGTACGCATATGAAAAACTTGTTTCAGAAGCTTTTTTTGAAAAAAGCTACCAGAAATTAGTGCAGGCATTAACGTTGAACCGGACAGTCATTTCGCCGGTAAAAGCAAAGGCCATTTTGGAAGATATGATAGAAGTCAACAAACCTTACTGGCCGACTTTGAAATAGCACTATTAATATGGACAGCAGGCTTTTAAAAAGGAGGCATTACGATGAAAAAATTGATTATCAATGCAGATGATTTCGGCTATTCAAGAGGCGTGAATCATGCCATCATTGACTGCCATCAAGAAGGAGTTCTGACATCCACTACATTTATGTCCAATATGCCCGGGGCTGAGCATGCCGCTGAACTGGCAAAAGAAAACCCAGGGCTTGGGGTTGGCGTACATCTTGTAATGACATGCGACCGGCCATTGTTAACAACCCATCGGACCATTGTTGATGTCCATGGAAACTTCAGGTCATTAGCTTTTTACAAAGGCGCATTTACGATTGATTATGAAGAAGTGTATGCAGAATGGAAAGCCCAAATCGAAGCTTCCCTATCCTTTGGACTGACACCGACTCATTTAGACAGCCATCATCATATCAATTCATTTGGAGAATTTCCTAAAGTTTTTATACAACTGGCGAAAGAATACGGTTTACCTGTTAGAAAGAATATGGATGTTCCTATCGGTTTGAAAACAACCGATTCTTTTTCTTACTTAATTGAAACCGCTTTAAAAAATGAAAAATCTCTTCAAGACTTGTTCGAATCTGGCAGCTCCGCTGAAGTGATGTGCCATCCAGCATACTTAGACAAAAAGCTGATGTCCACCTCTTCTTTTACTTATCCCAGAATAGACGAAGTGGAGTTCCTGACCCATCCTGCCATCAAGGAGTTGATCACTTCACATTCAGAAATCAAATTAGCTACATTTAAAGACTTGTAAGAACACAAAGGGGGAGAAATATTCATGAGAAGTTTTTTGCAAAAGCTGGGGAAGTCACTGCTGATTCCAATTGTTGCTCTACCGATTGCAGGATTGCTATTGCGTTTAACAGCACCAGACTTATTGAATATTCCATTGTTCCAGGCTGCAGGGGTCATTTTGGCACAAATGGATGCGCTTATTGCAATCGGTATCGCAATGGGCCTCGCCAAGACCAAAGATAAAGGAATACCTGCACTAACTGGGTTTTTGGCCATCAATGTTCTTAAAGAAGGTTTGAAAATCATGGATCCGGATCTAAACATGAGTGTGTTCGGCGGGGTCATGGCGGGGCTGGTTGCTGCATTTATTTATAATAAATTTAAAGATACAAAGCTGCCGAATATGTTTGCTTTTTTTAGCGGCGAGAAGTTTCCCATTACCGTAATTATTTTTACAATGATTCCAATAGCAGGTCTCATGTCAATAATCTGGCCTTATGCCCAAATGGGAATTGATTCATTTAGTAAAGCCCTGGTAGGTATGGGAGCTTTCGGTGTATTCCTCTTTGGTTTCCTGAACCGATTTCTCCTGCCGTTTGGCCTGCACCATGTCCTGAATACGTATGTCTACTTTGGTCTTGGTGATTATGAAACACCTTCAGGAGAAGTTGTCCACGGTGAAATCACTCGCTTTTTAAGCGGTGATCCATCTGCCGGCTATTTCATCGGAGGATTTTTTGTGACCATGATGTTCGGTATTCCTGCCATTGCATTGGCCATTACACGGGCAGCTAAAAAGCGGAAACAGGAAACCAAAACCCTCATGACTTCAGGAGCAGCTACTTCGTTTATAACAGGGATTACAGAACCAATTGAGTTTACATTCCTATTTACTTCACCACTGCTGTACTTCATTCATTCTATATTCACAGGTTTGGCAGGCGCCATTCTTTACCTCCTCCATATCAGACTTGGTTTTTCCTGGGGAGCAGGTGTAATCGACTTCATATTAAACTTAAGCTTATCAGATAAAGGACTTCTCTTCATACCTGTTGGGCTCGCATTCTTCGCCCTGTATTACTTCACTTTTTATACCCTGATCGTAAAGAAGAACATTCCTCTTATGGGCCGTGAAGAAGATGTAGCATTTGAAGCTGCGGCGACAAAAGAAGAGAAAGAATTGATTTTATCCCATTCTAATCTTGAATACATGGCGAAAAAAATACTAGAAAACATCGGCGGAAAGGAAAATGTTATTTCCAATGATCATTGCATGACACGCCTTCGTTTAGAGTTGAAGGATGTAAACAAGGTCAATGTCGAAAAAATTAAACAAACAGGTGCCCACGGAGTCATCAAAGTAGATAACCGGAGTGTCCAGATTGTCATCGGCTCCCAAGCTACAACTATTAAAAATGAAATGGATAAGTTTTTAGAAGAGGAAAATTAATACTTCACACCCCCTGTTCATTTAGGGGGTGTTGTTTATTAGAGAGGTGCATTGTAGGTAAAGATCACATACAAGTAATCATCCCCCAGGCAAATGTGTTGAAAGAGGAATACCCTATGAAAGAAATTCTGTCTTCCCAACTGCCTTTCTCCCCGGGCCAAGGGACCTGACCCCCCGGCCCAAATTATCAACATTACTAAGGTAACGCTGATTAATTGAAAATCACCTGCTGACCGGGACAAAAGAAATTAAATTAGCCTCACTAGGGATTCCCCTAGGGCGGAAGCTATTTTAAAACAGCTTTGGCCACGCCTATCGCTTGACAAACCCCACCTCAATATATAATAATTTATATCTGATTATAATAATTATAGATAAGTAATAGTGACGTCCTATGGGCATACTATTATTTTCTAAAAAAAAATATTTAGGAGGATTTTCAAATGTCTTTAATTGGAAAAGAAGTACTGCCATTCTCAGCAAAAGCGTTCTTTAACGGTGATTTCATCGATGTAACGGAAGAAAACTTCAAAGGAAAGTGGAGCGTTGTCTGCTTCTACCCTGCAGATTTCACTTTCGTATGCCCGACTGAGCTTGAAGACCTTCAAAACGAATATGCAACTCTGAAAGATCTTGGAGTAGAGGTTTACTCTGTTTCTACAGACACTCACTTTACACATAAAGCTTGGCATGACCACTCAGAAGCAATCGGCAAGATCGAGTATGTGATGATCGGCGACCCATCACAGAAAATCACTCGCAACTTCGACGTTCTTGACGAAGAGGAAGGCCTTGCAGACCGCGGTACTTTCATCATCGATCCAGACGGCATCATCCAGACAGTAGAAATCAATGCAGGCGGCATCGGCCGTGACGCAAGCACAATCGTGAACAAGATCAAGGCTGCCCAATATGTACGCAACAATCCAGGCGAAGTCTGCCCTGCTAAATGGCAGGAAGGCGGAGAAACACTTAAGCCAAGCCTTGACCTTGTAGGAAAAATCTAAGGAGAGAATTTAAATGGCACTAGATGCAGATATAAAAGCACAGTTAGCTCAATATCTTCAATTAATGGAAGGCGAGGTCCTGCTTAAGGTCAGCGCAGGCTCTGACGACGTCTCCCGCGATATGCTGGCACTGGTAGACGAATTGGCCTCCATGTCATCCAGCATTAAGGTGGAAAAAGCAGAATTGCATAGGACACCAAGCTTTAGTGTGAATCGGATCGGTGAAGATACAGGAGTAACTTTTGCCGGTATCCCTCTAGGACATGAATTCACTTCCCTGGTGCTTGCATTGCTGCAGGTCAGCGGAAGGGCACCTAAAGCCGACCAGAAGGTTATTGACCAGATCAAAAACATCAAAGGCGAATATCGCTTTGAATCATATATCAGCCTGAGCTGCCATAACTGCCCTGATGTGGTACAGGCACTCAATCTGATGAGCGTTCTCAATCCAAACATCACGCATACGATGATTGACGGCGCCGCTTTCAAGGAAGAAGTCGAAAGCAGGGACATCATGGCTGTTCCGACCGTCTTCCTGAACGGCGAATCCTTCGGCAGCGGCCGCATGAGCCTGGAAGAGATTCTTGGCAAAATGGGCAGCGGCCCGGATGCCTCCGAGCTGTCTGATAAAGATCCTTACGATGTCCTTGTTGTCGGCGGCGGCCCTGCCGGTGCGAGTGCTGCGATCTATGCGGCACGTAAAGGCATCCGCACCGGCATTGTAGCCGAGCGCTTTGGCGGCCAGGTCATGGATACTCTTGGCATCGAGAACTTCATCAGCGTCAAGCACACGGAAGGCCCTAAGCTCGTTGCAAGCCTTGAGGAGCATGTGAAAGAGTACGACATTGATGTCATGAATCTCCAGCGCGCAAAGAGCCTGGAAAAGAAAGACCTGATCGAGCTTGAACTTGAGAACGGCGCAGTGCTGAAAAGCAAGAGCGTCATCCTTTCAACAGGTGCACGCTGGCGCAATGTCGGCGTTCCTGGCGAAGCCGAGTTCAAAAACAAAGGTGTAGCGTACTGCCCTCACTGCGACGGCCCGCTCTTTGAAGGAAAAGATGTTGCCGTCATCGGCGGCGGAAACTCCGGAATTGAAGCGGCAATCGACCTTGCCGGCATTGTCAAGCACGTAACCGTACTTGAATTCAATCCTGAGCTGAAGGCCGATGCTGTCCTCCAGGACCGCCTGTACAGCCTGCCTAACGTAACAGTCCTGAAGAACGTCCAGACAAAGGAAATCACCGGTACTGATAAAGTGAACGGCATTTCCTATGTTGACCGCGAAACAGGAGAAGAGCATCACGTCGAGCTTCAGGGCGTCTTCGTCCAGATCGGCCTGATACCGAACACGGACTGGCTCGGTGACGAGATCGAGCGTACACGCTTCGGCGAAATCATCGTGGACAAGCATGGCGCGACCAGCCTCCCTGGTGTATTTGCGGCCGGCGACTGCACTGACAGCGCCTATAAGCAAATCATCATCTCTATGGGATCCGGCGCGACTGCTTCCCTCGGCGCGTTTGATTATCTGATCCGCCACTAAAACGAAAGCCGCTTTGCTGTTACAGCAGAGCGGCTTTTTTTTACGTTGAGCCCAATGAAAAAAGCTGACCGGCATTAAACCAATCAGCTTATCCACTCCATCACCCGGCAGACAGCTTCCCTGCCACTTTCTTCTTCCTTTTCCCTGGTTCAGCCCAAAGGTACGAAAGGCCAACCGAAAGGACGATCATCAGGGCAGCAAAGTAAAATGGATAATCATAATCCACATCAAACAGCATGCCGCCGATGATGGGACCCAATACATTGCCAACGCTTGTGAACATCGAGTTCATGCCGCCGACAAAGCCCTGTTCATTACCTGCGATTTTCGATAAATAGGTAGTGGCAGCCGGCCTGATCAAGTCAAAGCCGACGAAAACTGTCATCGTGACCATCATGATGGCCGCATAAGAGTTCACCATCGTCATCATAAATACGAGTAAAGCAGAAAAGATCAGACAATAGCGGATCAGGCGGATTTCACCGAGCCATATCGTAAGCTGGTTAAAAAACACAATCTGGACGATGGCGCCAAGAATCGCTCCCCCTGTAATCATGATCGCAATATCCTTCGGCGAAAACCCGAATTTGTGGTCTGAAAACAGCGAGAACAGCGACTCAAAGGACGCCAGGCCGAAGGCAGAGATAAGAATGATCACAAAAGGGATGAAATAGATTGGTGCGAAAACCCGCTTGAAGCCTGCTCTCTGCGCCCCGGCTTTCTCTGTTTCCCCGTTTTCCGGATTCCGCTCTGGCTCTTTCAGCGTAATTAAGGATAAGATCGCCGCGCCTAATGCAAAAGCTGCCGCAAAAAAGAATGGCAGCCTTGTGTCGATTTCAGCTAGAAATCCGCCGATGGCCGGGCCGATGATGAATCCTGTCGAGATGGCTGCAGACATATAGCCAAGTGCCTTTGGCCTGGACTTGATAGTCGTAATATCGGCGATGAACGCTGTGACCGCAGGCATGATAAACGCCGCGCTCACCCCTCCGAGGATGCGGGAGACAAACAAAGGGGCAACCGACTGTCCCAATGCGAACAGCAGCTCAGAGGCACTGAAAATGAACAGGCCGATCACAATCATCCGCTTCCTGCCGAACTGGTCTGCCCATCTTCCCGCAATGGGCGACATAATCAGCTGGGCGCCGGCAAAGGCAGCGACCATATAGCCGACAACCGTCCCCGAAATATTCAATTCATTCATAATGGCAGGTGTAACAGGAATCACAAGGCCAATCCCTAAAAAGGCAATCAGCAAATTCATAAGCAGAATAGCCAAAGCAATATTATTTCTTTTCATACCTCTTCCTCCTGTAAGTATCATGTCCTGACGGGATCACTGGATACCCCTCTCCAATAGACATGCCAGGAAAATTCAAGCTTCTCCTGGACCCTGGATGCATCACCTGTCAACAGTTCAAAAAACAAGCCATCCAGCACACCCATATAGGCTGCTGCGGCCGTTCTCGCTCCCACACCACTGTCAATCCGGCCGTCCGCTTTTCCCTTCCCGGCAGCAAGGATTAGGATTTCCTCCAAATGATCGACATACTTCCGGCCAAATTCCTCCGCCTCTTTTGACAGATGGGCAGGCTGGAAAAACAGCATCCGTAATAAAAACTTCGTAAAGTCATCTTTCCCATAGCGGTCGCGGTATTTTAAAAGAAAACCATAAAGGAAATCCTCCAGCCGGCTCTCCTTGTGGGTTTCCGCATAGTCATCCAAAAACTTCAGTTCGTCTGCCAGCACATCATCAGAAACTTTCAGCAGCAGCTCATCTTTCCCTTTGAAATGTGTATAAATGGACTGCTTCTTAATGCCGACTTCCTCTGCAATATTTGCCATTGATGCACCTTCATAGCCAAATTGGGCAAAATGCTTGAGAGCAGTCATCTTAATTCTTTCGCTGGTCAGCTCAACTGCCACAGCCGCCTCACCTTCCTAACGTTCGTTAGTCTTATTTAACACTGAAATTGGCGGAAAGTCAACTTCCTGATTTGAGTGAACTCCTCCTTCTGAAAAAAGAAAAGCCGCCTGTATTGGCAGCTTAAATCTTCTGTTCAATATTAAGAGCCGTAAACTACCTTCCCGCCCTTGGCTTCCATGGTGCTGATCCGCTCCATCCCGGCGATGATAGGCTTGGCGCGCTTGATTAAGGTCTGGGTTGCTTCAAGAGACAAAGAGTTTTGATGGGCAGCCTCATCGCTCCACACCTCGTAAACAAAGACGGCATCTGGCTCGCCTGCTGATGTATGAACAAGATAGATTTCGCATTCATCCATTTCCTTCATAGATTCTGCTGCTTCGAGAAGGATGCTGACCATATTATCCCGCTCTCCTTCTTTTATTGTAAACTTGCCGAACAGACTGAATTTATCCACTCAAAGTCCTCCTCTTATTTTACTGCTATAAGGATGCCCCAACCCTTCAATCTCCAAGCAAAACAGCAGGCAGAATCTCTTTCCTCACCCACCCGGTCTTTCCGTCTTTTTTGATCAGTGCATAGCCTGAGCAGCTGTCATCCAGAACCGACACTGCCTCTCCTGCACTCACGTTTATAAGGGAGCAGGAAACATCAGATTTCACCTTATAACACCCAGCCTCATCTTGTAAGATGTATTCATTCTTAACATAAAGCAGCTCGTCCTTCCCCGGCTGCCTGCACACGGTAAAATGTTCATCTTCTTCTAAAGGGACAATATCATAATCGGGGTAGAGAATAGCCCCCTTCATATCAAAAGCTTCAGCGGAATCCTTAACGGCCCGGCAAGCCGGGGAATCATCGACATAAGTATAAGAAAACAGATCGTCTTCAAAGGTCCTCTGAATGACCAGGGCATTCAGTTGCCCTTTGTCCTTCACCCTGTTCCCGCCATCAATGCTGATAATTTTTTTCTCCCGGTCGATGATCGGGTTATCATTTGGAATATCTTTCGAATAATTCACGACAGGCCAATGGCCGACGACTACAAACTTGTCAGCCTGATGGGATTTTTCCAGGAAAGATGGAATTGAAATAGCCTTGTCCCTGTTTGTCTCCCTCCAATCCGGCAAATCCTCCAGCCCTGCGTGAACAAAGATATAATCATCTGTCTCTATCGCAGTCGGCAAGCTGGAAAGCCATTCAATTTCCTGTGAAAAATGCTCTATCAAGATTTCTTTTACCTCACGGATGCTTGACTGTTCATTCAGCGGGAACCCTGCGTCTGTTAGCCATTCATTGAAAAGGCAATAGCGCCTTGTCATTAAATATTTGATAAGCAAAGGATTTTCTGCCAGCAGCTCCCCAACCAGTGCCTCGCAATTCCCCTCAATTACCTGCACCAGGGGATTGAGCATTGCAAGCTCCATTATGTATGCGACAGCCTCCTTGCTGTTGCTGCCTTTCTCACAGATATCACCGTTAATGATCAGGTAATCCTCATTGCTAAAGCTGACTTTTTTCAGGAGTTCTTTAAAGAGGCCGATTTCTCCATGGATATCCGAAGTGACGATTACCCTGGCATTCTTTGGTATGTGCATTTCTTGTATCTTGTCCACTGGCGTTCTCCTTCTGTCTGCTGTTTTTAATGATAATAAAAAGATTCGTTTCTAAGAAAGGAAATCCTTCATAATAAGCATAATTATAGGCCGTTAGAGGGGGCAGCAGACACCCTGTGTTCGGTGTTTGGGTTTTGGGGATTTAGAGGGTCTTAGTTTTATTGACTAGCACCCTCTGTTTCTGTTTTTGGCGTTTAGAGGGTCTTAGTTCCTCCGACTAGCACCCTCTGTTTTTGTTTTTGGCGTTTAAAGGGTCTTAGTCCCCCTGACTAGCACCCTCTGTTTCTGTTTTTGGCGTTCAGAGGGTCTTAGTCCCCCTGACTAGCACCCTCTGTTTCTATTTTTGGCGTTCAGAGGGTCTTAGTCCCCCTGACTAACACCCTCTGTTTCTGTTTTTGGCGTTTAGAGGGTCTTAGTCTCTCCGACTAGCACCCTCTGTTTCTGTTTTTGGCGTTTAGAAGGTCTTAGTTCTCAGAGCTATACCCTCTTTGACTTTTCTTATCTCTCCACCTGATCCATCACCATAAAAACCAGCACAGCCAACAAATGAACAACAGCCAATATGGCAAAATGCCAGCCTTTCAACCCTTCAATCAGTTGATAGAGCAGCGGAAAAAGGACTGTCTCAATCCCAAACAATTGAACAGCAGCGCCGATCCGTCCTGCCAGCACTTTCTCATTTTTCGGTACAAATACTTCATTGTTCCCTGCGATGAATGCTGTTTTCCCCTTCCTCCTGATATAAATTCCAACCCCCATAATAACAAGCCCTAAAGCCATTAAAAACAAGGATAGCGCCAGCATATTGCCCTCCTTATTTGAAGCTTTGTTTTTTTAATCGACTACTGCTTCCCCTTTAGCTTCAAAACCTGATCCCCTTCATTTCCTCTCTTGAAATTGCCCGTAGCCTTTGCCATGATCAATTGTGATTCTTGTTCATTAGCGGCTACATTCATTTTCTTCAAAAACTTCTCAGCCTCTTTTCCTTTTAAAATCTTCACTTGCTTTCCGTGATACTCCAGGAAAACTGTATTCTCTTTATTAACACGATAGCTGAATGGAATTTCTTCCAGCCGGTTTCTTTTATCAATAGTCACCGTATCCCTCTATTCCTTAGTGCTGAAATGGCTCTTTCAGATAGATTCTCCATAGCTGGGCCGCTTCCTTCTTTCTCTTTCCAGATTCTTTGATGATTAAAGTGTTTGCCAAAGAGGATCTTTTGTTGTACTATACGTTTAAACACTTAAACATTTAAGCCTATAAACATTTGTATGAAAAACATGGAGGTCTTAAGATGAAAAAAACTGTCTTGATTACAGGAGCAACCAGCGGTTTGGGGTATGACTTTGTAAAATTGTTTGCTGCAGACGGATATGATTTGGTTCTGGTGGCCAGGAATACAACAAAGCTGGAAGAAATCAAAAGCGCATTCCCGGACCGATCCGTCTTAACCATCAGCAAGGATTTGAGCATAGCTGGGGCGGCAAAAGAGGTTTATGAGGAAGTTACAGCGGCGGGAATATCCCTTGATGTGCTGGTGAATAATGCAGGCTTCGGGCTCATGGGGCATTTTGATGAGCTGGATATTCAAAAGCAGGCGGAAATGATTCATTTAAATGTCTCTGCCCTTACAGAGCTGACCTATCATTTTCTTCCTGCTCTGAAGAATCGTCCCCACAAGGCAAGAATCTTGAACGTCGCAAGTACGGCTGCCTTCCAGCCCGGTCCTTTAATGGCCGTTTATTATGCGACAAAAGCTTATGTGTTATCTTTTTCAGAAGCTTTGGCGGAAGAGCTGGCCAATACGAATGTAACTGTCACTACCCTATGTCCGGGAGCCACTAAGACCAATTTTGCCTCTGTTGCAAAAGTGGAGAAAACCAAAATGTTCAGCGGAGCCATGGATTCAGGCGAGGTTGCACAGCAGGGATACCGTGCCCTCATGGCTGGTAAGCGTGTCGTCATTACTGGAAGTTCGAATAAGCTTGGGGCCTATGCTGCAAAATTCCTTCCAAGAAGTGCAGCAGCCAAGATCGCCAAATATGTTGCAAAAGAAGCCTAAATAAGCTTTAATTATGGGAGAAAAAGGGCTAAAGGAGTTTGTTCGATGGGACAGCAGGCAATTGAAGTATTCCGTTCATGCATACCGCTTTTCACGGCATTAAGCGATCCCGCAAGACAGGATATCATTTTACTCTTGGCCGATCATGAAAGCTTAAGCGTAAATGAAATAGCGGATCAGTCTGCCTTATCCAGGCCGGCAATTTCCCATCATTTAAAAATTCTTCGGGACCAGAAGCTGGTTGCAATGGAACAGCGCGGCACGCAGCGTTACTATTCCCTTACACTCGACCAATCAGTTGAGATGCTGAAGGACCTGATCCATATCGTTGAGTCGGAGTGTTTGTGATTAGACTGTGTGCAGTTTGAAGCCAAGGGAAATACAAATATATTTTTTATTAGATTCTTCTGCAGCCCAGGGGAATCTTATTTTTTTCCTCTCTTCTTATAGAAGCTACCCTGGATTTTACAAATTAACCCAATAGTCATTCCCCTCCGTCTGCAATCGGCTTATACTGTTTATAAGATCAGTTTCTTAGGGAGAGGTTGCGAATGACAGAGGGATACGTACGCCTTAGCGGCGGTTTTCATAATGAAGTATTTTACGATAAAAAGAATAATAGAATCATAAGAATATCCGGTAATCACAAATCAGCGGAAGAAGTACGGCAGGAACTTCAATGGATGGATTTTTTACATAAAAACGGAATTCCTTTATCGCAACCGGCCAAGAAAATCGAACTGGATGGCGGACTGGTAAAGGCGCACTTCGAATATGTCCGTGGGAACCCGGTTGATGTGACCCTTCCCGCTCATTGGAACGAAAAGAATTTTGAACAGTTTGGGCGGATATTGGGAAGGATGCATGCTTTATCAAAAAACTATCAGATTGAGGATAATAGGCGGCCTGTTTGGTCGAATGAGAATCCGGATGTGTTTGGTATCAGAGATGGTCTGGCTGACTGGCTAAGGGAAGAATATGACCGGCTTATGGATGGCCTGCAGACATACAAGCCAGCCCGGGACACCTTTGGGCTCATTCACAACGACTTCCATCAAGGGAATTTTGTCGTTCGGGAAAATGGAGAAATCACGGTCATCGATTTTGATGAATGCGCCTTTAATTGGTTTGCGCAGGATCTGGCCGTGTTGTTCTACCACGCCTACTGGCAGCAGGATTCATTCATTGGAGAAGCAGAGGCTTTCTCATATCGGTTTATGCATCATGTTTTTAGCGGATATCAGTCTGTAACAGATCTGCATCCCGACACGATTGCCCAGATTCCGATTTTTTTAAAGTTAAGGGAGGTTTTCTTATATCAGTTGTTTGACCGAGAATGGGATAAAGCCTATTTAGAAGATTGGCAGGTATATACGCTGCAGGATCTGGAGCGGAAGATCAAGAGCCGGGAACCTTTCGCGGGGATTACAGTCTTCGTGGAATATCTATAATCTTCTGACCTTGAAGTGATCTAGAAGCTTACTTCAGCTGCCGGGAGAATGACTAACACATTATACTCATGCAGGGAAAAAGTGAAATTTCTAAGCCAGCAGCTCGACTTGAACTGCTGGTTTTTTACATTGGGCGAAAACCCTGGAGTGATTAAATAAACTGCTGAATTAATAGAAAAAAAGCTTCAATTAACCGTATTAACTGCCAATGGATTAATCTATGCTCTCAATCTGCCAGCAAAACCAGCAGCCTATTCAAAAACAAGGCTTTTCCCCCTGTAACGAACAGGCTAGCCGGAAAATACAGTGATAATAACTTAGAAGGACGATATATCGGCCAAATATGTAAAGGGGATTGGGACAATGGGGATTCGGAATGGGAAGGAATTCATTGAACGATTGGACCGGATGGAAAATGAGGTGTGGCTGGACGGAGAGAGGGTCATGGGGAAGATTTCTGAGCACCCTGCATTTGAAGGAATTGTGGCGGCAAAGGCCTCGCTCTATGATATGCAATGCGACGGCCATTTGAAGGACGAGATGACTTTTCGCATGCCCGGGACAAATGAACATGCAGGCTTGTCGTATTTAAAGCCGCAGACAAAAGAGGATTTGCTGAAAAGAAGGAGAATGACTGAGCATTGGGCGAGGGCCACTCATGGCATGATGGGCAGAAGCCCGGACTATATGAATACGGCGGTCATGAGCCTGGCAGCTTCTGCCTCCATCCTGGAGGGCAGGGAAAACTGTTTTTCTGATCATGTCCGCTCCCTTTATGACCGTGCCGCAGATCAAGACCTTTCTTTCACCCACACACTCATTACTCCGCAGGTCAACCGCTCAGCTTTCTATCTTGGCTCTGACACCCCTGTCTCAGCGAGAATAATCGAGAAAAACCATAAAGGCCTGATGATCAAGGGCGCCCGCCTTTTGGCGACGCAGGGAGGATTGACCGATGAACTGCTGGTCCTCAGCTCGCCCGGCAGGTTTGACACGGAAGAAGCGTTTGCTTTTTCCATCCCCTCCAACACAGATGGGCTGAGATTTATCTGCAGGAGCTCTTTTACAGGCAATGGCTCTGCCTTTGATTATCCCCTCAGCTCTCATTACGATGAAATGGATGCTATTGTGGTGTTCGATGATGTACTGGTCCCCTGGGAGCGGGTATTCCTTTATGACAATGGCGAAGCAGCCCTTGCGTTCAAAAATAAGAGCAGCTTTCATCCTTTTGCCTATCACCAGGCAAAACCAGGCAGATTGTAAAAACAGAATTCATTCTTGGCATTGCCGAATCTATTGTAAAGGGAATCAATATCAGCGAGTACCAGCATATACAAGCCAAGATCTCCGAGATCATCATCGGGCTTGAAACAATGAAAGCACTGCTCGAGAAGTCTGAAAATGATGCTGCCCTTGATGAGTTTGGCTGCATGCGTCCGAGCCTCGTCCCGCTGCAGATCGCGAGCAATCTTTTCCCGGATCTGTATCCCCGCTTTTGCGAAATCATCCAGGTCATCGGTGCAAGCGGCATGACTTCACTGCCGACCGAGAAGGATTTTGAATCCGGCATACGAGCGGACCTTGATCAATATCTTCAAGCAGAAGCAATGGATGCAAAGAATCGGGTCCACCTCTTTCGGCTGGCCTGGGATTTGACGATGAGCCCATACGGCACAAGGCAGACTCATTATGAAAGATATTTTTCCGGCGATCCGATCCGGCTGGCCAGCACTTTATATCATACCTATCCGAAGGAAGATTTTGTCCGGAAAATCAGCGACTTCCTTCATAAGAGAAAATCAGATTAGTATAGATAAAGCCGCATCCCTGCAAAAGGATACGGCTTTTTTTAATGGGACTTTCCCTTGACCAATTTCAATGTTGCAACAATCAGGAAGCTGACGATCACCAATAACAGCCAGGAGCTCACCTTTCCGAGGTGGACAAGGCTCCAGGCATCCGCCTGATTTGGATATTCCCACGCCCCGAAAAAGGTGGCGATGTTTTCCGCTATCCAGATGAAAAATCCGATGAGCACGAATGACAGGGCAATCGGCATGCGGTACTTGATTCCTCCGACTTCATATATGACCCAGGAGCGCCAAAAGACGATAATCACCAGCCCTGACAGCACCCAGCGAATATCTATCCAGTAGTGGTGGGTGAAAAAATTCAGGTAAATGGCCGCGGCCAGAGGGACAACCAGCCAAAACGGCGGCCATTCAACCAGTTCGACCCTCAGCCTCCTCCATGCCTGGCAAAGATAGCTGGCTACACTGGCGTACATAAATCCGCTGTATAATGGCACACCTCCAACCTTGAAGTAACCTTCTTCCGGATAAGACCAGGAGCCCATATGAACCTTGAACAGCTCAAGCGCGAGGCCAATCAGGTGAAAAAGGGTGATGACCTTTAATTCATCGCGTGTCTCCAGCCCGGAACGCACCATCCCCCATTGCATCACGAGACAGATGAGGAGCAGCCAGTCATACCGCGGCAGGAACGGAAGCGGGATGATTTTTGTCAAAGCCAATGAAGCAAAGATGACGACAGGAAATAGACAGGACAATGCCTGTTCCCATCCAAAAATGCAAAGCTGCCGGCCCCCTCCCATCATCTGCATCCGTAATGTTCTCTTTTTCGAATCATTCTGTATGGCTATACTCATAAGAAACCTCCCGATTACGCAGATTGACCCGGCAAAGCCTTAATTCATTCAGCGTTCCGGCTCTTCATCATCTTTTTTATACTCCAGAATATCTCCGGGCTGGCAGTCCAGCGCCTTGCAGATAGCTTCTAAAGTCGTCAGCCGGACTGCTTTTGCTTTTCCATTTTTCAGTATGGAAAGATTGGCCATGGTGATGCCTACCCTCTCTGATAGCTCGGTAACGCTCATTTTCCTTTTCGCCAGCATGACGTCTATATTAATGATAATTGCCATGTTCTCACCTCAGACCGTCAGATCATTTTCTGACTTAATATCGATCGCATTCTTCAGCAGCTTTTGGAGGACAGCGGCAAAAACGGCAATCACAATGGAACCAAAAATGATGACCATCCCAATCAGGATAATGCCAGGGGCATCGTCGATCTCTGCCGCAAAGTAGAAGAGCGGCATGCCTGCTGTATATAGCAGCATAATACCAACGGCACAGTTTCTTATCGTCTTTAAAGCCTTTACAGCTCGTTCTGAGAATGCGTTGTTATGGTCAATATAATTTAAAAGTTTAATGGCCTGATACAAGGCAGCGAAAAACGGAATCGCCGATACATACATAATGGCCAGGATGCCATACAGCAGGTTTGCCCACTCTAACCCGCTTTTGGATGCATTAATGGCCAAAGAAGGCAGCCCGAAGATACATAAAGCAAGAATCGGTGCGCCAATAAGAAAGACAGCGATTTTCAAAAAGAGAGTTTCTCTTTTCATTTTGAACACCTCACAGTTAAGTTAGATTGATTTTAAGATATTTTTTATTGAATATCAATAAAAAGTTAATGATTTTAATTATTTTTTTGTTGGTTAATAATTTAACTCCCCGATTTCTGCAGGCTTTAATCACCTCCCCTTGGCATGAATATCCGTTATGGAAAGTCATACACATCCACACCGGACAATCCTGTTTTAAATCCAACCTCAAGGGTAAGAAATCTATATAGGCTTAAGTGATAGTAATCACAAACAATCAATTATGAAAGAAAGGATTGATTAATCAATGGGAAAAGACATGCCAAAACAGATTCCTGGCCAGATGCAGGATCGCCAGCCAGGATTCGAAAACGAAATGGAACCACGCCCGGACTTCACGCAGAATCTAGCAGGAAAAGGTGAAAGGCTGTCTGGCAAAACTGCGCTGATCACTGGCGGCGACAGCGGAATTGGCCGTGCTGTGGCTGTAGCTTTTGCGAAGGAAGGCGCTGATGTAGCCATTTCCTATCTCGATGAGCATGACGATGCCGGTGAAACCAAAAAGTACGTGGAACAGGAAGGCCGCCGCTGCCTGCTGATCGCCGGCGATATCGGTGAAGAAGCTTTTTGCAAGGAAGCTGTTGAAAAAGTTGTGTCCGAATTTGGCAAGCTGGACATCCTTGTCAACAATGCCGGTGAGCAGCATACCCAGCCATCCATCAAGGAAATTACAACAGAGCAGCTGGAACGGACTTTCCGCACCAATATATTCAGCATGTTCCATCTGACAAAAGCTGCACTCGACCATATGAAGCCTGGAAGCTCTATCATCAACACCACTTCTATCACAGCCTTCCAGGGAGCACCGAAGCTGATCGACTATTCTTCAACAAAAGGGGCAATCCTTGCCTTCACACGCTCCCTGTCAGGGTCTCTTGTCGAGCAGGGAATCCGGGTGAATGCCGTGGCGCCAGGCCCAATCTGGACACCGCTCATCCCCGCCTCTTTTACAAAAGAGCAGGTAGACGGTTTCGGCAGCGAGGGAGAATTCCAAACGCCGATGGGACGCCCGGGCCAGCCGAGCGAACTTGCGCCAGGCTATGTGTACTTTGCATCTGATGAATCTTCATATGTAACAGGACAGGTGCTGCATATTAATGGGGGTACCCCTTACTAAGAAATGCGGAGGGCGCTTGCTCAGCCCCGACAAGCATAAGACGCTTTAGGATAGAAGGCGTTCTTTGCCTTCAATCCTAAAGTGGCTTATGACTCGAGGGGCTAGCGCCCGCAGCTAGACAAATAGAAATGCGGAGGGCGCTTGCTCATTAAAGGAACGCGGACTAAGAACGCCACGTCCTGTGGCAACATCCGCATGACCCACATCCTGTGGGCCTCAAGCTAATACCCATATTTAACCAAAATATATTAAAAAGAAAGCTGCCCACCCGGCAGCCCCTTTTTACACTATCTTTTTCTGCTTAATAACCCCATCCATAAGGATACCCCGCATGTTTGGAGCGATATCCATGGCTTTGTTCGGCAGCTTCTGCGGCTGCTTTTGTTTGATGGATTGTGCCAAAGGGATGGTTTGGGGGCGCATAGATTGAGTACAGCTTCAGTGATGTATTGCCTGTGTTCGTGAGATTATGCCATGTGCCGGCAGGAATGAATATGGCTGAATCATCATAGACATTCCTTCTAAAGTCCAGATTATTCTTGCTCTTCCCCATCTGGACGATACCCTGCCCCTTTTCAATACGCAGGAACTGGTCGAGGTTATTATGCCTCTCGAGCCCAATGTCCTCACCAGGCTTCAAACTCATCAGCGTCAGCTGCAGATGCTTTCCTGTCCAGAGAGCTGTACGGAACGCTTTATTTTGTTTTGTCGCTTCATTGATATTAACGACAAATGGGCTGGGACCATAATCCTTTAGCGGCACCCGGTGTTCCCCATAAGAAACGGGATAATAGCTCCCGGCATAGTTCCCTTCCAAAGGATAGCGCCCGGAAACCGGCTGAAAGCCGGCAGCTGCCGGCATTATAAACGGATATGGATACATTCGGTAATCATGCATTCTCTCTCAATCCCTTCACATCTATTCGGATTATCTTATGCATCGGGCTGGGTGAATGCCATCCGCTTCCATGTTTCTGATCCTTCTCCTTATTTATGAAAAGTGTGAAAATTCAGGGCATAACATGTCTAATTTTAACGAATAGCATACTTCCCCTATAAAGTATGTTAAGCTGAACGGAAGGCGTTATATGTCTATACTCAATGAGGTGCAAATTGGAAAGTACGGAAGTGAAAGAAATACACGATCTTCGAAGCCTTGCCAAGGGATATGTTTTATACTTTTTTGAGGATCATGATCGGTACCTGTCGAATGTAAAAGATTTTGTCATCACCGGACTTAAATTGAATGAATATGTCGTTATTATAGAAAACGATCGTTGGA
The DNA here is from genome assembly GCF_984799205.1 of Bacillus sp. SRL543. NCBI lineage: Bacteria > Bacillati > Bacillota > Bacilli > Caryophanales > Bacillaceae > Bacillus > Bacillus sp. SRL543. Next base: position 4,709,904 of record NZ_OZ481794.1, read on the forward strand.
TTAAAAAGATTAGAAACTCACTTTGTGAAAGTTTGGAAGACCGTGATCTGCAGAAAGTAGCGTTTATAAACAACTTTGATTTTTATTATGCAAAGGGAGATTTCCGGGTTAATTCAATTTTCGACTTTCTTCCAAAGTTAATGGACGATTATTCAGAAGAGAATTCAGTGGTCCGCAGCTGGGCACATATAGAGTGGCGGAGCGAAGAGGGAGTCAAGGGCAAATTGCTGGCTTCCGAAGAAGAAGCGGATACAATTGTGTTTGACAACAGAATTTTATCGGTTTGTGCCTATGACTCAGAGAGGGCAAGCCAGGAATTTAAGGCAGGGCTCCTCTCATGCCACAACTATCTGCTGCGCGAACAATAAGAATAAATAGATGGCTTCCGGTCAACCCGGAAGCTTTTTTATTTTTGCTGAAGAACTGGCCATTTTTCTATAAAATCCCCCTGCAAACCTCTCAGCTTACAAAAACCGCCAGCGTAAATAATTGTTTCCGGGGAAAAATAATCCGCGTATATGCAAAAAGGAGGATGAACATCTATGGATACGAAGCATCTGGCTCCCCATGAATCACTGGATTTACATGAAATCGTCAACTTCAAAACGCTCTGTGTCGCAAAATCCAAGCTGATGCAGGGGCTTGTTTTTGATGAAGACTTAAAGGCCCTTATGCAAAAAGATCTGGAACAATCCAAAAAGGATCTTTCTGAACTGCAGGCCATCTACGAACGGGTTCCTTTTAGTGCTCCCGTCCCGGAAAGCCGTCCAACGCCCATCATTAATTGAAAGGAGGTAAGCTCTCTTGAATCAAGACCATTTGGATCCTATCAATGCCCTAAATATGCCCGAACTGGCTGATACGACATTCGCGCTCGATTTTCTCATCCGTACAAAAGAAGGAGTAAGAAACTTGGCTGCGGCTTTGACGGAAGCAGCTACCCCAGATGTACGGGCGCTGCTTAGGAAACAGCTTATGCAGGGCATTCAGATGCATCAGGAAATTTCAGAGCTCATGATCAGCAAAAAATGGTTCCACCCCCATGACCTGAGCGAACAATATAAGCTGGACCAGCTCTCAGCCAAAAATACGATCATGATCGGCAACATGAACCTTTTCCCTCGTGAGACTAACAGAAAAGGCATGTTTGACCGGACACCTGATGAATCCCATTAATATTGGAGGTACCTATACATGAAGGCAGTCACCTATCAAGGCATCAAAAATGTCGAAGTCAAAGAGGTTCCAGATCCCAGGATCGAAAAGCCGGATGATATGATCATCAAGGTTACAAGCACAGCAATCTGCGGATCTGATCTCCATTTAATCCACGGATTCATTCCGAATATGCAGGAGGACTATGTCATCGGACATGAACCGATGGGCATTGTCGAAGAGGTAGGCCCAGAGGTGACAAAGGTTAAAAAAGGGGACCGCGTCATTATTCCTTTCAATATCGCCTGCGGGGAATGCATCTACTGCAAAAATCAGCTTGAAAGCCAATGCGACAATACGAATGACAACGGCGATATGGGCGCATATTTCGGCTATTCCGGCAATACGGGCGGCTACCCTGGCGGACAGGCGGAATACCTGCGGGTGCCTTTCGCCAACTTCACCCATTTTAAAATTCCCGAGAGCTGCGAAGAGCCGGATGAAAAATTGAGCGTCATCGCCGATGCCATGTCCACCGGCTTCTGGAGCGTTGACAATGCCGGAGTAAAAAGCGGGGATACCGTCATCGTACTCGGCTGCGGACCTGTGGGCCTCTTTGCCCAAAAGTTCGCCTGGATGAAGGGAGCTAAACGGGTCATCGCTGTTGACTATGTCGATTACCGCCTCCAGCATGCCAAACGGACGAACAAGGTCGAAATCATTAACTTTGAACAGTATGAAAATGTTGGGAGCCATTTGAAGGAAATTACACATGGAGGAGCAGATGTAGTCATTGATGCGGTCGGCATGGATGGAAAGATGACCGATATGGAATTTCTGGCAAGCGGACTGAAGCTTCAGGGCGGGGCCATGAGTGCCCTCATCATCGCCTCACAGGCAGTCCGCAAAGCCGGGACCATCCAGATCACAGGCGTGTACGGCGGCCGCTATAATGGGTTCCCTCTTGGGGATATCATGCAGCGCAACGTCAATATCCGCTCCGGCCAGGCCCCGATGATCCACCTCATGCCATATATGTACGAACTGGTGGCCACCGGAAAAATCGATCCGGGAGATGTAGTGAGCCATGTCCTCCCGCTGAGCGAAGCCAAGCATGGCTATGAAATCTTTGATACGAAGATGGACAATTGCATCAAAGTCGTATTAAAACCTTAGATAAGGAGATGGCAGAATGGACTATCTTTTACACGAAATCCTGGAGGTCCAGGAAATCGCGGCATTCAAAACGCTTTGCCTGACAAAGTCGAAAACGATGAAAGCACTCGTCACTGACCCGCAGCTCAAAGCAATCATGCAGAAGGACGTGGATACCTCCACCATCCAGCTGCAGGAATTCAGTTCTGTTTTATCAAAAGTACAGCAATGAGGAGTTGAAACTATATGATTCAATTTATAGAAAAACTGACCGGCATGGACGCACTTACAGACCAGATGGTCGCTATGGACCTGCTGATTTCAGCGAAAAGCGGTGCGAGGAACCTCGCCATGGCTGTAACGGACGCAGGAACGCCGGAGATCAAGGAAATGCTCACCCGCCATTTGGAAGCAACGCTCGATCTGCACGAGGAAATTTCCACTTATATGATGAAAAAAGGCTGGTATTATGCCTGGAATACAGAAGAGCAAACGAATTTGAACCTGCAGAATATGGAGATAGCTTTGAAATTGCCTACTTTGTAAAAGGAAAAAGATGGACGGCTAAGGCGCGTCCATCTTTTTTAAAAACTCATCGGCTCAAGCTTATCCAGCCGGCTTTTGCCCTGCTTGAACGACAGTGACACGGCAGCAGCCAGGAAAAGCAAGATTGAGCAGCCTGCAATAACGATCCGCGGATGTAAGGATTCTGCTACTCCCCCAGCAAAAAGAGTGCCGCTGACAGCCGCCAGGCCGGATAATAGAATCCCCCCTCCCGCTACACGGGCCAAAAAACTATCAGGGGTGATTGCCTGCCGGGCAGAACCATTTACTACGAAAGCCATCGACAGTGCCCCATCAAATAAAAACATGCCAAAGGCGATGACGGCGAACTTGCCAGACAGTAAAATCAGCAGAAGGCCCAGCCCTGAAACAGCCATCAGTACTCCATATAAAATTTTCCATGATAAGTGAACCGTTTTGTTCAGCAGAAAGACACCGAGGAGGTTCCCAGCCCCGGCCGCTGATAATACCGCGCCTGTCTGCCACTCACTAAATCCGAGAGATTGGCTTGTATAAAAAATGACAGCAAGAACCACACAGGAGGAAGCAAAATTTAAAACAGCCTGCTGAAAAGAAATGAAACGCTGAAAGGGGTTCATGAACAAGTATTTTATTTCCTTAAAAGCAAGGGCATTTTTGAAGCCTTCCCCTCTTTCTTTAACAGAAGGCACTTCTTTATAGGTCAATAAAGCCAGCGCTGCAAAGGAAATTAAATAGGTCAAAGCATCAATGCCGAGCACTGCGGCAGAACCAAGAGCGGACAGAGCAGCACCTGCCATCACTGGCCCAGCCAGTGTACTGACGGCATCTGCCCCTTCGATATAATTATGGGCTCTGACAAGCTGTTCCCTCCCCGCAATCGCCGGCAGCATCGCTCCCAGCGCCACCCTGTAAAAGAGCCCTGCAGCTCCCAGTAAGAGCAGGCAGATCGCCAATGTCCAGATGTTCAGCACATTAAAATAAAAACACAGGACCAGTGCAGACATAGCAAGGAAACTGAGGGCATCCGCCCCCATGGCAATCTTTTTCTTCGAATGCCGGTCAACCCAATAGCCTGCCTGCAGAGATAATGCCAGCGGCACCACCCTGGAGCAGACAGCAATCAATGCTGCCTTCCAGGGCGATCCTGTCAGCTGCAGTACGATCAGAGGAACAGCAATCTCACTGAACCGATTCCCAAAAATCGTTGCCAGCTGCCCGATCCATAAAACAAGGAAATTTCTATTTTTGAAAAGCACGATGATCAGTCCTTATGTATTGAGGATTTGGTTAATTAGAAATATAGTGTCGGCTAATCTTCCTAATCGGTACCAATTCGCCAATACCTTTGATAAATCCTTTGTAAAGAAGGGGGTTTTTCCTGGTGGAGAATGAAGAGAGGGATAAGTTTCAGCAGCTGAATGGCTTATGAATCAAATTTATATGCACCTATCTCAAGTCCCTTCAGCAGAACTTATCCAACAAAAAAAAGCCGCCCATCCCACCGGTCATCCTGATGTTCCGGGCAGCTCCTCGGCTTAACCTGTATTAATACGGATCGGCTTCGTGGCCTTTGTCCACGGCTTCCCTGGTTGCTTCGTTGGCGGATAAGGAGCCTTGTCCGTATTTGGATTGTCCTGCTTCACGGCCAGGGACATTGTCTTCCGCTGACATTTCTTTCAGTTCTTTCGTTCTCTTTTCGATGCCTTCCTTCACGCGGCGGCCGTAATCTTCGTCAGCTTGTGTGAAGTGCTCGACCATCGCATCCTGGATGCGCTTGTTGCAGGCGGCAAGGGCATCGGAAAGGTTATGGATCAGCTCATCGCGCTCCCAGTCTTCTAGGCTGCGGTAAGTGTCCCCTGCCTGGCCGTAGTTGTTCGGGCGGTCGATCGGCGCGCTCATGGCTGCTGCATTATAGGTCGGCCGATGCGGCGGAGGGCTTGTTTCTCCCGCTTCCTCGAAGCCGCCGAGCATGGATGGCTCATAGTTAATATGCGGATTGTCACCGGATTCTTTCGGATCGCGGACATCCATCTGGCCGCGCTGCTGGTTCGTGCGGACAGGCGCTTTCGGCGCGTTCACCGGCACTTTCAGGTAGTTGGCGCCAACACGGTAGCGCTGCGTATCAGAGTATGAGAATGTGCGCCCCTGAAGCATTTTGTCATCAGAAAAGTCCATCCCGTCAACCAGGACCCCTGTTCCGAAGGCAGCCTGTTCAATTTCTGCATGGAAGTCAACCGGATTGCGGTCAAGCACCATGCGGCCCACCGGCAGCCATGGGAATTGATCTTCCGGCCAGAGCTTTGTATCATCGAGCGGATCAAAGTCCAGCTCAGGGTGGTAGTCATCCTCCATAATCTGTACATAGAGTTCCCACTCCGGATAGTCTCCGCGCTCTATCGCTTCATACAAGTCCTGTGTGGCATGCCCTACATTCTTTGCCTGGACCATATTGGCTTCTTCCTGCGTCAGGTTGCGGATTCCCTGCTTTGGCTCCCAATGATATTTCACGAGCACCGCTTCGCCTTTATCATTGACCCATTTGTATGTGTTGACGCCTGAACCCTGCATATGGCGGTAAGTCGCAGGGATGCCCCATGGCGAGAACAGGAATGTAATCATATGGGTCGCTTCAGGCGTCCGGGAAACGAAATCAAACATCCGCTCAGGGTTCGGCACATTCGAAGCAGGATCGGCTTTAAAAGCATGGATCATATCAGGGAACTTCATGGCATCGCGGATAAAGAATATCTTCAGGTTATTCCCGACCAGATCCCAGTTTCCGTCCTCAGTATACATTTTGACCGCGAAGCCGCGCGGGTCACGCGCTGTCTCAGGCGAATCCTTCGCCCCGGCCACTGTTGAGAAGCGGACCATAAGCGGAGTCTTTTTTCCGGCACCAGAAAATACTTTTGCACGTGTATATTTTTCAACTGGCTCATCGCCTGCTTTTCCATATGTCTCAAAGTATCCGAAGGCCCCGGATCCGCGTGCGTGGACGACGCGCTCAGGCACTTCCTCCCGGTCAAAGTGGGAAATCTTTTCTATAAAATGATAATTCTCAAGTGTAGCTGGACCGCGATTGCCGATCGTCCGTATATTCTGGTTATCTCTTACAGGATGGCCTTGGCGGGTCGTCAGCTTCTCGCGCTTCACATCGTCGCCGTTTTGCATATTTTTGTCCTTGTTCTGATCCAAACTGCATAACCTCCTCAAATTAATCACCTTTATCTTTTCTGGTTAAGGAAATTTTATACAAAGATAAAGGATGATTTTGTAAAATGATCTTCTTGCTATGTAGGTCTAAAGATGACAATGTCCGGGGAACTTAAAGGTAAAATCAACTATTACAACCAATTTTTTACCCGCCTCCCAAACCGTTTAAACTGTTTATTATAAAAAAATAATTATAAATAGATAAAGACTTTCCACTTCCCAAAATGCTGCAAAATGAGTAAGATAGTATAAAACCTTAAATTCTTATACGAAAGGTCGTATTTATATATGGCAGAAACAGTACGTTCAATTCCCCGTCCCCTCGTCAGGACCAATCAATGGTTCATTGTCATCAGTATTGCGGCCAGCTGGCTGACCGGCCAGGAGTGGATTTTGGCTATTCCGCTTATAGCCGGACTGATGGGACTACTGTTTGGATTCAATCCCGTCATGCGGGCCGCCAGATCATTCCTTAAGAAAGCGCCGTCTGCTTATATCCCTGAGGAATGGGACCAGCAGCAGTTCAATCAGGCCATTGCAGTTGTGTGCCTGGCCGGGGGATTGATTTCTTATGCATTCGGATTGACGATCCTTGGCCATATTTTCACGATAATGGTCGCACTCGCTGCATTTGTGGCCATCCTGGGCTTCTGCATCGGCTGCTTTATCCGCTTCCAGCTGATCAGGTTCCGTGCCAAACGAAGAATGAGCCAGAACTAATAAAACGAGGGAACCTCTCAAAACAGAGGTTCCCTCGTCCTTTTTTCTGCTTAACGGCATAAATGATCAATCTCCCTATTATACAAGCCCTCTCCTTAAGTATTATTTCTCATAGAATAATGGAGAAAGGGGGTTAATAAAAATGGCACAAAAGACATTTAATAATCGCAGTGCAGCTGCTCTGCAGATCGCTCTTCTCGTCCGCCAAGGGGACAACCCTGCCAACTTTGATGGTGATGTTTATTTTACGCTTGCGCCGGGCCAAACGAGGACTATCATCTATGGAAATGCACAAAATCCATTTCTCAATGGATTAGTTCTCAGTGCAAACTTCAATGGAGATATTTATAACAAAACCCAGATTGTCACAGAAAGGGGAAGCCAGCTCGATAACCTGTTGAACACAAATAGCATTATCGATATCATCCCCATTTCAACTGACTATGTATTCTTTGGACGCAATGCCTAGCTTGAAGCAAAAATGCTATAAAATTTAAGGCCATCAGTCAGCCCTCTTTCATATTAAGAAAGAGGGCGATTCGAATTATCCCCTTTATTGAAGCCTTTTCCAGCCGAGAATTACTAGTGCAATTAAAACGGCCAAAAGCATGATCATAAGCGACCTCTCTAACACTATGAAAAAGAAGTCCGGATAAGAAGTGGTTATAAATGAATGAGTCCCATCGCCATCGGTAATGGTGTTCTCTCTGTCTGTCCATACCAGCATAATGGAAAAAGAAGCAATGAATGAATATATAGCCGTCTTTACCAATATCTTTTCCAGTTTGGCTCCCCCTAACTATAAGATTAGACTGATATTACCTATAGCATTCAAAATCAAGCCTGCTGCAGCCGCCCAGAAGCCAGTCTGCTCTCCTTTCTTCGTTTCTCTCAGACCAGTGAAGCCCAAGATGAGCCCTGCTAAGCTAAGGACAGCCCCTTCCCCCACCAGCATGATGCCTGCTATTGATATAAGTCCGATCAGCAGCGAGCCTACTGCTTTGCCATTGATTCTTCTTGTTTCTGTAAAAGTGTTCAAATCCCTCTGCCTCCCAGTTCCTAATCTCCCTATCTTTATTTTACCATAAATATCCACCATCTCACTCGATCTTAGGTGAAGCTGCCCCAAAAGAAAAAGCTGCCTGAACAGCAGCCAGCATTTTTCTCCACTATGTATTTCACATTACCTTGGCGACCCCTAATGCATAATGGCCAAACAAGATATTTTCAACCATTTCACCTTCCGAATCTTCGCATTCCACGATGAGAATAACTTCAGAGTGCATTCCTTTCAGCTGCCTTCGTTTCTTTTTGACAACTCCTTCTGTAAAAAGGCGGATGCCAACACCGAGCACAAAACCGGCAGCTGCAGTGATCAGCCCCCAATAGATGGGCCCCCACGCCAATTTAAATCCAATGCTCGCTCCAACAACAGAGAAGGCAGTCGCGAGTGCCGCCCCAATATCAATGAGGGAGGTGCCGTCTGAACGGTTCAGCCCATCGAACAGTCTATGCTTCTCTTGCCGATTGTCCAAGGGAACGATATAAATGTTGTCGCGCTTGATTCCCTTCTTTTCAAGAGTAGAAACCGCCATTTCAATCGAACTGCCATGTCCAAATGTTGAAAACAGCTGCATCAGTCATTTCACCTTCTGCCCTTTTAGAATTTGAAAAGAGGATGATTGGTAGTTTTTCTTGAAAAACGCCCGCTGCTCTTTGCTGAATAATTTGTTGTTTTCAACTGTGTTAATATAAGCATCATATAGTGAAAAACCGTATAAGGACGGGAAAAAGAGCAGCCATTCCGGATTGATGACCGATGTCGACTTCTGGATGTCACCCATAAGAAGATAGGTGAGCGCGTCCAGGCCATGGGAATAGTAAAAAAAGATCACCACCCAGACAATGGTGAAAAAAGCAGACACAATCCTATGTATATACAACTGGCCCAATCCCGGGACAAATAAGGACCATACTACGGCCATAACAGGGTTTCGCTTATCCAAATAATTAATCTCCAGGGCACCCATGCTGAAGGAGTTGAACCGATGCTCTTCCCTTTCAGCCAGCACATAGATCTGATTCAAATCGACAGTCGTCCGGTAGCTGTCCCAGATGGCGAATATATACACAGGAATATAAATCAGGAGCCACCTTGGTTCCAGCACTTCTTTTGCCTTTTCTATGTCACCTTGAAAAGAATAGATCATGGCCAGATTCAGCTTTGATTTAATATTGACTACCACTTCCCAGATAAACAGCACAAACCCCCGCAGATACTTTGATAAAAGCAGATGGCCAAATCCCGGAAATGCAGCACTCCACCACGCAATGATACAGGGATTCCGCAGATGGATCTGGGTGGTTCCCAGGATGCTCACATGAGCTCTGTACCTGCGGGCAGTATTGTCATTCGTATAATTATCCATTGTTATCCACCTTATGTTTCATCCTATTGTATTATCCTTCCTCCCATTCCTTCTTTTATCCAGACCGGCACTGCAAAAAAGCTAAAAAGGGCGCCGATCTTATAGGATCAGCGCCACCTCAGAAATTTGCTATCTTCCCCTATCCGCCCTCACGAAGCGGGAATCAATGCCCGGTTGTTAGTTGTTAGCTGTAAATGGTTCTGTGGTTACAGTACTGGGTATTAGCTGTGAATGAGGATTTGAACCTCAGGCCACCCCGAACCCTGACCATTAAGTGCAGCTTAACCCTGCTGCAGGGTTTGGCATTCGCCTTCCCGCCCGCTACCAACTTCCATAGCAAATATCAGTTTTCCATCAATTCTGTTTTCCAGTTCAATTCCTGAATCTTCACATCCAGGGTCCTGTATTTCTGGGATAATTCATCCACAAACTTTTGGGTTTCCTTAACATCGATCATAGATACATATTTAATCTCCGAACGTGAATAGCGGTCATGCCGTATGGTTGCCTGCCCCAGCAAGTCGCTGTAGATCTTTCTTTCCTGCCCGATCAGGTCCCTGCTTGTCAGTGCGTCCGCGAGCGACTGCGACTGATCGTAAGGGGTATGTATGTTGGTGCGGTTGATGTTTTGGATCAGAACTTTTAATTTTACCAGGATTTCTGTCAATTCTTCCATTAACACCTGCGGCTCCTCATTCGGAAGATCCCCCTCCTGGACTCTGGCATTCTGGCTCAACCGGTTCCTTAATTGCTCGACCCTTTTCTGATAATCCGAACGCAATATCAAGGCCTCTGCTAATTTCATAATTGACCCTCCCCCTGTTTATACTATTATAGTTTCGATTCTTCCCGGCGAATTCCTGCTGTATCAAGCAGTTTGCTGGTTTGCAGTCCTGGCGTAGCCTTATGATATTCTTGCGGCAGTGCCGGGTGAGCCGTTCTCCGATGGGGTATACAGGAAATGAGAAGCTGCAGTTATTGCCTTTTTAATGTGGATATCCTATGGCTGTCGAGTCTCCTCGCTCCGGCTGTGGATATCGCATAATTGCGGAAGGATTTCTTAAATCCAGCTGTGGATATCTTCAAGATCCGGGTATTATCAACAATCTTGTGGGGATAGTGTCATCTTTGTGTGGATATCGGCAAAAATCATGAAATGAAAGAGAAGGGGTGCCAGAATGAAACTTTCAGGAAATAAGATACTGATCACAGGCGGGGGCGCCGGCATCGGGCTGGCTTTTACTGAACGCTTTATCAATGCCGGCAATACCGTCATTGTCTGCGGCCGGCGGGAAAGCGCCCTGCAGGAAGCTAAGGATAAATTTCCAGGGCTGATTACAAAGGTATGCGATCTGTCTGTGGAAACGGACCGTTCGGCTTTGTTTGATTGGGTGGAGGAACATCATCCGGATGTAAATGTGCTGGTGAACAATGCGGGGATCCAGCAGCGGTTTAATGTACTGGCGGCGGATGCGAAGAATGATTGGGGTTATTTTAACAAAGAACTCACAACGAATATTGAAGCGCCTTTCCACCTCTCCATGCTGTTTGCTCCGTTCCTGGCAAAGAAAGAGGAAGCGGCCATCATCAACGTTACATCCGGTCTGGCGTTTACACCGCTTGTCATTGCGCCGATTTATTCAGCTACGAAAGCAGCTTTCCATTCCTTTACTGTGAGCCTGCGGCACCAGCTTTCCGAAACTTCAGTGGAAGTGATTGAAATTGCCCCTCCGGCAGTGAACACTGACTTAGGCGGAGCAGGGCTTCATACTCAGGGAGAACCCCTTGATGCATTCGCTGATGGAATCTTTAAAGGCCTGGAAGAAGGAAAAGAAGAAATTGGCTATGGCTCTTCGGTCGATCGCCTTCGCATGTCACGGGATGAACTTGATGAACACACGGCGAAAATGTACAAGGCAATGAAACACACTATTGAATAAGCTTTTGCTGAAGAGGTTAGCGCATAATATGCGAGGTCAAAAATGAGGGCTCGGGATTGGGCCCTCTTCCCCTTAGAATAGTGTTGGGCTCATCCCTTATGTACAAATAAGGCTGCAGCCGGCATCGGCAAGGTGAATTTACCACAGCAAAAATCCATAAAAAAACTGCTATTTTCTAGCAGTAATGGTTAACGCCGTACGGAGTAAAAGAATATCCTGGTGAATGTTTTTCCTTACTTGGTCATCGCTGCATAGCATAAATTCATCACGTAAACGTCCAAGTTCTCTACTGATTAGTAAGTGTTCCGCCTTACTAAGCATAGTGTAATCGCTCCTTTTTACATAGGAAAGACACTATGTCAGTACAAGGTTAACACTATTTGTTTTCCTTTACAATATGAGGAACGGCACCGTAAAGACTATGGATAAGGCCTGCAAAGCATAACATCGCTTATTTCAGATTAGTAACAATAGAAAACAAAAGAGTTATAGTTTAAAAATTTCCAAGCAGCTCCCCAAGCTCCCTTTCTGATATTACTCTTATCCCGTTCCTTTTTAACAAGGCTGAAGCAACGCCGTCCCCGGAGACTTTTTGCCCCGAAAACCTTCCGTTATATATCCCGGAACTTCCGCATGAGGGGCTGAACTCTTTTAACACTGCCGCACTCACCTGCAGCTCTTCTGCTTTCTTTAAGGCTGCATAGGCGCCGTTTATGTATAACTCCGTTACATCCCGGCCTGATTTTTCTATGACCCGCGCCCTGCCGTCCAGGACATCGCCCCCATCGCCCCCAATGATTTCAGCAGGTTCACGCGGTGTCGAGAACCCACCAAGCAATTCAGGGCAGATGGATACAGCCTTCTTTTGATCAATCAATTGAAGGATTTTATCATGCAGGCAATGGGTTCCATTGTATCTTACTTCCAGCCCTGCCAGGCACGAACTGACTAATAACAATACTGCCACCTCCATAATGCCGGGCATTTATTTTTAAAAAAGTAAGAATGAAGGATCAAAGCTGCAATGGCTTCCATTCTATCCACCTCAATAATATTACGGACAGGTCTTATAAAAGTTCCTATTATTCTGCCGGGTTAATAAGTCCATAGCATACCAGGCTCTCATACCGGTCTTCCTTCCGCACATGATCCACGAGGATTCCTTCTTCCCTCATGCCAAGCTTCTCCATGACCCGTCCTGAAGCCGGGTTGGATTGGAAATAGCGGGCGAATACTTTATGATATTTCTTTTCTTCAAAAGCAAACTTTATGACTGCCTCTGCCGCCTCGGTGGCATAGCCTTTCCCCCAATATTCCTCACCTATCCAATAGGCAAGCTCGCCATGGCAGAAACTTTGATTGTTTGATAATGCAATCGCGCCGTACAGCTCACCGGTTTGCCGGCCGGTCACCGCCAGTTCATATGATTTATCGCTGTTGAAGTTTTCTAGTTGATGCTCCATCCAGGACAGGGCATCATTCAGTGAATATGGGTAGGGCAGGTACAGGGTGCTTTTATAAAGATTATAATTGTTGCAGAGTCTTGAGACAGTTTCTGCATCGGATACTTGAAACAGTCTCAGCTGCAGCCGGTCAGTGGATATGGTTTTATTGATATGGTCATATAACATCTAAAGACTCCCCCCAATAAAAAATATTATTATTGTAAATATTAATATACACTGATATAGGCCAGCAGGCTATCGGAAAAATACTATAAACGGGGCTTGATGTACGTTGATGCATTGGGTTCCGCTTGGGGGAATAATATGGGGCTGCCGGGAAAGGCAAACAGGCATTATGATTTAGATTGGATTAAAATTTTAGCAATGCTTATTGTATTTTTGTACCATTGTTCAATGTTTTTTAATTCATTTGAATGGCATGTAAAGAATAACGAAATCAACAGAACTTATATAGAGCTGTTTTCATTATCCGCTGGCAATTGGATTATGCCTGTCTTTTTTGCCATCTCAGGAATCAGTACCTATTATGCATTGAAAAAACGCACATCCGGAGCATTCTTAAAAGAGAGGGCTGCCCGGCTTGGCATCCCATTGCTCCTGGGCATCTTTATCCTCTCTCCTCCACAAGTATATATAGAGCGGGTAACCAATAAGCAGTTTGAGGGTCCTTTCTTTCAGTTCTTCCCCCATTATTTCGATGGACTGTATCTGGAAATGGGCGGGACGGGGAATTTTGCATTTTTCGGCCATCATCTATGGTATCTGTTGATGCTCCTGATTTTTTCTGCCTTAACATTGCCTTTCTTTCTAAATGAGAGGCAGAGACAGCGTATTCAAAATGGACCTTTTGCTATTTCCCACTACTTATTTTTGCCCCTGCCTTTAGCAGGAGCAGCTCTATGGACGAATGATATCTTGAATTTGGCAAGCTGGGGGATTTTGTTTTACTTGATTTTATACACCTATGGCTATTATTTTTTTGCACGAAAGTCTTTCCGGAGTTTTGCGCGGAATAGCGGCAAGCTTACAGGTGCACTCAGTGGAGCCAGCTTAGCAGCCTATGTTTTGTGGGTTTTTCTTACAGGCTTTCCCGAGCATGGGAATGCGGCCTTTTATATTTTTACTGTCATTCGCGTCCTGTTAGTTTGGAATGTCCTGCTGTTCATCTTCTTTCTTGGTGATAAGCATCTGAATTTCAACAATCGTGCACTATCTTATGCCAATGAAGCATCAATGCCTTTTTATGTCCTGCATCAGCCAATCATTATCTTATTGGGTTTCTGGATCGCTGATTTAGGCTGGAATGTTCCGTTTAAATATGTTTTTCTTACATCCGTGTCTTTTGCAGTTATCATGGCTTTTCATCATACAATCATACGCAATTTTAACGTGTTGAGAGTCATATTTGGTCTGCGTAAACGCAAAAAGCCGGAAACGCTTCAAGAACCGAATGCAGACATCGTCATATAAGAAAAAGGGGACACCTTACGCCGCAGACAGTCACGCATGATATCAGCCGATTGGGCCTCAGGTGCTCCTTCTGGTATTTTACTTACTTGGAAGCGAGATTCTGCCTTTCCGCGGCTTCCGGCGGTTTTTCCATCCAGCCATTCTCCATCATGATGTCTGAGGCCTCTGTGACGAAATCCGAGATTTTCATAAGCGATCTTGAATATAAGAGTGCGATATCATGCCTGCCATTCACAGCCAGCGAATTGCCGAACGACCTGATTTTCATGGAGAACATATCCATCTTGTGGAACAGCATGAGTTTATCCGAGAAAGGTGCGAAGGTAGAGTCTGTTACCAGGTCATCCAGAAAGGAAGGGGAAGGCAAATTTTCGTCATGGAGCTTTTTCATATACCGCTCCAGATTGGTGTGTGTCATGCTTGTTCCCTTTTGGAACAGCTGCCGGATATTCTCACTTTTGGCTGTTTGGGCAAAGGCCATGATAAATGCTTTGCTTGTCATATTATTTTCGATGTTGTCGTATAAATGGGCGATCTCCAGAGCATGCAGCGGCCTGACGCGCCCAAGGAAGCCGTTTAAGAAATCCTTTTGGGCATAATCAACCTTTTCGGGTACTGGAATAAAGGGCGGCTTGATGATCAAGCCTTTTTGCATGGAAATGTCTTTGATCTGGTCAAGCAGATCCATTGTTGCTCTAGTACAATATCGAAAGAATTCTACAATATCCTGCCGGAATACAATGGGGTAGCCTACACTGTATATGCTCACCCCGGCTTTGGCTGCATATTTCAAATAATGGACGTAATAGTCGTCATGAAATAGGCGGGGAGCTTCTAAATTGACATCATTTTCATTAAAGCCGTCAGGAATAGGGAATTTTGCTTCTTTCATAATATCTGTTGTGGTTTGCATGAACTCGCCGCATAATTTCGCGGCGTTTTCCAATAAAGCTTTAATATCATGATCATCCACATGGCGCAAATAGTAAGCCAGGATGCATTTGGACATGCTGTTTCCCATATAGGTGGCCCAGAGCTTCCCCATCTCTGCAGAAGTTAGAGGCTCTTTCGGACTCGTCTTATTCGTTCCTGCTTTAATCGGTTTGATCGTATTCATGATCAATCTCCTTCATCAGCTTTATATTGTGTTAGTATCCTCCTCCCGCCGGAAACGTATTCTCTGTATAGGCATAGAAAAAGCCTGCTCCGAAAAATCCAAGAGCAGGCTCGTATGATTATATCTACATTTCTAAATCAGTGAAGGCATATGGCAATAGTTCCTTCAAAGGCAATTCCAATATATCTTTTTTCTCATTGGTTAAGTAGACCGGCATATCCGGTGAACAGAATTCTGCCAGCACCTGCCTGCAGATGCTGCAAGGCGGAAGAAAGTCAGCCGTATTTCCGGAAACTGCGATTGCCTGGAAGTCCCCTTTTTTATAGCCATTTGCAACAGCAGTAAAGATGGCTGTCCTTTCGGCGCAATTCGTCGCCCCCAGGGAAACATTTTCTACATTCACTCCGTTGATAACGGTTCCATCTTTCAGCAGCAAAGCCGCTCCTACAGGAAAATTGGAATAAGGTGCGTAGGCCGATTGTTTAACGCTCCGCGCACTTTCCATTAATTTCTCTTTATCCACAACAATCCATCCCTTTCACATAAGATGAACTTTTCACAGTCCCCTGATGCCAATGTTTTAGTTGGCAGGACTTCTTATATTATATATCAGGGAAAAGTTTGTCAATACCGAATATTGATGAAAAAAGCTATTTTTTTGAAGCCACTCTCTTTTTTCAAGGAAAAGGACTAAAGACCAAAATAATGATTCCCACAAATTTTCATCCACAATCCAGGTTTCCTGCAGCTTACGCTTACTAAAGGAGTTTCTACGGCCACATAGTATGGAGCTGATCGTTAAACATGAATATATCCCTGTTATCCATGGGATAGTAACGATAGAAAATATAACGCTGGAAGGGAACCACGATGAACACATTTGAAAAAAACACACTAAGAATTCTGCTGGTATTTGGGTTGGTTTCTTTTATTAATCTAATAAGAAAGCCCCCGGTCAAGGACTGGATGCTGATCTTTTTATTCAAAGGGTATCTTTCTTCCATCCTTGATAAGCTGCTTGTCCGAAAAGGCTTTATCTCCTATCCCGTGAAGCTCTTTAAGTCGTTTGACATCAGCTTTATTTTTGACTATCTGCTCTATCCTGTTGCTTGTGTATACTTCAACCAGGCCACAAAATCGTCGAGCTTTTTAGGCACTCTTGGTAAGCTGCTCTGGTTTAGTATCCCAATGTCACTAGCTGAGCATTTCTTTGTAACAAGGACAAACTTGATTAAGTTTAATAAAGGCTGGAATTCCTTTATAAGCTTTTTTTCACTGTCTCTCACCTTTTTAATTTCCAGAGCTTTTATTGCGATCATCCGGAAAGCACCTAATACACCAGTTCCTGATAAAGATTAGGAACTGGTGTCTATCTCCACATTCCTTGCACCCAGGGTATGCTTTCAGGAGTGGATATCGTTTCTGGAAATCGCCTTATTAAACATTGATAGAATATTGTTGACCAACCGGTCATAGTCCCATTTCGATTTTCCCCACTGAAGCGAGTTCAGCCCCATCTCCTGCCTCTTTTGCTGATTTTCCAGAAGAAAACGAAGGTGAAGAGACAAAGCTGCACTGTCATTGGCTGGAAAAACAATGCCATTCACCTGGTCCTGAACCATTTCCGGCAGCCCGGTCGCATTGCTTACAATAACAGGAAGCCCTGCCAGCTGGGCTTCCATAACAGAATGGGGCTGAGTATCCTGCAGTCCTGGAAGGACAAAAATATCGGCACTTTTCAGATATGGAACGACATTATTTGTATTCCCAAAAAATTTCACTAAGCGGGCAATGCCGAGGTTTGAGCATTGCTGTTCCAAAGCAGACCTCTCCTCTCCGTCGCCCAGAATCCAGCATTCCCAGTCCTGCCTTTCCTTATGGAGGAGTCTAAGTGCCGGTATAAGGATATGCAGGCCCTTTAAGGAGACAAGACGTCCGGTGAACAATATAATTTTTTTCCCGCGGGTGTCCAGTTTTGCAGCATCCTCCAGCTCATGGATGAATTTCCCCGTATTCATTCCGTATGGGAATAAAACCACTTTTCCTGCAGGAACCTTAGAACCTTCGATGATTTTATCCCTCATCCAACTTGACTGAGAATGAATCAGATCACAGTAGTGATAGCCCAGCCCTTCCAAGAAATGAAAGAATGTATACATCTCATTCTGCCGGATCTCTTCATCAGATGCAGCAGGAAATTGATCTTTCAGATGATAGAAGACCTCACCTGATAAATAGCCGTGTGCACTCATGACCATCGGCACATCCGAAGGCTTGTTTCTGCCTATAGCGCCTGCCGCGATTGCATCCTGGGCATAGATGATATCATAATCGCCCAGCCCATAATGCTGGGCAGCGGCATTTAGAGAATAGCGATAAACTTCGGTATGAAAGGTGAAACTATTTTTGTCATAATCCGGATAAGCCTTCAGAATTTCATCAGCGGAAGAGTTCGTTTGATTTGTAAGAGATTCAGGTCTTCCATGAATTCGAAAATTATAGGTGTCCTGGCTTAAGCTGAGAATAGAAACGTCATGTCCCATTTCCTTTAATCGATCCACAAGCCTTGAGGCATAAGTCCATATGCCTCCAATCGATGGCTGAGGATAGTAGGATACAAACAATATTTTCATGAATGATGCCTTCTTAAAATTCCCATTGAGTTCACCTTTATTGCCTCCTGTTCGACATTATCGGCATTTTTAGCTCCTGTTGGTTCTTCTTCCTTTAACCAGTTCAGCCCGTCTTCAGGACTGTTTATCCTTAGACTTCATCCTATCCCCCGCGATGCCTTTCATGACTTTTTTTAGTTTAGGTACATTTTTCATGTTACATTTCCGTGGAATATAGGAAGAATCCCCTTTTCATCAGAGTTAGAATCCTGCAATTATTAGCGTATGCCTGTGAAGGTGTATGGTTCCGGGCATAACAGCAATTTCTGCACATTCGTATAAAAGAAACAGAAAAAATAGGTTAACACTCTCTAGTTATCACCCAATCGTTCATGCAAACGATACATAGAATATATTAGAAAGGCGGTGAATCATGAAATGGGAATCTATTTAGATGGAAGAACAAGCCAGAACGCGAGCTTTGCCAACTCCCAATCCATCCCTATTCTTGTAGGAACTGAGTCACTCTTTGGGGATATAGGGCTTCAAGTGGGACAAGAACCACCTGGAATCGTCAGGGTTAACTTCAACGGTACAGTGGCAGTTCAATTACCCTTATTGCCACTAATAACTTCGGTTATCATTGAGGTTGTGCGTGGAACAGTAGAAACCGGATTGACCACTGTATATACTGCAAGACAACAGCTCAACTTAGAAATTTTGGGTCCACAGCTGATCAACTTTAATGGTGCGGACTTTAATCCCCCTGCGCCAGCCAATGGCCAGCTGGTGTATCGGGCTTATATTAGAGCGACGATATTAGGAACAGTGAGAGTAGGACCGGAGAGCTTCAGCGCCATAGCTACTGCAGGATAAATCAATAAAAACCACACTAGAAGTAATTTAGTGTGGTTTCTACATAAAGCCTTCAACTGTGCAGGCAGCTATCCGATCTAGGGTTTAAGGTTAATAAGCATGCATAAGAATGACAAAAGAATGAGATAAAGTTAGAGTCACAGTATATCCAATACAGTCCCTGCTGCTCTACCTCCCAGGTTACGATGAGCGGACATACAATTCTATCGTCAAATCTCACAACCGATCCGCACATTGGGGAAAAGATCAATGGTACATAGGAGGGATGGACTGCAGATTCTCATTTTTCTTTGAGATATGCAATTCTCTCTGGGGGCTGATGGAAGCGAAAAATATTTCCTCTAATTGGGAAATGCCCACCCTGGATAATTCCTGCTCAAACCATGCCTGGTCCAAACCAAACTGTTCCAGTACCTTCGGATATAACTTTCCTTCCATGACCAGCGGAAAAGCGATTTTGCCCGGATTTCCAGATAGATGTATATCCCTCTTTGTAACAGGCTGTTCAGATGATGTCAGCTGGACACTTAACATGCCATTCCCCTCCAATACACCCAATTCCACATATCGGACATCGAAGACCTGCTTATCCCTGAGCATCTGCAGGATATTATCTATGCTGTAATGGTTTCTTTTTAGATTGGCACTAAGGAATTTGCCTTTATGTATGACAATGACCGGCTCAAAGGTAATGAGTTTTCCGAACTTCCGCTTTGAGATTTTCAGTTTGCCAATCAGCCGCTGGAGCAGGCCGATGGCGATGATGGCAAAGCCTGTTTCCAGATGCCGGATTGAAGGATCGGCTATGTCAGCTCCGGCAACAGCCCCCAGTGTGATGATGACCAGGTAATCGAAGACAGGAAGTTCGCCAATCGAACGCCTTCCCATAAAGAGAGTGATGAATAGCAATAAAGGCAGGATGGTAATGATTCTTCCGGAAATAATAAGGCTGTTGTGCAGGAACTCTTCCATAGTCTTTCCTCCTGAAAGATGATGTCCTTATTGTCCGGAGAAAGACTAGAATTATACGGAAAAAATGAGCCGCCTGAGTGCAGGCGGCTCATTTTCATGTTATAAACCAAACAGCCCCGGCAGCACCATGCTGACCTGCGGGATATAAGTGACAAGCAGCAGTACAACAATGATGGCAGCGTAGAATGGAAGCAATGGCTTCACAAGCTGCTCGATCTTCACCTTGCCGACGCTGGATCCGACGAACAGGGCGCTTCCGACCGGAGGTGTGATGCTTCCGATGCAGAGATTGAGGCACATCATGATGCCGAAATGTACCGGGTCCATCCCGATGCTTGTGGCAATCGGCAGGAAGATCGGGGTAAATATCAGGACCGCCGGTGTGATATCCATGAACGTCCCAATGACCAGCAGGATGACGTTCATCAGCAGCAGGATCAGGATTGGATTATCGGTCAGGCTGAGAATCCCGCTGCTGATGGCCTCCGGAATGCCTGTAAACGCCATGATAAGGGAAAGGATGGTCGATGCGGCGATCAGAAGCATGATGATGGCTGTCATCTCCACCGTTTCCATCAGCATCTTCGGTATATCTTTTACTTTAAAAGTCCGATAGAACATCGATAGAATAAGCGAATACGCAACCGCAATGGCAGCGCCTTCTGTTGCCGTGAACACCCCGGCAATGATTCCGCCGATGACAATGAACACGAGCAGCAGGCTCGGTATGGCATCCAGGAATACCTTCAGCACCTGGCTGAACGTAATCTTTGGTGCAATCGGATAATTCTTTTTCTTCGCAATCACATACGCTACCGCCATGGTCGCAAGGCCCCAAAGGATGCCGGGAATATAGCCGGCAATAAAGAGCGCGGCAATTGAAGTCCCGCCGCTGACAAGGGAATAGACGATCAGCAGGCCGCTTGGCGGGATCAGCAGCCCTGTCGGTGCCGAAGCGATATTGACAGCCGCCGAATACGCCGGGTTATAGCCTTCCTTTTTTTGAAGTGGCGACATGACGCCGCCAATCGCTGCGGCAGCCGCAACAGAGGAACCGGAAATTGAGCCGAACAGCATATTCCCGACAACATTCGTATGAGCAAGCGACCCGGGCATCCTCCCGGAAAGGACCTTCGCAAAATTGATCAGGCGGATGGCGATCCCTCCATTATTCATAATGACACCCGAGAGGATGAAGAACGGGATGGCGAGCAGGGAAAAGCTGTCCAAACCTGCCACCATCTTTTGCGCTGCTGTGAAAACGGCGATATCAAAAGGAAACAGAACCAGCATGGTGACAAGAGAGGCACCGGCGATGCTGATGGCAATGGGCACGCCCAAAAATAAGAGAAGAAAGAACACAAACAGCAATAGGAGTCCTGCCGTGATGGTCATCCCAGCCCCTCCTTTCTATCCTTATCAATATGTATGGGCTCTGGAGTCTCCACTTCTTCTGAATATAAGTCTGCTTTTCTGTTTGCGGAGATTTCCCTGATGGAGATCATAGAATAAGCAGCAATCAGGACGCCGCTCACCGGCAGGGACAGATAAATATAGGCCATCGGGAGGCCGAGTGCGGCAGAATACTGCTCCATGGAAATCCCAACTGTTTTAGACCCGCCGACGATCATGACAAAAACAGCAAAGGCCAGGACAATCAGCTCAATCAGGATAGCTGCGGCCAGCCTCTTCCTGTTTTCCAGCTTTTCTATAATAAACTCAATGGCGATATGCTTCTTGTTTCCGAAGGCATAGGCTCCGCCGAGCATGGAAACCCATATCAGCGAATACCGGAGAAACTCCTCTGAAATTGTACTTGGTGAATCCAAGGCATATCTTGTGAACACTTGCCAGATTGCCATCAGGACCATCACACCCAGGAGGGTGCAGGCCACAAAGCCAATGCTCAGATCGATCCATTTTTTCATAGTCTGCATGATTGCTCTCCCCTTTTAATTGCCTTCAGCCATATCCCGGATTTCTTTATAGTATTTTCCGGTCGATTTCTTTTCTGCAAACTCCTTATGCAGCGGCTGGACTGCTTCCATGAAAGGCTCTTTATCCGGTCTGCTGAATGTGACATTCATATCCTTAGCGTCTTTTATCGCTTTTTCTGTTGCTTTCCGCCAAACCTCTTTATGGTAAAAAGATGACTCTTCAGCTGCTTCTGCTATGGCCTTCTTCTGTTCGGCAGTCATTTGCTTCCATTTGCTTTCATTGAAAATCAGGATATCCGGGATGATGGTATGCTCGCTGTAGCTGTACTGCTTTGCTACCTCTCCGTGATTATTATCCGTCAATGCTGTTTCATTATTTTCCGAGCCATCGATGACTCCCTGCTGCATAGCAGTATAGACTTCACCGAAGGACATCGGCGTCGGCGACCCGCCCATCAGCTCAAGCATCTTCAGGTTTGTCGGGCTTGGCTGTACCCGTATTTTCAGCCCCTTCAGATCATCCGGATGCATAATCGGCTTGTTTTTTGTGTAAAAATTCCTTGTGCCTGACTCATAGAACGTCAGGCCTCTCAGACCGATATCAGTCGTAGTCTGGTAAACCTCTTTTGTAGTGCTGCTGTTCATCGCTTTATAGAAATGGTCTTTATCGTCGAATAGATAAGGGAGGCTGAACAAAGAATAGACTTCTGAAAAATTTTCAAGTGAGCCGGCGCTCACCTTGGCAAAGTCAATCGCACCCGTCTGCGTCAGCTCAAGTGCCTCGCGCTCCCCGCCAAGCTGTCCGCTCGGGTAAATTTTGACCTTCATACTGCCATCTGTCTTTTCTTCTACCAATCTTGCAAACTCTACCAGCGAAGTATGTATCGGATGTGTAGTGCCCTGATTATGGGCAAGCCTTAATGTGACGGTCCCTTCCTCCCCGGCAGCCTGAGCTGTACATCCAGCCAGAACACCTGCCAAGAGCAGAAGGATAATGCCAAACACCTTAAAATTCTTCATAAATCCCCCTCCAGCTATGTATGCAATGTTGTATTATTTCCTGAAGGTATTCCCTAAAATATGACTATTGAAACAGAAGGGATTATGAAAGCACATAAAAAAATACCGGAGCAATGCCCGGCATTTGATAGTACTATTCAATGGAGAGCTCTTCTGGCAAAGTCGGTAAAGCGGAATTTGTCCGGACGGTGCCTGGACTCTGTGAACTGAAAAAGGCTGGCATCGTTCAGGTAGACATGGCTTCTGATGACCACTACATTCTGGAAGCCCTCGAGGTCCAGAAGGGATCGGTCTTCATCGGTTGGTTCCTCCACGACAATTTCCTTTTTGGCAAAGCTGATGTTCAGGTTCAAATCTTTTTCAAGATACTCATAGATTGAGTTTGTACAGATTTCCCGGGTTAGATGGGGAACATGCTTCCCGGCCAGATAGTCGCGGTCGAGAATAATCCTTTCTCCTCCCATCTTCCTTGTTCTCAGTACGTCCCAGACCAGATCGCCTTCCTCCAGCTGCAATTCTTTTTGAATGAACCCGCCGGCTTTCCCGAGATTCAAGCCGTTCAGGATGGTTTCGGGGGCTTCGCTCATCTTGCCTGCCAGCTCCTTGAAGCTGACCAGCCCGGACACAGGGAAGTCGAATTTGGAAGTGTTGAGGACCATGGATCCTTTTCCCCTGATTTTTTGAATATAGCCATTTTGAGCTAGGAGATTCAAAGCTTTTCGAATGGTTTCCCTTGAAGCATGATATTCTTTTACCATTTCATTCTCAGATGGCAGAAAGGTTTCCGGTTTAATGCTTCCGTTCCTGATTTGCTCTGTGAGGCTTTGGCAGATATCGAGATACTTCTTTCTCATTGGACAAATCTCCATTCTTCATTTTATCGGGCAAAGAAAAAGGAAGGGAGAAAACCCATCCCCCTTCCTGTATGCAGTTAGACAGCTGCACTCTGTTTCTTTTGCTTTTTAAAAGTAAAATTCTTTACCCCTGTTTTAGCGAAGATCGTTGTCAGAACGAATGGAACAACGATCGCGATGATCATGCAGATCGCAAATGTGCCAATATACTGCGCCTGGATGGATAAGATGCCCGGCAGTCCGCCAACACCGATCGAGTTGGCCATGACGCCGCTTGCTACTGAGACAACCGCGGCAATCATTGAGCCGATCATGGCCGCCAGGAATGGGAATCCGTATTTCAGGTTGATCCCGAACATGGCAGGCTCTGTTACACCAAGGTAGCAGGAAATGGCCGCAGGGATGGAAACCTGCTTTTCTTCTTCATCTTTGCGGTTGATGAAGATCATGGCCAATACGGCAGAGCCTTGAGCAATATTTGAAATAGCGATCATTGGCCATAGATTCGTTCCGCCCAGCTCACTCATCAGCTGAAGGTCAATGGCATTTGTCATATGATGCAGGCCGGTAATGACCAGCGGTGCGTACACAAAGCCAAACACTGCTGCAAACAGCCAACCGAATGAAGAAGTCAGGCTTGAATAAACAACATCTGATATTGCTGAACCAATCTGCCAGCCGATAGGGCCGAGCACTGTATGCGCTATCAATACAGTCGGCACCAATGCAAGGAAAGGCACGACAATCATTGAGATAGAGTTCGGAACCACTTTGCGCAATCTTGTTTCCAAAAAGCCTAACGTCAGACCAGCCAGAATCGCAGGGATGACCTGTGCCTGATAGCCGATCATATCAATCTGGGCAAACCCGAAGTCCCATTGCGGGATATCTCCTGCCCCTGCCCCGGCAACGCCATAGGCATTCAGCAGCTGAGGAGATACTAATGTAATACCAAGGACGATTCCAAGGATCTGGGATGCTCCCATCTTCTTGGCGACAGACCAGGTGATCCCGACAGGAAGGAAGTGGAATATCGCTTCGCCGATCAGCCAAAGGAAAGCATGGACGCCAGCCCAGAACTGGGATATCTCAACAATGGTCTTGGTGCCATCTTCTACGAGCTTAATGTCACCGATTACATTTCGGAAGCCGAGAATCAAACCGCCGACAACAAGGGCAGGAATCAGTGGTGTAAATATCTCTGCCATATGCCCCATCATCCGCTGAAGCAAATTCTGGTTTTGCTTGGCCGCTGTTTTGGCTTCCTCTTTTGAAGTGCCTTCTACACCGGCAATCTTCGTAAATTCATTATAAAAGCTGGAAACTTCATTGCCGATTACTACCTGGAATTGGCCTGCTTGTGTGAAGGTTCCTTTTACAAGCTTAATGTTTTCAATTTTTTCGATATCAGCCTTGGATGGATCATTCAGGACAAAGCGCATGCGTGTCACACAATGTGTCACCGCTGCAATATTGTCCCGGCCGCCGATATGCTCCAGCAGCTCATTTGCAGGGCCTGTATATTTTGTCATAGGTATTCCCCCATATTTTATAATCAGCATGAATATATAACAGCGCTTTCATTAACTTGTATATACAAATACTGAGCTCTTTTAAAATTTAACTTATATATACAAGTTTGTCAACACAATCTTTTTTGCCGGGATAATGGGGACTGTTTCTTTACTGGAACCCTCTGGTTCTCTTTTTTTGAATTAGAGGGCTTTAGTTCGTTCTGCTGGCACCCTCTGTTTCTCTTTTTTTGTATCAGAGGGCCTTAGTTCCTTCATCTGGCACCCTCTATTTCTCTTTTTTTAAATCAGAGGACCTTCGTGTCTTCATCTGGCACCCTCTGTTTCTCTTTTTTTGAATTAGAGGGCTTTAGTTCCTTCATCTAGCACCCATCTTTTCAGCCAGATAGCCCGAGCTTGGCAAGAGTGCCCCAACTTTTCTTGGGTGCTTCAAATATTGCTGCAGAAATACATGCCCCTTCATTTCGCTTCACTCCATCTGTCGAATTTATACCTTTAGCATAAATTCAAAACCTGAAGAATTTATTAGGGAATTTATTAAGAATTATTAAGATGGCTTATATAGTTGCAAGCTGGAAACTTAAAAAAGCCGCCTTATAGGCAGCTCAGACTTTAACCTTTATAAGAATAAGCCGGACTTCCTTTTATGTCCGTTTTTACCCTGAACAGCCCGCCTGACAATGGGTAATCTTTCTGCTGCTCTTCGTTCAGCCCATCTCTTGCAGTGGTGATGTACAAGTCCTTTAAGTCCTCGCCCCCAAATGTACAGCAGGTCACATTCTTGGCAGGGACCTTTATTTCTGACAGCTGCTTGCCTGTATGAGGATTCCATCTCGACACCTTGCCGCCGCCATAGTGGGCAATCCACAGCATTCCCTCTCCATCAATCGTCATCCCGTCCGGTGCACCGTCTCCTTCCGGAAAGCTGATGATTTCAGTGCGGTTTTCAATCGCTCCGGTTTCAATGTCAAAATCAAAGCGGCTGATCTTTTTTGTTGGTGTATCAATAAAATACATGAACCTGTTATCCGGTGACCACGCGAGGCCATTCGAAATGCCAAGCTGATCTAACTTTTTCTCAACTTGCTGATCGGTATCCAGACAGTACAGCGCCCCTTCAGCCCCTGCACCCTGCTTGTCCATCGTACCTGCCCAGAACCGGCCGGCAGGATCGCACTTGCCGTCATTGAAACGATTAGAGGGAATATCGCTCTCTAGTTCCTTTAGTAAAGTGAGCTTCTCTGTATCGAGGTTAAGAAGATAAAGGCCATCCTCCAGCGCCACCACCGCTTCCTCCGCGTTTTTTGGCACAATCGTCCCTATATTCTGATCCAGCTGAATCTCCCGGTTTTCTCCTGAAGCCGGGCTGAAGATGTTCACCTTTTTCTCCTTGATATCCACCCAGTATAATACCTGCTTCTCTGCGTCCCAGCATGGGCCCTCGCCAAGCGTGGCCTTTGCATCCAGGACTAATTCTGCTTCTCCCATTCTTAACCCCCTCATCAATTGTATAGAATTTACTTTATTATAGACTTTCCCGGGACGGAGCGGATGGAAACTACGAATGAATTTATTAACCTTAACCTTAGTCTATTGATCAGCTTATAGAAACGCCAGCTTCTGTTAGCAGAAGCTGGCTGGAAAGCTCATTATTTAGGAATAGTGCTAATCAAGCATTTCTAAGAGTTGCTCTATTTGTTCTTAAGCTGAGGAATTTTCTTTTCAACGACATCCCAAATGATCAGGTAGTTTCTTGAAAAATACCCATGAATCACCATATCTCTCATCCCAGCCATTTTACGCCATTCAATATGGGATTTGATTCTTTAAGTTTATCCGGGATATTCTTTGCTGCTTCTCCAATCACCAATATATTTTTTATTACTGCGTCTATGACCAAATCATTTCCCAAAAATTCGTCATAGGTCAACCCTTTTGTATATGTCAACACTCTTGTGGAGGCAGTTAAAATATCTTCAAGAAAAACTTTAGGTTCCCTATGCATACTTAGCATCCTCTAAAATGACTGGTTTCAAAGCAGGCTTGATATCATTTATAATGACTAAATCGACTGGCTTTTGAAAAGTATCTTCAAGAAAAAACTTCAAATCCATATAATTGTCAAAGGATAAGTGAGAATTGCTGAATTCTACAATTAAATCGATATCACTGGACTCTTTCTCCTCGCCCCTGCTATATGAACCGAAAAGGCCAATTCGCTGTACACCGTACATTTCCTTCCACTTGTCCAGATTTTCAGACAGAACAGCTAAAATCTCCACTTGTGATACCATCATTTCACCGCCATTTTCGATATTCGTCATTTCCATTATAGCATCACTAACTTTATTTATTCTTCAGACATAAGAAAAAGCCTTGCACAAAACAAGACTTTTCCCTTTCACGGAACCATCAAATTTCCTTCCGCTCCACCCGCCGTATCAGCTCCTCCAGCCAGTAAATCGTATGTTCCATCCTGGTTGAAACATAGCCTTCCATGAATTCCCTGATGTTCTGATGCGCCTCGCCGACATGCTGCTCGGCGTCTATGCTGCTGATCTGCTCCCAGCGGGCCTTGATGGCGTCGAGCTTTTTCTCCAGGATAGTGATGACCTTGCCGCGCTCCACATATTTGATATTGGCGATCGCGACGACCATCTCCCCGATTTGGGTTGATTTCTCGAATTCCTTGTAGATTTTCTTCGGCAATTCTTCGCGGCCTTTAGCTGTGATGCCGAAAACCTGCTTATCAGGGCGATGTTCCTCTTTGATGATTTCGACTGTCTCAATGAGGCCCTGCTTCGCCAATGTATCGAAGTGGTAGTACAGCTTGCTTTCCGTCAGCCCGCTCAGCTGATCGAGCGGGATCGGTTCGGAAAGCTGCTTTTTTAATTTATACGGATAATTATTATCCTCCATCAGTTTGCTTAGGATGAAAATTTGAATGGACATATTATATCCTCCTGCAAGAAGACTCTTCTTCTTATCATAGCAAAACTAGGCGGTGACTTCACCTGCAGCCTTGAGAGCATCACCTGCATCAAACTCTGGAACCCCGACTGGCGCCGGTTTGTGAAGGAACGCAACAATGGCAATATTGATCAGCATCGCAGCCCCTCCTATTGCGGCCATTGACCAGAGGTACGGGCTTGGGCTGATGCTGCTGTACATATTGGCCATGTAAGCCTGGACGGAATAATACATCGGGGAAATATGGCTCATCCATTGGAACGGAGCATACATCATTTCCCGTGAGATGGTAGCGCCATTTGCTAGTGTCTGCATCAGCAGGATCGGCAGGTTCAAGACCATGCCCCCTTCCCCGATGAGGAAGATCAGAACTGCCGTGAAGTTGAAGCAGACCATATAGTTCAGAATCTGCTGGCCGGCGATGCCGAAGAACAGATCGCCGCTTGGCTCATTGACCAAATAAGCCACTCCGACGGCAACAGCCGATGATACAACGGCAATCAGAAGTGCTGTTAATTGTACATAAAGGAACAGCCTGGTTTTGCTTGCTTTGCCTCGGCTTTCCCTGAAAGCAGCAACCAGCTGCATAGCACCAATCATCGCACCAACATAGCCGGCCATTGTCAGGAACATCGGCAGCATATTATTATTCATGCCAGCTGGAATCTTATTGATAGAAATGACATTTCCGCTATAAGCTGTTTCTATTTTCTTAGCCATCTCTGCAGCCTGGTCTTCCGGCAGATTAAAGTTCATCAGGACACCCTGTGCGGTTTGCTGTGAGAACTGGCTGCGCAGCTGATTGTTAATTTCACCGACGACAGATTTCATAGTGGAAGAAACAGTAGTGGCCGAAGCTTCATTAATTGTAAAATCAATGCCTGTCGATCCCTCGCCTTTCTGCAGATCCGCAGAGAAGGTTTCCGGGATTCGCACGACTAAAGCCAGATCATTATGATTCAGGTCTTTAATGGCCTGCTTATTGCTTATATCTGTTTCAATTTCTTTAAAAGGCAGATTCTCCTGGAGCTGTCCTGCAATCTTTGCACCATAAGCGCCAGCATCTTCATTCACAATCGCAATAGGCATTTGATCGACATTCCCTGGAATTGCAGAATAGCCTGGGAGAAAGATGCCAAGCATTGCAGCGGCATAAAAAATTCCCATGAAAATCGATGCGATGGCCCCTCGTGTTTTTAGGAACTGTGTGAACTTCATTATTGCTTTCCTTCCTTCTATAAGGGTTATATGACTTTTATTAAATCACTTTATTAAAAGTACTTTAATTAGAGTACTTTGCTAGTTTATTGTATCTATTTGGGAAAGTCAACATGGGAATATAAAAAAGACTGCATGCTTGGCGTAGTGAAACGCAGCTTGCAGTCTTTTAAAAGTATTTAATTAGATCAGGGCAATTTCCCTCCAGATATGTTTAAAACCGCCCCCTAAAACCAGCTCAAAATCAGCACAAACAATCCAACACCGCAGACCAGAATCTCCATAAAGTGAATTCCGACAACGACCAGGTGGCTGCTGTTTTTTTGATGAAAGCCGAGAAATGGGGCGTGCTGGTTGATATACAGGCAGGCACAGGACACCAGGAGAGCGGCATTGAGATGGAATTCTGTCCTGAGCGAGGTGGCATAAGGGCTGTAGCCCTCCTGGTCAATCACAAGGCTGATTTCGTATTTCTTGGATAAAAGCAATGACAGGGCCATTAGAATGAATACCAGGAGGGCGAGGCTGAACGGATGCCTGCGATAATCAATGAAGCGCAGCCAGCGGTAAGCTTTGCCTGGTTCATCATCTTCCTCAGGTTCGGCTTTCGCCATATATAGAACGAAGCCGGCTCCAGCAGCTGCCGGAATCACTGTGAAAACTACATCGAGCAGCGGAAAACCCGGAAAGGCAAAAAAGACCGCAGCCAGGATGATTATCACGGCAATCAGCAAAGCCCAAATACGCTTGTCTCCGTTTTGTGCCTTTGCCGCTAAGGGCAGGAGATATTCCCTCACATCTTTTCTTGTTGCACGAAAGCCTGAACTGCTTCCGCCGGCCTTCCCCTTCATCACTTCCATAAAAGTAAAAGATATGAGCATGAGAAAAGCTCCGGCAAAGAGCCACAGATAGGCTGCAGGCGGATAAGGCGCAGGGTCTTCATAGCTGCTGATTATCCATATTCCGTCGCCCAGCAGGCAGATCAGGCCGGCAAGCATCAGGTATGGTGATGTTTTATAAAGGCGCATGGAATTCCCTCTTTTTTTACTCTTTTTCTCTTATTATATCAAAGAGGAAGCAGATGGAAATTCCTTTTCGGCTCCCCTGATGGATGCGCTTACTTTTTTAGCAGCAGTTTTATGCATCTACTCAAAGAACGAAGTATTGAGCCGGACAATCAGCTTTCCGAACATCTTCTTTTCTTCTTCTGTCCAGTTCTTTAGAACCTTGGAATAATGGGCCCTTCGGTTTGCGATATCTGCTTCCAGTTTTTCTTTTCCGAGGTTTGTAATTGAAAATACGCTTACTCTGCCATCCTTTGGATCGGAACAGCGCTTGATAAGGTCTTTTGATTCAAGTGATGCAGCCTGTCTGGACAGTGTCGAGATATCAAGCTTAAAAGCTTCAGCAAGCTCTTTAACGCGGGCTGGGCCAAATTCATCAAGCTGTCTGAGCAGCAGGTAGGCTGAGCGCTCCAGCTGGCCGATCTTTTTTTCGGACTGCTCAAGGTAGACTGCCTTGCGGATGAAGGTTGCCAATTCGTATTCTATTAATTCAACATCTTTTTGTTTCTCTTTTGACATGCTTTCATCTCCTAGTATGAGTGGCACATAGATTGACAAAGCTTAAAATGCTTGTATAATACAAATATATACTTGTACTATACAAACATTTATCTGAAAAGTAAAGTGATTTTGAAAGGAGGAACGCTGTTCTTATTTTCCAGAACGGCTATAACTATCATGAAATGGCTGCAAATTGTCCTCCAAATCTGTGTACTATACGCTTTCACCTTTACGGGTGATGTGATCCAGCAGGCTTTTCATATACCAATACCAGGCAGCATCATCGGACTCTTGCTGCTGCTTGCCTGTTTACTGCTCCATATTGTGCCGGTCATCTTTGTGAAAGACGGAGCAAGCTTTCTGCTGTCAATCCTGCCTCTCCTGTTCATCCCGTCGATGGCCGGTGTCGTCAATTATCCGAGCCTGCTTTCTGCCACTGGAGCGGTCCTGGCTGCCATCGTTGTCGTGAGTACGATTGCCACGATTGCTGCTGCAGGCCTGATGAGCCAGTTTTTAGAAAGCCGAGCTGATAAACGAAAGGAGAAACGAGCGTGCAAAGCATGATCATCGCAATCCTGATGATTTTCTCGACCATCACCATCTATATGGTGATGGCTTCTGTATATAAGCGATACTCTTATCCTGTATTCATTCCTGTCCTGACTTCGACCATCATTATTGTCGCCCTGCTTGCAGGACTTCATGTGCCGTATAAAGAGTATATGACAGGCGGGAAATGGATCCACTTCCTGCTTGGTCCGGCTGTGACCGCCCTTGCCTATCCGCTTTATACCCAGCGGGAAGTTTTGAAGAAATACAGCCTGCCGGTCCTTGGCGGTGTGTTCACTGGCCTGTTCACCGGGATGATCACCGGCATGCTGTTTGCGATGCTGCTCGGGATGAACCACGAGCTCATCCTGTCGCTCATCCCTAAATCGATCACCACGCCCGTCGCCATGCAAATCGCAGACGGCATCGGAGGCATCCCTTCCATGACCGTCATCTTTGTCACACTTGCCGGCTTCTCAGGTGTCCTATTAGGCCCCTCTATCATCAAGTGGGTCCGGATCCGCTCCTCGCTTGGCCGCGGCATCGCACTCGGCAGCGCCTCACACGGGCTCGGAACTTCAAAAGCGTCCGAGTACGGCGAAGTCAGCGTCTCCATGAGCTCCGTTTCGATGACTCTATGCGCCCTTCTTGGATCCGTGTTCGGTCCAGTTGTTGTGTGGCTGTTCCATATTTAAAGAAAGCCTGCTTATCCATTTGGAAGGCAGGTTTTTTTATGTGCAAAGCCGCAGCTTACTTCACAATCAGCACCGGGCAGGCCGCCCGCTTGGCAACCTTATGGCTCACACTTCCAAGGACGAATTCCTGCAGGACATTCAGCCCCCTGCTTCCAATGATCACGATATCAGCTTTATTTTTATTGGCATAATCGACAATGCAGGGACCCGGTTCACCATCCAGTACAATAATTTCATACTGTACTCCGGATTCCTTTGCAAGCTTTTCAACCTCGGCAAGCCGCTTCTTTTTTCCCTCGCCAAGATTGGCAGAATTCCAGTGGCTCAGCGTTTCCGACTTGGCTTTATCAGGGTCGGCGACATAGACGATTTCAATCTTGGAACCTGCACTGCATTTGGCGATATGGATGGCATTTTCAGCAGCCCTTTTACTGTGCTCTGATCCATCTGTTGCTAATAATATCTTTTGGTACATATGATAACCTCCTGATATTAAGATGATAACGCTTTCATTTTTGTGAAGGATAAAGCCTTTCCTGCAATTTATTTATGATTATATCTATTTCTTATATGAATAGCCATGGTTCAGAATAAAAAAGGAAATATTGCCCTCCGGACTGGAGGGCGTCTGTTTTATTTTACGATAAGTACAGGGCAGTCGGCCCTTTTGACGACTTTATGGCTGACACTCCCGAGAACCATTTCCTGGAGAGCATTCAGTCCGCGGCTTCCGATGACAACCAGGTCAGCATTAGAAGAATTGGCATAGTCCACGATTGCAGGACCGGGTTCGCCATGAAGGATCTTGACACTGAAGGAAATGCCGAGCGCCTCCAGCTTTTCTTCAAATGGCAGAAGCTTTTCCCGCCTGGCAAGGTCAAGGTCCTCTTTGCTTTGAGTATGGAGGACGTCGTTCATGGCTTTGGAATAGTCGGCAACATAGACGATTTCTATCGATGCACCGGACAGTTCTGCCAGGCTGGCAGCTTGGTCTGTGGCTCTTTCTGAATGCTCTGACCCGTCAATGGCAAGCAGAATCCTCTTGTACATATTTATTCCCCTTTTCCTTTAATGTGCCGATATTTTTGCATTGGGATCTTGGAAGGCAGCCAGCTTATCGACCAGCTTCTTGCTCGCTGCATTCAGGTTGATGACTTGTACGTCATTATGGTTTTCCCTGAATTTGAAAACAGCCTTATCTATGGCCCCCACGGCTGAGTCATCCCAGATATGGGCATTGGTGAAATCCAAAACGATTGCTTCATTTTGAGCTGTAAAATCCAATGAATCAAGAAAGCTTTCTACAGAAGCAAAGAACAATTGACCTTCGACTTCATATACCACTTTCTGTTTTTCTGTTCTTTTAACCAGCCTGACAGTTGATATTTTCCAGACAAAGAAGACGGCACTGAGGACCACTCCTGCCAGAACGCCCTTTGAGAGGTCGTGGGTGGCAACAACAATGGCAACTGTTGCAAGCATGACCACCGCATCTGTTCTTGGCGCTTTCCGCAGATAAGCGAATGAGCTCCAGTCAAATGTTCCGATCGATACCATGATCATAATTCCGACTAGCACCGGCATCGGGATCTGAACGACCAGGTCTCCCAGGACAATGATGAGGAACATCAGGAAAAGACCAGCAATGAGGGTGGATAATCTCCCTCTTCCGCCTGATTTGACATTGATGACAGACTGACCGATCATCGCACACCCTGCCATGCCGCCAAAGAAGCCATTCACCAGGTTTGCAATCCCCTGGCCCCTGGATTCTTTATTTTTATTGCTTTCAGTCCCTGTCATATCATCGACGATCGAAGCTGTTAGCAGTGACTCAAGCAAACCTACAATAGATAGAGCTAACGAGTATGGAAAAATAATGGCCAGTGTTTCAAAGCTGAATGGTACATCAGGGATGAAGAAGGAAGGCAGTGACTGTGTGATAGTCCCTAAATCGCCTACAGTTCTCAGCTCTGTACCTGAGTAGATTGCTACGGCTGTCAAAGCAACGATGGCAATCAAAGGTGCCGGGATAGACTTCAGGAACCTTGGAAGTACATAAACAATAACAAGTGTAATCGCGACAAAGACATAAGTCATTGTGGAAATGCCCAGGAAGTGCGGCACCTGCGCCATGAAAATCAAGATGGCCAGTGCATTGACGAACCCGATCATGACGGCTCTCGGGATGAATTTCATCAGCTTGGCAACTTTTAATACCCCGAAAATGATCTGCAGGACACCTGTCAAAATAGTGGCTGCCAGAAGATAATCCAATCCATGCTCTTTGACAAGCGGAACCATCAATAGGGCCATTGCCCCAGTGGCCGCTGATATCATCCCGGACCTGCCGCCCACAAAGGCGATGATGACGGCGATGGAGAAGGAAGCGTACAGACCCACCATCGGGTCTACACCTGCTATAATGGAAAAGGCGATAGCTTCCGGAATCAGGGCAAGTGCAACGACGATGCCAGCAAGAATATCCGCCCTTACGTTTGAAAACCATTCTTTCTTAAGTTTTTCGACCAATTTAGATCCTCCTATATATATAAAGATAATAAATAACCAAAACTCAACTAAGACAGTCTAGCATGAATAGTCCTAAAAAGGAACCATTTTGAACCTTTATTTACGAAATCACAATGTGTTATGCTGATTGTAAACCTTTCATTAAAGGAGAAAAATCATGCTGATCGGATATATGAGGCCTCTTCAAGGCGATGAGAATTGTGAAAATCAAAGAAAGACACTGCAGGAAGCAGGCTGTGAAATCCTTTTGGCGGAAGAGCATGCATCACCCAAAAGACGGTTGCAGCTGGACTCCCTGCTGGAAGGGCTTAAGCCTGGCGACAAAATCATGGTCACCAGGTTATTCAGCCTGGCAGATTCCTCGCGCCACCTTGTTGAATTGCTGGAAGAAATCAATTCAAAGAGTGCTTTTATTTTCTCACTCGAGGAAAATATTGATACAGGCAATCCTGCCGGGTATTCTTTTCTTTACATAACCAGGCATCTCGTTGAGTTTCAAAGCGATGTCAAAAGCGAAAAAACGAAACAGGGGCTTTTGGCAGCCAAGGAAAAAGGCAACGTCGCCGGAAGGCCCCGCAAGGCAGATGAAAACGTCCGGCGCGCCATTGACATGTATCAGAGCAAGCAATACAGCCTGAAGGAAATCAAGGAAGAGACCGGCATCAGCAAATCAACTCTTTACCGATACTTAGAAAGCTGATCCCCTTTATTCCGCCATCTTTCGGGACTTCATGAGGACAGGGGGATTTTCAATGATAAAAGAAAGGTTCCAGGGCATCTATTACGGCTGGGTCATTGTCTTTGTGGCTGCCCTTGGCGTGTTTTTCTCCGGCCCTGGGCAGACCTATTCTGTTTCTGTTTTTATTGATTCTTATATACGTGATTTCGGATGGAGCCGTTCACAGGTTTCAGCGGTCTACTCTGCAGCTACTCTTTGTGCAGGTCTGTGCATGTTTTTTGTGGGACGCTTCATTGACCGGCATGGGCAGCGCAAGATGGCGGTGGCTGTTGGGTTCAGCCTGGCACTGGCCTGTTTTTGGAACAGCCTTGTAGCCAATACGGCCATGCTTTTTGTCGGTTTCTTCTTGATAAGACTGCTCGGGCAGGGTTCTATGTCCCTCATCCCCAACACACTTGTGCCTCAATGGTTCATCCAGAATCGGGGAAAGGCGTTAAGTCTGATGGCCCTGGGTGGCTTCACCAGCTCCGCCCTTTTCCCGCCGCTGAATGCCTGGCTGGTCAATACATGGGGATGGAGCTTTTCCTGGCGTGTGTGGGGAGTCGCCCTCCTGGTCATTTTTGTTCCGCTCGCCTTTCTTTTAATCAGGAACAAGCCTGAAGATATCGGCCTCCTGCCGGACGGACGGCAGAAGCCGGTCCTGAAACCAGGTGAGCAGACAGATATGGCTGAGAGCGATCTAGAGGAAAATTGGACCTTGAAGGAAGCCATGAAAACCAAAGCTTTCTGGATGCTCTTGTTCTGTGTGTCCATACCGGCATTAGTCAATACAGGACTTACCTTCCATCTTATATCCATCTTCGGGGTCCAGAATCTATCCCCTGGTTTGGCAGCGGTGGTTTTAAGCCTGATGGCTATCATCGGCTTTCCGATTACACTCGCAGCCGGCTTCATTCTTGATAAAGTAAAAGTGAATTATGTCCTCGCAGGCATTTTCTTTGGGGAAATCATTTTTATTCTGATATTGCTGTTCGCCAAAAACGTCACGGTTGCCATCATTTTCGGGGTGCTGTGGGGCATCAGCGGCGGTTTTGAGAGGATCGCCCTCAATTATGTGTGGCCCAGCTACTTCGGCAGGCAGTCACTTGGCAGCATTAAAGGAACTGCCATGACCGTAACCGTCATCGGCTCGGCACTCGGCCCCCTTCCTTTCGGTTTTGCGTTCGACCTGTTCGGCGGTTATCAGCAAATATTGTATCTGACCCTGATTTTGCCGCTGCTTGCTATATTCAGTTCATTGCTGGCGCGCAAGCCTGTGAAATCGGAGCAGACCTATTCGGTTTAAGACAGTGCCGCATATTGCCATATCAAAGCCTGCTTTTCTTAATGAAAGGCAGGCTTTTTAGCGGTATTTGGAATCAGGTCCCCCGCCGATTTTCCTGATAAAAGGAATAATGTTACAGTATAATAGGCAGGCCAAGTCTATTAATCGGACGCCATAATAAGTCAGGAAATTGAAAGAGGAGGACTTTTTAACATGAAAAACAAAATCAAACATTACATAGCCATTTTTGCTGTTTTATCAGTACTGCTATTAGCGGCTTGTGAAAGCTCATCTGGTGTATCAAATGATGAGTCCGAGAAGCAGCAAAATAATGATTCGTCTCAACATGCAGAGCACGAATCTTCTGGTACAGACTCCGCAGAAGATGATTCAAATACCGGCAGCACCAATACAGATGACACATCATCTGAAAAAGAAGAAGACCCTCCTGCTAATGAAGCCGAAGATAGCCTGAAGGATGAGTACCTCCAAAAACTGAATGCCAGCAAAAAAGAAGCAGACGCATTAGAAGCAGCAGATTCATCAACATACGCATTGAAGAAAGTAGAAAATGACCGTTGGGAAATCTGGGATGACAGACTGAATGAGATTTATGGAGCTCTACAAGAGCAGCTTCCGGCAGAAGAGATGGAGTCCTTAAGGGAAGAACAGCGCGATTGGCTAAAGGAACGTGACGCCCGCGCATTGGAGGCATCCCTCAAATATGAAGGCGGTACACAGGAACATTTAGAATATGTCGCTGTCCTGGCCAATCTCACAGAAGAAAGATGCTATGAGCTGGTCGAAATTTATATGAACTGATTCTTCCTTGGCGGGATTGCTGATAAACTGAAAAAAGGAAGTATCCTAAGGCATTGCGCTGAGCAATGCCTTTTTTGTTTTTTTGAGATCCCTCATACCGGTTCTTTGAGGTACTCTGGGGCAGGGGGTCTCTCTCTTGAGTGACTCATATCGGTTCTCTGAGGCACTCTGGAGCAGGAATCCCTCTCTTGAGTGACTCATACCGGTTCTTTGAGGCACTCTGGGGCGGAAATCTCTCTCTTGAGTGACTCATACCGGTTCTCTGAGGCACTCTGGAGTGAGCATTCTCTCTCTTGAGTGACTCATACCGGTTCTCTGAGGCACTCTGGGGCAGGGGTCTCTCTCTTGAGTGACTCATATCGGTTCTCTGAGGCACTCTGGAGTGGGCATTCACTCTCTTGAGTGACTCATACCGGTTCATCGAGGCACTCTGGGTCAGTAAAGTCCTCTTCTAAATGCCTCTTACAGGACTTCCTCCCGCACTTTCCAACCCAAAGTCCCCTTGCTCAACTCGTTCAATAGCATCCTTCTAAGATCGTAAACAACCGAAAAAATGGAACAATTCCCAATCGACCCTTTAGCCCCCCAGCACCTAATGTTACACTAATACTAAATGGAATTATTTTGAAATGGGGTTAGGGGTATGGAAGACATCATATTAGAGATTGAGGATTTGAAGAAGAGCTATGGATCCAAACCGGTGCTGAATGGCGTTTCTTTTCAGGTAAAACGCGGGGAGATCATTGGCTACATCGGCCCGAATGGTGCTGGAAAGAGTACGACTGTGAAAATTATGCTGGGAATTGAGGACGGGTATTCAGGCGAGGTGAAGATCTTCGGCCAGGATATATCGGATGGAAAGATTGATTATAAAAGGAAAATCGGCTATGTGCCGGAGATTGCCGAGGTATACGACAATCTGACTGGCCATGAGTATCTAACCTTTATCGGCGAGCTGTACGGAATCGATTCTGACCTTGCCAGTTATAAAGCAAAGACCCTGATGGAGCTGTTCGGCATAGGCGAGGTCTATTATTCCAGGATTGCTTCTTATTCGAAGGGGATGCGGCAGAAGCTGCTCATTATTTCGAGCTTATTGCATAATCCGGACCTCTTATTTTTTGATGAGCCCATCAATGGCCTGGATGCGAACAGTGTGATGATTTTTAAAGAGATCATGGCCCAGCTTGCCGTGCAGGGTAAAACGATTTTCTACTCTTCTCACATTATGGATGTGGTCGAAAAAATCAGCAGCCGCATCATTCTCCTTCATGACGGCAGGATTGCTGCTGATGGCACCTTTGAAGAGCTGCAGCAAAAGACGGAAGGCTCGCTTGAGCAGATTTTCAACCAGC
Organism: Bacillus sp. SRL543; assembly: GCF_984799205.1. Classification (NCBI taxonomy): domain Bacteria; kingdom Bacillati; phylum Bacillota; class Bacilli; order Caryophanales; family Bacillaceae; genus Bacillus; species Bacillus sp. SRL543. The sequence continues at coordinate 4,748,627 of NZ_OZ481794.1, forward strand.
TGACAGGATTCAGCGAGCATAAGGAACTGGGTGCTAGGTTTGTTTCGATTGTAGGGGAGATGTAAGGATGCAGAACTTTCAGACTCTCAAAATATTAGACCGTTTTGAGCGGATGTTCACCGGATTCGGCGTAGATTATAAGGCTATGAGAATGATCCTGCAAGTAAAGCTGACGATGGATGGGCGGCGTGTGCCGACCGTTTTTGCGCAGAACGCGAGGAAGGCAGAAGACAAGGAAAAGAACAATCAGTATATAAAATCACTATGGATTTATGTTTTATTCGGGCTGTTCATGATTCCCTTTCTGCTCATGGGTGAGAACTATCTTTTTCAAATGAGTCTTTTTTACGGAATTTTCACCTTTTTCGTCATGACCTCGATGATATCCGATTTTTCTACAGTCCTGCTGGATATCCGTGACCGGAATATCCTGTTTCCGAAACCTGTTGACCGCAAAACGATCAATACGGCGAAGATGGTCCACGTTGTCATTTATCTATCATTCCTTACCATCGCGCTTGTCACGATCCCTTTGTTTGTCGGGCTTTTCAGAATTGGACCTTTGTTCTTCCTGACCGCAGTCATCAACATTATCCTGATTGACCTGTTTATCGTTGGATTGACTGCGCTTATCTACCTGGCATTCCTTCGCTTCTTTGATGGGGAAAAATTAAAAGATCTTATTAACTATGTCCAGATCGGGCTTTCCCTGATGATCATGGTCGGCTATCAATTGCTGATCCGCTCCTTCGCCATCATCGATTTCACCGTTTCGCTGGAGCCTAAATGGTGGCAGGTATTCATCTTCCCGATGTGGTTTGGAGCTAATACGGAATTGGTGCTGAACCGCAGCTTCCAGCCGTTTTATATCCTTTTTACAGCTTTAAGCATCGTCGTTCCGCTCTTGAGCATTTGGATTTATACCAAATTCAACTCAACCTTTGAGCAAAACCTCCAAAAGCTTGCCTATCACGGGAAAGCTAGGGAAAAGAAGAGAAGCAAAGCCGGCCAATTTTTCCTTAAGGTGCTTTGCCGTTCAAAGGAAGAAAGAGCATTCTTTAAATTTTCCAGCAGCATGATGAAAAATGAACGGGATTTCAAGTTGAAGGTGTACCCTTCTTTAGGGTTTTCCATCGTCGTTCCTTTTCTAATGATTTTCAGCAGCTTTGATACAGACCTCAGCCGTCTGGAAGGCAGCAAATCATACTTATCTATTTACTTCAGCATGATCATCATCCCGACCATCATGATCCTTCTGAAGTATTCCGGTAAATATAAAGGGAGCTGGATTTTCAGAGCCGCGCCTTTAGAACAGCTTGGCCCCATGTTCAGCGGGACGATAAAGGCATTTATCATTAAATTGTACCTGCCGATCTACTCTATATTAAGCGTCCTGTTTGTCCTGCTTTTCGGGGCAAGGGTTGTGCCGGACCTGGTTGTCGTGTTTATCAATGCCTGTACCTATGCAGTCCTTTGCTTCATGATCCTGAAAACAGCGGTGCCGTTTTCGGAGTCTTTTGACCAGTATAATCAGAATGGCAATGGCGTGATAATCATCGGACTGATGCTGTTTGCCGGCTTATTTGCCGGGCTGCACTATTTAAGCACCTTGCTGCCGTTTGGAATTTATCTGTATATGGCCGTTGCTCTCATTTATCTGACTGTATTTTGGAAGCTGGCTTTTAAAGTAACTTGGAAGAATGTCCTTGAATAGGATGGCACAAGAAAGCCGCCATGATTTGGCGGCTTCTTTTTTACTGCGATAAGGATTGTGCATATTGCTTTATAAGATTTTTTATCAAAGGATTCAGCCCTTCAGGGAACTCATCTGCTCTGAAGAATTTTGCTTCAGTCGTTTCCAGGCCGTCTGCTTTAAGAACCCCGCCTTTGATATCCCTCGAGATATAGGCGATTGTCACCGGATAAAACTCATCCCCGTTCGGCAATTTCACATGATGCTCTTTTCCTGAAATCACTCCTGCCAAATCAAGCTTGCCTATTTCAATGCCTGTTTCCTCCAGGACTTCCCTTCTTCCTGCTTCTTCTGTCGATTCGCCTAATTCAATGAATCCTCCGGGAACGCCCCAGCGGCCGTCAATTCTTTTTTGCAGCAAAAATTCTCCCATATCATTGATGACCGCGACTGCCACGCCAACCAATATGAGCGGCTCATTGCCGACAACACTGCGCAAATCTTCTATATACCCCATAATAACCTCCCTGGTTACCTCCCGCTATGAAGTATATATTTCTATAAGGATGTCCATTCTCCTTCCTTTTCTCCAGAGAATCCGAGGTGAGGATTGTTCAGATTTAGTGCAAACTGGATGAAGAATCCTGCAGAGTACTATACAGTGACTTGTCTAGTCTCGAGATGGCAGAAAGCTCCACTTCTTAGTTTTCCCCAGCAAAATAAAAAAGTCAGTCAGCCATTTAGAGATAAGGGCAACAAATACATACCCTGCAAACAGCAGCAAGAAGTTCTCTTTCCCGCGAAAATGAAAGAGTCCAAGCCCAACCATGGTTGGTTTTAATACAAAAGCAAGCGCAAGGCAAAGCGGAAGCATCCAGATATAATAATTTTTCTTTGTATTTATAATGAATTGATAGTAGAGCATGTAAACGACCGGAACAAAAGAGGCATCAAGAGTGATGCTGGAAGGAAGCAAAGGGAGAAGTTTAAAGGGATAGATCCACAGTCCCCTTTCCGTGGCAATGATGTCTGTATAGGTAAAAAAGATATGCACACTGTATCCATAAAAGCCAAGCTGGAGGGCCCTCTTCCGGTCAATAAAAAGGATCAGGACGATGAGCGGGATAAAAAACATGGCAATGACAATCCATGTTTGCCAATAGAACAAATTCGAAAACTCTTGCCAATAATCTACCAATCGGCCATTCTGTTCTATTTCCTCCCTCATGATTTTCTCCATTATATCGAGCCGGTCTTTTTCCACAATGGTTTCCCCCACTTTTTATCATTAGTATCAATCACAAGTGGGATTTTATTCGGTAATTTCTATATATTAAGTGAAAAAATCTTGTAAAGACAGCCAGCTGGATTCATCTCTCTAGCCTAAACTCGTCAGCAGCACCATGATCCCGTTCGTCAATCCGTGGATTAATACAGAAGGCCAAATCGAACCTGTCCTTTCGTAGGCCAGGGCGAAAAGGATGCCGCTGAAGAAGTTGACAGGCATGACGTTATAGGTCGGGATATGAATGATGGTAAAGATCAGCGAGCTAAGCAAAAGCGCTCCTGTCAGTCCCATCCTTGTCCGCAGCCACCGATACAAGAAGCCGCGGTAAAAGATTTCCTCATATATCGGCGAAATGACAGCCGCAGAAATAAATGCAATGAGCACTGTGAAAAAAGTGACGTTCTGCTGCATGGCCTCAGTTTTGCTGTTTTCCCATGAGTTGCCTATGAAACTGGTGAGCACGACAATGATGACTGAGCCCACCAGCAGGACTGCTGAATACAATCCAATGAGCTTCCAATCCTTCGAGCTGTATGCTTTTACTCCAACTTCCCTCCATGACAGCCTTTTTGGGCGGAGGGCAATAAAGTATATCCCCAGCATAAGAATAATAGCTATGGTCAGCCCGGTTAATGTCCCGGCATATAAATCGTCATTAAACAGCTCAGCATATATCGGCTGGACCAGAAGCTTGATGCCTCCTATTACAACAGCAAATTCAAGCAGCATTAATAAAATGAATTCTCTCCAGCCCCATGGGTCCTGCTTTTTCCAGTTCACTTGATCAGTTTCCATTCTCCGTCCCTCTTTCTCTTTTAAATGGTATAATCTAACTATATTGGGTAACGCTGCGTAACCTGCAAGCTTTTTTTAGGAGGAATTCCAATGAAACGCTGGACAACGGGAGAAGTAGCGAAGCAGCGCAATATTTCCGTTCGCACACTCCGCTATTATGATCAGATCGGCCTTCTGGCCCCGGGCTTTAAAGATGAGAATGGAAAGCGGTATTATTCAGAGGAAGACTTATTTACTTTGGAGAAAATCCTGATTCTCAAATCCCTTTCACTTCCGTTAGAGGAAATCCGCGAAGTACTGAAACAGCTTTCTTATAAGCAAATTTTAGTATCCCACTATAATCACCTGCAGGAACAGCTCTCGGAACTGCAAGCTAGCATCTCCAACACAGCATCTCTGATCAATATGACCGACCTGGAGGAATCACTATCCTGGGACCGTGTCACAGAGCTTGTGCAGAATTCACAAAAGCGTTCAAAGAAATGGACCGACTATTTTCAGGAAGAGGAAAAAGCGTTCCTGGAAAAAACAATCCCAAACCTGGGCAGCAATGATGAGACCACCCAGCAGTATATTTCCCTGCTGCGGAGGATCGAGTGGTGCGTGGAACAACGCATTCCAGCAGAATCTGACGAAGGAGTTGAGATTGCTTCTGAGTTAATCAGAATTTCACAGAAAAGCTTCCAGGGAGATACAGAGCTGATGGACCAATTTTGGGAAGTCAGAAAAATGCCTGCCGAGGAAACAGGCCTATATCCGGTATCTGAAGAGGTGCTGGAGTTTGTAGAGCGCTGTTTGGTATATGCTGAAACAAAGGCTGGCAGCTAAGCGCAATCGTGCCTAGCAGGAAAGGAGAAAGATCATTGAAGAAAAACAAACTTCAAATGATGCTGGCCATCATCGGAAGCATAGCTATTTTAACAATCGGGACCGTCATGATTATTCAAATCGGTAAGAATCATCAGGTGAACAAACAGATCATAGACCAGTGCTTTGAAAGCTTTGATACAGAGAGAACAGTGACGATTAAGAAGGAAGGCTTTTGGTCCCCTGTTTCTTGTGAAAATCATCCTGGTGCTTAGTAAGCACTTTAACTGTTAATAGAAGGATGTGTTACGCCATGAACAATCGTGTTCATATTTTTGTTTGGATCACAATGATCATAGTGCCGGTTTTCTCTTTTATCAAAACAGGCAATGGGGAAACAGCCGTTTTCATTTTTATCAGTGAAGTGATTTTGTATTTCATTTATTCCGTGTTCTGGCTCCGGCGGATGACGAAAAGGCAGAAAGATTCTGAGGTTTGGGTGATCGATAAGAAGACAGATGAAGAATTGAAGGAGTTCACTATTCCGTTATTGGCTAAATTAGGCTATATCATTATAAGGCTTGAGAGAGAAAATCCAGATATCAGCTTTTTGCTGGAGACGCCAGCAGGCAAAAAAGCGGTTGTTAAAGTGAAAAGCCATAAAAAGGACGTTGGGATCCGCCTTGTGCAGCGGACGTTCAAACTAATGGATGCTTATGAAGCTGACGAATGCTGGGTGATCACCAATTATGGCTATACCCCTCAAGCTTCTGAATTTGCCAGGAAGCTTCCTATACGGCTGTATGAGCGGGAGCAGTTTATGGATTGGATTCTGGCGGTGGGAAAGGGGAAGAGAATCCGGGGTTAGCATTCGGAATCTCTCCCTTATCCCGGGGGACAAGACACCAAAATGAAATCAGTCAAACCTAACTCAAGGCTGAATTACTGTGACTGCACAGCTAATTATTTCTTCATCACCTTAAATTCCACGGTCCCCTTTATCCTGACGTGTTCTCCTGATTCAACACTAAAATCAGTAGAGCCTTTGACCACATAATGCCCAGCAGGAAAGCCGGTGCTATTCAGGAACTCCTTCATAAAGTTTACATAGTCTTGAGGATCTTGATCTTCACTATACCCGCCGCTTTTTCCGTACTCTTCCCGGTAGGGCACACTCTTTTTAAGCGTTGTTGATAATCCGATGTCATTTACTGCACTTCCGATTTCATACCCCCGTATCTTTTCCCGCATCGGGAAAAAGAAAGCTGATGAAGAATGAAGGATTGTGACCTCGTCTTTTTCCCCTATATATTCAATTTCCCCATATAACTCTATGTCCTCATCTTCTTTGTACTCTGCCTTTTCACTTTTAATCCGGAAGATAAAGTCACCTTGAACGGTTTCATCGCTGGTCTGAGAAACTTCAATTTTTTCTAAATCGCTGTTATCGACAGTATGGGACGATTGACAGCCCGCCGTTAGAATAGTGAACAGCAGCAAAACGGCTGACAGCAAATAGTTATTCACTTAACCTCTCCTTTTGGCTTCTTTTAATATTAGAAGGAATTTTCATGTAAAAGGTTTCAGCTTTTTAGGCGCTGCAGAACAATACCGGGCATTATTCACTCCGGCGATGTAGACTTAAAATAAACTTTAATGAAATTTCATTTTTCCGTACAATTTCGACCTTCCTATTCGTCCTATCAATAAAGGAGCTGACTATATGGTGACAGAACAAGAATTAGCAGGCAAAGCACGTGAGCTGAAGGAGATGTTTACGGAGCTGGCTGAGGCACATTCCGGGCAGCTTTGGCAATATTGCCGCTATCTGACCGGATCTCCGTGGGATGGCGAAGATTTGTTTCAGGAAACGATGCTGAAGGCATTGGGCGGATTATTTCAAAGATGGCATCCGACAAATACAAAATCTTATCTGTACAGGATGGCCACCAACATCTGGATCGACCACTGCCGCAGGGAGAAAAGAAATCTTGGCACATTGGACGAAGGAGATATTCCAGCGGTTGAATTCACGGAAACGCTGGAGCTTCAGCAGGCAGTCGGCTGCCTTGTTAATCTGTTCAAGTCAAGGCAGATCGCCGTATTCCTGCTGTTTGAAGTCTTTCAGTTCACGGCTGAGGAAGTGGCAGGCATGGTCAGGACCACCCCTGGAGCCGTTTATGCCACAACGAGAAGAATGAAAGAGAAACTGAAGCAGCATAACAGTCCGGAAACTCAGAACCAACGCCTCGTCCATAAAAATGAGCCTGTCATTAAAGCCTACTTAAAGGCTTTAAACCAAGGTGATGTCGAAGCAGTCCTGAACCTGATCAGTGACCAGGCTCAGAATGAAGCGCCATTAGGATTCGCTGAGTTTAGCAAAGAAGAAATGCGGAACGGCTCGCTGCGCTATGGATTGCCCGGCTATAGAGCAGAGACCCGTATACTTTGGGGCAAGCCGGTTATCATTGTTTTTGCCGACGAAGGACAAGGCCCTCTCATCCATGATATTCAGTACCAGGAAACCGAAAACGGAAAAATCGTCAGGCATGTAAGCTATTTTTTCCGGAAAGAATTCATTCTGGCAGCCGCAGAGGAGTTGGGTGTGCCGGCGCAGCTTACAAAGCCGCCTGTGAATTGGGCGAGGTAATCTTTAAAGGCAGATTTAGGTCTGCCTTTTTCTCTTGCTACAATAAGCTTCTAAGACAGATTATACGATTCAGAACATAAAAAAGTTACATATGTTAAAATAAGGTAATTACCAATAATAACAGGGAGCCGAGAATTTGAAGCGGAGAATGAGTGTTTTGCTGTTTGGTTTGATGGTTATTGCCAGTGCCTGTTCCTCTCAAGCGAACAGAGGAACAGATTCTTTCAAAGATCAAGCTGCCGATGAATTGAAGACTGATGTCTTTATTCCTGAATATGAACAGTATCCCATCACATCGGCAGAGGTTAAATATCCGCCATCAGGTGACAAAAAGGATCTGGTTGTAGTCTATTCGAAAGAAAAAGGCAAGTTAAGGGACAAAGAGTATATCGAAAAATACGAAAATACCATGGATTCAAAGGTTCTGTATGGGCTGTATGATGGAGAACCCTGGCTTTTCAACATCACTTACAGCACTTTCGAAATCATTGATGGCGACGAGGACAGCAAGATTAAGACTATGAACGGGGTGGAAGTCCATTATAGAGAGATTACGTCGGATACAGATATGTTAATCACTTTCTTCAATCTCGAGGAAGGCTCTTATCATATTGAGTTTTCATTGAGAGAGGGAATGACTCGGGAGAAGGCGTTTGAGATTATTGAGGATATTATTGAGAAAAATGGTTAGAGGGATGGGAGTTTTCCATCCCTTTGTTTTTTTGCTGTGCAAAAGTGCCGGAGCGAATAATCCAATAAGAAACCTTATTCTTTGTTATTGCGTTTTTCATCAAAATAAGTCCAAGTATAATAAACAATCCAAAATACAATTATCAGTAAAAATCCATAGATAGTCTTTTTCGGGTAAACAAATATGACGAAAAAGCCAATTATTATACCAATAGGCAGCAGCGTCCAATATATTTTATCTTTAAAAGGCTTCAAGGAAGGTCCTCTCTCTTTCTCGACTTTTCTGCGCTCCGCTTGAACTAAGGGCAGGAGGCTGTTCAGCAAGGGCACCCTTTTATTCAGTAGTGTTTATTGCAAAATAAGGTTGTTGTCTATACAAAACTTATTGTACGCTTGCGATTTCTGGCGCTAAATGGATTGCTAATTGGCATATAAAAACGTAAAAATATCCCCTTTATTATAGGCATTTACCACATGCACAACAGAATGTTCATCCTGATGCTCAGCTTTAAACTAATATAAGCATACTTTATATGCCAGAAAAAAGGATAGCCAAGAGAGTGATTTCTCTTGGCTATTTGCTTTTACTTGCCAGTGTCGGCAAACGTCTTGATGCGGCCGCCGATTTCGTCGCGTACTCGCTGGAAGAAGGCCCATTTTTCCTCTTCTGTTCCTTCTGCTTTGGCTGGATCGTCAAATCCCCAGTGTTCGCGTTTTACATGAGGAGGAGTCATCGGGCACTTGTCTGCTGCGTCACCGCAAAGCGTTACAACCAAGTCCGCATTATTTAAAATTTCAGTGTCAATGATATCAGAAGTCTGATTGGAGATGTCGATGCCGGCTTCCTTCATGGCCTTTACAGCATTCGGATTTAAACCATGCGCTTCAATTCCTGCACTGTATACATTCCACTCATCACTTAAATGCTGCTTAGCCCATCCTTCTGCCATTTGGCTGCGGCAAGAGTTTCCTGTGCATAGAAAGTAGATTGTTTTTTTAGTCATGTTGAGACTCTCCTTTTAGGTAAGTTTTTTAAATGATCAGTAACCAAATATATAAGCCAACTAATGTGATGAATAATGTTGGAATGGTTAGCACAATTCCAGTCTTGAAATAGGTTCCCCAGGAGATTTTTACTCCTTTTAGAGACAATACATGCAGCCATAGCAGGGTTGCCAGAGATCCAATTGGTGTGATCTTCGGACCCAGATCAGATCCAATGACATTTGCATAAATCAGCGCTTCCCGGATCACACCGCTGGTATCAGTGTCAGCAATGGCCAGTGCGTCAATCATAACAGTTGGCATATTATTCATCACAGATGAAAGAATGGCTGCAATGAATCCCATCCCGATGGTTGCCGCGAATAGCCCCTGGTCAGCTGTCATTTGAATCACATCAGCCAGCACGTTGGTAAGGCCCACGTTTCTCAGCCCATATACGACTACATACATTCCGATGGAGAAAAACACAATTGCCCAAGGTGCCCCTTTAATGACTGTGCGGGTATTGACGGCTGGGCTCCTGCGTGCCATTAATAAGAAGAAGATGGCAACGACTCCGGCAATGATTGAAACAGGCACCCCAATAAACTCACTTGCAAAATAGCCGATTAATAAGATTCCCAGCACAAGCCATGACAGCCGAAACATCTTGCTGTCCCGAACCGCGTCGGAAGGTTCCTTCAGATGGGACAAATCATAATTCTTCGGTATGCTTTTTCTAAAGTATAAGTACAGGACAATGATACTTGCTGCGAGCGAAAAGAAGTTTGGAATAATCATTCTGGATGCAAATTCCACAAACCCAATTCCAAAAAAGTCAGCTGAAACGATATTAACAAGGTTGCTGACAACCAGCGGCAAAGATGTTGTATCGGCAATAAATCCGCTCGCGATGATGAATGGGAAAACCATTTTTTCATCAAACTTCAAGTTTCTGACCATCGCAAGAACAATTGGCGTTAGAATCAATGCGGCTCCGTCATTGGCGAAAAATGCCGCAACCAAAGCCCCCAAAATGGAAACATAAACAAACATTCTAACTCCGCTTCCCTTTGCTGCTCTTGCCATATGCAGAGCTGCCCACTCAAAAAATCCAATTTCGTCCAGAATCAGTGAAATGATGATGATCGCAATGAAAGCAAGCGTTGCATTCCAGACAATGGATGTCACATCAATCACATCATTGAAGTCAACTACTCCTACAATCAAGGCAAGAATAGCTCCCCCACAAGCAGACCAGCCAATCGATAATCCTTTCGGCTGCCATATTACCAATATGAGGGTGGCCAGAAATATCAATGATGCTAAAACAATCTGAGTCAAAATATGTTACCCCCTCTTACTCACACGAAATTCTTAATCCCTGTTCTTCCAGTTCTCTCAATTTATAGTCCTGGCTCGGCAGATGATCCAGTACATCCTTCACCAGCGGGTAGTAGTCGCTCGCTTTGTTCAGAGAATAAATGATCCATTGGCCTCTCCTGGTTTCCCTTACCACATCTGCATCTTTTAGCTTTCGGATATGCTGGCTGATGGCAGGCTGGCTCATTTTAAAAATCTCAACAAACTCACAAACGCAGCAATCATTATTATCCAGGATTTTCAGCATGGTCAGCCGTGTTTTATCACCTAATAATTTCAAGATGCTGGCAGCTTTATCAACTTCAACAGCGGACAGATTCAACTGTATTCACCTCCTGCTTTACGATATTAATATATAAGAATTTACTTATATATGCAATGGTTAAGTTTTCTTTTTACATTACCTTTACTCCCTTTTAATATGCGCCTTTTCAGGTTTCTCAACAGATTTTTTGTCCTTATTCTTCACCTATTCCAGCCGCCTGCTTTTTTCTGTCTTTCTCTCCAGGTTAGGTTATTAATCAATGCCTACCCAACCTCTCCCGCCTCACTGTAACTTGGTTGTAACTCCCTCCTCCTACACTAAATCTGAAGGATAAAAGGAGGAGTTGATTATGCTGGCTCGCAAAAAATCTTGGATTGGTTTAATCGTTTTGATTTTTGTATGCTCGGTCACATTGCTTCCTGGTAATTCGAAGGCTGCAGGACAATTTATTACAGGCTCCTATGGCGGCAAGCCTTATAAATTGTATGTTCCTGATCAGTACGATGAAAGTCAGTCTTATCCGTTATATGTCATGCTGCATGGGTGCACACAGGATGCCAGCCAGTTTGCGGCAGGGACGAAGATGAATGCACTGGCTGATGAAAAAGGATTTTTGGTGCTGTATCCTGAACAGACCAGCAGTGCCAATTCCAATAAGTGCTGGAACTGGTTCGAATCAGCCCATCAGTCGCGCGGCAGCGGGGAACCAGCTGCTATCGCCGGTATGGTGAATCTTATAAAAAATAATTACTCTATCCAAGATGATCAGGTTTATGCAGCGGGTCTTTCGGCAGGTGCGGCGATGAGCGTGATCATGGGGGCCGCGTATCCTGACCTTTTCTCTGGCATTGGGGTGGGAGCGGGTCTTGAATACAAAGCTGCAACCAGCATGACCGGGGCTTTTACCGCTATGTCCAGCGGCGGCCCTGATCCAGTGCGCCAAGGGAGGGCTGCATATCAGGCAATGGGAAGCCGGGCAGACCTCATGCCAGTTATAGTGTTTCACGGAACTTCGGACTACACAGTCGCACCGGTAAATGGAAATCAGGTCATCACACAGTGGGCTGTCACAAACGATTTAGCACAGAATGGCACTGAGGATGTCTGGATTGACGATCAGCCGGACCAGACCGAGAATTTAACCGTACCTGGCGGAAAAAGCTACACTGTCAGCCATTATAAAGCTGGGGACGGCAAAGTCTGGATGAAAAAAGTAGCGGTTCAAAGCATGGGGCATGCCTGGTCAGGGGGAAATGTGCAAGGCAGCTATACAGATCCACAGGGACCTGATGCCAGCCGAATGATGTGGGAGTTCTTTCAATCTTTTGCAGGCAATGATAACGGCGGAAATGACGGCGTTGCCCCTGCAACTTCAGCGAGCCCTAAAGGCGGAACCTATAATCAGCCTGTCTATGTAGAATTCCAGACCAATAAAGAAGCAGCCACTTACTATACAGTGGACGGTTCAAATCCTACAACACAATCCACACTCTATACCGGACCGATTTTCATTTCCGGCGATACAACCCTTAAGTTTTTCAGCCAGGACAGCTCCGGACAAAGAGAGTCTGTCAAAGAAGAGGTATATATCATCGAAGAAGATGCTCCTCCTCCCGGGGACTCGCTGACATTCAGCGCCATCTCAGGGGAAAGCGGCTTTGCCGGCCGATTCACAGCAGATGGCAAAGGCTCAGGAGATATTAAGGCTGGCGATAAAGGGATGTACAATACTGATACCTTCAGAGGAATTTTATCCTTTGACACAAGCACCCTCGGGCAGACCGCGATTGGTTCAGCAAAATTGCGCCTATACACAAAATCAATCTCAGGGACGGTCTCTGAAGTAAAAATCGACATGAAGAACGGAACGTTTGGCTCTGCCCCAATAGAACAAAGCGATTATTCCGCCGCAGGCACGCTCACCAATATGGCCAGTTTCCAGCCGGCTGCTGTTTCTAATTACATTGATATAGAAATACCCGCCAGTGCGCTGGCCCAAATCAACCGGAGCGGCAAGACACAGTTCAGGCTAAAAGCAGCAACGGCAGCGGGCTTCAATCAGAATTCTGTCCTTTTTTATGGAGGCGGGAATGGTGATCTTTCTCCGGTCCTGATAATAAACAGCAGCAGCTAAATGAAAAAGAGATCAGCGGGAGCCCGCTGATCTTTTTTATTTGCAATCTAAGCCTCAGCCCCAATAATGCTTCATAATCTCACGGGACCAGTCAGGCTGGCTGATCGGCTCTTTAGGGAGAAACTCCTCCATCACCGGCTTGATATCAAGAATCGGCGTCCCATTGATGCAATCAAGTCCTGTGACGGTCAGTTCCCTGCCCTCTCTTTTATCCAGCCTCACAGTTGTCAGGCCCAGTCGATTTGGTCTATTCTTGCCGCGCTGAGCAAAGATTCCAACTTGGGGAAGGCTGCTGTCATTTCTGGGATGCCTTGCACCAGGCACAATTTTACTTTGATCCACACGATGAAAATGATAGATGATTTCTAAGTGGGAGAAGGAATCAATTCCGTCGAGCCCGTCCTCTGGCAAAGAATCGTCCAGCACGATCCTGCTGACCACTTCGCCCCAATAATCATCCTCTACCTGGTGCCTTTCATTGTAGGCAAACCCGATTGGCATTAAATTAATCATGGTCAACTCCTCCTTCATCCCCTATATCCCAAGAATATTACCGTATTTGAATCCGCACTACTAGCTTAGCCTCTGCTTGCGATCCTCGTTATTTTTCCTCTCCAATATAATCTCCAATTCCTTTTTCGTTTCAGGATGCAATATAATATTCCCGCTGAGATCCATTGTGGAGTGCTTCACCTTTCTTCCCCATCTCCTCCAAAATGATCGCCAATCACAGACCATTTCAAGAAGAATTTTCTGGGCATCGGCAGGGCTTGTTTATTTTTTGGGTCAACCACCCAATGTTCCCAGTGGTGCTTGTTTTTATGCTGATGGTGGAGCCATGCATATTCCCACTTTAATTCATCATTGAGATCTTTTTTACCTTCATAGAAAAATTTCTTAGCATATGGCAGAAACTTCTGCGGGGAAAATTTAAACCAATCGTGGATAACCCCCTGCAGAAATAGTCCTTCTTTCCAGCACTCGATTAGGACATTGAGTTTATGTTCGAGGATATACAGTATGTTTTTCCAAGCTGCCCGCAGCACGATACTCCCCCCACCTAGTTCAGTTTTATTTTCCAAAAGTTCTGGATCCCTTATTTTTCCTGCCAGCCGGCTCTAAATTATTCATTTCTATAAAAAATGTGCAGATCCTTTGCCTCACCTAAATCAGCGCGCTTTATTCCTCCAAAAAACAAAGGTCAGAAACAGCAGCAGCAAAGGAACTAATGCAGCCATCCTCCACGCATTTTCAGCTCCAAGGAAGTAATACTCTATGGGGAGTGACGTGATAAAACTGATGAACATGGAAAGCCATGATTTCTTAAATAGTCCAAAAAGGAGAGTGATGACACAAAGGAATAAGGATATTTGCCATAACACCACAATCAAATAAATGCCCCCTGTAAATTTGCATGTGATATCAAGAATGGAAGTGAATAAAAGAATTTGCTCTGGAGGATATTAATGCTAGTGCAGCTTTATCCGTGCACTATCATGAATGTGGAGGGATACATTGTGAGTACACTTACAAGCTTGATTAAAAGGATCTTTCGTTTGATTATTAAGCTGGAGTTTTTCATTGATACGTACAGATATCAGCTAAACCGCTTAATAAGAACGCAGCCTTTAGCGTAAGCAATAAGGACCTCATGGCTATCTTTTTTCCACATGAAAACAGGCAACTGCGCCGAGTTTGCCTTTAGGACAGAGGACAAGTCCCTCTGTCCTTTTAAGTAAACGAGCCAAGGGGACAGGTCCGCCGGCCCGTTTTGCATCTCTGCGTCTTACTTAATGCTGACTGAAATAAACATAGAGGCATCCTGCTTCATGAAAATACCGCTTCCATGATGGAATGTCCTGATTTCAGTTGATGTAAATCCTGCTTCGGATAGCTTTGTTTTCAACTCCTCCTGCAAAAAGCCGTTATGGACTTTCGGATGGCTGATCAGCTCGTTTTTATCAAAATCAACAATGATGAGCTTGCCGCCTTCATTGAGGATGCTGTACAGCTGCTGCAGGATTTTTTGAGTATCCGGGATATGGAGAAGGACGAGTGACATAAAGACAATGTCTGCCTTCAGCTGAGGCGTTTCCTGTGTAAAGTCTGCATACAGCACTTTTGCACTGCCGATGCCTCTGCGGGAAATCTTCATTTCCGCAACCTCCAGCATCTGTTCTGATGAATCAACCAGCAAAACGGATTCCACCAGATCTGTTAGTTCCAGACTGACCAGACCAGTGCCGCTCCCATAATCTATTAATGACTGATCCTTGCTGTTCTGCAGTTTAGTCCTGACTTCTCCAGCGATTACTTCCGCCAATTGCTTTCTTTCCTCTGAATCATATCTTTGAGCCATCTGCTCAAACACGTTGTTTTCCATTAGCTCTCTCCTTTAAGTGGCCAAAGGAGAAGGTCTAAGCCCCCTTTGATTTTCTTTTCCTTTAAACATATACCTGATCCCTTTACCCGCAAGAGGTTCGTCCTCATATCTTGGGATCACATGAAAATGGGCATGGAAAACATGCTGCCCAGCAGCCTCGCCGCAGTTCCAGCCTAAATTATAACCTTGAGGCTCATGCTTTTCATCCAAGTACTTTTTCACATCCTGAAGGAGACTGTAGGTGGCCGCCCACTCCTCAGGTGTTAAATCAAACGCAGTTTCCCTGTGCTGAATAGGAACAATTAACCCAGCGCCCTCCAGCTGGCTTCCCTTTATTTTACTTTGCCCCAGCTGTAAAAAAAGACAATATTCATTGCTCATGGCAATATTTTGATCCGGCTCGAGTTCCAGCCTGCAAAAAATACAATTATCCATATTTGATCTCCTTACTTTTATAGGCAAAACTTAAGTCAGTTAACCGAAAACCACCACACAACAAGCCCCATGCTCACAATTCCCCAAACTGTCGTCGCGAAGATCCACCAGACTACAGGACGGGATGAAATACTGCTGCTTTCCCCGTCTCTTTTTAGAGCAGCGACCCTGCGTTCCATATTCTTTTTCATGGAAACGAGAATCGCAAATCCGCCTATGAAAAAACCGAAAATAATCCAGAATAGTAAATCCACTTTCCAGCCCCCTTTTCAAATTGCACTGCCCCTAATGCTTATGCATATCAGCTTAATCAATACTGTGCAGTAATCTTCCAGGGATTTCTTTATACCTCATAAAACCATCTTCTAGAGAAAGGATGGCGTAATAAGAGGAGGGTTCTGCATCTGCCAATAAACACTGATCGTAGATAAGGTTAAGATACAGTCTTTTTCGCGGCTTAATTCCTTTTCCTATAAGCAAATCAGCTAATCCCCTATAAATCTTATCTACTGTTTCACCCATACATATTTCTACAGCAAAACCTCCAGCAAGGCTTCTCCACCACGCTCTAAAGGATGTATATATCTGATTGAATTCAGATAATGAATCATCATTTTCAGTGAACAGTGTCTGATAGAATAAGTTTCTTTCTTCGATTAAAATCAACTGATCTTGTGATGGATCATCAGCTATTCTTTCTGATATAGCATTCCATAAATCTCTGAAGCGCACCTCAAAATCTTCATGCAGCTGGCACTCTGCCGGCATATAAGGAAACTTCAAATCAGACTTGCTCCGCGTTTTATTCAGGAATATATTCTGAATATAAATTAAGAAGTTCAATGAATGCGTAGCTTCCATTGTTATGGTTAATGAATTTTCCATATGAGCTCCTTTCAAGACTAAAAATACTGCTCAATATCGTCCAAATCAGCCCCGCTGATAATCTGGTAACTCCTGCTGCTGTCTTTTTTTGTCCTTTTGCTGAAATCATAAATTAATAAGTATTTATCATCGTAAACTATCAGCCCGTATTTCCTCTCATCATTAGCTTTTAGAGTGATCCAATACGATTCTTCAAAATTCAGAGAACCCATTGTATCTGCCTTTAGCTCCATTTCAGACCAGCTCTGGATCAGTAAATTTACATCGCTCTCTTTTTCCAAAACAACTTCCTTATCAGTTGAAGATTTGATTATTTCTATAGATGTAATCTCAGGCGTATCAGGCACCACTTGGTTAAAAGTTGTGCTTCTTGAATTGATCATATACATAACCCCAAGGATGATCATGATAGAAATAAAACCGAAAACCATGAACTTTTTCAACCATTCTCCCCCTATACTTACAGCTGTGAATGACACATTGATTGCAGACAGTTTATTAAAGAACTTCAACAAAAAAAGCGCTAATCCTCCTTAAGATCAACGCACAGACTTATTCATCAAAGTTAAGATTTTTTCTTTTATGCCGCCCACACTCGTAAAAAGTATATAAGTTTCTTCCTCTGTTTTAATAACCACTCTGTCTGTATTGCCGGATGGAAACCCAATCCTTATGGCCTCCTTTTCCTGCCCTCCATATGTATCGTCATACAACACATCCGTGATAGCCGATAACGGTATTTCAGTTTTATTTAATAGCCAGCTTATCTGCAGGTTCCCATTCTTCTCTGCCACTTTAACTTCCATTGGTATCCCTCCTGTTAATATTTGTATACGGAACAGGAGGGAGGAGAGTTTCATTTTTTTCTGAGACAAGCAACTAACTAATCAATACTGGAATAACATAATTCTTTTAATCCAATCTTCTACTAAACGTTGGCTCATTCTTTCATTAGCCCTTTCATTCGGTGTGAGGATGAGTACTTGAAGCTCTTCTGGAAGTTGGTAAACTTTCTTTCTTAGCTCATCATTATTGATAGATTCATCATCTATGAATACAAGCTGTTTATCATCAAGGCTGACATAGGTACGGGCTGTATATTCCTTATGATCAATCTCAACATAATAATGGCCTCTATGGTTGGGCTTGCACCAAACGTGATGGCCTTTAAACTTGGAGTAAGATTTCTTAAACAAGGTTAATTGGTTTGTGGTGAGATAAAAATATTCTAAGTAATATTTATTATCTATATGTTTTTCTTTGTTACTATCAAAAATGTCTAAGACTAGTTCGAAATCAGGCGCATAAGTTATATTCTGATTGGGCTTGTTATACCTTAACTTTCGATATGGCATCAGTTTCTCTTTAACAAACTGATCAATATAATCATGCTCCAAATCACTCCCATAATGGAAATGAAAGACCTTTTCCAAAGCTTCTCAGCTCCCCGCCTGGCAAAGATAGATTTCCTCTGTTTGTGACTATAAGTCCCATCAGCCCATCAAATGAGTTAGCTATCACTCTTTGAGTTTGATTTTCTTGTAAAATACATAAATAACATTTGGCAGTCAATTGCTAAAGAGGCCACTTAATGCTCCGAGTATATACCAGATAGGGTTCTTTACTTTATTTCAGTATTCCTTATCCTTTTTAGAACCCCTTTTCTTATCTGTGCTGCTTAATATGTCTCCAATCAACAATAAAACAATGGCTGCTATTTGAACATAGTAAAAGATCCGGCTAAATCCCAAAACCGCAAATACCCCTAACATTATCAGCAGTACGGCAATTCCGGACAATATCTCGCCCACTGATTTCTTGTTGAATTTCCTAATTCCCATAACTGCGCTGATGAAGATTAAAGTCACCCCAAGCAAATAAAACACGCTAAAAACTGCAACGGATGTATCTACAATAAAAATACTCAATAAACTTATGATTATGCCAGCTGCACCTAATTTGACTTTTTCCGGCAGCCGACTAATAAATTTCCTTTCTTCCTTAAACACATCTACCACCTCATTAAAAAACCCTAAAGTGACAGAGGGACAGGCTGCTTGGATCTACAAAGAACTGTCCCTACCCCAAATAATTCCCCGCAACCTCAACATCAAATAACCCGCTCTCCCTTGCAAACTGCAATAGCAGATGGAGATGGCCCGCGCCATATAAAACCAAAATTCGTTCTTCATTGGAACTCACTAAGCTAGCCAGGTTTTTATAAATTAACAGATTGCGGTAATACCAATACTTCGCTGTCCAAATGGCGCCCGCCGGGTTGCTATGGCTGCCTATCAGGGACATCTTCATGTAAAGTTCCTGCCCCCTGGCAATATTCTGCGGATCATTATGCCAAAGCAGATAGTCTTTTATAGAATGATTCTGCAAGTATGTATTTGCTTTAGAAGTGATTTTCTGCCCTATCTCTGTAAATGCCTTATACTCTTCCGTATCCTCCCATTCACTTAAAGTCCCGGGGTCCGGAACACCATCCTCTTCCTGATTCCAGTCGACTGCATGAACCTGCTTTAAATCGCATTCCTTTGCGAGCCGGAATCCGATTTGGTCGACTTCATTAACGGTTAATGCATAGTCTCCATTCAAATAAGAAGCATATTCATCATTTAATGCTTCTCCGTTTTCCTGAAGAACTTCCAAGGCAACCTTTGTCGGTTTAAACCTCTTTAAACAAGTGATAACCTCCCGGATTTCTGCTTGCCTGGTATCCGATAATATATCCATTTTGTCCGTCATATACATATCTCCATTGTCTATGCCTGCAAAATGGTCCGTTCCGAAGATTAATAGAGTTGGCTTGATTAGGTTACGCCCCCTTGGAAAATTTTCAAAGACAGATAAACAGGTTCCTCATACAGCTTGTCACAAAAAATACTGTCACTCCCTTCCCTCTATTTAGCTATAACCGGCACCCACAACTCGCTGGTCGGAACCCTGTCAGGCGCCAAATAGTTCTCAATGCACGGCAGATCTGCCAGTTCGTAACCTGAGGAAGGCAGCCATTCAGTGTACAGGCGCTTCCAAGCATCAGGAATGTCAGGGAAAACAGCCCAAGTACCTGCGGGAATCACAATTTTCTCCATGTCGCTTGCAGAATCACCAATATAACGGCAGCCCATGAAATAATCGAACTCTTCATCTGTAATGGCAGCCTGTTTTCCGACTGCACCCAATATCCCTTCCAGCTTGCATTGGGGATTTTCCCAGGATAGATCAATAAAACGCTGCAGCAGGCCAGTTTCAGTTGCTTCTTTCCACAGCCCCGGAATTGTTTTAAAAGCGTCCTCCGTAACCACCTTCCGCCTGACTCCCACTATTTCAACATCAGTCTCTAATACTTCGATCCGGTAATCCATTTCCTCGTCCCCTTTAATTGAAATTTGAAAGGAAATCCTCGGGATGGCTTTTAGCTTGATTCCCTTATTCCTGGCCGCCGATGGGGTAATCCCATGAAGGTTTTTAAAAGCACGGCTGAAGGCATCCGGGGAATCATAGCCGTAAAGAAACGCTAGATCAATCACCCGGACTTCAGCGTTGTTTTGAAGCTCGACTGCCGCCTGTGATAAGCGCCTCCGCCTGATATAGTCTGATAAAGATAATCCGGTCATCGAGGAGAACATCCGTGGAAAGTGGTATTCTGAACAGCAAGCCCTTCTTGCTATTTCTTTTCCATCTATTTCACCCGCTATATTCTCCTCAATATAATCCATTGCTCTATTCAATCTCTCAAGCCAATCCATATCCACCCTCCTTTCTTGCTTACTATAACTAAAAAAGAAAACCTGAACCCTCCATTCCCTGTGCGGAAAAAGACGGGTTAGAATTTAAATCTGTATCCAATACCTCTGAACCATCTCACCACTGTCTGGAGATACGACCTCATTCTCCAAAACCCCGCCAACTTTCTGAATCGTCCTGGCAGAAGCAATATTAGCCTTATCGCAAGTGATCAGCACTCTTTCCAGCTCCAGATTTTTTGCCTCGATCAGACTCAGCCGCAGCTGCTCTGCGGCAAATCCCTTCCGCCGTTCAGCCGGGTGGACGCTGTAGCCGATATGACCGCTTTCTACCAGCAATTCCGGTGTCAGCCGGTGGCGGATGTTAACCAGGCCGACTACTCTTTCATCAACCATGCTCAGGAACTGAGTGGAAGGTACCCGGTTGGGCGGCTGCTGCCCCTTTTCCTGGCTGGTGATTTTTCCAAGCCACTCATGATAATTTTCATAATTTTGCAGCGAAGAGCCTCCATAAAGATATTCTCCCGAGTCCAAAAATGCCTTCCGGTATGCCATTAATTGTTCTTCATGATTTTGTTCAGGTCTTACTAACTTCAATATAATCAGCTTCCTTTGATATTTTTCCAAAAAATGCATAATACATGTTTCGATGCCCGGTAGCGGGTTTCCTTCTTGCTGAGGGAAATCAAGAAAAAAGGGGACAGGGCCCTTTCCCGATTTGGGAAAAGGACCTGTCCCTTTTTTCCTTAACTAACCGCCCTCTTCCGATAAACAATCAAAGTAACTGCATTCAAAAGAAACGTAATCCCGACAAGAACAGATGAAACAAATACCACAGCCCCCGCTGTATCCATCAGAGCCGGCCAGTCCTCAATATTCACAAGATGATTGCTGTACATAAGCTGGAAAATAAGCGAAACAGCACAGGCGCTGACGCTGATGACGGCAAAAGCCGCCCAATTTTTATGTTTTTGATTGTTAAGCATAATAAGATTCATAATCGGCAGGATCCAGGCAACCAATCCAAGCACAAGGCTGCCAACATTAAGCCAACCCATCACATTAAATCCCCCTTTGTATGTTTTTCGTCTTTGAATAAATAAATCAGGATCACTATCAACAGCAGAAAAGCGGCTGCTCCTGCTAATGCAAGATTGAAAAAGGCTAAAGAAAGGCTAAGCCCGATGGCCGATCCAATTAAGATGGCTATAAACTTCATTTTAAATATTTTTCTTTTTACACCTTGTATGAGTTTTTGATCGCCTTTTTCCTCCTCTATACCCAGCTGGCCTCCATTAGGCAGATCACTTTCAATACTATGGAGGTACTTCGCGCAATCTTCGCAGGAATGCAGATGATTCTTGATTAATTGGCTGCTGGCTTCACTGGTCAGATCTTCAACATATAAAGGGATCAGATCCTTGATAATATCACATTCTGCTTTCATGCCTTCTTGCCTCCTTCCATCATTACAGCGAGTTTATTTTTTGCTCTGTAGAAATTCACTCTTGCCCACTGATCTGTCTGGCTGAAAATATCACCTATCTCACTAAAGCTCATTTCATTGTACAAACGGAGAATCACGATATCCTGCTGCGGCTGTTTCAGCTGCTTGATTGCAGCCAGCACATGATTCGAGCTCTCTTTTTTTTCATAAATAACCTCTGGTGTATCTTTATCGGGAAGCTGATCTTCAAACTTTAAGGCATCAGCGGTTCGTTCAATTTTATTATTTTTCTTTATGTAGCTGTAATAAGTATATTTGGCAATCTGAAACAGCCAGGTGGACACTTTGCTGTTTCCCTTAAAACGATGGATGGATTGAAAAGCTTGCAGAAATGTTTCCTGCGTCAATTCCTCTGCAGCGGATTTGTCTCCTGATAAGCCGAACAAATAGCGGTATATCTGATTTCTGTATTTCTTGTACAAGTGCGTAAACTCATCCAATTAGAGATCTCCTTCCACTAGGTTCACTATATAAGTGTCCTGCAGAGAGTAAAACGTTACAGTTTTTAATAAAAAAGACAGAAGGATAGGTTCCTTGCCCCAACTTGGAGTAGGAACCTATCCTTCTGTCTCTACTTTATCTGTAATTTCAAAAAGATGGGGGGGTCACGGAAAAAAGGATGACGGCCTTTTGATCAAAGTGATTTGCCCATTTATGCTTCATAAGTGAAGGGATCCGGACGCTGTCGCCAGTTTCCAATAGATACTCCTGCTCGTCTAAAAACACTTTGATTCTTCCCTCTAATACAAAAGCGACTTCCTCTCCTTTATGCTCCAGCAGTTTTTCAGATGAGCTGGCACCAGGAGGGACATTCATGATCGCCGTTGCCAGTGTTCCTGTAAAATCAGGTGACAACAGCTCATATGAAAGATTGCCGGCAACCATTTGTTTACGTTCATTTGACCGGACAACCAAATCATCTGTATTGGTTTCCTCTAGTAAAAAACTGAAGGTAGGAACATCAAGGGCCTTAGCCAAAACCTTCAGAGTCTGAATCGAGGGATTTGCGAGCCCCCGTTCAATTTGACTTAACATCGACGGCGTTATTTCAGCCTCCTTCGCCAATTCCCTGCTGCTCCACCCTTTCACTTTTCTGTATTTCTTCACTTTTTTGCCGATATTTATGTTTTCCATCCCTTACCCCTCGTTAAATCATATTTAATTTTATTTAATAAAAATAAACAAAACCAGTAGGATCTGTGATAAAATACTTTTAAATTTTATTAAATATATTTTAACAAACGACATTTGCTATCAGCAAGGGGTGGGGAAAATGAATGACTTCTTTACGTTTCTGGTGCTTTCATTATTTGTTGTCATGAGCCCGGGCATCGATACGGCACTCATCACTAAGAGGACTATTTCTGATGGAAGAACAGATGGCTATAAAATGGCTCTCGGAATCACAGCTGGCTCTCTGGTGCACACATTTGCAGCTGCTTTTGGGCTCTCCGCCATTTTAATGCAGTCTGCTGCAGCTTTTGAAATTATTAAATATGCAGGTGCCATTTACTTGATTTATCTCGGTTTATCTTCTTTCACCTCAAGGAAAAAGAAGCAATCTGCCAGCGATGACTATTCCGCTGCTCCTGAATTTAAAAAATCAGCTTTTAAACAGGGCCTCTTCTCCAATGTCCTCAATCCAAAGGTGGCCATGTTTTTCTTGACCTTTTTGCCCCAGTTTGTGAAAGCAGGCGAAAACACAGCCCAGCAGCTAGTTATCATGGGCATCATCTATACCCTGCTATCCATTGCCTGGTTTTTCATTTACGTCTTTTTTATTAACTATTTGCGTGAATGGCTCATGTCTCCGAAAGTCCAAAGAGTAATGGACCAAGCAACCGGCCTTGTATTAATCGGATTCGGATTAAAGCTGGCCTTTGATAAGCAGCATTGATAAAAAAACATTGGGCGTAAACCCAATGTTTTTTCTATCTTTAAGTGATTCCAATGCAAAAATAAGATTTTATCTAGACATTATTTCATCTTCAATTTCCTTCATCACATCGTATGCCCCTTCCGATTGGTTCGAGCACACTATAACCTTACCGCCATTTTGAGGATAGTAGGCGGAATGGAAGCTGACGCCAGGGTCATAGCCCATAATATGATACTTTAAAATATCTCCCTTGTTCATCTCAATCCATACGCCATAGCCATAGTATTGATCTTCCTCGTCAGTTTGCACAAAAGGAGTGAGGAGCTTTTTCGTATAAATATCTCCTAAAAATTTATGATGGAGCAGTGCATCCCATAGCTTATCCATATCCTTGACGGTGATGTATGCCCCGCCATCAGAGCCGCCTTTTGCGGGCAGCGAATAGATATTGGTCTTCCAGGTTCCATCAGAAAAGTCGATATATCCGGCAGCAGTGTTTGGAGGCAAGTTATCAAATTCAAAATACCCTGATTCCTGCATTCCTGCCGTATTGAATACATGTTCTTGAATATAATCCGCAAAAGAAAGGCCGCTGACCTTTTCAATAATTAAGCCGAGTAAGATATATCCTGCGTTATTATAATGAAATCTTTCTCCAACCTTTAATTTCATAGGCTTATCCTTGAATAATGGCAGAAAATCCTCTAAGGCTCTGATCCTGTACATAGGATTATGAATCCACAATTCTTCAAAATCCTCCATGATTTCTTCATCAAAATAATCGGGAATACCAGAAGTATGTGTCAGCAGATGATGGATTGTGATAGATTCATCGAAAGAGGGAAAAGAAACATCCAGGAAATCCTTTAACTTCGATTCAAAAGATAATTTGCCGCTTTCAACCAGCTGGCAGATTGCTATCGCTGTAAACAGTTTGCACCCCGAGGCTATCCCAAATCGAGTATTGGCATTATTTTTAATGTAATCGGAACGGTTGGCATAGCCAAAGCTTGCCTCAGCCAAAGTGTCCCTTTCCCTTTTAACAAGAGCAGTACCCGAGAATCCAGCTTCATCTGATATAGCCGAAATACGTTTTAACATTTTGTTCATATTAGCTTCCTCCTTTTTGAGCCACGGGGACAGGTCCCTCGGCTCACTTGGAACAATTCCCCCTCAGTTTCTTCACCTCAAGCCTATTCATCCATTCATCAACCAAAGCGTTAAACACATCTCCCTGCTCAATATGCAAATTGTGTCCCGCCATATCAAGAACTGCAAAAGTTGCCCGCGGATAATCCTCTAGCAGCTGCAAGGTATCATGATAGCCGGTAATATGATCCTGCCTTCCCGTGATAATCAGCGCCGGGCAGTCAAGTTTAGCGGATATATCGAAGCTAAAGCCGTACCCACTGGTCTGGATCCTCTCCAGGAATTCTGCATTTGCCAATCTGGAAGGAAGCAGGATTTCTTTCTGGAATCTTTCCCACTCGCCCTCGCCCTGTACGACTCCGACAGAACAGAATTCTTCGGCATCCTCTTGGGAAAGGCTCGAGATCAAGCTGCTGTCCTTTTTTAAAACAGCATGCTGTGGCAAAGTCCTGCTGGCAGATTCAGCTATGGCCACCGGCGCCAGCAGCATAAGTCCGCGGATACGATCCTGCCTGGAATGGGCAACCCCTCTCGCCAGATAGCCCCCATAAGAATAGCCGCAGACAGCAAACGGTCCTTCAGGAATGATCTCGTCCAAAAGCTGCAGCACAGATTCCAGCATATCATCCGAGTTCTGTATGGAAGGCTGCGGCAGAGACTGCCCCATCCCCGGAAGATCGATATAGATCCTTTTCCATCCGTCCCGATTCTCAAATAACGGCTCCATTGCATGCAGCATCACCCTATGGTCAAGTGTCCAGCCGTGCAGCATGACGATGGGAAAGCCTTCTCCTATAGTTTTATGGTAAATGGACATGTTACTTCCCCCTTGTTTAATAATGCTCGCTCTCCCCATTCAATCTTTTAACCTCTTTTTCTAAATAATCCAGGCGTTTATGTATTCTATAAATAATCGGCAAATAAGCAATGATCACAACGATGATCCAACCCACAGGCATTTCCTCCTTGCATCTTATTTCAAGAAAATTGTATCATATCCCTTTTCCTATTTTTCACATTTTCTGAAGGTCCTTTTTAAGCTAGTTTCTAAAATAAGAAAAGCCGCCTTCCAGGCAGCAGCTATATAGAATATTTAAGTTTCCAGTGCACTATTTTAAGCACGATTCCTCTGGGCTTAGATATACAGGCTCCCAGGGTTCTCTTCCCTTTTTACGATATTGAGCCACTTCCAAATCAGTCCCGTTCGTTAATGTGGCAAAAATAAAACTATAAAGCGCCCCATCTGTCCCCTGAAAGTAAATGGTTTTAATGTACCCCTTTTTTACGGTGGGATATAAGTGATGAATCAGCTTGCACCATTCTCCGTATTTAACCTTTATAATGTCTTCTCCATCATGAGCCCATCCATGATAAGGGGCGCATAGAAAGTCTTCTTCTATTTTACTTATATCGGAGATGCGGAAACCTTCATTTTCAGGTACAAGGTGAATAAAGCCATACGAATAGCCAAAATACTCCGCTTTCCTGTCTTTAAATCCTTCTATGGTTTCAATTTCATAAAAAAAGCGGATTCCTCCTTCTTCATCGGGCACATGCAAAAGCTTAATCAGACTTGTATGCCCGATTCCGGCAAAGAAATGTAAATATTCCTCATAACTTAATCTATTTCGATACTTCTTAGACAAAAAGTTATATGCAATCGGAAAGGGCAGCCTTGCCTGGCCAATGGTCCCGCAGCTCCGCCCTCCCATATTTTCGGCTTCGCGCAGAATACTAAAATAATTCAGGATCGTATCTTCGGGAGTTTTAGCCCATTCAGCAGGCAGCCTGATTTGTTCATGGCTTTTTTCATAAAAAGGAGAAAAATGCTCCCAGCTGTCTAATCTTAAATTTAAAGCCTTCCGGCAAGAAGGACGAAAATACTTTTGATGATAAGAAGTGCTGTCAAGTTGATTTCTTGTTAGCAATACCTTCACCTCAATCCCAGTTTATGGCCTTATAGGTGAAAAGTGACTTTACGCAAAACAAAAAGGACATCCATCCATAGAGAATAAACGTCCTTTTAAAAAGCAATATTCAATTGTTGCCTTACAGATCAACCAGTCTCCTTACCGCTTCCACAACGATTTCCGGTTCGTCCCGCTGTATATAATGGGCACTGTTTTCCGCAATCACCAGTTCACCCTGTGAAGAGATCTCTATCAGTTCCCGCTGCATGTCGTTCCACAGCGCCTGTGATTCGGCAGAATAGTGAGCCTTCTTGCCTGCTGACAGGACAATGAGCGGCACATCTAACCGGCGCCTGGTATCTTTCAGCTGACGGAGGCTCTCCATAAACTCATCATAATTGCCTTCCCGGTCGAATTGCTTATGGTAGGCTTCCTGAAAGTCCTTTGGCATCGTCGGGAGAAATCTTTCCCTATACTCTTCAGGAGTCGAGTCGACCAGCACCAGTCCGCACACTTCATCAGAGTATTCTGTTGCATACATCCGCATATTTCCGCCGCCAAATGAGTGGCCGACCAATATATAAGGAGGGGCAATATTGGCTTCCGCAAGAAGCTCCTTTAATTCTTTTACCATTTCGCGGCTGGTTCTCGGGCTGGTGCTTCTTCCGCTCTTTCCGAGTCCTGCCCGGTCATAGGTGAAGACGCTCGATAGCATTGAGAGTTCTTTAAGTACCGGATCCCAGGCCTTTGAATGGTCTCCATAGCCTGCGTCCATAATGATTGTTGGTTTTTCGTTATATTCGCCTGTTAATTTAGCATATAGTTTGCAGCCATTTATCTCTGCTATCATTTCTTTCATGAAATCCCTTCCCCTCGTGTTTCCGAATAACCATTCAGGAATAATTTAACAACTAATAGGCTGCTCTTCAACCAGCACGATTTGAGAATGCTATTTTTGCAGATTCTTTTTCATGAGGGATGCGATTTGCATAGAATCATGCTGAGCGGTTTGCTCCAAATGTTTAATAATTAATTCCTGCCGCTCCAGGGGATGATTTTGGCTCAGTTTAGCCTTGCCTTCCATTTTTGTGATTTTCATTTTAAAAGGAACAATCCCTCTGCTCATCCCTTTTACGAAATCTGGTGCTAAATTCTCCATTTGGTATGGGCTGTCCGGACTTTCATATTTGACGGTCAAGTCATTCAGGGTATTGATTATCTCTGACTCATCTTCAATTATCTCCAAACTTCCATAAACATGGACAGAGACATAGTTCCAGGTCGGAACAGCCTTTTTCGTTTCATACCAGGAGGGTGAAATATAACTGTGAGGTCCTTGAAAAATGGCAAGGACCTGCTGGCCCCCGGCAGTCTTCCACTGATCGTTCGCACGGGCAAAATGGCCATATAAAGCATGCTCAGACTTCATCAAAACGAGGGGAAGATGCGTCGCATTTGGTTCTCCATTGTGCTGGGAAATGATTGCAGCAAAGCTGTAACGCTCGATAAAACGGCATATTTCATTTTCATCATCAATCCTAAAGTGCTTTGGAATATACACTTCATATCACCTCAATCGTTTATAGAAGCGCCTTGACCATGATCAGGTCTATTTGTTCTTCATCACCCATATAGAACGAATGGGCTCCCATTTGGATAAATCCCATTTTGTGATAAAAAGCAATCGCATTTTCGTTCTGTTCCCACACACCCAGCCAGACTTTCTTCTTACCCTGCTCTTCTGCCATTCCGATCGCTTTCTTCAGCAGATATTTGCCAAGCCCATGCTTCTGGAATGGCTTCTTGATATAAATTCGCTCTATCTCAAACGCTTCCTCACCCATATCCTCCGACTGGGCATCCTTCCCATTCACCTTCAGGTATCCAGCAAGCTCTTCATTGAAAAAAACAAAAAAGAACTGTGAAGACCTGTGGGATAACTCTTTTTTCAACTGCTCTAAGTTATACGCCTTTTCCAGATAAGCATTCATATTTTCGGGTGAATTCTGATCTTTAAAGGTATCACTGAAAGTTTCAATGCTGATCTCCTGCAGCTGATGTAAATCTTCCAGGATGCATCTTTTCAAATACATCGTCATTCCAAACGCTCCTTCATTATTTAATAAATTCTCTTGTTTCCCTTTTTTACAGATTCCCAGTCTTTTTCTACATTCTTTCTGACTCTCTGAAGAAAATGGAACATGGCTTCTGCTTCTTCTTCTGTAAATCCTTCTAATGCAACCTTGTTGGAATAATCATTCTCACTTTTTATAAAAGGGTACACACTGCTGCCCTTCTCAGTTGGATTGAGCCTCTTGATTTTCTTATTATCAGGATCGTCCCTTTTTTCAATAAAGCCATTCATTTCAAGTTTTTTAATGGCACGGGCGGCTGTTGTCCGGTCAACTTTAACCATCTCGGCCAGCTTTTCCTGAATGATCCCGGGGTTCTCACAGATCCGCACCACATACAAATACTGCCCTTTGGTGAGGTCATGCTCTTTGAATTCAATATTGCTGATTGAATCCAAGGCTCTTGCGATCATGCCGATTTCACGAAGAATTTCCGTCATCATCTGACTCCTTAAGCCTTATTTAATATATTGACATGAATTTAATTTAACTTAGTTTTGTTGCATTTACAACAAAAATCACGCAGTCATACTATAAAAAATAAGCATCGCCAGCGGCAATGCCTGTTTTGCATCAAACTCACCTGCCTGATTCCTTTTCCCATTCATAAAGAATATCCGGCAAATTTTCTTCATTCTCGAAGCCCCGGCCAATAATGGTGAATCCATGCTTCTCATAGAACCGCTGAGCTTTCTCATTTACCTCAAAGGTGTATAGGGCAAGCCGGCCATCTGATTGTTCTTTTGCTCTGCTGAGCAGTGCAGCGCCTATCCCCATTCCCTGATAGTCACCATGAATATAAAGCTGGTTTATTTCGGTTTCATTATAGGCGATGATGCCGACTACTTTTTCCACCGATAATGCCAGCACGATCTGACACTGGCGAGCTAGTATGTTATTTAAAAAATATATATGGTCCTCAAAGCTGTGGATTTCCTTCTGCCCAATCGCCTTCTCCTTGCTGTCCCTCCACATTTTCACGGTCTCTGAGGCATAGCGCGGGTGATACGGTATCATTTTCATTTCTTTTCTCCTGAGAATGATTCTGCAAAAATAAAATGATCATTGGGATTCCAAATATGCAGGTAGTCCGCAATGTAACCGCGCAGCCATAAAGCGTCTTCCATGCTTCTTAGATAAAAGCCCTTCGGGAAATCGTGGTCATCCCTAATTACGGCTGATGCAATGGTGATAGATCCGGAAGGTGCCTGGTGCCGCTGTCCGGATAACCCTTCAGGCTGATCCAGATACTGCAGCCTCATGTGAGGACCCAGCTCCAGCGGACACAAACTCAGCCCCAGTTCACCCGCTCTTTGAAAAATCTTGTCCAGAGGAGCTCCCTGCTGAAAACCAAGGTCCGCCACTGTCAATTCAACGGTTTCAACCCTATATCTTTCAGCAGAAACCGTGAACAGATCATCAGCAAACAATCTTTCCCCATACTCGTTCATCAAGATAGAGGCTTGGTGCAATCTCTGGAAAAGCTCTTGTTTCATTATGCCGCCCGCTTCTATTGTTCTTTTTACAACAGGGCGATCCGGATCCGGGTATATTTTTGGGCTGTTAATGGCCATCACTCCTAATCCGTGTTTTTATATATTCATATTCAATGCAGCAAGCCTATTTCCTTTTTCCATTCTCCGGACAAAAAACAAGACAAGCGCTTCAAGTGTCGCTTGCCTTGTTTTACCGGGTACGAAACTTCCTTGAAACATAAATGAGCAGAATGACCGCAATGACACTTGCAGCTATTTTCCACTCCCACTCCATATTGATAATCTGATATACCGAAAAGCCTTCAATCAGGATGGCCGGTATTTTTCCAAGGGTACTGGCAAGGAAAAACGTGAGAAAAGCGGTTTTTCCAATGGAAGCAATGAAAGTGACAAGACCTGAAGGGACAAAAGGAAGAATTCTAAGAGCGAGGATCAGCGAAAATGCTTCCTTGCCGTCTGCTTCCAATAGTTTCTGTACTTTGGGATGTGACAGGCCGCGCATATCCTTTAGCCTTCGAAATCCTTTTCTGTAGAGGATGAAGGCCACGGCGGCCCCAACGGCCTCACCTGCAAAAGATACGGCGATTCCTCTCCATAAACCAAATACCGCCAGATTCGCGGCAGTCAGAAAAACACTGGGAACCACGCCAAGCAGGCTGATGATAATGTTGATAAGAATACTTAGCACCAAAGCTATATGTGTATAGGATTCAAATAAATCAATGATTATTTCTTTCATACTAAATAGGCTTTCCTTCCTTATAAGGCTGTTTTGTAAACTTTGTGGCTTTTTTGATGAAAATTACTATAATAGTACAACCGAATGTAATATATGTTAATTCCGGAGGGGAAAGTATGGCAGGCTTTAAAGTTTTTATCTTTATTTTATTGGTAATCAGCATTTTATTTACAGCTGCATCCAAAATTCTAAAAAATTCAATACAGAAAGACAAGTACCTGAAAACAGGCTTTACAGCTCTAATAATAATCAGCATAGCCATTGTAATGATTAGTTTGTGTGTAGGCGGCTGGAGCGGTATGGGATATGGATTTATTGGAGTTTGCATTTTTATTGGAACCATTTTAATCGGAATTGTAAATTGGCTTATGAATTCTATTCGGACTCGAAATAAATAGCCGTATATTTATCCTATAGCCACTCTATTGCTGTGGCTAAAAAGAAATTCCAATTCGAAGACTGCCTATATAATGAAACAGAGGGACAAAAAATGCCCCTCTGTCCTATTATTTCTGTTCTGCTTCCCACTTGGCAACTTCCTCACGCACAATCGGCGCGACTTCCCTGCCGAGCAATTCAATGCTTTTCATAACATCTTCATGCGGCATGCTGCCGACTGGCACATGGTGCATGAAGCGGGTAATCCCGACGTTCTTTCGAAGATCGATGATTTTTTTAGCAACCGTTTCCGGATTTCCTACGTACAAGGCGCCTTCGAAGCTTCTTGCGGCGTCAAAGGCTGCGCGGTCATAGTGGCCCCAGCCCCTTTCCCTGCCGAGGACGTTCATGGCCTGCTGGGTCGGCGGGAAGAACTTGTCTGCTGCCTCTTCGGTGCTTTCGGCCACGAATCCGTGCGAATGGGACGCTACCTGGAGCTTTGAAATATCATGGCCGGCCTGTGCTGCAGCCCTGTAATACAGCTGTACTAGCGGGGCAAACTGCACCGGACGGCCGCCGATGATTGCGAGGACAAGCGGCAGTCCCAGGAGCCCGGCACGGATGACGGAATCGCTGCTGCCTCCGCTGCCGATCCAGATCGGCAATGGATCCTGAACCGGACGCGGGTACACGCCAAGATTCTCAATCGCGGGACGGTGATTTCCTGCCCAGGTCACTTTTTCAGACTTTTGCAGTGCCAGGAGCAAGCCCAGCTTTTCGTCAAAAAGCTCATTATAATCCTGAAGGTCATAGCCGAAGAGCGGAAATGATTCAATGAATGAACCGCGTCCGGCCATGATCTCGGCCCGGCCATTGGAAATGCCGTCAAGGGTGGCAAAGTCCTGGAAAACCCGGACAGGATCGGCCGACGACAGGACGGTGACAGCGCTCGTCAGGCGAATCCGCTTCGTCTGCGGTGCTGCTGCGGCCAGTACGACTGCTGGCGAAGACGCGGCATAGTCCTTCCTGTGGTGCTCGCCGACGCCGAAAACATCCAGCCCTACTTCATCAGCCAGGATGATTTCCTCCACAACCTCGCGCAGCCGCTGGGCATGGCTCGCGGTTTCTCCCGTCTTTACGTCAGGGGTCGTTTCCACAAATGTACTGATTCCGATTTCCATTTTCATCTCTCCCTGAATCGTTTAGTCTCTATCTAATAAGGCGGCCCCGGCGATGCCTGGGTGTGTCATTTCATACGGATCCAGGATCAGGTCCAGTTCTTCTTCTGTCAGAACATCATACTGCAGGCACAGTTCCCTGACTGGAGCGCCGTTCAGGATGGCTTCCCTGGCAATCCGGGCAGCTACTTCATAGCCGATATGCGGGTTGACTGCCGTAATGATGCCGACGCTTTTTTCTACATATTGTTTCATCCGGTCTTCATTCGCTTCGATACCTTGGACACAATGCTCGGTGAATGATTTGAATGCATTGGTCATGATGGTGATTGACTGCAGCAGGTTGAAGATCAGCACCGGCTCCATGACATTCAGCTCCAGCTGGCCA
This sequence comes from Bacillus sp. SRL543, assembly GCF_984799205.1. NCBI lineage: Bacteria > Bacillati > Bacillota > Bacilli > Caryophanales > Bacillaceae > Bacillus > Bacillus sp. SRL543. Next base: position 4,781,530 of record NZ_OZ481794.1, read on the forward strand.
GCTTCAGAAGCAAGCGAAATTGTATGGTCGTTGCCGATGACCTGGAATGCAGTCTGGTTGATCAGCTCCGGCATGACCGGATTGACCTTTCCTGGCATGATGGATGAACCCGGCTGCCTTGCCGGCAGTGAGATTTCCCCAAGTCCTGCTCTAGGGCCGGAAGCCATCAGGCGCAGGTCATTCGCAATTTTAGACATATTGATCATACAGATTTTCAGCGCACTGGAGACTTCTGTATAAGAATCCGTATTCTGAGTGGCATCCACAAGATGCTCCGCCCCCTTGAACGGAAGCCCGCTGATATCTGCCAGATATTCAACCACTAATTCGATATAGCGGGGCTGTGCGTTCAAGCCTGTGCCGACTGCCGTCGCTCCCATATTCAGCTCATACAAATGCTGCCTGGATTGCCTGATGCGCTTGATATCGCGTTCAATCACGCGGCTGTATGCTTCAAATTCCTGGCCAAGCCTGATCGGCACAGCATCCTGCAGGTGGGTCCGGCCCATTTTGATCACATGGTTAAACTGATCAGCTTTAGCCATGAAGGCTGTGTGCATATTCTCCATGGCTGCAATCAGCTGTTCAAGCACCCTCAGGATGGAAATATGCATGGCTGTCGGGAATGAATCGTTCGTAGACTGTGACATATTCACATGAGTGTTCGGGCTGCAGTAAGGGTAATCTCCTTTTTCCCGGCCCATGATCTCAAGTGCACGGTTTGCCAGCACTTCATTCATGTTCATGTTAAAAGAAGTCCCCGCTCCCCCCTGGATCGGATCGACGATCACCTGATCATGCCAGTTGCCGGCAAGCATTTCATCTGCCGCCTGGACAACCGCATCGCCGATTCCGGAGTAAAGGGCCTTAACCTCCACATTCGCCATTGCCGCTGCCTTTTTCACCATCGCCATCGCTTTGATCAGCTCAGGATGGATCCGGTAGCCGGTAATCGGGAAATTCTCCACCGCGCGCAGTGTCTGGATCCCGTAGTAGGCATGTGCAGGGACCTCTTTTGATCCCAAAAAATCCTTCTCTATTCGAAAACCGTTTGTCTTGACTGACATCGTTGCCTCATTCCTCTTCTTTTCGCTATTTGATTTTCAGATGTTATATCTTATTGCTAATCCCACTCTATTGTAAATGACTTCGGTCCAATATTCATCTTTATTATCTGTTTTAGGATAGCCTTTTTCGGCGCGGTTCAGCAGGTTATTTCCTTCCAGTGTGGAGGGGGTTAATTGCAGGTGTAATGGCGGCATACTATGCAGAATGGAGCAGTTCCCCGGGGTAGGGTAGAAAATGGCTTGATTGCTTGTAGGATACGGGGGTGGGAGCTTTTTACCGGATTATCATTTACCATCTCTGAATAAAGCGTTCGAAGCTTTTGTCTGATGCTCTGAGTGCCCCTTATGCTCTCTTTGCATTCATCCAGAGGTCCATTAATCACTCTGACTTTCTTCAAAAAACCAAGCTCAAAACTGCTGCTGCATAAACAACAGAGATAATGATAATAAAAATAAGTGACATGCCTCTCGCATAACGGATTGCAGCTTCTGACACTTCCGGCTCTTCTTTATACTTCCATCTGTTGCCCCACAAATGGCTTTCTTTCGGATTTAAATATGCCCATATAACAACGACATACAATGGAAGCAGCATTAGCATCACAAGCAATTGCATCAAGTTTTCCTCCCCATGATAGGTCCTTTCCTTTCTTTACGTTTCATTATGCTAAAAAGTTCCAATCAATAGCCACCCTTAATATTTTACCTTTATTTTGAAAAAAAGTTAGGATTTGTTCCACGTGAAACATTGTCAGAAACTTTCGAACAATCATGAACCAACCCGCATTCATGGAGCTCAGCCAATATGCTATACTTGAGAAAAAATGGGTAAGAGAGAAGGAATGTTTTATGGAAAAGCTGAATCCTAAAGCCAATATGGATCCAGCCAAACAGTATTTATTCATTGCGGGGATTATTCTTGTTGCGTTTAATCTCCGGCCTGCGATCACCTCTTTAGGGCCTCTGGTGGGAATCATCCAGGATGATGTCGGCCTGGCGCACTGGAGTGCAGGGCTGCTGATGAGCCTGCCGCTCCTGGTCTTTGCGTTCATGTCTCCCCTGGTGCCAAAGATTGCTTTGCGCCTGACCAATGAGCGGACTCTTCTGATTGGGCTGCTGTCCCTTTTCACCGGCATTGCTATCCGCTCTATTCCAATGGCCTTTTTTCTTTTCGCCGGGACCTTTCTGGCCGGATTAGGCATCGCTATCGGCAATGTCCTTCTGCCGGCAGTCGTGAAGGATAAATTTCCGAATAAGTTCGGCTTGATGACAAGTGTGTATTCAACTTCTATGGGTTTAATTGCTTCGCTTGCATCCGGAGTAAGCGTTCCCCTGGCACTCGATGCTGATCTTGGATGGCAGGGCGCCCAGGCGGTATGGGCCATTCCGGTTATTGCAGCATTCACTGTGTGGCTTTTCCTTTTCAGATCCCACCAAAGCAATCCTGGTACAGTCATGCCAAATCCCGGAACAGCTTCCGGGCAAATGTGGAGGACACCTCTAGCCTGGCAGCTCGCGCTTTTCATGGGATTCCAGTCTTCCCTGTTTTATGTCACGATCTCCTGGCTTCCGGAAATCCTGCACAGCCACGGAATCAGCATTGCAACGGCAGGATGGCTGCTGTCTTTCACACAGCTTGTAGGACTGCCGGCGAGCTTTTTCATCCCTGTTCTTGCAGGCAAATATCAATCACAGATCTGGATCGCCTTCGCACTCAGCCTTTGTGCGATAGCCGGCTACTGCGGACTGCTGATCGGTTCCACCTACCCGCTCTTGATCATCAGCATTATCCTGATCGGAGTCGCACTTGGCGGCAGCTTCCCGCTCGCCCTCAGCTATATAGGCCTGCGGGCCAGAAATGGCAGGCAGGCTGCTGAGTTATCGGGCATGGCGCAATCGACCGGCTATATCCTTGCCTCCATCGGACCGCTTTTCATCGGGTATTTATTTGACCTGACACATTCATGGACATTGCCGCTCATCATGCTGATCGGAATTTCTGCCATCGTGATGGTGTTTGGGATGCTTTCCGGGCGGAATCGGTTTGTATCATGAGAAATATGGAATAAGTAATGGGGATTGTTTCAAACTGCCTAAGAGAAATAAAGTTTTAATATACATACATCTGAGATTGAGGGGGATTATATGGATAGTTTGATTGTCGATTTGTATAAAAATTGTAAAGCAAATAATGGGGGGCATATTTGCTACCTCTATAATAATGAAGAAAACTATATCACCAATGCAGTTTCTTTTATTGTGGCAGGCATAAAAAACGGTGATTATATTCTTCTACTTGAAAATGACCGGCATATACGCCAGATCAAAAACCGGCTTGAAAAGGAATTAACCGCCGAAGAATTATCGTACTTACAAGTTATAAATAATTTTGATTTTTACTATACCCACGGTAATTTCCATCCGGAGACAGTTGTCAATCAATTTATAAAAAACACTGAAACCCAACTGCAAAAAAGTGCCTCAATCAGTACCTGGGGACTTATTGAATGGCGGGAAGACCAGGAAAGCTGCGACAGCATAGCAAAATATGAGCAGGAACTTCATAAACACCTAAAAGGTAAAGGAATCGTATCTGTTTGTGTTTATAATGAGGAGCGAGTAACCAGTTCCTTCCAGAAAATACTGCAGGATTGCCATGGGGTAATTATGAATGATAAAGAAGTGATTCATATATCCCAATGAGGGATACATCATACACGTATTTATAAAACTCGCTTCCCTGGCACGCAGGAAGCGAGTTTTTTACTGTCTCCCTCATCTTATCTACCAATAAACTGGCCGATTTTCAAATTCAGAACTATATGATACACTAATTTTATTGAATTTTCAGACTAAAAAACAGGGATGTGGAAGCCAAATGCTTCAAAATGCACAAACAGTTTATTCACCGCCCAAGCATATCGTTTCAGCTGCCACAATTGTCGTCAATGAACATAATCATGTCCTGTTGATCAGGGGCCCGAGAAGAGGCTGGGAAATGCCTGGCGGACAAGTTGAAGAAGGCGAATCCTTGAAGGAGGCAGCCATCAGGGAAACGAGAGAGGAAACTGGCATTGATGTGGAAATACTGAAATTCTGCGGTTTATTCCAAAACGTCAGCCGCTCCATATGCAACACGCTGTTTTTGGCGCGGCCAGTCGGAGGAAAATTAACGACTTCGCCAGAAAGCCTGGAAGTCGGCTTTTTTCCGATAGAGCAGGCCTTGGAAATGGTGGACTTTTTGAACTTCAAACAACGGATTGAGTACTGCCTTGATGAGAAATTGCAGCCATTTTATATTGAATTTTAAAAAGGAAAGACTCCACCGCTTTGATGGAGTCCTTCCTCTTCCAACGCGTGAAGTAAATGGATCACGCTGATTCCGTTCCGGCATATAAATCAGAAGGGATGATACTATCTTCGGTCATAACGAATTCATGGCATTTCATTAGCGCAGTATGAAGGGATTCAGGAACCCTTTCGTGATCATATGCACAAACGAGCATCAAGGAATTTTCTTTCACCAGCCTGTCAGCTTCATTCTCAAACTCCTCCAGGATTTCCAGGATACCCTCCTGATCGCGCCACTCGACATGCGCCCAGGTTCTGAAGGAAATATTATGCTCATTATAGGGTTTCAGGACATTATCAAGATATTCGAATATGTACGGCGGATTAAAACTGCCGCTTGAGAAGTAATAATCAAAATTATTAATATGAAGAACCTGGCCAAATTGTTCAGTATGCAAAAGCGGCTTCAGCTTCTCTTTCAGCAGCGAGAAAATCCGGTCATTCTCGATCAGAATAATATGGTCCCCCTGCTCGATGCCGGCGACAATATAATCTGCCAGCGAGTTCAGATAATGATCCTGCTGGTGGGAAGAATAAAATATATGAGCATCTTTCCTGGCCGACGTTAGTTCCACAATTCTTTCTTTCATCTGTATAACCCCTTTTCCTGACTGCTTAACCAAAGCATAACATACCGCTATTTTATAATACAAAAATTTGCAATCTTATTAATCGGGGGTTAAATAATGAATCATTCTCAAAGGAAAATCGCCCTTGTTACAGGTGCGAGCAGCCAAAATGAAATTGGGGCAGCAATTTGCCGCAAGCTGGCTTCACAAAAAATTGATATCTTTTTTACACACTATCATTCTGACGCTGAGTGGATCAAACAATTCCAAAAGGAAATTGCCGATAGTGGTGTACACTGCGAGGCAATGATGGCCGATTTATCGGATGTTAATGCGGCATTTGCCATATTTGAAGAGATTATATGCAAATTGGGGCGGCCTTCTATCTTGGTTAATAATGCCGCACACTCTGTAAATACTGATTTCGAAAAGTTAGATGCCAGCAGTCTTGACCTTCATTACGCGGTTAATATGAGGTCTGCCTTCCTCCTTTGTGCTGAATTCGCCCGCCGGTTTAAAGGATCTGATTCACCATCAGGCAGAATCATCAATATTACATCCGGACAGGATTTAGGGCCGATGCCTGGTGAGCTGGCCTATGCAGCGACCAAAGGCGCCATTTCTGCCTTTACGAGATCATTAGCGCAAGAGCTTGCACCACTTGGGATTACCGTCAATGCTGTCAATCCAGGTCCAACCGACTCGACGTGGATGACAGATGACATACGGAATGTTCTCCTGCCGAAATTTCCGATGGGACGGATTGGCACACCAGATGACGCAGCACAGCTTATCGCCTTTCTGGCAAGCGAAGACGCTGGATGGATAACCGGACAGATCATCCATTCGGAAGGCGGGTTCATTCGGGGATGATTCTGCAGCGCCTGCCCACTTCCATTTACGATAATATAACAGGGACTGACACCTCCCGCTCTTAAAAGGAATAATCTTGAATAATCTAACGTAAATTGCCTTTTAGGAGCGATGTGTATGTACTATCTTAATCACCCTTACTATAACCGTTTCATCAACGGCTATAGGCATGATGTGCGATATTCTTATTCACATCCTGCTGCCAGGGAAAAATCTTTTTCCCAAGAAGAAGCAGCTGCAATCGCTTTACTGCTCGGGATTGATTTTCATGCAAGCAGATTTGATCTGAATGAGTTTTGGGTCGGTGTGAATACAGAGCTGGAACACGGAAAAATTTCCAGCCAAACGAATGTGACAGGCGATGATCCTCTCCTCACAGGAAAAATCGCCCTTGCCCATCTCAATGAGTTTCCTGATTACTATAAGCGGTTAAAGGTGCTGGAGAAAGAAGCGAAGGCATATTGGAATAAGTGAGGTGTCTATCCTTGGGGCAAGGCACTTTTTCGAGTTTTATGAGAAGGAGGAGCTGTTTTCTTTTCAGTCTCCTATGAAAATTTGGCCAGCCCCCCTTATCTCACTTCCTTTTTTTATAAACAGCTAAAACAAGGATAATCACTGCGCTGAGCACAAAGCCGGCCAGAACACCCATTGGAAATTCCCCGTCTCCAAAATAGAGAATGAGCCCTCCGAGCAAAGCACCTGCTATAATAAATACCAATCGCATAGAAATAGTTTTCACCATACACCCTCCTTCATTATAAAAGGTGCCTGACTCTGCCAGCGCAGCTTATATGCGTTTAGAGTCAGGCACCTTTTTTAATGTTTATTCAATAATCCGGCCAACAATCCTTTACCCAAAGCACCTTTCCTGGCTCTTCCTTCATTTTTCCACCAGTAGGCCCTCTCCGGATTCTTAAGGACTTCCTTCACTTCGCTCTGATGCTCAACAACCGGTGCAGAACCGCGAAGCGATTTTCCTGCCGTCTCCCTGACAAACAGGGTGACGATGATGATGCCGAACAGGCACATGCCCATCAGGTAATAAGCTGGCACCATATTGTTGCCAGTGACGCTCACCAGCCATGCGACCAGCAGCGGTGTTGTTCCTCCGAACAGGGACGTTGCTGTATTATACGTGATAGCCAGTGCCCCGTAGCGCACTTTCGTATAAAACAGCGACGGCAGTGTTGCCGGCAGTGAGCCCTGCATAGTCGTCAGCAGCATTCCGAGGATCAGCAGCCCGAAGAAAGCGCCATAGGTGCTGCCGGAACGGACGAGCATGAACGCCGGGATGCTCAGAATAACAGCGCCAATCAAGCCCGCTTTCAGGACACGGTTCCGGCCAAACTTATCGCTTAAATGCCCCATCGCCAATACCAGCGGGATCATGACGGCCATGACCAGCACAAGCATCAAGAGCCCCTTTCCTTCACTGTATCCCAGCTCTTCAGACATATATGACGGCATATACGTAAGAACAGTATAGCTCATGACATTATAGAATATAACGATCGCCGTACAAGTCAGCAATGCTTTCCAGTGCTCTGCAAAAATCTCTTTTAGCGATGCACTTTCTTTCTTTTCTTTAATCGTTTCATTCATCGCCTCAAATGCCGGCGTTTCACCTAAATGATTACGGAAATAGAACCCGATGATTCCAAGCGGAGCGGCAATGAAGAACGGAATCCTCCACCCCCATGCCGTCATTGCCTCACTGCCAAGCATAAAGGTCAGCAGCGTAACGAGCCCGGCGCCGGCAATAAAGCCGACCAGTGTTCCAACCTCAAGGCCGCTGGCCATGAAGCTGCGCTTTTTATCAGGAGTCGTTTCGGTAATGTAGGTCATAGCCCCGGCGTATTCCCCGCCTGTAGAAAAACCTTGCACAAGCCTTGCCGATAATAGTAAAATCTGTGCGGTGATACCGATCGCTGCAAAGCCTGGGATCAAGCCGATGCTGAGCGTGGAAGCCGCCATCAGGATCATCGTAATGGCCAGCACATTCTTCCTGCCTATCCGGTCACCCAGGATCCCGAAGAACATCCCGCCGATAGGCCTTGCGATAAAGGCTACTGCAAAAGTAGCAAATGCATATATTAATTGAAAAGATGGGTCAATCTCTGGAAAAAACACCTTCCCCATCGTAACTGCTAAAAATGAATAAATACCAAAATCAAACCATTCCATCGCATTCCCGATGGAAGTGCCGATCATGGACTTCTTCGCCACCGAACTGTCCACAACGGCAATATCCTTTGCCTCTAGCGTCTCTTTCTGTTTCTTCACATTTCCCCCTCCTAAAACTGTCTAACTAACTAGCTTAGTAGGTTTTTTCCCTTTAATTGGGGGTTAAAACATAGGAATACTAGAAAACAGGTACGGCTGTCAGGATAAATTTTATAAAAAAAGAAAAAAGCCGCCTGTCCGGCAGCCGCAAAAACAAAATGATAAATGTCTCTTAAAGCTTCACCACTACCTCAGTGCCGTCCTTCAATTTCGTGTCAACAAGGGTAACCCCTCTGTAATCGGAAATGGCCTCCAGCAGCGGCTTCAGATCTTTTCTGTCAATTTCAGGGAAGACAAATTTGATTCCGTCTTTTTCAATGGCTTTATTGATGAAGCGTATCATCCTTTTGGATGTAATGACCAGGCCGGCCACGTTCAAAAGGGCATAAGGCACGGGAATGGAGAATTTTTTATCTTTTACTTTCACCTTGACCTTTAACATATCTACTCGATCACCACGAGCACTTTATCACCATTGGCTGAGATAATGTCAACGATTTGTCCGTCCAGTTCGTTTTCAATGGCTTCAATGAGCAGGTCGATATTGATATCCTTCACATATTTTGCTGCCTCAGGAATTCTTTCAGCGATATTGGTCCCTACTCTCAGGACTGCCTTGACCAGGTTGATCGGCAAGTTCACATTTACATTATCGCCTTCTTTAGAGTTCACGCGGATCTTCAGCATTTTATTTCCGTAAGGGACCTCTTTTTTCACTGTCATCAGCTCTGGCTGATCTTTGCCCTGCAGGACATTGATCAGCTCACTTGCCTTATCCTTGTCAATCTTTCCTTCCTCCACCAGCGTTAAGACCCTTGAGATTTCATCCTTCATGATCTATTCTCCCTCCTTTAATAACTGAATGGCTTTTTCTGCTGTAATTTCGCCTTTCTCAAGCATCGATACAATCTTTTTCTTATCCGGTTCGGGCTTCTTTTGGGTCGAGTATCCGAGCGCAGAGATAATGTCATCCAGCTTCCCTCTGACAGTCGGATAGGAGATGCCGAGCTCCTTTTCCACCTCTTTGATATTTCCGCGGCATTTAAGGAAAATCTCAATAAATTGCAGCTGTTCCTGACCGAGAGCCGCCAGTTTGGAAACCTCAAATTCATTTTCTACGGTGGTTTGGCAATGGCTGCATTGCAGCTTGGTGATCGTCAGCGCATTTGTGCAAACAGGACAATTAGTAAGTAAAGGATACGCCATACTGTTCTCCTCTCTTTCAGTTAATCACATCATACACCATATATTTGAATTATTAAATAAGAATTTAACATTTTTTATAATCATCAGGTTTATTATTCAACAATTGAATAATATGATTAAATAATTCAATATCATTAATAAATACATCAAGCGAAACTCAAACTGCATGGAGAATCTGTCTGCCACCTTCGGTCTACAAAAATCAAAAGAGGATATCCCTCATGGAATATCCTCTTTTTTGCTGAGTTTATATCTTAAATTGACCTGTAATCTTATTTAATTGTTCAGATTGCTGAGCCAGATATTCTGCACTTTCTAATATTTGCTCCATCAAACTTGATGTCTGTTCTGTGGAAGCAGTAGTTTCTTCAATACCCGCAGCTGCTTCTTCTGACACACTGGCGATACTTGAGATCGCCATGTTCATATGATTGCCTTTATCCGATAGTACTTCCAGGTCATTGGAGATGACAGCTACTCCATTTGCCATATTATCTATCAGAGCAGAGATTGTCTTAAATGTTTCCGATGTTTCTTTAATTTGCTGTGTTCCACTTTGTACAGCCTCAAAGCCAGTTGTCAAAGTGCTGCTTACATTAACCGCCTCATGCTGCACTTCATAAATGATGGAGGTGATATCTGATACACTGTGCTTCACATCTTCTGCCAGGTTTCTAACCTCAGCAGCCACAACAGCAAAGCCTTTGCCGGATTCACCGGCCCTCGCCGCTTCAATAGCAGCATTCAAGGCGAGCAGGTTCGTTTGTTCAGCAATTCCTGTAATGACATTTATCAGGTTAGTAATATTATTAACTTTTTCATTTAACCCTTTTACCCGATTAACAGACTGTTCGACAACTGCTTCAATCTCCATCATCTTTTGTTCAGACTGAATCATTAATTGGTTGCCTTTTTCTGTTGATGTTCTTACTTTTTCTGTTATGCCCCTTACTTCATTCCCAGCCTGATTCGTTTCTGCCATTCGCTGGATAAACCCGGTTACTGATTCAGCAAGGGCAGCCGAGTCCTGGGCCTGATCCTGCGCGCCGGATGCCAGCTCCTCCATCGTCTGCGCAATTTGAAAGCTTCCTTCTTTAACTTCGTTTGAGGAAGTCGCAAGCGACTTGCTCTGATCTGTTACAATTTCACTTGATTGTACCAAGCTATGCATAATGCTGCTTAATTGGCTGCTCATGCTGTTGGCAGCTTCCATGAGCTGAGCAATTTCGTCCTTTGACTTTGTTTCCAGGTCAGCAGATTGCAAGTCTCCGGAAGCAATTTGCTGCATCCGTCTCATCACAGCGTTTATTGGCTTGGTAATGGATTGAGCACTCCAGATGGATAAAACAATGGCCGTTATCGTGACGATAGCTGAAATGATAAGGACTGAAATATTCACTGTATCCAGCGTTTGCAGAACAGAATCTCCATTCTTCACAATCAGTCCTTCTCTATGAGTGGACAGTTTTTCAAATCCAGCCATAATTTCTCTTCCAAGAGGCTGTGCCCTCTCTTTCATTATTTGGCTGGCTTTATCTATATTCCCATTCTCTATTTCAGGAAAAATTTCATCAGTAACTATTGTTCTCCATTCCACACTTTTATTGATTAAAGCTTTCGCCTCTTCTGAAGCTCCTCTATTGAGGATTCCCTCTTGCAGGGACTTACTTTTCTCCGTATAAGTCATGAATGATTCTTTAAAGGATTTATCTTCCGGATAGAGCAAGTAGCCGCGGGCCAGTGCTATCCGCTGGGAAATATTAAAGGCCAGTTTTTCATCGGCAATTAACAATGGCACCTCATCTTCCACAATATTCTGAACGTTTTTGTTAGAATTAAGTATGGATAAGTAAGTAGTACCGCTTAATACTAGTATCATTGCCACAATGATCAGGTTAATCAACAGCAGCTTATGCTTGATGCTTTTCATTCGCTTCACCTCAGGGTCCTATGTTATGACAGTCTTCAAGACATATATCGTACGAGTCTTGTATACACTTCATATGTAAATAATTCCATATGCGCACAGTAAAGAGTTAGACACTCAGTGCGTTTCATAAAAAAAAAAGCCAATCATCCCTTTTTTGTTTTTTTAAAGGGTAATTGACTCTTTTTATTATCATCATTTTAGTAATTATAGTCTTGAAAAACACTTAATACATCACAAAAAAGTGCTACAGGAGGTATTATTCTTTAATGGGACTAAGCATTTCCCTTTTGCTCCATCAAATGCTGCTTAAAATCGAATGCAAAAGGAGTGGGACCGAGCTGAATATAATGATTGTATCTCCTGTATCCCTCATTCCTTTTACTTTTTCTCCATAACAGCAAAATAATTTTCTTCATGGTCTGCAAAGTTAAATACTTTGCCTGAAGGTGTGTCGACCATTTCGCCGACTTTGACATTTTTATTGGATAGCTCGCTGCGCAATTGCTGTATATCCTCCGAAAAAAACATTAAAGAGGGTGTATCAAGATTTAGTCCGGGAGACATTTTGGCAACGAATTCCTTATTGTGAAGGATGATGGTTGTTTCAGTACCCTCTTTTGGAGCGATTTCAATCCACCTCAGTCCCTGGCCATTATCTTCTTCAGCAACCACATTGAATCCAAGCTTTTCTGTCCAAAAATGTACAGACTCATCCTGATTATTAACATACAGCATAATCTGCCCAACTTTACTGATCATTGTACTTTCCACTCCCCTGCCTTTATACTCTACATCTTTAAATTTCGCTAGATGGAAAGGAAAATCCTCCCCCTTCCGCCAGCTTAACTAAATAAAAAGGCCGCTAATCCTCTGGGTGAACTGGCCTGCTATTTTTATTGAGATATACTTGTTTTACTATTTACTCCGAGAAAGTATAAGGCATCCTTAACATTAGTAAAAGTGATTATGTTGTTCAGATTAATGCCAAGTGTAACTGCCTCTGCAGCCAATTGGGGCCTGACACCAGTCAGAATACATGTTACCCCTAGTAATGTTAGTACATTGTTGATTTTAAAAAGGGAGTCAATCACTAAATGATCAATTCTATAGATGCCTGAACAATCTATAATCAAATGGCTGATTCCTTGCTTTTGAACATTGACCGGCACTAAATCCAGGAGTTGTTTTGCCCTATCAGGATTTACTGCGCCCAACAACGGCAGGACAGCAATCCCATCTAAGAGCGGGACAGCCTGGGACGCCAGTTCATTTATGTACATATTCATTTCGCGCCGGGCTATTTCCTGTTGTTTTTTCTCCGTGATATCTTTTACATACGTTTGGATGGCCATTGTCTCCCCTATCTTAATTGGGTGGCAATATAACTCAGCATCAACCGGGGTTCCATCCATCCTGTATATTGTTTCCTCGATAATCTCCGCTGGCTTACTATAAGCGCCGGATATTCTTTGGGTTATGGCGGGTTTAGAGGTTTCTTTGAAAATATCTAAGGGACTGGCCCCGATTACCTCATCCCTGGAGGCTCTAAAGAAATCCTCTGCTGCCTTATTAATATAAATGATTTTAAGCTGTGAATGGACAATCAGCGGATCTAGAGCATATTCAATTACTTCTTTGTAATCAATTCCTTCAATATTCTCACTCATTCTTTTCACTCCTTAATCTAAAGGGTAACCTAACAATTTGTTTTATAGAAGAGGAGTACCTCTGTTCATCAACAGGCTTTAACAGCAAATAAGCCTCCAGGAGGAGAAGGGACCTCTTTATTGCTGTATGCGATAGATCTATTTGATTCTATCTAAAAGGTCCCCCACTTGTTTTGCCATTTCCTTCGATGAATAAGGTATGCCGCTTTTAACCCGCATTCCACTACACCCACATAAGCATTGCAAAAAATCCAACCAACACCTATCGTTTTGGCCAAGATTCTTGCCTCTTGTTATGTCCACGTCTGTTTCCCAATATTATGCTGAACAACCCAGCTGCAGAAATAAGGAGCCCCCTGATAATTTAATTTAGCCACTGGTTAAGGTTTTTCTCTCCCATTTCAGTAATGAGTTTTACTGGTCCGCCTATTAACCTACTACCTGATTCGATTTCAGTCTGATAAAGTGCATACATATCTTCATTCTCAAGTGAATCAGCAGTATAATAAATGGATTCTCCTGTACTATCCCATTTGACACCATATATATCATCAAAAATGAGTGAGCCCGCAGGAGCCTGAAGCTCCTCATCCATACCAAAGTGATAAATATTTATTCGGGCTGAATCATTATATCCACCGATAAAGGCGATTATATTTTGGTCAGGAGCCCAGGCAATTCCACAGGATGATTGGTAGCCATTGTAGTCATACTTATAACCGATCGTTTCTGACACATTGACCTTTTCACCCTTTTCCAAGTCAACGACAAAAATTTTGACGCCGTTACCCATGACAACATCATAAGCTAAATACCGTTTATCATATGAAAAATGAAAACTTTGAATGCCGCTGTGATGTTCAGGTAAAGAAATCTCGAACTTTTTCTTGTTGCTGTCTATAATTAATTGATCATCTGCTACGGACAGCTGATAGTCCCCTTTTTGAACACGATTTTTAGTTTCTTGAAACTCAGCAATATCCGAATTTGAATAATATTGTATTTCCTTTTGATAGCATCCGTTTAATAGAATGGCCATGATCGCCATCAATATAGATTGCTTGGCTGTATTCTTCACCGGTCCCCCTCCTTTTCCTATCTTCTAATACGGAGCAACAGAGCACTATCGTTCCATGGTAACATCTATTTTTACTTAGTTGGGCGGTTATAAAGAAAAAGCTGCCGGATCGGCAGCTGAATATAGTGTCAGACTGGACTGGAAGCCAAAAATATTCAGGAATGGCGTTGAGGCAGTTTGCTGATGGACTCTAATTAACCATATGAGGCCACTTGGTAGAATATAATGAGAAGTCGGTAGATTATTGAGTAAATTGGTTAAATAAATCTCAAAGTTGGTAGATTATTAGGCCAATTAACCGAATTACCGGCTTAGACACCCTGGAAGGGCCTCATTTGGTCAGATTCCACCCTTTTTCATACCCCAATACCTTTTTATAGACCTTCCTGGCATTAAATTAGATTAACATAACAAAAAAACCACTGAACAGCCATGCTCACCTGGCTGTTCAGTGGTTTTCTCCTTTATCCGCGCCCAATGGCATCATTCAGCTTCTGGCGGTATTTATCCACCCAGGTTTTCTCATCCTTCACTAATTCATCACAGAAAGCAGCCACATTTTTGCCCGTCAGATCTGTGACCTTCTTGCCTTCCGCTGCCCCTTCCTCAAAGAGATCGAGGATGCCGGTGAAGATGCGGTTGGTGTCCTTCCATTCGGCCGGACCGCCTCCAGCTGTCCACATATATTTTTGGATTGCTTTATAAGCGTCAGCGTACTCGCTTGGAAGTGCCTTAGCGCGTGCCTCCATTGCTTTCCATTCCCGCTTGTCATCCAGGCTGCCGATGATTTTTTCAAAAATACTCATTTTGCATTCTCCTTTTTGATTGGGTTAGTTTTAAGTTCATCAATTTTCCCCGATACAAAATCCCATTTCCCCCAGAAGACCCTGAGTTTCTCCTGGCCTGCTGCGTTAAGGGTGTAAAACTTCCTCGGCGGTCCCAAAGTGGAAGGCTTCTTCTCTATGTCCACCAGGTTGTTTTTCTCCAGCCGCATGGTAATGGTATATACAGTACCTTCCACCACATCAGTAAAGCCGAGCTGACGGAGCTGCTGCGTGATTTCGTAACCGTAGGTTTCACCTCGGCTGATGATTTCAAGCACACAGCCTTCAAGAACTCCTTTCAGCATTTCCGTTATATTTTCCAAATGTCTTACCCCCGTTGTTTCTTACTTGTATTCTCAGTACTCTGTATAACCGGTATTCAGTAATACTTATTACTAACTATATAGTAGTGCAGAGTAGCATGCTCTGTCAAGGGCGAAAAAGCTGTTTGCTGCCCATTTTTTCACAAAGAAAAAAAGCCGCCTTGCCGGCAGCTGATCGAGAATACTGGACTCTATTCATTATAGGAAGCAAATCTTTACTGCAGGGGTCAACTCATTTGGAAAAAAGCTTCCACTGCCCTTCAGAGACAACTTCTACTGCTCCGTCAATCACTTTGATTGCCGTTTGATCGTCCATAGCATACGCGGGCCCCTGTATTTCGGCGGCCCATTTTTCTGCGGCAGCAATGGTGTTTTCCGGCAGCAGCTCATGATCCAGGTGCGGAAACATTGAAAATTCGACCAATCCCAGCGCGGCATCACCGCCGCTGGGCGGATTCCAGCCAATGAAGTATTCTCCGATGTTAGGTGCCATCACCATGCTCCCGGCACTCATTCCCACATAGACTGCCTGCAGGGACGGCAAGAGGTCTGCCAGCCCGGACTGCCTCATCCAGTGGTTCAGGTAGAGGGCATCGCCCCCCGACACCAGCAGGACGTCCGTCTCACGGACCAGCGGCACCCATCGGTCCTCACTGATGCTTGGGAGCGCTGTAAGCTCCAGCACACCGACCGACTTCCAGCCCAGATTGACCATGGGATTATCGGGGCTTCCGCTGATGAACTCCCAGGCTTTGACGCCGGGGCCGACCCAGGGGTGTCCGTACATTGCGGTTGGGATGCACAGTGCGGTGGAGTCAGAGATCGGCTTACCCAGCATATCAACTAGTGCTTCGTGTATGCTTGTGTTATTAACGCCTGCAGAAGTAAGCAGAAATTTCATAAACTCTCTCCTTGCCGCTTATTTTCCGGGACGCAGGGATAGGATGTCCATCCCACCCTATATAATCCCGGTCCCCAATGAGTTATTCCTTAGCCGCTGCAGAAACCTGCCACTTCACACCAAATTTATCACTTACCTGTCCATATAACGGACTCCAGAAAGTCTCTTGAAGCGGCATGTCCACTTGCCCGCCATCCTGAAGCTTAGCGAATATTTCCTTCGTCTGTTCTAACTCATCTATCATAAGAGCGATCGTCACCTGAGAGCCTATTTGGTAAGGCTGTCCAGGAAAAGTGTCAGAAAGCATCAAATCCATATTCCCTACCTTCAGGTGAGCATTCATTACACGCTCCTTTACTTCAGGCGGGGAGGGAAATTCCGGGTTGTCAGGCATATCGCCAAACGTTTGGACGGAAATCACCTCTGCATTTAAAGCATCTTTATAGAAAGTCACTGCCTCTTGCCCGTTTCCATTCATTACTAAGTACGGATACATCGCTTTAATCATCAAGCACACCTCTTTACCTTAATTTAATTGGCAGAATCACCATTCTTATAATTCAATAGCCTGTCAAAAATACCTGCCTTAAAAATTGTTAATTTTCTAAAAGGCTGCCTGTCAGGTCCCTGCCCCTATTCACCAAGCAGTAAAATAATCACCAGCCTAAATCCATTTACCTTTATAATCTTTAATGTATGTACGAATGTTTGTCGGCTTCCTGCCTGTGATCTCTTCATATTCATGCGTAATTCCTTTGGCCAACCCCATTTTGGTGGGGAAGTGAATGCCGATGACAACATTGACGAATGCTTTATCCACACCTTTTTTCAGCATGAATTCTTTAAATTCTTTTACGGAGGGATTAGTGTACTGAACCGGAAATCCCAGTTCTTCGCTCATGATATTTGCGACCTGATAAAAATCTGGGGCTTCGTCTCCCGTGATGACATACTTCCTATTTTCATGTCTTTTTGGCTCTTGAAAAGCGTGTACAGCAACCTCGGCAAGATCCCTTGTATCTACAAAGCTGGTTTTCCCCTTCCCGGCAGGCACAAAAATACGCTGTCTTTCTTTCAATTCGTCCAAGAGAAAGTCATTTAAATTTTGCATAAAATAACCGGCACGGATAAACGTATAAGGGACTCCCAGCTTTTTTAGCAGTTTCTCATTTTTAAAATGATGGATGAACGGCAGGAACTGAACATCTTTAACAGACAAATAGACGATATGGCTGATACCCTTACCCTTGGCCATCCGCAGAAATTCTTCAAACTCAATCTTGTCTCCAGGCGGGTAAATCAAAAAAATTTTATCAATCTGATGCAATGCGTTCTCAAATGTCCCTGGATCTGCAAAATCGAGCGCAGTAAACTCATACCCCTCTCCAAACTCGCGCTTAGCTCTTTCCACGTTTCTTACAGCGCATTTGAAGGGGATCTCTTTTTCTCTTAACTTTCTTGCCACCTCAAACCCGACTTTGCCATTAAATCCTGTTACGAGAATACTCACCTTATTTCTCCACCCTTTAATAATTCTCCCAAAACAAATGCTTCAAGTCTGACACTCCGTTCACTTCTTTCCTGAACCATTCCATATTTCCCGCAAACTTCGACGAACCAGGGAACTCGATCCTTGCTGCACGATTTCCCTGAATACACCTGATTGCACCTCTGTAACTGGGCGGCTCCTTTAGGTTTTCTTTGTATGTCCAAACATAGGGTACCATTTCATACTGATAGTCGATTGCAAGTGAATCAAAATACTTCTTAGATACAACCTCTTTTATTTGCCTGTATGTAAACTCATCCAGTCCCCATCGGATTACACTGTCACCATCAGGCAGTTCAACATTTAATTTAACGTATCTTCCAATCTGGTCCTTTGACACATCAAGAATCTGAAAGTTAGTTAAACTCATAAGCAGGGCCGTACCTCCTTCTGCATAATGCCGTAATTGAAAGGGAAAATTAAGTGGATTCTAATTAAAGTTTGAGGGTGATTATTGCGGGTTCAGCAGGATTTAAACCGAAATAAAGGTGAGCCCCTTTAGTTCACTTTTTTTGCTGTTTTATACAAAAGAAAGCCAGTGGCAAAAGTTAGGACTATTAAGATCATATGACTAAGAATGGAATTAAATCCGTAACGATATTGAAAATCATCCAATATCCCCGAGTATATGCCTGCCATTATAGCTATTATAAGGATTCTCGCTATGCCCATTTTAGACACTCCT
The DNA here is from genome assembly GCF_984799205.1 of Bacillus sp. SRL543. Lineage (NCBI taxonomy): Bacteria > Bacillati > Bacillota > Bacilli > Caryophanales > Bacillaceae > Bacillus > Bacillus sp. SRL543. The sequence goes on from NZ_OZ481794.1 coordinate 4,799,836, forward strand.
TTCTATCAGTTAGAGCAGCCTCTTACTAAAAAAATAAACCCCGCGATTATCAGGATAGAGATCACATTAACCAGGCAGCCCTTGCCGGGTGTACCTGTCACAGCTTGAGTCAAAGAATTATTTAAAGCAGCTCCCGGATTTTTCTGCTGTTCTTTTGTCTTTAGCCGTTCTCGTTCTTTCTCAGACATTGTCCTCTCTCCCTATATGCTTTCTATGTATTTTTTATTTTCAGCCGAGTCATTGCTGGTTGTACGACATAATTCCCAGTATCGCCCCAACCCTGCGCCGAATGCTAAACCGATTCCTGCCCATTTAACTTCTGTCTTCTTTTTAATAGGATCCAAAATAAATACCGCGCAACATCCTATCTTTATTTACTTTACCTAAAAACCAGAATACGCTTTCAACTGCTTCTTCTTGTCCTACAGAGGAGATGCACCCTACCCATCAAGCCATAACTGAACATACTCCTGGATGATTCGGGATTGCGCCATTTGGCTTGGTTGTCTACCAAGATGGAATCTTTCCTTTTTCCCAAAACAATTGGGATAAGTTGACATACATTCTATAAAATAAATTCTGTTAAAATCCAAATAATCCTGCCCGGATGGCAGTAAAGCAGGAAGACGGCGGATTTTTTCAAATGAAGAGTTTCCCACTGACGCCTTATGTTAATATTAGGAAACGCTGCAAAGCTGCAGAGAGGTGATTTTTATGGGCATTGTATTTATGCTTGCCATTGCGGCGCTTTTCTTTTACCAGATTTTCATTAAAGCAGATCGAGACGAGTGGAGCGGCTATCATCCTCGTTCCTTTTCATTGTTAGCCAGGTATTTGTTTTTCGGAACAATGATTTCTTTATATGCCTATTTCACATTCAGGATAGCGTGGCTGCCGTGGATCGCTCTTTATTCTCTATTGGGGGTCTTCATCGGTTTTAAACCGGAGGATGCAGAAGCGAAAACCGGAAAAAGAACGTTTATACTAATTGCATTCCTTTTGCTCATTTTCAATATGATCAGGATCCCGACCCAACCTGATTCATTTCAGGACTATATCAGCAGTAAAGAAACGTATCAATGCATCCATAGCTTCGAATGTGTGAAAATGACTTCCGTTATAAATTCTGATGATTCTCTGGAAACAAAGGTCGAGGTCTTATCTGTCGAAGGACACTCTTATCGTTCGTATTTTTTATTTGCAAAGGCTTCTATGAAACTGGAAAGCGAGAAAGAGCGGAGAGGAATCAATATTGCGGGATTTTGGTTTGAATATTGAATGAAGCTGTATTTCTTTAATCCTCATAATAAAACAGCGCAGTCGAATAATGACTGCGCTGCCTCAGTTATGGAGTCCTTGATAGGGATGCATTGCTCAATTGATCAAGTAGTGATTACATACATGTCAGTGTTCATTGAGCGGTAATGTGTAAATGTTTGTTCTACCTGTTCTCTTTGTTCTTCATCGACTTCCACCATTACCAGGATATTGCCTTCCTTTAAATACCTGTTATATTCTTTTGCTTTGTCTTCCGGTATGCCAGCGCCCGTTAAAGCCCCGACGATTCCGCCGCCAGTGGCACCGATGGCCGCGCCGCTTAACGTAGTCGCCAGCGGCCCCGCAGCCGCCAAAGCGCCGATTCCAGGTATGGTAAGGAGACCAACTTCAGCAATCAGGCCGACGATTCCGCCTAACACACCGCCTGTGCCTGCCCCGATGCCCGCTCCTTTCCCAGCATGTTCTCCTCTGTCTGAACCATGGTCAATCTCTTCAACATCTGTCTTATTCTCAATATTTTCTAAGGTGCTGTCATCTTTTGCAAGAACAGAGATATGGTCTTTATCAAATCCGCTGTCTTTTAAACTTTCTATCACTCTCACTGCTTCATCCGAATTTTGAAATACTCCGCCAACAATCATTTTTTCCATGTTAAAACTCCTCCTTCTTAAATTTTATTTCCCGATAAGTTTCTGCACATAACAGCAGGTACATTTTACCCATACCCTGCATAAAATCGAGTAAACACAAGCCTTTTGGCTGTTCAGATATATTGGTGAAATTGGAATTTGATATTTTCGGGAAATTTTACAATCACTTTTATATAGAATTTTCCGGATTGGCATCCGAGTCTATCAGGCTGCCGAACAGGACGAATCGTTCAGGTGCATTTCCAATAAAGCTGAAAGGGTAGCAGGTTGTAACGGTCAGTGATGCCTTGGGCTTCGGGACGATAACTGTCCTGTCATCGGCGTCAACAATACGGATCTTTTCGACTCTGTAGGTAAAACTGCCTGCTGTGGTTTTAACCACCATCAGATCGCCGTTTTCCACTTCACCCAGCCGGCGGAATACTGTATCCCTGTGTCCGGACAATACACTGTTGTTATTCTCCCCTGGAAAAACACTTCCGGAAAAATGCCCCACACCCTTTGCCAGCTGGTCTTCATCTGCTCCTTCATATATCGGAATAGCAATTTCCAGCTTGGGTATGGTTATTTCACCGAACTTCTCCCCGGCAGCAGGTTTTTCCGCATAAAGGGGTTCTCCTTTGCTTTGTTTTACATCTCCCGCATCTTTACCAGGAACAGGCTGATGATCTGCCTTGACTTCTTCTACCGCAGAATACCCTTTCACCCAGCTGACAGTATGGTTTACAGCCAGGAACAATCCTGAGATGATCAGGAGACAGCCAAGGAGAGGAACAATAAATCTGTTCCAGCTGCCCATCAGCGGTCACCGAATTTTCTCCTGGCAGCCAGCATCATACCGCCCAGCATGGTCACTCCAACACCGAGTAACGCGTAAGAAAGGGAATCTGACGCCGTTTCAGGCATTTCTGCGCCATTTTCGGTTTCAGCATTGCTTGGCGATTCACTTGTGTAGTATCTCAATGCGTCGCCCAAGTTATAAAGGAACTGATAGTCCTCAGGAGTTTCACCATACTCTTCCAGAAGTGATTTATATTCATCTTCTGTCAGTCCATATTCTTGAATCAATTCCATCTCATTTTCATCATTCAGCACAGGGCCCACTTTCGCTACCAGATCTTCCAATTGGTCAAAATCATCCAGGTTCATATCATAATTGTCATTCAGATAGGTATTGAATTCATCCATAGACCAGCCCAAAGGCTCCAAGTAGGTTTCCTCTACCCTTGACATGAAAACATCATCGTTCCCATATGAATCCGGTTTGTTATTAACGGTCCCTTCAATTGTTTCATCAGTCTTTTCCGGCTCAGTACTTTCATCTGATCCTGATTCCTCTGTTTCATTTTCTTCATCCGTTATATTAACAGGCTCGAACCCTTCTTCTAACAGGGCATTTTCGAGGTCCCCGGCGAAATAGATATTATCCCGATTTTCGTATTGATCGAGCATAGTGACAAGCCCGGCACTATCAAGATCGTATTTTTCCATAATATCAAGGATGTTTTGGTCCCCTCTGTCTCCATTGGCAATAGACTCCAGATCAATCGGTTCGCCAAGGTCACCCTCAAGGTCACCAACTGTGTCATAATCTGCTAAAGAGGTTCCATAGTTTTCTTCCAGATAGTTATTCCAATCATCTTCTGTCCATCCAGTCAATGCAGGATATTGATCCTTCACCTCATTATATTCAACTGCACCTGCGAAATGGGGAGCAGTTCCTAATGCCAGAGTTGAAGCAACTGCTGCTGTCATGATCTGCTTTTTCACACTTGACTCCTCCTTTTTTTAATACTTTTGGCGGCTTTTCTAAAAAGTACATACCAGCCTGCCAAAATAAATAAAAGCCAATCTGTGTTGTTTGGCCTATATTTTTCAGTTACCCTTGAGAAATGTGATAAAACGGCAAATTTCATTTTGAACCAAGGGGTGAACCAAGGGGACAGGTCCCTTGGCCCAAATGCCGGCGGAAAAGCCAGGGGGTCAGGTCCCTTGGCCCAAGAAAGCCAGGGGGTCAGGTCCCATATCCATCAAGTTAAGCAAATAAATACCACATTTCTGGTAAATGGCCTATTCTTTCTATAAATCCTTAGAAAGGTGGGCTTTTTGTATGGTTAAACTTACCTTTAAAGACGAATTTAAACTCTTGTCTGATGAACTTGGTCGCATCTTCTCTTCCGATTTTCTTGATGAACTGGCTAAGACGCATAAATTTAAGCAGAGGAAAGGCAAGCTGGAGCCGTTGGATTTTGTGTCATTATGTTCGTTCTTTAATGAAGGCTCAGGAGTCAAATCGTTGTCAAGTCTATGCGCGCTCCTTACAGCGGAGCGAAAAGTCTCTCTTAGCACCGAAGGATTGAATCAGCGGTTTAATAAGAACGCTGTGGATATGATGAAGGTCATTTTTCGCCAACTCTTCACCAGGCAGTTCCTCAAAAATAAGATTCCAGGTCTCGATGCCATGGGATTCAGCCGTATTCGAATCCTTGACTCTTCCAGCTTTGAACTTCCCATTATGTATGAAGATGAATATCTCGGCTGTACTAAGTCTAAATCGGGTGTGAAATTACAATTAGAATATGAATTGCTTACAGGAAGCTTCCTTCACCTCGAAGTCCAGAATGGCAGGAGCAGTGATCAAAAATATGGTCCTACGTTGCTTAAAACAATAGAGAAAAGGGATTTAATCATACGGGACCTTGGCTACTTCAACGTCGAGGAATTGTACCAGATCGCCCAGAAGGGCGCTTACTATCTCACTCGCCTAAAGCCAACCACTACACTATTTACAAAGAAAGATGAGGATTTTATCAAATTGGATTTAGCTGAGGTAATGGAAGAGATGGAGGAAGGGGAATGCAGGGAGCTTGTAGATATTTACGCAACGGCGAAAAAACATTATATCCCACGGTTAATCCTTTATAAGTTGACTCCCGGCCAAATCAAGAAAAGGGAAAAAAAGAGAGAGAAAACCGAAAAAAAGAAGGGTGTAAAATTATCACACCCCACAAAAAAACTCTACAAATTGAACATGTTCATCTCAAATATACCACATCAGAGTGTACCCAAGGAAGAAATCCACCTTATATACTCCCTTCGCTGGCAAATCGAAATCCTGTTTAAAACCTGGAAGTCCCTTTTCCAGATTCATAAAGTGAAAAAGATGAAATTGGAACGATTTGAATGTCATTTATACGGAACATTAATCTCTCTTTTGATTAGTTCGACGATTGCCTTTCAGGCAAGGGAGTATCTTTTAAGAAAAAAGAAAAAAGAAACGAGCGAATACAAGTCCATATCCATCACGATGGAGTTTATTCCAAAGCTGTTTGAAGCAATTATTTCCAGCAAGACTTCCATACTGAAAATCTTAAAAGGAATCTATTCCCAGATAGAGAAAAACGGGAAGAAAAGTCATCGGAAAAAGAAGCTGACTGTATTCGATATATTGAAAGTCTCCTATGAAAGGACCGTTGGAATGGCTGCCAAGGATTCAGCAGCTTAAGCATGGTACTTTTGAAAAAATCAATTAATAATGCTTATTTAGGTATGCAGATTTTTAGATTAGCCTCAAAGCATTAGCACATTCCTCTTCACTTTCAAGTTAGCTTGATGGATATGGGGTCAGGTCCCTTGGCCCAAGAAAGCCAGGGGGTCAGGTCCCTTGGCCCAAAACAATTATGAGAATACAAAAAGGTGCCCTGCCCCCGCTTTCAGTAACGTTTTACAAAAACGGGGACGGGCACCTATTTAGAAAGCTTTTTCAAGTACATCTACTCTTCTGGAATAGATTTATCAATACTATCATGATTTTTTTTCAACGTGTTGTTGATGTTATTCAGGCTCAATAATATAAAACCAAGCATAATAAAAGTCACAATTTCCCTTGTAAAAAAAGACACAATTCCTAAGATCACGAAATATAGGCTATACCACCGATTGCTCATAACAACGCCTCCTTATTTTTGAGAGCCGGGGAGCCGGGGAGCCGGGGGGACAGGTCCCTTGGCCCAGTCTGTAAAACCGGACAGCAGGCCTCCCCATATCTCCTTTTGTGAATGGTTTGCCTAAATTAAAGTCGAAACTCCTCAATCAGATCAATATTCCTTCTATGTATGGCATAATCCTGGATTTGCTTTCCTATGTTTGCATATAGCTGAATATCTCCCAGCTGCGATAATGCTATCCACTTTACGCCAGTCTGATTTGGGTCTGGCTGTGCCGGCAGCCTTGCAGCCGAACGACTTTGCTTTGTACCTTCGAACATCATTACTAAGGTATGGACCGGCCCAAATTTTTCACCATTCAAATGCGGTTCATACTCATAGACAAAGGCCAATGGGCCGACCTCCACTTCTATGCACGCCTCTTCTTGAGCTTCTCTTTTGGCGGCATCTGTAATAGATTCGCCAGGCTCCACACCTCCAGCAGGCAAATCATACACAATGCCTCTGTTTGGGTCGTTATACTCTGTCAGCAGAATCCTTTTATCCTCGATAATGACCACACCTGCTCTAACTCTTATATGACAAGACATACTCTCCGTTTCCTTTCCAAAAAAGATGTCACCTCTTTGCTGCCTAACCCACTTCCCCCTGAAAAACATAAGGAGCTGATTGCCCCAGCATATACCTAATCCCAGTTTTATGGTAAGGCATCATCTCATCAGCGGTTTCCAAACTCACCCATTTCACTTCTGAAATCGTTTCAATATCCTGTATGCTGATTTCACCGCTGACGATTCTAGCTTTGAAGGTGATAAAAACAGCGTGATGATCATGATTTATCATCATCGCTTCATTTACAGAAAGTATGTGATCAACCTCAATCGCTAGGCCTGTTTCTTCTTTAGCTTCACGAACAGCTGCCTGCGACAAGGTCTCTCCTGCTTCAACCGAACCGCCTGGCAGAGACCAGTTATCATACTTAGAATTCTTCACAACCAATACCTTCTCTTCTATTCCGTCATAAATAAGTGAATAGACCACATCTACTCTTTTCATGCACACACCCCTTTTCCACTCATACCTTCTGCACCTCATACACCAATCCCTTCTTTTTCCATCCACCCTGAGCCAGAGGGACAGACCCCTTGGCCCATTCTCATACTAACTTGGCGAGAAAACCAATCCTATGAAGACTCTCCCGCTTTACATATCTCTCTTCTATATCTATTACTTCCTTATTGAATCAATCAAAAAAAAGCCGCCATACGGCAGCTTATCTTGAGCAGAATTCCCCATCGGGTATATGAGACCTTATATATGAAATGACAAAGTTAAAAGTGCCTCAAACCTACTCAGTCAGCGGTATTTTAATATCTCCACCGACTTCAAGAATACAATCCTGCCGGTCCTTAACAGGGCCAAATATCATAATATATTCATCCTCTGCACCTTCTACCTCGCCCTTACTAAAAACGGGATCGACTTTTTCACCCGCAGATTTCAAAAATACACCAGATTGATTATCATCCACGATATAACCGTATTCTTTATCGATTTTCCTGGCATTAAGGAATTGATGTTCTAATTTGCTCATGATTTTGTATTGCATTCCACTTTCATCTGTAAGGAGTTTTGTGTCAGATCCAGTAATAACCAATCTTGTTTCAAATGCCGAGAACTCCGCCTGCTTAATTCTGTAAGTTTCGTTTTCAAAGGTGAAATCTTTGTTTATTTCCATCGTTTCTCTTTCAGAGACTGCAGATGGATCGAGCTTGAATTCAATGGGCCAAACCGTTTGTATACTGCGGGTTTCATCGCCCTCATAAATGGTCAGATTTTTGATTTCCAGACGAATGTTTTTTCCTTGATATTTCTTTATAGATTCAAAAGATTCAGCTTCAAATACTTTATTTTCTTCCTTATCATAATATCTGCTTCCCCAGCCTACGTTGTTTAATTTCTTCTGCTCATTTCCGGCTATCAGATTAATGGAAGTATCACCTTCAAAAATATCCAGATAATAGTTTTTTAAATTTGTTTTGTCACTGTGATAGGCAAGCAGCAGTTTCGTCTCTTTATCATCTGTCATTACGCCTTGGAAATGCACCGTTATGCCATGTTCTTTATCATAATATTTTTGATCAAGGGCCTGGCCCTGATCCAGGTTGATTGCAGTCCTGACGCCTGTATCATCAATATGCCTGCTCGAAAATATTTGATCATACATCTCTTGAATCGCCGCTAATGCGGGTGTAAAAATAAGTGTGGAAGCAAGGATCAAGCACGCTGCTGCAGCTAATGAAAATTTCATTTTAAGTATTCTCTTTTTGCTGGATTTACTGGAATAACCCGGGAAATAAATTTCTTCTTTCAATTCAATTTTTTCTGTTTTATGTACCTTAAGCTTGATTTCATCCCAGACATCCGGAACCTGCTTATCAATAGCCCGGTCTAAATGCTTCAGTATTTTTTTCTTATCCATCAGAACTCCTCCTTCATCACACCTGTTCTCAGTTTTTTAAGAGCCATACTGTATTTCCAAAGGACCGTACCTAATGACCTTTTTATTATTGGTGCAATTTCTCTGTGCTTCATCCCGAGGATATCCTTCATGATGACAATCTGCCTTTCCTCGCTATTCAATAACTGCAGGTATTTTGATAAAATCATCTGGTCTAAAGGATCTTCCGATATATATTGAATACGTTCAAAATAATCATCGTTAAATCCTGTTATTTCACGCTTATTCTTTCGATAAAGATCTAATGCTGTGTTTCTGGATACACTAATAAGCCAGGCTTTAACATTTGAAATCTCCTGATGCTGCATATGCCGGTAAAGCTTGATATACACTTCCTGCAGCACATCTTCAGCCAATTCGAAATCTCTAAGTATAGATAGCGCCATGGCAAATACATGCTTTTTATGTTCGCTGAATAATTGCTTGAAATCCGGCCCGGAATCAGCATAATCAGCTTGTTGATGGAAATTCTTTTTAGTCATTACGCACCCCCTTACAAACTAGACGTGTGAATAATCTTTTTTATTGGTAAAAAGAAAAATTTTTTTCTCAAATGCAGTTAGCGCAAACAGACTGCTCCAAACTATATTTTAAACATACTCGCTAAAATGCTTTAGGGCATCAGGTAAATTGAAAACGAAAAAAAAGCCGCCATAAGGCAGCAGGAAAAGTAAAAAAGAGACAGAAGGACCGTTCCTTGTTCCGCTATAAAGGCCGGAAGGGAAACCCGTCTCATGTCTCATTCAATATATTGTATACCCAAAACAATGAAAGCCCTGCCTCTCTTTCATCCTTACGGCTCCAAGTCCGTGCCAGTGTGAATCAGGATTGCAAAAATCAAGTGACTATTTAAAAATCAAATTTGGTAAAACTTCGAACGTTCGCAAAGGAAATAATAGGGATGGATAGGTTGCAGAAATAAAGAGGTTATTGCTCTAAGGGTGAGTTGGAGAAGTTTAAAAGAATTTACTTTTTATAATCAGCAATTCCCCAGAGGTGTCTGGAGAAGTTCTTCATTTTAAATAATTCTTAACAAAAACTTTTCAGCTGGTTTTCAGTGATTCCTTCAATCAATCCAAGTTCACTGATTAAAAATTCATGAGCGTTATCTAACATTCTTTTCTCGCTTGAATTAAGTGCTTTTTCTTTCTTCATCCGCATTAGATCACGTACAACTTCGGTACATTCCTGGATATTGCCTGTTTTTATTTTGTCCGTGTTCACTTTATATCTTTGTTTCCACGGCAGCAATCCATCTGATTCCACCCCATCTTGAAAAACGTTTATGAGATGTTTCAATGTCACTATGTCCGTAACAGGGCGTATACCTGAACTCAATATTTTACCCGCAGGAATCATGACTTGCATATTGCCGATCAGCATCTTTATGACATAATACTGTTGTTTTTCCCCTAGGATTTCTTTTTCTTCTATGGCTTTAATGATCCCTACTCCGTGCATTGGATAAACAATGGTATCGTCAATTTGGAACAAGTAATCCACCTCCATAAATGGTAACAGTCTTAACTATAACACATATAATAATTATAATCAAATTTTTAATAATATCACAATTTAATTTCCACCGTCAACAGTTTTCCCTCCAAAAATCAAAAAAGAGCCAAGGGGTAAAGAGCCAAGGGGTCAGGTTCCTTGGCCCATTCCTTCAGTACCGGTACAAAGGACCAGTCCCTTTACCTCCAAGCAGGGAGCAGCTTTTACTCAAAGATTGTATATTTTAATAAGAGCTCTCCATTCTGCGGATCTCTTTCATTCATATACTCAAAACCAATACTTTTGTATAAGCGATAAGCTGTCCTGTTTTCTTCTTTGATACTTAAGTAGATAATATTTACTTCATATTGTCTTGAAACGATATCAATCAGTTTCATCATCGCCAATTTTCCCAGGCCTTTGCCTTGATATTTTTCATCAATCATGATTCTGTCAATCCAAGTATCTTTATTGGGGCCAAAAGAACCGTACATGGCAAAGCCAATCACTTCTTCATCTTTATATACAGCCACTGGCTGCCATTCACTGCAGGCACTCGCTTCCTCCAAACACTCATCTACAGTTTCAATGAACTTTTCCTGTCCGGGCTTTAGTTTGATATTCCTGACTTTGTATTTATTGGAATCATCAATTTTTCTGAAATGGACATTACTCATGTTTTAAGCTAAGCCTCCCCTCTTGGTAAAAAATCCTCCTGGCTGTTACGTAAATTCCGTTATGACAATAACAGTTTTAGTGAAAGGAAAATAGCCAAAAGCGATATGGCTATAATCCCGTATGCAAACGGGGATTTTTTGTTTTCTTTGAAGGCTCGGATGCCCAGAATGATCAGGTTTAATGACAATAAGATATATGCGATGTATAACAGCTCACTGTATCGATCATTGCTCCATGCAAATAACACTAATAACGCAGCTGGAAAAATGAGCATGGCTCTTAACTTTTTTTCCATCCCAGCTCTCCTCTCATAAGATGCCTTTACTATAATAATACCGATATTAACCAGACACCTGTACCTTTTCTGAAACAAGAAAAGCCGCCTGGATGGCAGCTGCTTCTGCTTTCAAGTATTCAGACCGGATAAAAAATGACTCTCTGCACAGAAGTGCGATTCGTCACATATTCCTCTCACTATATTTAACACCAATGCCATCTAACCATTCTCTAAGCTTCATTCTGGGCATGTATTCTTTTAACGTATAGATAAACGTGTCATTTTCACTTTCAAACTCCAGCTGTACGGGTTCGCTGTTATCAAGGACGATGACAACCTGATTAATATCATTCCACAGAGTTACTTCTTCTTTAAATCCCTCCAGTGGTGCATTGTGGATCCCTGTTGAGTCAATATAGGTGTATGTATGAAGGGCACTAAATATAAGCACAAATGCAATCAATATTGCAAGCACACCAACAGCCTTTATCCACAATTTCTTAAACAAGAAAAGCAGAATACCTGCTGTTATAAGCAGACCGCCCACTATATTCACCACATAGGCTTTACTCGGCGTATCCTGAAAATAAACAGTCTCAGGGAATATATTTGTTTTTTGATATAACATCATTATCAGAAAACCAAGAGGAAGCCAGCCCAAGGCAAAGATAATCCCCAAAGTAAATATCTTCGGCCTATTTGAAAATTTAATTTCCAACTATATCCCCCCTAAAATTAAAACGGCAGACGGAAAAGCTCCCGTGCTAACATGGCGATTAGTATGTATTGACTCTTATATATGAATATACGAATGAGGCATGACCAAAGTAACAGTTTCCTGTTAAAAACTTGCGTTTACGTTAGCAGTTTAACTGACTGCCATAGTAAAGAATGTTAGCCTATACGTTAAAGATGTGTTATGGTTTTAATGAAGGACAAGAGATTTTTCTTTGTCACTCTTAATTAAGGGGGCGAAATTTGAAGAAAATTAATGTATTCCTGGATGACTATCGGAAACCGCCGGCTGGCTTCGTATATGTTAATACAATTGTGGAATGCTTAGAACTGCTCCGCACCTATAAAATTGGCCATTTATCACTGGACCATGACCTGGAAAGCAAAAGAGAAAACGGTATGCTTCTGGTCAACATTATGGTCAGGGAAAAACTCTCTGCAGACCATATAACCGTTCATTCAGCTAATGCGGTTGGCGGAAAAGCCATGTTTAAATGCCTTAAGCTGGCCCAAAGCAACCATATTTACTCCTTTGACACGACCCTCTCTTTAAGACCCCTGCCCTTGGATTCTTATACTCCCATCATGCTGAAACATTACCAATAACATAGATTGGCCAAGGGATATGACTCTCTTGGCTTATTTTTTTTTGATAATGGCAATAAGTCTGCAGCCTTCTTTTCAATCATTCGTTGAGAGGCTGTGCAAACAGATGTTTAAGTCATTTTGCTAATAAGTTCAGCTGACAGGCTCAGCTGCCGCCGAACATGAAGGTAGTGACTCATGAATGTGATGGTCATCGCATTCTCCCCCTCAAAAGGTGATCACCATCAGGGATTCAATGCGAATCTTCGCTGATCAGTCATGGTTATTGTTATTATACTTTAACCATTCGTCTATCTCTGATCTAAGAAACCTTTTCTGTTCATCTATTTTTAAATAAGGAATAAACCGATACGTATCATACGTTGTTAAATTAGTTTTTGCTATCATATCTTCCCTGATGATTTTTTCTAATGAATCCTCGCTTATCTGAAGATAGTCGGAAAGCTGATTGATGGTCATTACGTCATTTGCTGGATATGTTAGAGGCTGCGGCTGCTCGCCTTTACCAGCCGAATTTAAGCTATTACCTATAATAAAAGCAGATATTACGATTGATAGACTTAATATCGATGCTCCAATGATATACGTTAGCGGTTTCAAGTGTTAGCCTCCATGTGAAAAAGATATAATCCCTGCTTATTATAAGTGTTCATGCTCCGGCACCTTCTCCTATATCCACTATCAGATCCCGCTGCTGAACAACCCGGTAATACCCCCTGCAAAACACCGCACCTTTCGGCTTTATCGCTATTAATACCAAATTGATGATATCTGCAGCTGAAAAGATGAAATTAATCCAGCTTACAAATAACAGGAGGATCTTTATATCCTCTGATACGAAAATCGCCAAAATGGCTGGCACCACTGACAATCCTATAAACGGCAGGCTCATAAAGACCAAGAATCTTCTTTTTGATAAAACGGCATTTGTATCCAGCCAAAAAAAGGTTCCGCTGAATGTCAGGCTTATATCACCTTTTTTATATACGGTGCCAAAAACATAACAATCTGAAGTAAATAAGCAAATTTCATAAAGCGTTCCCGGAACCAGCTGTTCTGTATGAAAGGGGTCCATTAAGAGGAATTCATATGTAATTGGGGCAAGTGGCGGAACCAATGAATCATAGGGGTGCTCCTTTAATTTTTCAGGTTGTCTTCGCAAAAAAAGAGGGTCAATATAGCCTTCCTGCCAAGTTATAAGGATCCATTTCCCAAGTCTCATAAGGAACGATATTCTTCGCTTTCATCGCATCCAGTGTCCGTGATTTCATGTGAGGCCGGGTTATGTATTCGCCAATATTGTGTTCATTTAAAAGCACAAACCTGGCTTCGCTTATCTCTTCAGGCGGGATTTTGATTTCCCCTTTGATGTGCAATGCTTTAAAAACAACAGATAATATCTGCTTGGTCGAATTATAATAAACACCTGTGATGCCAACGGGCTTGATATGCAGCCCGGTTTCCTCAAGAACTTCCCTTACGACTGCCTGATCAAGCGGCTCCCCAAGCTCCACCTGGCCCCCGGGCATTTCCCATGTATCCTTTCTCCATTGGACCTTAACCAGCAGCACTTCATTCTTTTCGTTTTCAATAAGCGCCGAAACCGCAATAATGTGTTTAGGTATTGTGTGCATATCAGGTGCTCCTATAGTTGATTTATATATAGATTCTAGAGAGAATATGAGAATTCCTTTTTTATCCAAATATTACTACGGTAAAAAGCTGAAGCTGCTAAGCTTACTTAATGGAACTCACCTGATTGTATATCACTGTTCATAGCGTTTTATAAACGCCAATGTCTTTTCGAACAGCTTCGGCTGGATTTCCGGATAAGTAAGGTTTACGGGTAAATCCTCAAACAGTTTGATCTCATCAATTTCTGAAGCAGGCAGCTGGCCCAATTCCCTTATTACTCCAAGGTATAGCCTTCCATATTTTTTAACAGCCGTATCGCCTAATGAATAGTCACATATCGGGATCAACTCGACATCTATACAGCCCGTTTCTTCACATAACTCTCTTTGGGCCGTTCCCTCCATGTTTTCTCCAAATTCTCTATGTCTTCCTGCAATTTCCCATGTGGTTCTATCCTTATGCCTGACATACACCCATTTTCCTTTGTAGATGGCGCTTATTACTGCAAACTTTAACTGCCTCTGGTCCACTTTATCCAGTTGGTAAAATTCCAGTTTCATATAATCGCCTCAGCAGCTTCCGTCCCCTTGACCTGCACTCGCACCTTACTCAAACACCTGCCTAAGTTCAATTTGCCCTTCCCCATTTCCCTGCGGGTCCGGCATCCGCTTAGCCCAACCGATGGCTTCTTCCTTTGACTTCACATCAATCAAAATGAATCCGGCGATCAATTCATTCGTTTCAGCAAATGGACCTTCTGTAATCACCGGATCTTCTCCCGGTTTCGGAAAAGAAATGCGCATCCCATCTGAACTGGGATGAAGTCCTTTCGCCATAACCCTTACACCTGCCTTAACTAGGTCCTCATTGTACTTCGTCATGGCTTCCATTAGTTCAGGGCTGGGAAGATTACGTCCTTCCGAATTCTTTGAGGCTTTGACGATGAGCATAAAGAGCATGAAAACCTCCTCCTTTTTCTCAAATTAGATTTGTCTTTTTTACATTCGACTCCGATAAAAACTAACTATGCCTCCAACTGCCCTGCAGCTTCCGTACATAGACAATCTGCCCAATATGGTACGCATTGTGCGTGGATAGATTTCCAATGATAGCCCACCATTCTGCCGATTCAGGAAACCCTTCCACTTCACTGTCCAGCTTTTCCTCGGAAAGCAGATCCTGCCACTGAAATAGCACCTCTAACAGCCGCTCCTTTAAATCACTGAATGTTTTATTTTCCGGTATCCCAAAGCTTTCATCATTGCTCCCAATTGGCGCAACTGCATTGACGTGACCCTTTTGATACCTCTTTTGCCAGGTTTCATTCCAATAAATAAGATGCTGGACCAATTCGGCGATGCTGTTGCTCTCCTCATTCGGCTTCCAAAAAGCATCTTTTTCTGATAAGTCTTCAACAGCTTCTGAAAAAGGAACATACCAGCTCGGATCATTCGCATTTGCTGACAACTGGTCGGCCAGCAGATCAATAGCATGAGGCATACTTGCCACACTCCTTTGATAAGATAATGACTAATTCGCCGCAATTTCCTGACTTCCTGCCTTATGATAAACGAGCATAACAGAAACCTTGATCAGAACACCATTCATTATTTTCCAGTAAAATACATAAACAGAAGTATATGCAGGCAATAAATGTTAATATATAGAAAAAGGAGGTGGGCGTAATGCCTTTATGGATATTATTGCTGGCAATTGGAGCCTTTTTCTTGGGTCTGGGAAAATTGATCGATTTTCACTACAGCAGGGAAGGTCGCAGTATAGATACCTCATCATTGCGGGAAAATACGAAGGATAACTTAGGTGGGAGCATTTATTTTCAATAAAAGCCGGGAGCCGAGAGGAACCCGTCTCACCATAGACACCTTATATTACGGGAAGGTGTGTAAACATATTTTGTGAGCAGCATTTATTTTTAGAAGTCATTTATCAATGTCCTCTCCGAGTCGTGGTTACCGCGAAGGTGCCAAAGATACCCTGGAGAGGACATCTCTGTTAGAAAAGATAAGCTCAATTCCGGTGAGCCGGGCCCGGCTGTTTAAAGGGGGAGCAGAATGGGGATAGAGGCTAATCAGTACGAGGTACATATTTTAAAAAAACAGAAAAGGGCGCCTCATTTGGCTGGGTATATACCTATCCATTTGTCAGCAGAGAGTTTCGGTGCCTTTAATAAGATTGGCCCCCGACATAAAAAAACATTTACGGAGCAACAGCAGTTATCTGGTTACTTTATTTATGGATATTTTTTAGGGACAAGATTTGGGTTCAGATTGAATTGTTTATCAGTTATTATTCTAATCATGTCCATTTTTGTTTTCACGCTTATAAAAAGAAACAATAGATTCAGCCATATTAATAACTTTCATTTGTAAGTCCCCGGCTTTAACTATTTTAATACTTTACAATTTCCTCAGAACTCCTTTTTATTGCTAGTCAACCGACTCCACTAAATCCAGTTATATTTTTTCCATCCAAATATTTCTTATTAAAAATAATATTTATGGACCGATAGTACCTTTAGGATATTTGTTATTTTCTAAAATTGAGATTGAATAAGGGGAAGGTACATTTGGGGAGAATGAAAAAATTCGAATTTAAATTAGGGACAAAAATAAACCTAATTGTCATATCCATTATAATTGTTTTATCTGCAGTTATCGGATTTGTTGTAAAACAGGAAGTTACAAAAGGAGTCCAAGAATTTGCAACTGAGAAAGCAAAAGGGGATCTGAGGTTAGCTTATAGGTATATCAATAAATTGCATCCTGGTGATTGGGAAGTTAGGGGAAATAAACTTTATAAAGGTTCTGCTTTATTAAATGATAACTACGAAATAGTAGATGAGATTGCGGAAGATACGGGAGATACCGTAACAATATTCCTCGGAGATACCCGTATAACAACAAATGTGATGATAGATGGCAAACGTGCCATTGGAACAAAAGCGTCCACTGAAGTGGTTAATACTGTCATTAAAAATAAGTCAAATTACTACGGCCAGGCAAATGTTGCCGGTAATATGTATCAAACAGCTTATATGCCTTTACAGACCGCTTCAGGGGAAGTTATCGGAATTTTCTATGTTGGTGCCTCTGAAGAAAAAATAAATGAAATACTTTCTTCTGTTTTGTCAAAGCTCATATTTGCTTTACTGGCTATGGCTGTTTTAGCTTCTATGATTGTCTATTGGTTCACCCATAAGATGAAAAAGAGACTTGCCAATATTGCAAATGCCCTTGAAATGGCGGGCAATGGCGAGTTTACTGCGAAGATTAATGACCGCTCAAGAGATGAACTCGGCTCTTTATCTGCGAGCTACAACCACATGTCTGAAAATCTTAAAACAATGGTTCATGAGGTTATTTTTACGACTGAACAGCTGGCATCTTCATCTGAACAGCTGACTGCAAGCTCTGAACAAACAAGTATCGCAACAGAGACCATAACAGAATCGATTCAGCAGGTAGCTAACGGCGCGGAACATTCTACAACAAGTGTGCAAGAGAGCTCATTGGCACTGGATGAAGTCGCTAAAGGAATTCACTCCATTGCCGAAAATGCTTCTGTGGTTTCCGAAGTAAGCAGTCGGGCAGTTGAAAAGGCTCAAGAAGGCGAAGTGTTTGTCAGCAATACGGTTAAGCAGATAAATAGAATTAATCGCTCTGTTGCAGCTAGTGGAGAAATCATAAAATCACTAGAACACAGATCTCAGGAAATAGAAAAAATAACGAAAGCAATTACAGATATTGCGAATCAAACTAACTTACTGGCATTAAACGCAGCAATAGAAGCAGCCAGGGCGGGAGAGCATGGAAAAGGCTTTGCCGTTGTAGCAGATGAAGTAAGAAAGCTGGCTGAACAATCCCAGCAGTCTTCTTCGCAAATTTCAGCGCTCATTAAGACAATACAAGAAGACATGGAGCAGTCCAACGAGTCCATAGAACAAGTCTCTGTTGATGTAAAAGAAGGATTAGCCATTGTTAACCAAACCAGTGAAAACTTTAAGGAAATCCTTGATTATATGGGAAGATTAACAGAACAAACCAATGATATGGCAGCAACATCTGAACAAATCTCAGCAAGTACACAAGAAGTGTCGGCAACAGTGTCAGGGATTATCAACATATCTGAAAAAACCTCAATGCATTCACAAAATGTAGCTGCGTCAGCAGAGGAACAGCTAGCATCAATGGAAGAAATAGCTGCATCCGCTACATCATTGTCTAATCTGGCGGACGATTTGAAAGAGTTAGTCAGCAAATTTAAGATCTAACTCCTTTACGATATAAACCTGCAGCGAAATAGGTACCTGACTCCACATTTGGTAAAGCTTTAAGAAATTCGGAGTCAGCCACCTTTCCTCCACAAAAGTTAAAGGTGCATCAGCACCAATGTAGGGTTAGTCCCAGATCCGGGTTCTTGGGACCCCTGCGGTTCTTAAATAATCCAATAACTGCCCAGTATGAACGGATTCGTGATAAGCTACCCGCAATAGCATGTCACCTAAACCTCTTATATATCCTGACTCGGAGCGGTCAATCTTAATATTTTCCAAGTCTTCCTCAGAAAATGATTTTATAGTGTCTATAAATTCTCTTCTGTGAGTTTCTGCAAAATCCAATTCATTTTGTACCGATATGAACGGACGATTTTCGTACGGCGAATTATAAACGGTCAAACTCCCTCTATTTCGAATAGCCAAATGATAGTAATGTTCACTTTCTAATACGTGCCGGATCATTTCCAGACAATTCATTGCTTCATTATCGGGCTTCCAAAAGAGCTTTGCATCAGGAATAGTTGTCCAGACTTTAATGCTTCTTCTTCTGACTTCATTTAAGTTTATAATGATTAAATCGATTGAATTCATACTAAAGCCGCCTCTTCTTTTTTATCAATTATACACGAATGCACGTTCGTGTTGGAGGAAAAGAGGAAATCTTTAGATAACTAATGAGATTTTTTAAATGAAGTTCCATTGTCGCTATTTCCGTTCGGAAATTGCTTCATCCAAATTGACGTCACAGCATTTTTAGCAAAAAAATCCAGGACCCTAATAGGAAGCTAGGGTCCTGATCATTTTTATTATTCTGGCCGCTCAATCGTAAAAACTTCCCCAATCTTAGCATAATCATTCCCAGCCAGTCTGCTGACGGCAGCAAGCCCCTTCTGGTCGATACGTCCCTTGTCATATAGATCTTCTTCTATATGGAATTGTACAACCTTCCCGATGATAAAGTCGGTACCAGGTGAGTCTGTCCCACCTAACTCCAGGGCATGTTCCAACACGCATTCCATCCGGATTTTCGCTTCCTTTACGCCGGGTACTGCTATTTTTTTACTTGCCTCTGTTGTAAAACCCGCTGCCTCTATTTCGCTTTGTTCAGGAGGAAGGCTGGCCGCTGTTTGATTAACCTTTTCGACATTGTGCTCATCAACGATGTGAACCACAAATTCCTTTGATTCGAGAATGTTTCGGGCTGTATCCTTCTGCCTTCCCTGCGCACGCTGGATGGATAGGGAAATCATGGGCGGGTTGGCAGAAACGATATTGAAATAGCTGAATGGTGCACCGTTCACCACACCATCCTTTGAGATGGTAGTCACAAAAGCAATGGGCCTCGGGATGATGCTGCCGATGAGAAATTTGTAATTTTCTCTTTCCGGCAGGCTGACAGGATCAATGGAAAGCATTTGAATCATTCCTTTGCGAGTTAATGTAGTTCTCTTCTCTGAGCCAGGGGGACAGGTCCCTTGGCTCATTTGGGGCCAAGGGACCTGTCCCCTTGGCTGTTCTAGACAGAGATTTCGCCCATAATCCAGCCTTTGATGAACTCTTCTAACGATGATGCGATGACACTGCGACCATCATCTTCATGGTTCCACACATATATTTCCTCACTCTGGATCATTCCATCTTCTATTGCATAACCAAACAAGTCTCCATTTCCTGCATCAGAAAAGAATAAAAATGTGTCTAAAGGTTTTATAAGATTCCTGTATTCATGAAGAGTCCGAAAAAATAAGTTTTCTCTGACCATCTGTTCTGTGGACCAGATAAAAGAAGTTCCATAATTGCCATAAACACCATTGGTTTCATTATATAAACCGGCCAGCTTGGCTGGCAGGCCGACATTCAGTTCCTCTTTAATCGAGGCAATCTCCGCTTCCGATGCAGGGGCTTTAAACTCACATTCATTATAAAAACCGCTTAAATAATCTCTCCACATTGCCGACTGTATACCACCTTTGGAATCTGTATGGTTAATAATTCTTTTGAAGATCTTATTTTTCCTTCTTTCGTCAGCTTCATTTGTAACTAAGAGCCAGGGGGACAGGTCCCTCGGTCCATTTGGGCCAATGAACCTGTCCCCCTGGCTCTTTCGCCGTATAACTTCTGAGCACATCAATCAATCGTCTTGATAGGCTCTGCTCAACCTTTATACCCTTTTTGAATTGAATATATTTACAGGTGCAGGAGTCTGCACCTGTATTTAATTACACTGCCGCTTAGCGGATGGTGGATAGAGCTGTTGACCAAGGGATCAATTGATCCAGCATTTGATTGACTGAATCCTCTTGTACTTCTTTTGGTTTGAATTGATTGCCATTTTCAAAGTCTGTGAATAAAGACAGTGCAGGGTGTACGCGGACGTCAGCGACTGACAATTCTCCAAGAATGCCGCGCAAGTGTTCTGCAGCACGCGCCCCGCCTACTGAACCGTAAGAAACAATTCCGGCTGCTTTATTGTTCCACTCAACACGCAGGTAATCCAATGCATTTTTCAATGCGCCTGTGATAGAGTGGTTGTACTCCTGCACAATGAAAATGAATCCATCCTGGGCAGCGACGATTTCTGACCATCCAGCAGCCCCTGAAGCATCTGCGCCCGCTTCGCCAAGCAATGGAAGCTTGTAGTCAGCGATATCAATGATTGTATAGTTCGCGTCACCGCGCTTGTCAGCTACTTCTTTCACCCACGCACCAACTTGCGGACTTACCCGTCCCTCACGTGTAGAACCCAGGATAATACCTATATTTAATTTAGTCATTGTTTCTTCCTCCTCTTTTTTTGCTCCAAAAAGTTTATTTAGAAAACCCATAGAATAACTCCTCTCCAACATATCTCCAGAGCCGGGGGGACAGGTACCGCGGCCCATTCGGGCCAAGGTACCTGTCCCCTCGGCTCAATATATCTCGAATTCGAGATATATTTTCAAAAAAAATCAAATTCGTTCTGCCCTGCAGCCGATCTTTTTCATTAAATCAATCGTTTGATAAACTTCTTCCGTACTTAACTCATCGAACACTTCACCCATTTTGCTTTCATGCAAGGGGAAGACTTGATCCATCAAAGCCTTCCCCTCAGCTGTCAGCACCGCATAAATGACCCGGCGGTCTTCTGGGCACCCCTGGCGCCTTACATACTTTTTCTGCTCTAACTTATCCACCACATAGGTGATGCTGCTGCTCGAGATCAAAACTTTCCTGCCAATCACCTGAATAGGCTGATCACCCTTATGGTATAAGAGCTCAAGGACAGAGAATTCCGTAGGATTCAAGTCGTAGTTGGCTGCATCTTTGCGAATCGCTTCTTGTATGGCTTGGGAAGCACGAAGTATGACCGTTACAGCTTTCAACTTCTCATTCATACGTTTTTCTCCTTTAACCGGCAGCCCTTCAAACTATAAGTTATGCTGCTGGATTTACTTCTAGTTCCACTTTGATTTTAATATCCTTGCCTACAAGCACTCCGCCAGTTTCAAGCGCTGCGTTCCAAGTCAGGCCGAATTCTTCACGGTTAATTTTTGCTGCTGCCTCGAAACCGTACACTTCAACGCCCCAAGGATTTGTTCCTTTGCCGCCGTATTCTACTTCAAAAGTGACCGGCTTTGTCACACCCTTGATTGTCAGGTCGCCTGTTACTTTATAATCATCACCGTCTTTTGCGATGTTAGTTGATTTGAAGTCAATCGTCGGGTGGTTTTCAACATCAAAGAAATCCGCTGACTTCAGGTGGTTTTCACGGTCCTCACTGCGCGTATTAATGCTTGCAACATCAAATGTAAATGCAACTTGTGCTGTTGTCAGATCTGTTAAATCTGCTGCTTCGACATCTGCTGTATAAGAATCAAAAGAACCCTTCACCTTTGAAACCATCATGTGTTTCACTTCAAAACCTACTGCTGAATGCGATTGATCTACTGTCCACTTTGCCATTTAAAATCTCCTCCAAATTGTAAATTATCATTTATCTCGAATTCGAGACATGTTGTCAAAAAAATAAGCTGTGATGTTTATTCCGAAATAAATTATCTTTAATTCGAGATAAATTTATCATATATTGGGAATGGAAGTCAACAACTTTTTTTGATACCAGAGGGACAGACCCCCTGGTCCAGCCTTAAGACTGCAGGGAACAGGTCCTCTGGCCAAGTCTCAAAAAAGAGCCAAGGTACCTGTCCCCCTGGTTCACCCCCGGTTCTCTGACTGCAGCAATCCATAGACGATAGTATCTGACCATTCGCCCTTATTCCAAAAATCCTGTCTGTAATGAGCTTCTTTTCTCATACCGATACGTTCACACAACTTTTGTGAAGAAGTATTTCTTGCATCAAGGACGGCTTGGATCCGGTGTACACGAAACTCGGCAAACAGCTTCCTGACCAGATGGCTGACAGCTTCCGTGGCATACCCCTTCCCCGAAGCTTCTTTAGCAAAACTATAGCCCATTTCAACAGTATCTTTCATATCTGTATACCATACAGATAAATCACCAATTACTAGACTGCGGTGTACTACTGCTAAATTTAAAGTTGTTTCTTTAGTGAGCGCCCTATTTTCCAGCTTCTTATTAAACTTCTCGCCTCTATTTTCATAGGTCCATTTATCATGCAGGAGAAATCGGCATATATCCTCATCTTTATAAATATTAAATACATCTTGTAAGTCGGCACTCTTAAACGGCCTAATGGATAATCTTTCAGTATTGAATTCCAAATTACTCCTCCTACTTTAACAAAGCTTGTTTCCTTATTTATCAGCGCTGCGATGGCCAGGAACCTTGCATCTTCCTTATTTGAATAATCTGCCCGGTATGGTAGGCATCGTGCAGCATGATGTCTAAGAGCTTTTCTTCAAGGGCATTTTCTTCAATTCTTTCAGGCGTAATCTGGCTGACTGCTTTCTTTAAGCTGTGCTGAGCCTTTTCTGTGCGTTCTACAACAGCTTTCCATACCTTTTCATCATTTACTTGTTCGGTGAAAGAGAAAGTTTCATCACCATCAAGATTTCGGGTCCACTCTCGTCCCTCTAATTCCGCAGAAAGTCTTTCTTTATAATAGATAAGATGATTCACATTCTCCCAAATGGAGTTTGCTGCAGCACCTTCTGGCTTCCAGCTTGCCTGTTCAGCAGAAAGCCCTTCTATGGCAGGCTTTAATGGCGCGTACCAGCTCTCCTTGTCGAATGTTGTATTAAGCATCTTTAACAGAAATTCAGTTCGATCCATTTCGATCTTCCCCCTTTTATAGGTTGATTCGAATATAGAATTTCACCAAAAAGTTAATAAGTCCTTCTTAAATAGTGGATAAGATGAACAGTCACTCCCCTTGCTCCTCTTCATCTCCTCTTTTCTTTTCTGACATCAAGTAAGCAAACGCCACGCCGACCGCGAGAAGGGAAGCAATCGCAGAATAGCGGAATATGGTAAAGAAATATTCTGCGTATGGCGTTGCATAGCTTGAAGTAAACCCCTCAGTATTAGTTATCTCGTCTACCCTCTTCATAAAAGCCACCAAGATAAAAAATGGCACGATAAATGAATAGACTCCTGTTTTCACTAAGATTTTTTCCATTTATGATCCCTCCATTTTGTTTCTAACTTCTTTTCCTTAAGCTGCCCGGCCGGGAGGAAATTGCGGTTTTCACCTTGTGGCCCAGCCGCTGCCATTAACCCCTTATGCTGCTTCTCAATCCGGCTGCCGGCTTTCAATTTCAACATTCTGTTCAGCCAGCAGAGAATAAAAGGCGCTTCTTTTCACAATAAAATCACTTTGCAGATCAAACTTATATGTCCCAGCATCTTTTATATGAAACTCTAATCTGTAGGGAACTCCATGTTTGCTTATTTGCGTAACTTTTTGAATGCTATCCCATTCAAAGTTCTTTTCGCGGACAAAAGGCGACTTGACCTTTAATCCTTCCTCGATCAGATAGGAATGGGTTTGAAAGGACTGCCAGAATAGGACCACTGCAATGGCAGATAAGAGGATATTTGATAAAAACAATAGAGGTTTAACCTTTGAATCGGCCATATATAAAAATACAGCAAGAATGGCAAACAGGATGGAATATCCGATGATAAACAAGAGGTAGGCTATCTTAGGGGTACTGAAAAACAGATGATAATCAGGCTGAAAATAAAACTTCTGAATTGCATTAACGGCCAAAACACTGATTGGCAAACAACTGACTGCTAATACCAGGAAAAGGGCAAAAAATCTCGGCCCCAAATCTTTTTGATGTATCACTTCCATAGTTTCACCCGCCTTTTTTTACTTAACTAACTAATACGGATGTAACCGACAAAAGTTTCCAAATTTTAGATGATTACTTCTTGAGTGTCCCTTCAACCGCACCAGTCTTAAAGCAGCAAAAAAAGCCGCCAGGATGGCAGCGTTTGTAATGCCACAGGGATAGGCCCCCATGGCTCAGCTTCAAAACGGGCCAAGGGGACAGGTCCCATGGCTCAAAAAGAGCCAAGGTACCTGTCCCCTTGGCTCACTGTTAATATATGTCCTTCTGGGTGAAATTCCAAAATGCTACAGCAAGGCAGGCGGCGGTCCATACGGCAAGGATGGTTAGTGAAAATGGCAGTGACATTCCTTCGATCGGCGGCGCCTGGCCTTCGAGGTAGTTGATTAGATCGAAGTTCAGATTCACCAGGTACTTGGAGCTTGTCCAGCTCGACCCGATGGAACTCAGCAGGGTGCCGGCGATGAGGACTGCCATCATGGCACCTATTCCAGTTGCTGTATTTTTCACAAGAACCGAGATCATTAGGCTGATGGTTCCAACCACGGCAGTTACTGCCCAGGCAAGCCCGACTGACATGAGCAAGTATTCCCACATCGGCAGGGTATGGATGAATTCTGTTGAAAATTCGCCAGTTGCGGAGGCTTGAAATCCGGTCAAAATAGGGGCGGTCCAGCCGTCATATCCGAGCACAATTCCTGAGACCGCATAGCAGGCAATCACTGTTGCTGCCATCAGCAAGGATGTGTAAAGCAATACTGTCAGCCATTTGGCCATCAGGATCTTCCACCTTTTTACCGGCCGGGACAGCAAGGTTTTGATGGTCCCGTCATTGTATTCTCCGCTCACAATATCAGCCATGATGATAATAATGAATAATGGCAGGACAAGTGTGAGTCCCTGCGAGAAGAAGATTCGGATAAACGTAGGGGCCCCGGGATAGTTCGGGTTGATATCATTGTCGAGATAATATTGCTTTTGCTTCAGATCAAATTCAAGGAACTGCCTGAACTCGTCCTGGATTCCGCTCGAAGCGAGCCGGTTTTGCCGATCGACAATCTCCTGCTGCAGATCCACCCTCCAGTCCAGTGTGCCCTGCTTTTCAATTTTCTCTTGTATCTCCCGGTATTGTGCATATGTAAACATAGAAACCAGAATGACTAGAATAAGTATGACAACCGGCAAGCGTTTCTTGGAGCCTATCTTCATGACTTCATTACGTATCAGGCCAGCCATATTCGGATTAGACAATATGATCGCCTCCTGTCAAACTGATAAATAAGTCTTCCAATGTCTGCACTTTCCTTTCAATCGTCCATACCTCAATACCTGCCTTCAATAAGGCTTCATTCAGAATGAAAGTTTTACTTTCATCCATAAGCGTGTGTATTGTATGGTCATCGTACAGTTCTGCAGCCTGGACATATGGGGATTCATTTAAAATGGAGAGAGCGCGGAAAGAATCGCTGACTCTCCAATCGATACCAGATGATAGGGAATTGACCAGGTCACTTACACTTCCGGTTGTCACGATTTTCCCGTGGCTCATAATGGCCACGCGATCGGCCAGCAGTTCAATTTCACTTAAAATATGGCTCGATACGAGCACGGAAAGACCCGTTTCATCGACCAGCTTCCTGATGAATGTGCGAAGATCTTTTATTCCCATAGGGTCCAGTCCATTTGTAGGCTCATCCAGGATAAGCACGTCAGGACGGCCCAGCAAGGCTTGTGCAATACCAAGCCGCTGGCGCATTCCGAGTGAATAGGTCCTCACCTGGTCATCCACCCTTGCGGTAAGATCCACCAGATCAATGACTTCCTGTATCCGTTCTTCGTCCACATCTGGAAGCATCCGTGCAAAAATCTGCAGATTTTCACGGCCGCTCAAATACTTATATAACTCTGGATTTTCAACAATGGAGCCCAGTCGCTGCATCGCTTGGACAAATTGCTTTCTGACATCAAAGCCGCAAATCTCAATCTTGCCGGCCGTTGGCTTAATGAGTCCGAC
The DNA here is from genome assembly GCF_984799205.1 of Bacillus sp. SRL543. Classification (NCBI taxonomy): domain Bacteria; kingdom Bacillati; phylum Bacillota; class Bacilli; order Caryophanales; family Bacillaceae; genus Bacillus; species Bacillus sp. SRL543. The sequence continues at coordinate 4,826,226 of NZ_OZ481794.1, forward strand.
AAGCATCCGGATGGTAGTCGTTTTTCCGGCGCCGTTCGGACCCAGGAACCCAAATACTTCTCCCGGGTAAATCTCAAATGATATTTGATCAATAATCGTTTTCTTTCCTATGATTTTCGTCACATTTTCCAATTTAACAGTTGGCTTTACGCTCATAGCATCACCCTGGTTCTATTTTATCGAAAAAAAGGGACAATGACTCTTTTGAATACTCAAGAAAAGGAAAGATTGATACAATCACGTTAGAAGGAGAGGTCAAACGATGAAAAAATGGATATGGCCGCTGTTTATCACACTATCCCTTGGGCTGACAGTTCTATTCGGATATGGCCTTGTCAGTGCCTACATGGATGTTACCAATCCACCCCAAGCTCAGACATTGGCAAAATCAGAAGAAGCGCCTGCCACCCCGGGCGACACTTATATCGCACTCGGGGATTCATTAACAAGGGGTGTTGGATCATCAAAAGGTGAAGGCTTTGTCTCGCTGACCGGGAAAGAGCTCAAAGAAAATAATCTGGTTGAACGCTACCAGAATCTTGGCATTAGAGGCGCCAGAATCGAAGACCTGCTGCTGCAGCTCGAACAAAAGGAAGTCCTGAGAACGCTTGAAGAGGCAAAAATCATCACCATCACCATCGGGGGAAACAACCTGTTTAACAGCGGGGAAATCTTCAGCAATTATTCAGAGAAAACCGCCCTTGCTATCCTGGAAACCGAAATTCCCAACTTGGAAAAAACATTTAAAAACATCCGTGAAAACAACCCGGATGCCCTCGTCCTCTATATGGGACTGTATAATCCATTCAAGCAATCACCGGACGGAAAATCATTCGATTCTGTCATCCAAAAATGGAATGAAGCTGCCCGCACACTAGGATTGAAATACAATATTCAAATCGTGGATACCTTCAACCTGGTCACCGATGCCAAACGCGATCTTTCCAGCGATGTATTCCACCCGAATGACACTACTTACCGGCAGATATCCGACAGCATGTATCTTGTGATCGAAAAAAGCCTGATTCAATGAGCCAGGGGGACAGGTCCCGTGGCCCAATCTCAAAAAGAGCCAAGGGACCTGTCCCCTTGGCTCATGTCTTCGGAAATGTAAATCCTTCTCCGAACACATCCCGCACGTCATGGACTACGACGAAGGCTTTTTCATCGATCTGCTGGATCATTTTCTTGAGAAGGAAGAGTTCCTGCTTGTTGATGACCACGTAAAGGATGTCTTTGGATTCCTTAGAGTAGTGGCCCCGTGCGTTGATAATGGTGGCCCCCCGGTCCATTTCAGCACTGACTCTTTCGGCGATGCTCTCGGTAAAGGGGGAGATGATGGTGACGGCCTTCCGCGTGTCAAAGCCGTCGATCAGGTAATCAAGAATTTTGGTGCTGATGTAGATGGAGATTCCAGTGTACATCGTATTTTCGATTCCAATTACAAAGGCCGATCCGAGGACGACGAGGATGTCGAACACGAACATGGTCGTGCTCACGGCCCAGCCAAATCGCTGATTGAGCATGCGGGCGACGATGGTTGACCCGCCCGTCGTACCGCCGGAGCGGAGCACGATTCCGAGGCCGATGCCAATGAACACACCAGCGAAAACCGTACCGAGCATGATATCCAGCGAACGTCCCATACCTTCTGTGAAGTGCAGGAATACGGACGTAAAGAAGATTGCAAGCAAGGTGTACCACGTCACCCGCTTGTTGAGCACTTTATAGCCGATGGCAAGCAGGATCCCGTTCATCACAAAGTTTGTGTAACCCGGAGACCAGTCCAATACATAATAGAGAGTCATAGAGATTCCCGTCACGCCGCCCTCACCAAGCTCATTCGGGATCGCGAACAGATTTACCCCAAGTGCGAAGAACAGGGATCCGATAATAATCAATGTAATTTCTTTTGCTGTCGAATTCAGATGATCACTCCGTTCCTTTTGAATACCAGAATACTATAGCATAAAGGATGAGCCAGGGGGACAGGTCCCTTGGCCCAGCCTTAAAAAGAGCCAAGGGACCTGTCCCCTTGGCTCCCCTTGGCTCCCGCTGACTCTACCTTCCCAAAGCTTGATCCCGTTGATCCTTCCTGACAGCTAAAAATAATGCTGCAAACCAGCCAATCAAACTCCATCCTAAAAATAGATTTATAAAGTATATTAATACTCTGTTATACTTATTTTTTCTTTTCGCTATAATGCTTGGGATGAAATAAATAACAACCCCGATAAGTAAAGGTATAATGGCAAAGATCGTTTCCAATAAAACCCTCTCCTTCATTTTTTTGTACTTTTTATGAGGCCGCAGGAAGGCGCAGGGACAGGTCCCTTGGCCCAATCTAAAAAAGAGCCAAGGGACCTGTCCCCTCGGTTCAAACAATCCTTTTCCCGCTCTTGCCCAATGCATAATAGATGCCATGTTGAAGAGATTGAAGACATTCAAATTTCCTTAAGTTTATGAGGCTGTTTGATATTTTCATGGCTAAATCAGCAGATATGCCAACCAGGATGACTTCGGTTCCCAGCAATCTGGCAGCAGCGCCAAGTTTATCAATCAAATTTGCAGTATAAGTGTTTATATTACCCTGGAGGCCTGTCAAATCCAGTAAAAGATACCTTGTTTTATGGGCAGGCAATTTAGCGAGTGTGCTCTGAAGGAGGTCCTCACCCCGCTGTTCATCATATGTCCCGATTAAGGGAACCACAATAATGCCTTCGAGTACAGGAATAAGAGGAGATGAAAGCTCCATAATCAGTTCCTGCAATGTTTTTGTTTTGTCCTCAACCAGTTCTTCAAGTTCTTTAATTTGTTTGGCATCCTGCCTGCGTGTCATTTCTAAAATATTTTGCTGGACCGTAATATCAGAAACAAAATATTCGACGATACTATATGGATTATCTTCATTTTGGTGCTGAATGATTTTATACCAATAATTCTGGCCGAACAGGCCGGTAAAAACAACGGCATAATGGGCAGGTACAAAGACGCCTTCAGGCTGTGTTTCATCAATCCTGTTCATTTTGTATTCCCAATCATCCTGTAAGTGAAGAGTAAAGGAGCCGCTCTCTCCATCCATATCGTGAATGACCGCTTTGCCCCAGCCAGCTGGTGCATAGGTATTCGATAGCCATTGAATCACATTGTTCTTATCAATACCCGCAATTTTTTTGTAACCTTCCCCGACGATAATGCCCTGCCGGAATCCAGTGGTCTCCAAAACGAGGTGTGTGGCTTCTACGCCGGAGATTTCCCTTATCGTGTCAAAAAATGTTTTCATGGCAGATACCCAAAAGAACACAACATCTCCGCCATCAAACAAAACCTTCCCTGTCTCCAAATCCCAATTTAACTCTATCCCGCCAACTTTGATTGATTTTTTAGTCTCCACTTATAACGCACCCCTATCTGTGGTAGTTATGATAGGAATTATTATACAGCATCATTTGCAAAATAAGCCACAGGGACAGGTACCGTGGCTCACTCTCAAAACAAGAGCCATGGGACCTGTCCCCATGGTTCACAATATAATCTCCATTTTTCTGCTTTTCGTTGTCATTCCGATTGACCTATAAAACTCAATGGCAGATGCGTTTTCCTCTAATACTCCCAATTCAACGCTATCAACCTGGAGGCGCCTTCCTAAATCAAAAACGTATTTAGTCAGGTTTTTTCCTATGCCTTTCTTTCTATGTGTTTCAGCAACACATAAACTCTTTATATACAATACCTTCCTCGATTTAACGAAAGTATTTTCAGTTACTTCTTCTTCCTTTGCCACGATAACGCCGGTTATATCATCAGCTATAGCAGCCACAAAAATATAATGTTTGCCATCAATTAATTGGCTTTCAAAAAACTCTCGTTCGACCGGCGTGGCATTTTCTTTGTACAAGTCTGGTCTTACACAAACATGGAAATCATGAACCTGCCTAAATAAAGGCAGCATTTCGAATATGTATATCCATATCTTTTTACCTCTCCATAATTTTCTAAATGGCATTATGCCTTTTGTGGTATAAGAATAGCCAGCGGCCACAGGGACAGGTACCGTGGCTCTTTCTCAAAACGAGCCAAGGGACCTGTCCCCATGGTTTGTCTTTTAGAATATCAATTCATGGGTTTGCCCTGTAACAAACATATATAACCCAAATATAGATAGTATGATTCCCAGATAAAACGTCCAGCGGTTATCTTCTTTCGCTTTATCAAAAGTAAAAAAGGTTATGAGGCAAAAGATAATATTTATAACGGGGATTAACCCGTATTGAGGGCCAATAGCAAACGCGACGCCCCCTATAATCAGCCCGATAATCCCATACGGATTTTGCCCTTTAATTTGCCCAATATATTCTCTTTCCTGATCAGACAAATCTTCATCCCTGTCCCCGAAGATGTCCATGTGCTTCATCCTGTTAAGGAAGTGAATCAGTTTCCCAAATGTCAAATTCTCACCTGCTTTACATACATTCAATAGAAGTTAATGATTGTGGCCCTGGTCAATATCGCTCACCCATAACTAACATAACCTCTTCTGAAAAAGCCGGCTTTTGCCAGCTGCACCTATTCTGCGAATCCCCTCCGAGATAGACGCATTAAGGTCTATTCCAAAAGAAACTCGTTACAATAAAAGGAATAATAACAGCAATGACAATAATACTTGCGTTACCAGCTAAACCAATCTTCCTGTACCGCCCTTTATCGGCGAATAAACCAAAAATAAATCCTATTCCAGAAAATATCACTCCGACTAAGAGCAAGTTATCATAGCCAAACAGAACAGCAGTATATGATAAAAATCCGATTAAAAATAATATAGTTGAAAACAAACCTGATTTGTTTCTCAAAAAATCTCCTCCTGTTTCCTATACCAGCTTTAACAATAGTTAGAAGTCCCTGTTAAGAAACATTGTCCCTCTTATTCTCTGGCTGGATTTCCATCTTAGCCACAGGTAGCCACAGGGACAGGTCCCATGGCCCAAACTCAAAAAGAGCCAGGGTACCTGTCCCCTTGGTTCTTACCTATGCCCTTCTTTACGGGCCTGTATATACCCATAATAAGCACTGGTGCCATTCCGGGATAAGTCTTTCACTTCAAAACCGCAGGTCTCATAGAATTTAAAATTGTCTACTGAAGTATGAGCGAACCAATCACCATGGGGAAGTTTCTGTACACATAGTTCAACAAGTTTTTTTCCTATGCCCCTTCCTCGATATTCTGTTAAAACAGCCAAATCCATTATATTTGCAGCCATGATTTGGTCGGAAATCACACGTACCATAGCAATCATTCTGTTCTCATCCCAAACTGTAAATGCCCACGTTGAATTCTGGAAAATCAAAGTGAACTTTTCTTTCTGCCAGGATGGCGTATTCCTTGCCCATCCAGCATCTTCAAAAAGGGCTTCAACCTGATCAGCTGGAACACCCTCAGTGCCTTCTCTTATGACCACCCCATTGAAATATTAATACATATGTAATCCCCCTTTATAACGCTTAACCTGTTTTATTCTCGACACTGGGTTAAATTCCCTTTATTTTTTGAAGCCAGGGGGACAGGTCCCATGGCTCACTCTCAAAAAAAGAGCCAAGGGACCTGTCCCCTTGGCTCTTTATATGACTTTAATAATAATCTTTCCCTTTGTACGTCCGCTTTCGATGTGCCGGTGTGCTTCTGCAATCTGTTCCAAAGGGAAAGATTTCTCAATAATAGGCCTTATTTTTCCTTCCTCCGCAAGACCACTTAAGAAGCCCAAATCTCTATCGTTTGGTTTTGTAAAATGGATTTTTGCCTTTTTGCGTCCCATTAATGAACCTAGCATCAATTGAGCTGGGTGGTATTTAGGGTAAAATAAGTGTTCCGTAATATAAACACCTTTTTCTGTTAAAGAGCTTAAACAGCTGAAAAAGGTTCGCTTGCCAACTGCATCCAGAATAATATCGTACTTACTTTTATTATTTGTGAAATCTTCCCGGGTATAATCAATAACATGATGTGCCCCAAGTGCTTTAACCCACTCAAGATTCGATGTACTGCAAACAGCCGTTACCTCCGCCCCAAAGTAATTTGCAAGTTGAACAGCAAAATGCCCTACTCCGCCAGAAGCTCCATATATTAAGACTCTTTGGCCCTGCTTTACCTGTGCTACCTCCCGCAGCGCTTGTAATGCAGTTTGAGCAGCACACGGTATAGCAGCCGCTTCCTCAAAGGTTATGTTTCCCGGCTTATGACTTAGGAAAATCTCACGTGGAGCGACATATTCAGAATGAGATCCGAAGCAGCTCCCGAAAACGTGATCACCCACTTTAAATTTCTGAACATTTTCACCAACAGCCTCAATAGTCCCGGCAACATCTATGCCTAGTACAGGACTCTTGGGTTTTGTTAATCCATTATCCATCCTTGATGGTAAATAGCCCTTTCTGTACAAGTAGTCTAATGTATTGACCGATGCACTGTGTACACGAATCAACACTCTATCTTGTTCTAGAATGGAAGGCTGTTCGACATCGGTTATACGAATAACTTCCGGGGGACCATAAGTTCTATAAACCGCTGCTCTCACCCACATTACCTCCATAATATATTTTAAGACCTTATTTAATTGAAAGTTCCTTTTATTGTATGATTGCCCGCTAACTATTCAGACTTACTTTTCAAAGGGCCGCAGGGACAGGTCCCTTGGCCCGCTTCAAAAAGAGCCAAGGGACCTGTCCCCCTGGTTCACATTGGAAATGAACTGCCACAATGTGTAAAATACAGAAAAAGAGATTAAAAGGAGTATTTCTATGAGACTATTAGTGCGCGGTGAAAGAGCTAAGCTTAATGATTTTCATTCTTCCAGGCAGCTGGAGGTTGCGGTGGAGGTCCAGTCTGGGATGGAAGTTGATGTGACTTGCTTCGGTCTGGATGGAGATAAAAAGCTTTCAGATGACAGATATATGATTTTTTATAATCAGCTTCAGTCGCCGGCCGGGGAGATCAGCATGAAGGCCCATAGCAGCGGCGCGGGCACCTATCAAATCGATCTGGACAAGCTGCCTCCCTCTGTGAAAAACCTTGTATTTACGGCGGCAATTGACGGAGCGGGAAACATGTCGATGGTCTCATCCGGTACCCTCACTGTGAAAGCTGGCGGGCAGCCCATTTTGCAGTACAGCTTCACAGGCAGCGATTTTCAAAATGAAAAAGCGATTATCGTCAGTGAGGTCTACCTGAAGGATAGTTGGCGGATTTCTTCAGTGGGTAAAGGATTTGATGGAGGCCTTGCCGCCCTGCTTCAGCATTTTGGCGGAGAAGCGGCCGAAGATGAGAGCCATCCGGTGCAGCAGCCTGTTCCGGAAGCAATCACAACCCAGTCTCCCGTCGAACAAGCGGCGCCTTCCCAGTCAACTCCGGCACAGCAGCCTGCCAACAGCAAAAAAGTCATGCTGGAAAAGAAGATGGAACAGAAGGCGCCAAAAATTCTCGACCTTTCGAAAAAAGTGAAGGTGTCCCTCGAAAAGGCAGGCCTTCAGGACCATAGCGCCAAGGTGGCATTATGCCTCGATATTTCCGGTTCTATGTCAGGCCTGTACCGTTCCGGGAAGATACAGGAATTTGCCGAGCGGATCCTGGCACTGGGCACAAGATTCGATGACGATGGCTCAATTGATATCTTCTTGTTCGGGAAAAATGCCCATCATGCCGACGAATTGACCATCGATAATTTTGATGGCTTTGTCAACAGGCTGAACCAGGCTTATCCGCTCGAAGGCGGAACCTATTACGGCAAGGCAATGAAAAAACTTCGAAAGCATTATTTCGGATCTGCCGGGAAACGCACCAGTCCGGAAGCCGGTCATACGCCTGTATACGTCATGTTTGTAACAGACGGCGCCACCTTTGATGAAAGTGAAACGCGGGGCCACATCCGGAATTCTTCCTACGAGCCGATTTTCTGGCAATTCATGGCCATCGGCAAATCCAACCGGGACGCAAGCAAAAAGAAAGGCCGCCGCGGATTCTTCCAGGCCCTGTTTCAATCTGATTTCACCTTCCTCGAAGAACTGGACAACATGGACGGACGCTATCTCGACAACGCCGATTTCTTCAGCGTCGAAGACCCGAAGGCGATTGCGGATGAAGAGCTATACGATCTGCTGATGCAGGAGTATCCGGAGTGGGTGAAGCAGGCGGGGAGCCGGGGATTGATTCGGTGAGCCAGGGGGACAGACCCCATGGCCGAGTTTCAAAAAGAGCCAAGGGACCTGTCCCTATGGCTCTCCCCATGGCTCCATTACCTATCAAGCACAATTTCTTTCATTTCCTCTGTTCCAAAAGCACCCAAATTCAATACGTTTTCTTCCGGCCAATAAACGAAGCTAAAAGACGAACCATCCATAAGGTGGATCCTCAAAAACACTCTATTTTCACTGTTTATTTTCTTGTGAACTTTATCAAAACCCACATACTCCAGCTCCAGAAAGTCTTCCATAAAATCCGCTGTTTCCTTCTCTGTAAAATCGGAGATATGGCTGACATCATAGTCGCTTTCAAGGCTCATTTTCTCCACCTTGCCTTCTATATCTAATAGATCTGAGAGTGTCTTTGCTTTCTTGTTTTCACTTACTTGATAAACTTTATTACCGGCAAGAACTCTGAAATCGGATCTGTACCCGGCAATTTCATAGATCTCTGTTCCAACAGGCAGAAAGGCAGCATCCCCATTTTTCAATTTATGGCCTAAGCAGGCATTATCCGCTAATGTGTATGCAACCTCACCAATTTTTTTACCCTTTTCCTGCGCTTCTCCTTCCGATAAACCTTCGTCATCACCTTCATATTTAATACCATTTATCATCACTACATCTACCCAGGATATCTCTGCATCCGGACATCCGCCGACTGCATTTTTGAAGCTAGAACAACCAGACAATACGAAAACCACTAAAAATGACAAAAGGCTAAGCTTTTTGGCCAAACAACCACTCCTTTATCTAATCGTTGCCTTTATTTATTAAAGAAAAAGCTGCCGAAAAAACTCTTCATCACCTAACACATTTCCCTTAGTCTGAATACAAACCTTCCCCCTCAGCTTTTAACACCGTAAGATACGGAACCAGCAGAGAACCTAAAAAGGCAAGCAGGACTCCACGGCTAAGATCTAAATAAATGTTGTCAAAAGGAGCTATGATGCTAGCGAAAATAAACAAAGGCCCTATTACCAGAAAAGTATTTACCAGCCTTCCCCATAATGTTACATAGTGTTCGGAGCCACAATTATCACATAATACTGGTTCGTTTACTTCTTTCCATAAAATGCGATAAATCTTACGCCAGCCGAATGGAGCATGGCACTTCTTACATTTTTGCAAAGAGCTGACACCACCTGTCTTCTTTAACCTCCTCTATCCTTCTACAATTAGACGCCGAATTCCTTGTTTGGGCCAAGGGGTCAGGTCCCGCGGCCCCACCTCAAAAAGAGCCAAGGGACCTGTCCCCTTGGCTCACATCCCCTTGGCCTTATCTACCCTCGTATCCTTATCGACTTCTATGCATTCTAGTTCACCATTTGATTGGAATGCTTCCATCATCTTTTTAGATCCTCCGAATAAGGTGAAATTGAAGTCTATTCCGGTGAAAAGACACCAGCTCTTGTCCTCAGGCCACCAATAGGTTGGATAATCAATTAGTTCTCCTTTAGCAGCCAGCTCTTCAACTTTTGTTAAATCACCATGATACAAATAACCATAGCCGTGATTTTCCTTATATTTTTTCACCTTCATCAAATCATACTGAAAGAAACATGCTCTTCTTGTAAATGGCTTTAGTACTTTTATTACTTCCGGAACCATTTTTTCGTCTATACTATCTTCTACTGGTCCGATTAAATATCTGGGATAACCACCTAGGAAATTAGCAATTGCATCAAAACTAAACTCTTTTGTGTACTCTAACCCATAGTTTTCAGCCAGTTCTCCCAGCAAAATTCGCTTTCCATAATGAAAAGGTACATCTTCATCAGGGTCACAATCACTCCAAAACAACTGAGTATCCTTAATATTAATATCAGGATAAACAGGGTGCATCAGTTTAGCGAAATGAGTGAACCTTTTTGGGATAAAATTTTCTACCCTGCTTCCCTTCCAATGATCAAAATCAATTCGCTCTGTTTCATTGACAATCCATTGAAATGTTGAGAAATCATTTAATTTTTTCAACCAATCACCTCCTTCGTTCGTTACTACCGGGTACACTGCTGCAAGTAAGCCAATATTAAAAAATCCCAGGCCAACGATCAGCCTGAGACTTTTTGGTTCACACCTGCGCCGGGGAACCTGTCCCCTTGGCCCTTACCTATGCGAGTCATGAATAGGGCTAAATAAATCCTCCTCTGTATTCCTGACAACAGAGAAGTGCTCGACGTTATAATGGCCGTGCAGGGTCCTGTTATGATGCTTGATGATCTGTTCAGCCGGAAGCACATCACTGTCTGCTGTTGAGTGGCCATCTCCTACTAAAGTGACATTAAAGCCGCTGACGGTGGCTGTCCTGACGGCTGTGTCGATGCAGTACTGCGTAGCACAGCCCATGATCACAAGGTGTTCAATTTCTTGAGAACGCAGATGATCGAGCAGCCCTGTCCCATGAAAAGAATTTGTGGCCTTCTTATTGAAAAACACTGCATCCTCAGGGACATGAATCCCGTTATGGACCTGAAACCCTTCGCCTTCTCCTCCCGCAATATCAAGGTCCCTGACAAAAACAGCCGGAACATTCAGTTCTCTTGCTTTTTCAATCACCAGATTAATATTCTTGATCAGCTGCTCTTTATTAAAAACCGGACTGCTCTCGCCATGACTTCCATCAATCAATGCCTGCTGGGCATCGATCACCAATAATGTCTGCTTCAAAATGATTTCCCCTTTCAGGTTTAAAATGCTGTTGTCGCTGCCGGCTAATTAACTGCTTCTTCTATCTCCCTTATAACCATCCATCTCCCGTTAATCACTCCCCAATTTTCAATGGTAAACAATCTTGCCAGTACCTCCCCACCCTTCACAATCAACTGTTCATAAAACACGGCAGTATTTTCGTTATTTCTTAGTCTGATGACTCTGTTTTCAAACCTCTTCTCCGCACCCAGAAAATGCCTGACCAATTGTCCCATGCCATCTACAGCTTCTTGCTTCGTGAAAAGAACTGGTTTTTCATTTCCATCATTAAAAAAGGCCACATAATAATCTTCGGCCATCCTTTCTACCAGGGATGTATCTCCTGACTTCATGGCATGGCTCCAATCGCGAATGAATTCATCATGCATTTTGGTGAATTCGTCTAAGCGATTATGTTCTTCAAGCATTGTCAGATCCTCACTTTCATTTTCTGCTCTATGCTCTATGGTTCGGCAGGACAAAGGTGTTTTCCTTCCTGGAGCCACTGAATTAAAAGAACCCGTCCCTTGGCCCAAACTCAAAAAGAGCCGGGGGGTCTGTCCCCCCGGCCCATGGAAAGGGCCCAAATCAAGCCGGCCCGCCCCCTTTCTTCATTGTACAGTTTCCATGAGCTCATAGAAGTATCGCGGCTCGTGGGTCTTATTAAGCTTGAACCATGCCTGCAATGTTTCCGGCTTGCAAACGTCAAGCACCTTCAGGACCTCCAGCGCAAATTCCAAAGGAGCTATGCCTGAAGCGGTAATCAGGTTCCCCTCTGCTGCTGCGGGCTCTAATTGATACAGCTGTTCACCGGCATAAAGCGGGCAGACGGCTTTCAAATAGTCCCGATCATTGCTTGTGTGCCTTCTTGTGTCCAGCAGCCCCTTATTTGCCAGGCCCATGGTTGCACCGCAGATGGCGGCAACAAGGGTCCCCCTCTGCAGCCCGTTAGAGGCTTCTTCCAGCATGGGCTCGTGAATGGGTTCAAGCCAGGTATCCCCGCCCGGAAGAATCAGGAGATCATGGCTGCTCAAGCTGCACTCTTTCATAGATAAATCAGGCTGTATGGCCACCCCACCCATTGTTTTTACAGGGTTTCTGTCCGCACCTACGGTCATCACCTCTATAGGCGCCACCCCTTTCCTGAAATACCTGCCCGAATTCAGTTCGGCAATCAAATACCCCGCTTCCCAGTCTGACATCGTATCAAAAACATAAAGATAAGCTTTTCTTTTGTGCATCATCAGGTCTCCTCTTCCAGTCATTAGAGGCCCATTATAAAAAAACTTCACTGACAGCCAACGCCAGTAAAGTTTCATTTCTGATAGTGATCAGCCAATTCATACAGTACCTCCAGCATTTTCTTCTTCATGCTGGCCGGTTCCAGAATTTGAAGCGACTTGCCATAAGGCAGGAGCAGAGGCGCCACATAAGTATGCAAGGCTACTTTTTCCAAAAGGAACACCGCCCGTGCTGAAGTGCGCTCTGCCAGATGATGACCTAAAAACCAATGCCTGCATAAATCATCCAGTGCGCCAGTTCTGCCGCTGACAACAAAAGGCACGAATTCCTGCGTTTGTTCTTTCTCCGGAAGCAGGTTCTTCATAAAAAAACCGCTGGCTGAAAAACCTGCCGGACGGTTAAAGCTGGTTCCGGTTTCAGACATACCGGCAATCCTATCGACCCTGAAACTGCGGATTTCGTTCCTCAGATGGCAGTATGCCGCCACATACCAGCGGCCGTTCCAATAGATGATTCCATAAGGGTCAATCTGCCTCCGCTTAGGCTGATCTTCACGAACCGTATAATAGTCAATTTCCACAGAAACCTGGTTGATGACCCCCTGCTCGAGCTCCTTCAATATCGAATCCTCAGGCAGACCGGCAGCAGAACCGATCACATCAAGCCCCTCCACACGCCGCCTGACCATGCTTTCCTGCTCAGGCGTTGAGTACATGGACAGCTTTGATGCTGCGCTGTCCAGTAACTCCCCTGAAAAATACCCCGCCTCTTTCGCCAAAGCAGCTGCCTGAAGCAGGGCTGTCTGCTCCTCCTCACTAAACAAGAGAGGACTTTCAACGAATTGGTGTAAAAGCGTATATCCGCCATGATGGCCAGCCTCCGCGATAATCGGCACACCACTGGCACAAAGAGCATCAATATACCGGTAAACCGTTCTGATATTAACCTCCAGCTTTTCAGCCATCTGCTTGGCAGTAGCCTTCCTCCCTGAACTCAGCATCCAGAGAATCTGCATCATCTGATCCATTTTAGCCATCTAATTCCACCTATATCCTTTCGAGCCAAGGGGTCAGGTCCCTTGGCCCACATCTTACTGAACTAAAAACCCATAGACTGATAAATCTCCCCAATAACCCCTTTCAACTGATGAACCCCCAAGTCCGTATTCGTCATGATGACAAGGCCCGTGCCCTTATAAGGATGAGCGGCCATCATACATTGAAAGCCGGTTCCCCATCCAATAGAGGAGATTTCAAGCTCTTTTTCCGATCCGTCTAAAAACACACCCAGACCTGCCCAGTCTTTGCCTTGCTGCTGGATTATTTCCTTTGCTTTCTCTGCAGAGAGACCTATTTTACTGTCGCCATTTAAAGCTTTCATCAATTCAATAACCAGCCCCGCTAATTCATCAGGGGTTGTCCATAGCCCCGAAGCTGCTGGATATGGATAGACAGAGTACTTATCCTCAATCAACTGTCCATTTTTGTCATGTCCGCAAGCATGTTTCTTACCGGAAATCATTCTTGGAAAAGAGCTGTTCTCCATCTTTAAAGGCTTAAAGATCAACTCATATGCGAGTTCCTCAAAAGATCTTCCGGTCACATCTTCAATCAGCAGCTGCACGATGCAATAGCCGGCATCTGAATAATGAAATTCACTCCCTGGCTCATATGCAACCTCTATGGGGACACTGCAATATGCTGTTTTTCCTCCCAGCAGTTCAGCCATTGAGGGTGCTTCGTTTTTCGAATTCAGCTCCATAAAACTCCCCGCCGGATCCACCACCCCTGATTGATGGCTGAGCAGCTGCTGCAAGGTGACCTTTTTTTCCACGGTGAACCTATTATCAGGAATCTTCCAGCTTTGAAGCCTGTGATTGACGTCCTCATCTAAATCAATAACCCCATCCTCCGCTAATAACATTACAAGCAGCCCTGTCAGGAACTTGCTTATTGAGCAGGCATTAAAAACGGATTCTGCCTGCACAGAAATGTCGGTTCCCGCTTCCATCAGCCCATACTGCTCCAGCCTGGCAATCTGCCCATCTCCAATCAGCGCCAGGCTCAGCCCCTTCACCTGATAATGATCCATCCGTTCCTTAATACTAAAAGCACATAGCCCCATGCCGCACCCCTGGTTTTTACCATAATCATACCATTTCTGAGCCATGGGGACAGACCCCTTGGCCCAAAGGCTGCAAAGTACTTGGGTGAAACTCAGAATGGGTCCCAGTGCTCCAAGGAAGACAATAATAAAAATCCCAAGCTATTCACCAGCCTGAGATTTTTTGTTAACTATCATTTTAGTGAAAAAGAAAACTGCCAGCCCCATAACCAGGGTAATCCACGAACTTGAAATGAACTTTTTCATTAAATGTTTAACGTTACACCTGAGCCATGGGACCTGTCCCCTCGGCCCTCTTCCACGTCATACCTGAGCCACGGTACCTGTCCCCTTGGTCATCTATTCAAAAATCTCTTGACTATCAACCCTATCCCGAACAGTAGCAAAGCAGCGGCTGATACAAAGATCATCAGCTGGGAGGTTGTTAAGGAAAGAGCTGAAGCGAGTTCAACCGAATAGGCAAGTGAGAACGAGGTAATCAGCTTGGAAAAGATGGCGACGCTTAGAAACCTTTTCACCCTGACACCACTCACTCCGGCACCCACACAGATAATTTCATCGGGGAGAATGGGAATGATGAAAAGCAACGCAAGAATCAGCAGCTCATTTTTTTGTACATAGCGGTGATATTGCACCAGATGCTTCTCATTAACAAGTTTTTTCACCAGCTTCATGCCGCCAATCCGGGTACCAAAAAACATCGCAGCAATCCCCAGAATGGTTCCAAAGAAGCCTACCGTAAAAGCTGTAAAAGGGCCTAGTACCGAGCTGGCTGCAACCACTGTGACCATTTCCGGCAAAGGCAGAATGATCGGCTGTGCAATACAGATAGCAAAATAAATATAGATGGCCGTCGAGATATGCTGTTTCAGTAAATTTTCAAAGCCAATGGCATCAGTCAGCACAAGAAAACTGCTGATATAAAAAGTGAGGAACATCACGAAAACAACCAAAAAGCTTAATAGTGCGATTACCTTCATTACATTGATAAAGCGCCTTTTTCCGGTAGCGAAAGCCAATATTGACACTATCAAGATAAACAGGAATACAGAGGAACCTGCCACCCTTAAAACCGGCAGGAGATTTGGCAATCCTTTGCTGAAAATTAAAACAGGCAGCAGCGTTAAAAAAAGCTGGCTGATCATTTCTGTATAAATGCTTAAATCATTTCTGAATTTCATTTCTTTCTCCATGAAAATTAATTTTTCAACCAAGGATTTTGCGTATTGCAATCATCTCCCTGTCACACAACAACTTCTTCAATAATGGAACTTCCCACAGTGCTTTCATCGTCAAGCCATTGCCATTTTTCATGCAATCTAATTCTGCCATCCGGCAGGAGTTCAGGAGCAGAAACACATTTTCCGCCTCTGATTTCATTCCTGGTATTTACGTGATTGTAGCGAAACTCCAGGGAACTGTCTTCCTTCACAAGTCCAATTAAAGTTCCCTGCACGATTTCACCTCCGCCGTATGCTGCCGAGATGATGTGCCCCTCCTGCCTATAGACAAAGAAAGTTTTTGCGGATACCTCTCCATTCTCAGTATTCTCAACCGAAACAAAAGAACGCCCATCATAATTGATCATTGCTTCTTCCCCCCTTGAATGCTGTTGTTTAGGTGAATTATAACACTTACCCTTTTCTTGAGAGTAAGAAAGCCTTCTAAAAACAGCAGAAGCTGGCTATTGCCACAGCCTGTTTTCAATCATGCTTCCAAGCCAGCATGATTCCCTTCCAATCAGAAATGCCTGCCCCCACGCGGACAGGCATTTCTGATTTATCGGCTGTACCGCACCTTTTCCACTGCACTCTGAGCAGCATACAATAAGTAGGCTTTATAGTGGATATAGAGAAAAAACTGAAAATAGTTTATGCGGGTTAAACGAACAATTTTCAGTTTCTTGAGAAAGGGCAGAAACAGCCCGGCGAAAATCGCATGAAAAATAGCATTAAGCAAAATGAATTTTTTGAAGTTCCCATATGAAGCTTTAAGAATCCATAGAGAAACGGGCATGTATGGACCTATATCAAAAGGCAGTTCATCCCTTATAAAAGATTTCGGCTGGTCATAAAACCTCCACCACTTTTTGTGGCGGCCATAAAGATGATTCAGGATCTCAAACCCGCTGATGATGGCACCCGCAATCCCATACCGCTTGAAGCTCCGCTTACCGATAAAAAGCAGCGAAAACCAAGGGACGATGATCATTGTAAGATTAAATATGACATGTCTCTTTGTTAGCATATATGAACTTCACCTCATCCTGGGCAATTCTTTCCTTTTAAGATATCCAGATGAGAAGAAAAAATCCATTCAGAAAGAGACTAGTGAACATATTCCTTGTCCGGAGAGACA
Organism: Bacillus sp. SRL543; assembly: GCF_984799205.1. Classification (NCBI taxonomy): domain Bacteria; kingdom Bacillati; phylum Bacillota; class Bacilli; order Caryophanales; family Bacillaceae; genus Bacillus; species Bacillus sp. SRL543. The sequence continues at coordinate 4,842,870 of NZ_OZ481794.1, forward strand.
GGGACGCTTTTCCTTAGCAGGTTTTCACGCCCTGAGTACTATGCCAGAAGGATTGTTTCACATGAAACAAATCTTAAATCTATCTAAACAAGAAAACCTATTAGAATGCTGCACTTCTCTAACAAAGGTCATTAAATATTTCTGACTTTTAATACATTTTTATCCTTAACTAAAAACTGAAAAAGCCAGTTTCCCCATCAATCTTCAACCTCAATCAGGAAAGTTTTCTCTTCAAACCCTCCGCGCTTTTCTGCTTTCTTCTCCCGTACCCTCTCTACCCCTTCAATGAAAGAACCGTGATGATGAGCTAATGAGTGAATAATCTCTAAAAAGTCTGCGAGCTCTTCGATTGCTTCTTCGCTGGTTTCTGCCGCACAGTACTCATCCAACTCTTCATAGCTTTTCTGCTGCAGATACTCAATATAATCCTGATCATTTAGTATCTTTGCCGAAAACCTCTTTCCGCTTTGCTCGAAAATTTGCGGAATCTTATCTCGGACTAATTTATTGTAGGTTGGCATATATATGTCCTCCAGATAAAGCCGCAGGGACAGGTCCCATGGCCCATTTCTTAAAAAGAGCCAAGGGACCTGTCCCCTTGGCTCCCTACCCATTCCTCAAAACTCCCGCCAACTCCTCCAGCCGCCCCCGCTCCTCCACCAAATACCTCACCCCTTCCTTCCGCAAGTACCCCTCTTTACAAAACTGAGATAGTACATGAAGCAAGTGCCTATAAGAAACCCCAAGGAAGTCACAGACGGTGACATGTTTCTCTTTATATACATCGCCATCAGCGGTCTGCAGGATGAAGTCTGCGAGCCGGTTTTCGAGCGGGAAGGCGAGGCTTTGGGAGTATTTGGATGCCATGTTGGTGGCTTTGAGACTGAGAAATTTGGTGAGTTCGCGCAGGAACAGGGTGTCCTCGAGCAATTGGTTCCGGTATTGGCTCAGAGGAATGGCGAAGCAGATGGTGCGGGTGGAGGCCTGGATGCCTTTGGTGTAGTAGACCTCATGCAAGAGCTCCATTTCGCCTATATAGTCATGTTTGTTGATGAAGTTGATGAGGGAGACCTTCCCGTTTTGGTAGGTGATGTAAATTTTGGCTTTCCCTTCGATGACATAGAAAAGATAGTCGGGGCGCATGCCTTCGCGGATGATCCACTCGTCGCGCTGGTATTCGTGGATTTCGATGCCTTCTTCGATCGGGAAGGAGAAGAGCTGGGCGATGCTGTGCTCTTCGAGATATTGTAGCCTTTCTCTCTGCTGCAGCTTTTTCATATGATTCACGCTTCTTTCCTTTTTCTTCAAAACAGGTTCAAAATGTGAGATATCTCATATTATTTTACTTTTCCTCTTGGTATGATGCAATCATTGGAGGAATGAACGATGAATTCACAACGCTGGATGAGTAGACAATTTTTTAGTTTCTTTTTCACTTGGGGGGTTTTCCTGCCGTATTGGACCGGGTGGATGATTCATACAAAGGGGATGACGGTCGGGCAGGCGAGCCTGATCATGAGCCTTGGGCTTGTGGTGCGCGGCTTGTCGACATTGTTCGCCTTCCCTTATCTGTCAGGGAAATTCAGCAGCAAGGTACTGATTAATGGGATGGGCATCGGGACGTTCGTCATTCTGCTGCTTTGCATCCCGGCTGATTCATATACGACCTTGCTGGCTGCGGTCCTGTTCCTGCACTTCTTTTATCCGACTTTGATGCCTGCAATGGACACGGCTGCCGGTGTCCTTGTGCAGCATAAGCAGCTGAAGAATTATGGAAAAGACCGCTCATGGGGATCTTTAGGATTCATTATCAGCGGGCTGATCCTGACAATGTTCACGAGCCGGTTTGGGGACGGCTTCATTCTTTGGGGATTGCTGTTCGGCGTCTTTATGCTGATCTGCCTGGGGATGATGCAGGCACCTGATGTGCTGTCACAGAAGCCAAAGGCAGACTCCCAGAGCAGAGGCTCTCTGCTGAGGCCATTTAAAGCCCAGCATTTTGGGGTTGTGCTCGTGATCGTCATCCTGCTGCAGGCCGCACATGCTTCTTATTACAACTACGGCTATATCTTTCTGCAGGAAATCGACGCGCCGAAATACCTGATCGGGGCAATCCTGAACATCGGCGTCATTGCCGAAATCCTGTTCTTCCTGATTGCCGACCGTGTCTTCCGCAATGTATCGCCAGGCTCCCTGCTGGCGCTGGCGGCGCTCGGCAGCACGGTGCGCTGGATCCTTGTATTCGCCTTCCCGAATGTGGCAATGTTCTCAGTGTCGCAGGTCCTGCACGCCCTCTCGTTCGCCATGGGGCATTATGCGTTCATGAAATACATGATCCAGTACATCCCGCCGAAGGATGTCCCGATCGCCCAGGGCATTTACTCCGCCCTCGCCCTCAGCTGGAGCACGGCGGTGTTCACCATCTTTGGCGGATACTTGTATGAGATCGAGCCGAGATATGCATTCCTCGGGATGCTGGTGTGTACGGTGCCTTCGCTGATTGTGGCGCTGGTTTACCGGAGGATGGCGAACCGGAAAAATACGGCTCCCGGACAATTAGCTGGCTAATCCTGCTTTTACCATTATCAAAAACTTTGAATGTGCCCGACAACAAAAGCCCTAGGAGACCTCAAGCCTCCTAAGGCTTTTTCATTTCAATTTAGTCATCTCAGAAGAAGCTGAAAACCTGCCAGCACTTTCTTTCGTCTAATAGTGTGAGAATGTAATAAGGTATCATCGGAGGAAAAAATGAAAAAAGCAATCAAGATTGTTTTTGGCCTAAGCTTCATAGTTTACTTATTTGTATTAGCATCCATCTTATTCTTAGGCTCAAGGGGAATTGCCTGGGATGGCATGTCATTAACAGACTATATAAGGCAGTCTTCAAATTTCATTCCCTTAAAAACAATCAGTATGTATCTTCAAGCCTTAGCGGATGGAAGAATGAACATGGTTATACCTATTAAAAATCTCCTTGGCAATTTTGTTTTATTTATGCCAATGGGTGTTTATCTCCCTTTTTTTACAAGGAAAATGATTAGCACAATCCTCTTTATAGCCTCCATGACGGCCATGCTAATAACAATTGAAATCATACAAGTTATTACAAGAAGAGGAAGCTTTGATATTGATGATTATATTCTTAATATACTTGGGGCTTTGATAGGGTTTGGGATTTGGAGATGGGGGTTTGCTGGGAGGATATTAAAATAAAATGGCCTGTCTGCACTATTGCTGGTGCCCCTTCTGCTAAAAAGCACGTGATATGAAAAAAGGCTGGATGCCATCGCATCCAGCTTTTTTCTATTATTTCGGCGCCAATTCCACTGCCTGTCTCATAGCTTCCACCAGGCTCTTCTCGTCAGCAATCCCTTTGCCGGCGATGTCGAAGGCTGTGCCATGGTCGACGCTTGTCCGGATGATCGGCAGTCCGACTGTGATGTTCACTCCTGCATCCAGGCCAAGCACCTTCACTGGACCGTGTCCCTGGTCGTGGTACATGGCAACGACAATGTCAAAGTCACCGCGGACGGCACGGAAGAACAGGGTATCGGCAGGAAGCGGGCCAATGGCGTTAATTCCTTCTGCCTGTGCTTTTTCAACACCAGGAATGACCTTTTCTTCTTCTTCCCCATAGCCGAACAGTCCATTTTCACCAGCATGCGGGTTGATTCCGCAAACGGCGATCTTTGGTGACTCGATGCCCGCCTTTGTCAGCGTCTCATGTGCAAGCTTGATGACGTGGTACACACGCTCAGGATTAATCATTTTCACCGCATCCAGTATGCCGACATGCGTTGTGACATGGATGACCTTCAGGTTCGGTGCGGAAAGCATCATAGAGTAATCCTGAGTGTTCGTAAGGTCTGCCAGGATTTCAGTGTGGCCAGGGTATTTATGGCCGCCTTTTTGCATTGCTTCCTTGTTCAAAGGAGCCGTACAGATGGCAGCAATTTTCTTCTGCTCGGCCAGCTCGATCGCCGTGCGGACGAATTCAAACGCTGCATGTCCCGCTTCCGGAGATACCTGCCCGACAGGAAGGTCTGCCGGCAATAAATCCAGATCCAGGCAATAGACAGTGCCCAGCTGGTATTCAAGTTGATCCAGGCCCTGTTCATTCACTGTTTCGATCGTCAACTTGCTGTCCACGAAGCCTTTCGCGCGTTCAAGGATTTTGCGGTCCCCGATGACAAGCGGGTTGCAGATCTGATAGATTTCTTGATCCGCAAGCGTTTTTAAAATAATTTCCGGTCCGACTCCCGCTGCGTCTCCCATTGTGATCCCTACTGTTGGTTTATTTTGATTCACATTTCTCAACCCTTTCAATCATATAGTTTACCGCATTCGTCAGCGAATCTTCCTTGCCGAATCCGCCGGCCTTCGTTACAGCCCAGTAATTACGGGCACCGCTCTTGATCCTGCCAAACGGCAGTCCCGGCTCCACTTCGGAAAGAAGCTCCATTTCACTCACACCCAGCTCCTGGCATACGGCTTTCGCTGTATCCCCGCCGGTTAAAATAAGACCGTCAACTTTGTCTGTTTTTTCCAAAAAGATGCGAGCTGCCTTGCCTAGCCCTGTGGCAATCCTCTCACTGACCTGGTTAGGGGTAAGATTCTTCGCAGCTCCCGCATCCTTCGCCAGTATCCGATTTTCTTCCGATGAATCGACGTACAGGATAAACTGGCTGTCTTCTTCCGCACTCCCAGCCTCTTTCAGCAGGCTGTCTACATCAAGACTATCATTCACCAAATCAACGGGATTTACTTCGATAAAATAGCTCTGCTCTGCCCGCTGGAGATTCTCAAGCTGGCTTTTCGTCACTTTGGAAAGGCTTCCTGAGACAATCAATGTCTGCCGGACGGAAATCTCTTCCCTTTGCTGCCCAGCTGCTGGATCAAGCTTCAATGCTTCCGGAAGATAGTCAATCAGCCCGCCTGAGCCTGCCCAGACAGTTTTCTTCTCTAAGCCGGCAAAGATTCCGGCGATTTGCTTTAGGTCTGCCTCTGTCTCTGCATCGCAGACAAACCAGGCATTTCCTGAGCTGAGTTCTTTTTTAACAAAAGAAACGATATCTTCCTTAGGCCCTCTCAAAAGGGAAGCATCCAGCAGGGCGATCTTTTCCTTGACGGTTCCCTTTAGAAGGTCCGGTATATAGCTTTCTGTTACAGGCGTCTTCGGATCGCGCCCGAACTCCGTTTCTGTGATCAGCTCTCCGTTTACATAATGTTTCCCATTAAGCGTCGTACGGTTCAGCTTCGGGAAAGCCGGGGCAACCACTACGGCTTCCGGCTGGTACACATCGACCAACGACGCCAGCTCAGCCGCAATATTTCCCCTTAGCGTAGAGTCGACCTTTTTATAGACATGATCATACCCTTGCTGAAAAAGAAGAGAAGCAGCTTTTGACACTGCTTCGTATGCGGCTGCTTCCGTCTTCCCGCGGCTGTCGGTATCGACAATCAGCACATCTGTATGAGAGTGGACATTGGTGTCGATATCCATGACTACGGTGGAGTTGAACCCTTTTTTCGCCAATTGGACGCCTGAATCGTTTGAGCCGGTCAGATCATCAGCGATAATTCCCATTTTTGTTTGCATTGCAGTCACACCCTTAGTTGCTGGAATTTCTTCTATATAGAATCGAAAATTTTATCGGTTAACTTCTTTGCTGAAATCGTACCCTTTTTTCTCCATTCGCTTCACGAGGAAGGCGATATATAATGGCAGAAGGATCGCGGTTGTTACTGTAGAAGCTGCAACCTGGACAGTCGCCAGATCAGCATATTGGGAAAAGCTTGCGCTTGCCGCGGCAATCGCTGCCGGTGTTGCCACCGCATTCCCTGCTGTTGAGCCTTCTGCTGCCCCAACGATTGGGTTCCATTTCAATGCTTTAAATACGAAATAGCCGGCAGTACCTGTTACAAACACAGTCAGGAAGCCAAGCACAACACCTGTCAGACCGCCATTGACGATAGCGCCGAAGTCGATTCCCATACCAAGCGCAAAGGCGAAGAAAGGGATCAGCATAGAACTGCCTTTATCAAGGAAGGTGCGCATTTCATCATCCAGATTTCCAAGCACCATTCCGACCACGATCGGAAGAAGAACGGCGATGAAAGATTGGAAAGAGAACATTCCGTTTACAAAGCCCATAGCGCCGAAAATCGATAGTGCAACCATTGTCAGGAAAGGACCATCATTTAAAGCCAAAAGTGAGTATGCCGCACGGTCTTCTTTGCTGCCGTACTGTCCTACAAGAGCAACGAATAATCCGCCGTTGCTGTTTGTCATCGCGGCGATGACAGCAATTGGAGCAAGACCAAGGAACAATCCGTTATCACCGGCAAACATATAAGCAATTAAACCTGCGACCGCACCGACTGCCCATTTGGTTGCAAGCAGTGTGGCACCTTTTCCGACGGAAACCCCGAAGGACTTTACATTGATCTGGGCTCCTGTACATAAAAGGAACAAAGCGATCAGTGTGCTGGCACCGTTTACAAATAATGCTTCAGTAAAGTTGCCGATTCTTAGTAAATTTGGAGCAAATGTATTTATAGTGGCAGCAAGCAACAGTGGAACAACCATCATGCCGCCGGGAATTCTTTCTAAACCTGCCTTTATTCTCATAGTATAACATCCCCTTTGCCGTTGTTGAAATTTAAAACAACCTGTAATCGGTTACAAACTTATAGTAATCGTTTTCATTGTATTTTGCAATGGTTTTCATGTAAAAATTGTTGCTTTTTTCGTATCTGGTTAAATATCGTTGTATTTTTAAACATTAATATATAAAAAAACAGGCTTAATTAATCCTTAAGCCTGCGCCATAAGGTGGAACGGTTGATTCCGAGCCGTTTTGCCACCTTAGTCTGGTTAAAATTTTCCTGAACCATGCACTCCTGGATGATTCTTTTTTCGATTTGTACTAATGTGCCTTCGAGGAAATCCTCCGGAAGGATGGTACCTTCCTGCTGTTTCTTTTCCAATAGGCCACTAATTGTTTCTTTTTGCAGCACATAGCCGCTTTCGTTCCCCGCTGCATCGAAAACCACACTTTTCAGCTCAGAAATATTGCCTGGCCAGCTGTAGGTTTCGAGCAGCTGGAAGGCGTCTTCCTTTATCTTAATCGGAGATGTGCCACGCTCCTGGTGTGACTCTGCAATGAAATAAGCCGTAATCGCCCTGATATCCTCCTTGCGGTTCCTGAGTGCCGGCAGATGGATCCGGGCACTTTTTTCATCAAATAACCAGCTATGAAAAAGAGGATCCTCGCCTTCATGGGCAACAATGACGCTCTTCCCGCTCTCGCTCCAGACCTCAGCCTGTTCAATAAGGTTCTTCACCTGGGAAGGATCTGCATCCTTGGTGTCTGTCATATAGATGGTAGTAATATCCTCATCAAGCTGGACATTCCCGAGGGCCGCTTCTGCCGCATCAACCATCAGCAGCAGGCCTTGCCCCTGCTGTTTCTGATGATGGATATAGCGGGCCATATCCCGTTTGCCTGTCCCTCTTTCGCCGATCAGATTCCATTTATTCTTCTTGATATGATTCGCCACATCCTGCAGACAAGTCCCCATAGGCTTGCTTTCATGGATGATCAAAGGGGGCTGGGAGACAGATTCCAGCCAGCCGGAGCTATCCGGCCGTTCGCTTTGGAGCTTGCTGAATAAGAGGAGCTCATACCGTGCCCCTTGTATCTGCAATGGCGCAGACTGCATCTTTATTTTTCCCCCGTCTTCATCTTCCATGATCGTGGAGCTGACTTCTCCATCACGCTGCTGGGATGAGATGGACTGGGGATCGAACCGGAAGGACGAACTATCAATTGTTTCCCATTGTTCAAACACAATCTTCTTATCCTCATCCACGATAAGGAGGTCGGTGCCCATTTTTCCAAGTGCTGCTTTGAGCATTTCTATTTCCGCCTGCTTCTTTTGGAATAGCGCCGTGACACTGCCTGCCCTTTGGAAAGCATCAAAGATGGCCTCCCTCCCGGACTGGATAAGGATTCCTTCCAGGCCATGCTGATCGGCCACATTGACGGTGACCACATCCCCCATGATCACCCTGAAGCCCTGATCCTTTAATTGAGGGACGAGCAGGTCGACTTCCTCTGCCTGCTCAACTGTATACACCTCTGTCGGAATCTCCAGGATATCCGTAATCGTCTTCGCCCCGAGGGTGATATTTGAAAAGCCCACAATCGCTTTCTTCCCTGGAAAATCATTGGCGAGCGTCAGCACCCTGAGCATATCGTAGCCGGAAATATGTACATCAATGACCGGGAGATTTGTGTATCTCTCGATCTTCTTGGCTGTCCCTCCGCGGCTGATGATGACATGATATCCATCCCGCTCTGCCTTCGCAGCGATCGGGACCGCCTCCTCAAGGTTCGCCACCTTTACATCCACATCTACCCCCGCTTCCACCCTGCACTGCTCAATCAAATACGACATGGCCTGATAGGGGGCAATAAATAATATCCTCATACTCATTTCCATCACCCGTTCTTTTATATCCTTCATACATAGCATATCATGCTGGAAATCGCAATGATTAGCCGTAATGGCAAAAAAAGCTGCAGCACTTCCCCCAGGAAGCCTGCAGCTCTTTCTTCATTCGCTATCGGCTGTTACGCCGGTTTCAACACTGGCTGGTTCTCCATCCAGGAACGCCTGGATGGCTTCTGTGTTTTGTTCAAAGTCGATATCGAGCGCCAGTCCGATTTCGTCATATCTTTGGTCTGTATAAGAATTCTCGACTGGAATAGTCAAAGTTTCCACCGTTTCCGGCTGTTTCAGGGCAAGGCTCTTCATCAGGCCGAGGAGGTCTGTTCCCTGGAGATTGGTCTGGATATACGGCTGCACGGTGCCGAGCATCTTCGGCAGCTTGAGGACACCGTTTGCGCTCAAGAGCTGGTCCTTCATCGCATTGAGGACCTGCTGCTGGCGGCGCACCCGTCCGAAATCAGCTTCTGCATCTTTGCGGAAGCGGGCATACCCAAGTAGTTCCTGCCCATTCAACCGCTGGAGCCCAGGCTCGAGTGAGACACCGATATTAGCGGACATCTGTTTCTCTACATCGATTTCAATGCCTTCAGGAGCAAGGGCGTCGACCACTTTTTCAAATCCTTTAAAGTCAATTAGGGCATAATATTCAATATCCAGATCAAAATCATTTTTCAGCGTTTCGCGGAGCAGGTCAGGCCCGCCCAGGTAGAACGCGGTATTGAGTTTGTAATTTTTATAGCCCGGGATTTCTGTGTAGATATCCCTCATCATCGAAATGACCTTTGCCGTTCCTTCCTTTGGGTCATATTGAGCGACCATGATGGAATCTGTGCGGGACTTTTCTTCATCCGGACGTGCATCGACTCCCAGCAGGAGGACATTGATCTTGTCATCGAGGCTTTTTACTCCGTTGAACTCAATTTCCTCTTCTTTTTGCTTCGCCTTCACCGGATCGGCCATGTTGATACCAGCCTGGTATTGATAGACGAAGTAGCCGCCGGCTGCCACAACCAGCAGCAGCAGGACTGTAACAAACTTCCACCCGCGTTTTTTCTTTTTATTGCGTACTAATCTGCTCATGATATCTCCAATCCTTTATATGGTCTTTGTTTTTTTCATCGGTAGGGCGTTCATGGCCCAATGGATCACCACGGCATCGTCTAAATATCCGACCGGAAAGAGGTAATCCGGGATGCAGTCGACGGCGGCAATGAAGTAGAGCAGAGAGCCTCCCATGAGGGCAAGCTCCGTCTTTGTCCCTTTTTTCAGGGAGAACTTCTCGTACATGTCCTGCAGCTGCTGGATGAAGGGTCCCATGCCTGCCACTTTTTTGACCTTCTCATCAAACTGGCTGAGGATCGTGCCGGCCCCTTCCCCTGTCTGAGAAAGCTCTTCATATTTTGCCAGCTCTTCTTTCACATCTTCGAGGCGGAACTCCCCGTCCATCAGATGGGCCGTTTCAAGGATATCATGGATCTGGCCAATCGAGTCATTGCGCTCTGGCGGAGGGCCGACCGGATAGCCTGCAGCCTCATATAATCTGGAAATCGGAACGCTCAAATGCTCGGCAAACCGCTGCAGATGCTCAGGAGTCGCCTTGCGCTTTCCGTTGACAATCTTCGAGATCACCGCCGGATCAATCCCCGCCATCTGGCCCAGCTTCCTCATCGACAGTGACCGCTCTTTTAGCAGCCCCTTCAGAAGCCCGCCAATTTCCTTGCTATTCTCTGCCATGCTCTCTTTCCTTTCTTGCTATATCACTTCTATCAATATTACAAAGAGTGTTGACGTTTTGTCAACATTGTTCAAGAGGAAGTGCCGGGATAGGTCGTTTTCTGTTTATGAGAGGATTTTTTTCAGCTGGCAGCAGGGGTTTCCAGGTGCTTATTTGCGAGTTTCGGAAGACATTTGCGACTCATGGAATATATATTTGCGACTTTACATTTTTACTTGCGACTTTCCCGATATGTTTGCGACCTGCCCATCTTGCGGGCACAAAAAAAGAGACCGTTCCCAGCACGGCCTCCCCTCCCACTAATTCACACTCACCCAACAATCCTAGTCCCATGAACCTCCCGAACATCCAGCTCTGCCGCAATCTCAGGCAGATTTCCATCCGTAATCCCGCCGCCCGGCATGATTGTGATCCGGCCGGCAGCATAATCAATGTATTCCTGAAGACGCGGCAGATTCTCCAGGATGCCAGAATCAGCCGGCCCGCCATGTGTCAGGATCCGCTCCACACCGTGATCTGCCAGCCAGTCGATTGCCTGCAGCTGCCTCTCCGGCCGGATATGGTCGAATGCCATATGAAAGACAAGCTCGAGCCCTTCTGCAACCTCCAGCAGAGCACTCATAGCTCGCTCATCAATCCAGCCATCCTCCGTCAGGCAGCCGAACACCACGCCATCTGCGCCGAGCTGCTTAAGATGGATAATGTCTTCTTTCATAATTTCAATCTCTTCCAAGCTATAGACAAAGTTCCCGCCCCTCGGCCTCACCATCGCCATTATCTCCACGTTCTGCCTGCGGCAATAGTCAATTGCTCTCACCGCAACACCATGGCTGACGGTTGTCCCGCCAACCGAGAGATTATCGCACAGCTCCACCCGGGCAGCGCCTCTGCTAATTTTCTCAGGAATCAAAGTCAGATTCTCAACACACACTTCCTTCAGCAACATCCTCACCCTCCCCTCTTAAAAAAGATCTCTTAAGTTCGTTTGAATTGAGTCAGGCAGCATCTGAAAGACCAGCCCTTCAAATAGGATATCCAATACGCCTGCTGCGACTAATAGAAGCACCAGGATCACCAGCCATCTCTTTTTCGCCATCTCCATCCTCCTTTGCCCTAACTCTAATAGCCATTCACAAAGTAGATGGGCGTTTCTTTTTCGTCCAATTTCCTTTGCCAACTTTCTACCCTGCCGGCTGCCCTTTCTTTATATCATACTCCTGCACAATCTTTAAATCAGCGCGTGCTGAAAAATGAAAAGGCGCTCCGCGGGGAAGCACCTTTTCATACTCTTATTTAGACAGATTCAACGCTTTTTCAGAAACAAAGAATTCTTTTCCGTTAAAAACTGTGACGCCATCAAGCTTTTTCGTGACGACCCTGTTATTCTGCACAACATGAGCGATATTTTTATTCACAGGCAGCTCGATCTTTGTTTTACTTTTTTCTGCGATAAATACCGGGTTATTCGCATCTGTAACATCAATGCGGGTCTTGTAGCCTTTTTTCTCGAACGACTCTTTCGCATTGACGAACAGCTTGTCTGTCACGGATTTGAGGTTGAAGCCCATATGTTTTGCCATTGCTTTAGCGACGTCTGTGTTATCGATCAATCCGAAAGGCCTTGATGGTCCATATGCGTACAGGAAGACATCCTCGCCGGTATGCCCGCCAGTGGAGAAGCCTATATTCGCGCGGTTTGCGAGCATTTTGGCCATGTCGGACTGCAGGCTGGCGGACGCCTTCAGCTTGTCGATTTCTTCTTTTGTCAGATTATCTAATCCGTACAGGCCGGCCACTTTTTCCATGTTCGAGCGGTCTGCTTTCAATTGGCCTAAAGCACCTTCCAGTGTCATGGATGCTTTTTTCAGCGGGTCGATATAAGCTGAAACAGGAATTTCAGGGTAATTGCTGTTTGTGTTGATGTTCCCCATCGTGATTCCGCTGTTTCCATGGTCACTGACTGCGATGACCATTGTGTTGCCGTCTTTTTTCGCAAAATCAAGCGCTTCTTTCACCGCATCATCAAATGCCAGCACATCACTAAGGATCCCGACAGTGTCATTCGCATGCGCTGCCCAGTCCACCTTGCTTCCTTCCACAAACAGGAAGAAGCCGTTTTTATTTTTATCCAGCGTAGTGATCGCTTTTTTCGTCATATCTGCCAGGGAAGGCTGGCTGATTTTTGCAGCTTTCCGGTCGAAGTCATAGGCCATGGCTGAAGGAGCAAATGAGCCCCAGATTTTGTTTGATTTCGATTTTAAGAGTGCGTCCCTTGTCTCGACAAACTGGTAGCCGTTTTGGCTGATTACATTCAATAGATTCTCGCCATCAACGCGGGCATTCTTCGTTGTTCCTGGTGCCAGCGATTCTTTGCCTCCGCCAAGGACAACGTCAATGCCTTGATAGACCTGCTGTTCGGCAATGTCCTGATAATTGCTGCGGTGTGCGGCATGGGAAGAGAATCCTGCAGGCGTTGCATGCTGAATTTCAGATGTGGAAATGATTCCTGTCGACTTTCCAGCCAGCTTTGCCCCCTCGAGGACATTGGCAACCGGCCTGTGGGCATCCTTCGCGCTGACCGGAGCGACGCCTGGAGTATTCACCAGTGCAGGCAGAAGCCCGATCACCTTGTCATTGCTTTTATTTCCCGTTGCTAAAGCCGTTGCAGCAGGTGCAGAATCCGTAATTGCAGACTCAGCAGAATGGGTGCGCACTCCCCCGATAAGGATCTCGTCCATTGCCAGATTCCCGCCTTTATACCATCTCGCCAGGTTAGTCGCCCCGGCGCTTGTCCCATCCATGACCATCATGATGACATTGGCAGGCTCTTTCTTGTTGTCCTTTGCCTCAGCCAGGTGATTGTTCACCGCAAACCCTAAAGAAGAAAACGCAACAGCGGCAGCTACAGAAATTCCGGCAACCTTATTCCTCAAATGATTCTTCATTTCAAATCCCCCTTGAATTGATAGTTTCTAATTATCAGCATAATGAGGATGTATTAATTTTCATGTGATGTTATGTTAAGTGATTGTAAATTACAGGAAATAGACCATATGGCATGTTTTATCCTTTGTCAAAATGATAATTTTATCAGGGAAAATTGCTCAGTCTCTGACCGGAAGATGCAGTGTCTGATGATTCTCATAACTCTTTAAAATTATGTTCCCTCCAGGCAGGAGGCTTATCCAACCCGCCGCCCGCCCTAAATTTGTGGTAAAATCATCCATATATGATGAAAAAAGAAGGGGGATAAGGATGAATCAACAGCTTTATGACTTATACGAAAAATATTATCCAGGCATGCTCTCGTCTCTTGAAGGAAACAATCTCAGCAACCCTCTCCTTCTTACAATAAACAATGAGGAACAATATCAAAATGCCGGCTTGAAGATAATGTTCGTTGGCCAGGAAACAAATACATGGGAAGGCGCGCTGGGCTCCAAAAGCATAGAAGAGCTGCTGGGCACATACTCAAGGTTTTTTGGCGGAGGGAGATGCTTCCGTTATGGCGGCCCGTTTTGGAATACAGTAAAAGACTATGTCGCAGGCATCGAAGAGGCAAACCCGGACAAAAGCGTCGGATTCGTCTGGAATAATATCATCAAGCTCGGAAAGGAAAATAGCAAAGGCGCTCCGGGAAAGAGTCTGATAGATATGCAGAAGGAAGCATTCCCTGTGATTCAGGAAGAATTGGAGATCTTAAGGCCAGACGTGATTCTATTTTTCACAGGACCGAGATATGACCCATACATAAAAGCCGAGTGGCCTGGTTTAACCTTTCATCAACTCACTCAGGAACCTGCCAGGAAACTGGCGGAGCTAAAGAGTGACTCCATGCCAGGACAAGCCTTTCGCACCTATCATCCGAATTATCTCTACAGGGCGGGCAAACCGTTTTACAACGAGGTAAAAAAGTCCATCATCAGCAGCATTTCAGATACAGCAAAAGTATTTTCTTGAAAAAACAGGTAATTGTCCGCGCGCAGGGAATATATTTGTGAAGGATTGAAGCGAGGAGGAATGAAGATGTTTCAGACATTGGACGGTTTTTTAAAAATATGGAACTTTGAAGCATATACAACCAAGAAGATCCTTGACCAGCTGACAGATGAATCCCTTTCCCAGGAAACCACCCCTCAGAATTGGAATTTGGGAAGGATCGCCTGGCATACAGCAACTGCTATCGGCGTGATCGCCTCACAGACAGGCCTTGCCTTTGAGGCTCCCTCCAAGGATTATCCGGTTCCCCAGTCAGCCAAATTCATCTCTGACATCTATCAGAAAGCAAGCAGCAGACTGGCCCAGGCCATAAAGGAGCAATGGACAGACATGACCCTCAGCGAAGAAAAAGACTTCTTCGGCCAAAGGATGTCAAACGGCCAGCTGTTATTATTCATCATTCAGCACCAAACCCACCACCGGGGGCAAATGACCATCCTTATGCGCCAGGCAGGATTGTCCGTCCCGGGTGTTTACGGCCCCGCCAAAGAGGAATGGGCGATGATGGGGATGGAAGCGCCGCAGATGTGAGGACCTCATGATGAAAAAAACGCTGCTGCTTCTTCCAATCATACTGATTATTTCTGCAGTTTCCGCGCAGGCATTAAGCTGGGCCTACCCGTTTGTCGTCTGGGACGGGAATGTTTATGAAGTTACAGAAGAACAGGTGCCGGAGAGCCAAATCGGAGAAAGCATCGGTGAGGTGAGACGATACCCGATGACATGACGGGAGACTACTCCGGGAATGCTTCCAATGAGTATCCTATCGGCACGAAGTATTTCGCAATAAAAGATCTGCCGGCCGGTGAAACCATAGCCGTTGAAATTGCGGGCAATGAATGGCAAAAAGCAGTTTTTGCCCATGAAGCACCTTTTCATTGGAAGGATGCGGTTCCATATATCCTGCTCACCCTTTTATTGCTGGCGGCTGCCGCTGCTATTGCCTTCTACCTTAAGAAAAGGAAATAATACAGGTGCCTGTACCCGCAGCTTTACGGCTAAACGCGGGGCTAGGCACCTGTTTTTACTTTTTTATTTCCCCGGCTCCAATACCACGAGCTGATCCCCTGCATTCAGCATCAGCTTTTCTTTAAATGTGACAAACGCAAGATCGCCGTTTTTCCGTTTTACGCACAGAGGTGTTCCATTTGGCTCCAGTTCTTCTTTTACCAGCGTTTGCTTGCCTTCGATCTCAATTGTCCTCATCGTATAGCCGATGTTGACCTTTTTATTCAGCTCGGTGAATGTCGCATCTTCTCCAAATAACAGATGCGCCTTGAGCGCAGGTGAAATCTCCCGGCGCTCTGATTGCCTCGCTGTTATCGGCAGGGAAAATGTGTTGTTATAGCCGAACTCAGGAATATAAGTTTGGCAGACCAGCGCATTATACGCAGCATCCCCTTTCATGGCCAGGAGATTGTTATAAGGGCCCTTGTCGATTTCGAATTCGCTGTGCTCTGAAAGGATTTCTCCATGATAGGTCGCAACCCCCAGCTGCCTGGCACGGTACAGCCGGTCAAAGGAAGTATCCGTAATCAGGGTTGGAATGCCCATCTCCTTCAAATGCTGTGCAAATGCGATCGCAAAGCTGCTGGCCCCCACCATCAGGACACCTGATGAATCCGCGTTCGCCAATTTCAGCCTCCGGGCAATAGGGCCGATGGAAAAACCATGGACACATACAGTGATAAAAACAAGGGCCAGTGTCAGCGGCGTCAAGATCGAGGCATTTGCATAGCCATCTTCGATCAATATCCCCGCAAAATATCCCGAAACCGTCAATGCCACAATCCCTCTAGGCGCTATCCAGCTCACAAGAGTTTTTTCCTGCAGTGTCAGTTCTGTGCCAGCCGTTGAGATCCAAATGGATAATGGACGGACAAGGAATAGCATGATGATGACAAATAAAATGATCGGCCAAGTGAAAACGTCCAAGATTGTTTCTCTTGTCAGCGATGCCGTCAGCAGAATGAAGATGGTCGAAGTCAGCATCACCGATATATTTTCCATGAAGTGGCCTATGCTTCCGATTGAATGAACATATTTCTTCGTCCGGGCCAGTGTCAGCCCCATGACTGTCACGGCCAGCATCCCCACCTCATGCATGATCGCTTCGCCAAGTACAAAGCAAATCAGCACAAAGCAGAAGATGATCGGGGACTTCAAGTATTCAGGCAGCCACCCTTTCCCCACTAAAAGGCTGACCAGTATGCCAATCGCGTAGCCGACTGCTATGGCAAACAGTGAATCGACGAAGAATGGAACGAAATCACTGATAGAAACAGGCTTATCCAAGGTTATCTTAATGATTTCATAAGCAAATAAGGCCAGCAAAGGGCCAATCGGGTCGACAATGATGCCTTCCCACTTCAGTACAGAAGAAACCCGCGCTGATAATTTTGCCTGCCTGAGCAATGGGATGATGACCGTCGGGCCGGTCACCACAAATAATCCCCCAATAATAAAGGATATTTCAAGATCAAGCCCGGCAATATAATGCGCTGCCAACGAACCCCCGATCCACGCCAAAAGGGCGCCAAGGGTCACGATGCGGAAAACGGACTTGGAAATGCCTTTCAGCTCCCGGATATCAAGGCTGTTGCTGCCTTCAAATAATATCAATGCAACGGCAAGAGAGATGATCGGGCTGTAAAGCTCCCCCAGCCCTTCCTGCGGATTGATCAGACCCAGTACAGGGCCAATCAATAGGCCGGCAACCGTCATGATCACAATGGATGGCCACTGAATCCGCCACGCCAGCCACTGAGAAAACATACCGAGTACAATGACAACCACGATGCTGGTTAGTGTAATTTCTGGTTGAATCTAAATCACCTTCTTCTAGAATAGGTACAATCTCATCTATACCGGAAAGTTTATCAAAAAACAAGCCAGAGGGACAGGTCCCGTGGCCCAGACCCACCCCTGCGTCCCTCAATTTGTGTTCTGACACTGAAAGCCCCTGTGTCAAAAGAAAAGCAAGACCGCCACAGCAGCCTTGCTTTTCCACTTATTTCAAATATGCCTTCAATGTATCCTGAAGGGTGCCCTTTGTTTCTGCATCCTTCTCAAAGCGGACGCCGGCACGGACCATCTGTTTGACAAGGTCAGGCCTTAGCCCGGTGAGGACGGCTTTGGAACCCATCATGCCCACCCCAGCCAGGACCTTCTCAAAATCATCTATTACATCTTTCTCCATCATCGCGACACCCGACAGGTCTATAACAAGTGTCTGAATCCTTGTGGCAGCGATCTCGTTCAGCACCTTCTCTTCTATTATCTCAACTCTGTAGGTGTCGATTGAGCCAATCAAAGGCAAGACTGAAACCGTTTCGCTGACCGGAATAATGGGTACAGATAAGTGCTCTACCATTTCCCTCTGTTTAAGAAGCATTGTATCTTTATATTTTGAGTAGCTTAAGAAGAAATTGTTAAGAAATTGGTCAATCTGGTCATTCACTACTTGTTCCAGCTCAAAAAAATCAGAGGATGGAAGTTCTTCATCTCTTTCTTCATTAAGGCTGCCGATTATCTGCCATATCGTTCTGCGGATAGCCTGAACCCACTCCAGTTTCAAAGAAAGAGTCAATGAATGCCCTGCCCAGGCAGCTCCCTCTTCTTGCGCAAATGCAATTAGATCTGCTTCTTGGCGGTCGACAATAAAGTAAATTAATTTTCGGGCATTCTTTAATAAGTCAATGTTCCCTTTATTCAAGATTTCATTGATCTTCCCCGAAACATTCACAGCTTCAGATAGCAGTTTGTTTTCGAATTCTTCCCCGTAATTGTTGATGTAATTCACTAACTCATCTTTTAAAATTCGTTTGACAATCATTACTCCATCCCCCTACCATGTGCTATATGAATAAAAACATTTAATTATACCCTGCATTTATAGAAGATAAACACTATAAGTCAGAAATGGGCCGGAGGGACAGGTCCCTTGGCCTATATTTGCAGGCTTTCCGGGCATATTTGCGGCTTTTTTGATATATTTGCGAGTTTCCGATTTTATTTGTGAGTTTTAAAGTATATTTGCAACTTTCCCTTTTTGAGGATCAGTAAGATTCCCCTAGCTTACTCTCAGCGGCTCCTCTTTTCCACCCGGCTGCCCCATCCCCGAAGCAGGCTCCTTCTTCAACGCGATAAATAAAATCATCACAATGATGCTGGCAGTGCCCGCCCACTGAAAAACACCAAAAGGCTCCTTCAGCCAAAATACGGTTGTCAGAACAGCAGCAAGCGGCTCAACGCTGCCCAGTAGGCTGGTTTCCTTCGGCAGAAGGCTTTGCAGGCTTTCTATATAAAACCAAAAGGCAATCATCGTTCCAAAAAGGACCACAAAGGCCAAATACAGGTAAGCTTCTCCCGTTAAGCTCTGGAAGTCCATTCGCCAGGGTGGATGAACAAAGCTCAGCGCAAGCCCGCCAATCACCATCGCCCACCCGACTATGACCAGGGAATCGTATTCCTTAAGCAGCGGTATGGCATACAGCGTATAAAATGCCAAAGCTGCGCCGGACAGAACTCCCCAGACGACCGCCGGCACCGGCACCGATAATTGCGAGATGGAACCGTTGGTCAATAAGAAAAAGCTTCCGAATAAAGCGAGGGCAATGGTCAGCAAATCGCCCCGTGTCAGTGCTGTTTGTTTCCGGAGGACCAGGTATAAGATGATCATCACAGGAGCCAAGTACTGTAATAGTGTTGCCACCGCGGCATTTCCATGCTCAATGGAAGCCATATAGGTGTATTGGACAGCAAGCATGCCGACCAGCCCGAAGATGACCAATCGCACAGCTGTGCTCTTCGTTTTCCACACACCAAATATCTGGGCACGGTTCTTGGCAAAAAACTGGACGGCCAAAAGCAAAAAACCCGCAATGAGCAGCCTTACGGTCACCAGCCAATCCACATCAACCTGATAATCCTGAAAAAGCTTCTTTGCCGCGGTGCCGCCAATTCCCCAAAACATAGCCCCTGTTATCACAAGGATCATACCCTTACGCCTGTCCATGCTTGATTCTCCACCTTTCAAAGGCCGAGGGGACAGGTCCTCTGGCCCACCACCAGCCCAACTTCGTCTTAATAACCCAGCCTATAAACAATCTCCCCGTCAATCACCCGGCCGTCAGCCTCAAATCCAAGCTTTTCATACATTTCCTTCGCCCGGTCATTCTCCGGCTCGAAGCTTAAATAGATCGCCTGGTGGTCCTTATCCTCCTTGATCCGCTCGATCAGCTTCTCCATCGCCGCTTTCCCGTAGCCTTTGGACTGATATTTGGCGTCAATCATCAATCGGTAGATCCAATATTCACCATCGTCAAAATCAATGCAGTACATCATAAATCCAACCAGCTCTTCCTCATGGTAAATTGCCAGGCACTGACACTCTGGATAGGCCTTCGCCTGTGCAAGCGAAAATAGATTCGTCGCGACGAACGCTTTCTGCCCTTCCGCAACCTTCAAATCGATTACATCATAAAAATTATGTCTGTCTACTTCTTTTAAAGATATCATAGGATCCCCCTGCATCTATGTATTTTGCTTCGTTCCGCTGACAAACTCTTGTATAACCCGCTTATGTTCATCCTCCCGCTCCGTAAATTCCCCGCCAGTATATTCTTTTATCACACTCCGCCAAAAAGCTTGAGCCGGTTTGTTTTTCTCGATCTGGAAGATCTCCCATCTGCCTCTATGCAGACCGAAAATCTCTTTAGCCACCCTCTTCCCAAGTCCTTCACGGCGATATTTTTTCATAATAAAAAACTCGTTGATGGAAAGAGATTCGCTGTCTTCTGTCACCAGCACAAAACCGGCATAGCGCCCATCCAGCTTGATCATATATGGAAAATGGCCCTCTTCCGTCCAGTAGCCGCCCAGCGGATAATCTCTGAATCTCCCATTCTCCTCGACATGCGCATCGATGAACTCGGAAAAGTCATAAATATAAAACTGCAATAAATTCTGGAGCGCTTCCTTATGCCCCTCTCCTGCTTTGATGATTTCATATCCCATAACACTGCACCTTTCTGATTGGCATCTTCTGTATATTCACCGCTCTGTGATGGAAATCCTGCTATAAAAAAAAGCCATGGGGACAGGTCCCTTGGCCCAAACTGGGCCAGGGGACCTGTCCCTCTGGCTTATTTCAAAGTCCGCTTCAAAAATTCCCTCGTCCGTTCCTGCACCGGGCTATTGAAGATTTGCTCCGGGCTGCCTTCTTCCGCGATGACGCCTTTGTCCATGAAGACGACGCGGTCAGATACTTCTTTCGCGAATTCCATCTCATGGGTGACGATCAGCATCGTTTGGCCTGAACCGGCCAGCTCCTTCATCACTTTCAGTACTTCCCCGACCATTTCCGGGTCAAGAGCTGATGTCGGCTCATCGAAAAGCATCACATCAGGCTCCATGGACAGTGCCCTCGCAATGGCGACGCGCTGCTTCTGGCCCCCTGACAGCTGCCTTGGTTTGGCATTGATATATTGATCCATGCCCACCACTTTCAAATATTTCAGGGCGACTTTTTCTGCCTCTTCCTTAGAGCGTTTCAGTACCTTAACCTGGCCAACTACACAATTGTTCAAGACATTATGATTGTTGAAGAGGTTGAACTGCTGGAATACCATTCCTAAGTTCTGGCGGTAAGCAAAAATGTCATGCTTGTCGTCCAGGATATTTTCGCCATTATAAATGATCTGGCCGCCGCTCGGCTTTTCCAGCAGGTTGATGCAGCGAAGGAGGGTCGATTTCCCGGATCCCGAGGAGCCGATGATCGTGACCACCTCTCCTTTCTTTACCGAAAAATCGATGTCCTTCAATACAAGATTCGTGCCGAAGGATTTGCTTAAGTGCTGAACTTCAATGACTTTTTCCATGTTCGCTCCCCCTTCCCTTACAGATTGTTTTCACCTTTGCCCAGCAGATCGAAATTGTCAGGCCCGTCTAATTTCCGCTCAAAATAACGCAGGATTCTCGTAACGATGAACGTCATCACAAAATAAATGACGCATGCCACAAAGAATGACTCGAAATACCTGAAATTATTCCCCGCGACTGATTTGGTCATGAAATATAATTCCGATACGGAAATGACGTTCAGGACGGAAGTGTCCTTGATATTGATGACAAAGTGGTTGCCTGTTGCCGGCAAGATATTGCGGATGACCTGCGGGAGCACGACATTCCACATCGTCTGGTAATGGTTCATCCCGATTGCCTGGGCTGCCTCAAACTGCCCTTTATCAATGGAGACGATTCCGCCGCGGACGATTTCTGCCATATAGGCCCCCGTATTGATCGATACAACAATGATGGCTGCGGCCAGGACATTGATATCAATGCCAAATGCCAAAGCGGAGCCATAATAAATGACCATCGCCTGGACGATCATCGGTGTCCCGCGGAAAAATTCGATATATACCGAAAGGATGAAATTAATCACCTTCAGCATGATTTTCTTAGGCCCGCGCTCTGGTGCAGGAATGGTGCGGACCACTCCTGCCAGCAAGCCGATGCCGGCGCCGATAATGGTGCCGATCAGGGAAATAAGAAGTGTTATCCCCGCTCCGCGAAGGAACATTGGCCAGTTTTCCGAGACGATTCTAACGATCCATTCGAAGCTCATCTTTCTCCCCCTCTGTATTCATCATAAAACCGACTGTAAGCGTACAGCCGGTTTTATGCAGTCTTATTGTGCAGCTGGTTGATTCTGGATCGCTTCATCCATGATAGTCGTGCGGTCTTCTTCTGAAATGCCTTTTAGGATCTCGTTGATTTTCTCTGTCAGTTCACTGCCTTTTTCAAGCCCGACAGCGATTGCTGTATCATCCTCTGACGTTTCGAATCCTTCTTCAAAATCAACCATTGCAAAGTTGTCGTTCGCAGCAGAAGCACTGACTGCTTCAGGACGTTCGGATACGTATCCATCAATGATTCCTGATTCAAGGGCAACCCTCATCGCCGGGAAATTGTCCATCGCTGTTTCTTTGGATACACCATCAATCTGGTCGATCACAGAATAGTGGAATGTATTCAATTGAGCTGTGATTTTAGCATCTTTAAAGTCTTTGAGGCTAGTAGCGTTTTCGTAATCCCCGCCTTTTTTTACAACCATAACAAGCTGGGAATTATAATAGTTGTCTGAGAAGTCGATTGTCTCTTTTCGTTCTGCCGTTGGCGACATCCCTGCAATGATGGCATCGATTTTCCCTGACGTCAGCGCCGGCACAAGGCCGTCCCATTCTGTCTTAACGATTTCTAATTCCTTTCCAAGCCCATCAGCAATCTTCTTTGCGATTTCAACATCATAACCGCCTGCATATTCAGCAGAGCCTTTGATTTTCACACCGCCATTGGCATCATCTTTCTGCGTCCAGTTGAACGGAGCATAGCCAGCCTCCAGGCCAACC
The DNA here is from genome assembly GCF_984799205.1 of Bacillus sp. SRL543. NCBI lineage: Bacteria > Bacillati > Bacillota > Bacilli > Caryophanales > Bacillaceae > Bacillus > Bacillus sp. SRL543. Next base: position 4,865,535 of record NZ_OZ481794.1, read on the forward strand.
TTGAACGTATCGCTTTCTGATGAATCTGAACCTGAACTTGTGCTTGATCCGCAGCCGGCCAGCAAAAGGACTGCCGAAAGCATAAATACTAAAAATAATGAAGCTTTTTTCATGTTTTCTCCCCCTATATTTGTATGATGAGAACAAAATAAAAACGACCTAAGATTAACTTAGGTCGTTATATACATATGCCCATAAGTCCTCTTTATTTCCCTAAATGAGATAGCACAACTCAACAAGCCGGGAAGCTCATTGAGACAGTCCTGCAGCTCTTAACTGCAGACCCAGCAGGCAATACTGAGATATATATGCCCGCTTCGGCGATATTTCCTTCTCCCTAGCATCATCGCTTCTCAAGCTCCGCTAAAGACTGTTAAACACCGCGCCTCTACCTCACCAGTAAAGTGAGGTCTTATTTAATTTTCTCTAATAGTCTACAATTATATAATTCATCTGTCAATCCTTCGTCCCGGGCATTATGTCAGGCATGATTTTCCCATCGGACAGGCAGGCCTTTTTCTAAAACCTCTTCATCTCTAAAAAAACATCCTCCGGATCAGGCAGCTCCGCTGTCCAGCCGGCAGGCATCCTGACAAAGACATGAGGATGGCACATGACTTGAACGACGCAGGAAGCTGCCATTATGTACATTCACTTTCAATCTGTTAACTTCCATTGCATTGTGCCCGTAAAGCAGTGAAGCCCTCAAAACTTTTTAAGTGACGCAGACAGAAAAAGAGCCGGGATCATCCCCGGCTCTTGCCTCATTAATCTAAGTCTTCGATTGAATCAGCTTCCACATAAGAAGGAACGACAAGTCCTGTTTTTGCACCTTCAAGGTTTTCACCAAGGCGTTCCATATCGTCGCCATACTGATCAAGATAATCTTTATGTGTCAGCGGCAGCCAGGCAGCAACGGTCGCATCTGCATCACCATTGGCCACAGCCGTGAACATTGGACCGGCATCCAATTGGACCATTTCTACATTATATCCGATGCTTTCCAGCACTTTCGCCACAACATTGGTACTGGCAATCTCAGAATCCCAGGCTACATATGAAAGGGAAATGTCTTCTCCGCTTACTTCTTCTGCACCTTTTGTCCACTCGGCTACTTTATCGCTATTGTCTTTCACCCAGTTGTCAGCCGCTTCCGCAGGGTCTGTTCCCTCTTGAATTTCAACCATGACTTTACCGATATCATCATTCGTCCAGAAGAACTGGTCAAGCACTTTGTAGGCACTTGGCTGGTCAGCTTCCAGGCCTTTGCGTGTAAAGGTTTCAATCTTCTCGGCCTCACCGTAGACCCCTTTAGGATCTTCCAGGTATTTCAGGTCATACTTGGCGAACATCCAGTGCGGCGTCCAGCCAGTTACAATGATAGGCTCTTCATCTTTAATGGCATTGTCCAGCTCAGCGGCCATGGCAGCTGAAGATGACTCAACCAGTGTGTAATCTTTCAAATTATCATACTCTTCCAGTGCTTTATTAGTAGCGGACATGATTCCGGCACCAGGCTCGATGCCCGTGATTTTGTAATCCACACCATCACCGATTGTGCTGCTTTCCTTTGAATCGTCAGACTCATTCCCGCAGGCAGCCAATCCGACAGATAATGCAAGGATTGAAGCCAACCCGGCTATACGCAATTTTTTCATGTTTCTTCCCCCTTAGTTTTTAGTGATTCTTATATTTTGAGAAATCCGGTCAAGGATAATTGCCAGGATGACAATGACAAGACCAGCTTCAAAACCTACACCAACTTTTAATTGAGTCACGGCACGGTACACATCTGCACCCAATCCCGGCGCACCTACAAGGGATGCGATAACAACCATGGATAGAGCAAGCATGATGCTTTGGTTGATCCCGGCCATGATTGTATTCATTGCCAGCGGCAGCTGGACCTTGAATAGTTTCTGGCTTGGCGTTGAGCCAAAGGCATCTGATGCTTCTACAAGATCCTCCGGCACCTGCCTGATTCCGAGATTAGTCAATCGGATCGTTGGCGGCATCGAGAAGATGACGGAAGCGATGATTCCCGGTACAACCCCTATCCCAAAGAAGATGATGGCCGGTATCAAATAAACAAAGGCAGGCATCGTCTGCATAAAGTCCAGAATCGGCGTGATGATTTTCTGTGCGCGATCGCTTTGTGAAATCCAGATTCCAATCGGGACCCCTATGAGAATGGATATAATGACCGATGCCAAAACAAGCGCAAGCGTATCGATCGTACCATCCCAGTAGCCGAGATTATCAATCAGCAATAACCCAATAGCAGTAAACAACGCTATCGTCCAGCGGCTGACCCACCATGCCAGGGCAGCAAATATTAAAATCAGCAATAAAGTCGGGATCGATTCCAGGATCATGACAAAGAATTGGACAACCGCACCAATTGCATCAGTCATAACGTCAAAGAACGGACCCAGTATGTCTTTAATCCAGCTGACAGCACTATCCACCCAGCTGGCTAACGGAAGCTTCGGCAAGAATGTCATATGCTCTCCACCTCATTTCCTTCAGCTTCTGCATTCAGGTCCGTTTCAAGCCCGGCAAGTGCGCCAAGGACGGCTCCCCTCACAATAACTCCCTTAAGCCGACCTTCTTCGTTGATGACCGGCAATGGCAGGGAAGCTGTTGCCACCTGTTCGAACAGATCAACCAGAAGGGTTTCCGGTCTAATGGAATCAAGTTCGGTAATCAGGATATCTTCAAGTGTCTGCTGATTCTTGACGGCAGCTGATGCAGCTTCGATCGTGACGGCGCCAAGAAGCTTCTGCTTACTGTCCACAACGAACAGATGGGAAATCCCTTCGTTCTTCATGACCTTTACAGCCACACGCGGACCACGGTCGATGCGCACCATTTCAGGCCGTTTCATGACATGCTCTGCTGTAAGGACCTTCGAGAGATCAACATCCTCAACAAACCGCTCCACATATTCATTGGCAGGGTTCATCATAATCTCTTCTGGCGTCCCGATCTGAACAATGTTCCCATCTTTCATCAAAGCGATGCGGTCGCCGATGCGAAGGGCTTCATCAAGATCATGGGTAATGAAGACGATCGTTTTTTCCATCTTTTCCTGCAGTTCAAGCAATTCGTTCTGCATATCTTTGCGGATCAATGGATCCAGCGCACTGAAAGCTTCATCCATCAGCAGGATATCAGGGTCGTTCGCTAGGGCGCGCGCCAGGCCGACACGCTGCTGCATACCGCCGCTCAGTTCGCTCGGATAGCTGTTTTCATAACCTTTAAGTCCGACAAGCTCTAAGGATTCAATAGCCGTCTGCCTGGCTGTGGACTTTTCTGCTCCTTGGATTTCAAGGCCGTATTCAGTATTTTCGAGAACAGTTCGGTGAGGGAATAATGCGAAGCGTTGGAATACCATGCTCAGTTTCTTCCGTCTTACTTCCCGCAGCTCTTGAGGGTTGAGCTTAACGATGTTCTTTCCATCAATATGTACTTCTCCATCGGTTGGATCGATCAGCCTGTTCAGCATCCTGACCAGTGTGGATTTTCCGCTCCCGGATAATCCCATAATCACGAATATTTCCCCGGCATACACATCAAAGCTCGCTTTATTGACTCCGACGGTCATCCCGGTCTTTTCAAGTATTTCCCGCTTTGATTTACCCTCGTTCAGGAGCTTGATTCCCTGCTGGGGCGATTTTCCAAATACTTTTGTAACATTTTGAACGCTTATTTTCTTTTCAGCCATAAATCCACCTCTAAACTTTGTTTATACAAGACGATCTCTGTCTAATCGAGCTGTTTTTCTAGCGTACTTTAAAAGTATAAGGGACTTTAGTAGGGGGCAACAAACTCGGTAAACCAGCAAATTCCAGCAATAAAGTACGTACAGTATAAACTGTACGTACTAAATTATCTTATTCTTAGATTTCTTCTAATATGCTCCCTTTTCCTCACCTTGCATTTGCTTTACTTTAGTGAAACCAAACTTTAAAATGAATCAATATGAGAGGATTTGCCATAATTCTCTTCTCATTTGTGACTAGAATGGTGGTGTAGCATGCATAACGAAGAATTGGCCGCACAAGCACGGGAGAGAGTTATTGAATCTGTCGCGAGAAACATGCATTTATACGGGGTTACCCCCTCTATCGGGCGCATCTATGGAACCCTCTATTTTGAAAAAGAACCCATGACATTGGATGAATTGAAGGAAGAGCTTAAAATGAGCAAAACCAGTATGTCCACCGGTGTCAGGACCTTACTGGAATTGAATATGGTTGAAAAGGTCTGGCGAAAAGGAGAACGAAAAGATCTGTACCAGGTCAAAGGGGATTGGTACCAGAATTTCATCGATCGCTTTTGTACACAATGGAGAAAAGGGACACAAATGAACCTGGATGCCTCGCTTACATCTCTTAAGGATCTGGAAGAAGTCTTATCACATACAGAAGATGAAGAAACGGTGAAAAAAGCCGAGAACGATCTTCAAAAGATCACCTATGCCATCGAATACTATACCTGGCTCGACAAAGTCATTGATCTTTTTGAATCAAAGGAGATCTTTGAACTGACAAAAGCTGAGAATGAACAAAAGGAAAACTAGATGCATTCCAAAAAGGTGCCTGCCCACTAATGGGACAGGCACCTTTTTGCAGTAGGGGGGGCAGGGAGAAAAGATCACTGGGCAGGGCAACAGCTGGCTCAAGCCCTCTTCTGAAGCTGGATACACAGCTGCCGATAAGCGTCTGATTCGCTGTCCATCCCTTTTTCATGGTAGGTTTTCGCCAGCCATTGCAGAGGTTTGGGGTCAGCGGGCTTCAGCTCCATTTCCCAGCTGAAGCATTCGACGGCTTTATCCAGCTGGCTCAGTTCAAAATACAGCTCCCCAAGCTGCTGCATATCGTTAGGTTCTTCAAAAAGCTTTTTCATCACATCAATTTTCCCGACTATCGCAAGGCTCTTATGCTTGTCTTTTAATGGCTTCAGCCAGTTTTGGATATATGACAGCTCGTGGGTATTCAGCAGCGAGATGACAAACTTCTTAAGAAGTATTTCAGCTTTTTCAGGGAACCGATTTATATACTGCATGATAAGGGGATATAGGATTTCAGGCTGCAGGGGCCGGTCCGGATCCCACTCCTCCAGCATTTCTCCAATGGCATATGTCTGTGAATCATCCGGCAGGAAACCTTGGCTTTCCATCAGACTGAGAACTCTGTCAACAGAATGGTTTTGTATATACTTATCAAATAAATCCTTATGTAATGGAAGGAAGGCGGGCAATTGGCAAGATAATGCTTCTTGAAATTGGAGGGAATCTTCTTCTGCATGCTGAGCAAGCAATTTTAAAAAATGGGCATAATTTTCAGGTGAAGGGGCAGCTATGAGTCTGTGTATAGACAAGGCGATAAGTTCCATCCAGCGGGACTCTTTTTCCAGCCGGTCTGCAAGCTGCCGGAAGCTTTCTTCGTCATCCCTCTGGGAATAAAGTGTTCTTTCTGCAAAGATCGGGTCTTTGGCATACATCTGCTCAGGCTTTTCGCTGTACTGCCAGGCATATTTACTGAAAATCATATCATTGCTGTGTGAAACAGCCAGACTCGTCTTTGGAGCAAAATCCATTACCAGGCGGATTATCTGATAGCCTGAAAAATAGTCTCCGTTGCGGCGGTACTCATAATAGACGGATTTAATTTCATTGAACAGGTCTCTTTTGGGTATCAGTGATTCGAAGAAGGTAAGTATAAATGATTTTTCGTGCGGGGTATATTGCCTTTCCAGCTTTTTCAGGAGCTGATTATAGCTGATGCATCTGCAAGGATGATTAGAAGAAAGCAGTATGTTGATAAACGGGTGGGGGCTTTCGAAGACCATGCCTTTCTTAAAGGCGTGCTCGATGTAAGATTGGCGGCGGAGTCTGGTGGTTTTCACGGCTGTCAGGAAATGATATTTATAAAAGATAAGATAATAAGCTTCATTTTTTTCACTGAACGCTTCGATTACCTGTCCTTGCAGATAGAATGAAACCCGCTCTGCCTTTAAACTGATCTGTTGTTTATGATCATAAAGCAAGAATTGATCCTGGCTCATTTCAAATTCCCCCTATTTCTGCTATTAGCAATCCTTGAACTGTTTCATGTATGAAAATAACCTTATATCAGCATTTTAGCATATATACGCGCCACACCCTAACCACGGGTCCTGGCTTACAGGATCCTTCTTCTCCATCTTGCTTGTCCTTCTTCCCTGGCTTCCTTCCTTGCCCGTTCTTGCGCCATGATTTCATGGACCTTTGCTGCTGTTTCCTTCGTCCAGGATGCTGGGGAACATAACGCCAGGGTGTCCGCAGCCATTCTTGCCGGGTGCACAGATGATTGGTGATTGCATAGGTGCTGCGCATCTCTGCTTTAGAAGCATAATAAAAAACCTGCAGTGCTGCAGGTTCCTATTTTGCCAGTCGGAAGTCCTTCTTTCCTTCATTTATAAATTCCGGTTTCTGAAACACGCTTTTTCTGTCTTGCCGGCTTTTCTTTCGATAATCACTGAATCCTGTGATTTCTGCTTCCTCCCAGATCCACCGTGTTTTCTTCTTCCCATCGGTTAAATAATACATATTATTGTTTATGCTATTGCTTTCATTTTTCCTGAAAGGGCTGCTGATCAAGAGTCTTGATTCGCCCGCGACCATTATATTATTTTGGATTGTATTGTTTTTTGCATTGTATTGGATGAGCAATTGCCCGCCATCTTGAATTTTTGTGTCATTCTTATATAGCACATTATCGGTAATGATGGATTTAACCGTACTGCCTCTTTCCTGGTCATAACCGCCTATGGCAATACCGGCACTTCTATTTTCATATATTGTATTTTTTCTGATCGTTATGCCGCTTGTCGACTTCCCTTTATGTTCACTGGCTGCTTCGATGCCGATGTCATTGTGGTAGACTCGGTTTTGCTCAATTGTAATATCTTTACCTCCATCTACATAAATGCCGCCAGCTGTATAATGTTTCCCGTATGCAGGGTTTCCATAGCTTGATATTTGATAGACAGTGTTATCGCTGATCGTTCCATTCCTTGCCTGGTCATAAGATTGCTGGGGAGATGTCCCTTCAAATCCAATTATATCAATTCCTATGTTATCGCTCTGTCTGACAATATTTCGGGTCACTTTAAAATGGCTCACATTCCCGTTTAATACAACCGCTTCACTCCAGCCAAGCTTTAAATCTTCTACCAGGTTCTCAGAAATCTCTATATCTTCAATTGCTTGCGGCGTCTTTGTTCCGTATACAGCAATCCCATGGGCATTCCCGTTCTCATGTGCCGTTTCTATGTGGTGGACATGATTCCGCAGGATGCGGATTCCTTTTCCGCTGCCGCTCACAGAGATGCCAATCGGCACGGGATCTTCTTCCGTTGTCTTGTAATTCCTGACTTCAAATCCGTCAATTGTAATGTAGCTTTTATTATGAATGGATATAAGCCCCTGATGGTCCCAATTGGCCTTAAGGCTTGTTCCGTCCAATACTGCCTTCTCTTTATTATATGACTTAAAAATAATTGGAGCGTTTTTCGTTCCGGATTCCTTGATAACAACCTGTTCCTTATAGATACCTTTTCTTACATAGACGACAGTTCCCGGCCTTGCTGATTCTGCTGCCTTTTGTATGGTTTTAAAAGGCTTATGTTTGCTTCCTGCATTTTTGTCGCTGCCACTCGGCGAAACATAGAGTGCTTTATTCAAGGAAGTTACTGTCCCCGCTTCATGGATGAACATTCCGATAGCCAAAAAAACCAGGAATAGCATCATCACTGCAATCCACTTTTTCATAACAATTTACCCTCTTCTGTCAGCTTCAAGTAGAAGGCACTCTTCCTTTAATAAGCTTGCCTGCCACCCTTTCCAATTTCTCTATAAAAAAATGATCATCAAAAAAATGATCATCAAAAAAATGAAAATCTGCTGATTTCTAATATTTTGTCCTCTCTCATACTATCGGCAAAAACTTCATCCATTTCATTAGAAGATATAAGTCCGGCACCAACCGCCGATTTTGCTTCCTGCATTTCCTGCATAATAACACGAAGCTAGACTGTGCATAATATGGGTGCATGATTCTCTTGGAAGAATGGCTTAAAGTGACCGCAGGAACATAGGATTCAGAATGAACTGTTCCCTGGTATACATTTTTCTCCCAGTTTTCTGAATTCTAAATATTCTATTGACATCGACTTCCTTACCATATACATTAATGATAGTGATAATTATTATCAATTACGTTCAGAGAAGGAAGGATAAACAAGATGAATGCCAAACGAAGATTTTCTATTTTTACAACATTCCTGATCGCTTTGCTTACTTTTGCATTGGCTGGCTGTTCAGGTGAATCAAATGAAGGATCTGAACCCGCGAAAGAGTCCGTTACGGACGATGCAGGGGCTGATGAAGCTTCTGCTGAATATCCGATCGTGATCAAACATGCCTTTGGCGAAACTACTATAGAAGAAAAACCTGAACGCGTTGCTACGATTGCATGGTCGAACCATGACGTCGCCCTTGCTCTTGGCGTTGTGCCTGTGGGCTTTTCTGCCGCAAACTATGGTGTTCAGGATGACAGCGGGATGCTGCCCTGGACTGCAGATGCACTGAAAGAACTGGATGCAGAAACCCCGGTTATTTTCCAGGATACTGACGGGCTCGATTTCGAAGCCATTGCTGATGTCAGCCCTGATGTGATTCTTGCAGCATACTCAGGCATCACTCAGGAAGAATATGATACACTAAGCGAAATCGCTCCAGTTGTTGCTTATCAGACCAGCCCTTGGGTGGCTTCATGGCGCGAGCAGGTAACCTACAATTCAATGGGCATCGGCATGGAAGAAGAAGGCAAGAAGCTTATTGCCGATACAGAGAAACTGATTGCAGATAAAGTCAGTGAACATCCGGAAATCAAAGGGAAGACGGCTGCGTTCGTAAGCCTGGACGCTTCCGATTTGTCCAAGTTCTATATCTACTCTCCAGCAGATCCGCGCGGTGCATTCCTTTCTGAGCTGGAGATGGAATATCCTGAAAGCCTCACAAGCCAAATGACTGATCCAAACAGCTTCTATATAGAAGTAAGTGCTGAAAATGCAGATATGCTGAACGATGCTGAAATTATCGTTTCATATGGAAATGATGAAACACTTGCAGCCCTGCAGGCGGATCCTATCCTTGGAAAAATTCCTGCAGTAGAAAGAGGCTCTGTCGTCATTATCGGAGATAACACTCCGCTTGCAGCAGCAGGAACGCCGAGCCCTCTCTCAATTGAATATTCCATTGACGAGTACCTGACATTACTCTCAGAAGCTGCAGGCAAAGTCCAGTAACATGAATCATACTTCCGTTTCAGAAAATAAGCAGCTGCATCTGCCGAGACATTTCATTAAGGTGCTTATCCTTACAATTGTTCTGCTCGGCTTATGCATATTGGCTTCACTTGCTTTCGGTTCCCGCATCGTTGGATGGAATGACCTGATGGATGGGCTGTTCCATCCGGAAGCAGAGAGCCATGGGGCGAATGTGGTGCGCCAAAGGATTGCCAGGACTGTATTCAGCTTTATGTGCGGAGCCGCTTTAGGCGTTTCCGGAGCCCTCATGCAGTCGGTCACCCGCAATCCTATTGCAGATCCGAGCATATTGGGAGTCAACACAGGGGCAGCATTATTCGTCGTCTGCGGGATTTCCTTTTTGGATATAGGCAGTGCAAGCCAGTATATCTGGCTTGCATTGGCGGGGGCATTCATAACTGCCATTTTTGTATTCGGAATTGGTTCAATGGGGAGTGGCGGTGCCACGCCCCTTAAACTCGTTTTAGCGGGTGCTGCCACAAGTGCTGCATTATCATCTCTTGTAATGGCGGTTATGATCCCCCGCACAAACGTGATGGATCAATTCAGATTCTGGCAGGTGGGCAGTGTCGGGGCAGGCAATTGGAACTCTGTCTCCATTTTCATCCCCTTTCTTATAATCGGGCTGCTGATCGCCGTCTTTACAGCTCCGGCATTGAATGCACTGGCATTAGGCGATGAAGCAGCCAAGGGACTGGGAGTGCGGACAGGGACCCTGAGGCTTTCCGCTGCCTTTGGCGGTGTCCTGCTATGCGGTGCGGCGACGGCACTGGCAGGCCCCATCGGCTTTATCGGCCTATTGTCCACACATCTCGTCCGGCTCGTCATCGGCCCGGATCTGCGTTTTGTCATCCCGATGTCTGCTCTCTCAGGCGCCGCCATCTTAACCTTATCGGATGTGTGCGGCCGGGTGCTGGGAAGTCCCGGAGAGCTTGAAGTCGGTGTTGTTACAGCATTTATCGGGGCTCCAATATTGATTTTAATAACTATGAAAGCGAAAATGCGTGCTTTATGATGAATGAATCCATGAATCTTATTATGCAGGGCAGACTAAAGAGACGACGCCGGTTTATCATTGTCACTTCGCTTCTTGCCATGATCACTTTCGCTCTGTGCGGAACCATGCTTATGCTCGGAAACACCATTTATCCTGTTTCTGATGTCATAAGCGTCCTGATGGGCGAGAAAGTAAAAGGCGCATCATTTGCAGTGGGCACCATACGATTCCCGAGAATGCTTGCAGGTGTTTTTGCCGGGTTTGCTTTTGGCGCTGCCGGGCATGTGTTTCAGACGATGCTCCGCAATCCCCTGGCAAATCCGAATGTGATTGGCATAACAGCCGGTTCAAGCGCCGCTGCTGTTTTCTGCATCACCGTCCTTCATGCGAGCGATACCTTTGTTTCCATCGCATCCATTATCGGCGGGCTTTCTGCAGTGGCTGTTATTTTTCTATTATCAAAAAGTTCTTCTTTCTCAACCGGCAGATTAATACTGATCGGAATCGGCATCCAGGCCATGCTTGATGCTGCTGTGTCCTACTTACTGCTTATCGGCCAGCAGAATGACCTCCCTGCTGCCATGAGATGGCTGACCGGCAGCCTGAACGGTGCGAAAATAGAGGAGCTTAATCCTCTCATGATTGCGGTCCTGATCTTTGCTCCCATCATCATTGTGCTCGGTAAACGGCTGGATATGCTGGAGCTTGGGGAACAGGCAGCCACCTCACTTGGGGTGGATACCAATAGAACTCGGTTGATGCTCATCATCAGTTCAGTGCTTATCATTGCATTAGCCACCGCGGCCACAGGACCGATCGCATTCATCGCGTTCCTTTCAGGTCCCATCGCCAAGAGGCTGGTTGGGGTTGGATTCTCAAGCATCGTCCCTGCAGGCCTTGTCGGCATCATTTTAGTACTGGCAGGAGATCTTATCGGACAGTTCGCTTTCGCTGCCAGATATCCTGTAGGTGTGATCACAGGCATCATCGGCGCTCCATACCTGATCTACTTGTTGATCCGAATGAATCGAAAGGGTGATTTATAATGAAACCGACACATGATTTTCGGGCTGAAGGAGTCACTGCCGGATATGATCAGAAAGCCATCCTTCATGATATTAGCATCAGCATTCCGAGCAGCAAAATAAGCATCATCATCGGTGCCAACGGCTGCGGCAAATCCACCCTGCTCAAAACAATGGCAAGGCTGATCAAACCTGATTCCGGACAGGTCACCCTCGGGGGGAAGCCTATTCATAAAATTCCGCCAAAACAGCTGGCCCGCGTCCTCGGGCTTCTTCCTCAAACTCCAATCGTACCTGAAGGGATAACAGTTGCAGACCTGGTTGGACGGGGAAGATTTCCGCACCAGTCTTTTCTGAAAGGCTGGACGAAAAAAGACTATGAAGCGGTAGCTGAAGCAATGGAACTGATGAAAATCACTGAGTTTGCCGACCGGCATATCGATGAACTTTCAGGCGGCCAAAGACAGCGGGTGTGGATTGCCATGGCGCTGGCACAGCAGACTGACATACTGTTCCTTGATGAGCCGACAACCTATTTGGATATCACCTACCAGGTCGAAATCCTCGACCTGCTGACAGACCTTAACCGCAAGCACGGAACGACGATTGTCATGGTCCTTCATGATATCAATCTGTCTGCCCGCTATGCAGATCATATTTTTGCTCTTGATAAAGGGAAGCTTGTGGCAGAGGGAACACCGTCAGAAGTGATTACAAGCAGATTGATTGAGGATATTTTCGGTCTTCACTGTACGGTTGTAGAAGACCCTGTTGCAGGATGCCCCTCTGTAGTGCCTATAGGGCGCCATCATGTAAAAAGGGAATTTGCCTATAACTGATTTTGCGGATAAAACATAAGGGTCTGGCCCCAGCTTTAGATCAAGCGGGACCAGACCCTTTTTGGATATCTATTTAAAAATCTTCCTTTTCAATCGGATGTGAAGCTTCATAAATCAGCACATCCAGCTCTTCTGTGTATGCTTCTGCCTGCTCCTCTGACCAGCTGAATTCTTTTTTCATGAACATGATGACAGCGTCCTTATGTTCCCGGACCCACCCGATATCAAAGAAAAGGGCTCCTGTCCTTCTGATGAAGAAGTCGACTGGCTTGTAGGCCATTTCATAGTCAATGCTGTATCTTAAGCCCGCGTAAACAACCGGATCAAGATTTTCTGCCAAAGCCTTTTCTTTGCCGTTTTTATAGATATCAAATACGATGTCCACGTTAGAGCCATAGCGCTGGACAAGCTTCTTCGCTGCTTCTTCGGTCAAGCCCAGCTCTTTTCCTTCTTCCGTTTTGTTTTTCATGAATGTTTTAAAGCCTTCAGAACCGCCCACATCTCCGCCGGATATAGGCAGGTGCATGGTTGCAGTTTTAGGATAATCTGTTCCTTCTTCATCGCCCAGCTGCTTTGACACCAAGTCAACGATGCTTTCCGCCATTTTCCGGTAGCCTGTCAGTTTGCCGCCGGCGATGGAAATGAATCCGGAATGCGACACAAAGATTTCGTCCTTGCGGGAGATTTCGGAAGGCGATTTTCCGTCTTCATGAATCAGCGGCCTTAATCCGGACCAGCTGGATTCCACATCTTCAGCCGTAATCTTCACATCAGGGAACATAAAGTCGATCGCACCCAATACATAATCCCTGTCTGCCACCGTCATTCTTGGGTGGGCGATATTCCCTTTGTAGACCGTATCGGTCGTGCCGACATAAGTCTTGCCTTCACGCGGGATGGCAAAGACCATGCGTCCGTCAGGTGTATCAAAATAAACAGCCTGCTTCAGCGGGAATCTTTTGCCGTCGAACACAAGGTGGATCCCCTTTGTCAGCTGCAGCGATTTGCCTTTTTTGCTGTGGTCGATTTCCCGCAGTGTGTCGACCCAGGGGCCTGCCGCATTGACGATTTTCTTCGCCCGTATTTCCTGCACCGTTCCATCGGTCAGGTCTTCCGCTTTCACACCTGCAATCATGCTGTTTTCATAGACAAGATCAGTGACTTTTATATAATTGAGTGCAAGCGCCCCTTTTTCAACAGCCTTTTTCATCACTTCAAGGGTCAGGCGGGCATCATCGGTTTTGTATTCAACATAATAGCCGGCGCCGTTCATCCCCTCGCGCTTTAACAAAGGCTCCCGCTTCAGGGCTTCTTCCGGCTTCATCATTTTTCTTCTTTCGTCCTTTTTGACACCGGCCAGGAAGTCATAAACCCTCAGGCCGATATTCGTCGTGAAGGGGCCGAATGTGCCTCCTTTGTAGAACGGAAGCAGCATCCATTCCGGCGTAGTGACATGCGGCCCGTTTTCATAAACGATGGCCCGCTCTTTGCCGACTTCCGCGACGACTCCGACTTCAAATTGCTTCAGGTAGCGCAGTCCGCCGTGGACAAGCTTTGTGCTTCTGCTGGATGTACCGGCAGCAAAGTCCTGCATCTCAACAACAGCCACCTTCATCCCTCTCAGGGCAGCGTCCAGCGCGATTCCGGCGCCTGTAATCCCGCCGCCGATGACAAGAAGGTCCAATGGCCCCTTCTGGATTTTTCCTTTTATATCATGTCTTAATGTGTTGGTGAATTTCATAAGATCAGTCCCTTCGCGATCATCATATTCATGTATCATCCCGGCTCCAGCTATGAGGAGCTGCCTTGTTTTTCTTGCATCCTATATGTCCATACCCGAAAAACAAAAAAAGAGACCACAAATCAGCCCTGCTTTTCGTTGCCGAAAAATAGAGCGATGCGGTCTCTCGAGTTCTCCATCCAAATATATTAACTTGTAATTAGTATATCATGATACCGTTGGCATTGAAAGATTTTTACCCGGTCTATTCCACTTTATGGAATTCATCCTCATTTGTATTCACGTGTTGCATTCACAGCTTTTTTCCAGCCTTTATAAAGCTCTTCCCGCTTCTCTTCTGCCATATCAGCCGTAAATGTGAGATCTTTTTTCCATTGCTGTGTGATTTCCTCTTTTTTTGACCAGTAGCCGACAGCCAGGCCGGCGAGGAAAGCGGCGCCCAGTGCAGTCGTTTCATTGACAACCGGACGGTCAACTGGGACACCGAGAATATCGCTCTGGAATTGCATCAGGAAGTTGTTTTTGACCACGCCGCCGTCTACGCGCAGAGATTTCACCTCTATACCGGAATCTGCCGCCATGCTGTCCAGCACATCTCTTGTCTGGTAAGCAAGCGATTCAAGGGTCGCCCGGATAAAATGCTCTTTTGTTGTCCCCCGGGTAAGGCCGAAAACCGCTCCGCGGGCATCGCTGTCCCAATACGGCGTACCCAGCCCGACAAAGGCAGGGACCACATAGACGCCATCTGTAGAATCAACTCTCAGTGCATACTGCTCACTTGCTGAAGCATTGTCGATCATCCTCATGCCATCGCGCAGCCATTGAATGGCCGAACCTGCTACAAAGATGCTGCCTTCAAGTGCATATTCAACCTTCCCGTCCACACCCCAGGCAAGCGTCGTAAGCAGCCCATGGCTCGATTTGACAGGTTCTTCACCGGTATTCATCAGCATAAAGCAGCCGGTTCCGTAAGTGTTCTTCGCCATCCCTTCTTCAAAGCATGCCTGGCCGAAAAGAGCTGCCTGCTGGTCGCCGGCAATGCCCGCAATCGGGACATTATGGCCGAAGAAGTGATAATCCACCGTATGGGCGTAGACTTCAGAAGATGGACGGACTTCAGGAAGCATGCTTTTTGGCACTGTTAGAAGTTCAAGAAGCTCATCATCCCACTTCAAATCATATATATTGTACATCAAGGTCCGGGAGGCATTGGAGTAATCGGTCACATGGACCTTCCCGCCGGAAAGCTTATACACCAGCCAGGTATCAATGGTGCCAAACAGCAGATCGCCGTTTTCTGCCTTCTCTCTTGCACCTTCCACATTATCAAGGATCCATTTCACCTTCGTGCCTGAAAAATAAGGATCCAGCAGAAGGCCGGTTTTGCTGTTGAACAGGTCATTATATCCTTTTTCCCGCAAATCGCGGCAAATAGCTTCGGTTTGGCGTGACTGCCAGACGATGGCATGGTAAACGGGCTTGCCGGTGTTTTTATCCCACACAACCGCGGTTTCACGCTGATTCGTGATGCCTATGCCTGCTATTTCTTCCGGTTCCACATCAGCCTTCCGCAGAACAGATGCCATACAGGCAAGAATCGAAGTCCAGATTTCACTGGCATCATGCTCAACCCAGCCCGGCTTCGGAAAAAACTGCTCAAATTCCTGCTGGGCGGTTTCTACGATTTCCCCGCTTTTATTGAACAGGATAGCACGGGAGCTGGTTGTGCCCTGATCAAGTGCCAAGATATATTTTCCCATAAATCTTCCTCCCCTCACTAGATAAAAAAGAGCTGGAGGCCGAACTGGCCCCCTTGCTCTCTATGCGTTTTGCAGACTATTAAAAGATCGTGTAAAGCGCTGTGTTTGCCAGTGTGATCAGTGTCATCAGCAAAGTATTGATGAATGCACCCACATAGACGTTTCCTGTTTTTCTATAGAAGTAGCGGTTAAACAGCGCCGCTACGAGAAGTGATGGCACAAGGCCGATCACGATGATGGAAGAAAGCGATTCTCCAGGATAGCCGGCAGTTCCAGTCGTAAACAATAGGCCATAATGATAGCCAAGGTAAAGCACAAGGCCTCCTACGAAGTGGAAGACAGAAATCAGATAGCCCTTGAATCCATCATACTTCACAGTCGCTGTATTCATATTGACAGACAGTCCGACAATAAAGTAATAGATCAGGAATAATGGTGCATATTTCAGCAATGCCACAAGATGCTGGCCTTCAAATGTTTTCACAGCGACCGTCCAGATGCGGAAGTCGACCTGGAACAGAGCATCCATCAGATAAAGGACTCCATAGCCGATCGCAACGGCTGCAACAGCAGTTACAAGTGATGCAATGACCGACTTAACGCTTGCTTTCACGCCATAGTTCTTAATCGTAGCACCTTCAGGCTTTTTCGCAACATAATGGTAACCGACCATCATCATTAGTGTGATGATTGCCACATTGATCGCCCAATAAAGAACTGGATTCACAGTCGGGGCGCCAAAAAGCTCTGTTGTGGCAAGCATTTTATCCTGCACCCTCAGATAGATATATTGAATCACACTTAAAACGAGCATGATAGACGAAACAGTTTTGATGCTGCGTTCTGACTTTTTCACAAAAGAAGAAATCAGGACAATGGCAGACAGGGCAATGAAGATCATGCTGATCTGCCTCAGTAATCTCATTCCGTAGACATCTCCTCCATATAGTGCGGAGAAGAACAAGGCAGGGAAGAGCCCGCCAACAACAATCAAGATCAAGCCTGCCAGCTTCGCGCCGTTTGTCTTTGGAGCAGGAAGCGGCTCAGGCCTTCCTGTGTAAATGCTGTTAAGGAAAGGCAGCCTCGATAATAATGACACAACTGGTACAAACAGCAGGAAGAAACCGATCAGGGCAACAAAAGAGAACCACTCTTTAAACATCCATGTCTGCCCATCACTATCCACTGTTAATGAACCATTATAGTCTGCAAATGCCATATCGTAAAAATCGATGGCATCTCCTGTAGACGTTTTGGAGAAATGATTCCAAGGGTGTGTCTCATTTGGCTGATAAATGATTCTTTCTCCGCCATTCACTTCATACACCTTGCCGGCTTCAGCTTTCTCCGGATTGCCCAGGAAGCTTTGGCCTTCTTCGGTGCCAGCATAGTTTTTCTTCACAACAGGTGTTCCCGCAGCAGATGCTTCTGCATCAAAGAAGAATTCATCATATTGTCCGGCGATTTTTCCGGAAGGCCTTGGCCCGTATGAGTTGTTGATATCTTCAATACTATAGCCGAGAGACTTCAGCCATTGATAGTCAGATCCCATTGTCAGGGAGCTGTAGATCTTCCTGACGCCGCTTTCCTGGAAATCTGCTTCATCGAGCATAACAGCATGGGTAGAAGAGAAACCGCCCATACTATGGCCGGAAACCGCAATGATCCCATTGCCGTTTTCATCTTTCAGAACATAATCCTGGTCATACATATACTGGACAGCATCATAAATCGCATGCGGCCAGAAGGAGAAGAACGGAACAGGCTTTTCCATCGTTCCTGTTGAGTGGCCATGGTCATACTGGTCCAAGGCGAGCACAACATATCCTCTCTTTGACATTTCGATGGCCTGGGCATCCTGCATTTCTGCAGAGTTCAGGTAGCCGTGTGTGGCCACGATCGTTGGTCTTGCTTCCTGGTCAGCGCCATCCGGCTTATACAAGAGGCCTGAAAGCTCCCCTCTTGGTGTATCAAAATAAATGCGTGAGACATCCACATCCCCGCTCGAACTATTAAACCGGGAAGCCCCAAAGCTTCCAGCTAGAATTAACAGCAAAGAAATTACTAACAAGACGACCGGCTTCTTTACTCTATTCATCTCATATCCCCCTTTTAACCTATTGTTATTCAAGATATATTGCCTAAATAACCAGATCAGAAGACAAAAAAGACACATTAAATACCCCTGAAATCCTGAATTCAAGGCATTTAATGTGTCTCCTCATCTCGTCACGGGCTATTAACTTATCCATAGTGTAAATTCAAATGAAAACGTTGTCAACATAAATCGACAATTTTCTGAAGAGTGTTCTATTTTAAAATATGGAACAGGCCCTGTCACCATAAATCCCGATTCGAGGTCGTGACAGCAGAAGCGCCATTATTCAATGCGCTTTGAATATCCTCTTCAGTACGGATGAGTCCCCCTGCAATCAGCGGAATATCTGTTTTCTCGTGGATTTCTTCCATGATGCCCGGGATGATGCCCGGCAGAACCTCAATATAATCCGGTTTGACCTTCCGGCTGATCCTGACATTATGCTCCAGCACATGGCTGTCCAGGGCAAACAGCCTTTGAATCGCAATCACATGATGCTTTTTCGCCAAGGAAATCACATTGACTCTTGTAGATACAATGCCATCCACCTTCACATTATTGATCAGATATTCAATCCCATACTCGTCCACCTTCAGCCCTTGAACGAGATCGGCATGCACAAACACCTTTTTCCCGCTCTGCTTCGCATACCTGACCACACTTTCAATCTGCGACAGGCGCGTCTCCAGAAGAATGATATGCTCATGATCCCTCTTCAATACATGCTCAAAATCCTTCATATTCCGAATAGCCGGGATTATGCCAGTTAACAATCGATCACATCCAGTTTGTGTTAGTAGAAGTCTGTTAGGTACATTCTGCGGGTTTGGGCAGGATTTAGCAATAGCCTAACACCTGACATATCTCCTCTTAAAACCAAGCCGGCCTCTATCTACTTCTTTCTGCAGATTTTCGTATGGATTCAGCAGACTGTTCTTTT
The DNA here is from genome assembly GCF_984799205.1 of Bacillus sp. SRL543. Classification (NCBI taxonomy): domain Bacteria; kingdom Bacillati; phylum Bacillota; class Bacilli; order Caryophanales; family Bacillaceae; genus Bacillus; species Bacillus sp. SRL543. Next base: position 4,884,313 of record NZ_OZ481794.1, read on the forward strand.
TATTTTCCCGCTTCATCTCTACCACACCAACTTCCTGTGCGGTCCCGAGCGCCTTTTCATGCTTCGGCAAATAGGAAAGCCCGACAGTGTATATGAAGTTGCTCATAGAAGATTTCGTTCTTTCCGGCGCGTTATGGATAGACTTTTTCGCAAGATCAAGCATACCGGAGATCTTCTCTTCCTCAAATTCATGGTCCTTCCGGTTCCCGAGCAGCCAGCAGTAGCAGCTCCAGCCTGCCGACATCTTCAGCTCGTCACCGCTGGCAATCCATTTGTCTGCAACCTCCTGAGCGATATCTGACTCTGACAAAGTGACTGCCACTACATAGTCTGAGATCATATAAAAGTACGCAGATTCGATCCAGCGGTCATAATCAGCCTCCGACATACCATTCGGATCTGCAATGATGCCGGCAAAATACATGGCATCATAATTGCCTGTCGCATAGAGCTGCTCAGCTAAAACTTGATCGATCTTTATTTTCTTCGCCATCGGCTTCATGGCACCAGTTGCGACGCCAAAAAGAGGCTCATGGGCGCCATTGGATAGGTATATTTTCTTTGTCCGTTCCTTGCCAAGGGCTTCAAGCTCCTGCATGACTGTTTCGAAATCCATCTTTCGCACTTCCTTCCCAGATATGATTCTGCATAGCTCCATTTTACCATCCACCCCCATTATCAGGCCGAATTCTGCACAATTATTCTTTAAAATAAAACAAAAACAGGCGAGTGATAGGATGATCCCCGCCTGCAGCTATTCCTGCTTAATTTATCATAATCGTTTGATCATTGATGAGGATGCTTGTAATTGAAGACTTATCTAAAAATACCCGGTTTCCTTCTGAATCCAGGCTATATTGCCATTTGAATCCCATGCTGGTTGTACTTGTTGAGCCTGCATTTAATTCAATGGTTTTACCGTCATTTGTCATTACCTTAACGTTAGGGCTGATTGCTGGTAAGTATTCTGACTGGCCATCTATCCTGCTGCCTTCAATCCCCAGTCCAATAGCCGAAACGTACAGTGTTTTCAGCTCAACTTCTTCGTTTTGCTGCTTGAGGGTTAAATCAACATCAATTTTATCCGAGCGGTCATGTGCTGTAAACTTAGTTTTAAAAGGGCCCTCAGCGAGGATCTTTCCTGTATCGCCACTCACAATATCATCAGCTTTAATCCGTACGATTTTGCCTTCCAGGCTGCTTGATGTATCTACATCAAACATGGCAATCATCTTCTTGCGGTCTTCTGTCAATTTCTGTTCAACCATAAAGCTTGCTCCATGGCGTACATCCAGCTCCAGATTTGAAATGGCAGCTCCCTCAGGGAATCCGGTTCCATCTTCTTTTTCAAAAGATACAATGATGAGCGAACTTTTTCCGCCGCTCATACTTTCTTCTACTCTCATTTTTACCCCGGATTTCACAACCGCCTGGTTATCTGCATCTGCTCCAAAGCTATTTGCTGCATATCCAAAAAAATCGCTGAAATAACCTTTTTCCTGAGACGCAGCCACAGTCGTTGAAGTACCGATCACTAAAATGACGGCACCAGCCATAATCCTTTTTCCCATGCCCCTGAAAACCTTCGTGCCTGCTTTGTTTCTGCCCATTTTCAACATCCTCTCCGCTCCTATCGTTTTTCGCAAGCAAACTTTTGCTTACGGGTCGATTGTATCCGGGAGAATTAAAGATTTTTTTAAGAAAGAGATAAGAATATCCTAAATTACAGCTCTATCATAAAATTTCAAAAAAAGAGGCATTCCCTCTGGCCCTTAACCGGCTTTTGGATGTCCTCTCATGGTGCTGCTTTATTCAAAAAACTGCTGTTTCCCCTTTTTATCCCTTATCTGCCTGATGATTTTTATAATCGGGACAGCTATAAGCAAAGCAGCTGCTATATTCAAAATGCCAGCAGCTGAAGTTATGATTTCTGTCATTGCTTTGTCGCCAAAAACGCTGACATTCATAATCCCCATCCATGCATTGATAAAGAAGAGCAAAAGAAACATATTCAGCATGCGTTTGTAATAGTCGATCTTCGATGATGTATCTGTATAGATTTCAAATGGCCCTTCAGCTGCTGCCTTTTGCATATATACCCAGCCGCCAAATTCATGAACAATTGTGACACCGCTGTCCTTAAGGATTTCAAAGTACTCTTCCTTTTCATCCCCGGATAATCCTGTGATAAATTCATTGCGGTAGATAAATGCACCCGGCTCTCCCTTTGTAAAGGTGAACCAGCCCAGCGTGAAGCTCTTAAGGTTCCAGCCACCTTGAGCCATCTCATTGATCCACTTTTCTTCTTTTTCAGCATCCAAATAAAAGCGGTATCTTGCTTTCTTCACAGTCAGTTCTCTCCCTTCACAATGAGTAACCCATTTTGATGCAGTTCATTAAGCCGGTTCATTTCAGATTCAACCATCTTTTTCCCGGCATCTGTAATCACATATTCCTTTTTCCGTCCATCTTCCTCTACAGAAACGATCCACTTGCGCTTCACCAATGTTTTAATCGCGCCATAAATCGTTCCCGGCCCGAGTTCCACACGGCCATTGCTAAGATCTGAAACAAATTGCATTATTCCATATCCATGTCTTGGCTCATACAGGGATAGAAGAATATAATAAACACCTTCTGTCAAAGGAGATTGATCGTCCATCATGACACCACCTATCGGCAAACGTTATATCAGCTGTTGATATAAATATATCAGCTGTCGATATAATAATCAATCACATTTTCAAAAAATAATGCAGCCAAGACCCCGATATAACCCAAAACAGCATAATAAAAAGAGGCTTCCCCAATGTCTGCTCAACAATAGGAAAGCCTCTAAGCTTTGCATCTTCTTTTTATTTTCATCCAAAAACCTCTGTATAAACTTAATTTTAATACCTTGTATCCAGTGAATCCCCAGAGAAGCGGCTTCCTGTTTATCATCTATCCGAAGGCGGCATGACCTGATTTTTCTCTTACAGCTGTTTCCCCTCAATCGGCCGGTCAAATACAAATACAGTCATCGCAATGTCTTCTTTAATATTGATATCGGAAAACAGCCTGATCACTCTGGCATCCATCAGGTTTTCGAATTTCAAAAGCACTTCCGGCTTTTTATAGATTTCCTTTACAAATCTTGTCCTTGTTTCATGGACCATATCTTCCCCTTGTGCCGAAGTGATCATGAATTTCTCGACATTGGTCAAATTTCCTCTCATTTCACTGACAGCCCAGGAACCAATGAACTTGGTACTGATTTCTTTGGGTCCATTCCCAACGTATTCTTTTCGGATTTCACGGACAAGCATACTGAATTGATGTTCCAGATTCTTTGCCATGATCTGCCCCTCCTATTGATGCACATTAGTTTGTTTTAAAAAAGGAAACCCATTCATTTTTTATAATGAATGGGCCAGGATCCAGGCTTAGTCTTTTAAGCCTTCTCCCATACCTTTTAATAGATTGAATCCAAACCCTACCACACGATTGATATCAGGATCTTTCAAGGCCTTCATTAAGTCAAAGACTCCGATTTTGCTATCCTCTTTTAATCCCTGCTCAGCCTTTTTCATTCCTGCTATCAAGCTTTTTGACAGCTTGGCTGTTGTCTCTGGATCAAGCTGGGTGAGGATGCCTCCTGCTGCCATCGCGTTATTGATCATGTTCGTAACAGGCTCGCGTGTCAGCTGGCCGATTGCAGCATGTGCTGCTTTCTCTTTTGCTTTTAAAAGGCTTCCTGCAGCATCCAGGATCCCGCTGTCATGCAATTCCTGCAGGAGAGCCAATGTCTCAAGCAGCGAATCTTTATTTTCCGCAATCCCTGAGAGAAGATTCTCCAGGGATTGCTGCTTCAATTGTTCTTCTGTCAGTTCTGTCTTTTGAATGACGCTTATCGGTTTTGCCATCAGGCATTCCTCCTGTCATAGGTACCAGGACTGATATGTTCGTTGACACTCGCAATCGGAACATAATCTCCGCGTTCCCACTTGCGGTAAATTTCAAGACCCATTTGCGGTGTGCGTTCCGCATAGCGGGGATTGTACTTCGGAAGAGGATTCTCTCCATTCAGCTGGAGGATCTCCATCCGCACCTTCACTTGCTTGTAGGCAGGTGTATGTGTGACAACGTCAACCGCACCGCCAGTCAGGAGGTTGACTGCACTTTCATGGCTTGAGGAGTGCATCGGCACATAGACCGTTTTTCCAACAACGCGATCGGTTACAAGGACCGGCAGCTTGATCGCACCATATGGCGAGATCAGGCGGACAAGTGAACCATCCTCTACGCCGCGTTCTTTTGCAAGCTCCGGAGATACCTCCACGAACACTTTAGGGAATTTATAGTTCAGCCCCTCTGATTTATGAGTCATGTTTCCTTCATGGAAATGTTCAAGCAATCGTCCATTATCCAATGATAGATCAAATTCATCCGGGAACACCATTGGCGGTACATAATCGAACAATCCGAAGCGTGCTTTTTTATCAGGGAAATTAAAGCCGTCCTGGAAAAGAAGCGGTGTGTTCGAGCCATCCTGTGATCCCCAGTGGAAGCTGTTCCAGCCTTCAAGAACATCATAGCTGCACTGGCTGAAGAACGGTGTCAGGTTTGCCATTTCATCAAAAATCTCGCTTGGATGACTGTAATTCCACTCATAGCCCATCTTTTTAGCCAGCTGAGTAAGAATCCACCAGTCCGGTTTGCTGTTGCCCAGCGGCTCTAATGCTTTGTATAAGCGCTGAACGCGGCGTTCTGTATTTGTAAATGTCCCATCTTTTTCAAGAGAAGGAGCACCTGGCAGAATGACATCAGCAAATTGGGCGGTTGTAGTTAAGAAAATTTCCTGCACTACAAGGAAATCCAGCTTCTCAAGCATGGCCTGTGTATGGTTCGAGTCAGCATCCACCCATGCCATATCCTCACCGGCAACAAACATCGCCTTCAGATTGCCTTTATCTACTTCTCCAAGCATTTCAATATTATCAAGCCCTGGGTTTTCAGGCAGTTCTACGCCCCAGGCTTTCTCGAATTTTTCACGTAATTCTTTATTTGTCACAGACTGATAGCCCGGGAAGATATTAGGCATCGTTCCCATATCGGCAGCACCCTGAACATTATTATGTCCGCGCAGCGGGTAAGCGCCGGCGTTCGGACGCATCATGTTTCCAGTGGCAAGAAGCATGTTCGCAATCGCAACTGAAGTGTGGGAGCCAGCGATATTCTGTGTAACGCCCATTCCCCAGCAGACGACTGTTCCGTCTGCGTCACGGATCATTTCAGCCATTTCTTTTAATGTTGCAACAGAAATGCCTGTAATGCTTTCAGCTTCTTCAAGCGTATAAGACTCAATCATGCTCAAGAACTCATCATACTGATTCACATGTTCTGTAATGAATTTCGCATCATGCCAGCCCTGGTCAATCATATACTTTGTGATAGCAGAAAGCCATACAAAGTCAGTACCTTGCTTTGGACGTACAAACAAGTCTGCACGGTCACCCATTTCATGCCTGCGCACATCCACGGTGATCAATTTCTGGCCGTGAAGCTTCTGCGCACGCTTGATGCGTGTTGCAAGGACTGGATGTCCTTCTGCCGGAGCACAGCCTACCAGGATGACAAGCCCTGCACCTGCAATATCCTTGATTGTTCCAGAGTCGCCGCCGATGCCTCCTGTTTGCTGCAGTCCCCATGATGCAGGCGACTGGCAGTAGCGGGAGCAGTTGTCGACATTATGTGTGCCGAACACCTGGCGGGCCAGCTTCTGGATCAGATAGTTTTCTTCATTCGTGATTTTAGAAGATGAAATGAAACCTAATGCATCACTTCCGTAAGTATCTTTGATCTCTCCAAGATTCTTGGCCACATGAGAAAGAGCTTCATCCCAGCTTGCTTCAACAAAGACATCGCCTTTACGGATCAATGGTGTAGTGATGCGTTCCTGGGAATTGACAAAGTCCCAGCCAAACTTGCCTTTTACACAAGTAGAAACGCTGTTGACCGGCGCATTCTCTGATGGTTCAATTTTAAGGATTTCACGGTCTTTTGTCCAAACTTCAAATGAACAGCCGACACCGCAGAAAGTACAAACTGTTTTCGTTTTCTCGATTTTCGTTTCACGCATCGCTGCTTCTACTTCTGAAACGGCCATGATGGTTTGATAATCCGGTTCAACTGCTTTAACAAGGTCGATCATTGGTGTAAGCAGGTCATCAGACATGCTTGTCATGAAGCCTGCGTTGCCAAGCATTGATTTTTCCATCAAAGCATTGCATGGGCATACGGATACACATTGTCCGCAGGATACACAAGAGGATTCGTTGATGCTTTTTCCTCCGTCCCATAATACGCGCGGCTGCCCTGTTTCCCAATCAATGGTCAGCGTTTCATTCACCTGGAGATCCTGGCAGGTTTCCACACAGCGGCCGCACAGGATGCATTGGTCAGGATCATAGCGGTAAAACGGATGGGACATATCGACTTCATAGCCCTTAGAGCGATGCGGCCGTGTCTGGTGTTCAATCCCCATCATTTCTGCTGTATTATGTACACGGCAATTGCCATTGTTGTTATCACAAACCGTGCAGTATAGGAGATGATTTTCTAAAATGCGGTCCATTGCTTCCTCTTGGGCGCCTTTGGCGATTTCAGAAGAGGTGGCAATGTCCATGCCGTCTTCCACCACTGTAGAGCACGCACGCATCAGATTGCCATTCACTTCACACATACATGTATCACAGCTCTGCACCGGACCGAGAACCTCGGAATAGCATATATGCGGATGTTCGATTTCCTGCTGCATCAAATAATCTAAAATACGGGTTCCTTCTTCAACCTGATGTGCTGTTCCGTTAATCAGAACATTCACTTTTTCTCCCACCGTAAAGCCTCCCTAAAAAAATCAAATCTATCCAAAAAACAAGAGTAATGGTCAGCTGGCTTTCTTAATACTTGATCTTGCTGTCACTGCTGAAAGAGAATCCTTGTGAACCATCCAATAAGCCAGGGCTACAAAGACTCCTCCGCCAATTGCGTTTCCAATGGCAACCGGAACAAAGTTGGCTGCATAATCAGCCCATGTGAAACTCCCTGCAAAGATGGCTGCAGGAATGATGAACATATTGGCTACAACGTGCTGGAAGCCGATGGCAACAAACGCCATGATCGGGAACCAGATCGCAAGAATCTTGCCGCCGATATCATCTGCTCCAAAAGCAAGCCAGATGCCTAAACAAACGAGCCAGTTACAGCCTACAGCGGAAATTAGAGTCGGCCAGAATGCCTGGTCTATTTTCGCTCCCGCAACAGCAACCGTTTTAGTCAGAAATGCACCTGTTTCCGTCATTCCAACTACATGCCCAAATAAATAAGCAACAAAGATTGCCCCAATGAAATTACTCAATAAAACCAGCAGCCAGTTTTTGCCCAGCTGCTTGAACGTCGCACGCTTTGCCAGTACAGCCAGCGGCAGTGCCATCATATTGCCTGTCAGCAATTCTCCGCCGGCAATAATGATCAGCATCAAGCCGACCGGGAACACAGCCCCGCCAATCAGCGAGCTTAAAGTGCCCCATTCATGCGGCAGGTCGGCAACAACCCGGATATATAATAAGAAACCTAAAGAAATAAAAGCTCCACCTAAAAATCCTAAAATGAGTGTGTGCGCCGGCCGCATGGCAGCCTTCTTCACCCCAGCTTCAACCGCCATTTCGGCGATCTGCTGTGAACTATGAAATGCCATATTTCTTCCCCCAATTATTGTCTTTATGGTCCACAATACAAAAGGCAATAAGGCTGTCTCTTAGGACCATCTCTCTAGAATCAGCCTGCCGTTTTAAAAGGCATATGACCGGGAACACAAAAAAAGCCCACTATAAAAAGGCCCCATGCTTTTGCATGTACCATTTTACAGTGGGCTGAAAGCTCAGCATTATGTAATACCAGCAAACCTTCCCGCTTCATACGCAATGAAAGATCAGGATGTACAGTCAATGTTAATTAACTAACATCAATGAACTTTTCATCCTCTATAACTTTTTAATTTTATCATAGATTCTTCGATTTGCGAATAGTTCTTGAACTTTTTTACAGGGGATACTGTCTTTAAAGTATCTTTAGGTAAACGATGACTCTGCTGGTTCCTCTATTCGTTGAGGGCTGATGGTTTCTGCTCCAGACACTTCGCTTTCCGCGGGGCGGAGTTGAGCCTCCTCGCGCTTGCGCGCTGTGGGGTCTCAACACTTCCGCTGCGATCCCGCAGGAGTCTGCGTGTCTTCCGCTCCAACCATCAGCGGTTTTTAAATGTAATTTTCGGTTTTAACCTTAAAGGAGTAATCCAAGAAGTTAATAATGCATAAGATCCTAATTTTATAGTCTTTAACCAATGATGATCTGCACAGCGGATACAGATGAAAAGGTGAGGGGGCTGGACTCTTATATCTTGTCCAGCCATTTTCAAGTATAATGAACCATATCAGATCATGCATACAATATTTCTTAAAGAGAATTCTATCCATATGACGAAAAAACAAAAAAACGGGGTTAAATAATGAGTAAAAGTTTTGCGGAGTATCATTTAAGCGAAGAAATACAAAGGGCACTGGGTGTGTTAAAATACGAAACTCCAACAGAGGTACAAAGCAAGGTCATTCCATTGGCGATGGAAAAGCAGGATCTTGTGGTGAAGGCTCAAACCGGAAGCGGGAAGACTGCCTCCTTCGGCATCCCGGTCTGCGATATGCTGGAATGGGAGGAAAAAAGCCCGCAGGCCTTGATTCTTACCCCAACAAGGGAGCTCGCCGTTCAGGTCCGGGAAGATATCACGAATATCGGACGGTTCAAACGCATTAAAGCTGCGGCCGTCTACGGAAAAGAACCTTTTTCTAAGCAAAAAGAAGAATTGAAGCAAAAAACGCATGTTGTCGTTGGTACGCCTGGACGGGTCATGGACCATATCGATCGGGAAACGCTCGTATTGGATAAAATAGAGTATCTGATCATTGATGAAGCGGATGAGATGCTTAACCGAGGGTTCATCGATGAAGTGGAAGCCATCATTAAAGAGCTCCCTTCAGACCGTGTGACCATGGTGTTTTCTGCTACCCTGCCTAAAGATGTTGAGGCTCTTTGCCATAAATATATGAATGATCCTAAGCATATTGAGATTGAATCAACCGGGGTAACGGCCGATACCATTGAACATTCTTTAATAGAAGTGAAACAGGAAGATAAGATTTCACTCCTTAAAGACATCACGGTTACAGAGAATCCGGACAGCTGCCTCATTTTCTGCCGGACCAAAGAACATGTTGATACAGTGTACACTGAACTGGATGCTGCAGGCTATTCTTGTGAGAGGCTCCATGGCGGACTGGAGCAGGAAGACCGTTTCTCTGTTATGGAAGGCTTTAAAATGGGGAACTTCCGCTACCTGGTTGCCACCGATGTAGCTGCCAGAGGAATCGACATTGACAATGTGAGCCTTGTCATCAACTATGATGTTCCGATGGAAAAAGAAAGCTATGTCCACCGCACCGGGAGAACCGGCCGTGCCGGCAACAAAGGAAAAGCCATTACGTTTGCAACACCTTTTGAAGGTAAATTCATAAGTGCGATTGAAAGGTACATCGGCTTCGAAATTCCTGTCATAGAAGCGCCCAGCCAGCAGGATGTGGCTGCCGGGAAAGCTGCCTTCGAAGAAAAAATCAATGGCAGACAGGTCGTCAGAAACAATAAAACAGCCCGAATCAACCAGGATATCATAAAGCTTCATTTCAGCGGCGGTAAAAAGAAGAAAATCCGCGCCGTCGATTTTGTCGGAACCATCGCCAAAATTCCTGGCGTCACAGCAGACGATATCGGCATCATCACTATCCATGATCAGATGTCTTATGTTGATATCCTGAATGGAAAAGGCTCGCTTGTTCTGCAGGCTATGGAGAATGCGACGGTTAAGGGGAAGAAATTGAAGGTCAGCAAGGCGATTAAATAAGAGCCAAGGGGACAGACCCCTTGGCTCTTTTGTGTATTCAGCAGCTATCTCTATTTGTAATCATTGATCGGTCCCTGATCCATCAGTACCTCTACCATATTTGAAGGCCCCATCTTAAGTTTAGGTCTGAACTCTGAGTTGGGTGCACTATAAAGCTCTAAGGGACTTATCATCACTCCATCTTCGGTATTATGGAGTATTCCTGGTACACAGGTATAAATAGTATCATTATTATTCGCATTCTTGGAGGAAATGGTAACTGAAGTTCCGCTGTGATTATCAATACTCATGGATACCTTGTATCTGTAGAATGACCCTGTCCCGTTTGACTGAGCAGAGTAAACAACAGGCACCACTGCCAGGATATCATTCGTCAGCCTTAGTTTAATGATTTCTTTCTTTGTGGATCCGCTGAATCTCCCGACATCCCCCATATGTTCCACTGCTCCATTGCCAAACCGGCTTAGAGGCGGTGTTCCCTGAGCCCCAAACATAGCTACATCTACCTGCTTGCCATTCCTTGTATAAACTAAAGCATATATATCATAATCTGTCCCTGTCTTCCAGGATACTGTCGCCGTAATTTCCGGTGTTTTCTCAATTAAAACCGGCTTTTGGCCTTTATCCAGATTTATTTTCCCTTTAGCTTTTTCAAGGCTTACCGGCGGCAGGGAATTTGAGCTGCTTTTCTTTTCAGGGACTGATTGTGTTGTAGCAGGTTCTTTTAGAGCTTGTTTATTAATTGCTTTAGGTTCAGCAGGCTGTACTTGCTCCTCAGGATCAACCTCAACACCGTAATTTTTGCATAAACCTTCAAGGCCGGAATCAAATCCCCGCCACACTGATTTTGCCTTTGTCTGGCCATTCCTTACATATAATTCTAGTACTACTATTCCATTTTCATTTTTAAAAACAGATGGGACAAATTGAATCACATCAGCACCTGCACTGATCTCTGCTCTTAAATTCTTTACATTAGAAAAGCCGGTATGATGATCCTCGGTAAGCGTAATCGCTATTTTAGTAATGCCTGCCGGGAGTTTACTCATGTCAAAATCAATTTTATGTACCTTTGTATGGCCCATATTCACAGGCGGCAGCAGCTCAGCCGCTCCGGAAATACTTTTTGGCTGATTATAAAATATAATCCCGCTGTCTCCTTGTACCTTGTCTGAATCAGTCAACAGAAAAGCAGTTAAGGAAACATCTATCGTATTGGACATTTCGCAGCTGACAGTAACAGTCCCCTTTGGAGAACTCAAAACGGCATTTGCTCCCATCTGAAGCAATGAATTCATATAAACCAACCCTTCTCATAAATGCATTGATAATCTAACTTTTTTTGCTATTTACTATAAAACTATCTGGCGGACCAGGTAATCTGGCATAAAAAATGCTATACACTCAATTATATCAAATGAATGTAGCAGCCACCTTTTTTTTCCATATTAAAAAGGGCTACTATAAAGAAAGTACGGAACTTTTTATATATGAAAAAGATATCGGGGAAAAATACAGCAGCAATGGAGCTTCGGAAAAAAAGTAACAAGTAAAGAACCCGGCCTTATAAGCGGGGTTCTTTACTTTATCCTCCCTCATTCTTCAACAAGGGAGGCTTTATCCAATTCATCCTTTTCGGATACGGTAAGTGCAGCAGTTTCTACTTGTTCTTTCAGATAATCTGCGAACTTATCAAGGCTCTTGCGTATTGCCGGGCCGCTGCCTGTGCCAATTTCTTCAAGCGCCTTGAAAATCGCATGCATGACTGAAAAATCATCTTTCGCGTAGTGGCTGATCTGTCTGAAGGAAGTATTCAAAAGGTTTTCAAATGACCAATGCGGAATGATGACCTTCATTCTTCCTTCATCATCAGAAATGGCTTTAACTTCCCCATTTAAACGGCTGGCTGCAGACAGGCATACACTTAAGTAATTGATGCACTGGATGGCTGTATTGGGATCATTGATTCCCGGAGATACCGCCCTCAAGGCCACCTCAGCAATCTTCTGCAGACCAAATTCCACATCACTATAGGTGGTCCTCTCTGTCCCTACAATAACAGCATCCTCAAGGCCTTCCGGAATTTTCCCCTGATTGTGGACACAAAGCAGATCATGCTTTTCCGTGACAAAATGGCCGATTGGCTTGAGGACTTCAATGACACTGCCCTGTTCAGCAGCATGCTGCATCAGCTTGTCTTCATCAATATACTGAATATAGCCAAATCGTTTGGCCTTTACAGCTTTTGCTTCAATGACAACCGACGGACGGACCTGCAGGAGGGAAATATGGTCATCTTCCTCAAAATTTTCTTTTTCCTGCTTGATCATATCCAATGCATCATCCGCAAGCCTTTTAATCAGCTTGCCGACCTGGATGGATGTGGCAACATGGTAGATGAAATAGGCGAAGAAGGCGAGGCATATAAATGCAATGATTACACCAATAGAAGCAGATGCCACCGAATTCCCAACAGATTCCCTTATAAACAGCAGCGTAAATATACAATAAACAAATCCGCCAATAAAGACCCCCAGCACCCTCATCGTCACCGGGTCCTGAATAAAGTTTTCCAGCGTCCTTGGCGAAAATTGAGAAGAATATGTAGTTAACACAACCATGGTGGTAGAAAAAGTAATGGTGGTCATGGTCAATAACGAACCGGCAATAGTCCCAAGAATCGTTTTTCCCAAATCCAGCCCCACCAGAAAGATCTCTGGATAAAATGCGTTCAAATAGTAATCAACATATACGACAACAATTGCAAGAACCAAAGCCGCAATCGTATAAACAGCGGGAATGAACCATGTACCTTCCTTAATCTTAAATAAGAACTGCTTAAACAATCCCCTCCCCCTTTCTTAAGTGCTTTTTTATTGCTTTTGCCCTAAAACGGCTTCTGTAAAACAAAAAAGCCAAGGGGACAGGTCCCTTGGCTCTTTTTTAGAATGATACCCAACCACAGCACATTAATACACTAACGTATTGTGAATCAGGCACCGATTTTGACACTATTTTATCCAACTCTAGAATGAGCCTCCAACTTCATTTTCCCCTGTTCCTTACGCTTCTTGCCCTCACTAGGCGGCTTAATGGTCAATGCGATCACCAGGGAGACGATGCATAGCGCTCCAATAACCGTAAACGTTGCCTGGAATCCACCAAGTACAGCGGCTACGATCGAGCCCGCCAAAGCACCGATTCCGAAGCCCTGGTAGATCACGCCATAGTTCTTGCTTTGGTTCTTCAGTCCGAAGAAGTCTGCCACGATGGCTGGGAATACGGTGATGTTTCCGCCAAAGCAGAAGGCGATTGCTGCCACACAGGCGAAGAAGATTGGGAAGTTCAATGGAACAAAGCTTAAGACTGCGACTGCAATGGCAGTGACCAGAAGTGTTCCGGAAATGACTTCCATCCGGCCAATTTTATCTGACAGTGCACCCAGAACGATTCGGCCTGTTGTATTAAAGATCGCCACCAGCGCGACTGCATTCGCTGCTGTAGCTGCATTAAGCCCGGCTAGACTGACTCCAATGTCTTTGACAATCCCGACCAGGTATAACCCGCTCATACATGCTGTGAAGAAGATCACAAACAGCATGTATGCCTGCTTCGTTTTCAGCATTTCTTTTACTGTATAATCTTTTTGCTTTGATGTTGCCTTCGCAGTGCTGTCTGCCGTGTCTTTAGCTTCTTTCAGTAAAAATGACCCGCCAACGACCATGACCAGGACAATCGTTCCCCATAAGAGGAAGGCAGTGGAAACACCGAATGATGCAATAAAGCTGGCATTCACATATTTAAAGATGAGGCTGCCTGTCCCAAATGCCCCAACGGAAATCCCTGAGATCAAGCCTTTTTTCTCCGGGAACCATTTGATCAGATTGCTTAATGTTGTGATATAAGCTGTACCATCTGCGAATCCTACAATCACTCCTGCTACGGCGTACAGCATCCATAATGAGGATACCTGTGAGCTGAGGATTAACCCTACGCCGAGTAAAATACCCGCTGCGGCCACCAAACGGCGAAGGCCCCATCTATCCTGCAGCTTCCCTGAGAACAGGGTCGCAAATGCTAAAGCAAAGCTTGTTATGGAAAAAGTAACGGCTGTTGCACTCAATTCCCAGCCAAATTTGTCAACTAGAGGCTGATTGAACAGGCTCCAAGTATAAATAGTTCCTAAACCCATCTGTACGATAATCGTACCAATGATGATAAGAAGTCGATTGGGATTACGTTCTTTCATTCGAATCTCCTCTTTTCTAAGCGGTTTCAAAATCTTAAGTAGTGGTTTCTATACTTGAATTCTACCGCTGAAAAAGAGAATTAAATCGCTTTCAGAACGAAATGCCTGATATTCGGAATAAACGGCATCTACAAATTCATAATCTGCCGGAACGCTTTGGACTTGCTTCTGCTGACCGGTATTTCCGCCTTTACACCCTTCAGCTTCAGCACATACGTATTATTGAACCATGGCACAATCTCATGGATCTTGGATAGATTCACACTGTAAGAGCGGTGGCATCTGAAAAAGAGATCCTGAGGCAGGCTGTCATGGAATTCTGTAATCGACATCGGCATCGTATACTCTTCCGATTCTGTGTAAACAAGGGTGATTTTCTCACTTGCTTCTGCATAATAAATCTCATTTACATCCGTCACGATGATATTTTCATTTTTCCTGAGATTAATACGGCGATTGCGGTCCTGCGGAATCTCTTCCTGCGTTTGTCTGCCCTTCTGGAAAGCCGCTTCCAGTTTTGACAGCATAGCCGCAATCCTTTTTTCCTCATAAGGCTTTAAAATATAATCAAAAGCCTCCAGCTCGAATGCCTGTGCCGCATGCTCCTTATAAGCTGTCGTAAAAATGATATATGGCTTCTTCGCAAACTTGCTGATGCTTCCCGCCAGCAGCATCCCATCCAATGAGGGAATATTGATATCCAGGAAGATGGCATCCACCTCTTCCTCCTGAAGAAACTTCAGCACATCCAGTCCATCTTCAAAAGTGGCCACAATCTCGATATTGCTATGAGTATCCACTAAATATTCCAGCTCTTCCTTCGCCGGAATTTCATCTTCTACTATGATCGCTCTCATGATGGCTCCTTACTTATATCAAAATAAACCTCCGTGCCCGGATTCAGCCTGTGAATCACCAGCTCGGTCCCATAAATTAATTTCACCCGCTGATGCACATTAAAAAGGCCAATCTGCTTGGAAGAAACCTCCCCTTTATGCAATCGGTCAATCACTTCCTGGTCAATTCCCTTTCCTGTATCCCGGACACTCACTCGAATTTTATCTTCAAATTCTTTAATGGAAATCGTCACACTGCCAGGCCCTTTCTGTTTTAAAATGCCATGGACCACGGCATTTTCCACTAAAGGCTGGATCAGCAGGCTCGGCAGTTTCAAATGGAGATCGTCTATATCATAAACAACCTGAAGACGTTCACCAAACCTCGCTTTTTCTATTTTAATATAATTTCTCACCTGCTCAAGTGCCGTTTGAACATCAATCAGTTCTTCGCCGACTTCCAAATTATAGCGCATATATCCAGACAGACTGATGATCAGTTCCCTTGCTTTCTCAGGGTCACGCCTTGTCGTTGAAGCAATCGCGTTAAGGGCGTTGAACAAGAAGTGAGGATTGATTTTTGACTGCAAAGCCCTTATCTCCGCTTTATTGGCTTCTTCCTTAATCTGCTCCACTCTTGAAACTTCCATCAAGGTAGAGATGATCTGCGCCAATCCAATAGCCATCGTCTGCAGCGTATTTGTGATCGTATAAGCCTTGCGGTAGTATATCTTCAATGTCCCTGTTATAATGCCCCGCTCCGACAGGGGAATAATCAGCAGGCAATGAATCTGCGGTGTATGATGATCGGCAATATTGTTCCTGATCGTAATCTGCCCATTGCGAATCGTTTCTTTGGTCAAATCACTGATGATCTCCTGCCCAATCCTGTACTTCTCTTCCCCATACCCGACATAAGCAAGAACATCCTTTGTATCCGTGATCGCAACGGCATCTGCCTTGATATCCTCTTGGATGATCCTGCAAATCGTCCGCAGAGATTCTCCGTTAATGGATCGGAAATATGGCAAAGTCTTATTGGCGATATTAAGAGCCAGTTGGGACTGCTGTGCCGCAATCCGCTCTTTCTCTCCTTCCACACTTGCAATCATCAGGATGATCAAACCGATGCTGACCTGCCCCAAAATCATTGGAATTCCGATCTTCGATACAATTGCCACGCCCAGTTCAAAGGAATCAGCCATTGCTAAAATAAGAATCATTGTCAGGGTCTCGCAGAACATCCCGGCGATAATCCCATAAATCCACCGCCTGCTTTTTTTCATATAAACATGTATATAGCCAGCGATAAACCCTGCCAGGATACTCGTAATCAAACACGGAACAGACGTGGCTCCGCCAATATCAATCAAATAGCGGTGCACCCCGGAAATAATCCCTGTTACAATGCCGACCCACGGCCCAAACAGAATTCCCCCGGAGACAATTGCAATCGTCCGGATATTAATAATCGAGCCTTCCACTTCAATCCCCGAATACGTCCCAAAAAGGGCAAACACACAGAAAATCCCCGTCAGCAGCGACAGCTCTACCGGGGAATGATGATCCCTCTGCAAAATCTCCTTAAACTTCGGCACCCTTGCCATAAAAAACAACGTAATCAGCAAAAGCGCCGCCCGCTCGATCAGCCGAATGAGCATTTCTAACTCAGATGAAGCGTACATAATGGTGTGTGGCCTCCTTGGTGCAAAAGTACTTATAAATAAATTCATGAAATAGATGAGGTATTTTGTATTCTTATCATTATTTGTTGGAAAGTTGAGGATAATGCTATTTTAGGGGAAGAAAAAACACAAAGCTATTGATTTGGCTTTGTGGTTGATGTATACCTCTCTAAATGGACCATACCATACTTTGAAAGGCGGCTGACCTCCATTACGTTAATATACTTTACCATACTGGGGACATACACCAATATGTCCTTTTCAGGGCTCATATTGAAAGAAATAAAACAACAAAAATACTTCTATAATTAATAAAAATTTATTGTTAATCAATAAATAAGGTGTTATTATCTAATAAATAATAAAGACATTTAGATTATAAAATTTAGTTTTAACATTGTGATGTAAAGATGACAATGATTAAGGGAGGTATAACCATGGAAAATGAAAATTTGATTATTGAAAACATCGCTGACCCCCATGAGCTGGAGAGACTATATAGAAAAGATCCCAAAGCTTTCAAAGAGTCACTCTTACATGCAAGGGAACAAAATAATGATTCCCAGGTTCTTGCCGTTTGGTATGAGAGATTGCATTTCAAGGAGACGGCACACATAGAAAAAGCTCCCTTGCTTCAGAAAGGTTTCTTATTCATGGGCATTTTAGCCGTTCTGGCCGGGCTCAGCACCAGGATCATATTCCATTATGTCGAACAGCAAGCAATTGCTCCCATTAATCTTGCTTTCGGCATTCTTCCCTTTATTGCCGCCTATTTTGTCTATAATAATACGCCCAAGAAAAGTATTCTTTACACCCTTGCATCGTTGTTCCTAATCTCGGTGGTTTATCTTAATTTGCTGCCATTAAATAATAATGACAGTATTATTCTTGTTTATTTACACCTTCCCATATTCTTATGGGGATTGAGCGGTCTTGCATTTACTGGAAATGAATATTCAAAAGGCTGCACAAGATTGGCATATCTAAAATTTAATGTAGAATTTTGCATACTTTATGCCAGTATGGCCATTAGCGGAATGCTGCTGGCAGCATTAACTATGCAATTATTCAGCTTTGTTGACTTGGATATAGAGGACTTCTATTTTAGAAATGTCGTATTATTTGGCGCTGCCGCTCTCGCTATTGTGGCTGCCTACCTTGTATCAATGAATCTTAAACTTGCCAAAAATATTACACCCTATATAGCCAAAATTTTTAGCCCTCTTGTCCTGGCCACATTATTGACTTATCTGATGACGGTTATCTCGGTCGGAAAAAATCCATTCCTGGACAGAAATTTCCTGATCGTCTTTAACGGAATACTGCTTGTGGTATTGGCTGTTACCATTTTTTCAATAACAGAAAGCAGCACAGACAAGAAAAAGACCATTTCTGACTATATAAATTTTGCCCTGATTGTTCTTGCTCTTATCATTGATAGTGTGGCTCTGTCAGCCATAGTGTTCAGGCTTTCTTCTTATGGGATCACGCCAAACAGACTTGCTGTTTTAGGAGTAAATATACTTATCTGGGGAAATCTGATTTGGATTATGGTCTCCTATATGCGTTTTCTAAAAAACAAAACCGGATCTTCCACCATCCAGGATGCCGTTACTAAGTATTTACCGGTCTACGGCCTTTGGGCAGCTTTCGTTGCATTTACTTTTCCTCTCATTTTTAATTAGAACAAAAACAGGTGCCTGACCTCACACACTTAAACCAATGTGGAGTCAGGCACCTATTTAAAGGCTATTCAGTGATTTACACAAATTTGATTTTTCCCACTCTTTTTCGCTTTATAAAGTGCAGCATCTGCAAGATGAAACAAATCTAGAAATGACGTCACTGTACCACATTTATTATCTGCAACTCCAATACTTACTTGTATTGAAACTAAATTTTCATCTTTATTAATCTTTAAGTTACCTATGGCTTCTTCAATTTGTTTGGCTCTTTTTCGTCCAATTTCCATTGGCACGCCTCTTAAGGTAACAATAAATTCATCTCCACCAAAACGTCCAATTATTTCGCCTTCTTGAAGAATACTTAAACAAGCTTTACTTACTTGTTTTATCACTTCATCGCCAAATAAATGACCATGTTCATCATTAAAATATTTAAAATTATCAATATCAAATACAATACATACAATATTTTCTTCTATTGCTGAAGCTTGGTTTAACCAGTCATTAATAGCCTTTTCAAAATAGTTTCTATTGTATGCCCCTGTTAAAAAGTCAATATTTGCTTTCTTTTCAATAGCTGAAATACTATGCTTAATTTCTAGCTTTAAAGCTGTTAATGATAATTCTCGATCGTTAATATCTTTCAGTAGTGCTATATATTCTTTTTGAACAATATATCCTAAATGAATATCATTCGTTAGATCACACAATCTCATCCGTTCTTCTTGTATTGTTTTTAATAAATACACATCGTTATAGGTTTCTACTAGTTGTTTTGCAATAGTAAAGGATTCATATGCTTCCCTAAATATATTCTGTTTAGCATACCATGCTCCTAATAAATCGAAGTACTGAGATTTTTCTCTTATAAACGAATCTAAAATTGGTGCATTTTCTATTTCATTCATTAAGGTTTTGGATGAATCAAAATCTTCAAGAGCTATGTAAGATTTTGCCAGGTTCAATTTAACTCTTATTTCTAAAATCAAACTTTCAGGTTTATGTAATTTAGCCATTTCAAGACCATATTCAGCCATTTGCAAAGCCTTTTCAAAGTTTTCCTCTTCTAAATATATATGACTAAGGTTGCTATAACCATTGCTAACAATATTGTACTTATTAGTCTTTTTTCCTAATTCAATGCTGAGTCTAAGTGTTTCTTTCGCTTTTTCAAAATCCTTTTTAAACTCATAAAGTAAAAACAATACATTATATAAGTTTACCCAATCTGCTTCATCCCCATATTGATTACAAACTTCACTGTAAGCATCGATGCTATGAAAGGCTTCTTCAATATCTCCGATACAATAGAAGGAGGCGGCCATTACTAAGTTTGCTATCAACAAAGATTTATGGTCATTTAGTTCCATTCCATGATGAAGGAGATTATAGCTTTCCTCGATTGCTTCCTTGTATTTTCCCTCGGCTCTAAGTAAATTTACCTGTTGTTGTAGTGATTCCAATTTTTGTATATCCATACCGCACCCAATTCTATAAAGTAACTAATAAATTTCTTATCACTTGATTAATCCACTCATAGTATATAACAAAATATCCAATAATTGCTTCTAATTGGTAATTAAGAGCGTATAATCATCAGGGTAGATACAAATTTGCCTTTTCATAGAATAGTGCCCGACCCCACACACATGTGGATCAGGCACCTGTTTTTCAATTAACACCCACCTCAGAGAATACTCACAACCCTGCCCGCCTCCGCCGCCTCCATAATTCCCAATATAACTTTAAGAGAAGAGATCGCATCCTCCCCTGTAACTGGCGGAGACTGATCCAGACGCACACAGTCAATAAAGGCATCAATAACACCGCTATTCGTCTGGTTATCATTCGTTTGGATGCTTCCAAGCCTGTAACGGACATTCATGCCATCCTTTGTGATTACTTCTAATTGGCACTGATCGCTATGATAGATTTTTAGAATGCCCTTTTCACAATAAATGATTGTACTGTTATCTTCTTCTCCGTAATAGGTCCAGGAAAAAGAAGCAGTGCCCAGACGTCCTTTTCTCGTTTTTAAATTGCATACGATGTTATCGGGCACTTCAATCGGCTCGCCCTTTTCATTGGTTTTATCGAGGGTCCCCTGGAATGCGCTGACCTGCTCAATTTCGTCATCTAATAAGTAATGGATCAAATCCACTTTGTGAATCCCCAAATCTCCGGCAACACCAAGACCTGAGCGTTCCTTTTTAAAAAACCAGGTCGAATTCGATTTATTGACGCCCCACTGTTCTGGACCTGAGTGTCCAAACGCCGTTTTAAAGGTTAGCACTTTTCCAAGTTCTTTGTTCTCTATGATTTCTTTTGCTTTTTGATGAGCAGCAGTAAACCGCTGATTATGATCGACCATTAATTTTTTCCCGGACTGCCTTTGGGCATCAACTATTTCTTTCGCATGTTCAACGGTAAGAGAAATAGGCTTTTCACATAAGACATGTTTTCCGCTTAATAATGCCTTCCTAGAAAAGATATGATGATATTCATTTGATGAGCAATCGCTGATCACCTGGATTTCAGGATCCTCCATCAGCTCATCAGCGGTACGGGCTGTACTGCCGCCAAACATATTTGCTAATTCTGCTGCCCGTTCTGGATTCCTGTCATAAAAAACAATCCCATCCACATATGGATTGGCTTTATATTCTGGTGCATGCCTTAATTTAGTGATCGAACCACAGCCGATAATTCCCACTTTTATCACCAAAGAATTCCCCCTACTCTCTCTTTTGGAATACGACTGCAATAATAATGATTAATCCCTTAACAAATCCCTGGAGGTGTGGAGAAACATTCATTAAGTTCATCATGTTATTCAAAATCCCTAAGATCAGTACACCAAAAAATGTTCCTATGATTTTACCGCGGCCTCCCGTCATTCTCGTACCGCCAATGATGACTGCAGCAATTGCATCCAGTTCATATTGAACACCTGAACTTGATGAAGAAATAGAATTCAGTCGGGATGTTTCAATGATCGCTGCCACACTGACCAGCAGGCCGGCCAAGCTGTAGACAGCAATTTTTACCCGATCCACCCGAATCGCTGAAAGCAGGGCGGCTTTTTCATTGCTTCCCAGTGCATATACATAACGTCCAAAACGAGTTTTATGCATGAGTATAAAAACAAGTGCTGTCATAACGAAGAAAATGATAACTGGAAAATCGAAAATCCATAAATCACTATTCGCAATAGCTGTGAATCCCTGTACCTCTCCTGAAATGCTTCCGCCTTCTGCTATATAAAGTGCCATGGAACGCGCCGCTGCCATCATTCCTAAAGTAGCAATAAAGGAGGCGATCCTTCCTTTCGCAACCATCAATCCATTTAATAATCCTGTAAAAGAACCAACTAATAAGGCAGCTAAAATGGCTGCAATCATGCTTCCAGTTGCGTTTAAAACCAAAACCGTCATGACGCCGACAAAGGCGAGGACAGAACCAACGGAAAGGTCAATGCCGCCTGACAGCATGACCACGGTCATACCTAAAGCCACAATCCCTATAATGGAGACCTGCATCATGATATTGAGCTGGTTATTGAGATCCAGGAATCTGGGGCTCATAAAGGAGGCTGCAATAAAAATAATTAAGAAGGCAATGATGACGCTGTACTCCGACCATAGCCAGGAGAGGCGGCTTTTTAGAGCTGAATTTTGCGGATTCTTCTCTTTCATGACATTGATATCAGCCAATTTTTTCACCCTCCCTTTTTGAGCCGGTTGCATAGCTCATAATCTCATCCTCCGATACTTCTTCTCCCTCAAAGCATGCTGTAATCTCTCCCTGGTACATCACATAAATATGATGACAGACCTTAAGCACTTCCGGCGCTTCTGAGGATAAAACAATCACGGCTTTTCCTTGTTGTGCTAATGATACAATCTGATGATAAATCTCCTGCTTCGCTCCAACATCAATCCCTTGCGTTGGATTATCAAACACAATGATATCAGTATCTGCCTCAAGCCATTTGGCAATAATAACTTTCTGCTGATTGCCTCCGCTTAATTTGTCGATGGTAATGCTGGGGTTGTGTACTTTGATATTCAGCTGTTCCTTATAAAATTCAAACTTCTCCTTTTCCTTTTTTTCACGGATCAATCCAGCTTTCTCGAAATGCCCGATAGAAGACAAACTCATATTATGAATAACGCTTAAATCTTTAATGATGGCATTCTCTTTTCGGTCCTTTGGAACAAGTCCTAATCCTGACTTTAACGCTTTTCGGGGATGATTTATCTTTACCAGCCGGTTATTAATTCTGACTTCACCGCTGTGCTGTTTCCGATAACCAAATAAGCTCTCAAACAGCTCTGTTCTGCCATCGCCGGCTAAGCCGGTAAATCCTGCTATTTCACCTTTTCTAAGGGTGAAGCTAATGTCTTTATACAATCCCGGGCATGATAGGCTGGTTACATCCAATACCACTGGACCAAGTGTATGGTTATGGGCTAATCGATCTTGAGAAATAGATTTACCGACCATCAGCCTGGTGATTGTCTCTAAGTCCTCTTGTTCAGCACTCCCGGTCCCGACAACTTCTCCATCGCGCAGCACCGTATAACGGCTGCAGATTTCCTTGATCTCCTTTAGCTTATGAGAGATGTAAATAATGGACACGCCTGATTTCTGCAGGTTTCTCATGAGTTCAAACAATCGTTTAACTTCATGTTCAGCTAAAGATGTAGTGGGTTCATCCATAATGATGAGCTTGGATTTATGCAGCAGTGCTTTAGATATTTCAATTAATTGCTTGTAGGAGGTTTCTAGATTTCTGACATATTCCTTCGGATTGATATCAACGCCAAGCTGCGCTAATATTTCATTTGTTTGTCGGCACATTTCTTCTATTTTCAAGAATCCAAATTTATTTCGCAGTTCAGACCCCAGAAACATGTTTTCGTAGACTCTGAGGTCGGAAACTACATTAAGTTCCTGATGGATAAAGCTGATTCCCTGCTCCTGCGACACTCTTGGATTGGTCATTTTGACTTCCATGCCATTTATGTGAATCGAGCCGTTATCAGGCTGATGGATGCCGCCTAAAATGTTCATTAAAGTAGATTTCCCGGCGCCATTTTCACCTAACAGAGCATGGATTTCCCCCTGTTCAACATTTAGAGAAGCCTTTTTCAAGATAGGCACACCGTTGAAGGATTTTTCAATATTGTCCATCGTCATTATAGGATTGGCAGTCATGGCGCTTATCATCCCTCCTCAATAGGAAGGGGATGCAATAACTGTTAAAACAACTATTGCATCCCCTAAAAATCATTTAGAACTTCGACTCTGGATCATAGAACTCATCCACATTATCTTTTGTGACCTGGGTAGCTTCCTTGACTACCATTGCTTCAGCCGGGTCATTGCCCTTTGCGATATCTGCCGCAATTTTGACTGCATCCTTGACCATTGTCGGAGAGTATAAGAAGGTGGCAGTAATTAAGCCATCTGCCTTAATGTCGTCAAACACAGCCTTGCCGCCGCCAGCGCCAGTTACGAATTGAATATCTGTCCGGCCCGCTTCCTTGATAGCCTGCAGTACACCTAGAGCCATCCCATCATCCTGTGTGAACACAGCATCGATTTCTGGGTGTGCCTGCAAGATATTCTGCATAACTTCTAATGACTTTTCAGTTGAGAAATCACCGCTTTGTGAAGCAATCACTTCAATATCCGAGCTCTCCATTGCTTCTTTGAAGCCTGCCCCGCGCTGCTCCGTAACAGAGCTTGGCGGTCCGGTGATTTCAACGACCTTGCCTTTTCCATTTAACTTTTCTACAAAGTATTTTCCGGCATTCACACCGATGCCTTCATTGTCGCCTTTTACGACGACAGTCGCTGCATCGTTTTCAAGCTCACGGTCCACAATGACTAAAGGGATGCCTGCATCTTTAATTTTTTGCCCGACAGGAGAAAGCGCCGCAGATTCAATTGGAAGCATGACAATGACATCCACACCTTGGGCAATTAAATCATCGACATCGTTCGCCTGCTTGTTTGGATCAGCAGCATTCGTCATGACATATTCTATGCCCTCACTCTTAAGGTCCTTTGCCTGCTCTTCCGCGCTATCAATTAAAGCCCCCATCCAGCCATGTGTGGCAGAAGGCAGGGAAATGCCGATCTTCAGCGTATCATCGTCTTTTTTGCCATCGGAACTTCCTGTGTCACTGCTGCATGCTGCCAAACTAAACACTGTCACTAATGATAAAATTAAGACCAGAAATTTCTTCAAAACCATTCACCCCTTTTTTGTATAAGGCTCTCCCTCACTGTAAACGATTACATTTACACCTAAGGTCAGCGATCCGCTATTAACTTATCAAACATATTTTAATAACAGAGCGCTGACCTTAGATGATCACCCTGATGTGGACTCACGTATCACTAATTCGTGATCTAAAACTATACTCTCTACGTCTTCACCTTTAATCTTTTTAATTAACATTCTCGCTGCAGTGGTACCCATCTTATTCATAGGCTGGGCAATCGTAGTAAGAGTCGGGTTTGTCATATTTGAAAAATCAATCTTATCAAAGCCTACTACCGCCAGATCATTGGGTACATCCAATCCGGAAGCATTTATTTCTTTGAGGGCGCCGATAGCCAGAAGATCGGATACAGCGAATACTGCAGTCGGCCGGTCTTGTAAATTCAATATTTTTCTCATTGCATACTGGCCATTCTCGAATCCTAAATGCTGGGTATGAATAACATAATCTTCATTAACAGCAATTCCGTTCTCTTCCAGAGCCCGTTTATAGCCCATTTTCCGCTGCCTTGCATACAGATATTTGTCGTCGGAATTCATTAGGGCTATTTTTCTGTGGCCGATTTGGATCAGATGCTTAACGGCCCGGTAGGAAGCTTCTTCATTATCAATCGTCACATAAGGGATTCCATTGCCTGCTTCATATTCGCTGCATTGAATGATTGCATATTTCTCCGAAAGCTTTTTCAGTGTTTCTGCATTGACTGCAGGATCCATCGAAATAATTCCATCAGCCATCTTTTTTCTGACCAAATCGAAGTAAATATTCTCTTTATTCGGGTCAGAATCGGTTTCACACAAGAGAATATTATAGCTCTGACTAATCGCAAACGTTTCAATCCCTTTAATAATCTCCAGATAAAAAGGATTTGAAATCGTGGGGATCAGAATCAAAAGAAGCCGGCTTTCAGAATTTCTTAAATTCCTCCCCAGCATACTAGGTTCATAATTTAATTTTTTTATCGTCTCTTCGACTTTCCTTCTTGTTTCCGAGGATACAGTGTTTTGCCCGTTAAGGACTCTTGAAACTGTGGCAACAGAAACTCCTGCTTGTATAGCTACCTGTTGGATGTTTGCCATTTTTACTTTCCTGCTTTCTTAATAGATATCATTGCAAACCCCCAATGAAATCGATTACATTCATGTAGTTGTGACAATCTGTTATTTTACATTGCCTATATTCCATTTAATCTAGTGATTAATATATTGTATGAAATGTAACGGATTACATTACACAAAATTCTATTTAACACTTAAGGATTGTACTGCAATAAGCCTGGCATCTATTTCACATTCATTGAACAACTTCAAAAACAGTGCCCTGATTAAAATCAGTCACTTTCGTTGATCCATAAACCCCTAAATATAATCTGGTCTGATTCAGATTTGTTCCCAAACTGACATAATAGGCTGATTGAGGTCCAAAATCATAATCGATTTGAATCAGGCCAAAATCATTCTGTTTACCGTTTTGTTTCATACGTGTATAAGCTAAAGCCCCTCTAGCCTGAGGCTGAGATCCTTTCCGGGCAAGATCGGTAAACACAACGCTTCCTGTTAAACCAGGGATTCCACCTCCCATATATGGCTGAACTCCTGTAAGTGCCGTTCCTTCAAACTTATCGGGTCTGGCATCACTATGAAAATAGCTGGTTAATGGCTGAAGACGGCTCCCTGTAAGGGCTGCTGCTTCATTGTAATAAGCAATGGTTTTCTCATCTAAATCCGGATTATTAGTGCAGCCGCCAATGACCGAAGTAGGAAAAGCACCTTCCCAACCCCGCCAGCCAAAGTTAATAAATCTTTCCTGGTCAAGCTCAGATTTCATCACAGAAGCTTGGACAAGCTGTTTAACCGGTATGGGTTTATAACGAACGAATGAAAAAATCGATTCGACCAAATCCTGTCCGACACTTCCCGCATATTTAATATACTGATGATTGAGCCTTTGAAATGAAATGCCCGGTATATTGCGAACCCCTTTGGCCATTACTGTGAGTGTATCCTGGATAGTTGAAGGCAGTTCATTAAAACGGGTGACAATGGGTGGATTATTGATGGATGTATTCCTGCTTACATCAATTTCAATTATTTTACCGGCGATTTCTAAATCATCCTGGCTTAAGTTAAACGGATCATAGCCTGCCCCGCCATCTCCGGTTGATAATACAAGTTTTCCTGTTTCAGGCGAAAAGTTTAAACTGTTTACACCATTATGATTTGAAAATGGTCTTCTTAAGTTAAGTAATGTCCGCAGTCTTTGAGTCTGTCCATTCGATTGCAGAGTCCACTCTTCAACTGTATCAATATGATCATATTGAGTTTCCCTGTTCATCCACTTCAGGTTTAAAGTTTCAGGATTACATGGGTCAGGTTTAAAATTCTCAGAATAAGCACCCGGACCTTGTGTTCCAGCTGCTGAATAATGAAGATAGAAAAGACCGTTATAATAAAAGCTGGGGTGAAAAGCCAGTCCCAGCAATCCCCGTTCATCATACCCGCCATTTGAAGTGCCCAGTTTTATGATCCGTGAACGAATATCTAAAAAAGTCCTGATTTTTCCGTTTCCTATATAAAAGATCTCCCCTGCCTGGGTTGCCATAAATAACCTTTCCATTGAGTCTCCTGGAAGGATCGTTGTTTTCAAAACAGAGGGTAAATTGATCCTGCTCACAATAGGCTGTAATCTAACTTTTACATTTTTCAACCACCTTGGCCTCCTCCTGGTCTATTCTTTTATAAGAATATGATTAAAACTGTTCTATAAGTACTAAATCAGAGTCGGGAAACCTGCTCAGTCCGTGAGCTTCAACATTTTTAAAACTATAAAAGGATGCCAGTTACGAGGCATCCTTTTTGCATTGATTTATTAATCATTTATTTCATAGCATAATATGCACTGAACCTCACGGCACTTTAAAAAATCTCTACTTTTGCAGCAAGGACTCTAAAACCTCACTCACTTATGATAAGGTTCCCCCCGATTTATCCTAAACGCCCGATAAACCTGCTCCAGCAAAACCAATTTCATCAACTGATGCGGAAATGTCATCTTCGAAAACGACAGCTTCTCATCCGCCCGCTGCAAAACTTCCTGGCTCAAGCCAAGTGATCCTCCAATAACAAAGGCAATTTTACTTTTTCCGTACGTAGCCAATTTATCGATCGTATCAGCAAGTTCCTCTGATGATTTCATCTTTCCTTCGATGGCCAGGGCGATGACATGGGCATCCGGGTGAATTTTGGCGAGGATTCTTTCGCCTTCTTTTTGTTTGACCTGGATCATTTCGATGTCGCTCAGTTCTTCGGGGGCTTTTTCGTCCGGGACTTCGATGATGTCCATTTTGGCATAGGCGGACAGGCGCTTGAGGTATTCGTCGATGCCCTGTTTTAAGTACTTTTCTTTTAGCTTTCCGACGGTGATGATTGAGATATTCACTATTCACAATCCTTTACAATTTAATTACAAACAGCTTACAAACAAGATATCCACAAAAGTTATCCACATATCCACAATTTATATCCACATCTTGTATGGAATCACTTGTTCGCCACCATATATACTGCCTTATTTCGACAATATTCACAGGTTGTTGATAACTCGCTGTCTTCGATTTTATTCATAACAGGGAACGTTTCATACTCGTCCACCACGGTGTCAATGGCTATATCAATGTGTTCTTCGCAGCTGTAGATCATTTTGGCACTCCTATCAGTTTTTCTTTTTATTATAAGAATTGTGGATAAATTTCATTCTTGCATTTGTCGAAATACTTATCCACATTCCATCGTAACACCAAAAGAAAAAACAGGAAAGCCTCTTGGCCTTCCTGTTTTGATCCTTTGATTAGATGGTTTCACCTGAAAGCTTCAAGGTTGTTTCCTGTACCTTGCCGCCTCGGTAAAATTTCACTTTCATCTGATCTCCTACCTGCTTATTATTGTACAGATGCTTTCTGAGATCGATGACATCATTG
The DNA here is from genome assembly GCF_984799205.1 of Bacillus sp. SRL543. Classification (NCBI taxonomy): domain Bacteria; kingdom Bacillati; phylum Bacillota; class Bacilli; order Caryophanales; family Bacillaceae; genus Bacillus; species Bacillus sp. SRL543. Next base: position 4,913,028 of record NZ_OZ481794.1, read on the forward strand.
ATCTGTTCGCCGTCCATTTCGACGATAACGTCGAATTCCTGCAATCCTGCCTGGTCGGCCGGTGAGTTAGGTGATACACGGATGACTGCAACACCGTTTGTCACATCCTCCGGCAGCTTCAGGGCTTCCTGCTGGTAGTAGGCCGGGATTTCATTGACAGAGCGGAGCTCGACGCCCATGTATGGTCTTTTTACTTCTCCGAACTTCTCCAGGTCGCTGATGACCGGCTGGGCTGAGTTGACCGGGATTGATAACCCGATTCCTTCAACCGTTTCCTGGGCGATCTTCATGGAGTTGATACCGATGACCTGTCCACTGATATTGATGAGGGCGCCGCCGCTGTTCCCCGGGTTGATGGCGGCATCTGTCTGCAGGACTTCTGCCTGCCAGTCTACTGTTCCGTCCTGGTTGATATCGACCGGGATGGCGCGCTCAAGCCCTGAGACAATGCCCTGGGTAACCGAGCCTGAGAAGGTCGGACCGAGCGGATTCCCGATGGCGATGACCGGCTCGCCGATCTTCAATGCATCTGAATCACCGAATTCTGCGACCTTTTCAATTTTTTCCCCGTCGACCTCCAACACGGCAAGGTCCGTCCAAATATCGCTGCCGCGCAGCTTGGCCGGGATTTTTGTCCCGTCTGCAAGTGTCACTTCAATCCGTGAAGCTCCCTCAACCACGTGATGGTTCGTAACGACATAGGCTTTGCCGCCTTCTTTTTTATAAATGACGCCTGAGCCTGTTCCGGCTGTCTGGCCGTCACCCTCACCCTCTGCACCGCCGCCTGACCACATGCTCGCATTCTGGATGTTATCGATGCCGACAACCGCATCACCGGCCTTATCGACAGCCTTCGTTATATCTGACTCGACATTGAGCGAGACATTACTGGTGGCGACATTATTATTGCTGCCGCCTGTATTCGCCTGTCCTGCATCCTCATCTGCTGAATAAGGGAGCACATCATAGTCAATCAGTTTAGGGACCGCGACAATGACCAGTATGGCGCCAAGGATGATGCCGATAAGGCTGGCCAAGAAATAGCCGCCCTTGTTTCCTTTTTGCTTTTTATAGCGGTTTTCATAATCCTGATCATAATAACCCAAGTTCGACCAATCCTTTCTCTCAAAGCTGCTAAGAGTTATTCTTCCTTCTATCCAATATTATACTCGCCGGGCCGGGAATTTCTAAGCAAAACAAACTGCCTGCAGGAATCTTACGATTTTGTTCATAATTTCGTCTGATACTGATCAAAAAGTGAGGCTGGAGCGTTGCCGAAGGCTTCGAAAAAAGCGCAAAAAAAAGAATGGCAGCATGCTTGTACCATTCTTTTTTCCTATTTATTCCGCTGGTAAACCTTACACCGCTGTCAGCGGGGTCGGAGCCTTCGGGTCGGTATCGTACAGGCTGAACTGTTCCCCGACAAGGATTCCGCGCGATTCCAGCGTCTGGCTGACAGACATCCGCGCCAGATCTTTTATATTGTTATCCTGGCTTAAGTGGGCCAGGTAAATGCTCTTTGTATTGTCGCCGGCCACCTCACTCATCGCGAGCGCCGCATCTTCATTGGAAACGTGTCCGAAATCGCCGAGTATCCTCCGCTTGATATTCCACGGATAGCGCCCCATGCGGAGCATCTGGACATCATGGTTGCTTTCGAATACAAAGGCATCGGCATTCCTGATGATTCCCTTCATCCGGTCGCTCACATACCCTGTGTCGGTGATGAGGGCAAGCTTCTTGCCTTCATGATGGAAAATATAGAACATCGGCTCTGCCGCATCATGGGACACGCCGAATGATTCTATATCAAGCGAGCCGAAGCTTTTCACCGTTTCCATATCAAAGGTGAATTTCTGGTCGAGCGGCACTTCCCCGATCAGGCCGTTCATCGCCTGCCATGTCTTTTCATTCGCATAGACAGGAAGGCCGTATTTTCGGGCGACAATGCCGACGCCCTTGATATGGTCGCTGTGCTCATGGGTGACCAATATTCCGGACAGATTGCCGAGGCTGCGGTCGATCTGCTTGATCAGTGCCTCCATCTGCTTGCCGCTCAGGCCTGCATCCACGATAAAGGACTGCCCGCCCGCTTCGACATAAATCGCATTTCCCGTACTCCCACTGGCGAGAACACTAAAATGCAAAGACATATTATCACTCCACTATTTCAGTTTTTTCTTCCGAATCTTCTCCCAGGTCTTTCTTCTCGCTGTCGAGACTGAGGACCTGGCCTTTAAAGGCATTGACGAACAAGTTCTCCTTGTCATCCACGACAACTCTCCAGGCAGGGCTCAGCACCCAGGTGGAAGAGTCATCCTGGATATTGGAATAATATCCTTGTTCCACGTCTGTGATCCTGCTGCCTTCTTTTAAACTTTCATTTCTATAAAGGTATTCAATCGCTTCTGTCGGATCGATCAGCTTCTTTTTATCGCCCTTCAGATACTGTACTTTTTCAAACAGCGTCTGTCTGTAGGAAACGATTTCCTGATCGGCATTCAAATAAAAGGTGAGCTCCCCATTCACATTCTTGTAGAGGAATTTCCCCTCAAACTTTTGGTAATAGGTAATCTTATTGCTGTCATCACTTTTTTCCCAGAAGCCGTACTGATCGCCTTCATAGATGTTTTGCCTGACAAATTTATCAAGCTCAGCCTGATTGAAATCTTTGCCTACCTTAAAAGGCTTATTCAAGGTGGAATTCAGGGCATTTTCCTCAAGGGTGGAAATATCCTGGTCCTTCAGTGTTGTTTCCTTCAGCTTTTCCAGATTCTCTTCCGCAAAATTCTTCGAAACTGCGGTCAGGTTTCCGTCCCGCACTTCTCCCTTGGGCATGTCTGCTTCAACTTTGATGCTCGCGCTCTTGAAGCTGTTCTCCAGCTTTTCCTGCGGAAGCGTCTGGCTGCCATCCATGCGAAGCTGGGAGTATTCATAGACCAGGTAAATATCCAGGATGAGGAAGGTCAGGATAAAGATCGTTTTAATTCTGCTCCAATCCATACTCTTTCCCCCCTGGTTCAAATGTGCTGATCTGCTGCCACTTTCCTTCGTATTTATAATACCAGGAAGGCTCCAGCTGGATCAGCTCCGTTTTAGACTTCTTATCAAGCTGATAGCCGAGCGTGATTTCCTCCAGCTTCCCGGCTTCAAAATCCTCTTTCTTCTGCAGATAGTCGAGGATTTCCGTGCCCGATCTCAGAGACACATCAGCAGAGCTTATCAGATTTGCCAGTTTGAAGTTATTGCGGAAATAGGCCAGGATTTCACTGCCTCCCCAGCGGAGCTGGATTTCTGACAGATTCAGATCCTCGCTGAAAACCGGATAATTATTGCGGTAAATCCGGAAAAACACCTGGTGTTTATTTTCGTCCATCCGGACATAGCGGTAATTATCAGTCCAGCCGCCATGGGCATTCACATAATTGATGCTTTTCTTCAGGAGTTCGTCCGGGCTGAGGCTTATATTGTCCTCAGGGGCAGGGTTCTTGAATTCAACCTTATTCTGGTCGATCCTTAGCAGGCTGGATTCATTCGTGAACTCCTCACCGGTCCCGAGATAGCTTTTCTGGACAGAATCCAGGTCCTGAAACAATGCCTCTTTAAACCTTTCGGAATCATATTCTTCCGATAAGAAGCTGTATCTCGGCATCTTCACTCCGTTCTGCGGGATGAAAATCAAATTCTTCCCGGTGTCAAATGAAGTATAGCGGGCATAATCAGGATTGGTTGAGGAAATCGGCAGCCTGTAGAATTTACTGTTGAAATTCTGGATATTCGAAAGCCCGACACTCGTCTTGTACACCCTTCCGCTTTCCGTGTTGACAAAGTAGACGATTCCGCTTTTTTGTTCAGTTTGCATATTTATGACCATCTTATTGAAATAGATGTTCTCCAGCCGCCTGTCCTTGATCTGAAGGATTTCTTTATATAGATTCATCGGCGTTATTCCAGGGTACATGATTTCAGCATGGCCCGCTTCCTGCACAAAGAGGCCAATATTTTCGACTTCGTCTGTTATATCTGAAAAATCGTCAAAGCTCCACTTTTTAATATCAGTAAGAAGCCTTTCCGTTTCCTCTGTGGAAACCGTGCCAAGATGCTGGCTGTCATCATAATGGAACAGAGCCATATCTGGCTCGATAAGATCGCCGACATCCTTCTTTGCCTCCAGCTCGACTTCCTGGACGGTATTGTCCTCGCCAAGCTGCTCGGAAGTGGGCTGATATGTCCAGAGGCTCCATGTCAGCAGGATGCTCCCTGACACAAGAACTGCCAATATTATTGATTTAATATCTTCATAGGTCATTCCCAATCATCCTCATCAGAACGAACGAAAGGAAGCGTAAAGGAAATGGTTGTGCCTTTTCCTTCTGTACTTTCTGCCCATATCTTGCCGTCATGGGCTTCCACCACTTCTTTGGCGATGGCAAGCCCGAGGCCGGTGCCGCCAAGCTTTCTCGTTCTTGCTTTATCCACTCTGTAAAAACGCTCGAACACTTTATCAAGATTGTCCTTCGGAATCCCGACTCCCTGGTCGGAAATCCTGATGAGCAGCTGCTCCTCCTGCTCGACAATGTCAAAAGAGACCCTGCCGCCCTCAGGAGAATATTTCAGCGCATTGGAAATGATGTTATCGACCACCTGTGTAAGCTTGTCCTCATCGATTTCCACAAATGCTGCATGTTCCGGCAGATTGCGCCGGAAAGTCACATTTTGCTCTTTCGAAAAATCGAACCTGTCGATAATCCGGTTAAAGAAATCGACGAAATTGATCCATTCCTTCTTCATGCGGTAATCCTTGCTGTCAAGCTTTGAAAGCTGAAGGAGATCGTTGACCATCCGGATCATCCGTTCTGTTTCTGTCCTTGTCACATTAAGGAATTGGGGTGCGATATCTTCATCATACATAGCCCCGTCCGCCAGTGCTTCAAGATAGCTCCTCATCGTCGTCAGCGGTGTCCGCAATTCATGGGAAACGTTTGCCACAAACTCCCGGCGCTCCAAATCAATTTTTTCCTGTTCGGTAATATCATGCAAAACGGTAATAAGTCCATTAACAAAGCCTGTCTCTTTTTGTATGACAGAAAAATTGGCGCGGAGCACGTAAGGAGTTGTGTCTGTACTATAATCCAGGATGACGGAATCCCTTTCGGCAAGCAGCTCTTCAAATGTATAATCTTCCTCAAGGCCGAGCAGATTCACAATCGGGCTCGACAGCACTGTTTCACGTGGAACATTGAGCATCTTTGCAGCAGGTTCATTGATCAGAATGACCCTCCCCCGCCTATCGGTCGCAATAACGCCGTCGGTCATATAGGAAAGGACTGAAGACAGCTTGCGCCGCTCGCCTTCTGTCGTAGCCTGGGCTTCCTGCAGCTTCTTCGTCAGGCTGTTGAATGTGATGGCCAGCTGGCCGATCTCATCATAGCCATATACTTTTACTTTGCGGGAAAAGTTACCCTTTGCCATCGCCAGAGCCTGCCTCCTCATATCGGAAAGCGGCCTTGTGATCGTCTGTGCCAGCAGGATGCCGAGCAAAGCCGTGATCGCAAGGGCGATGATGATGCCGGATGCAAAAATGCTGTTGATCTGGTTCTTCTGTTCAAAGACATTTTCAATGTCTGCCTTTACATATACCACACCGACGACTTCTTCATTGGCCGATTTTACCGGCGAAGCAAGGATCCAGACCCTGCGGTTCCCAAGGCTCACATCTGTAAACTCATCGCTTTTGGGGGCCCGAGTGGCCAAGGCTGAAGTCGTGAGTGCATCTACAGCCTTCTGATTTACATATCCATCTTTATTGGAACCAAGGACTTTCTGCGTTTCACCGTCAATGACCCGGATCTCGATGATATCCTTGGATGTGTAGTCACGCAGAATGCGCTGGACCTCTTCTTCCTTCGTCGGCAGGTCCTCGCCGGCAGGACGGTCCTTGGTGATGATTTCTTCCAAATAGACTGATAGCAGGTCGACTCTTTCCTCGATCGCTGTCTGGAAATTGCTTCGCAGCGTCTTCTCAAGCTGGCCGACAAAATACACTCCGATGATCTGCATGGCAATGATGATCAGCAGCACATAAATTAAAACAAACTTCAGATGGATCGAGCGGAAAAAACCGACTTTTTTCATATTCGCTGATTACTCCTGTTCCGGATTCCTCAAATAATAGCCTACTCCCCTTCTTGTCACAATCCAGGTCGGATGGCTCGGGTTGTCTTCAATCTTTTCGCGCAGGCGCCTCACCGTAACGTCGACTGTACGCACATCCCCATAATAGTCATAGCCCCATACGGTCTGGAGCAGATGCTCACGTGTCATGACCTGTCCAATATGCTTGGCCAGGTAGTGCAGCAGTTCAAACTCACGGTGCGTCAGCTCGATCGTATCTCCGCGCTTTGAAACCACATAGGCATCCGGGTGGATGACAAGGGACCCGATCGCGATTTCATTTGTCTCTTCCTCTTCGCCTGCTTTCGCTGCAATCTGCTGATGCCTTCTCAAGTTAGCCTTCACCCGGGCAATAAGCTCGCGGTTCGAAAATGGCTTTGTCACATAATCATCTGCGCCAAGCTCCAGGCCGAGTACTTTATCGATCTCTGAATCCTTCGCCGTCAGCATAATGATCGGCATCTCATATTTCTTCCGCACCTCGCGGCAGACCTCCATGCCGTCGCGCTGCGGCAGCATGATGTCAAGCAGTATCAGGTCAGGCTTCACTTCTTCCACCTTCTCCAGCGCCTCATTGCCGTCATAAGCGCAATGCACCTCATAGCCTTCCTTTTTCAAATTGAACTGCAGTATATCCGCAATCGGTTTTTCATCGTCTACAACCAATATCTTCTTATCCATACCCATTCTCCTTTAAGAAGCAGATTATCTATCATATATCTAATATTTTTCACTGTTCATCAAAACATAAGTTCTCTATTTTACTTTACCATGTTATGCGCCGGAATTCATCTAATAGCGATGGATGGGTTGTTCCTAGGTTATGCAATTTTTGGAAGTTGCTGCTCCCCTATAGAAAAAGTCTCTAGCATCGCACTAGAGACTTTCCTCTTACCGGTTCACATACTTTAATGGATCCAGCAGGCTTCCGTTCTTATATACTTCAAAATGAAGATGCACGCCGGTAGAATCGCCAGTTGAACCCATCATGCCAATCTTAGTGCCTTTAGGGACAGTCTGCCCTGCCTTCACATCGATTGAATTAAGGTGGGCATATAGCGTCCTGTATCCATTTTGGTGGTCGATGATGACTTTGTTCCCATACCCATCTCCGCTGTTGCCGGCTGATACGACTTTTCCGTTGTCGGCTGCACTGATCGTCCGGCTGCTCGGCCGCGCAATATCGATTCCTTTGTGCATCTTGCCCCAGCGGTAGCCGAGCTTGCTGGAAATATAGCCGCCGTCCGCAGGCCACGCAAAGCTGCCGTCGCCGCGGGATGGAATCACCTTCGTGCCCTTGATGACAATCTCTTTAACAGGCTCTTCAAGCACCTTTTCAGAAACCGCCGCCTTTTGGACAGGCACACCGTTTTTCTCGGTGATCTTGTATGTGACTCCTTTAACGCCACCTTTGCCTTCCTGCTTCAACTTGGTATCACCCTTGAACATCGAGCTGTCTTCAATGACCTCTTTTTCGAAAGCAATCTTTTCCTTCTTATAGAGCTCTTTCACCACAACCGCGTGGATCATCGGCTCAAGGACCGTTACATTGACTTCCTGTCCGACTTTGACGATGCTGTCTTCTTTCATCCCCGGGTTCAATGCAAGAAGCTTATCGAGATCTAAATCATGCTTCGCCGCAATCTTGCCGAGCACATCGCCTTCCTGGACTGTATATTTCTTCTCTTCAAGTGTTCCTTTATTTAAAAGCTTCAGTGCCTCTTCTTCTGACAGGATCAGCTTCGGATCAGCCTTCATTTCCTCTGCCTTCACTTCTTCAGCCATGCCGGCCATTGTCAGCCGCTCTTCATTCTTCTCAAGCGGAGGAAGGGTTTCTTTGCTTGCTTCTGCTTGTTTATAAGCTTCTAATCCATCCAGCTCTTTCTCGCTGGCATATTGAAGTTTGAATTTCTCAAGGACAGCTTCTGCTTCTTCCTTCGTTTCCAGATAAACGGCTGTCTCTCCATCAATCACGATGCCCGCCGCCTCTGTGCTGACGCCGACTTCCGCCACTTCCGCAAGCACCTGGCTTTCTTCTGTCTTGATATTTGTATTGAATACCTGTTCAGGGATGTAGCTAATATCAGCCCCTGCAGACAATTCATAGTCATAAGATTCCTGGGCTTTCTCCACCTGCTGAGTGACCTTGGATTGAATACTCTCCTTATCCAGGACCGTGCCGGCGTAGTTCCCGTCGATATATACATAATAGACCGTCGTCAGCTGCTCATTGTTTGCAGCGGCAGGATGTGTGCCTCCTGCGGCCAAAACGGCTGCTGCTGTCAATGCAATTGCTGACTTTCTGCCTTTATTCACTTTGGCTTTCATAGCACCTGATAATGCTGTTAACCTATTTCCCCAGTTCTTCATCGTAAAATGGATCCCCCTAGACTTCGGAAACAAACAAATCTATATTCATAGTTCTATGTATCTACCATTGTTCGTTTTGTACTATTTTTGACGCCACTATAATGTACCATAAAACGCGCCGGGGCCTGGACTTGTCTTAACATTGTAATAAAACTGTATAAAATCTTACAGTTTATTACAAAATCACCTTTTTTCCGCAAATGAGCAAATTTCCCTATATTCTCAAGCTTTCTGTCCGCTGTTTGTCTTTTTCCTACTATAAAAGGGGGCGGGGTATATTACAAAACCGTAACAAAAAAGAAGAGAGAGTATACCAGGTATACTCTCTCTTCCAGGGATGGCTCAGGACGGAATCGAACCGCCGACACAAGGATTTTCAGTCCTTTGCTCTACCGACTGAGCTACTGAGCCATATTAAATTTTAAAAAGAATCTATATAAATGGCGGTCCCGACGGGAATCGAACCCGCGATCTCCTGCGTGACAGGCAGGCATGTTAACCGCTACACCACGGGACCACTCTAAAAAGGAAATTATCTATGCTCGTTGTTTGCGCTGTCCTGTCTCTTCCTCTGAAAGCTTAGGCAGAGAAGCTGATGCGTCGAGACAACTCGCTGATTTTTCACAGAAGCTTCGCTCGTCGCTACACCACGGGACCACTCTAAAAAGGAAATTACTATTTCAAGAAAAAAAACAAAAATATGTATATGGCAGTCAGCAAGGAAGCCGTCCTTGCCAGCTATTTGCCGACCAGCCAAATGCCGATGACCCCTACGGGATTCGAACCCGTGTTACCGCCGTGAAAGGGCGGTGTCTTAACCGCTTGACCAAGGGGCCATTGGAGTAAAATGGTGAGCCATGAAGGACTCGAACCTTCGACCCTCTGATTAAAAGTCAGATGCTCTACCGACTGAGCTAATGGCTCGCATTATGTTGTCTCTTGTGACGACGCTTTTTATAATATCATAGATTCTAAAACTATTGCAACTTATTTTTCAAAAAATATTTTGCAAGCTAGAATGCTGCCTCTATCTGTATACCATCCTCAGCTAAAAGCAAACATATGCCTCTCCTTTTTGCACTGGAGAGGCCTATGTTTTTTAGATATTTTCCTGCTTCAGGCCATCAATGATGTTCTGCTTTTTCACCTTTTGAATGGAATAAAGCATGGCGGCGCTCACGATAATGAAAATCGCAGCGATGGCGATCAGAACGCTTATCCATGGTACGGCAAATGAATATTGGAATGTATTCTGCAATGACCAGTACATGAGCAGCATGACGCCGAGCGAGATAGGAAGTCCGTACAGCAGGGCCTTGATTCCATAAAAAATGCTTTCATAGTTAATCATTTTATTAAAGCCCTTCGGTGTCATCCCGATTGATCTCAGCATAGCGAATTCACGGCCCCGGAGTGCAATGCTGGTTGATATGGTGTTAAAGATATTGGCGATTGAAATGGCGGAAATCAGTGCAATGAAGCCATAAGTAAAGACAGACATGAATGCAACCATCTGCTCATCCCGTTCCCGGATTTGTTGAACATTATATATCATGAGATTTTCCGATTCAATCTTATCAAGCTGTTCTTGGATAGCTTCAGGCTTTGAGCTGTCCAAGAATAAATTGTAAGATGTTTCCACTCCATCCTGCTTTAGCTGATCGATCATTTTCTGCGGCATCAAAAGATGGACCTCATAATTGCCGAGCGGCATTACGCCCATCGGCGCCTCTTCAGAAGCATAACCAATTTCAACAGACCCGATTGGACTCTCATTTTCTGAGAGATAGAGCTCAAGCATATCCCCCGGCTTTCCATTGATTCCATTCGTTTCTATCTTTTTGCGAGTCTGTCCATCTTCATACATGAATTTATTGAGGATAATCGCTTTATCCTGAAGCTCATTTACATTGGCTCCGATTTGATCTGCATATCTTTTGAAACTTTTATCATCCATTCCATGAAGGCTTAAAGAATAAGGGTGCTTTCCATCCTGGATCATTTCTTCATAACCATTCTGTGCCTTCACATCATCCGGCAGCTTTGATTCAGCTATCCATGTCGAATAATGTGCCTGCTCCATTAAAGATGCTTCACTCACATGGTCGAGATTCCTTAAAGGCTCAAGATCTGCAGGATTATCATCTAAACTGTATATCTGTACATCATAATTATAGTTCACCTGTGTCATCGTAATCGACTGCTTCAGGTTTGCAGTAAAATAGGACACTGCCAGAAAAAGAACAATCGTGATGACCAGCGAGAATACCGTCACCTGGTATCTCCTTTTATTCCGTTTCAGATTCTTCAAGCCGATTTCAGCCTCGAGGCCGAAGATCTTCCTGACCAGTTTGGATGTCTTAACCGCTTTGCCTGTCAGCTTCACATCCTGGCTTTGCCTGATGGCATCAATGGCAGAGACCTTTGATGCCTTCCGTGCCGGCATATAGGTGGAGATGAAGATGGTAAGAATTGAAATTGCACAAGAGAGCAGGACGGACATCGGCGTCACTGTTAAAGCCAGCCCCGTGTCTATCCCGAGCACATCTTCAAACGTCCTATTCATCACCCAAAAGGTTGCCAGGATGCCGCCGATTCCTGCCAGCAGGCCAATTGGAATCGATATTAACCCGACTACCGTCCCTTCAAAAAAGACTGAATTGCGTTTCTGTGTTTTAGTTGCACCAACACTTGAAAGCATGCCGAGGTGCCGGGCCCGCTCGGACACGCTGATTGCAAAGGCATTATAGATCAGGGATACAGATCCAATCATGATGACCAGCATAATGATGGCTGCAAGGGAATACAGCGTAACATTCAAGTTATCATCATTGGTCACCCCATAGTACCGCAATAGCTCATTATTAAAGCTGACTTTTTCGATCCCATTCTTTTCGGCAAGCTCCTCAGCATGCTCGTAGAGGGACCGGTTCACCTTTTTCACCGTTACGCCTATGTCAGCAGCACCGCTATCAAAAATATCCTGTTCCATTAAGCTGATCATCGTATAGCCGGGTGCGGAATATGGCTCCCATTCCGGACGCTTGATCGACCCAACGATTGTAAAGGCGGCTTCCTCTTTTTTGTTTAATGTTTCAATGACCTTTGTTTCATCATCTTCCATAAGCAGGAACAATGAATCTCCCTGGCCAAAAGAGCGGTCATCATCGGGGACATGCCGCTCCCCAATTTCAAGGGTGATTTCATCGCCTATTTGGCGGTTCTGCTTATCCAAAACTTCTTTTGGAAAAAGGACTTCGCTTTCTTTTTTCGGAAGGCGCCCTTCGATTAATTCAACCGGGAACTGCTCAAACCCCTGTGCATCGAATTCCTTTATGAACAAGTATGGCCTGCTTTTATTAGAGGGGCTTTCAATCGGTGCATATCCCCTGTCCTTTGTGAGAAACAGCGTTTCCGTCTGCTCATCCTTCCTGATCGCATCCATCTGGCTTTCTGAAACATCATGATAGATGACATGCCAATCCCCCGAATACTGGACCGCATCCTGCTTCATCATCCCCAGGAATGAGACAAACAGTGTCGAAACCGCTGAAACCATGGCGACCGATATGATGACACCAATAATCGTGACAAGCGTCCTTCTTCTGTTCTTTTTCAAATGCCGCAATGTCAGCTTGTTCATGATATTCATGGCCGGATGACCTCATTCTTAGCAACCTTACCGTCTTCTATGGAAATGACCCGGTCAGCCTGCATCGCGATCCGCTCATCATGGGTGATGACAATCAGTGTCTGCTTATAGGTTTTATTGAACATTTTCAAAAGCTCCATGATTTCACCGCTATTGCGGCTGTCCAGATTCCCGGTCGGTTCGTCAGCAAGCATGATGGCGGGACGGCTGACGAGAGCACGGCCGATGGATACGCGCTGCTGCTGCCCGCCTGACAGCTGGTTTGGCAGATGGGACAGGCGGTTCTGCAGTCCAAGAATCCCGACAATTTCATTAAGCTGCCCCTGGTCGACCTTCTGCCCGTCAAGCAGCATCGGGAGCGTAATATTTTCCTCTACGCTCAAAATCGGGATCAGATTGTAAAATTGGTAGATCAGCCCGATCTGCCTTCTCCTGAAGATGGCCAGCTGCGTTTCATTCAGTTTGTAAATATCAGTGTTATCGACCAGCACACGCCCGCCGGTAGGGCGGTCCACCCCGCCAAGCATATGCAGGAGAGTCGATTTCCCGGATCCTGATGGGCCGATGATGGCAACAAATTCTCCTTTATTGACAGTAAAAGATACATCATCCAATGCCTTAACAGCGGTATCTCCGCTTCCGTACACTTTAGACAGATTCTCGATCTTCAAGATTTCCATGCTAGAGCCTCCAATGTTTTGATAGGTTCAGTATATCTGGCGAAAATGACTCTAGCGTGACTCCAAAGTGACAATTTAGTCATCTGCTAAATGACCTGGTGATAAAACTTCAGTGTGAATCTTGTCCCGATCCCCTGTTTACTGGCCACTTCAATATCTCCGCCCTGCCTTTTCATGATTCCGTATGCCATGGCGAGGCCGATGCCGACGCTATCCTCCGAGGCATTTTTTCCACGGTAAAAGCGCTTGAAAATATAGGGGAGTTCTTCTTTAGGGATCCCCTTGCCATCATCTTCAATGATAATTTCAGTGAGGAGCGGATTTTGGCTGCAGCTGATGCTGATACTTCCTTTTTCACTGGAATGCTCAACGCTGTTTTTGATGATATTGATCAATGCTTCCTTCGTCCAATTATGGTCCCCTGTAAAAAATGTCCCTTCCCCGCCTCTGACATTGAGTTCCAGTTCTTTAAGCTCCATCGGAATCAGCAAAGGCTCAGCGGCCTCCTTGATCAGCTGCTGTACATCTACCTTTTCGGTTTTAAAAAGAGCTGTTCCTGCGTCGATCTTAGAAAGCTTCAGGAGGGAGGAAACAAGCCATTCAATCCGTTCAAGCTGCACCTGAATGCGGCGGTTGAATTCCTTCCGCTTACCAACCTCCAGTGACTGGTCGCTCAATAAGTCAGACATGACCATCATGGAAGTAAGAGGCGTCTTCAATTGGTGGGAAATATCCGAGATGGCGTCTGTCAGCTTCGTTTTATCTTCCTGAAGGAGGGCGCTTTGCTCTGAGAGCCTGATGGTGACCTTATAAATTTCCGATTTCAGGATGCTGAGTTCTCCCTCATGATTATCCCGGACATCGAGCATATAATCCCCGCTGCTTATCTTCCTTAAATAGCGTGATAGCTTTTCAATTTCACGGTAGCGCCAGGAGGTGAAAATCAGGAAGGCAGCTAAAAGAAGGATAGAAGCTGTTCCAGCTGCCAGGGCTGCCTGCCAGGATAAAAGGAAGGATAGCATCACACATAGTACTGCAAGACCGACGGCTATCAACAAAAAAGTCAGGTATTCTTTATTCCGCAGCATATCAGTCGCCTGCCTTGTAGCCGAGTCCGCGGACAGTCTTGATGATGGAAGGCTTCTGCGGATCGTCCTCGAGTTTTTCCCTTAGGCGCTTTATGTAGACCGTAAGTGTATTATCGTTCACAAAATCTCCTGCAACGTCCCAGATTTTATCCAGCAGCTGGCTCCTCGTCAGCACCTGTCCCTTATGGTTCGCAAAAATCAGGAGGAGGCGGTACTCCAGGGCTGTCAGCTGAATCTCTTCCCCGTGCTTATAGACCTTCCCTTCGCCGGTATGGACCGTGATGGACTGGAAGGTGACAATCTGCCTGTCCTGTTTATCATAGCGGCGCAGCACTGACCGGATGCGCGACAGCAGCTCACGGACACGGAATGGCTTCGTGATATAATCATCCGCCCCCATATCCAGCCCCATCACGACATTCACTTCCTCGTCCATGGCCGTCAGGAAAATGACAGGCAGATCGCTCTGCTTTTTCACAAGCGAGCACAAATCATACCCGCTTCCATCAGGCAGCCCCAGATCAAACAGGCAAAGGTCAATCTCATCCAGCTTCGTCCGAATCAATTCCCGCGCCCCTGCGGCATCATGGCATACAAATGTACCGTACTTTTCATTCTGCAAAGAATATTCCAGTCCCGCCGCAATCGTCCGGTCATCCTCCACAACCAGAATGTTCATACTATCCCCCCTGACAAAAATCTCCTTATGTATGCTAATCATAGGGGAAAATGGATTGGTTCGTCAAAAGGGATAGATATTAAGGGGCTATATGTGAGTTCTGTGAATGATCCCAAGCCCCATAGTGTATAAAAACCCTGTTAATTGGAGTGCAAGGCACGTAGACTCCTGCGGGAAAGCAGCGGCAATGCTGAGACCCCGCAAGAGCTTGCTCGGAGGAGGCTCAGCGCCACCCCGCGGAAAGCGAAGTGCCTGGAACGGAAATTAACAGCCCATAATGCCGCCCAATCCTTGTGAAATTTTTCAAATAAAAAAAGCCCCCATAGCGAGGGCTTCAACCTATTAATTCTGGCGCCAAGGGCTCATGACAACATTTGTCTGTGAGCGGTCCGGGCCGACAGAGAAGATGGACAATGGAATGCCTGTCAGCTGGGCAACTCTTTCAAGGTAATGGCGGGCATTGGCCGGAAGCTCATCCAGCGACTTGCAGCCAGTGATATCCTCAGTCCAGCCTGGGAGCTCTTCATACACAGGCTCACATTCAGCAAGCACCTTCAGGCTCGCCGGGAACTCTTCAATCACTTCGCCTTTGTAGCGGTAAGCAACACAGATTTTCAGCGATTCAATCCCTGTCAGAACATCAATAGAATTCAGTGACAGGTCTGTGATGCCGCTGACCCTGCGGGCGTGGCGGACAACAACGCTGTCGAACCAGCCGACGCGGCGTGCACGGCCTGTGGTTGTGCCATACTCACGGCCGACCTCACGGATCTGGCTGCCGATCTCATTATCAAGCTCAGTCGGGAACGGGCCGTCGCCGACACGCGTTGTATAGGCCTTTGAAACACCGACAACATGCTTGATTTTCGTAGGGCCGACGCCTGAACCGATCGTTACGCCGCCCGCAACCGGGTTGGAAGAAGTAACAAACGGGTATGTCCCCTGGTCGATGTCTAGCATAACGCCCTGTGCACCTTCAAACAGGACACGGCGGCCTTCATCAAGCGCATCGTTCAGCACGACAGACGTGTCGCACACATACTGCTTGATCTGCTGTCCATACTCATAATACTCTTCAAGAATATCCTCAAGCTTGAAGCCATCTGTTTCGTAGAAGCGCTCCAGCAGGCGGTTCTTTTCTTCAAGATTGCGCTGCAGCTTCTCTTCGAACACTTCGCGGTCAAGAAGATCGGCGATGCGGATGCCGTTGCGGGCAGCCTTATCCATGTACGCAGGCCCGATGCCCTTCTTGGTGGTACCGATCTTGTTGGCGCCTTTTCTTTCCTCTTCCACTTCATCAAGCTTCAGATGGTAAGGCAGGATCACATGCGCTCGGTTTGAGATGCGCAGATTATCGGTTGTGACATTTCTCTCATGCAGATACGCAAGCTCCTTGAGCAAAGCCTTCGGATCCACAACCATGCCGTTTCCGATGACACAAACTTTCTCTTTATAAAAAATTCCGGACGGAATCAAATGAAGCTTATATGTCTCGCCGCCAAACTTAATTGTATGGCCGGCATTATTTCCTCCCTGGTAGCGGGCAATCACTTCAGCATTTTCTGAAAGGAAGTCTGTAATCTTTCCTTTTCCTTCATCTCCCCATTGAGTTCCAACTACAACGACTGATGACATTTACAAAGCACCTCCAAAGAGTGTTAAATATGTATCCGTTCTTCAAACAACTCTAATTTTACCAAGGGAAAGCGATAAAAGTCAATAAAACACGAACATTTTTAAAGAAAACATAAAAATATGTTCGTAAAACAAACCAAAGAAATCTTTACTTAGTTTCTGCTTATGAGGAAGGTCCTATTCTTTTTTCAGAGGCTCTTTTCGTAAAGATTATTGCTTTTAATTAATACAACTCTTATGGTATTTCAAACGAGAGGCTGATTCAGCTAACGGTGCAGAATAATGATGGTTTAAAGAAACAGGAAGTCTTGTCCTTAACTGAGTGACCAGCACGCCCAAAAATAAGCGGAGCTTTTCCGGTTAGGCTGCTGAATATGGCACGGGTGGGTAAAAATAAGCGGAGAATTTCCGGTAAAGTGGAACAAAGTCGCCCATTTTCCGATTTTTTGAGTCGATAGTCGGAATTTCTCCGTTTATTTGAGCTATTTTTTGGGTTTTTTCGAAGTTAGGGGGAATTTTTCCGCTTATTTTTCAGCCTGTCACTGATTCCCTTATTCAGATCGGGGAAGGTCCTACTCTTTTTTCCACAGAAAAAAGCCGCAGTACAGAACTGCGGCTTTATGCACCAGGCGGCATGCCTGAGTCATCAAATCTTTTCTCGAGATTGACGAATTTATTATATTCCTTCACGAACGCCAGCTGGACGGTCCCGACCGGGCCGTTACGCTGCTTGGCGATGATAATTTCAATGATGTTCTTGTCTTCTGATTCTTTATCATAATAATCGTCACGGTACAGGAATGCCACGATATCGGCATCCTGCTCGATGCTTCCGGATTCACGGATGTCGGACATCATCGGGCGCTTGTCCTGGCGCTGCTCCACTCCACGGGAGAGCTGGGACAGGGCGATGACGGGAACCTGGAGCTCACGCGCGAGCGCCTTCAGGGAACGGGAGATTTCCGATACTTCCTGCTGGCGGTTCTCGCCGGAGCGGCCGCTTCCTAAGATCAGCTGCAAATAGTCGATCAGGATCATGCCAAGGCCATGCTCCTGCTTCAGGCGGCGGCACTTGGAACGGATTTCGGTGATCCTTACACCCGGCGTGTCATCGATGAAGATTCCTGCGTTGGAGAGGCTTCCCATCGCCATCGTCAGCTTGCCCCAGTCATCATCTGTCAGGGAGCCGGTCCGGAGCCTTTGGGCGTCAATATTGCCTTCAGCGCAGAGCATACGCATGACAAGCTGCTCTGCACCCATCTCAAGACTGAAAATCGCAATGTTTTCATTCGTTTTGGTAGCGACATTCTGGGCTATATTCAGGGCAAAGGCCGTTTTACCTACCGAAGGACGTGCCCCAACGATGATCAGGTCATTGCGCTGGAATCCGGCAGTCATTTTATCCAGCTCAGCAAATCCTGTCGGGATCCCGGTGATATCACCTTTGCGGTTATGCATGACTTCAATATTATCGTAAGTGCGCACAAGCACATCTTTAATATTATGGAAGGCGCCGGCATTTTTGCGCTGGGCCACCTCAAGGATGTTCTTTTCTGCCTCGCCAAGCAGGACTTCGACCTCATCCTCACGGGAATAGCCATCCTGGGCGATGCCAGTCGCCGTCCGGATCAATCTTCTGAGGAGTGATTTCTCCTCGACGATCCTGGCATAGTATTCAATATTGGCGGCTGTCGGCACAGATCCTGCCAATTCACTCAAATAGCTGACTCCGCCGGTATCCTCTAGCAGCTTGGAAGCTGCCAGTTCCTCTGTGACGGTGACAAGGTCAACAGCTTTCCCTGCGTCATTGAGCTTCAGCATTACGTTGTAAATCTTCTGGTGGGCTGCCCGGTAGAAGTCTTCCGGAATCAGCATCTCAGATGCCAGCGTCAGAGATGCCGGCTCCAGGAAAATGGCACCGAGCACGGCCTGCTCCGCTTCTATATTCTGCGGGGGCAGCCTGTCTGCAAACAGATCACTCATCTATTCCAACTCCCTCTTAATGCCTATCTATCTTTTTATCTATTATATAATCTATGCAAAAGTCCATTGAATTCATAAAAAAGGCCGATTAAGCAGGAAAAATGTGATCAGCTTGCACCGACCACATTTCTCTCAACTCTTATATTTTAACATGTTTATCTGTAAATGGAACTTCCAAAATTAGTTTACTTCTTTTACATGGACATTCAAAGTAGCTGTTACTTCAGTATGAAGCTTTACAGGAACCTTTGTATAGCCCAGTGTGCGGATCGCATCGCTAAGCTCAATTTTGCGCTTGTCGATTTTGATGCCGTTCTTTTTGTTCAGTTCTTCAGCAATCTGCTTGCTTGTGATAGAGCCGAACAATCTTCCGCCTTCACCGGACTTTGCTGAGAATTCGACGGTGATCTTTTCCAGATTTTCTTTAAGCTCTTTCGCTTCTTCCAGCTCATTTGCGGCAACCTTTTCTTCTTTCTTTTTCTGTGCACTCAATGTGCTGACATTTGCCTGGTTCGCCTCGATGGCAAGCCCCTGCTTCAATAGGAAGTTATGGGCATAACCGTCAGCCACGTTTTTTACTTCCCCTTTTTTCCCTTTACCTTTAACATCTTTTAAGAAAATGACTTTCATTCTTTCCGTCTCCCTTCAAAGTAATCATCTATGGCCTGATGAAGGCGCTCTTCCGCCTCATCGACTGTTGTGTCTGTCAGCTGTGTCGCTGCATTGGTAAGATGCCCTCCGCCGTCAAGGCTTTCCATGATGATCTGGACATTCACATCGCCGAGCGAGCGGGCGCTGATGCCGACCAGATTATCTGCCCTTTTGGAAATGACAAAAGAGGCATCGATTCCGTCCATTGTCAGGAGTGTGTCGGCTGTCTGGGCAATCAGGACCTGATCGAACATCTGGTCAGTGCTTCCTTTCGCAATCGCCAGCCCTTCCCTGTAGAGGGATACTGTCTCAATCAGCTTGGCCCGCTTCACATAGGTATCGACATTTTCCTTAAGGAACTTCTGGACAAGGACGGTATCCGCTCCCTGGCCGCGAAGATAGGAGGCGGCATCAAAGGTGCGGGCGCCGGTCCTGAGCGTAAAGCTTTTCGTATCGACGATGATCCCGGCAAGCAGGGCTGTTGCTTCAAGCATTTCAATCCGGCCTTTCTTCGGCTGGTATTCAAGCAGCTCGGTGACAAGCTCTGCTGTTGAGGACGCATACGGCTCCATATAGACGAGCAGCGGATTCTTGATGAATTCCTCCCCGCGCCTGTGATGGTCGATGACCACAACATGTTCGATCTTGCTGAGCAGGCGCTCCTCGATGACAAGCGAAGGCTTATGGGTATCCACCACAACAAGCAGAGTATCATCTGTCGCAATCTCAAGCGCCTCCTCAGGGCTGATAAAACGCGAAAAGAGGGACTCGTTCTTGCGGATTTCCTTCATCATCCGCTGTACGCCTGTATCGATATCCTGGAAATTCATGACCACATAGCCTTCGCACTGGTTCATCTCCGCCACCTTCAGGATGCCGATCGAAGCGCCTACAGCGTCCATATCCGGGCTTTTATGGCCCATGATGATGACTTTATCGCTTTCGGTGATCAATTCCTTCAGCGCGTGGGAAATCACCCTGGCGCGGACCCTCGTCCTTTTTTCAACAGGATTGGTCTTGCCGCCGAAAAATTTGACCTTTCCATTCGGCTGCTTGATGGCCACCTGGTCGCCGCCCCTGCCGAGGGCAAGATCGAGGCTGGACTGTGCCAGCGAACCGAGCTCAGGCAGGGAAGAGACGCCAGAACCCACGCCGATGCTCAAGGTGAGCGGTACATTCTGGGTCGAGCTCGTTTCCCTGACATCGTCGAGGATGGTGAACTTCCCTCTTTCAAGCAGCTGGAGAATATTTTCATTGAACACCGCAATAAAGCGCTCAGAGGAAATCCTTTTCAGGAATACCCCATTTTCCGTCGCCCATTTATTGAGGAGGGAGGTGACAAGATTATTCAGGCTGCTTCTCGTCTGGTCATCCATCCCCTGTGTCAGCTCATCATAATTATCCAAGAAGATGATGGCCAGGACGGTCCGTTCATCTTCATACAGTTTTTCAATTTCCGTTTGCTCAGTCACATCAAAGAAATACAGGAGCCGTTCTTCCGGCTTATGTATGACCCTGAATTTCCGTTCGTAGAGAGTGATGATTTCTGATTCTACCTCTTGCTTGATCAAAGGGACGAGTGTTTCTGCTGCATCATAAAGCGATCTTCCAACCAGTGTATCTTCGTCAAAGCAGGAAGCCAGGAATGGATTTGTCCACTCGATATACATCTCTTCATTGAAGAGCATGATCCCGATCGGCATTTCCATCAGAGCTTCTTCGCCGACTTTTTTGACACGGTATGAGAGTGTTGATATATACTCTTCTGTTTCCCGGCGCTGGCGGTATTCTATCATAAAAATGAAATAGAATGGCAGCACGATCAGCAGCACGCCTGCCAGGCCAAGGATCCAGTTGTAATATGCCAATATCCCAAGGACCACCACTGTTATACCCATCAGCCAATAGAGCGGATAGCGGATGGATCGCTTTTCTAAATACGATGGCATGTTTTCAGCTCCTACAGTAGTGTCAGACTTTTTCTTTTAACCATTTTTTCAAATTGAATCCTAAGTCAATTATACCTAATATCCTGATAATATAAAGGAGAAAAGGCAGGATGAAGCTCAGGACAGCGGCGATGACCGGCACGGCCTTTGGATAGCCTTTCATGTGGCAGAAATAAAAAACGAGCGAGAGCCCCTGCACAATCATGAGCAGCTGCAGGATAAAGCTCAGGTTTATGAACGCATCAAAAAGGACTGTTCCTTCCTCCGGCTTCAGGAGCATGGCACAAATGATGGTGATCAGATAATACCAGAGTACGCTCTTAGGCAGGGACAGATTCCGGAACTCGCCCCATTTTTCCATGGTGACGCCGAACCTCTTAACGATCGGCATGGATACTGCCTGCAGGATCAAGACCATAACAAACGAGAGTATGATCAATGAGGTCGGTATCAGTGTCTCAGCCATTTCAAGACTGCTATACAGCTGATCTGCCTTCTTTTCATTAAGTGGCTGTCCCATACTTTCCATCAAGGAAACCGCCTTGTCGACAAGCTGCTTTAAAAAGTCAAACGATTCTTTTATCACATTCAGCTCGAAGAACTGAACCGCAATCACATACTGGGCAACAAACAGGATCAGAAAGGCAAGGGAGCTTGCCATAAACATACTGAACCGCGGCTTTTTCTCCCGGATAAAGTCCCCAATTACCGTACCTGTTATTCCATAGGTCAGCGCAAGCGGAATCGCCAGGATCGTCCCGACAATCAGCGAAATGAGTATGCCCCCTGTCAAAAAGACCAGCGAACTTTTGCGGTCATTCGTTGCAGCAAATAAAATAAACGGCGCTGCCAAAAAAAGATTCGTGACGATCCCCAGGACAGGGACGTAAAGGGTGAGCAGCATCAGGACAGCAAACACTGCCAGCATGACGGCACCCGAAGTCAACTTATGGACGTTCTTCACTGCTTCACCTCTCAAATTTTCTTTATACTAAGCTGCAGTCAGCAGCAGGCCAAAGACATATTCCTATTACTATTTTATCGGGTATGAAGGCTCGGTTCAACCTTCTGAAATGCGGAGGGTGACTTATTAAGGAACGCAGACTAAAAACGCCACGTCCTGTGGCAACGTCTGCATGACCCACATCCTGTGGGCCTCAAGCTTCCAAAACAATCATTTATGTATCAAAAAAAGAAGGACACCCATAAGGCGCCCTTCTTTATTATATATTATTCACCTGAAACGTAAGGCAATAATGCCATGATACGCGCACGCTTGATAGCAACAGTCAATTTACGTTGGTATTTAGCGTTTGTACCAGTTACACGGCGTGGTAAAATTTTACCGCGCTCAGAGATGAATTTTTTCAGAAGATCTACATCTTTGTAGTCGATGTGAGTGATTCCGTTTGCTGTGAAATAGCAAACTTTACGGCGTTTTGCACGTCCGCCTCTGCGTCCTCCTCCAAATGCCATGTCATTTCCCTCCTTTTGGGTGTATTATATTGTTCCCGTCCAATCAAGGGGATCAGAATGGCAGATCGTCATCGGAAATGTCGATTTGGCCATCGTTTGCGAATGGATCTTCATCCACACGCGTATACCCCTGATTGCTGCGGTTATTATTCTGGCGCTGATTCTGATCATTATTTCCATATGGGAAATCCTGCTCTCTTGAAGGACCGCCATAGTTTCCGTCATTCCGGCCGCCGCTCGGGCCTCCGCCTGAAGCATTTTTCGGCTCCAGGAACTGAACGCTGTCTGCCATTACTTCTGTAACGTAGACGCGCTTGCCATCCTGTCCCTCATAGCTGCGGGTCTGCAGGCGTCCATCAACACCGGCAAGGCTTCCCTTTTTAAGGAAGTTTGCGACGTTTTCAGCTGGACGGCGCCAGATCACACAGTTGATGAAGTCAGCTTCCCTTTCTCCCTGCTGATTCGTAAAAGTACGGTTAACAGCAAGTGTGAAGGAAGCAACGGGCACTCCATTTGGCGTGTACCTTAACTCAGGATCTTTCGTTAAACGTCCGACAAGAACAACACGGTTCATCATCAGAATCAACTCCTTCCTTATTTAAAACTAGTCTATATCAAGTCTTACTTTTCGTCTTTAACAACCATGTGGCGGATGATATCTTCGCTGATCTTAGCAAGGCGAGTGAACTCGTCCACTGCAGCAGTTTCCGCGTTCAGGTGGATCAACTGGTAGTAGCCGTCACGGAAATCGTTGATTTCGTAAGCCAGGCGGCGTTTGCCCCAGTCTTTTGATTCAGTCAGTTCCGCACCATTATCAGTCAGGATAGAGTTAAAACGCTCTACAAGAGCCTTTTTAGCCTCATCTTCAATGTTTGGACGGATGACGTACATGATTTCGTACTTTCTCATCTCATTACACCTCCTTTTGGTCTAAGCGGCCCATTCGGGCAAGGAGTAACTATTCATTACTCACAAGTTGAAATTATAGCATATATCCGGAAGGAAAGCAATCTTCCTCCCCAAAAGAAAAAACCTCATTACGAGGTATATTTATCATATCATATTCTACTGGACAAATTCCATTCTTTTATCCCAAATTCCGGAAACGGTAACCATCCTCAAATGCAATCTCTTCATATTCCGCCAGCAGCCGGTCCATGATTGCATCCCATGACTGCCGTTCAGCATACTTTCTCGCCTCCCGGGACATACTGGCAAGCTTTGCGGGATCACCAAGTAGCTCCTGAATGGCATCTGCAAATGACCTGCTCCCGCCTGCCGGGCAAATCCGGCCGGTCCTGCCATCCGAGATAATTTCCGCCGGGCCTCCTTTATCCGCCACAACCGCAGGAGTGCCGGATGAGAGGGCTTCAAGGACCACATTTCCGAATGTTTCAGTAGGGGAGGGGAAGATAAGCAAATTGGCCACCGCATAAAGGCCTGCCAGCCTTTCGCCCGTGACATAGCCGGTCATTGTCACATTGCCTCTGCCTGCAGACTCCTTTGCGAATGGATGGAACTCAGGTCCGTCGCCGACAATCAGCCAGTGCACCCGCTCCCGGATTTCTTCGGGGAGGCATTGCATTGTCTGCAGCAGGGTGCCGAGATCCTTTTCCGGTGCAAGCCTGCCCGCATAAAGGAGGATATGGGGCTCCTTTATCCCGTATTCTTCCCTGACGCCATCCTTATCCCTTTCAGGATGGAACAGCATGCTGTCGACTCCGCGCGTCCAGAGGGATACAGGATGAAGCCCCTGGGCTTCAAGGATTCTTTTCGTATCCTTTGACGGGACGAATATACGCTGGAAGGACTGGTGAAACCATTTCATATATTTCCAGAATAGGGGGGAAAGCCACTGGCATTTATAGAGCCTTAAGTATTGGTCGAAATGTGTGTGGTAGGAGCCGGCAATCGGAATGCCCAGCTTATTTGCTGCATGAATCCCGTAAAGCCCCATTGTCAGCGGAGTGGCAATATGGACAATATCGGGGGAAAACTTCTGCAGCCTTTCTGTGATTTTGCGGGGATTGGCCAGGGCCGTTCTGCATTCAGGATAAAAAAGAAAGGGAACGCTCAGGAACTCAGCTGCATTCGGATAGGAGATGCCCTCAGCAGATCCCGGGATAAAAAGCATGTAATCGATATTCCGCTTCTCAAGATGGTCTGTGAGTCGCTTCAGTGTGTTAGCCACTCCATTGATCTGGGGATAAAAGGTATCAGAAAAAATCGCCACCTTCACTCTCATTCCTCCTCCATATTAAAATGACCGGGCCATTGCTGCGAAAAAAACACCTGCAGCTGTGCCAAGCAGAGACCCTGCCGCAATATCGGTAGGATAATGGACGCCAAGCACAACTCTTGAAAGAGCGACAAGACCAGCAGCTGCCAATAAAGCGGGAGCAATTGGAGGGAATAGAATACTGTAAGGGACTGCCAGGGAAAAAGCGGCTGTTGAATGTCCTGACGGAAAAGAATGATCCTTAAACCGGAATCCATGTACACGGACGCCGGAAAGCACCTGGAAGGGACGGATTCTCTTAACGGCCCGCTTGATCAGGACAGCGGCAAGGTGGCTTACACCAAGAGACAAAGACGCTGCTGCTGCCGGCCGGAACAGGGAAGATGGCCCCGCCAGCATAACGATCAGCTGGAGGCCGACCGTAAACCGCGCACCGCCCAAATGGGTCAGCACTTGAAAGAAACGGATGAAGACTGCCTCTGACCTGCTGTTGCAATAATGGAACCACAGCTCATCCTGCCTTCGGATCCAGGCTCTGGCACGGCTCATCACACATCCTCCTTTTAACTCTTTCTTCTTTTTCATTGTAAAAAGAATGTGTAACAGCCGTTTGAATCCTATGTAAATTTATTGTTAATCAACCACGAAAGGCGGTGGGGGCTTGCTCAGCTCCGACAAGCATAAGACACTTTGGAATTGAAGGCGTTCTTTGCCTTCAGGTCCAAAGTGGCTTATGACTCGAGGGGCTAGCGCCCGGAGCTGGACCAAGGAAAGGCGGAGGGGGCTTGCTCAATCAAGGAACCCAGGCTTCAAGCGGAATTCATGAGGCACTCTGACACTTCTTCCCCCCTCACAGAATGCCTCAAAACACCAACATGAAGCACTCTGACACTTCTTCGCCCATCACAGAGTGACCCAAAACATCAACATGAAGCACTCTAACACATCTTCCCCCCTTGCAGAGTGCCTCAAAACACCAACATGAAGCACTCTGACACTTCTTCGCCCATCACAGAGTGCCCCAAAACATCAACATGAAGCACTCTAACACACCTTCCCCCCTCACAGAATGCCTCAAAACACCAACATGAAGCACTCTGACACTTCTTCGCCCATCACAGAGTGCCCCAAAACATCAACATGAAGCACTCTAACACACCTTCCCCCCTTACAGAGTGCCTCAAGCATTCTCTGCTGCGTCCTCCTTGCCCACATCCATCTCGCTTCCCACAGCCCAACAAAAAAAGCCCCCAAAAATGGGAGCTTCTCATAATACCTATTAAACATTAAAGCGGAAATGGATGATATCTCCATCTTTAACGATATACTCTTTACCTTCGAGACGAACCTTCCCGGCTTCCTTCGCTGCTGCCATTGTCCTGGCTTCCAGAAGGTCATCATAGTGGACGGTTTCTGCTCTGATGAAGCCTCTTTCAAAGTCCGTATGGATGATGCCGGCACACTGTGGTGCCTTCATGCCTTTGCGGAATGTCCATGCGCGGACTTCCTGTACACCTGCCGTGAAATAAGTGGCAAGGTCAAGCAGGTGGTAAGCTGAGCGGATCAGCTGGTCAAGGCCTGATTCCTCAATGCCAAGCTCTTCAAGGAACATTTGCTTTTCTTCGCCTTCAAGCTCGGCGATTTCAGATTCGATTTTCGCACAGACAACGATGACTTCGGCATTATCTTTCTCAGCAAAGTCCCTGACGCTTTGGACATATTCATTTGATGATGGATCTGTCACATCGTCTTCCCCTACATTGGCTACATACAAGACAGGCTTGATTGTCAGGAGGTGGAGGTTCTTGGCAATCTTATGCTGCTCTTCTGTGAATTCCACAGTGCGGGCAGGCTTGTCTGATTCGAACGCATCCTTCAGCAGTTCAAGCACTTCCAGTTCAGCGACAGCTTCCTTATCCTTCTGCTTCGCCATTTTGCCGACGCGGGCAATCCGCTTCTCGACTGATTCCAGGTCAGCAAGGATCAGCTCCAGGTTGATTGTTTCGATATCGGAAATCGGATCAACCTTCCCGGATACGTGCGTGATATTGTCATCTGCAAAGCAGCGGACAACCTGGCAGATTGCATCCACTTCACGGATATGGGAAAGGAATTTATTCCCGAGGCCTTCCCCTTTGCTCGCGCCTTTTACGATTCCGGCGATATCAGTGAATTCGAATGTCGTCGGTACCGTTTTCTTCGGCTGCACAAGCTCTGTCAGCTTGTTCAGGCGGTGATCGGGAACCTCAACAATCCCCACATTCGGGTCAATCGTACAAAACGGATAGTTGGCAGATTCCGCACCTGCCTGTGTAATTGCATTAAATAAGGTAGATTTGCCAACGTTCGGCAAGCCTACAATCCCAGCTGTCAATGCCATCCCAGTCACTCCTCAACTTTTATTTCAGCATCTATTTCAAAAACTGTGCATTCTATTTTCAATAAGGCTGTTTCTCTTCTTGTAAAATTGGACAAGCCTCCCACAATTATAGAGATTTGCCGGGCAAATGACAAGTCCATCCCCTTCCAGAAAAAAGAAGCATGACTATTCTTCATGCTTCACGAGGATCTTTTTCAATTTCCGGCTGAATTCTTTTCTTGGAATCATGACGCTGTGTGAGCAGCCCTCGCATTTGATGCGGATATCCATGCCAAGGCGGATGATTTTCCAGCGGTTGGCCCCGCACGGATGGGCTTTTTTCATTTCTACGACATCATTCAGGCCATACTCTTTAGGTTCCATGCTTGTTCCTCCTATGCTTTTTCCGCACTTTTTTCACCTTGTTCTTCCGTGCGCGAGTACATGACCATGCGCGGGAATGGAATTTCGATGCCATGTGCATCCAAGGCCATTTTGATTTCCTTCCTCAGCTGCCTTGCAATGAAGAAATGCTTCATCGGCATCGTTTCCGATATTACCCGGATGACCACGTCAGAGGCGGCAAGGTTCTGGACCCCCAATATTTCAGGCGTTGTGACCATATCCTCATATTTTTCAGGAAGAGTTTCCAGCAAGTCCTTCAGCACCTGCTCCGCCTTCTGGATATCACCTTCATAGGCAATGCTCACATCAACAAAGGCTACACTGTTATGAATCGAGAAATTGGTCACCTGGACTATGCTTCCGTTCGGCAGAATATGGAGCTCACCTGTCCAGCTCTTAATTTTTGTAGTCCTGAGGCCGATTTCTTCTACTGTCCCTTCGAATTGATCGACTCTTATATAATCGCCGACCGAGAACTGATCTTCAAATATGATGAAAAAGCCGGTAATGATATCCTTTACAAGATTCTGGGCGCCGAAGCCGACCGCAAGGCCGACAATCCCGGCACCGGCGAGAAGTGCCCCAACATCGATCGTCAAGGTCGACAGAATCATCATGATCATAATGAAGGACACCGCATACGTCAGGACATTTTCGAGAAGCTTGACGAGTGTTGCCTCCCGGCGGTAGCTGATCCGGAGCGGCGAGTGGCTCCGCACGGCAAAAACCTTGCGGATGGCCGCCCGTCCGATCCGGATGATCAGGCTGGATACAATCAGGATGGCAATGATCTTCAGGAATCCTTGCCCAATGGAAATCCACATATCCTCATTTGCCAGCTGATCCCTAATTCCTTGAAGCATTTTTTCTGCAGAAGTCATGGTTTCACCCGCTTACTTTTAGTGAATTATATAAGAAAAACGCACGCCTTTCCCCAGTAGGAACGAAGGCTATGAACGCCGCATCCTGCAGCCAAAGTTCAAAATTCTACTTTCTTATCTTATAAAATTAAATCCATTTTAACAATTTGCGAGATTTTTTTACAGTCAGAACCGTATGAATGCCTTCTCTAAGATCCTTTTCGATTCCTATACTGCCTTCCCCGCCTGCACAAACGCCCTTTAATTCATTAAAGTGACGTATCGTACGGACTTCAGCACCCATACCAAGATATGATTCTCTGTTTATCTTTTTACTGATGCAGGTATGTATAGATTACAAATTTTTTCCGTATACTGTTACTACCATATTGAGGGAGTGGAACCAATGAACTTAAGGACGAATTTATTTGAAAAAAAGGCCAGCAGTGCCCGTGTTGCCCATGATGAGCAGAATGCTGCAAACAAGCTGGCCGCAGAGCTTTTAAATTTCCTGCCCCCAGGCATCGGTGTACGCCCTGTCGTTTTTGTCTGCATCGGCACTGACCGCTCTACCGGAGATTCATTGGGCCCGCTTATCGGAACGCTTCTTGAAGAGAAAGCTGTGGCTCCCTTTCATGTGTACGGAACGCTGGATGATCCGATCCATGCCGTAAATCTGGAGGAAAAGCTGAAGGAAATCAAAGCATCGCACGTACGCCCTTATATCATCGGAATTGACGCATGCCTTGGCCGCCTGAAGAGCGTAGGCGTCATCCAGGTCGGATCCGGCCCAGTCAAGCCGGGAGCAGGTGTGAATAAGGAGCTTCCTGAGGTTGGCGAAATGCATATTACCGGTATTGTGAATGTGAGCGGATTTATGGAGTTCTTTGTCCTTCAGAATACGAGGCTGAATCTTGTGCTGAGGATGGCAAAGACGATTGCTTCCGGAATCCATGAAGCGAGCCTTGACGCAAGGTTCAAACAGGCATGGCCGCGCATCAGCTGGGATTTGGGCACAGTCGAACAGGCAAAGCTTAATCAATAGGGAAGAGGGAGGACAGAGCATTGCCGTCCGGCCTCTTCAATCAGGCAATCTGCTGGTAAAAATAGATCGACGTGACAATGACAGCAGTCACTAGGATGCCGGGCAGGAGATTGGCCACCCTGATCTTCGTCAATCCTGTCAGGTTCAGCCCGATTGCAAAGATCATCACCCCGCCCGCTGCCGTCATTTCTACTATGAACTGGTCCATCAGCGCCTGAGGGACAAACCGGTCAATCTGAGTCGCAAAAAGGGCGATCAGTCCTTCATAAAGGACAACCGGAACGGCAGAAAAGATGACGCCGATCCCGAGGGTCGTCGTCAGGATGAGTGCCGTAAAGCCGTCAATAATCGATTTTGTGAACAGGACATCATGGTCGCCGCGGATACCGCTGTCCAACGCACCGATGATTGCCATCGCCCCGATCACAAAAATAAGGGTCGCTGTCACAAAGCCCTGTGAGATGCTGCTCTGTCCAGTTGAGCCAATCTTCCTCTCCAACCAATTGCCGACTGCATTTAGCTTATCCTCAAGCCCAAGCCACTCGCCAATCACAGCCCCCAGCACAAGACTCAGGATGACAATCAGGAAATTTTCACTTTTAAAGCCCATCTGCAGGCCGAGGACGATGACTGCCAGTCCGATTGCATACATGACGGTGCCTTTCATGCTTTCCGGGATGCGGTGAAGCAGCTTGCCTAGAAGCGTGCCAATCACAATCAGCAGCCCGTTCACTAAAGTGCCTAATAAAAACATTTCATTTCACCTTTATCTGTATAGTAGTTGATGAAAAAAGAAGAAAAAGCCATCCATGATGGCTTATGAACGCTCTTGATCCAATATGTGCAAAATACGGTCCAGATCGTCTTTGGAAAAGAACTCGATCTCGATTTTACCTTTATCTTGATTTTTATTCTGCTTGATGCTGACCGGGGTTCCGAACCGTTCCCGCAGAGAAGTTTCCTGCGCCTTGATGAACACATCCTTAGGCTGCTTCACTTTCTTTGTTTCACGTGGAACAAGCTCATTCAGGTGATGGATCAGCTGTTCAAGCTGGCGGACATTGAGCCCTTCCTTCATTGCACGGTCCGCGACTGCCTGGAGCTTTTCCTTTTGCCTGAGGCCCAAAAGCGCACGTCCATGTCCCATCGTGATCTTGCCGCCTGAAATCAGCTCCTGGATTTTCGGAGGGAGCGACAAGAGCCTGATATGATTGGCAATATGAGGCCTGCTTTTACCCAATCTCTTCGCAAGCTCTTCCTGTGTCATCTTCAGCTTCTCGATCAGCTGCTGATAGGCGGCCGCTTCCTCCATCGGAGTGAGGTCCGCGCGCTGCAGGTTCTCCAGGATGGCCAGCTCCATCATCTGCTTTTCGCTCAATTCCCGGATGACGGCCGGAACCTTTTCAAGGCCTGCTTCTTTGGCTGCCCGGCAGCGGCGTTCACCTGCAACGATTTCAAAGCCCCTGATGCTTTTTCTCAGGATGACCGGCTGAAAGATGCCATGCTCAAGAATCGACTGCTTCAGCTCATCGATGGCTGCCTCGTCAAATGTCTTTCTCGGCTGATAAGGATTCGGACGGATTTCCGAAAGCCTGATCTCCTGGATTATTTCCTCTGTATCTGCTTCAGCGTTCGAGAAGAAAGCATTCAGCCCTTTTCCCAGACCTTTAGCCATTCGAAATCACTTCCTTTGCCAAATCTAGATACACTTCAGCTCCCCGGGATTTCGGATCATAAATGATGATAGGTTCCCCGTGGCTCGGTGCTTCGCTTAAACGGACATTGCGCGGAATGATCGTTTTATAGACTTTATCCTGGAAGTATTTCTTTACCTCTTCAATGACCTGTATACCCAGATTCGTCCTGGCATCAAGCATCGTCAGAAGAACACCTTCAATTTTCAGTTCATGGTTCAGGTGCTTCTGCACAAGGCGGACCGTATTCAGCAGCTGGCTGAGCCCTTCGAGTGCATAATATTCACACTGGACCGGGATCAGGACGGCATCGGAAGCCGTCAGGGAGTTGATCGTCAAAAGGCCGAGGGAAGGAGGGCAGTCGATGATGATATAATCGAAGTCCTTTTTCACTTCTTCAAGGGCCCTTTTGAGCCTCACTTCCCGGGAAATAGTCGGAACCAGCTCGATTTCCGCCCCTGCGAGCTGAATGGTCGCAGGAATGGCATACAGATTCTCGACGGCTGTCGGCTTGATCACTTTCCGTGCTTCAACATCATCGACAAGAACATCGTAGATGCACTGGTCCACGTCCGCTTTTTCTATGCCTATCCCGCTTGTCGCATTGCCCTGCGGATCAATGTCGACCAGCAGCACTTTCTTTCCTATGTATGCCAAACAGGCTCCCAAATTCACAGAGGTCGTCGTCTTTCCGACTCCTCCTTTTTGATTCGCAATCGCAATAATTTTCCCCACGGTGCCACCTACCTTATTCCTCTAAACAGTGTTATATCTATTGTATTCCTAATCTATGCAATCAGAAAAAAATTTACTAGAGTCACGACTTCTATTTTATCATGAATGGAATATGATGTTAGGTTTTTTCTTAAAATTCCCACAGATTGAGGAGAAATGAATATTTTGCCTGCTGCAGGCTCAGACCTTCAGCCTGCCCCGGAAGCCCCTCGCAGCATAGTACGAATCAGCGCCATTATGATAGACGAACACCTGGTTATAGCGGCGGTCGCAGAATAGGGCGCCGCCAAGCTCTCTGACTTCAGCAGGAGTCAGCACCCAGGAGGATGTTTTCAGGTCAAAGCTTCCGAGCTTCTGAAGCTCCCGGTACTGCTCTTCTGTCAAAAGCTCAATGCCCATCCCGGCAGCCAGTTCCATTGCGCTGTTTTCAGGCTTATGCTTTTTCCTGGACTCCAGCGCTTCACGGTCATAGCAGACACTTCTTCGGCCTTTAGGGCTTTCGG
This sequence comes from Bacillus sp. SRL543, assembly GCF_984799205.1. Taxonomy (NCBI): domain Bacteria; kingdom Bacillati; phylum Bacillota; class Bacilli; order Caryophanales; family Bacillaceae; genus Bacillus; species Bacillus sp. SRL543. The sequence continues at coordinate 4,945,205 of NZ_OZ481794.1, forward strand.
CAGAACAATCACAGAATATGTATTCATCATTTCTTTCATCGTAAGCAATGACATCCGGCTCCCCGCCGGTTGCTTCCATTTCATTGAGCGCTAAAAGCTTATCAGTCTGATCAGCAAGCTTTGCCTCCACCAGATTCCAATCAAGATTTTTATGGCGGTCCATATTCTTTTCAAAACGATCCTTCAAAGTGCCCAGCAGCAGTTCCTTGTCCATGCTTTTCCCTCCTAATGAATAGTGCAGTACTTATAATGAAAAACGCACTGCGGATTCCGGTGTGAAATACAGTGCGTTTTGTCTGCCATATTTATTATGTCTCACAATCTATCATTTCTTTTTCGGAATCTTGATCGTGAACTGATAAAATTCCTCGAATTCCTCTTCTTCGGAATCAAGATTGATGCCGCTGTCCGACACCATATTGAGGGACTGGCGGATGGTGTTGACTGCTATCCGCATATCCTTGCTGAAAGCCTTCCGTTTCGGCTTCGGCTTGTTTTCGCTCTGCTCCAGCAGTTTCACGACACGGTCTTCCGTCTGTTTGACATTAAGGCTTTTCTCAATGACTTCTTCCAGAAGCTTGACCTGCTTCTCCGGATTCTTCAGCGGAATGAGGGAACGGGCATGGCGCTCTGTGATCTGCTTGTTCAGCAGCGCTTCCTGGACCTGCTCCGGGAGCTTGAGGAGCCTGAGCTTGTTCGCAACAGTGGACTGTCCTTTGCCAAGCCGCTGTGCCAGGGCCTCCTGGGTCAGATTATGGAGCTCCAGCAGCTTTCCATAAGCAACCGCTTCCTCGATCGGCGAAAGCTCTTCGCGCTGCAGATTTTCAATCAGGGCAACAGAGGCGGTTTCGGTGTCGCTGAGATTTTTGACAATCGCAGGCACCTCGTCCCAGCCCAGCTTATTCATGGCCCGCCATCTGCGTTCGCCGGCAATGATCTCGAATTTGCCGTCATCGAATTCCCTGACAACGATCGGCTGGATGATCCCGTGCGTATGGATCGTGCGGGACAATTCCTCGATTTTTTCGTCATCAAATACCGTTCTCGGCTGAAAACGGTTCGGCACAATCTGTCCGATAGGGATCTTCCTGACTTCTTCCCTGTTAGTTGGTTCTTCTTCTATTATATTTAACTGTTCATCAGCTTTTTCAATTTCTTGTTCTTCCTTTTCGCCTAGGCCAAAAAAGCGTGAGAAAGAATGCTTCATCACCCTGCACCACCTTTACGAAACTCCCTATTACATATTCTCCTAAATAACGGGAACTCCTGCACCTCCGAAAAACAATCTTGGGCAGGCGGCCGCGTATTCATTCATGAGAATATGGATATATAACAACAGCTTCTATTAAAAATTATGCCATAAATCCGGGACAAAAGTAACTTATTATTCAATCGGGCTTTTATTCGGTGTGCCCGGCTTTCTTGGAAATTTCTTTGGTGTCGGCTTTTCTTTCCGGATTACAAAGATATTCCGTTCGCTTTCTTCTTCTGGTAAAAGGAAGGAGTGGGAATTCTCCAGCTTGCCGCCAAGCATCGTAATCGCTTTCTTGCCTGCAGCCAGCTCATCCTGGGCACTGGCCCCTTTCATGGCAACAAAATGGCCGCCGACCCTGGCAAGGGGAAGGCAAAGCTCAGTCAGCACCGACATTCTGGCAACGGCCCTGGCTGTGACGACATCAAAGGCTTCCCTGTATTCCTTGTTCTGCCCGAACGTTTCCGCCCGGTCATGGACGAAACGGACATTTTCAAGTCCAAGCTTTCCTGCCAGGTGCTCCAGGAAGCTGATGCGCTTATTCAGTGAATCAACGATGGTCACGCTGATTTCCGGGAACGCAATCTTGATCGGAAGGCTCGGGAAACCCGCTCCTGCACCTACATCACATATATGTAAGGGCTTGGAGAAATCAAAATAAAAGGCAGCGGAAACAGAGTCATAGAAGTGCTTCAAATAGACTTCCGGCTTGTCTGTTATGGCTGTCAGATTCATTTTTTCATTCCACTCAACCAATGTTTCAAAATAGATATTGTATTGATCAATCTGCCTGGAGGAAAGGGAAATCCCTTTCTCCTCCAGCATCTTGATGAATTGTTCTGTATTCATTGCCCATTCCTTTCCTGCAGCTGTGATTAGTTGTTGGAAACCCTGGCGACCCTTCCCTGCTCAAGATATACAAGCAGGATGGAGATATCGGCAGGATTGACTCCGGAAATCCGGGAAGCCTGCGCAATGGACAGCGGGCGCACTTCCTTCAGCTTTTGGCGGGCCTCTGAAGCGAGTCCGTTGATTGCATCATAATCGATATTTTCCGGCACCTTTTTGTTTTCCATCTTCTTCAGGCGCTCGACCTGCTGCAGGGATTTTTCGATATATCCTTCATATTTCAGCTGGATTTCGACCTGTTCTGTCACATCAAAGTCCCATTCCGCGTCGGCAGGTGCCGCAAGCTTGATATGCTCATACGACATTTCCGGGCGCTTGAGCAGGTCTGAGGCACGGATTCCGTCCTTCAGCTCGCTTCCGCCCTGGCTTTTGATCATTTCCTGCACTTCGGCTGTGGGCTTGATGATGATGGAACGCAGCCTTTCTTTTTCCTCTTCGATCGCCTGCTTTTTCTCTGTGAAGCGTCCGTATCTTTCTTCATTGATCAGGCCGATCTTATGGCCGACATCCGTCAGGCGCAGGTCGGCATTGTCATGGCGGAGAAGCAGCCTGTATTCCGCCCGTGAAGTAAGGAGGCGGTAAGGCTCGTTCGTTCCTTTTGTGACAAGATCGTCGATCAGTACACCGATATAGGCATCAGAGCGGCTGAGAATCAGCTCTTCCTTGCCAAGCGCGTTAAGGCCGGCATTGATTCCTGCCATAAGCCCCTGGCCCGCAGCTTCCTCATAACCGGAAGTTCCGTTGATCTGTCCTGCGGTATACAGATTCTTGACCTTTTTCGTTTCCAATGTCGGCCAGAGCTGGGTTGGGACGATGCTGTCATACTCAATCGCATAGCCGGCACGCATCATCTGCACATTTTCAAGGCCGGGGATCGTACGGAGGATCTTCTGCTGCACATCCTCGGGCAGACTTGTGGAGAGCCCCTGTACATACACTTCCTGCGTATTCCGCCCTTCAGGCTCAAGGAAGATCTGGTGGCGAGGCTTATCATTGAAGCGGACCACCTTATCTTCGATGGAAGGGCAGTAGCGCGGCCCTGTCCCTTTGATCATGCCTGAATACATCGGCGAACGGTGCAGATTATCATCGATCAGACTGTGCGTTGTTTCATTTGTATAGGTAAGCCAGCATGGAAGCTGGTCAGTGATATATTTCGTCGTTTCATAAGAGAAGGCACGCGGCACATCATCACCGGGCTGGATCTCCGTCTTGCTGTAGTCGATCGTATGGCTGTTGACGCGCGGAGGCGTACCGGTCTTGAACCGGACCATATCGAAGCCAAGCTCCTGCAGATGCTCTGAAAGTTTGATGGACGGCTGCTGATTGTTCGGGCCGCTTGAATATTTCAGTTCGCCGAGGATGATTTCCCCGCGCAGGAATGTACCGGTTGTGATGACGACCGTCTTCGCGCTGTATACTGCACCGGTCATGGTTACGACACCTTTGCAGACGCCGTCTTCCACGATCAGCTTTTCGACCATCCCCTGCAAAAGAGTGATATTCGGTTCGTTTTCGATCGTCTTCTTCATTTCATGCTGATAGGTGAATTTATCGGCCTGCGCCCTGAGCGCACGTACAGCCGGACCTTTTCCTGTATTCAGCATCCTCATCTGGATATGGGTTTTATCAATATTTTTGCCCATTTCACCGCCGAGGGCATCAATTTCCCTGACGACGATCCCTTTTGCCGGCCCTCCGACTGAAGGGTTGCACGGCATGAAAGCAACCATATCAAGATTGATGGTTACCATTAATGTCTTGGCGCCGAGCCGCCCCGCAGCCAGGCCAGCCTCGACTCCCGCATGTCCTGCCCCAATGACAATGACATCATAATTGCCTGCATCATAATGCATGTTTCCTGCTGCCTCCTTCTTTCCAGGCTGTTTTCCCGCCTGCCGGATTATTTTCCAAGGCAAAATTGGGAGAAAAGCTGGTCAATCAAGCTGTCATGAACGCTTTCTCCGATAATCTCGCCCAAAAGCTCCCATGTTCTTGTCAAATCTATCTGAATAATATCGATCGGCGTTCCAAAATCTACTCCGTTCAGCGCTTCCTCAATGCTGTTTAGGGCCTGGTTCAGCAAAGCGATATGCCGGGTGTTGGACACATAAGTCATATCGCCCGCTTCAATGCTGCCGGCGAAGAACAGGGAAGAAATGCTTTCCTCCAGTTCATCGATGCCCTGGTCCTCCAGTAGTGAGGTAGTTACAAGCCGATGCTTTGCTGCCAGCTCCCGCACCCGCTCCATATCAATTTTCTGCGGAAGGTCGGTTTTGTTGACGATCACGATGACGTCCATGTCCTCTACCACTTTGAAGAGGTTCTCATCTTCCTGTGTCAGCTCATCTGAATAGTTGACGACAAGCAGGATCAGATCAGCTTCCTTCAGCACCTGGCGTGATTTTTCCACACCGATCCGCTCGACAATATCCTCTGTCTCCCGGATGCCGGCTGTATCAAGGAGCCTCAATGGGACTCCCCTGACATTTACATACTCTTCTATTACATCACGGGTTGTACCCGGTATATCAGTTACGATCGCCTTGTTTTCATGCACAAGGCTGTTTAGCAGGGAGGATTTCCCGACATTCGGCCTTCCGGCAATCACGGTCGACAAACCTTCACGCAGAATTTTCCCCTGCTGGGAAGTCTTCAAGAGCTTCTCAATCTCTCCTTTAACAAAGCCGGCCTTCTCAAGCAAAAGCTGATGGGTCATTTCTTCGACATCATCATATTCCGGATAATCGATATTAACCTCGATATGGGCCAGTGTTTCAAGGATTTCCTGGCGCAGCCTTTTCACCAGCTTGGAAAGGCGTCCCTCCATCTGGCCAAGCGCCACATTCATCGCCCGGTCAGTTTTGGCGCGGATCAAATCCATCACCGCTTCTGCCTGGGAAAGGTCGATCCGCCCGTTCAGGAATGCCCTCTTTGTGAATTCACCAGGTTCGGCGAGGCGGGCGCCATGGTTCAGCACGAGCTGCAGCACCCGGTTGACGGATACAATTCCGCCATGGCAGTTGATCTCTACCACATCTTCCTTCGTGAAGGTTTTCGGTCCCTTCATCACCGATACCATTACTTCCTCTGCCACCTGACCGGTTTTCGGATCGATGATATGGCCGTAATGGATCGTATGGGAAGCTGCATCACTTATGCGTTTTCCTCCCACTCCCCTGTAAAGCTTGTCTGCAATGGAGAATGCCTCATCGCCGCTCAGCCGGACAATGGCGATCGCGCCTTCCCCCATCGGAGTGGATATCGCTGCAATTGTATCTAGCTCCACCCTGCTGCCACCTCATTTCCTGTTTTCTATCTATATGATTAAAACGGTAATTTTTTAAGCCCCAAATAACTAGAATAGCACAAGAGCCATTGATAAAAAAGATTATTTGCTCAAGGTCATCCCGCTTATCCACAAGCTCCCCGAATCTCTACACATTATTATGCTCTATTTTAACTTATCCACATGTGAATAACAATAAAACCAGAAGCAAATACCGTCCTATATGTTATCCACAGCAGGAAATGCGGAGGCCGCTGTTCATGTTTAGAGAACACCGCGTCTTTCGGAATCACACCCAAAAGCCAATTCTGCGGGTCCAGCGCAAGAACAAGAGAAAAGTCCTCTGTTCTATTAAAGATCAGCCACTGTTTCTCTCAAAAAAAAAGAGCCCTATCCAAATGGATAAGGCTCGCACCCGGCTATTTCACCGGAGATATGACGATATGGCGGTTGGGATCGGCTCCGCTTGAGTACGTTTTGACTTTCCGCGTACCGGCCAGCGCCGCATGAATGATTTTTCTTTCATAGGAAGGCATCGGTTCGAGTGCAACATCCTTGCCTGTTTTGATTGCCTTTTGGGCAAGCCGCTGGGCAAGCTGGACGAGTGTATCGTTCCGGCGCTTCCGGTAATCCTCGGCATCCAGGACCACATTCAGGTAAGAATCGGAAGACTTATTGACCACAAGCTGGGTCAAATATTGAAGCGAATTCAGGGTCTGTCCCCTTTTTCCGATGAAAAGGGCAATTTTTTCGCCGGTCAGGACAAGCTCTATCTCTTTCCCGTCCTTAAGCACTTCCACTTCAACGGGCGCTTCCATTTTGTCTCCGATATCTTTCAGGAATTGAACGGCTTCCCCGATCGGATCAGGCTTCAGGACTGCCCTTACAACGGCAGGCTTCGAACCGAAGATCCCGAAAAAACCTTTCTTTCCTTCTTCAAGGATGCTGATTTCCGTACGGTCTCTTGTTGTTTGCAATTGAGCTAAAGCGGATTCTACTGCTGCTTCGACGGATTGTCCTGTAGCAGTCACTTCTTTCACTTCTTTGCTCCTCCCGCATTTCCGGCAGCTGCTTTTCTCAGATCCGGACCTTTGATGAAATACGTCTGGACAATCATAAAGATGTTACCGACAACCCAGTATAATGACAGGGCTGCAGGGAAATTGATTGCAAATACGATGATCATGACAGGCATGATCCAGAGCATCATGGCCATCTGCGGATTCTGGTTGGCAGTCCCCGCCATCATGATCTTCTGCTGGATGAAAGTCGTTGCGCCGGCAATCAGCGGCAGCAGGTAAATCGGATCCGGAGAACCGAGATCAAACCATAGGAAGTCATGGTTCGCAATCTCGCGCGTACGGGAAATGGCGTGATAGAAACCGATCAGGATCGGCATTTGAACGATGAGCGGGAAACAGCCTGCCAGCGGATTAACGCCATGCTGCTGGAAAAGCGCCATGGTTTCCTGCTGCAGCTTTTGCTGTGTTTTCTGGTCTTTGCTGCTGTATTTCTCTCTCAGCTTCTGCATCTCAGGCTGGAGGGCCTGCATGGCCTTCGAGCTTTTTGTCTGCTTGATCATCAGCGGCAGAATCAACAGGCGGATGATCAGGGTTACCACGATGATGGCAAGCCCATAGCTGCCGCCGAGTGTTTCAGCCACTTTTACGATGAACATCGAAAGCGGGTAAACAATATACTCATTCCAAAAACCTTCGCTTTCAGAGGTAATCGGCTTATTGACTTCTGTACATCCCGTCAAAAGAGCCATTAGGAAAATCAATCCGAATACAAGAAATATTCGCTTCTTCAACGTTTATCCTCCCTTGCTGCATTTCATTTTTATATAAGAAAAACCAGGTGTTCCCCCGGCCATAGGCGGCAGGTCCAAGCCATGGCTGCCTGTATGCTTCTTTTTATAGGCCTGTCCATCCTGCCTGCAGGACAATAAAGGCACTACGGTGATATTCTACCATTTTTCAGGCGCAAGCGCTTTAAAAATTCATAAACTTCATTCAGGCTTTTTCCGGTCCCGGGGGTGCCCGGGACGGCCAAGGACCTTGCCGACTTTAAGGACGTGGGTGAGGCTGTTTTTGATCTCATGAAATCCCATCTCGGCCACAGGCTTCCTGGCGATGATGACATAGTCATACTCATTATGTATGGAAGCATCCAGCTCATGGAATACCTGGCGGACATACCTTTTGATTTGGTTCCGGACCACTGCATTGCCGACCTTTTTGCTGACGGAAAGGCCGATGCGGAAGTGTTCCTGCCCCGTTTTCTTCAATGCATATATAACAAATTGACGGTTGGCAAATGACTTTCCTTTTTTAAAGGCTTCCTGAAATTCTTTATTCTTTTTGACTCTGAACTCTTTTTTCATGCCATTTACTCCTCAATCATAGAAAGCTCTGTCATTCATCCTTCAAGGAAAAGAGCGGGCAGCCGATCGGCAGCCTGCTCAATCCAAAAGGATTCTTTTACCTTTATAACCACAACCGGCCCCTTATATAAGAAGCAGGCTATATAATCTTTTCAAAAAGGAAAAAAGACCACTGACGTTTCAGTGGCCTAAGCAGATAATACTTTTCTTCCCTTTTGACGGCGGCGCGCTAAAACCTTGCGTCCGTTTGCACTGCTCATACGAGAGCGGAAACCGTGAACTTTGCTTCTTTTTCTCTTGTTCGGTTGGAACGTTCTTTTCATTATATTACACCTCCCTGAGGATAACAGTAAAAGACAGTCTTATTGATTATACAAAGATACCCGAATAATTGTCAACTCTTCATTCCGTTTTCCCTGATCGAAAAAGCCTGCCGGCATCGTTTATATCATTAAGTCTGCAAATAGTCTGTTTGATTGACCATCCAGAAGATCCGGACGCCCATTTTGCTACCTTTGAAATTTTACCTTTTTTCCGCCCGATTGTCACGACCCTTTTTCAAATTGGCTGCTGTTAATTTTTCCTGCTTCATGAATTTTTGCCCGTTGTGGATAAATTTTCGACAAGATTTTCACTATCCACAGGTGATATGACAAGTTTTTAACAGACTAACTGCTTGTGGACAATTAATATGCACAGGAAACCGCCTTTGTGGATAAAGCATTAAAAACCATTGCATGGCTTACTATTATTTGATATTATAGTTGTGTTTTCACACTTAATAATTATTGTGCATAACTTCTTTATCCACAGATTGTGGATAACATGTGGACAGGTTATTCAGGGGCTTTGATGAACTTTGTCCACATACCGGGGAAAATGTCGAAATCCCTATTTGTTTCCTTATTATATATTTATCCACATAAACAGTTTCGTATATAGATCACATAAGGGTTGTACAACTTGTATAACCCATCGTTCTGCTGGACGAAACTAACAGAAAAGGAGGGATACCTG